>NZ_CP082945.1:5623794-6870088 GCF_019933235.1 Streptomyces angustmyceticus | reverse complement strand
CTCTCCCGCTGGCCGAGTGACATGGCAGGCCCCCTCCGTGTGGGAACTCCCTCCACGCTAAGCCTCGGCCACGGCTCCCTCTACTCGGCTGCCGGGCGGGCACGCGGCGACCGGGCGGCGAGCCGGACCGCGAACAGGCGGCGTGGAGACGCGCGGCTCGGGGCGCGTTGTCAGGGGCGTGTTGTCAGGGGCGTGTCCGGAGCCGGTTCGGGACCGCGTCCGGAACGGCTCAGGGGCGTACCCGCAGGGGCTCAGGGATGCGCTCGTGGCGGATCAGGGGCGGTTCAGGGAGATCCCTGAGGCCGGTACGGGCGGACTCCGGAAAGCTGTTCGACATGAGTCCTTCTCCCTTGTCCCGCAGGGCAGTTGTGGGCACCGCGCTGGCCGGTGCGGTGGCCGTCGCGACCGCGGGCCCCGCGCGGGCCGCCGCCCGGCCGACCGCGGCCCGCTCATCGGACGGTCCGCCGCCGCGGCCCGGTCCGGCGCCCGCGCCCGTTCCCCCGCTGAACGTCCCGGCGCTGCGGGCCGCCATAGGCGACCTGGCGCATCCGCAGCTGACCGGGTCCCAGCTGCGGGTGAGCGGCTCGGCGGGGCGGTGGTACGGCACCGCGGGCGTCGCCGACCGGGTCAGCGGCCGGGCGATCCATGAGCGGGACACCTTCCGGATCGGCAGTATCACCAAGGTGTTCGTGGCGACGGTGGTGCTGCAGCTCGCGGCCGAACGCCGCCTCTCGCTGGAGACGCCCGTCCAGCGGTTCCTGCCGGGCCTGCTCCCGTCGCGCTTCCCGCCGATCACGGTGCTGCAGTTGCTGCGGCACACCAGTGGTCTCCCCGACGAGCGGGAGCTGCCCTACGACCTCTCCGTCCCGGAGACCCTCGTGCGGCACCGCTACGACCGGTGGACGCCCCACCGGATCGTGGCGCTGATCCCGAACGATGCCATGAAGTTCGCCCCGGGCACCCGGCAGGAGTACCGGGGCATCAACTACGTCCTGCTGGCGCTCCTGATCGAGGCGCTGACGGGGCGCCGCTACGGCGAGGTGATCACCGCTCGCCTGCTGCGCCCGCTGGGCCTGCGGCACACCCGTGTGCCCGGCGACGACCCGCGCATCCATGGGCCCCATGTGCACGGCTATCTGAAGATGACGGACGGTGCACTGCGGGACATCACCGCGTTCGACCAGTCGCTCGCCTGGGGAGAGGGCGAGATGATCTCCCACACCGGCGATCTGGACCGGTTCCTGACCGCCCTGTTCTCGGGTGAACTCCTGCCGCCCCGGGAGCTGGAGCGGATGTTCACCCTGCCTCCCGGCGAGGTGCGCATGCTGGACGGCAGTCCCGCGCGTTACAGCGCCGGCCTGCAGACCGTCACGCTGAACGGCATCACCCTCTGGGGCAAGACCGGTGAACGGTACGGCTACTGCTCGGCCCTGTTCGCCACCCGCGATCAACAGCGGCGCGCGGTCCTCTCGTTCAACCCGGTCCGTCGCGACGCCACCCAGGCGCAGGCCACCCAGCGCATAGCCGAGGCGCTGACCAGGCCGTGACCACGGTGCGCTGACCACTGTGGGCTCCTCGCGTCCGCCGGAGCGGAGGCGAGGAGCCCACAGAGAACCCCCTCTCGGGGAGGTCCTCCGGCCGGCGCCCTCAGTTCAGGACTGGGGCCGCTTGCCGTGGTTGGCACCGTTCTTGCGACGGGCCTTCTTCTTACGACGGCGCTTGGATGACATGGGCGTCTCCCTTCCTCGGAGTCTCAGCGATGCTTTTCGCCGACTTTCTACCACTTCACACCGGTGTCCCGCCCGGTGATCATGAGGCCGCGTACCCGGCCCACCGGGGCCCACCCCGCTCCGGGTTGTGAATCACCCCACGGAGGTGCGGTGCGGGTACGTACACCCCCGACCCTACAGATCGGCGCCCTCGCCGTGGTACAGCCCCGCGAAGGCCCGCGCCGCGGACTCGGAACCCAGCAGCCGCCGCAGGCGCGCGGACGCCGTGCCCGCCCGGAACCGGTCGCCGGACGAGGCGCCGTGCAGCACGCGGGAGAGCCATTGCGAGAACTCCATGTACTGCCAGATCCGCCGCAGAGCGGCCTCCCCATAGCCTTCGAGGCCGCTGTCGTCGCCCCGGTAGTGCGCGATCAGCGCCTCGCCGAGGAGCAGCGCGTCATGGATCGCGAGGTTCATGCCCTTGGCGGCGATCGGCGCGACGAGATGCGCCGATTCGCCCGCCAGGTAGACCCGGCCGTAGGACATCGGCTCCACGACGTAGTCGTGCATGTCCAGGACCACCTTCTCGATCAGCGGTCCTTCGGTCAGCGGCGGTGCGCCGGCGGCGGCGAGCCGGGTCTGCAGCTCGTCCCACACCCGGGCGTGCGGCCAGTTCCCGGCGTCCTCGCCGGGGTCGACCTCGAGGTAGTAGCGGGTGACCTCGGGGCTGCGGGCCATGTGGGCACCGAATCCGCGCTCGTGGATACCGAAGACCACACCGTCGGCGGACGGCGGCGCCTCGGCGAGGAGCGCGAGCCAGGCGACGCCGTGGTCGTGGCGGGTGAGGACCGTCCGGCCGTCGGGTATGGCCGCCCGGCTCACCCCGCGCGCGCCGTCGCAGCCCGCGATGAAGTCGCACTCGACGCGGTGCCGGGCGCCGGTCGCCGGGTCGGTGTAGGAGACCGCAGGCCGGTCCCCGTCGATGTCGTGCAGCTCCACCTCGCGTACGCCGAAGCGCACCTCCCCGCCCGCCTTGTCCGCATACGACGCCACGAGGTCGGTCACCAACAGCGGCTGCGGATAGACGTAGTGGCGCCGACCCGACAGCTCCCCCGTCCGCACGGTGTGCCGCTCGCCCTCGAAGCGGAACTCGAACTCCCCCTGCCTTTCGGCCCGTTCGAGCAGCCGGTCGGCCAGGCCGTGGCGGGTCAGCGCGTGCACCACCCACTCCTCGATGAACCCGGCGCGCGGGCGCCGCTCGATGAACTCCCTGCTCTCCGCCTCCAGCAGCACACAGTCGACTCCGGCGGCGCGCAGCAGGTTCGCCACGGTGAGCCCGGCGGGCCCGGCGCCGACGATGACGACACGGGTGCGTGTGACGAGGGAGGGGGTGGAGGTCACGGTGCGGGGTTCCCTTCGGGTGGAGCAGAACGATCGCACGCAGTATGTCGGTTGCCCGGCGCGCGCGATCCGGCGGCCCGGCCGTCCGCGGGGGACGCCGGGCCGCCGGCCCGCTCTCACCGCTGCGGCCTACGCGCTGCCCGTGAGGCTGGCGAACACCACCACGTTGTCCGGGTAGTAGTGCCGGCCCTCGTTGTACCGGCCGCCGCAGGTGATCAGGCGGAGGCCGGCGTGGTCGAGGTTCTTGTACACCTCGACCGTGGGGAACTTGTTCTTCGGGTACTGGGCGACCCGGTCGACGGTGAACTTCGCGGTCTTCCCGTCCTGCCGGGCGACCTCGATGGTGTCACCGGCCTTCATCGTCGACAGCTTCTCGAACACCGACGGCTTGCCGTTCCAGGTGACATGGCCGGCGATCACGGCCGGTCCCCGGGAGCCGGGCGTCGGCCCCGGCCGGTACCAGCCGGCCTTGTCGGGATCGCGCGGGGTCTCCATGGTCCCGTTCGTGTGCTGCCCCAGCGTCTCCAGCGTGGAGGAGACCTGCAGCGAGGGGATGGAGAGCCGTTCGGGAACCGACTTCGGCATACTGGCGGCGGCCCGGCTGCCGGATCCGCCGCCGCTCGCCCCGTCGTGGGAGGTGTCCCCGCCCGGGGCCGGCGACTGCCCCGGGGGGAGCGACGGGGGCGGCGCCGCCGCGTCCTGCCCTCCGCACCCGGCGAGCAGCACGCTCGCGCAGGCCGCGGCGAGGGCGCAGCCGAGCAGGCGGTGGCCCCGGCGGCGTACGGTCGGCACGGTGTTCTCGCTGCGGCGGCTCACGCGGCACCCCCGTTGTTCCCGCGCCACCCGGTGGCGAGCACGCTCCTGCGCCGTCGCGCGAGGGCCAGCGCTCCGGTCACCGCCACGAAGGCGACGCCTCCGGCGCCCATCATGGCGATCGGCACCCCTTGCTCCTTGACGGGCCCGGTTCCGGTCTCGACCCCGCCGACGGGGATGGAGCCCACCGCGGCGCCCTTGACCTCGCCGCAGTTGGTCGGCGCGGTGGCCTCCTGGGGCAATTTGGGATCGAGTTCGCTCTTGCCCGCGCCGTCGAAGTCGTACTTCTTGTTGTTGTTGCGGTCGATGCCGTGCTGCACGATGTGCAGGTCCTTGATGTGGTCGACCACCGCCTGGGAGACGGGGATCGTGCGCTGGTAGGAGAGCTTGCCCTGCGCGTCCGCCACGGGCATGCGGTCGACGGCGAGGCCGCTCATCATGTCGGTGGGGCCCTTGGTGGTGAGGGAGATGTTGATGTTGCCGTAGTCGACCGTGGCCTCGGTGTTGTCGAGGACACCGTCGCCGTTGGTGTCATCGCTCGCGTCCGGGCAGTGGAAGTCATGGCCGTCGGTGGAGCCGTGGAGGTGCTGGGCCGAGGGCTGTCCGGGGACGAGGCCCTCGGACTCGATCTTCACGGTCAGCCGGTTGCCCTGGAGGCTGAGCATCGCCGTGCCCTTGGAACCGGAGTTGTTCAGCTGCGCCAGATTGATCTGGAACGCTCCGGTGCCCTGGGCGACGGCCTGGGACGAGGCGCCCACGGTGAGGGCCAGGGCGGCGGGAAGAGCGACGAGTGCGGCGAGGCGGCTGGTGCGCTTGGCTATCACGTTCGATCCTTTTCCGGCGGTCTCCCCAGGGGAAGGGGGAAGACCGCACGTCGTCAGGGTTCGAGACCGACACCTCGGCGAGGTGCCGACCGTGATTCGGAGCAGCAACGCCCGCGGATGGGTGGCGTGTTGAAAAAGTTTCCGGAGGAGGTGGAGTGGCGTGACTGCAGGGTGAGGCGCCCGTCCGGGGACCGCGGCGTTCCCCGGGGAAGGGCGGGCGGGCGAGGCCGTTGTGCCGGGCAGGCGGGCAGGCGGGCAGGCGGGCAGGGCCGTCGTGCCGGCGGGGCGCGCGGGGACGTCGTCCCCGGCGGGCGCTTCAGCCGTAGAGGGCCGCCATGGCACGGATCGTCGCCGTGATGCGGTCCCGCACTGCGGCCGGGGCGAGGACCTCCACCTCCGGTCCCAGCCGCAGCAGTTCGGAGGCCGCGTGGTCGAGGCTCTCGCTTGAGTTCGACCGCCGCGAGCACCGAGCCCAGTCCCAGCTCGGAGGCCGGTCCCACCAACTGGTACACGGACTTCACCCGGCCGGGATCCGTCACACCCGGCGCGGGAGGGGAGGGCTGACGACCGCGCGAGGGCGCACAAGGCTGGCGGCGGGCGGCTGAGTCTTACGGGCCCGCGTCCGCGCCGTCCTGAGCCTGAGCCCCCGTCAGCCGCCCGGCCTCGGGGACAGTCGCAGCCCCGTGACCAGGTCCGGGCGGATCCGTAGCGCGTAGGACATCCGGTGATCGGCCCATGGGTGCAGCAGCGCCCGGTAGTGCGCCAGGTCGTCGGGGTCGGTCACCAGCTGGCAGTAGCCGGTCACCACCACGCTCCAGCCGCAGTGCGTGGCCGGGTCGATGGCGTCGGCCTCGTAGGCGACGACCACGCCCTCGTCGCCCGCGTGCCCGGTCAGGCCGGCCAGCGCCGCGCCCTCATGGGTGCGGATGATCACCTCGCCGTGGTGGAGGAGGTGGTTGACCGGGCGGATGGCCGGCAGCGCGTCCTGGGTGAAGACGATCCGGCCCAGCGAGACGCTGCCCAGCAGGCGGAGGGACTCGGCGCGGTCCAGTTCGGTGCGGCGGCGGGACGCCTCGCGGTCGGCGCGGGCCACCAGTACGGCGTCGGTGGCGGCCTCGGCGGTGTGCCGGGCCGGGAAGTGGTTCACGGGTGCTCCCTGTCCTTGTGAGCTGCTGACGCGCCGAGCGAACGGGTCCCGGCCGTCAGCGTGCCGGGGGCGTCTCCCGTCAGTAGAAGATCCTCGGCCCGCGACCCGCCAGGGGCCGTTCGGTCCGTCCCGGGGGCCGTCGGACTCCGCGGCGGGCGGCGGGCGGCGGCGGGCGTCCGGTAGGGGCGTGTGCCCTGCGGGGCCCGGTGGACGTCACTCCGGCGCGCCGGGCTCCGTCCCGTCATCCGGGTACGCGGCGCGGCGGACGCCCTCGGGAGTCAGCGGTCCGGGCGCGGGTCGGGCACCGGGTCGTGGCGGATGCGGTCGGCCGGCATGCCGGCCGCGGTCAGCCGTGCGACCGTCGCGCCGACCATGGCCGCCGGTCCGCTGACGAAGGCGAGGCCGGGCGACCACTCCCCGTCCCGGGCCACCGCCTCGGCCAGCGGACCGTACCCGGCATGCGGGAAGCCGCCCTCCGGGACGACGTCGTCGTCCAGCACCCGGACCACCCGCAGCCGGTCGTGGCGTGCCGCCAACTCGGCCAGCGCCGCCGCGTCGTACAGCTCGGCGCGGCTGCGGGCACCGACGAAGAGGTGAACCCGGCCGGCCGGGCGCTGGGGAAGGCCACCGGGCCCGCGGCGGCGGCCCGCCCACTCCTCCAGCAGGGCCTTGATCGGCGCCCAGCCCGTCCCGCCCGCCACCATCAGCAGATCGCGGGAGCGGTCCTCGTCCCGGAGCGTCATCGTGCCGTGTGCCGGGCCCAGCCGCAGGGTGTCGCCGACCCGGGTGCCGCCGACCAGGGCGTCGCTGACCCCGCCGGGGCCGGTGCGCCGGATGTGGAGCGCCACTTCGCCGTCCGGCGCCGGGGCCGACGCGAGGGAGTAGTGCCGCCACGCCTGGGGCATCAGCGGGGACTCGACCGCCGCGAACTGGCCGGCCCGGTACGGGTACGGCTCGTGCGGCCGGACCCGCAGCACGGCGAGGTCCGGGCGGCGCCGCTCATGGGACGTCACCGTGGCCTGCCAGCAGGGGGGTTCGGCGAGCGCGGCGTCGGCGCCCTCGACCATGGACGCGACGGCGAGCCGCACCATCCGCACCCATGCCTCTTCCACCGCCTCGGCCCAGCGGGGCCCGGCCGTGCGCCGCAGCGCCACGCACAGTGCTTCCTCGAACGCCTCGTAGTGCACCGGCCGCACCCCGAGCTTGCGGTGGTCGTGGCCGAGCTGCCGGAAGCGGGCGGCCACCTCGTCGGGGCGGTGCAGATGCTCGATCAGGTACCAGAAGGCGCGGGCCAGATGCGCCCGCTGGAAGTCCATGGACGCGGGGAACAGCGTCCGCAGGTAGGGCCAGCGGGCGAACATCTCGTCGTAGAGGCGGGCGATCAGGTCGGCGAACGGCGTGACCAGGTCGAGGTACTGGGTGATCAGGCGCTGGTCGGCGGCGCCGTCGTAGCCGGCGGCCGTCCGGCCCGGTCCGGGTGCCCGGCCCTGGCCGAGCATGCGGCGCCGCAGCCGCATCGCGTCGTGCCGGGCGAGGAGGGCGTGGTACTCGCCGCCGACGGTGTCCGCGGCGGACCGCTGGGACGGGGCGGACGGCGCGGAGGGCACGGACCGAGCGGAGGGCACGGAGGGCACGGACCGAGCGGGCGGCACGGCCGGGGCGGAGCGCAATGACCGGTGGTAGGACTGCTGCATGGGATCGACCTCCTGACGGGAGCGCCAGTGTCGCAACGCGGTGCCGGTCCCGAAGGGCCCCGATCCCCCAGGGCCGTTCGGCCCTTGCCCGGGACCACCGGGTCCGGCGAACCTCGTGGTCGGGACCCTTGTGCCCCGCCCATCCGCGCGAACCACCGAGCGAGAGTGCATGAACCAGCAGCCCGTTCCCCCTGCCCCCGCCGCGCCCGTCGTCGTCCCCGGGGCGCCGCTGCGCGTCTTCATCCTGGACGACCACGAGGTGGTCCGCCGCGGTGTGCGGGACCTGTTGGAGGCGGAGGAGGACATCGAGGTCGTCGGGGAGGCGGGGGACGCCCGGCAGGCCCTGGCCCGGGTGCCGGCGGCCCGGCCGCAGGTGGCGGTGCTCGACGTCCGGCTGGGCGGCACCGATGGGCCCGGCGGCGACCACGAGGGGATCGAGGTCTGCCGGGAGTTGCGGGCCCGCCTGCCGGAGCTGGCCTGCCTGATGCTGACGTCCTTCGACGACGACGAGGCGCTGTTCGACGCCATCATGGCCGGGGCGGCCGGCTATGTGCTCAAGCAGATCGACGGCACCGCGCTGGTGCGCGCGGTCCGCACGGTCGCCGCGGGGCAGTCGATGCTGGACCCGCGCACCGCGGCACGGGTGATGGAGCGCCTGCGCGCCCCGGACCGGTCCCGGACCGCCGAGGCCGAGCCATCCGAACTCGACCGGCTCTCCCCGCGCGAACGGGAGGTGCTGGACCTGATCGGCGAGGGCCTGACGAACCGCCAGATCGCGGACCGGCTGTACCTGTCGGAGAAGACGGTCAAGAACCGGGTCTCCGCGATCCTCTCCAAGCTGGGGGTGGGCCGCCGGGTCCAGGCGGCGATGGTCGTCGAACGGCTGAAGGGGCCCCGGGCGTGAGGGCGGCAGCGGGGACCGGAGGGGCCTGATCCGGGTCGTACGGATCGGGTCGGACGCGTCGGGCCGGAGGCGTCGGGCCGGAGGCGTCGGACCGGAGGCGTCGGACCGACCGCATCGAGCCGGACGGCTCAGGCCGGACGCGATCCGGTCAACCGGGCTGGGGCACCGTCCGCAGGGGTACCGTCCAGACGATGCGGGTGCCGCCGCCCTCCGGGGTCTCGACGGCCAGGCGGCCGCCGTGCATCTCGGCCCGGGCCCGCATGTTGGCCAGACCTCCGGTGTGCGGCTCCGCGCCGACCCCGGCCCCGTCGTCCGTCACGGTCAGCGTCACCGCGGCCGCGGTCACCGACAGTGTCACGTCCAGGTGGCGGGCGCGGGCGTGCCGGGTGGCGTTGCTGAGGGCCTCCGCGGCCACCGCCAGGAGGTGCGGGGCCAGGTCGTCGGGGATCGCGGCGTCCACCGGTCCGTCGATCCGCAGCGCCGGGCTGAAGCCGAGGGCGGCGGCCGCCCGCTGCACGGTCTCGGTCAGGTCGCGCCGCAGACCGCGGCCGCCCTTGCCGTCGCCGGTGGTGCGCAGTCCGAAGATGGTGGACCGGATGATCTTGATGGTGGTGTCCAGGTCGTTCACCGCGCGGCCGACCCGTTCGACGGCCTCCGGGCGGTCGATCAGCCGGGTCGCGCTCTGCAGGGTGATGCCGGTCGCGAACAGCCGCTGGATGGCGAGGTCGTGCAGGTCCCGGGCGATCCGGTCGCGGTCGTGAAGGACCGTCAGCTCCTCCGACTCGGCCCGCCGGCGGGCGAGTTCCAGGGCGATCACGGCCTGGTCGGCGAAGCCCGATATCAGGGCGACCTCGGCGTCGTCGAAGGCGGGCCGCCCGGCCAGACGGCTCAGCCGCAGCGCGCCGCAGCCGGTGTCCAGCTGAAGGGGGACGGCGATCACCGGCCCGTGCCGCTCCGCGGGCTCCCCCCGCGACGCGGCACCGTCCGGGCCCTCGTCCCCGTCCCGGCGCCCGGCACCGTCCCCCTCCCGGTGCCCGGTGTCCTCCCCTTCCCGCTGCCCGGTACCGTCCCCGTCCGCGTCCCGGTGGCCGGTACCGTCGCCGGCCGCGTCCGGGCCGAGCGGGTACGCCCGCGGGTCGTCCCGTAAGTCGGCGCTGACCACCGGCCGGCCGCTGCGGGCGGCCATTCCGGACAGGGACGCGTCGGCCGGCACCCGCAGCCCGAGGATCCGGCTCGCGCCCGTGCCGCAGGCCACCGCCACCGACAGCTGGTCCGCGGACGAGGGCACCGGCAGCAGCACCGCCGCGCAGTCCGCCCCCGCGACCTCCCGCGCCCGCTCGGCGATCAGCCGCAGCACCTCGTCGGCGGCGGTGCCGGACAGCAGGCTGCGGGTGATCTCGCCGAGCGCCTCCAGCCACCGTTCGCGGCGGCGGCTCTCGTGGTACATACGGGCGTTGTCGATGGCCACACCCGCCGCGGTGGACAGCGTGGTCAGCACCGCCTCGTCGTCCGCGTCGAACGAGCCGCCGCCGCGCTTCTCGGTGAGGTAGAGGTTGCCGAACACCTCCTCGCGGACCCGGACCGGCACTCCGAGGAAGGTCCGCATCGGGGGATGGTCGGCCGGAAATCCGAAGCTGTGCGGATGCTCCGTCAGGTCGGCGAGCCGCAGCGGCTCCGGATTGCGGATCAGCTCCCCGAGGATGCCGCGGCCGCACGGCGTCCGGCCGATCAGCCCGATCAGCTCGTCGGACATCCCGACGGGCAGGAACTGCGACAGCTGCCCGTCCCCGACCACGCCCAGCGCCCCGTACTCCGCGTCGGTGAGGGTGACCGCGGCCTCCACGATGCCCTTGAGCACCTGCGGGAGTTCGAGCCCCCGGCCCAGGCTCATCACGGCGTCGAGCAGGCCGCGCACCCGGTCCGGTTCGTGCAGCTGCGGCCCGTGCGGACCACTCATGGCCGGTGCGAACTGCTGCGATTCCGACATGACCGTGCCGCTCCAAAGATCCCGTACGTCTGCTCGGCAGCCTACGTGATCAGTACGGGGACGCCGGCGGGCACCGGCGCCGACCGGCCATCCGCCGCAGGCCCGGACCAGGGCCCCGCCACCTCGCCCGGAGGGCCAAATGCGGTGCGGAAGAGGGCCGTTCGGCCCTGGGGGCCACGGCGGCGGACGGCCGACGATGGGTCTGCCGGGAAGGGCCGGTCTCCCCCGTGCCACGAGGGCTCTTCCCGGCTCCGGCCGTTCGCGGGCCGAAGCAGCCTCCGCCGCGACCGGCCGCCGCTATCCGGTCGAGCGGCCGAAGAACTCCAGCTCGGCGATGGCCACTTGCTTCTTGTCCGTGGCGCCGTACGCGGAGCGCAGCACCAGCCGTACGGTCATCGCGTCCCGTACCCGCACGTCGATCCGCTGCGGCCCGCCGTCGTTGACCCGGTAGTGCGAGAGGTGCCGCTTGCCCGCGGAGTCCGTCACGATCACGTCGAACTCGTGCGGGCGGGCCGGGTCGGCGGCCTGCGGGGTGCGCGCGGAGGCACCGGGCGTGATCACCACGTTCAGCAGATCGGTGGGCTGGCCGAATCCGGCCTCCAGGTACTGGCCGGTGGAGGCGCCCGAATAGCCCGTCCCCCACCAGGTGTTGGAGTAGCCGTCGAAGGCGAGCTTCGGGCCGTTCCGGGGGCCGGAGTGCGAGGCCTTCCAGGTGGCGGCGGGCACCGGGACGCGCTCGGCGAAGTGGTCCTGAACGGCCCGCGCGGCCGGCGGTCCGCCGATGATGCCCCCGGCCACGACGCCGGCGATCACGACCGCGACGACGGCACGGGCGATCCACCGGGTGCGGTCGCGGTGCAGCTTCGGGCGCTCTCCGGCGTACGGGCCCTCGGCCTCCGGGCGGGCGATGTCGTTCAGGGGGGTGGCGCAGCTGTGACAGAAGTGCCGGCCCGGCCGGTTGGGCTTGGCGCAGCTCGGGCAGGGCGTGCCGTCGACGGGCTCGGGGGCGGCCTGCGGGGTACGGACCCGCGGCCGGGCCGCGTCGGGCCGGCCGGGCAGCACACTGCCGGGTGCCGACGGGGCGACGAGGGGCGAGGCGTCCGGCACGGGCACCAGGAGGGCGCGGATGCCGGTTTCGGAGACGTTGCCCTGGCCGGCCGGGCGGTGGGGCGGGGTGCCTTGGCCTTGCGGGTGGGCCGGGTCGTGCGAGGGGTCGGCGCCGTCCGGACGCTCCGGGGTGTGCGGGGCGGGCCGGGAGGGGGCCGCTCCCCCGTCGCCGCCGTCGACCGGCGGGAGCGGGGCGGTCGGGTCCTCGCTGCCCTGTTGCGGGGCGGCGGCGGGAGCGGTGGCGTGCCCGGCGGCGGGGGCGGCCGGGCCGGTCCGGGGCGCGGCGGCGTCGGTCCGTGCGGCGGCGCCCGGTTCGGCGGGGTGGCCGGGGGCGGCGTACGGGCCGTTCGGCGCGGGGTGCGCGCCCGCCGCGGCCGGTCCGGAGGCGGACGGCGGTGCCGGAGACGACGCCCCGGACGGCCCCGACGGTGCCGGCGGCGCGGCCGCGGACGAGGGGGGCGGCCCGGACGTCGACGCCGTGGGCCGCTCCCAGCGCAGAAAGGCCCCGCAGGAGTCGCAGAACGACTGCCCCGTCTGGGGAGCCGGAGCGCCGCAGTCCGGGCAGGTGGTGTGATCGGTGGCCATGGGTCAGGTTCCTTCGGAGGTGGCGTCGGGCATGGCTTCGGGGAGGGCGCCGGGGGCGGACCGCGCGGTCACCTCGACCGTGAAGGGGAGGTGCGCGGGGCGGGCCGCCGCGACGACGGCGTGCAGGCGGTGCGGGTCGGCGCCGGCGGGGTCGTCGACCCGCAGGATCACCCGCAGGCCGGAGTGCGGGGAGCCGGGGAACGGGCCGAGGGGGCGGGCGGACCAGGCCGCGCCGCCGCTCTCGATGATCTCCGGGCGGACGCCGAAGGCCAGGTGGACGGCTTCGGACAGGCCGCGCCGGGTGCCGCGGACCCGGTGCAGCGCGACGGCCGTGGCCACCGCGCGGCGCCGGGTGGCCGGCGGCTCCGTCCCGTCGAGTTCGGTGCCGACCCAGGTCGTCAGCCAGTCGACGAAGTCCTCCGGCGCGAGGGCGGGCGTGAAGTAGCTCTCCAGGCAGTCCAGCACGTGGAAGAGCGGGGCGAGGACGACGTCGAGTCCCGCCACGAAGCGCTGGGTGAAGTCGTCGTCGGCGTAGACGGCGGGCAGCGCCGCGCCCAGCGGGTGCGGGGAGGGCAGCCCCGCGGTGGTGCCCCTCATCGCGCCTCGATCACGCGGACGCGGTGGTCGAACGGGAACAGCACGGCGGACGGGGCCAGTTCGATGCGGTCGGTGGCGTCGCCGCGGCGGCCGGTGAGCGGGTCGGCGGGGTGCAGCAGGACCTCGTCGACGAGTTCCACGCCGGGGACGCGCTGCAGGGCCGCGAAGATCTCGCCGGAGCGCAGCGGACGGCCGAACGGCCAGCCCTCGCCGTGCGCGCCGCCGGTCAGCGGGTCGAGGTAGGCGTACAGCGCGTCCAGGGCCTCGGCCCGTACCCGCTCGGCGCGCGCCGCCCGGAAGGAGTGCAGCGTCGCGACGACCGTGACGCCCTGGTAGAAGGGCGGGCCGACCGCGAGGCGGGTGCCCAGGGGGCGGCGCTCGTCCAGGAAGCGGGTGATCCGGCCGAGGAGTTCCTCGCCGGGCACCAGCTGCTCGAAGCGCAGGCGCCCGCCGCGGTCGGGGACGGCCTGGGGGACGACCAGGACGCGGACGGCGTTCTCCCCGGTCCGGCTCGCCGCGCCGCCCTGGCCCGCCGCGCCGGTGCCCGGGGCGGGCTCGGCGGGATCGACCGCGAGGCAGGCGATCCGGGCCGCTTCGGGGGCCGCGCGTCCCGCCAGCTCCTCGTAGTCGCGGGCGGTCACGGCGCGTTCCTGGGCGCGCAGCGCGATCGGCGCCCGCACCTTCGCCTCCTGCACCGTCTCGCCGTCGACCCCGCCGCGCGCGGCTTCCCGGTTCTCCACCCGCGCCACGTACGGGATGGAGCTGCGCAGCACCTGGATCGCGCCGCGCGCCACATTTCCCGCCCGCCCGCCGCCGGTGCGGTAGTGCGCGGCACGGAGCACCGCGCCCTTGGGCGGTACGGCCCCGAACTGGGTGGTCGTGCCGTCCGGTTGGCGTACCGAGGGGCCGAAGGCGATCTCGCCGGTGGTCGCGTCGAGGGTGAGGTGCCGGTCGTACGGACCGGAGGCCGCGAAGTCGGAGACGACCTGCCACTCCTGCCAGCCGTCCCCGTCGGAGACCTCCAGGCGCAGCGGCGGACGGTCGGCGACGACGGGGGCGTGGGCCAGGCGCAGCCGCTGGCCGGGCACGCCCGTGGACTCGCCGAGCGGTTCGTCCCGCACCACGTCGGCGTGCGCGACCGCGGTCGTGCCCCCGATGGTGAAGGCGGAGGCGGACCGGACGGTCGGCGAGGCGCTGTAGAAGGGCTGGCCGGGCGCGGCCTCGACGACCCGGCAGCGC
Source organism: Streptomyces angustmyceticus (assembly GCF_019933235.1). NCBI lineage: Bacteria > Bacillati > Actinomycetota > Actinomycetes > Kitasatosporales > Streptomycetaceae > Streptomyces > Streptomyces angustmyceticus. The sequence continues at coordinate 6,856,081 of NZ_CP082945.1, read as the reverse complement.
AGCCAGGCGGAGTCGGTCCGTCCCACGCGCGAGACGATGTGCCCGGCGGGGACGTGCAGGACGACCTCGCCGGGGCGGTTGAGGCCGCCGGTGGTGTCCTCCGCCAGCTCGCACCCGGTCCACCCGTCGGCGGTCCAGGCCTCCCAGACCAGCGGGGGCTGACGCGGGTCGACGCCGACGCCGTCCACCCGGCTGTCCAGCCGCAGGACGGCCGCGCACCGCGGCACCGCCGCCGACAGCCCGAACAGCAGGGTGTCGCCGGGCCGGGGGGCAGGAGCGAAGACGGCGACGTCGGTGCCGGCGAAGATGTCGTCACCGCGGTCCTCGGGGGTGGCTCCCGCCTCCTGCCGCAGCACGGCCGCCAGTTCGCAGGGCACCACCGTCAGGTCGTCCTCGGTGGCGAAGGACACCGACTCCTCGGACTCGGTGCGGCCGGTGGCCACCTCCGTCCCCGCGGGCAGCACCACGGGCTCGGCCTGCGGGGCGGAGAGCCAGAAGGTGACGTCGGCGCGGGCCGCGGAGGGCGGGAAGAGGGTGACGCCGAGCAGGTCGAGGAAGGCCAGGTGGTTCTTCTCCGGTACCCGGTTGAGGCGGTAGACGATCTGGTCGGCCATGTGCGCGACGGCCTCGATGAGGGTCACGCCCGGGTCCGAGACGTTGTGGTCGGTCCACTCGGGGCAGCGCTGCTGGACATAGCGCTTGGCGTCGTCGACGAACTGCTGGAAGCGGCGGTCGTCGAGGTGGGGTGCGGGCAGGGCCATCAGGCTTCGCTTTCGGTGGACGGTGCGTCCGCGGACGGGATCACGTAGAAGGGGAAGACGAGGCTGCGCGGGTTGTTGGTGCCGCGCACGCTGTAGCGGACGTCGATGAACAGCACGGTCGGCTCGTCGGGCGCCGGGCTCACCTCGACGTCCTGGACCTCGATGCGCGGCTCCCAGCGGTCGAGCGAGGACCGCACCTCGTAGCGGATGCGGCCGGCCGTGGCCTCGTTGACCGGCGCGAAGACCATGTCGTGGACGGCGCAGCCGAATTCCGGCCGCATCGGCCGCTCACCGGGCGCGGTGGCCAGGACGAGCCGGATCGACTCCTCGATCTCCCGCTCCCTGCGGGCCAGTGCGATCCCGCCGGCCGGGTCGGTGCGCAGCGGGAAGGTCCAGCCCGCGCCGACGAACTGTTCACTCATGTCCGGTGGCCCCCTTGAGATGCATGTCCCTCACCTTTCTCGGACTCCTAGAAGGGAATGCCGTTGCGCAGGACGGCCGGTGCGTTCAGCGTGACCGTGGCCGGCGAGTTGATGGCCGCCGCGGCGCCCGCGTTGACGGCCACCGCGCCGACCGCGGAGACGGAGACCGCGCCGACCGAGTTGACGGCCACCGCGCCGGCCGACTTGAGGCTGATGGCGCCGGTCGCGTTGATGTCCGCCACGGCGCCCGCCGCGACGCCGAACTTCGCGCCCGCCTTGATGTCGACCGCCCCGCCGGCGCTCATCGTCAGCGAGCCGCCCGCGGTCAGCGACAGGTTGCCGCCCGCCTTGATGCTCACGTTCCGGGTGCCGGTGATGGAGACGGAGCCGTCGCTGCGGATGGTGACCTGGGTGCGCGTCTCGTCCATGTGGACGGTGAGCTTGCCGTTGCCGGTCTGCAGCCGGATGCCGCTCTTCATCCGGGACTTGGCGTCGACGAGTTCGACGGTGTGGCCGCTGCGCGAGGCGAGGGAGCGCCAGTTGACCCGGCCGCTGGTCGGATCCACCGCGGGCAGCCCGTCCGTCTGCCGGGTCGGCTTGTCGATGCCGTTGTAGAGTCCGGCGAGCACGTACGGGTGCTCCAGCGAGCCCCGGTCGAAGGCGCACAGCACCTCGTCGCCGACCTCCGGCAGGATCAGTCCGCCGCCCCGGACGCCGCCCAGCTGCGCGACCCGGCACCAGTCGCTCTCGTAGGTGTCCGACAGCCAGGGGAAGCGCAGCCTGACCCGGCCCAGCTTCAGCGGGTCCTTGGCGTTGCTGACCAGCGCCATCGCCACGCCCGGCATGGGCGGCGCCGCCTCCGCCCCGCCGGACGCCAGCCCGTACAGCGACCGGAACTGCCGCCCCGAGACGGTCAGCCAGGTGGTGAACTGCCGCCCGGACTCGAAGACATGGCGCACTCCGGTCGCGGTGTACTTCCCCTCGAACGGGAAGCCGGCGCCCTTGAGCGCGACCGGCCGGCCCGGCGCCAGCTGCGGATTCCCGGTGACCGCGACCTCCAGCTCGGCGAAGGAGCCCGCCACGTCGTCGGCGAGCGCGCGGGCGGCGTGGGTGACCTGCGCCTGGGTGGTGAACGGGGTGTCCGTGGCGGTCAGTTCGGCGGCACCGAAGGGCCTGCTGAGGGCTCCGGGCGCGATGTCGGCGACGATGTCCTTGCTCGTCGTGGCCGGGGACTCGGCGGTCAGGGCGCGCTTGGCGCGCATGTTCCAGCCGCGCGCGCCCGCCTTGGCGACCTGCCCGGCGGCGGTGACGGCGATCCGGCTGTGCAGCGCGTTGTGCCCGAACTCCAGGACGTACGGGCTCTGCGCGGCCGGTGTGGTGTCCGCCGGCGCGGAGGAGGCGGGGGCGAGCTTGCCGAACCGCAGTTTGCCGTACGGGTCGAAGGACAGGTGGACGTCGTTCTCCTGGGCCAGGCGCAGCAGGAAGTCCCAGTCGGTGATATTGGGCTGGGTGGCCAGCTCGTAGACGGTGCGGGTGGCCTCCACCGTGCCGAGGGAGAGCTTGTTGCGGCCGGCCAGGCGGCGCACGATGTCGCTCGCGGTCATCTGGGGGTAGCCGGCGACCCGGCGGTTGCGCAGCAGCCGGTGCCCCGGGTCGTAGCCCCGTACCACCAGGGACTTGCCGCTCGCGTCCGCGTCCACCTCCAGCGCGGTGATCTCGCCGGTCAGCATGGGGGTGCCGCGCTGCCCGTCGGTGAAGGGCGACAGCACCGCCTTCGCGCCGATCTTCAGCTGCGGGAAGGTCTGCAGGATGTCGGAGCCGCGGTCGGCGAAGGTGAGCTGGAAGGCGGAGGGCACGTTGACGCTGGCGTCCACCCAGCCCTCGGTGAGGAGGGTGGCGAGCTTGTCGGGCAGTACCGTCCCGCCGATCTCGACGTGCAGGACGCTGGTGTACGTCTTCTCGCTCATCGGTGGGTCTCCTGGAAGGTGGGGTGGCCTGAGGGGCCGTGCGGGAGACGGCCTTCGGGCGGGGCTTCGTCGGCGGCGGGCAGCAGCAGCTCGGTGCCCGGCCGCAGCCGCATCGGATCGTCGATCTCGTTGGCCTCGGCGATCAGCCGCCAGCGGGTCGCGTCCCCGTACTCCCGCCAGGCCAGCGAGGCGAGCGAGTCACCCGCGACCGTGCGGTGGATACGGCGGGCGGAGAGCGCGCCGGAGGTGGGGTTCTGCCCCTTGGTGGGCATGGCCACCTCGGTCAGGGACAGCGCGCAGGTGGCGCGGATCGGCTCCCCGGTGGGGTTGAACAGGGTGTAGGTGGCCTGCACGCTCGTCACGTACGCGACGAACTGCACGGTGTTGAACGCCCCCCAGGAGAACCGGACCCACGGGGGCGAGGGCCGCTTGGAGTTGACGCTCTGCGGCGTCACCTCGCAGCACGAGAGCAGGAGTTCCACCTGCTTCTGCACCTTCCCGGCGTTCGGGGTCCCGGAGGCGTCCAGGAACACCTCCAGCTGGAGGGTGGCGGGCCGGGTGCCGGTGAACTTCGGCGGCGCGCCGCGCGTGTACGCGACCGCGGCCTGGGTGTGCCACTCCGCCTCCCGCCCCAGCTGCAACTGCGTCGGGTTGAACTGGAACTCCACCTCGCCGATCCGGCCGCCGATGGAGCCGCCGAGATCGGTGGGCGGCTGATGGATCGCGAGCGCGGCCCGTACGAGACTCGCCCCCGCCTTCCCGCCGGTCGGCGCGGCCATCTCAGGCACCCCCCGCGTCGGTGAACCCGTGGTGCGCGATCTCCAGCGTCTCGGTCGCCACCCCCGGACTGGCCGGGTCCAGGCTCGGCCCCTGCCACCGCACGGGCAGCACCTCGACCAGCCCCCACTGCGCGACGATCGACCCGTCCGCGCGCAGGGCCGCGATCTGCGCGGTCGGCCTGCGGATACCGGTGGCGAGGGAGGAGATCCAGGCCGCCACGCGGGCGGTGTCGGCGGTGAGGGGGCGGGTGAGCCGGATCGTGGAGAACGTCACGCGGGTCGGCAACTGCCAGACGAATCCGTTGTTGCCGCCCTCCTGCCGCTGCTCCACCTCCACCTCGGAGGCCAGCCCGTCACAGCCGTTGAACAGGCCGAGGTCCTGCCCGTCGATGGACAGCTTGAAGAAGACGGTGGATCCGGGGTCCTTGGGCGCGGGCATGAGGTGGGCTTTCTGGGGTGGGGCGGGTGGACGTTTTGGGTCGGGGCGGATCGGGATCTGGTTGGGGTCGGGGCGGATCGTGTCGGGGGTGGGATCGGGTTGGGCGGGTGGCGGTGTTCCGGGGCGTGCGGCTGGTCTGCTCAGCGGCCGCGGTCCCGCAGGCGGCCGATCCGTTCCCGGTCGCTGCGCAACTCCGCCCGCAGCAACCGCGACAGCGGCGCCACCAGCCGCCGGGCGAGCTCATCGAGCTCGGCGGGGGTGGCGGGCGCGGACGGGGCGGGGGTGGGGCGGGAGCCGGGGGTGGGGGTGGCGTGGTGGGTGTGGGGCGTGATGACGGGGTGGCGGGTCGGTGGGTGGTGGAACCGGTGCGCTGGAGGGGGGGTGGGGGTGGTGTGGAGGCTGCCGGCGGGGTGTTGGTGGGGGCGGTTGCGGGAGTGCTGGTGGTGGCCCTTGGTGTGGGCCGTGTCGCGGTCTGGGTGGTGCTCGCGGTCTGGGTCGTGCTCGTGATCTGGGTCGGGCTCGTGGTCCGTGTCGGCATGGTTGCTGCGGGGCTTGTGGGGACGTGGATCGCGGTGTGCGCCGAAGGGGCCGTGAGGAGGCTTGTCACGGGGGAGCTTGTCGTGGGGCTGCTGGTGCGTTGCAGCGGTTGGGGCGGGCGGGTGGTCACGGTCGGGGGCGGGGGGCTGGTCGGGGGCGAGGGCATGCGCGTGGGCACGGCCAGCGGGACGACCAGCGGCGCCGGTGACGTGGATGACGTGGCGATGCGCCGTTGCACAGCCGGGGCTGAGGACGACGACGGGGCGTGGGCCTGGGCCGGCGCGAGGGGGTGGGCCGGCGCGAGGGTCGGGGCGTGGGCTGAGATCGGTGCGGCAGCGGAGGTTCGCTGGACCGGCCGCGGGTGAGCGAGCGGTGAGGCAGCCGGCGGCTGGTGAGCCGAGGGCGGGGACGTCGGGCCGGCCGGCGTCTCGGGCAGGCCACCCGTCAGTGCACGCAGGGGCACTGCGGGCATGGCCTGACGACGAGGCTCCGGCCCTGGACCTGGCCCCCTTCCCGGCATCGGTACCGGCACCGGTGCACTGATGGGACCGGCGGATCCGGTGCCTCCGGTGCCTCCGACGGTTCCGGCGCTTCCCGTGTTCCGGTGGGCGGGCTCCCGGGCGGTCAGTGCCCGAGCCGTCGCGAGAGGCGCGCGCCGCACACCCGGCAGCGGGCCTCGTTCGGTCGGCCGATCCTCAACCGGCGTACGTGGCAAGGGCCGCGTCCCGGGCACGGAAACCCCGGCACCGCCCCGGTTCGTCGCCACGGCCGTCGGCTCGGCCATCGGCTCGGCCGGCGCCGGTACGGGAGTCGCGGGTGCCGCGAGGCCGGACCGCGCCTGCGGCGTAGGCGCCGACGCGTCCGCCCCACCGTGCGTGGGGCGCGTCGCAGCAGGCGTGGCGACGCGTTGTACGGCAGCCCGCCCGGCGGCGTCCGACGCTGCCTCCACAGGGACGGACCCGCCATCGGAGGGACCGGACGGGCGGACGGCATGGCGATTGCGCGCAGGAGTGGCCGGCGCGGCGGTCGCACGCTGCACGGCCGCCGGCGTCGCGGCACTTCCCGACGGCTCACCAGGCTTGAGCGGTGCGCCGATCAACGGCCGTCGCCGACCAGCGCGTGCCGGTGGCGGGGTACCCCTCTCGACGCCGCGTACCGGTGCTGAGGACGCACCCTCAGCATGGGGCGCCGTTCCCGAGGGCGCGTCTCCTGTGCTGCGTGCCCGTACCGGGGGCACGTCGGTCCTCGCCGATCGTTGCGGCGCCACCGGACGGTCATCCGCCGGAGCGGAGCGCGCCGGCCTACGGACGGATTCGTCGCCCGGGGCAGGAGGCACAGGGGCAGCGGACACCGGGGCAGTGGGGTTTCCTTGGGACGTCATCCCGATACCTGCTGCCTCCGTCCGCGATGTGGTGGCTTCCCGTCCGGCGGACCCGGGCAGCCGTTCCTGCTGGACGGGCCGACGGGGCGGCTGGAGTGGAGCCCCAAGTCCCGGACGTGGAGTCGGTGTTGCCGTAGAACGCTGCACAGCGGGACGAGTTCGAGGACGCTCCGTCCGGCTCTCCTGCGCGCCCGGCCCGATGGCGCGCGGAGCGGACGGGGACGTGGACGCAGCCGGGGATGCCGCGCGGGTCCCGGATTCGACCGGAGGCACGGATACGGCAGGGGGCGCGGATGACGACACAGGCTCGGGTGCGGCCGTAGGCACGGAAGCCGACAGGGGTCCCGACACGGCCGGGGACCCGGGCATCTGCACAGGGGCAGACGCCTGCACCGGCGCGGACGTGGGCATCGCCCGGGACACCGACACCGTCCCGGGCGCAGGCGCAGGCGTAGGCGCAGACCGAGGCGCAGTCACAGCCCCCGGCGCGCGCGCAGGCCCGGAGGCGCTCGCAGGCTCAGCCGCGTTCGCAGGCCCGGACGCCTGCACTCCCCCGGACGCGGCCGTAGGCGCAGGTGTCGAAACAGGACCGGACGCCGAAGCGGGACCGGGCACCGAGGCGGGACCAGGCGGCGCCACCGCCGGGGACGTAGCAAGCCGCTGGACCACCGGTGCAGGCGACCCTGCAGCCGGCGCAGACGGAACGTCCTCACCACCGGCCGGACTCGTCGATGCGGCCACGGGGCCGGCACCCCGCTCAGGGCCGCTCCCGTCGGGGGCCACCGCGGGAGCGGCTCCCGACTCCGGGGCGGAGCGGCGTACCCGGCGCACGGCCGGCCGTCGCTGCACTGCCCGCCCGGCGTTCTCCGGGCGGGCGGCGACGGGGGCCGACGACTCCGCTGCGTTCCCGGAGGCCGCGGCGGGTGTCCCGGGCCCCGACGGGGGATTCGGGCCCGGGACAGCTGGGGGCCGGTCATCGGCCAGGGGCCCCGGCTCTGCACCAACGGGCGGCACCGCCACGGCGGACGCCGGCGCCGCCGCGTCCTGTGCCGGCTCCGCCGCACCCCGTGCCGCGGACGCCGGCTCCGCAGGGCTCTGGGCCCGGCCCACCACCGCCACCCGACGCACCGGCAGACCGACCGCCCGGGGCGCCGACATCAATGCGGGACGCCGCGCTCCCCGCGCCCTGCCCACCGGCACAGGCGCCCCAGAGCCCGCCGCCGACACAGCCGCCGCGCCCCCCGTGGAGGCGGCAGACGCCACGGACGACGCGGAGGTCACAGACGACGCAGAGGAACCGGACGACGCGGAAGACGCCGACGGCTCCCCGGCCACAGGCGACGCAACAGCCGAAGCCGACGTCGAAGCCGAGGTCGAAGCCGCAATCGCAGTCGCAGCGGAAGTCGAAGCCGAAGTCGCAGCCGACGACAGCAACGCCTCAGGCGTCACCGCCCGCACACGCTGCACGCCCGTCGCACGCCGCATCGGCCCAGCACCCGCCGAACCCGCCGCCCCAGCACCAACCGCCCCCGGAAATCCACCGCTCCTGCCCACCACACCGAACTCTCCGGAGTCGCCGGCCCCTCCGGTCTCCGCCTCCCCGCTCCCCCGCCCCACCACCGGCAGTCGCAGGGCCGGCAGTTCAAGGCGGCCAGGGGCCCCGGCACCCGTCACCGGAACCGGCGTGAGGACACCCCGGAGCGTCCCGCCAGGTGCCGAGGCACGCACGTCGTGCCCCAACTCGCCGCCGAACGACGGATCGCGGTGCGCGCTCAGCGACGACGCGGCGAAGCCGGTCTCCGCGACGGTACGGGGCGCCCCCAGGACCCTCTGGACCGGCGGCACGGCAGCCCAGCCACCCACCGGCCCCCTGCGGATCCCCTGCGCCGCCTCACTCCCGCCGATCCCCTCGCTCCCGGCCGCGGCATCCATCGCCGCCGCCGCGCCCTCCGGCGCAGCCGGCCGCTCCGCGCCGCGCGCGCTCCGTGGCCCCCGCAGCCACCCGAACATGCCCATCCCCGTCACTGCTTCCCTTCGGCCCGTTCGACCAGGGCCGCGCTCTGCGCCACGTACGCGCGCCGGTCGGCGTGTTCGAGGTCGAGAATGTCGTCCAGCCCCCAGTGGAAGTGGTAGGCGAGGTAGGCAACTTCCTCCTCGATCCGATCGGTCGCGTACGTCACGATTCCCCCAGGCGGCTCCCGGCCAGCTCCACCTCGAAGGACTCCTCGCAGTGCGGGCAGGCCACGGCGGCGCGGGTGTGTCCCTCGGCGTTGATCTGCCGGTAGAAGTCCTGCAGAAAGGCAAGGTCGGAGGCGAACATGTTCTCCACCGTGCCGTCGTGCACGGACCCGAGCGTGCCGAGCCGGGTGATGACCCGGCCCAGCAGCACGACCGACAGGTATGCCGGGTTCTCCCGTACGCGGACGTCCCGCAGCGGAATCAATTCGTCCCGTGCCGTCGCCAGACGCATCGCGCCATTGCGGTGGACGGTGCCGGACTCGTCCACGAATCCGCGCGGCAGCTCGAACTCGAATTCCGTCCGCAGCGGTTCACGACCGGCCGCACGGGATGCATCCATGGCAGGGGACGAACTCACTCCAGGCGACGCACCCGCCGGCCCGGACGCATGCGCCGTGCTCGTCGTGCCTGGAGCCCCTGCCGCGCCCGCCGCATTCGCCATGTTCGCCGTGGTGGCCGTCTGCGCCCCCGGGCCTGCGCGCCGCATTATTCGATGACCAGCTCTTCGAAGACGATGGTGACCTGCTCGGTCAGTGCGGCCGCGTCGCCCGCCTTGACCCCGCTGGTCTCCACCTTGCTGCACCAGGCGTTGCGCATGTTGTAACGCTTCACCGGGTTGTTCTGGTAGTCCATCATCATGATCGTGGCGTTCTTACGGGCCGAACCCATGTCGCCCGCGATGGACTTGTTGATCCATTCGCTGAACGCGCCGCTCTGCGTCATACCGCGGGTCACCGTGCATTCGCCGGCCTTCTTCGTGCCGGGCATCTTCTTCACGACGGGCTTTCCGTCCGCCGAGACCTGCTGGTATTCGATGACGTCCTGTTCCATGGTCAGGCCGCTGACCTCCTGCAGATATTCGACCATCACACCGTCGATCTGCAGGCCGAAATTGTGTGAGGTGAGAGCATCACCGGGCTGAAGGGACACGGGGTTTTACTCCTGTTGCGGTGAAGGGATGTCGGTTCGGGAGAGGAGCGGAGGGGGAGAGACCCGGAGGGCTACTCCTCCAGCTCCCCGCCGCCGCCGGAGAACTGCGCCAGCCGGAAGACCACGAATTCGGCGGGCTTGACCGGCGCGATGCCGATCTCGCACACGACCCGTCCCAGGTCGACGGATTCGACGGGGTTGGTCTCGGCGTCACACTTGACGTAGAAGGCGTCCTCGGGCCGCTGCCCGAACAGTGCGCCCGAGCGCCACTCGTTGACCAGGAACGCCGAGATGTTGCGCCGGATGCGGGCCCACAGCGCCTCGTCGTTCGGCTCGAACACCACCCACTGGGTCCCGATGAGAATCGACTCTTCGAGGTAGTTGAAGTAGCGCCGGACGTTCAGGTAGCGCCACGCCGGGTCGGACGCCAGGGTCCGCGCGCCCCACACCCGGATTCCGCGTCCGGGGAAGGCGCGAATGCAGTTCACCCCGACCGGGTTGAGCAGGTCCTGCTCACCACGGGTGATCTGCAGTTCCAGATCGACCGCCCCGCGGACGATCTCATTGGCCGGCGCCTTGTGGACACCCCGCTCGCTGTCGTTGCGGGCCCACACGCCGGCCATGTGGCCGGACGGCGGCACGATGCGCGACTGGCCGGAGGTCGGGTCGAAGACCTTGATCCACGGGTAGTAGAGCGCGGCGTACCGGGAGTCGTACCCCGCGATCTCCTGGCGCCACTTGCGGATGTCACGGGCGTTCAGGGCGGGCGGCGGGTCGAGGACGGCCATCCGGTCGCCCATCAGCTCGCAGTGCGCGATGAGCCCGAGCTGGACGGCCTTGACCTGCTCCTCGTCGATCAGGCCCTGCTGGTAGGCGGCCATCAGGTCCGGTACGGCGACCATGTTGACCTCGTCGAGCGCCTCCAGGCCGCCGAATCCGGTGCGGTCGGCGGAGTCGCCGATGAACCGGCCGGAGTCCAGCCGCTCGACGGCGCCGGACGCCGCGGGGGCTGCGGGTGCCGGGGCGGGCGGGGCCAGGGTGACGCTCTGGGCGTCCGGCTTCGTCAACTGCGCGGCCGCGGCGGCCTCTTCGACGACGATCGTCTTCGAGCGCTGCTTCACCTGCGTGACGACGTAGTTGCGGGCGCTCTTCTTCGCGCTGACGTCGAAGCTCTCGACGGCCTTGTCGCCGTCCTTGACGACCAGCTTGAAGCGGTCGGCGCCGCCCTCGCCCTCGGCGTCCTGCACCTCGACGGAGAGCGCCCCGCCGGCGGAAGCGGGCGCGATCGCGGCGACCTTGAAGGTGCCCAGCGCCACCGGCTCCCCGGCGGTCAGCGCCCTGGGCGCGCTCTGTACGGCCGCGGCGGGTTCCGTGCCGTCCGGGGCACCGCCCACGCGTACGACGTACGCCGCCGTCCCGCCGTTGTTGAAGAAGCCGTACACGGAATGCGCCAGGTAGTACCCGTCCGTGAACTCCCCGAAGGCCGCCACGTACTGGGACCAGTTCGTCACCAGCGTCGGATCGTTCAGCGGGCCGGTGGGCGCCAGCCCGACGAAGGCGGCAACGGACGTTCCGACGCCTTCGATGGGCCGGGATCCGCTGGCGACCTCCTCGACGTAGACGCCGGGCGACAGGTAGTTGGGCATGGGACGTTGCTCCTAGTAGGCATGAGGGTGGAAAGAGGGCGGAGGCGGCATCGCGCTCAGGGGGAGACGTCGTACGGGATGTGCACGGGCCTCGACGACCCCGGCTGCGCGGTGCGCCACGGCTCTTCGGTGTGCCGCACGGGCGCGGTGCGGCGGCTCATCGCCCGCGGGGCATGCGCCTGCGCCTCCCGCTCGGACCGGCCGGAGCGCTCGAAGACCCTGGCACCGGCCCCGTCGCCGCGGTCGGTGCCCGCGACCGGCCGGGTGCGCTGAACAACGTGCCGGGCCTCCCCGGCCCCGGCCGTCCGGCGGGCCGTCCCGGCAGCGGCCGGGGCCACCGGACACGCCGCGTGCGCCGCCCCCGGGCGCTCACCTCCGGCTTCCTGCCGCCGGTCCTGTGCCCGCATGTCGATCCCCCGTCCCGCTCACTGCCGACCGGCGCTGTTCGCTGCCGGTCACCGCTGCCGCTCTTGTGCCGCTTCTACGCTTTCGATCCTGGCGGGCGGGCGCGCCCGGCCATAGAGACGAACGGGCCCCGCCACGGGCAGGGCGCCTGCCCGTTCGGGCACGAGGGGCGCCGCTCGCCGCGTGACCGGCCATCGGGACACCCGCCTCTGCCCCTGGCTCTGCCCGTTCGGACACTGACCCGCGCCCGCCGGACGGGTTGACTGCCCGGGTGAGTATGTGGACTTCACTGGAACCGGCCGCGATCACCGTCGACCCGGGTTCCGTCGCGCGCGTACGGCTACGCATCCGCAACACGGGCGACACCGTCGAGGAGTACCGGCTGCGGCCGGCCGGCGACCCCGCGGGGTGGACGCGGGTGGAGCCGGACGTGCTGCGGCTCTATCCGGGGGCGGAGGGCACCGCGGAGGTCGTCTTCGCGCCCCCGCGGACACCGGACGCCGTGGCCGGGCCGACGCCCTTCGGCATCCGCGTCGAGCCGGCCGAGCACCCCGAGATCCGCGATGTGGTCGAGGGGCAGGTGACGGTCGGCACCTTCACCGAACTCCGCAGCGAACTGGTCCCGTTGACCGTGCAGGGCCGATGGCGCGCCAAAGCGGCGGTCGCCATCGACAACCTCGGCAACCAGCCGCTGACCGTCTCGCTCTCCGGCCGGGAGAACGGGGACGCGCTCTCCGTCGAGGCCGTGCCGAGCTCGGTGCAGGTCGCCCCGGGGCGCGCCGCCTTCGCCCGGCTCAACATCCGCCCCGGTCGGGTCAGCTGGGTCGGCGGCACCAACAAACATCCCTTCACGGTCTCGGCGCTGCGGGCCGGCGTACCGGAGCCGGCCGAACTGCGCGGCACCTACGTCCAGCCGTCCGTCCTGCCGCGCTGGGCGATGGCGGTGTGCTCGCTGCTGCTGGCGGCGACGCTGGCCTTCGTGGCGCTGTGGTTCACGGCCCAGCCCTCGGTGGCCACCAGCGCGAAGGACAAGCCCGGCCCCGTCGGACGCCCCATCGAGCAGCCCACGAAACCGGCGCCCTCGCCGCCGCCCGAGCAGCCCTCCCCCTCCGCGCCTCCCCCGCAGGAGCCGAAGGACGAAAAGCCCGAGGGCGGCGACGAGCAGAAGGACGAGGGTCCCCAGGCCCAGACCATCCGGGACGCCTCGGGCGAAGGCTGGTACCTCCAGGTCAACCAGGGCGGTCAGGAGGACGGCACACAGGTCGGCCAGAACCCGCGGTGGACGGGCGAGGAGTTCGGCCGCAACCAGTGGTGGATCATCCATCACTACCCCGAGAACAACTCGGTCTCCCTGGAGGCGGCCAGCGCACCGGGCAGCGTCGTCGACCTGAAGGAGAACACCAACCAGGTCCAGATCGAGGGTGTCTCCGCGGAGAACCTGGAGTCGGGCAAACTCGGCGAGCACCAGAAGTGGCGGCTGGAGGACACGGACAACGGCCGCACCCGCATCGTCAACATGTCCAACAACGAGTGCCTCACCGACATGCAGAACGACAAGGGCGCCATCACCTGGCAGTGCTCCGACGGGCCCAACGAACAGCAGGACTGGAAGATCTCCGACGGTCCGTGAGCCGTCACCGGGCCCGGCGGCCCCGACGGCGCTCGTCCGCCGGCCCGTACGCGTCGAGGAAGGTACGCAGGAGGGCCAGCTGATGGTCGAGCGGCCCGGCGATGTCGGCGCCGAGCAGCCACAGCCAGGCGGCGTACGCGAGGTCACGTGTGCGGGGGCCGGGGGCGGCCTGGTCGAAGTCGAAGGCGCGCACCGGCAGGCCGTCGACGAAGGCGACGTTGAGCGGGGAGAAGTCGTTGTGGCACACCGTCTCCTCGCCGCCCGCGACCGGCGTGCCGGCGGTCGCGTCGTGCAGCCGGCGCAGCAGACGCGCCGCGGCGGAGATCTGGGCCGGCGACCAGTCACGGGCCCGGAACTCGGTCACGGTCGCCCCCTGCTGGAAGCTGAGGATCTCGCGGCCCCTGGGGTCGATCCCGAGCAGCCTCGGCGCGGCGTCGGAGCCGGTGTCCGCCAGATGCCGGAGCAGTCGGTGCACGAACGGCGAATGCGGCCCGACCGGCCGCCGCACCGTGTCCCCGACCCGGACCACACCCTCTGTGATCCGGCCCCCGGCCAACGGAATCTCCGGCTCCAGCTCCGGGTCTGTCTCCGGGTCCTTCTCGGTCTCCGGCTCCGTCTTCTGGTCCATGCGCGTCAGCGTAGGCACCGTGGCGGCCCGCCCTGCCTCCCAGCGGGGCGGGCCGCCCGGCCACCCGGGACGCTCGTGCCCGCTGACGTGACGCGGACGGCCAGGCGGCTCAGTCCCACAAAGGTGACGCGTCCGGCACCAGCCGCCCCATCTTGCGGTATTCGCGCCGCGCCCCGGCCCGGATGTCCTCGGCCGACACCGGCTCGCCACGGCCCGCGGCCAGGTAGCCGGCGGTCACCGCGGCCGAGCGGATCGCCCCGCCGGACAGCTCGAACTCCTTGGCGCAGGCGTCCAGTCCGAGGTCGTCCGCACAGGGCGCGGCCGTCAGGCAGGACCGCCACAGCGCGATCCGCTGCTCGGCGTCCGGGAACGGGAAGTCGACCACCAGGTCCAGCCGCCGGGTGAACGCGTCGTCGATGTTGGCCCGCAGGTTGGTGGTGAGCACGGCGATCCCGTCGAACGCCTCCAGCCGCTGGAGCAGATACGCACTCTCCAGGTTGGCGTAGCGGTCGTGCGAACTCTTGACCTCCGAGCGCTTGCCGAAGACGGCGTCGGCCTCGTCGAAGAGCAGCAGGGCGTCCGTGCGGTCGGCCTCGGAGAAGATCCGTTCCAGGTTCTTCTCCGTCTCCCCCACGTACTTGTCCACCACCGCGGACAGCTCCACCACATACAGGTCCAGGCCCAGTTCACCGGCCACGACCTCGGCGGAGAGCGTCTTGCCGGTGCCGGACTCCCCGGCGAACAGGGCCACCACACCCCTGCCCCTGCCCCCGCCGGTACGCAGCCCCCACCCGCCGAGCACCTGCTCCCGGTGCCGGGCCCGCTGCACCAGTTCGTGCAGCAGCCCCAGCGGCTCGGACGGCAGCACCAGCCCGTCGAAGCCGACGGCGGGCCGGACGCGCCGGGCGTGCCGGTCCAGCAGCGGGGCGGACTGCTGACGCGCGCTGCGCTGGACGTGGGCGGCGGTCAGCGGCGTCCCGTCGAACGCGGCGAGAGCACCGGCCGCACGGGCCGCCCGGCGGATCTGCCCGGCGGCCAGCCGGTACGGCGCCACGGCCGCCCCGAGATCGAACTCCCCGTCCACGGCACCGAGACCGGCCGCATCGCTCACCGCGCCCAGTTCGGCACGCCACACATCGGCCGCCGCCACCGCCCCGTCCGGCGCGTCCAGCGCCAGCAGGCCGGCCTCGGGGGCCCACCCGGGGTCGTACGGCTCGCTCCCGAAGAACACCACCGGCACCTCCCGCCCCGCCAGCGCCCGTACGAGCCCTCCGGCCCGCTCCGGCAGCGGCCCCACGACGAGCACCGCCCCCCGCAACCGCGCCTCGCGCACCAGCGCACCCACCGGCCGCCCCGCACCGTCTCCGTGACTGCCGTCCTGGCTGCCGTCCGGCCGGTACCGCAATACGGGCAGCCCGACGCGCCGCACCTCATCGGTCACCGGCCCGGCAACGGCCCCGGCCCGCCGCTCCCGCAGGTGTACGGCGATCGGCCGCTCCCCCACGAGCGCGGCGAGCCGCCCGAAGAACGCGCGCTCGTCACCACCTCCGGCGGCGTCCGGGCCCGCCCCGGCACCCGCCCCGGGCGGCAGCAACTCCACTCCCGCACCCCACAGTTCGGGATCGAGCCCGTCGTCCCCCAGCAGATGGGCCACCACCCGCTCCGGCACCCGCAGCGCCCGGCTGGGCAACGGCCGGTCCTCCTCCTCGACGACGAGCAGCTCACCGGACCGCAACGGCGCCGCGGGATGGAACCGGGCACGCGCCGCGGGCTCGTGCGGGCCGGTGCCGGCGAGCTCCAGCGCCAGGGCGACGGTGGCCCGACGGCGCCCGACATCGTCGTTGAGGTAGCCGTAGAGCGGCTCGAAGTGCCGGTCCACGTCAGGCGCGAGTGCGGCCAGGAGAACCCGCAGATCCAGCCCTGACAGCCCGAACCGCCCGGCGAGCACCCCGACCCGATCCACCGAGAGCCCGGCCGCCTCCCCCACCCACGCCTCGTCCTCCGGCATCTCACCCGAGGCGGCCGGCGAAGGCCGCGCGGCCAGCCGCCGTGCCGTCTCCGCCGTCACATACAGCCCGCGCAGCGGATCCGCAGCCGTGGGATCACCGTCGCTCCGCCGCTCGACGAGCGCCGCCACCCCCTCCCGCAGCACCGCCAGCCGCCCCAGCAACGCACCACTCGCGCCCCCAGGCCCTGCCGTACCCCCCACCGTGGTGCCGCTCACCGCTCGCCCTCGCGGGAGCCCGTCCCCGACGGCGCACCGTCCGGAGCCGACCGGAGCATCCGGAGCCGCGAGTCGTCCGGCGAGCCGTCCACGCTCCGGACGACCACCGCCGCGCCCTGGGTGACCGGCGGCGCCACCTCGTACGACGGCGTGACCGGGAAGGGCACGGTGATCACCACATCCAGGGACGGTTTGAGTTCGCCCCCGAGCGCGGACCAGATGTCGGCGATCGAGCGCGACTCGGCGGGCGGCACCGCAACGGTGATCGGGATGGTCGCCTCCAGGTTCCGGAGGGCGTCCGTCAGTGCCTCCGGGGGCAGGGTTTCCTGCCCGAGCAGGCAGCCCAGCGCGGCCGACAACAGCCGGTGCTCGTCCTCCGGACGGCTGGTCCACGCCGTGACCAGGTAAGACAGCCGGAACCAGCGCGGCGGCTGACGCCGGCGCACCACCATGCCGCTCGCATCCCGCTCGGCGATCGCCCCGCGCTCACGGCGGGCCACGTTCTCGCGGATGTCGTAGAGATACGCGTTGAGCGTGGGCGTGTTGCGCCGCGCCGCCCAGTCACGGCTCGGCGCCTCGAACGCGACATCCCCCGCCCCGTCCGGCAACGCCCCCGCCCGCAGCACCCGCCGCAGCGCCTCATCCACCTCATGAATCATGACCACACCCCCGGCCCCGGCCGGCGACATGATCCGCCGCGCCCGCCCTCTCCCCCGGCCCCGCACCTGCTCCGGAACTCATCAGATACATCTCCATCCCTCCCCTAGTGCGTCCGCGACGGCATACGCGCAAGAACGCAGCAACAGCCACGCCATCAAGCCACCCAGAACATTCCTGACGGCCGATGCGCGGTGCGTTTCGTTCCCGACGACCGGCCTTCTCGGGCACCCACCAACGCCCGGCCCCTCGACGCCCCCACGCGGGCCACCGCGCCGCTCGCCGCCATCAAGGCGACCCGTGCGAAGGCCGACCGCCACGCACCGCCGAAACCGCGCCCCATCCGCACGCCACCGCCCACAACTGCCGCCGCAGGAAGGCCCGATGGCTCCGGTCAGGTCCCGTCCTCCGTACTCTACGGCGGTCAGGGGCTCGGGCCCGTACAGATCACGCGCACCCGCAACGCCGTGCACGAGTGCGCAGGTGCCCGGGTGTGCAGGCAAACGGGGCCACGGGCGCACCGAGCCCTGCATCCCCTCGACCGGAACGTGCCCAACCGCGCACACCCGAGTGCCTCGGCGTGTGCCAGTGGGAGGCCCGGAGAAGGCCGGAGGAATCGGAGTCCGGAGCAGGACCGGAACGGAAGGCGCCGAGGGCGCCGACGGCTACGTGCTGTACGTGCAGCCTTGCCCGCCGTAATACCACTCGTACTGACCCATCACCCACGGGTCCGCCGTGATCGCGAAGGTGCCGCGCGGGGAGGGGCAGTGGAACGTCGTGGTGACGATGCCACGACCCGGCGGGGGCCCTGGCTCAGCCGAGGCCGCAGAGGCAATACCGGCACTGCCGGCGCCGAACAGTGCGGTGACGAACGCTATCGCGATGATCTTCTTCATCATGCCTCCCAGTCCCATGACGCTCGGGATCTGCCTCTGAGGAGGATACACGTAACCTCCCAAAACAGAACAAGACGATGATCAACCCAATATCCGGCAAGAGCCCCCATATCAGACCGCCCTCCCGACAGGCCCCAGAGCCTGAGCCCGCCCCCGGAGACCTCGAAGCACGGCCATCGCGGGGGCGGCGGGGAGGGGTGCCCCGCCTCGCCTGCCCTTCACCATCAAAGGGAACACCCGTCCACGATCTGCTCCCTCTTCACCCGTTACGGGGAGCGAAAAGGGCCGTTCTTTAGAGCACCTGTACCCATCAAGGCTCCCTCCGGAGACGCCATGAGCCCTCGGTACGTCCTCGCGCTTCCCCCTTCGGATCGAACTGCGGCAGCTCATGTCCCTGGTGGCGGGCCTCCTCGATCGTGTAACTGACTGGCTCGCAGCAGCAACTCAGGACTCTCGAAGGCAATTGGGCCCCGATGCCCACCCGCCAACGGCCGGCCACCAGGCCGCCTCCGTGGTCTCCCACTCCGAAGCAAGGACGGGGCATCCATGACCGAACAGACCACACAGACCGACGCAGCCCCGACCGGCCAACCGCCGCGGGCGAACGCTTCGACTCTGATTCACAACGGAGCGGGCGCATACCTGCTGCACCTGCGGGACGACATCCCGGCACCTGGGAGCCAGGGTCATGGTCCCTGCTCGGCGGCGGCCGTGAACCGGGGGACCGGTCCCTGGAGGACACGGCCAGACGGGAGTTATGGGAGGAGGCCGGTCTGCGCGGCGTCTGCCCGGACTGCGGCAGCCAGTTGTGCGCGCTCGACGACGGGGCCGGCGGCATCGCGATCACTCTCTCGGCGCTGGATGACGCCTCCGGCCTCGTGCCGGTCGACCAGAGCTTCCGTGACGACGCGGTCGCCTGGCTTCCCCAGGTGCCGGATACCCGGCGGAGCCACCGCATCTGACCTGATGCCGTGCCTCCCTGCTCCCCAACCGCCGTACACCACCGCTGACTAGGAGTGCCCCGTGGCATACGACCGAGCCGACTGGTCCCGGCACTACGACGACGATCGCGGCTTCCGTCCGCTCCGCGACGCGGAGAGAGACCTGCTGACCCGGCACGCGCCCGCCCCGGACGGCGGGCGCGCTCTGGAGCTGGGCTGCGGAACCGGCGAACTCGCCGTCTTCCTCGCCGGACTCGGCTACACCGTCGATGCGGTCGACTTCGCCGAGGGCGCCCTGACGCGTGCCCGGAAGGAACGCGCGAACGCCGTGCGGGTGCGGTGGCTGTGCCTGGACTTCGAGCGCGACGATCCCGCAGAGCTGAGCGACGACGGCTACGACCTGATCACCCTGCGCCTGGTGTTCCCCTTCCTGCACGACCGCAGCCGGGTCCTGCACAGCCTCGCCGCCCGCCTGCACGTGGGCGGCGCGCTGGTGGTGATCACCCCGGTGGTGGCGACCACGCCCGAGGAGCGGCGGCACATCGCGCTGGACGAGGAGGAGATCAGCCTGCTGGCGGAGGGCTGGTCGCAGGTGGAGCGGTTCGACGCGGAGGGCCTGGCGTTCCTCGTGCTGCGCGGCCCCGCCCGTGACTTCGCCGCGGTGGAGAAGGGCAGGCCGGAGCCGCAGTCCGTCGTCGGTGTGTGCGCGGTGGTCACCGACGGCTCCGGGCGCGTGCTGCTCGGCCGGTCGACGCGGGGCATGTGGGAGCTGCCCGGCGGGCGCGTCGAGGCCGGAGAGTCCTTCCCGGCGGCGGCCGTGCGGGAGCTGGCCGAGGAGACCGGCCTGACGGCCGGCATCGGCGACGCCCACCTGCTGGCCGTCCTCCACGACGACAGGGCGGACGTCCGGCGCCTGTCCGCGGTGGTCCGCATGAGTGCGTGGGGCGGGACACCCGCCCTGCCCGAACCACACCGGTTCCGGCGGTGGGAATGGCACGACCTGCACGCCCTCTCCGGCCTCGGCGCCCTCTTCACGCCCACCGCCCACGCACTGGAAGCGGTTTGGCCCGGCGTCCTGCCCGGCCTGCCACCGGTGCACTCCTACCCGCACGCGGACGCGCCCCCGGCTGTCGGCGGCGAACCGGCCGAAGCGGTCCGGCTGCGGCAGGAGATGGCCGAGCGCGTCGTTTCCGGAGGCCGGGCGCCCTCCGCCGCGGTCCAAAGGGCGCTGAGGACGGTGCCGCGACACCGGTTCACCCCGGAAAGCCCGTTGCGGACCGCTTACGACGACAATCTTGCCGTGGTCACCAGCCGGGACGAGTCGGGGACGGCGGTCAGTTCGGTGAGCGCGCCCTGGCTGCAAGCCGGCATGATCGAGAAGCTGCGCCTGGAGCCCGGGATGACGGTATTCGAGGCCGGTTCCGGCGGCTACAACGCCGAACTGATCGCCGACGTCGTCGGACCGGCCGGGCGCGTGGTCACCGTGGACCTCGACCCGTACGTCGTCCAGCGCACCCGGCGGTTCACCGCGGAGGCCGGCCGCGGACAGGTGACGGTGCTGCTCGGCGACGGCGGCCGGGGCGCACCCGGGCACCTGCCGCGCGGTGGCTTCGACGGCAGCGTGATCACCCACAACTGCTGGGACCTCTCCCCGGCTTGGCGAGAGCAGCTCGCCGAAGGCCGGTATCTGGTGCTGCCGCTGGAGATCCACGGCTATACCCGCGCCATCGCACTCCAGCGGCACGGAGACGTACTGCACGCACGGGACTGGACCTACTGCGGGTTCGTCCGCGACCGTGGGGCCGCCGCCCGCACCACCCCGGCCACCGCCCTGGCCGGGGGCGAACTCCAGCTGCGCCACGAGGACGGCACACCCCCGGATCCCGCCGGTCTGGAGGACGCATGGCGAGGCCCGCGACATGAACTGCCCACCGGCGTCACCGTCGCGGGGATGGAGTCCTTCGAGACCCTCCAGCTCTATGCGGCCACCACCCTCCGGGGATTCTGCCGACTGACGGGCGCCCCGGACACCGCTCTGGCCGACCTGCCGCGCGGCGCGGACGCCGCCGCCACCGTCGCGGACGGCTCGCTCGCCTACCTCACTCACGTCCTGGTCAAGGAAGGAGAGACGCCTGAAGAGCGCCGCTCCGAGTTCATCGTCCACGCCGTCGGACCGGCCTGCGCCGAGCAGGCAGAGCGGATGGCCGCCTGCGTACGGTCCTGGGACCAGCACGTCCGCGGGACCGGCTACCCGCAGATGACCGTGCACCCCGCAGGCACTCCCGACCACGGACTCCCCACCGGCCACGTCCTGGACAAGGCATCCTCCCGTCTGGTCTTCCAGTGGCCGGGCAGCCGGCACCCCGCCGCACGGTCCACGGTCGAAACCGCGGTCCTCACAGAGGCGGGAGGGAGCCGATGACCACGAGGACGAAGCAGACGCCGCCGCCGTCGGCGGCGGGTCCCGGCCCGGCGGAAGAAGACGTCTGGGAGACCATCCTCCGTCTTGCCCGTCGCTTCGACGCCCACGAAGACGCCCGCGGCCTGGATCAGGCAGAGCAGTGGACCCTGCAAGTGCTGAAGATCGCCGAGGAGACCGGCGAAGCCTCCCAGGCCGTCATCGGTGCCCGCGGCACCAACCCCCGCAAGGGCGACAGCCACACCTGGCAGGACGTCCTCGCCGAAGTCGCCGACGTCATCATCACGGGCATGGTCGCTCTCGCCCGCATGCGCCCCGACGACGCCGAGCAGTACCTCCGGCGCCAACTGGCCGCGAAGGCAGCCAAGTTCCTTCCCGGTGCGCCGGCCGCCGACCGTCCGTCCCCGAAGGAGCCGGCATGAGCGGCACCTGGCTGCCTCCCGAGCAGTACATCGCGACCTTGCCCAAAGCCACCGTCTACGGGTGCCTGTTCGTCACCGACGAGGCCGACCAACCGATCCAGTTGCGCGCCGCCCGCAACCCCGACCTGTGGCAGTGGCCCGGCGGCAACATGGACCCGGGCGAAACTCCCTGGCAGTGCGCCCTCCGCGAGTGCCGCGAAGAGACCGGCTTGCGTCTCACTGTCGCACCATGCCTCCTGGCCGTGCACTTCCTGCCCCCGCTCGGGCAATGGACCACCCACAAGATCGGCTTCATCTTCGACGGAGGCCGGCTGACCCGGCAGCAGATCGACAGCATCGTCCTGGACCCGGAAGAGCACACCGAGGTCGCCGTCAAGCCACTGGACGTCTGGCGGAAGGACATTTCCCCGCAGTCGTTCGCCCGGCTCGACGCGGTCGCCCGGGCCCGCCGCACCGGGGCGGCGTGCTACCTGGAGCAAACCACTCTGCCGTAGCCGCAAGGGGAGCCGGCAGCGTGCGGCCGGCTCCCTGCCCGGCGTCACCATGGCGGCCTTGAGGTGACTCCGTGAGCCGTTCGGAAACGATCCGTGGGTTTGGCCGGGCCGCATCCTACGGACGCACGCCTCTAGACATCGTTCGACGGCGCGGGTTCCCGGCGATGCTCCAGCCACGTGCGGCTCAGGTCGTCCCAGATCGCCTGATACCGACCGAAGATCTCGCCCAGTTGATCGGTCGTGAGCGCGTCGGCGGGCGTCGATGCCATGAGGTATTCGAGGTCATCGGCAAGGCGCTGGAACCGGTGCTGCGCTTCCTCCATCAGAACCCATCGGGAGCGCCAGTTGAAGAACGGCTCGACGGCTCCGAGCAGCGTCACCAGTGCCACACAGGCCAGGGCCAGACCAGCCCACGCGTTGAGATCCTGCAGACCCAGGATGACGGTGGACGCAGCGGACAGGACAAGTGTCGCCACCTTGGTGAGGGAGGCGCTTCGTCCGAACCGTTTCTTCTTGCCGCGGGCGTAGTCGTTGCCCTGGCGGATCTTGTCCAGCAAGTGGGCGGCTACGTCCCTCGGGCTATGGCCGACATCGGGTCCGCTGCCTGGCTGCACTCCGCCGTCCCCCAAAGCTCTGACGCCACCTTTCAGCTCTCCCCCGCAGACGCTACCCCGGCATCGCGCGGTTCCCAGGCATCGCCGGTCGATGGCCCCCACTACGGGAAACAGCAAGGCTGCTCGGCGCCTCGCGCAGTCGAAGAGATAACACCGAACCACTATCAATCAGCCGAACACAGCCCCCCGAAGAGCCCGCTCAAGCAACGGCTGCAGGCACGACAGACATGCATCAGGGGCGGGCGAGCGGGCGAAAGTTGGCAACCGTCGTCACGAACGAGTCATGAACACGTTCACACATGCCTTACATATGCTTTACTTCTTCACTGCAACGACACATGTTGACATCCACCCCTTTGACCAGAAGGACGCCGCAGTGATACCTCATGCCCGAAAAGCGCTGTTAGCTGGCCTTGTTGGCGCAATGTCGCTGTCGGTTGCGATGGCCGGCCTGACGATTGCGCAGGCCGCCCCGCAGGATGATCCGCCGCCCGCGGCCGCAACCGAGATGCCCTCCGCGGTCGAGGACTTCGGCTACCCGGACGCCGCGCGGATCCTGAAGGATCAGGGGATCTCCCTGAAGCGGGGCGACGGTCACATCGTGCTGACCGGCTGCGACTCCGCCTACAACATCATGGTCAAGTCCCGTACCGGCGCGAAGGAATTCTGCTTCTCGGTCCGTGGCACCAAGGGCTACCTGGCCATGGAACTGGCCGACACATTCGGCATGTGGACCGTGGGGCATCCGGTGCAGGCCACGATCACCGCTGACGGGAAGGAAACCGTCGTCAACGCGCCCAAGGACGACTACAAGCCGTTGGGCGAGTCCGGCAGCTCCGAGAAGCGCTCGGTCCTTGTGGAACTCCGCGTCACCAGCTGACGCCGTCCGGCGGCAGCTCCAACAAGTGGGCAGGGCACGCTGTTGAGCGTGCCCGAAACTGCGCCCCTCCTCGATCGAACAGAAAGTGTCAGTGATGGGCAGACGTTCGCGCACCGCGTGGATATCAGGGTTATGCACGGCCTCCCTCATGGCGGGCGTGCCGGCGTATGCAGTCGCCGGTGGCACCGCCGTCTCGGGCGGGACCTACACGTTCGCCGTGAAGCTCGACATCGGTGACGGCAAGCGCAGCTGTTCCGGTGCGCTGGTGGACAAGCAGTGGGTGCTCACCGCTGCCGGCTGCTTCGCCGACGACCCCAAGAGCCCGAAGGTCACCGAGGGCGCGCCCAAGTGGAAGACCACGGCGACCGTCGGCCGGACCGACCTGAGCGGTTCGGCAGGAACGGTCTCCGACGTCACCCAGGTCGTGCCGTATCCGGGGCGCGATGTGGTGATGGCCCGGCTGGCCAAGCCGGTCAGCGGCGTCACGCCCGTGGCCGTCGCCTCGGCTCCTCCCGCGCAGGGCGAGGAGTTGAAGGTCATCGGTTTTGGGCGGACCAAGACCGAGTGGGTGCCCGACAAGCTGCACGCGGCCGCCTTCACGGTCGACGCGGTGCAGGACGGGAAGCTGGAGATCACCGGCAAGAGCGCGGCCGTGTGCCCGGGCGACACCGGCGGACCGGCACTGCGGGAGAGCGGTGGCCGAGTCGAGGTGGCCGCTGTCAACAGCACGTCCTGGCAGGGCGGTTGTCTGGGCACGGACCCTTCCGAGACTCGCACCGGCGCTGTCGACGCCCGGGTGGATGATCTGGGCGCCTGGGTGCAGCAGGTCCGCTATCGCCCCACCTTCGCCGCCGCTCCGTGGGAGAAGGCCACCCACATCGCCTCGGGGTACTTCACCGGCGGCTCGGCCGGCGGCACCCGGCACATGGACATGATCGTGCGCTGGAACGACGCGGAAGTCACCCTCTACCAGGGCTCCGACGACAAGGACCCCCGCCACCCCTTCTCCGCCGAATACCAGCTGGCCGAACCGCCGAAGCCGGGCGAGAAGAGCATCTGGCAGTACGCCACGCAGATCACCAGTGCCAGTTTCGGCGGCGGCACCGACGGGCTGGTCGTGCGCTGGAGCGACGGAGAGCTGACCCAGTACACCCACGTCGATGCCAAGGGCTTCCACGGCGAGAAGCAGCTCGCCAAGGCCAAGAACACCCTCTGGCCGCACGCCACCCAGATCACGGCGGGCCGCTACTCGGCCGACCAGCAGCGGGACGACCTGCTGGTGACGTGGGACGACGGCCGCGTCACCCTCCACCCCGACCTCGACACCAACGGCGTGGCGGACAAGGCCCAGAAGGTACTCGTCAACAAGAACACCACCTGGCCGCACGCCACCCAGATCAGCGCCGGAGAGTTCACCGGCAAGAAGACCATGGACCTGCTGGTGCGGTGGTCGGACGGCGAAGCCACCCTCTACCCAGGCGTCGACACGGCCGGACTCCACGGCGAGATCAACGTCCGTCCTCAGAAGTCCTACTGGACCAATGCGACCGTGATGAGCGCTGGTGCGTTCGTCGCCAATGACCGGGCCGACGACGTGATCGTGAGATGGGCCAACGGCACGGTCAGCCTCTACCCGGGTGTGGACGCCGCGGGAACACACCAGGAAATCAAGATCGTCGAATGAGCCGACGCCGCGTGACGCGACGGGACGGAATGCTCCCCGCCGCGTCACGCGGCTCCGCCGACCCTTCCCGCCCCGACGCCGCAACGGAAAACTTCATGAGACGCATACCGTGGATGCGCGCCACCGCCGTGGCCCTGTGCGCACTACTGGCCGCCACCGCCCCGGCGGCCGCTCTCTCCCACGCGGGGCCGAGTTCACCCCGCCCCGTGCCCGCCATCGCGAGCCCCGTCACCGTTCAGTCCGGCAAAGGCCGCGATCATGTGCACGGCATGAGTCAGGAACAGGCCGAGAAGGCGCGGGAGGCGCAGCGGTACTGGACGCCGGAGCGCATCCGTGCCGCCGTTCCGGTGGATGCCTCGCGGGAGAAGGCAGATACACCATCACCGGCCGGGCCTGGACCGCGCCAAAAGCGTTCGCTGGCGAACGAGCCGTCCCGCCAGGTCCCCGAGGGGATCGCCACGGTCGGCGTGTTCCTGATCCGTGCCACCGATGGCTCGGCCACTGCGGACCAGTTCTGCACCGCCAGTGCGGTGGCCTCGCCGACCGAGAGCCTCGTCATCACCGCGGCGCACTGCCTCAAGGGCGACCGCCGCCACCACGACTTCGCCTTCGTGCCCGGCTACCGCACCGGAGCCTCGACCTCCGGGCAGGCGGGGGAGGCGCCCTACGGCATCTTCCCGGTCCAGGAGGACAAAATCTGGGTGGATTCCCGCTACCGAGCCTCCACCCCCGACGATGACCTCGACTTCGCCTTCCTGAATGTCGGCCCGAACACCCGAGGCCAGCTCCTGGAGGACGCCGTCGGACGTGGCAACGAACTGACCTCCGTGCCCACCGCGAAGCTCGCACGCAAGGCCGTGACCCTCGTCGGCTACCCCGGTGGCCAGAAGACTCCTCTTCAGTGCACCAATGACACCACCGCCTTCCAGGGCCGGTTCATGGAAATCAAGTGCGACGGCTTCCGCACCGGTGTCAGCGGCGGTCCCTTCCTGGAGAACTTCGACGGCCGGCGTGGCGACCTCGTCGGTGTCATCGGCGGTTACAAGACCGGCGGCCTCTTCGACCACACCAGCTACACGTCTCAATTCGACGAGGACGTCTTCCGGCTCTACCGGCAGGCCGCCGCGGGGAAGCCGTCGGACCCGGATCCGGGCACCGGCACGTCCATGGGAACCGCCGGAACCTGGACCCACGCAAGGGTCATGACAACCGGCCGCTTCCACACGTCCTCGGTACGCAACAACGTCAGCGACCTCATCGTGCGCTGGTCCGACGGCGAACTCTCCCTCTACCCGGGCGACGGCGCATACGGATTCGGCAAGGACATCCAGCTCGTGAAGGACAAGGCATGGCAGCAGGCCGCGGTCATCACCGCCGGCGACTTCACCGGTGACGCGAGTGATGACCTTCTGGTCCGCTGGACCGACGGCAGACTGACCCTCTTCAAGGACGTCAACGAAACCAACAAGCTGACGGACAAGGTGGAACTCAAGGCACCCAACGACACCTGGACTCATGCGAGCACGATGGCCGCCGGGCGCTTCGGCGGTGGCAATACGCGCAGCGACGACCTCATGGTCACCTGGACCGACGGCGAAGTGACCCTGTACACGAACGTGGACGCCAAGGGGCTGCACGCCGAGCGGCAGCTCGTCAAACCGCCCGACTCCACCTGGCCGCACGCGCGGGACGTCTCGGCGGCCGACTTCCGCCCGGGAACGGGAGACCAGGATCTGTTCGTCCGCTGGAGCGACGGCGAGGTCACCGCATACGAGAACATCGCCGCCGAAGTCTTCGGGCGCGAGCACCGGCTGATGCCCGCCAAGTCCCCCTGGCGCGATGCCTTGCTGGCCACTGCGGGCTCCTTCGGCGGCCCAACCCGTCAGAACGACCTCGTCGCGCTCTGGCCGGGAGGGAAACTCACCCTCCATCCCGACACCACCAGCAACTCCCTGGCTGCCGAACATGTCCTCGTGAGCCCTTGAGCCGGGGGGATCTGCACACATCGACGTTCTTCAAGCATCGTGGCCCTCCCAGCGCACTACCCGCCCCTTGATGCACGTCCGCGCATGCCCCCTCGCCGAATGGACTTTCTGGTTACTGGGGGCGTTACCGATCACCATGAAAAGACAGGAGAGGACTGACCGGATGTTACCCAGGTCAAGCGCAGCGAGAGCCCCATGGCTCCTCAAGAAGGGACCCTTACCCAGCAGAAGCGGAACGCCTCGCCGTGGTGCGTGGGCCGTGCTGCTGACCGCCTCGCTGGTGGCCGGACTCGTTGGTGCAGGGCCGTCCGCCGCCGCGGCGGACACCAGCGACGACGACCTGCACTTCATGCGTGAACTGGTCGTCGGCATATGGATGAACGGCGGTCCGGGGATCAAGGAAGCGGCCGAGCAGGCACTTCTGGGAACGGATCAGGACTTCAAGGCGTTCCTCGACCAGAGGGACAGCATCGAGTTCGACGACGACTATGTCGACGCGAGCCGGATCTTCAACGCCGGTGGTCCCGCGGTACGCGAGGCCGCCAAAACGGCCTTGAAGAACAGCACCTCGGAGAACCCCGCACCTCTGCGGACGTTTTTGAAGGACGGCTGGAAAGCTCCTCTGGAGGAGGACCAGCAGGTCGAGGTCTCCCGGGTCATCAACTTCGGGGGCAACGGGGTCCAGGACGCCGGCAAGGCAGCGTTGAAGGGCACCGCTGAAGACCGGGCGAAGTTCCTCGCGGAGGGGCAGTACACGGCGCGCGAGACGGACAACGAGGTCGAGGTCTCGCAGCTCGTCAACTCGGGTGGCCCGGCGGTCAAGGCAGCCGGCAAGGTCGCGCTCAAGGGCACGCCCGACGACATCGCCGAGTTCCTGGAGGTGGGGCAGTTCGTCGCGCGCAATCGCGACCAGGAACATGCCACCATCGCCCAGCTGACCGAGCAGGCCACCCTGGCCGGCAAGCGGGCCAAGGACGCGACCGAGAAGGCGCAGGAAGCCTCCACGCGTGCGATCGAGGCGTCGGATCTCGCCAAGGAAGCCGCGCGGAAGGCGGCACGGGAGACCAACGCCGCCAAGAACGACTCCCAGCGGGCGGCAGTCAAGGCCAAGCAGGCCGCCGACGCGGCCCGGGCTGCCGCTGCCGCGTCGCAGACGGCCATCAGCGCGGCCAACGCCGCCAACCGCTCGGCTCGTATCGCCGCCTTCGCCGCGGCGCAGACCGCCGCGGCAGCCGCCAATGCCGCCGACGCCGCCAACGACGCCTACAACGCCTCCATCGCGGCCGCGTACGACGCGGGCCGGGCAGGCGAAGCCAGGGACATGGCGAAGAAGGCCCGCGCCGCGGCCACCCTCGCTCGGACCTCCGCACAGGCGGCCAAGCAGGCCGGCGCCGCCTCACTGGCCGCCGGCGCAGCCGCGAAGGCCT
Organism: Streptomyces angustmyceticus; assembly: GCF_019933235.1. Classification (NCBI taxonomy): domain Bacteria; kingdom Bacillati; phylum Actinomycetota; class Actinomycetes; order Kitasatosporales; family Streptomycetaceae; genus Streptomyces; species Streptomyces angustmyceticus. The sequence continues at coordinate 6,827,675 of NZ_CP082945.1, read as the reverse complement.
CCCGCAGCGCCAGCAGCAACGCCAACGCCGCGGCGGATGCCGCCGATGAGGCCAACAGCTATGCCGAGGCCGCAGGCGTGCACTCCAGCGAGGCGAAGGCGGCCGCCGCGGAGACCCGCCGCCACGCCAACGAGGCCGACCGCGCAGCCAACGCCGCCGAGGCCCTGGCCGGCAAGTCCGCCAACGCCGCCGACGAGGCACGTGACGCCGCGGAATCCGCGGCCACACATGCCGACAACGCCGCCGCGGCCGCAGAAGAAGCAGCCAAGCACGCCGGCGAATCAGCGAAGGCGGCAGAGCAGGCAAAGAAGCAGGCAGGTGCAGCCAAGAAGGCGGCGGACGCGGCTGAGTCGGCGGCAGCGACGGCCAAGAAGGTCTTCACCATCGCCCGCGAGACCGAGGCGGAGGACCTGACCACCCGTACCGCCGCCGCCATCGAACAGGCCCGGACCCACGCGGCACAGACCGCCTCTGTCACCTCCGCCTCCGCCGCCGGCCTGGTCGAGTCCCGCTCCCTGGACACCACGGCAGCCGAACTGGCTGCCGAGGCCGACAAGCCCGACGCCGACACCAAGGCCCTCGCGCAAAAGGGCCGCGCCCTCGCCCTCAAGGCCCTGAAGGTCCGCGGTCCCTGGCATCAGGAGGCAGCCGCCAGGGCCCTGTCCGGCGCGGACGACGAGGTTCTGGAGTACCTGCGCACGGGGTGGAAGCAGGCTGCTCAGGACGAGATCCGCGAGCAGGTCTCCCAGCTCAGCACGCAAAGCCCCTACGAGGTCGTGCGCAAGGGTGCCGCAGAAGCGCTCAAGGGTTCCGACCAGCAGGTCAGCGACTTCTACACGACCGGTCAGTACGACGTGGCCGCCACCGACTACGCCGTACGCGTCTCCCAGATCAACAACGCCGGCGGCCCCGGCGTGAAGGAGGCGTCCAAGGCCGCACTGGCCAACGGCAAGGGCAAGGTGCTCGCCGCGTTCATCAGCAACGGCCAGTATGCGGCGCTGAACTCCGACGAGCAGGTCATCGCCTCCAAGCTCGTCAACGACGGCGGCCCGGAGATGAAGGCCGCCGCCAAGATCGCCCTGGCCGGCTCCGCTGACGAGCTGCACGAATTCGTCCAGGTCGGCCAGTACATGGCCGACCGCAAGGACAAACTCGCCAGCACCCACATCGCGCAGATGCAGCGCCTGATCGCCGAAGCCTCCGGCGTAGCGGCCAAGGCCCGGTACAACAGCTGGAAGGCGGCGGAAGCCGCTGCCAAGGCCGCCGACGCCAAGGACGACGCCGCCAAGGCCGCGGACGGGGCGAAGAAGTCCGCCAACCTCGCCAAGCAGTACGCCGACGACGCCGACAAGTCCGCCACCAGCGCAGAAGGCAGCGCCGCCGAGGCAGCCAAGTCCGCCAAGACCGCACGCAACGCCGCGAATACGGCAGACCGCGACGCGGCCGATGCCGAAACCTCGGCAGCGAAGGCCGAGTTCTCCGAGAACTACGCGCGTGAATCGGCCTACCTCGCCACGTCGGCGGCCGACGACGCCCGTGCCGCCGCACTCGACGCCGGCAAGAGCGCCAAGGAAGCCACCACCCTCGCCACCCAGGCATGGACGGAGGTGAAGAAGAAGCGCGAGAGCGAGGTGGCCGAAGCACGCCGCAAGGCCGAAGAAGCCCGCAAGCAACAGGAGAAGGAGAAGGCCAAGAAGCCCCACTGCGTCTCCCACACCGGCAACGAAATAGCCGGGCTCCTGCCCTGCGTGATGGCCGGCGGCGACGTCACTCCCGTCATCGACCCCACCCTCACCGCCGTGGTCTGGGAAATCACCGGACTCAACGACCTCAGGGACTGCATCAAAAACCCCGCCTTCGGAGCATGCACCGCCTTCGCTATATCCGTCCTCCCCGTCGGCAAGGTGAAGCTCCTCAAGAAGCTCGGCGAGGGCATCGAAGACATCGCTGAAGGCTCAAGGGTCGCCAAAAAGGCGAAGTGCTTCAAGTGCTTCCTCGCCGGCACCAAAGTACTCATGGCAGATCACTCGACGAAGAACATCGAGTCGATCAAGACCGGTGACGAGGTGATCGCCACCGACCCGGTCAGCGGTCGAACAAGGAAGCAGACCGTCGCCGAGCTCATCGTCACGGAACACGACAAACACTTCAACGAACTCACCATCGCCACCCCCAAGGGCAACCGCCACCTCACCGCCACCAACGAGCACCCCTTCTGGTCGCCCTCACAGAACGCCTGGACCGAAGCCGCCCACTTGCGTCCTGGCATGACGCTGAGAACCGTCGATGGCGGCGCGGTCACGGTCACGGGGAATCGTCCCTTCACCAAAAACGCCAGGACGTACAACCTGACGGTCGACAACCTGCACACGTACTATGTACTCGCAGGTAAGACGCCTGTGTTGGTGCACAATGTCGACTGTGGCCCGGACTTGGGCGAGTTCTGGAAGCCAAAGCCTGCGTCACAGGTATGCGGAAAGGGCGGCTGCGAAGCTGTCGCAGACCGCATCCAGTCGGTTATCGGAGGCGACATCATGCGCATCACCGACAAGTACGGCGCACCACAACTGGGCAAGTATCGTGGTGTCGACAGCGGTTGGGGTTACCACGACGTCGTCGTCAAGGATGGCCGTGTATTCGATGCCACAACCGGGAGACGGGGCGAGCCAATTGATCAGTACCGGTCGAATTTTGAGTACGGCGACGACCTCGTCTTCAAGCCGGCTCCGCGATAGGAAGTGACGGTAGTGGATCTCCGTGAAAGGCTCGCTGACGTACAGAGGCGACCTCACGCATATGGCTTGACTACATTCGGCGAGGTGGCAGCATTCGTGACCGGCGTGGATGCCGCAACTGAATGGCAATTCCTCGGCGGTTTCCGCCAATTCCTGGCCGACAAGTCACACCTCGGCCCCAACCTGGCCTGGCAGGTGATGGTGATCAGGATGGCCTATCCTGCCGAAGCTGACGAATTCTGGGTCACTGCCTCGCATAGTGAAAGCATGGAGGCGATCTCAGTTCTCTTCAGTGAGCTCCAGTCGTTCCTTGCCCATCGAGATGGACCTGGAACAAATTAGCCCAGCGGGTTCGTGACTGCCGGCTCTCCGCCCGAAGTTCTCGCCGGCGGAGAGCCGGCAGCAGTTCAGGCAAGCCCATTTCCGCGCCAGGGACGGGTGACTGGCGTCCCTCCATGCGGACCGGCACGGACCGGCGATCGACGAGAGCCTCCCGAGCAACCGCTTGCTTCGCCCACTCTCCCACGCCCGTAATGGTGCCCCCGCGCACCGTTGGAGGCCGAACTATGGCGCCCCACCACATACGCCCCTGACCTGCGTGTTCCTACCGTGTGGCGACACGTAGGCGTTTCCGTTCAACGTCAGGAAGTGGTGTCGATGTCCTCCTCCGTGACCGCTGTCCCGCCGCGCGCGGGGCTCCGGCGTATCGTCGCCGCCAGTCTGATCGGCACCACCGTGGAGTGGTACGACTTCTTTTTGTACGGGTCGGCCGCGGCGCTGGTGTTCAACAAGCTGTTCTTTCCGGGGTCCGATCCGCTCGTGGGGACGTTGTTGTCGTTTCTGACGTATGCGGTGGGGTTCGCGGCGCGGCCTCTCGGGGCGTTGGTGTTCGGGCATTACGGGGACCGGCTGGGGCGCAAGAAGCTGCTGGTGCTGAGTCTGCTGATGATGGGCGGGGCGACCTTCGCGATCGGTTTGCTGCCGACGCATGCGACGGTCGGGTCCGCGGCGCCGGTGTTGCTGACCGTGCTGCGGCTGGTCCAGGGGTTCGCACTGGGCGGTGAGTGGGGCGGGGCGGTGCTGCTGGTGTCGGAGCACGGTGACGCGCGGCGGCGCGGGTTCTGGGCGTCCTGGCCGCAGACCGGTGCGCCCGCGGGGCAGTTGCTGGCGACGGGTGTGCTGTCGGTGATGACGGCGCTGTTGTCCGGCGCGGCGTTCGCGTCATGGGGGTGGCGGGTGCCGTTCCTGCTCTCCGGCGTGCTGGTGGTCGTGGGGCTGTGGGTGCGGCTCTCGGTGGATGAATCGCCGGTGTTCAAGGCCGCGTTGGCGAGCGCCGAGGCGCGGCGGGCACAGGGCGCCGCCGTGGAGCGGCTGCCGCTGGTGGCGGTGCTCAGGCACCACTGGCGGGATGTGCTGATCGCGATGGGTGCGCGGATGGCCGAGAACATCTCGTACTACGTCATCACGGCGTTCGTGCTCGTCTACGCCACCACGCACACGGGACTGTCGCAGCAGACCGCCCTCAACGCCGTCCTGATCGCCTCCGCGCTGCACTTCGCGGTCATCCCCGCCTGGGGCGCGCTCTCGGACCGGGTCGGGCGCCGGCCGGTCTATCTGCTGGGCGCGGTGGGCGTCGCCGTCTGGGCGTTCCCGTTCTTCGCGCTGGTGGACTCGCGCCAGTTCGGGCTGCTGCTGCTCGCGGTGAGCGTCGGGCTGGTCTTCCACGGTGCGATGTACGCGCCGCAGGCGGCCTTCTTCGCGGAGATGTTCGCGACCCGGATGCGGTACTCGGGCGCCTCGATCGGCGCCCAGTTCTCCTCGGTCGCGGCCGGCGCGCCCGCGCCGCTGATCGCGACGGCGCTGCTCGCGGACTTCGACAGCCCGGCGCCGATCGCCCTGTACGTCATCGCGGCCGCGCTGCTGACGCTGCTCGCGGTGGGTGTGGCGCGGGAGACCCGTCACCGGGATCTCGCCGCGGTGGACGGCACGGCGACGGCCGGCGCGCTCCGGGCGGCGGGCCCGGGAGTGGCGGAGGGCGGGACCTCGTCGGCCGTACCGTCCTGAGGGGCCCGGCCGAGGGGCCGGGGAACCTGATGTTCGGCGGGGGCGTGGCGGGCCGGGGACGCTCCGGGAGACGGGGCAGCAGGTCCGCCACGCCCCCGCCGGGCGTCAGGAGTTCTTGCTCTTCAGGGAGTCCTTCATCCCCTGGATGTTCTCCTTGGCGTTGCCCATGGCGCTCTTGGCCTTGCCCTTGGCCTCGTCGGTGCGGCCCTCGCTCTTCATGCGCTCGTCGCCCATGGCCTTGCCGGCCTTCTGCTTGGCCTTGCCCTTCATCTTGTCCATGGCGCCTCTGTCGGTCATGACGAACTCCTCTTGTGCGGTAGGGGGAAAGCTTCGCCACCACGCTGCCGCAGGTCGCGGCGGCCCGCACCCGGAGGCGGCTACCGGTACCGGCCGGTTCGGACGCCGGCGCCGGGCACCGTCACCGGCTACCTGCCGGTATCGCGTGCCACGGCTGACGACAACTGGTGCAGCCGCAGTGCCAGCTGGATCTCCAGGGCGCGCGCCGGGCTCTGCCAGTCGGGTCCCAGCAGCCGGCTCACCCGCTCCAGGCGCTGGGCGACGGTGTTCACATGGACGTGCAGGGCGTCCTTGGTGCGGGCCGGGCTCATGCCGCAGGCGAAGTAGGCGCCGAGGGTGCGCAGCAGCTCCGTGCCGCGGCGGCCGTCGTAGTCGGCGACCGCGCCGAGCGTGCGGTGGACGAAGCCGTCCACGTCGCGGGTGTCGGCGAGCAGCAGACCCAGGAAGCCGAAGTCGGCGGCGGCCGCACCCTGGCCCGCCCGGCCCAGTACGCGCAGCGCCTCCCCGCAGCGCCGGGCCTCCGCGTAGGCGTCGGCGACCGCGGCGGGGCGGGCGGCGGGGGCCGGGACCGGGGCGGAGGCGCCGACCGTGACCGGCTGGTGCAGCGCGGCACCGAGCCGGGCGGCGATCTCCCGGGCGGTGTGTGCCGGGTCGCCGTCGGAGCCGAGCGGCAGCAGCAGGACGGCGCCGCCGTCGCGTACGGCCGCCAGGCCATGGCGGGTGGCGGCGAGGTGGGAGGCCGCCGACCACAGGCGGCGGCGGTCGGCTCCGTCGGGCGGGGGCGCGGCGCCGGCGGCGGGCGGTGCCTCGTCGGTCCGGGCCGCCAGGACGACGTGCGGGACGCCGAGGTCGGCGCCGACCCGGGCCGCGCGTTCGCCGAGCAGGCGGGGGTCGCGGTCGGCGGCGTTCAGCAGGTCGTCCAACAGCTCGCCGCGCACCCGCTGTTCGGCCTCGCCGGCGGTCCGCCGGGCGAGCAGCAGCAGCGAGGTGACCATGGCGGCCCGCTCCAGGGTGCGCTGGTCGACCGGGTCGAGGGCCGGGTGGCCGCGCAGGACGAGCGCGCCCAGCACCTCACCGCCCGCCCCGACCGCGGCGACCCATTCGTCGCCCTCCCGTACGGCGTGGCCGTCGGCGCGGGAGCGGTCCAGCACCGCGGCCGGGGCCCCGCCGGGCTCGGTGAACTCGACGTCGCCGTGCAGGACTTCCGCCAGCGCGTCGGCCACGTCGAGGACCCCACCGCCGCGCAGCACCAGTTCGGTCAGCCGGTCGTGGATGTCCGAGGCCCGCTCGACGGCCGCGCTGCGGTCGCGGATGATCTCGTTCGCGGCCTCCAGTTCGGTGAGGGTCTTGCGGGTCTCGGCGAGGAGGCGGGCGGTGTCGATGGCGACGGCGGCGTGCGCCGCGTGCGCGGCGAGCAGGGCTATCTCGCCGTGTTCGAAGACCCGCTCGCGGCGGTCGGCGGCGAAGAGCACGCCGATCACGCCGCTGCCGAGCATCAGCGGCACCCCGAGGATCGCCACCAGGCCCTCGTCGTGCACGCCCGAGTCGATGCTGCGGGTGTGCCGGAACCGCTCGTCGTGGAAGTAGCTGTCGGTGACATAGGGACGGGCGGTCTGTGCGACCAGCCCGCCCAGGCCCTCGCCCATGCCGAGCCGCAGCTGCTGGAACCGCGCGGAGACCGAGCCGTCGGTGACCCGCATGAAGGTGTCGCCGGCGGCGGGGTCGTGGAGGGTGAGGTAGGCGACCTCGGTGCCCAGGAGGGAACGGGCCCGGCGCACGATCGCCCGCAGCACCGCGTCGGGGTCGCGCAGCCCGGCGAGGTCGTGGGCGGTGGCGTGCAGCGCGGACAGTTCGGCCTCGCGCCGCCGGCGGCCCGCCAGCTCGGCACGGACCCGCAGCGCGAGGAGCTTGGCCCGCTCCAGTGCGGCGAGCCGGGCGGCGGACGCGCCGTCGGCACGGGCACGGAGCACCGGACGCTCGTAGTCCTCGGCGGGGGCCCCGGCCGCCAGCAGCCCGAGGAAGGCGGTCTCTGCCGGGTCGTCGGCGGGCGCGCCGGCCCGGGCGTGGTCCCGGGCGGGCGGAACGGGCGCCGGCGGACGGGCGGCCGCGGGGCCGGGCGACGGCGTCGCCACGGGCGCGGGGTCCGGCTCGGGCGCCGGCTGATCGCAGGACATGGTCACAGGGATACCTCCGGGTCGCCGCGGTCCGCCAGCCTCCGCGGCCGGGTACCGGACCGGCGGCCGCTCAGTGCGCGCTCCAGCCCCCGTCCAGCACCAGCGAGGCACCCGTCATGAACGACGCCTGCGGGGTGCAGAGGTAGGCGACGGCCTCGGCGACCTCTTCCGGTTCGAGCAGCCGCTTGAGGGCGGAGTCGGCGAGCAGGAGGTCGGTCAGGACGCGTTCCTCGGGGATGCCGTGTGCGGCTGCCTGGTCGGCGAGCTGCCGTTCGACGAGCGGGGTGCGGACATAGCCGGGGTTGACGCAGTTGCTGGTGACGCCGTGCCGGGCGCCCTCCAGGGCGGCGGTCTTCGACAGCCCCTCCAGGCCGTGTTTGGCCGCGACGTACGCGGACTTGTAGGGGGACGCCCGCAGGCCGTGCACGGACGAGATGTTGACGACGCGGCCCCAGCCCTGCGCGTACATATGGGGCAGCGCGCCCCGCAGCAGCCGGAAGGGCGCCTCCAGCATGACGGTCAGCACCTGGTGGAAGACCTCGGGCGGGAACTCCTCCAGGGGGCGTACGAGCTGGAGGCCGGCGTTGTTGACGAGCAGATCGGCGCCGGCCGCGGCCCGTTCCGCGGCGTCGAGGTCGGTGAGGTCCAGCGACCGCGGTTCGATGCCGCCGCGGCCGCCGTCCGGGTGATCCGCCACGAGGGCGGCCAGCCCGTCGGCGTCCCGGTCGACCGCGCGCACCGTGGCGCCGGCCGCCGCCAGCCGCAGCGCGCAGGCGCGCCCGATGCCACTGGCCGCTCCGGTGACGAGCGCGGTGCGGCCGTCGAGATCGAGGGATACCGGGCCTGGGGTGCCGATCACGGTCATGCCCGCACCCTAGGCAGCGGCCGGGTCGGTCACCGATGTGGTCCGGCGCCACAGTTCGCGGCCCGGGGGTGGCGGCGGCCCACGTCAGATGTGGTGCCCGCGCCCGCTCCCGGCCGCCCCACCGCCGCTCGCGGCGGCCTGTCCGCTTCACCCGACCGGCCGTCCCGGATCGCCGTGCCCCCCTCCGCGCCCCTAGCGTCGTACGGTGCGGCGTGCTGTCCGCACACCGTCCGCGCACCGCCGCCCCGAGGGGAGAGACCGACATGCACAGGCTCATCGCCGTGCCGACGGCGCTGCTCGCCCTGGCCGCGGCGAGCTGCGGGGACACCGACGGCGGCCGGGACCCCACGGCCGCGGCGTCCTCCGCGGCGGGCACCGCGCCGGGCCCCGACGAGACCCTGGGCGAGGACCCCGGCTCCGCGTCCCCCACCGTCCCCGGACAGCCGATGAACTGCGGCGATCTGCGCGATGCCCTGGGCAAGGCGGGTGACGTCACCCTCTACGCGGACCCGGCGGCCGGTGGCACGGTGGAATGCGGCGAGGCCCGCCGGGTGATGTCCGAGTTCTTCCTGCGGGTCCCGCACGAGGGCCGGGACGACCGGGGAACCCTGGCCGTCCGGGGCTGGTTCTGCCAGTACGAGAGCGGGCCCACCGGCACCTGGATCACGACCTGCCGCAAGGGCGAACGGGAGATGCACACCGAGGAGCCGACCGATCAGCCGTCCGGGGAGCCCGGCGGACCGGACGGATCCCAGCTGCCCACGCTGCCCGGCGCGCCCTCCGACCCGATGGACGAGCCGTCGACGGAGGAGCTGTAGCCGCCGGAGTGCGGGCGCCCGCCGGGGGACGGTGCCTCAGGGCTGCTGCCCCTCCGGCTCCTCCCCCATCTTGTGGAACCACGTCGGCCCGGCCTCCTGCGCCCGCTTGATGCGGGTCAGCGCGTACTCCTCCAGCTCCGGCAGGGCGTCCACGTCGAACCAGCCCACCTCCAGCGACTCGTCGTCGTTGACCCTGGCCTCGCCGCCGATCGCCCGGCAGCGCAGCGTCACGTCCATGAACTGGCAGACGTCGCCGTTGGGGTAGTGGGTGGGCGGCATGGTCTCGATGAGGACGACGCCCTCGACGGCGACCCGCACCGCGGTCTCCTCGTAGACCTCGCGGATCGCGGTCTCGGCGGGCTGCTCACCGGGCTCGGGAATGCCGCCGATCACCGACCAGCCGCCGGTGTCGGCCCGCTTGCCCAGCAGCACCCGGCCCTGGTCGTCGAAGACCACCGCGCTCACCCCGGGCAGCCAGAGCAGCTGCCGGCCGATGGAGGTCCGGAGGTGACGGATGAATTCGGGGGTAGCCATGCTCCGACCCTACGGGACGTCCCCGACGGGCCCCGGCCCCCCGGGCGAGATGCCGCCGGCCGCCCCGCCCGGCGCGTTCAGGCGCCCGCCGGGGTCCCCTCGCGCGGCCGCAGCCGGCCGCGGATCGCCCGGACGGCGCCCTCCGCGTCGTCGACGGTGACGGTGAAGTCGCGCCCGTCGCCGAGCCGCACCACCATGCCCTCGCCGCGGCGCACGACCACGGCCGTGCCCTGCTCGGGGCGCCAGCGGTAGCCCCAGCCGCCCCAGTGGCGCGGGGTGACCTGGGGGGTGAAATCGGCGCCGACGACGGTGTCGAGGGGGATGCGGCGGCGCGGCACTCCTATATGGCCGCACCGCACCTCCAGGCAGTCCTTGTCGATGCGGACCGCGACATGGACGTAGGCGAGCGTGCCGAAGAGCACCAGCAGGCCGACGGCGACGCAGCCGACCACCGACATCACCAGGGGCGCCAGACCCGCGGTCCAGCTGCTCTCGACGGCGAGCTCGATGCCCAGCGCGAGACAGCCCGCACCGACCGCGGCCAGCAGCCACTGGACGCGGTTGGTGGCACTGCCGTGCCACACCTCGGGAATCTCCGCGTGGGAGCCGCCGGTGGGGCGCGCTCCGCTGTCGGCGCCATCGGTCGTACCAGGGTCGTCGGGGGCTGCTGCCCCCTCGTGGGGGTGGTCCCTCATGAGACGCAGCGTACGCGTCTTTGCACGCTGCGGCAGGGCGTCGGCCGGGCGTTCACGGCCCGGAGCCCCGGGGCGCCGACGTCATGGCCGACGTCAGCGGCGGACGGCCGCGGCGACCCCGTCGGCATGGGCCAAGCCCCCGGCCGGGGTGTCCGGCGCGAGGTCCGTACGGCCCCCGGCGAGCAGCCGGCCCTCGGCGAAGGCGAGCGCCTCGGCCGGCAGTCCGGCGGGGCGCCCGCTGAGGATCACGCTGAGGGCGCCGGTCGGGGCGGCCGCCGGCGCCGGTTCGGCACCGATACGGCGCAGCGCCTGGGCGGCGACCGCCTCGGCGGAGCCGTACAGGACGAGGGCGGGGGCCCCGGGCTGCTGGAGGGCGGCGCGGATGCGTTCGGCGACCAGCTCGTAGTGGGTGCAGCCCAGGACGACGCTGCGCAGGCCCCGCGGGGTGCGGGCCGCCGCGGCCGCGATGGCGTCGTCGATCGCCGCCTCGTCGGCGGCCTGGACCGCGTCGGCGAGCCCGGGGCAGGGCACTCCGGTGACCTCCACGCCCCGCCCGAAGCGCTCGATCAGGTCCCGCTGGTAGGGGCTGCCGGTGGTGGCGGGGGTGGCCCAGATGGCGAGCGGGCCGCCGCCGGCCGCCGCGGGCTTGATGGCCGGGACGGTGCCGATGACCGGGATGCCGGGTTCGAGTGCGGCGCGGAGCGCCGGCAGCGCGTGCACGGACGCGGTGTTGCAGGCGACGATCAGGGCGTCGGGGTGGTGTGCGGCCGCGGAGCGGGCCACCGCCAGTGCGTGTGCGGTGACGTCCTCGGGGGTGCGGGGGCCCCAGGGCATGCCGTCGGGGTCGGAGGAGAGGACCAGATCGGCGTCCGGCCGCAGTCGCCGCATGACGGCGGCCGCCGCGAGCAGCCCGGTCCCGGAGTCCATCAGCGCGATCTTCACCCGGACACTTTACTCAGTCGCACCTACGGCTTGTCATACCGGGCACGGCGGCGGGGCGGTCCCGCGGGGCCGTGGACGGCGGAAGGGTGCCGCTCGGTTCCGTCCCGCGCCGTGACACCCGTGTCGATCACCGGTGCCGTGCGGTGGCGGTGCGGCAGACTGCGGCCGTGAGCGCGATGGAGTGGATCGGTGCCGGGTCGCTGCTGGCCTGGGTGTGGCTGCTGCTGGGGCAGGGCTTCTTCTGGCGGACGGACCTGCGGCTGCCGGAGCGCCGGGACCCGGAGCGCTGGCCGTCGGTCGCGGTGGTGGTCCCGGCGCGGGACGAGGCCGCGGTGCTGCCCGACAGCCTGCCGTCGCTGCTCGGGCAGAAGTACCCGGGCCGGGCGGAGGTGTTCCTCGTCGACGACGGCAGTACGGACGGGACGGGCGCGCTGGCCCGGGAGCTGGCGGCCGCGCGCGGGGGGCTGCCGCTGACGGTGTCCTCGCCGGGCGAGCCCGGGCCGGGGTGGACGGGGAAGCTGTGGGCCCTGCGGCACGGCATCGCGCTGGCGCGGGAGCGGACCGCCCCGGAGTACCTGCTGCTGACCGACGCGGACATCGCACACGCCCCGGACAGCCTGCGGGAGTTGGTGGCCGCGGCCCGGTCGGCCGGCCTCGATCTGGTGTCGCAGATGGCGCGGCTGCGGGTGGTGACGTTCTGGGAGCGGCTGATCGTGCCGGCGTTCGTGTACTTCTTCGGGCAGCTGTATCCGTTCCGGTGGGTCAACCGGCCCGGAGCGCGGACCGCGGCGGCGGCCGGCGGCTGTGTGCTGCTGCGGCGGGAGGCCGCGGAGCGGGCGGGCGTGCCGGAGGCGATCCGGCACGCGGTGATCGACGATGTGACGCTGGCCCGTGCGGTGAAGCGCTCCGGCGGGACCGTCTGGCTGGGGCTCGCGGACCGGGTGGACAGCGTGCGGCCGTATCCGCGGCCGGCCGAGCTGTGGCGGATGGTCTCGCGCAGCGCCTACGCCCAGCTCCGGCACCAGCCGCTGCTGCTGCTCGGCACGGTCCTCGGTCTCGCGCTGGTGTATCTGGCCCCGCCCGTCGCGCTGGTGGCCGGGCTGGCCGCCGGCCGTACGGCCGTCGCCGTGCTCGGCGGGGCCGCCTGGGCGGTGATGTGCGGGACGTATCTGCCGATGCTGCGCTACTACGGGCAGCGGCCGTGGTGGGCGCCGCTGCTGCCCTTCACCGCGCTCCTGTATCTGCTGATGACCGTGGACTCGGCGGTGCGGCATTACCGGGGGCGCGGCGCGGCCTGGAAGGGGCGGACGTATCCGGCGCCCTGAGCGGCGCCCCCGGTGCCGCCGTCACTTACGGGCCGGTGACCAGTCCAGGCCCCAGCCGTAGGCGTGGTCGACGGTGCGCTGGGGGCTGACGCCGGGCTCGGGGACGAGGTAGCGGGACTCGCGCTGGACGACGAGTTCGCCGCCGGTGTGGGTGATCAGGGCGAGCGCGCAGACGTTGGAGGGCACCGTGCAGGCGTCGAGCGAGAAGTCGACGGGGGCGCCGTGCTGGGGCTGGAGGGTGACCGTCGCGCTCAGGCCCTCGAAGCTGCGGGCGCCGGCGTAGACGGTGACGAAGATCAGGATGCGCTTGATGCGTGCCTGGTGATCGAGGTTGATCGTCATGTTCTCGCCGGCCTCGACGGCGCCCGTGCGGTCGTCTCCGTCGAGCTGGATGAACGGCGGGGCGTGCAGGGCGCCGAAGTTGCCGCCGAGCGGGTGGACCACCCCGGCGGCGCCGTCGGTGAGTTCGTACAGCGCGCACAGGTCGAGGTCGAGTTCGCCGGACGGGGGCAGCAGCGACCCGCGGGCGCCCATGGCCTGCATCGCCTTGCGGCCGAGTTTCCTGCCGAGCTGCTTGCCCGCCGAGCCGCCGCTCCAGTTGAGGTTCACCCGCATCGCCCCGGAGGTGCCGCCCTGCTTCGTCAGGGAGACGGCCGGGGCGTCCTTCGTGAGGGTGACTTTCGTCAGACGAACGGGAGGCGCCTGCGGTGCGGGCGCGGGCTGCCCCGGCGGAGGCGGAACGGACCCGGCGGGCCGGCCCGTCGGCGGCGGCGCGGGGGCCATCGGGGGCGGGGCCATGGGCGGCGCGGGCGCCGGAGGCGGCGGGGCGGGCATGACGGGGGCCGGTGGGGCCGGGGCCCCGGCGGGCGGGGCGGGCGGCGGCGGTGCCGGTTCCTCGACGCTGATGCCGAAGTCGGTGGCCAGTCCGGCGAGCCCGGTGTCGTAGCCCTGCCCCACCGCGCGGAACTTCCAGGCGCCCTGGCGGCGGTAGAGCTCGCCGAGCACGAAGGCGGTCTCGGTGCCGGCGTCCCGGCTGTCGAAGCGGGCCAGTTCCGCGCCGCTCGCCGCGTCCAGCACCCGGATGTGCAGCCCGGGGACGCTCCCGAAGGTGCCGCCGTCGGCGGAGGCGGCCAGCACCACCGTGTCGACGGCGGGCTCGACGGAGGCCAGGGCGACGGTGAGGGTGTCGGTCACCGCGCCGCCGGCGGGCCGCTTGCCCTCGTGGCGTACGGCGCCGGAGGCGTGCGCGGCCTGGTTGTAGAAGACGAAGTCCCCGTCGTCGCGGACCCGTCCGGACACCAGCAGCAGGGCGGAGGCGTCCACGTCCGGTGTCCCCGGGGCCGTCTGCCAGCCCAGCTCCACCCGGACCTCCGGGGCAGGTACCGGGACATTGCTGCCCTTGAGCATCGACATCGCCGCGCCTTCCTCTCGTCCGCCGTGCCTCCTGTCCGGTGGCACTCTCAACCTACTTGGCCCGAACCGTTCCGAACGCACCGTGTTCACCTGCGAGAAGCGGCGTCTTTACACGATCCCTACGGGCGATCGCGACCGATTTCCGCAAGTTCGCTCGCATTGGCGCTCCATGGCCACTCACCACACGCAAAACAACCCTCTTTTCAGGCTCCCCAATCGGCACATCGTGGGCTTAACTTATGAGGTATGACCTCCCCCCGCTCTACCTACGGCGGCTACTACGCTTCGCCCTCCTTCCCGGACACCCCGATCTACGACAGCCTCGTAGCCGAACGGGGTACGCCGCAGATCGCCCCGATCCGGGTGAACCCCTCCCCGTACGAGACGGGTTCGTCCTATTTGCCGGCGCTCCCCTCGGCGCTGCCGGCACTCCCGGCCGCGCCCTCCCACCCGTCGCCCCAGGGCTATCCGGGAGCGGCCGCGCAGCCGGTCGCCCCGCTGCAGCAGGCCCCGGCGCCGTACATCCCGCAGCAGGCGGGCGGCGGCCGCGGCTACCAGTCCCCGCAACAGCAGCAGCCCCAGCGGCCGCCCATGGGCACGGGCTACGAGGCGATGCGCCCGGCCGCTCCGGTGGCGCCCCGGCAGGCGTCGCCGTACGACGACCCGTACGGCCGGCAGGATCCGCGGGGGTACTGACCCGGCCGACCGGCCGGCTGTCCGAGGCTGCTGGCAGGATGGAGGGCATGCTCAAGCCTGCCCTCCGGTCGATCCATCTCTACCCGGTCAAATCCATTGCGGGGTCCGGTCCCGGCGAGGCGGTCGTGGAGCCGTGGGGGCTCGCGGGGGACCGACGCTGGCTGCTGGTGGACGCCGAGGGCAGGCAGATCACCCAACGGCAGCAGCGGACCCTCGCGTTGGCCCGCGCCGAGGAGCAGCCCGGCGGCGGGCTCCGGTGCACCGCGCCCGGCAGGGAGCCGCTGACGGTCGAGGTGCCCGCCTTCGGGGAGACGGTCCCGGTCCGGATGTGGAACGAAGAGGTCGAGGCGGTGCCGGCGGACCCGGCGGCGGCCGAGTGGTTCGGCGGCTATCTGGGCGTCGAGTGCCGGCTGGTGCACCTCGACGCCCCGGAGAAGCGCCGGCCCATCGACCCGGACCACTGCATGCCCGGTGACACGGTCAGCTTCGCCGACGGCTTCCCGCTGCTGCTGACCTCCACCTCGTCACTGGACGCCCTCAACTCCCTCATCGCGCAGGGCGACCACGCCGACGAGGGCCCGCTGCCCATGAACCGTTTCCGGCCCAATGTGGTGGTGGACGGCACCGCCCCCTGGGCGGAGGACGACTGGCGGCGCGTCCGCATCGGCGAGGTGGACTTCGAGGTGGCCAAGCCCAGCTCGCGCTGCGTGATCACCACCACCGACCAGCTCACCGCCGAGCGCGGCAAGGAGCCGCTGCGCACCCTCGCCCGGCACCGCCGCTTCGGTGACCGGCTGGTCTTCGGCCAGAATCTGATCCCCCGCGGGTTGGGCACGATCCGCATCGGCGACCCGTTCGAGATACTCGGCTGACCGGCCGGCACGGTACGCACCCGACGGGCCGCCATGGCCGTTCGCCGGTTCGGGCGGGCGCGCGGCCAGTTGGTGGTGAGCAGCATGCGCGAGGTGATCCGGCCGGACACGGAGTTCACCGCGGCGCGCCAGATGGGCCGGCTGTACGCGGAGACGGACCGGACGACGGCCGAGGGCTACGCGGGCCTGCGGGCGTACATCGACATGGGCTGGGTGCGCGCGCTCGGCGCGGACGGCGAGGGACGGCGCGCCGAAGGGCCGCGGACTGTGGCCGGCGCGGCTGGTGGCGGACCGTTTCACGGTGGCCGCGGGGGCTCCGGGGACGGCGGGGCCGGGTGCCGTGGTGACGCCGGCGGTACGGCTGCACTGAGCGCGATGCCGTGCGGGCCGCGCGCTCCGGCGCGCGGGTCCCGGTTCACGCGCCATACGTCCGGTTGTCGCTCTTTGTACCGGGTGAAGTTGCTCTCTCTTGGCGGAAGTCTCGCGTGGACCACCCCTCATGAGGTATCCACGGACACGGAGAGGGGGCAGGATGCGAGCGATGAGAGGTGTATGGCGCTGGCGGCACAACCCGCTGCGGCGCCGGACCGACCGGGTCGAGGCCTGGGTGGCGCTCGCCGCCGCCCTGCTGGTCGTCTTCGGGGCGACCTCCGCGGGCTTGCTCGCCGGGCGGTCCACGCACGGCGCGCTGCTGACGACCGTACGGATACAGCACCAGCAGCGGCATCTGGAGTGGGTGACGGTCGACCGGCTGGTCTCCCGTACCCCGCTCGACCCCGATCCCGAGACCTCCTCGCAGCGCGATGCGCACCGCCGGGTCGTCGCCCGCTGGACGGGCCGGGACGGCACCGCGCACATGGGGCAGCTCGCCGCGCCGCGTCCGGTGGAGACCGGTGAGCGGTTCCGGATCTGGACGGACGGCCGGGGCCGGGTGGTGCCGCGGCCTATGGACGCGAGCACGGCGGGTACGCACGCGGTGCTGGCCGGTCTCGGCACCGCGGCCGGGGTCGGCATGATGATCGAGGGCGCCCGGCGGCTGATCGTCTGGCTGCTGATGGTGCGTCGCTTCCGCCGCTGGGACGAGGCGTGGGAGCGGGCCGGCCAGGACTGGGGCCGGGCCGGCGCGGGGAGTTGAGAGGCCGCCTTTCCGGGCTGCCGACCGTGTCAACTCCCGTCCGCCGGGCGCGCTACGGTGGTGGCGCCAGCCTCTCGGCTGGGGCCTCGCAGACCGGAATGCGGACATCCGCGGACGGATGGTGCCGGGCCGACGACAGCCGCACGAAGTGGGGACACGACAGCGCCATGGCACAGGGCTCGGTCCAGGTGACGCACTCCGGAACGTCGCGTTGGCGGCGCCGCACAGGGGAGTACAACTCGCTCGCCGCCGCCCTGGAAGCCGCCGGGGACGGTGATGTGCTGACCGTCCCGGCCGGCACCTACCGGGAGAACCTGGTGCTGGTGCGCGCGGTGACGCTGCGAGGCCCGGACGGGGCGCGCGGCTCGGTGCGGATCGCCCCCGCCGACGGCGTCGCGCTGACCGTCCGCGCCTCGGCCACCGTCCACGATCTGCACCTGGAGGCCACGGACTCGGCCTCGCCCGCGCTGCTGGTGGAGGACGGCGCCCCGGAGCTGACCGGCCTGCGGGTGGTGACCCGCTCCGCGTCCGGCATCGAGGTGCGCGGCGGCGCCCGCCCGACGGTGCGGCGCTGCACGGTCGACAACGCGGGCGGGGTGGGCATCAGCGTCCTGGACGGCGCGGGCGGCGTCTTCGAGGAGTGCGAGGTGATGGCCGCCGGGCAGACGGGGGTGGCGGTGCGCGGCGGGGCCCACCCCCGGCTGGAGAACTGCCGGATCCACCACGCCTCGGGCGCCGGCCTGTCGGTCAACGGCGAGGGCAGCGCGGTCGAGGCGGTGGGCTGCGAGCTGTACGAGATCAAGGGCGCGGGGATCCAGGTGGCCGCGCGGGCCACCGGCCACCTCACCGACTGCACCGTGCACCGCACCTCCGCCGACGGCGTCACCCTCGACACCGACGCGGTGCTCACCCTCGCCGACTGCGACATCCACGACATCCCGGAGAACGCGGTCGATCTGCGGTCGCGTTCGGTGCTGACGCTGACCCGCAGCACGGTGCGGCACTTCGGACGCAATGGCCTGTCCGTATGGGACCCGGGCACCCGCGTGGACGCCAACCAGTGCGAGATCCACGACAGCACGGGCGACTATCCGGCGGTGTGGGTCAGCGACGGCGCCACCGCGCTGCTGGACTCGACGCGGGTGCACGACGTGCCGGACGCCCTGTTCGTGCTGGACCGGGGCTCCCGCGCCGACGTCGTGGACTGCGACATCGCGCAGGTGCGCAACACCGCGGTGTCGGTCAGCGACGGGGCGACCGTACAGCTCGACGACTGCCGCATCCGGGAGGCGGCGACCGGTGCGTGGTTCCGCGACCACGGCAGCGGCGGCACCCTCGCCAACTGCACCATCGACGGCGCGCAGACCGGGGTGATCGTCACCAAGGGCGCGGACCCCACCATCGAGGGCTGCACGGTCAGTTCACCGGCCGAGGCCGGCTTCTACGTCTCCGCCGAGGGCCGCGGCACCTTCCAGGGCTGCCGCGTCACCGGCAGCTCGGGGTTCGGCTTCCATGTGATCGACGGCTGCCGTACGGCGCTGACCCGGTGCCGTACGGAGCGGTGTGCGCGCGGCGGCTACGAGTTCGCCGACGGCGGCGCCGGACAGAGCGACGGGCCGACGGTCCAGGACTGCACCAGCGACGAGAGCCGTGCCGTGCAGACGCCGGCGGCCGGGGCGGTGGCGGCCCCCGCGGTGCAGCAGGCGACGCAGACGGCGGGGCTGCTGGGCACCGTCCCGGCGCAGCTTCCGCCGCCGGCCGCCCCGGCCGCCCCGGCCGCCCCGGAACCGGCCGTCAGCAGCCGGCCCTCCGACGAGGTGCTGGGCGAACTCGACACCCTCGTGGGGCTGGAGAGCGTCAAGCGCGAGGTGCGCAGCCTGATCAACATGATCGAGATCGGCCGACGGCGCCAGGAGGCCGGCCTGAAGGCCGCGTCCGTCCGCCGCCACCTGGTGTTCACCGGCTCCCCCGGCACCGGCAAGACGACCGTGGCGCGGCTGTACGGCGAGATCCTGGCGTCCCTGGCGGTGCTGGAACGCGGCCATCTGGTCGAGGTGTCCCGGGTGGACCTGGTCGGCGAGCACATCGGGTCGACGGCGATCCGTACCCAGGAGGCGTTCGACCGGGCGCGCGGCGGGGTGCTCTTCATCGACGAGGCGTACGCCCTCTCCCCCGAGGACTCCGGGCGGGACTTCGGGCGGGAGGCCATCGACACCCTGGTGAAGCTGATGGAGGACCACCGCGAGGCCGTGGTGGTGATCGTGGCGGGCTACACCGCCGAGATGGAGCGCTTCCTGGCGGTCAACCCCGGTGTGGCGTCCCGTTTCTCACGCACCATCACCTTCGGCGACTACGCCCCCGAGGAGTTGCTGCGGATCGTCGAGCAGCAGGGCGAGGAGCACGAGTACCGCCTCGCCGAGGGGACCGGCGAGGCGCTGCTGAAGTACTTCACGGCACTGCCCAAGGGGCCGTCGTTCGGCAACGGCCGTACCGCGCGGCAGACCTTCGAGGCGATGGTCGAGCGGCACGCGGGGCGGGTGGCGCAGCTGGCCGCCCCGGACACCGACGACCTGTGCCTGCTCTACCCGGACGATCTGCCCGAACTCCCCTGAGCGCCCGGACTGCCCTGTGCCGGGCGGTCGTCCGGACACCCGCCGGACGCGCGGTGTCCTGCGGGCCGCTGGCCCGGCAGGTCCGGGCCGAGCCGGGCGATCAGCTCGGCGCGCACCCGGCCGAAGACCGGGTCGGCCTGGTAGTCGCCGTGGCCCAGTATCTGGGCGGGCAGCGGGTTCTGCAGGGTCCGGCCGAAGGCGAGCGGGTCGCGCAGCGGCCCCTCGTCGATCCGGCGGCCGTCGTCGCAGGTGAGCCGGATGGGGCCGCCGATGGGGTCGGTGAAGCGCCACAGGTTGCGCCAGTCGTCCATCTGACGGTGCAGTCCGGTCAGCGCCGGCGGCCCGAAGAAGGCGGGGAACCAGCGTCCGTAGAGCCGCTCCAGCGGGCTGCCGTAGGTCAGCAGCGCGACCCGGCTGCGGGTGACCAGGTCCAGCTGCCAGACGGCGGCGGCCGCCAGCACACTGCCCTGGGAGTGCCCGGAGAGCACCAGCCGGCCGTCGAACCGCTCGGTCCAGGTGGCCATCCGCCAGGTGAGGTCGGGGACCGCGCGCTCGGCGTAGCAGGGCGGCGCGAAGGGGTGGGCGGCGCGCGGCCAGAACGTCCCGACGTCCCAGAGGATGCCGATGGTGCGGCGGGCGGAGTGGTCGCGGTAGGCCCGCCGGCCCATGGTGATCAGCAGTATGACGCCGGCGCTCATCAGCCAGGAGCCCAGGGACTCGGCGGTCTCCGCGGCGGCGTGCAGGACCGGCGGCGCCCCCTCGGTGGCGCGGCCCGGCGCCCGGTCGCTCAGCCAGGCGCCGGCCACCGCGCCCGCGCCGAGCACGAGGGTCACGGCGGCGGTGGCCGCGACCAGGACGGGGGCGGAGTCGGTGAGTCCGGCGCCTGCGATGGTGCCGGCGATCCGCTTCGTCCGGCGCTCGTCGGGGTGCTCGCGCGGGTCGTAGAGCCCGGGGACGTCCTTGGCCACCCGGCGGCTGACGATCATCACGCGTACCGCGGCGAGCATCACGACGAGCACGACGACGACCAGCAGGACCGGGATGACCGACGCCTGCCAGGACAGCAGGACCGGCGGCCCCGGGATGGGCGCGTGGTCCTGGCCGGGGGTCGCCCCGCCGTCCAGCCAGTCCGCGAACCGCTGCGCCACTCCCCCGGACAGCACCCCGCCGACCGCGCACGCCAGCAGGGCCACGGCGGGCCCGCCCATGCCGCACAGCGCGGTCCGGGCGTCGTCGGGGGCGGAACGCTGCAGGACCCAGGCGGTCAGCGCCAGCGCCAGCACCAACAGGCCCTGGAAGACGGCGATCCCGCCGAAGGCCGCCGCACCGGGCAGGGCGCCGTGGCTGTGGGCCCCGGGCCGCGCCCAGCCGGTGTGCACGACGATCAGTGCCAGCGCCCCGAGGGAGGCGAACGGCAGCGCCCGCACCACCAGATGGTCGGACTCGTCGTCCGGCGCGGCCTCGCTGCGGGCGGTGCGCCAGACGACCACGACGGTGACGGCCGCGAGCAGGATGACCAGGGCGGCCAGCGCGCGTCCGGTGACCGCGAGGGCGGTGTGGCCGCCGTCGCGGCCGTCGGCCCGGGCGCCGGCCGCGAGGAGCACGGCGGCGATGGTCAGCACGCCGGCCGTGGTGTGCGCGGCGCGCAGCCGGGCGACCAGCCGGCGGCCGTACCAGAAGCCGTTGAGGCTGAGCGCGGTGCGTTCGGCGACGGGGGTGTCGCGGGAGGTACCGGGCTGCCGGGGCGGCGGTGAGGCGGATTCGTAGGCGCTCCACGTACGGTGCGAGAGCCACCACAGGAAGCCGACGACCAGCAACGGCACCATCGAGGCGAGGGCGAGACGGCGGCCCGGGGCACTCCACCAGCCGGAGTTGTCGGGGCTGAGGAAGCCCATCCAGGACTTGTCCGCGGCGCAGAGGGTGGTGCCGGCGCACTGCCAGGCGGTGAGGTCGAGGGCGACCTCGCAGGCCGCGGCGGCGAGCAGGACGGTGAGGGTGAGGGCCAGGATGCGCACCAGAAGGTCGTAGAGGCGCTGGGCCGGATGCTCGGGCGGGGCGGCCGGGCGCATCCAGTGGGCGAGGTTGGCGACCATGAAGGGCACCAGCAGCAGCCACAGGGCGCGGGCCCCGTTGCCCGAGGTGAGGTTCGACCAGCAGTACGCCTCGCGCACCGGCTCGCCGCGGTAGTCGTCGGGCCGCTGCTCGGCGTCCGCGTCGTCCGTGCGCCGGTAACAGGCGGCCGTGTCGTCGCCGGTGATCAACTGGACGCGCGGGTCGCCGAGCATCTCCTGTGCGGTGGTGCCGCCGACGCCGTGCACCAGCAGCTCCAGGGACAGCTGCGGCACGCCGGGCGGCGGCCCCTCCGGACCTCCCTCGCGGTCCGTTGAACGCGCCTGCGGTGTCGGGTCCGCGGTCTCCACTGGTGTCCCCCGTAGTCGTGCGCCGTGCGGTGCGGGCTGGGTGTGTGGTGCTCGGGCTTCTCGCGGGTGGGGTGGTGCGTGGTGGGCGTCGTGCTGGGTGGTGATGGCGCTGTGAGGCTCGTGCTGTGAGGCGCTCGTGCCGTGAGGTGCTTGTGCTGCTTTGGGTTCGTGCGCGGGTGGTGCGTGTGCTGAGATCGGTTCGTGCGCGGGGTGGTGCCTGCGCTGTCGTTGCTTCGTTCGCCGGGTGGTGCGCGCGGTGGCTCGTGCCGTGCGGTGGTGCCCCGTTGTTGTTCGTGTGCGCGTCGCGCGGTGCGGCACCCCCCGGATTGTCTCTTCCCCCGCACCGCGCATCCAGCACCCACACCGCGGCGGCACTTGGGGGTGGGGCGGGAGGCGGGTCGCTTTGCGCGCCCGCGCGTCCCCCACCAGCCCTCACTTCTCCCGTCACCAGCCCCACTGTCAGTACCTCGTGCGAGGATGAGGGCATCAGTGATCGCAGGCGGCAGCCAGCGCGTACGACCCGACACAGCGAGCCGGGGCGGAAGGGACGGGCCGGGGTGAGCGACAACCAGAACCTCCTCGCGGAGCAGCGGCGGGCCCTGATTCTCGACGAGATCAGGCGGCGCGGCGGGGTGCGGGTCAATGAACTCACCCGCAAGCTGAACGTGTCCGATATGACGGTCCGTCGCGATCTGGACGCGCTGGCCCGGCAGGGCATGGTGGAGAAGGTGCACGGCGGCGCGGTGCCGGTCAGCGAGCCGAGCGCGCACGAGCCCGGCTTCGAGGTGAAGTCGGCGCTGGAGCTGAACGCCAAGGAGGACATCGCCAAGGCGGCGGCCGAGATGGCGGCGCCGGGCAGCGCGATCGCGCTGGCGGGCGGTACGACCGCGTTCGCGCTGGCCCAGCAGCTGCTGGACGTTCCGGACCTGACGGTGGTGACGAACTCGGTGCGGGTGGCCGATGTGTTCTACAGCGCGCAGCGGGCGGCGGCCAGCGGTGGCGCGGGGCCGCGCGCCGGCGCCGCGACGGTGGTGCTGACGGGCGGGGTGCGTACCCCGTCGGACACCCTGGTGGGCCCGGTGGCGGACGCCGCGATCCGCTCGCTGCACTTCGATGTGCTCTTCCTCGGGGTGCACGGCATATCGGTGGAGGCCGGGCTGTCGACCCCCAACCTGGCGGAGGCCGAGACCAACCGGCATTTCGTACGGTCCGCGCGCCGGGTGGTGGTGGTCGCCGACCACACCAAGTGGGGCACGGTCGGCCTGAGTTCGTTCGCGACACTGGATCAGGTGGAGGTGCTGGTGACGGATGCCGGGCTGTCCGCCGAGGCCCGCGCGGAGTTCGCCGAGCTGCCGCCGGAGCTGGTGGTGGCGGGCGAGCAGCCGGTCGACGCGGACCTCTGACGACCTGCTGGCGTACCGGCTGACGCACTGACGGCCCGTCAGCTATCGTGAGGCACGCAGGCCCGCCGACCGTCCCGTAGGGGGTGCTCGTCCCATGGCACGCCAACTCCGCCCCGTGGAACTCGACTTCGCCGAGTCCGCACCGCTGCGGCTGGTGTTCGCGGCGGAGGTCACCGCGCGGCCCGAGAAGGTGTTTGCGGCGCTGGCGGACGATGTGGCGGGCTGGTCGCACTGGTTCACGGGCGTGACCCGGTCGGCGCCGACGCACGGCGGCTCCGGCCGCGAGGTGCACCTGACCGGCGGCACCCGCTTCACGGAAACGGTCCTGGCGGCCGAGCCCGACAGCCACTACGCCTACCGGGTCGACACCACCAACGCCCCTGGCCTGCACGCCCTGTTGGAGGACTGGCGCCTGACGCCCTCGGGCGGCGGCACCCGGCTGCGGTGGATGTTCGCGGCGGACGGCCCGGCCCCGGTCCGCTTCCTGCTGACGCTGGCCAGGCCGGGCCTGGGACGCGCCTTCAGGGAGTCGGCGCGGGCCCTGGACCGCCGGCTCGCGGAGACCTGAGGCAACTCGGGCGGACACCACCTGGGACGGCGGCGGGGGGCCGGAACCCTGGGGGCAGCGCCGTACGAGGCAGCGGCCACCGCTGTCCACCACACCGACCCGACGCCCCGGCTGATCCCAACCGGCCACCACCCGCGGCCCACCGCCCTCAGGCGCCCCGGCCCCGGACCGCTCTCCTGGGCCGGCCGGCCGGAACAGCGGCCTCAGGCCGGCCAGGAGCCGGTGGCCAGGAACGTGTCGAGAGTGCGCGCGTAGGGCGTGATGTCCAGCCCCTGGGAGGCCAGCCAGTCGTTGGAGTAGTACTTGTCGAGGTAGCGGTCGCCCGGGTCGCACAGCAGGGTGACGACCGATCCCCGACGGCCCTCGGCGACCATCTCCGCGACGATCTTCAGGGCGCTCCACAGCCCCGTGCCGGTCGAGCCGCCCGCCTTGCGGCCTATCGCGGTCTCCAGGGCGCGTACGGCGGCGATACTGGCCGCGTCCGGCACCTTCATCATCCGGTCGATCGCGCCGGGGACGAAGCTCGGTTCCATACGGGGCCGCCCGATGCCCTCGATGCGGGAGGCGGTGGCGCAGTCCGTCTTCGCGTCGCCGGTCAGCCACCCGTCGAAGAAACAGGAGTTCTCCGGGTCGGGGACACAGATACGGGTGTCGTACTGCATGTAGTGGACATAGCGGGCGATGGTCGCGGAGGTGCCGCCGGTGCCCGCGGTCGCCACGATCCAGGCGGGCTCGGGATAGCGTTCGAGCCGCAGCTGCTGGTAGATCGACTCGGCGATGTTGTTGTTGCCGCGCCAGTCCGTGGCCCGTTCCGCGTAGGTGAACTGATCCATGTAGTGACCGCCGGACTCCGCGGCGAGCCGGGCGGAGACCTCGTAGACGGTCCGCGGGTCCTGCACCAGGTGGCAGGTGCCGCCGTGGAACTCGATCAGCCGGGTCTTCTCGCGGCTGGTGGTGGCCGGCATCACCGCGATGAACGGCACCCCGATGAGCGAGGCGAAGTACGCCTCGGACACGGCCGTGGAGCCGCTGGAGGACTCGATGACGGGCTTGCCGGGGCGGATCCAGCCGTTGCACAGCCCGTAGAGGAACAGCGAGCGGGCCAGCCGGTGCTTGAGGCTGCCGGTGGGGTGCGTCGACTCGTCCTTGAGGTAGAGGTCGATGCCCCACTCCTCGGGCAGCGGGAAGCGCAGGAGGTGGGTGTCGGCGGTGCGGTTGGCGTCCGCCTGGACCTTGCGGACGGCCTCTTTCAGCCAGCTCCGGTAGGCCGGATCCGAGCGGTCGCCGTCCATGGTCGGCATCGGGGCGCCGGACCCGGCCTCGGCCGGCGTCGAGGTCGTCTGGGCACCGCCCTCGCCCGGTATCGAGATCCCGGCCCCGGCCTCCTGGTCGGGCCGGCTCTGCGGCTGCTGTGCGGTGCTCACCGGCGCGCTCCTCTGGGGTGGCGAAGCCCGCGCGCTACGGCGGGCGGACTTCGACTATAACCACCCTTCGCACCCTTCTCACCTGCATAAACATCACTTTGGGATACCCCAAGGAGGCCGTGGGGCCGGCCCGCTCGCCCGCTGTGACGCCAGGGGCACTGGTGCGCCGGGCGCCGCACCGGCAGACTTCCCCCCAAGGGGCGGTGGAGGGCAACTGCCCGTCTCACCGAGGAGGTGCCGGCATGGCGGAGCCTGAGTTCAACGCGACCGGCGTACGGATCGAGCGGTGGCTGCGGTCGCTGACCCGCGCCGGGCAGGTCGTCATCAGAGACGGCCGGCTGGCGCTGCTGACGAGCTACGGCACGGAGATCGACAGCGCCCCGTTGCAGGCCGTACAGGCCCATAAACCCCTGTTCGCGGCACGGGACCGGGCGCTCGCCCGGCTCAACGGCCACCGTTACTCGCTCACCCTGGGCGCCCCGGAGCTCTTCTTCAAGGCCCTGGAAGCGGCACGTCCGCCACGCTCCTGACGGCCCCCTCCGGACGGGAAGGTGCGGTTGCGGCAACGCACCGGCTGCATGACCCTGGACTCGTATCACTGAGGGTTCACCAGCGGTGACGCTGTGGTGGCAGTCGGCATCGCTGGATCCGATCTTCGCCCCTGCCCGGTGAGAGGGGCGCCCGGCCTCATCAGGGAGTCGCGGTCGTGATCAGGCAGCCCAGCAGGCACTGCACGGTGAAGCTCCAAGCCGTCCCGGCTCGCATCGGACATGTGCGCAGAATCGTCTCCGCCCAGCTGCGGTACTGGCGTCTCGACGCCTTGATAGACCCGGCGGCGCTCGGGGTGACCGAACTCCTCGCCAACGTCCACCGGCACGCCCGCCCCAGCAAAGAGTGCGTCGTGGAACTGTGCGTCCTGCTGGACCAGTTGACGGTCTCGGTGCACGACGAGGATCCCCGGCTGCCGCGGATCCGGGTCGCGGACAGCTGGGACACCTGCGGCCGCGGCCTTCCGCTGATCGCGGCGCTCAGCGAGAGCTGGGGGATGCGCCCGGACGGCAGCGGCAAGGTCGTGTGGTTCACCCTTCCCGCCCTGACCACCGCCCCCGAAGAGGCCTGCACGGCCCGCGGCCACCCGGCCCCCCTGCCGCTGGAGAACACCGGCACACCGTCCGGGCCGTGCCCCGGAATACGGGGTACGAAGGTGGGCTGACGGATGGCGCGGGACCCGCGGGCGACAAGCCCCAAGGCCCGAGCGCCCTCAACAAGCCCTGGACCTCCTGGGCGATGCCGCCGTCGGGCGGTCCGTCGGCGGCCGTCAGGCCGCACCCCCTTTGGAGCCCGCCCCGAAGTGCTCCTCCAGTACGGAGAGCCGGCGCCAGTACTCCTCCTCGTCGATCTCGCCCGCGGCGAAGCGCCGGCCGAGCACGGCGAGCGGCGAGGGCGCGTCGGCAAGGGCGGAGTACCGCGGGCCGCGGAACCGCCCGCCCGGCCCGCCGTGACGTCGCCCGGTACGGCGCAGCAGCGTCACCACGCCGGTGATGACCAGCGCCCAGAGGACGGGGACGAAAAGGATCCAGGGGCCGGGGCCGCCGCCGGTCCAGGGTTCGGCGAGTTCGGGCATCATCACGATCAGCTCCTCGGTGAGGTGAGGCGGGACCGGAGGATTCCGGCCCCGGAGAGAACCGGGAATTCCGGTCCACTCCGAGCCTCGCCCTCGGGCGGCTTCGCGTCGTCGTACGGCCGGCGGCGGTGTCCGTACGCCGCAGGACGTACACGGGAGACACCCGCACGCTCCGAGCCACCCCGAGCCGCCCCGAGCCGCTCCACCCCACGCCGACCTGCTCCGACCCGCTCCGGGGGCCGAAATGCATCTCCCGCCGCCCCTCCCCCGCTCGGTCACCTCTTGAGTTCTGTAACTACTAGTATGTACAGTGCCGTCATGAGCACTCGGGAAGCGCTGGACACCCAGGCAGCACCACCCGGCACCCCCAGCCCCCAAGGCACCCCCACCACCCAGGAGCGCCTCCTGCGGAGCACCCAGGAACTCCTGTGGGAGCGCGGGTACGTGGGCACCAGCCCCAAGGCGATCCTGGAGCGGGCGGGCGTCGGCCAGGGCAGCATGTACCACCACTTCGCCGGCAAGTCCGCGCTGGCGCTGGCCGCGATCCGGCGTACCGCCGAGGGCATGAAGGCGGTCGCCGAGGAGAGTCTGAGCGCTCCCGGTACGGCGTACGAGCGGGTCGAGGGCTATCTGCTGCGCGAGCGGCAGGTGCTGCGCGGCTGCCCGGTGGGCCGGATGACCCAGGACCGCGATGTGGTGTGCAGCCCCGAGCTGCGGCAGCCGCTGGACGAGATGTTCGGCTGGCTCCGGGGCCGGATCGCCGAGGTCCTCGCCGAGGGGCAGCGCCGTGGCGAACTGGCAGCCGGGCTGGACCCGTCGGCGGTTGCCGCCACCGTCGCGGCCGTCGTCCAGGGCGGTTACGTCCTGGCCCGCGCGGCCGATGACAGCGCGCCCTTCGACGCGGCCGTACAGGGCGCACTGTCGCTGCTCGCCGCGCAGGTCACGCCCGCCGCGGACAGCACCGCCTGAGTGCCCCTCCCCCACACCGTACGGAGCCCGTCATGCACGCCATGCAGTACGCGATCACGCTGCCCGCCGACTACGACATGCAGATCATCCGGCACCGGGTGAAGTCCAGGGGCCACCTCCTGGACGACTTCACCGGCCTCGGTCTCAAGGCTTACGGCATCCGGGAGCGGGGGGTCGACGGCTCGCCCGTCAACCAGTACGCGCCGTTCTACCTCTGGGCCGACCCGGACGCCATGAACCGTTTCCTCCTCGGTGACGGATTCCGTGGTGTGGTCCGCGACTTCGGGCGGCCGCCCGTCCAGCACTGGCAGGGGCTGTTCCACCGGCCGGGGCCGGCCGCGGGCGCCGTCCCGTGTGCCTTCACCCGGCGGACGGAGACGCTCGCCGAGGACGCCGACCTCGCCGCTGCCGTCGCCGGCGCGATGGCCGGGCACGAGGAGCTGGCCGCGACGGACGGGGTGCACACCACCGCGCTGGGCCTGGACCCGCGGCACTGGGAGCTGGTGCACTTCACCCTCTGGGCCGACGCCTCCCCGCGGTCCGCCGGGGACCGTTACGAGGTGCTGCACCTGTCCGCCCCGGAGGCCGGCCGGCTCACGTCGGGACGGCAGTGGTGAACGGGACGACAGTGGCCCACGGGCCCCTCGCGGGCCCGCCACCGCCCGTTCCGGCCCCCGCCGTCCGTACGGTCCTCGGCGACATTCCTCCGGCCGACC
Organism: Streptomyces angustmyceticus; assembly: GCF_019933235.1. Taxonomy (NCBI): domain Bacteria; kingdom Bacillati; phylum Actinomycetota; class Actinomycetes; order Kitasatosporales; family Streptomycetaceae; genus Streptomyces; species Streptomyces angustmyceticus. The sequence goes on along the minus strand of NZ_CP082945.1, from coordinate 6,799,374 downwards.
TCGGCGTCTGCGACGCACACGACCATCTCTTCCTGCGCAGTCCGCAGTTGCCGGGCCAGGAACTGGACGACCCCGGGGCCGCGGCCGCCGAACTGCGTGCCTTCCGCGCGGCCGGCGGGGCGGCGGTGATCCAGTGGACGCCGTACGGCATGGGCCGCGGCGCCGCCGAACTACCGCGGCTGGCGCGGGAGTCGGGGGTGCGGATCGTGGCGGCCACGGGGCTGCACCAGGCGGCGCACTACCCGCCCGAGGTGCTGGAGCGCGTTCGCTCGGGTCTGGCCGGACGGTTCGTCACCGAACTGACCGAGGGCATCGGCGGCACCGGCCCACGGGCCGGGATGATCAAGGTGGCCGGCGGCTTCCACGGCCTGGACGCGCACTCCCGGCACACCATGGCCGCGGCCGCGGAGGCCCAGCGGGCGACGGGTGCGGTCATCGGCGTCCATCTGGAGCTGGGGACCGGGGCGCTGGACGTACTCGACCTGCTCTGCGGCGAGTTGGCGGTCCCGCCGGACCGGGTGATCCTCGGCCACCTCAACCGCTCGCCGGACCTCGTCGTCCACCGGGCGGCCGCCGCGGCCGGCGCGTATCTGGCCTTCGACGGCCCCTCGCGGGCCCATCATGCGACCGACTGGCGGCTGCCCGACGCGCTGGCCGCACTCGCCGAGGCGGGCTTCGGCGACCGGATCCTGCTGGGCGGCGACACCACGACGGCCGGCGCCCGGTCGGTGAACGGCGGCCCCGGCATGCCGCACCTGCTGCGCCGCCACCGCGAACGCCTCGAAACCGCCCTGGGCGCGGAGCTGGTGACCCAGTTCCTGACCGCCAACCCGGCCCGCGCCTTCGCCGCCGCCTGGACGCGGCCCCAGCAGCCGGGCCGGGGAACGGGTCCGACGGGTCCGACGGGTCCGACGGGTCCGACGGGTCCGACGGCTACAGCGTGACCGAGATCCCCACGTGCGGCCGCTTTCCGCCGCGCACCAGCGCACCGACGCTGTCCATCAGCCGGAACCGGAGCCCGTATTTGCCCGCCATCGCCCTGCGCACCCGGCCGAGCGCGTCCTTCCCCTCCAGGAGCCGGCCGGTCCCTTCGACGGTCGGCACACCCTCGGCGATCCGGCCGCGCACATCGCACGGGGTGACGGTCACCCGCGCGTCGTTGCGCAGCCGCTTCACCTTCCAGCTGTCGTCCCGCGTCCACACCAGCAGCTCGTCCCCCTCCGCCACCGCCCACACGGGAGTGGCCACCGCGGTCCCGCTCCTGCGGTACGTGACCAGGCTGACGTAGGGACTGCGCGCGACCACTTCGGGAATCATGGGCTCAGCCTAGGACTACCGGTCACCGGTCACCGCTCACCGCTCAAGAACCACCAACGGATCGTCCAGCACCGGCTGCCAGGCCAGCTCCGCCGCGCCGACGAGGCTGTTGTGGTCGAGACTGCAGGGGAGGATCGGTACGCCGCCGCTGCGGCCCCACAGGCTGCGGTCGGCGACGACCGCGCGCAGTCGTTCCGGGTCGGCCGCCAGGAGGGCGCGGTGCAGGCCGCCGAGGACGATGCGGTCGGGGTTGAGGATGTTGACGAGGCCGGCGATGCCGAGGCCGAGACGGTCGATGAGGAGGTCGGCGGCGGCCCGGACGCCGGGGTCGGCGTACTCGTCGCGCAGCAGGTCGGCGGCCTGCTGGAGCAGGGAGACCTCGGGGCCGGGTTCGCGGCCGGCGGCGCCGAGGAAGGCGAGCGGGTCCGCCTCGACGTCCAGGCAGCCGCGGCTGCCGCAGTGGCAGGGCGCCCCCTCGGGGTTGACCGTCAGGTGGCCGACCTCCAGCGCCAGGCCCGAACTGCCGCTGTGCAGGCGGCCGTCGAGCACCAGCGCCCCGCCGACGCCCCGGTGGCCGGACGCCACACAGAGCAGGTCGCGGGCGCCCCGGCCGGCGCCGTGCCGGTGTTCGGCGAGGGCCATGAGGTTGACGTCGTTGCCGGTGAAGCCGATCGCCTCGGTGACTCCCGGGATGCCGGCGTCGGCCAGCGAGCGCAGGAACAGTGCGCGTACGGGGGCGCCGGAGGGCCAGGCGAGGTGGAGGGGGTTGAGGGCCTCGCCGTCCGGTTCGGCGACCGCGGAGGGCACCGCGAGTCCGGCGCCGAGGCAGCGCCGCCCGGTCTGGCGCAGCAGCTCCGAGCCGGCCGCGACCACGTCGGCGAGGACGTGCGCCGGGTCGGCGGGGATGGTGCCGCAGCCGGTCGAGGTCGCCACGATGCGGCCGCCGAGGCCGACCAGCGCCACCCGGAACCCGTCGGCGTGGATCTGCGCGGCGAGCACCACCGGTCCGCGCTCGGCGACGAACAGCCGGTGGGAGGGGCGCCCTTGGGAGCCGGCGGAGGCCGTCGGCCGGGAGTCGACGGTGATCAAACCGAGCGCTTCGAGCTCGGCGGCCACCGCCCCCGCGGTGGCGCGGGTCACGCCGAGTTCGGAGGTCAGGACGGCGCGGGTGGGCGCGCGTCCGGTGTGTACGAGCTCCAGTGCGGGTCCGAGGGCGCCACGGCCCCGCTCCAGCCTGGTTGTCCGAGTCTGGGTCACCCCCCTATTCTGGCTTTGTGCCGACACTAAACAAAATACGGAGGGTCCGCACGCCGCGCCGGGGCCCCGATTCCGCCGGTCCGCGCCTGCTCCGCCTCCGTATCGCCCTCACCGCGTTCTTCGCCATGGACGGCTTCCTCTTCGCCGGCTGGGTCGTCCGCATCCCCGCGATCAAGGCCCAGACCGGCGCCGGCGCGGGCGCGCTGGGGCTCGCGCTGCTCGGCGTGTCGGCGGGTGCGGTCGCCTTCATGATGCTCACCGGCAGGCTGTGCCGGCGGTTCGGCAGCCACACCGTGACGACCGCCTCCGGTGCCGCCCTCGCGCTGAGCATCGTGCTGCCGCCGCTCACCCACTCGGCGACCGCGCTGGGACTGGTCCTGCTGGTCTTCGGCGCCGCGTACGGCTCGCTCAACGTCGCGATGAACAGCGCCGCGGTCGACCTGATCGGCGCGCTGCGGCGCCCCGTGATGCCGGGCTTCCACGCCGCCTTCAGCCTCGGCGGCATGCTCGGCGCGGGCCTGGGCGGGCTGCTCGCGGGGAGCCTGTCGCCCACCGTCCATCTGCTGCTGCTCGCCGCGATCGGGCTGCTGGTGACGGCCGTTGCCGGCTACGGGCTGCGCGCACACCCCGCTCCGGAGGTCCCCGAGCGGCTGCCCGCCGCCGGGGAGAGCCGCCCGCACGGCGGCCGGGCGGGCCGCGGCCGCGGTCTGGTCCTGGTCTTCGGGCTGATCGCGCTGTGCACCGCGTACGGCGAGGGCGCCATGGCCGACTGGGGCGCGCTGCACCTCTCCCAGGACCTGGCCGCCGGGCCCGGCACGGCCGCCGCCGGGTATGCGGTGTTCGCGCTGGCGATGACCGTCGGACGGCTGACCGGGACCGCGTTCGTACAGCGCTTCGGCGCGGCGCGGACCCTGATCGCGGGCGGGGCCACGGCGTTCGCCGGCCTGCTGCTCGGCGCGCTCGCCCCCTCGGCCGGGGCGGCCTGTGCCGGCTTCGTCGTCGCGGGCCTGGGGCTCGCCAACATCTTCCCGATCGCCATCGCCCGGGCCGGTGAGAGCGGCGGCCCGGACGGGGTCGCCGTGGCCTCCACGGTCGGCTACGGCGGCATGCTGCTCGGCCCGCCCGCCATCGGCTTCCTCGCCGAGGCGGCCGGCCTGCCGGTGGCCCTGACGACGCCGGCGCTGCTGGCCGCGGTCGCCGCGGTCATCGGATACGCCACCCGCGGCGCGCACCACGCCGGGCGGCGGTGAGGCGGCCGGCGGGCGGCCTCGCGCGTACGCCGCTCCGCCCGTCCCCGGTGCCGGGCGGGCGCCCCGACCCGCGCGGATCCGTTGTCGGTACCGGCTGGCACACTCATGACCATGGAGATCACTGAGTTCGTCGAAACGCTGCGACTGGACGGCAGCCTGCTTGCCGACGCCGCCGAGGAAGCGGGACCGGATGCCCGCATTCCGGCCTGTCCGGAGTGGCGGGTGCGGGATCTGGTCACCCACATCGGGCGGATCCACCGCTGGGCGACGGATTTCGTGAAGCAGGGCGCACAGCAGCCCGGCCCGCCGCCCGAGGCCCCGGAGCTGCCCGACGACGACCTCGTGTCCTGGCTGCGCGAGGGCCATCACCACCTCGTCCTGGCGCTGCACTCCGCCCCGCAGGGCCTGTCGGCCTGGACGTTCCTGCCCGCCCCGTCCCCGCTCGCGTTCTGGGCCCGCCGGCAGGCGCACGAGACCTCGGTGCACCGCGTCGACGCGCAGCAGGCGGCCGGTGCCTCCCTGACCCCGCTCCCCTCCGCCTTCGCGGCCGACGGGATCGACGAACTCCTGACGGGCTTTCACGCCCGCGACCGCAGCCGGCTGCGGACCGACGTCCCCCGCACGCTGCGGCTGCGCGCGACCGACGCCCCCGGCGCCGACTGGACCGTGCACCTCACCGAGGCGCCGCCGCACACGGTGCGCACCGCCCCGGAGGCCGGCGCCGACGGACCGGACGCCGCCGGGCCCGCGGACTGCACGATCGAGGGCCGGGCCGAGGAGCTCTACCTCGCGCTGTGGAACCGGCTGCCCTGGGACGCGATGACGATCACCGGTGAGGAGTCGCTGGCCCAGCTGTGGCGGGAGCGTTCCGGCATCTGACGGACCGAAGGGGGCACGGCCTGGAAGACTGGCGGGATGTCACCCAGCCGTACCCGGGCCGAACGGGACGCCCTCACCGTCGAGATCATGTTCGCCCTGGTCAGCGGCGCTTTTCTGGGCGTTGTGGGGTTCCTGGCGCTGGGCGGCGTGGCGCTGTGGGGCGGGCTCCCGGGCCCGTGGCGCGGTCCGTGGCTCACGGTGAGCGAGGCCCTCGGCGGACTGCTGTGCGGTGTGCGGGTGGTGCGGGTGCTCCGGCGCCTGCCCGGCCGGCCGGGGACCGGTCCGTCCCCCGCGGACGTCGTCTGGTCTCAGCCCAGCCAGCCGGGCCGCACCAAACCCGACTCGTAGGCCAGGACGACGAGTTGGGCGCGGTCGCGGGCGCCCAGTTTGACCATGGTGCGGCTGACATGGGTCTTGGCGGTGAGCGGGCTGACGACCAGCCGGCGGGCGATCTCCTCGTTGGACAGGCCGATGCCGACCAGCGCCATCACCTCGCGCTCCCGCTCGGTCAGCGCGGACAGCGCGTCCGCCGCGGCGGGTTCCTTGGAGCGGGCCGCGAACTCGGCGATCAGGCGGCGGGTGACGCCCGGCGAGAGCAGCGCGTCACCGGCCACGACCGCGCGCACGGCCCGCACCAGCTCCTCCGGTTCGGTGTCCTTGACCAGGAACCCGGAGGCGCCGGAGCGGAGCGCCTCGAAGACGTACTCGTCCAGCTCGAAGGTGGTCAGCATGACCACCTTCACCTCCGGCAGCCGCGGGTCCCCGGTGATCCGTCGGGTGGCGACCAGGCCGTCCAGCACCGGCATCCGGATGTCCATCAGGACGAGGTCCGGGCGGTGCGCACGGACCGCCGCCAGCGCCTGCTGCCCGTCCCCGGCCTCGGCGACCACCTCGATATCGGGCTGGGCGTCCAGCAGCGCCTTGAACCCGGCCCGGACCAGCAGCTGGTCGTCGGCGAGCAGTACCCGGATCACGACTCCTCCTCGGTATCGGCCGGGAGCACCGTATCCGCGTCCGGCCCAGCCCGGCCCGGGTCGGGCGTCCCGGGCAGCGGGATCCGGGCCCGTACCCGGAAACCGCCGTCCGGGCGCGGGCCCGCCTCCACCGTGCCACCCAGCGCGGCGGCCCGCTCCCGCATGCCGACCAGGCCGTTGCCGCCGCCGGCCGGGCCGACCGCGGCCGCGGTCGCCGGCCCGTCGTCGTCGACCCTGATCTCCAGCGCGCCGGGCGCATGGATGAGCAGCACCCGGGCGGTGCGCGAGCCGGAGTGCCGGACGACGTTGGTGAGCGCTTCCTGGACGATGCGGAAGGCGGCGAGATCGGTGCCGGGCGCCAGGGTCGCGGGGGCGCCCTCGGTGGTGACCTCCACGGCGAGTCCGGCGCTTCGGGCCTGCTCGGTGAGTTCGGGCAGCCGGTCCAGGCCGGGGGCCGGGGAGCGCGGGGCGTCCCCCGGGGCGCGCAGGGTGTCGAGGACCTGGCGGACCTCGCCGAGCGCCTCCTTGCTCGCGTCCTTGATGGTGGTCAGCGCGGACCGCGCCTGCTCCGGGTCGCTGTCGAGCAGTGCCAGGCCCATGCCCGCCTGGACGTTGATGACGGAGATGCTGTGGGCGAGGACGTCGTGCAGCTCGCGGGCGATCCGCAGCCGCTCCTCGTCCGCCCTGCGGCGCTCCGCGGCGGCCCGTTCGGCCCGCGCCCGCGCGAGCTGCTCGCGGCGCACCCGGGCCAGCTCGGACAGGGCCACCACGGCCACCACCCAGGCCAGGACGAAGAACTCCTGCTCCCAGGGGGCGGGCCCGTCGTGCGGGGGCGGCAGCCACCGGTAGAGCCAGTAGGCCACCAGGACGTGACAGACCCACACCCCGCCCAGCGCGCACCAGGCGACCCCGCGGTACCCGGCGACGATCGCCGCGAAGGCGCCGAACGCGAGGGTGACGAAGACCGGGCCGTACGGATAGCCGGCCGCGAGGTAGACCGCGGTGGTGACGGCGGTGCCGACGGCGACGGTGCGCGGGCAGCGGTGCCGGAACAGCAGCAGGGCCGCGCCCACGACCAGCAGCGCGCGGGCGAAGCCGTCCAGCGGGACGCGGCCCGGCTGGTCGTGCCCGGCGAAACCGGAGCCGACCAGCACGAAGACCGTCACGGCGAGCGTCGAGAGCCACGGCAGCCCGGACCGGCTCCCGGCGTCCCCGGCCGGGGACGGCAGCCACCGCTCCCGGGCCGTGCCGGGGCGGCGCCGCGCCCCCGGCGGCCATGCGTGGTGCTCCATGCCGTCACGCTAGACCGCGGCGGGGCCCGGCGGCGTCAGCCCGGCGCGGTGCTCCGCCGTACTCCCCGGGGCGTACGGGGCAGGCCGCGCGCGCCACGGTCCGGGGGACGGCCGCCCCGCCTCACCCCCGGTTCATCGCCTCCAGCGCCCGGCGGGCCATCGAGTGGGTACGGACGATCTCGGCCAGGGTGGTCGTCCCGCGGGTGATCTTCGCAAAGGCCTGCCAGGCCGGGCGGAAACCGGTGATCGCGGCGTGCAGCACACCGGGGCGGCGCGAGAAGACCTTGAGCATCTGCCGCCCCACCCCCATCTCCACGCCGAGGCCCGCCTTGATGGCGAAGGCGTAGTTGAGTGCCTGGCGGCGGGCGTCCACCGCGTCATGGGCCTCGGAGACGCGCACCGCCCACTCCCCCGCGAGCCGCCCCGAGCGCAGCGCGAAGGAGATGCCCTCCCGCGTCCACGGCTCCAGCAGCCCGGCCGCGTCGCCGCACACCAGCACCCGGCCGCGGGACAGTGGAGAGTCGTCCGCGCGGCAGCGCGTCAGATGCCCGGACGAGATGCTCGGCTCGAAACCGGCGAGGCCCAGCCGCCCGATGAAGTCCTCCAGATAGCGCTTGGTCGCGGCGCCCTCGCCCCGTGCGGAGATGACGCCGACGGTGAGGGTGTCGCCCTTGGGGAAGACCCAGCCGTAGCTGCCGGGGATCGGGCCCCAGTCGATGAGCACCCGGCCCGCCCAGTCCTCGGCGACCGACGCCGGAACCGGGATCTCCGCCTCCAGCCCGAGGTCGACCTGGTCGACCTTGACCCCGACATGGGCTCCTATCCGGCCCGCGCTGCCGTCCGCGCCGACCACGGCGCGCGCCAGCACCACCTCGCCGTCGCCCAGCACCACCGCGACGGTCCGCCGGTCGGGCACCTCGGCGCCGTGCTGCTCCACCCGCGAGACCGTGACGCCCGTACGGACCGTCGCGCCCGCGTCCTGGGCCGACTCGACCAGCCGCGCGTCGAAGTCGGGGCGGTTGATCAGCCCGAACAGCATGCTCCTGGAACGGCGGGTGCGGGTCAGCCGGCCGTTCAGCGAGAACGTCACCGCGTGCACCCGGTCCCGCAGCGGCAGCTCGAAGCCCGGCGGCAGCGCGTCCCGCGACGGCCCGATGATGCCGCCGCCACAGGTCTTGTAGCGCGGGAGCTCCGCCTTCTCCAGGAGCAACACCCGGCGCCCCGTACAGGCCGCGGCATGCGCGGCCGAGGCGCCCGCAGGCCCCGCACCCACCACCACGACGTCCCACACCTGCTGGTTGTCCTCGGCTGCGTGCTCGCTGCTCACCTGTGCTTCTGCTCCCGTCCGATGCCTGGCTGCGCGTACCGCCCGCATCCTACGGGCCGCTGTTGCGCAAGGGGCCTGTGGGAAGATCGGGGGCACTGATGCCCGTACGTCCGGCCCGTCCGGCTCACGAGGCCGGACGGCCCGTACGCACAACGTCGCGCCCACAAGGAGCGTTCCATGTCTGACAGCCCGCTCGCACGTACCGTCGCCGCGTTGCAGCCCCGCGCCAGGGCCGAGCTGGCCGAACTGGTGGCCTTCAAGTCGGTCGCGGACCCCGACCAGTTCCCCCGGAGCGAGTGCGAGGCCGCCGCGGGCTGGATCGTCGAGGCACTGCGGGCGGACGGCTTCCAGGACGTGGCGCTGCTGGACACCCCCGACGGCACCCAGTCCGTGTACGGCTTCCTGCCCGGCCCGGCCGGCGCCCCCACGGTGCTGCTGTACGCCCACTACGACGTGCAGCCGCCGCTGGACGAGTCCGCCTGGCTCTCCCCGCCCTTCGAACTCACCGAGCGCGACGGCCGCTGGTACGGGCGCGGCGCGGCCGACTGCAAGGGCGGCCTGATCATGCATCTGACGGCGCTGCGCGCGCTCAAGGAGCACGGCGGGGTCCCGGTCAACGTCAAGGTGATCGTGGAGGGTTCGGAGGAGCAGGGCACCGGCGGCCTGGAGCGCTACGCCGAGGCCCACCCCGAGCTGCTGGCCGCGGACGCCATCGTCATCGGCGACACCGGAAACTTCCGGGTCGGGCTGCCGACCGTGACCGCGACGCTGCGCGGGATGACGCTCGTCCGGGTCCAGGTCGACACCCTGGAGGGCAACCTGCACTCCGGCCAGTTCGGCGGCGCGGCCCCCGACGCGCTGGCGGCGCTGATCCGCATCCTGGACTCGCTGCGCGCCGAGGACGGCTCGACCACCGTCAACGGACTGGCCGCGGACGCCTCCTGGGAGGGCCTGCAGTACGCCGAGGAGGACTTCCGCAAGGACGCCAAGGTCCTCGACGGCGTCGGCCTGGTCGGCAGCGGCTCGGTCGCGGACCGGATCTGGGCGCGTCCGGCCGCCACGGTACTCGGCATCGACTGCCCGCCGGTCGTCGGCGCCACCCCCTCCGTACAGGCCGGCGCCCGCGCCCTGGTGAGCCTGCGGGTGCCCCCGGGCACGGACGCCGCCGAGGCCACGAAGCTGCTGACCGCCCACCTGGAGAGCGCCGCCCCCTGGGGCGCGCGGGTCACCGTCGAGCAGATCGGCCAGGGCCAGCCGTTCCGCGCCGACACCGGCAGCCCCGCGTACACCTCCATGGCCGAGGCCCTGCGCGAGGCCTACGACGGCGAGGAGATGCAGACCTCCGGCATGGGCGGCTCCATCCCCCTCTGCAACACGTTGGCTTCGCTCTATCCCGACGCCGAGATCCTGCTCATCGGTTTGAGCGAGCCGGAGGCGCAGATCCACGCCGTCAACGAGAGCGTGTCCCCGCGGGAGCTGGAGCGACTGTCTCTCGCGGAGGCGTTGTTCCTCCGTCGGTTCGCGAAGTAGTTCCGTCGCGTTTTCGGCTCTCCCTCCGCAGGGGTTTCTCGCCGTTGCGCCTGGCGGCGGGCCGGTTCGCTGCGCTTTGCCTCGCCCCGTTTTCGGCTGTCCCGCCGTGGGGGTTTCTCTTTGTTCGCCTGCGGCGGGCCGGGTCCGCTGCGCGGGGCTGTGGGTGCGGTGACGGACCTCCGGGGCCTGGTGTGTGGACTGCTTCGCTTTACGTCCACACACCAGGCCCCTCCGGCCCGTCCCCTCCCGTGAGTGAGTGAAGTGATCGTGAGGGGGGGCGGGCGTCGATCACAGCCGATTCCCCGCGCCGCAGCCATTCCCGATGCCCACGGCCGTTTCCCTACGTCGTCCACAACGCGCACCGGACCACCCAGATCCACCCCCACCGGCCTTCTTTCCCTCCCCTCAACGGGAGGGGACGGGCCGGAGCGGGTGGGGTGCCGGACGTAAAGCGAAGCAGTCCGGCACCCCACCCGCGCAGGCCCGTCACCGCACCCCAACAGCCCCGCGCAGCGGCACCGCCCGCCGCAGGCGCCACGGAGGGCGCACCCGCGCAGCGGGGCGAAACACGGCGACCAACCCCCACGGCGGAAAAGCCAAAAACGTGGGAAAAAAGCCAAGCGCAGCGGAACGTTCGGCTACCCCACGGGAACCCCCGCCTCAAGGTGGAGCGGACAACCCCGCTCCCGCGCCCGCAGGGCCCAGTGGAGGCGGTTCCACCGTACGGGGGGCAGCATCTTCTCCGCCTCGGACTCCGTGGCGAAGCGCCACTCGCGGAGTTCGGCGCCGGGGAGGAGGAGTTTGCTGATGCGGTCGTCGGTCAGGGTGCCGCCGTCGTAGAGGAGGCGCAGGCCGCCGTAGCCGGGTGGGTTGGGGGCTTCCCAGTCGAGGACCAGCAGGCGGGGCGCGCGGGGCAGTTCGATGCCGAGTTCCTCGGCGACTTCGCGTACGCCGGCGTGGGCGGGGGCCTCGCCGCGTTCGACGATGCCGCCGGGGAACTCCCAGCCGGCCTTGTAGGTCGGGTCGACGAGCAGTACCCGGTCCTGGTCGTCGAAGAGCAGGACGCCGGCCGCGAGCGTCTCGGCGGTCGGTTCGGGGGTCTGCACGATGTCGCAGGCGCCGGCGCCGGTGCGGACGGCCTCGGCGACACGTTCGGCGGTCTGGCGGGGCGTGAGCCGGGTGGTGTCGACGACGTGGGCGTCGCCCTGGAGCCAGGGCAGGGCGTCGGCGTACGGGCCCAGGTGTTCCAGGCTCCACCGGCGCAGGGACGCGGTGGCCTCGGCATCCGCCGAAGGGTCCTGGCGTTCCGCTATCCGGGCCCGCAGGATCGTTTCCTCCGCGTGCAGCAGGACATGCCGTACGGGGATCCGGCGGGCGGCGAGGGCGCCGAAGATCTCGTCGCGGTACTCCTGGCGCAGCAGCGTCATCGGGGTCACCAGCGGTCCCGGCACCTCGGTGAGCAGGGCCGCGGCGGTGTCCACGACCATCCGCCGCCAGGACGGCAGGTCCTGGAAATTGCCGACCTCCTCGAACCGCTTGGCCGGCAGCATCAACCGCAGTCCGCTGCCGAGGAGTTCGGGGTCGTAGAGCGTGCTTCCGGGAAGCAGGTCGAGCAATTCATGAGCCGTAGTGGTCTTGCCCGCACCGAACGTGCCGTTCAGCCAGACGATCACGGTTTCCCCTCTTCCCTAGACCCAGGTGAGTTGCCCGCCACACCCTGCCACGGAAACGCTCGGGGTCACGGGCCGCGCGCACGACCGGGAACGCCTGCGCATTCGACCATCGGCGCGGCCGGGGAGGCTTCCCGTCCCCGGGGACACGCCGGTCGCGAAATGCCTCGCGCGGTGGGTGCCGGTCACTGTCCCCACCGCCGCGACGCCCCCGGCAAACAAGCGCTCCCCCGCCCCTCCTGTACCGAAACCCTCATACGCATACCGAGTTCCCGGGCCGCGACGGCCCGGGAGACTCCGCATATGACGGCGGCCCATGGTGCGGCCGCCCTCTTGTTCCGCGCGGCGCGATCGGCTATCCCTTGCTCGCGCCGAGGGTCAGTCCGGCGAGGAAATGCCGCTGGAGGAGCAGGAAGACCACCATCGTGGGCAGCGCGACGAGCACGGAGCCCGCGGCGAGCAGGTTGTAGTCGGTGAAGAACTGCCCGCGCAGATTGTTGAGGACCGAGGTGACGGGGAGTTTGTCGCCGTCGGAGAGGAAGACCAGGCCCCACAGGAAGTCGTTGTACATCCAGGTGAATTGCAGGGTGCCCAGGGCGGCGAGCGCGGGCCGGCACAGCGGAAGGGTGACCCGCCGGTACTGCGTCCAGACGCCGGCGCCGTCGACGATCGCGGCCTCCAGGATTTCCCGCGGCAGGGTCCGCATGAAATTGGCCAGGACGAAGACGCAGAAACCGAGTTGGAAGGCGATCTGCACGGCGATGACGGCCCAGTAGGAGTCGTACATCGTGCGGGAGTCGGACATCCAGTACGGCAGCGGAACCATGTTGAACAGGACGTAGAGCGGGGTGACGATCACCTGCTGGGGCAGCAGGTTTCCCGCGGTGAACACCATCAGCAGGGCGAGGCCGCCGCGTATCCGCAGCCGGGAGACCGCGAAGGCCACGAACGAGGCCAGGAAAAGAGTGATCAGGACTCCGGGGACGGCGATGAGCAGCGAGTTGAGAAAGTACCGGCCCATTCCGGATTCGGTGAGGGCCTGCCGGTAGTAGGCGAAAGAGAGGTGGCGCGGGAGGGAGAAATAGCCGTGGGCCGCGGTTTCCTCGTAGGGGCGCAGCGAGGCGTAGACCGCCAGCAGCAGCGGGGCGAGGAAGGCGAGCGAGACCGCGGAGAGGAAGAGGTGGACGCCGAGCCGGCCGCGGCGGCGGGGCGGCGCGGTGGTGGCGGGTGCGGTCATCGCCTTTCCTCCCCGCGGAGTTCCTGGACGAGATAGGTCACGATGCATCCGAGTGAGACCAGCAGCAGGACGACGGCGATGGCCGAGCCGAAGCCGATCCGGCCGGCCTCCCCGATGATGTTGTCGGTGACCAGTACGGACAGCAGTTCCAGGCCGTTGCGGCCCTTGTTGACGGCGTAGACGATGTCGAAGGCGCGCAGCGATTCGATGACGGTGATGACGCCGACGACGACGTTCACCGGGCGCAGGGTGGGCAGCACGACCCGGAAGAAGGTCTGCCGTTCCGTGGCGCCGTCGAGGGCGGCGGCCTCTTTCAGGCCGGGATCGACGGATTTCAGTCCGGCGAGATAGAGGATCATGACATAGCCGGTGTGCCGCCAGCAGGCGGCCAGCAGCACCATCCAGATGTTGAGTCCGGGATCTCCCAGCCAGTCGGTGGGATGTCCGCCGCCGAGGACGGCGTTCAGCGCGCCCTGGTCCCGGGAGAGGATCAGCTGGGCGATGAAGCCGACGACGGCGAGCGAGAGCACCACCGGCAGGTAGAGCGTCGACTGGTAGAAGCGGCTGAAGCGGACACCGCGGTCGATGAGGACGGCGAGCAGCAGGCCGAAGGGGGCGGCGAGGAGCCCGAGGAAGAGCAGCCACAGCAGGTTGTGGCGGACCGCCGGCCAGAACTGGGGGTAGCTGGTGAACAGGGCGTCGTAGTTCTTCAGGCCCGCCCACCGGATGTCGCCGATGCCGTCCCAGGTGGTGAAGGACAGCCCGACGGAGGCCAGGGTCGGGCCCCAGATCAGGGCGAGGTCGAGCAGGATGGGCAGGCCCAGCAGCACGCCGAGGACGAGGAGGTCACGGCGGGTGTGGCGCCGTGGTCCCGGTCTTCCGGCGCGCCGTGCGAGGGGGTTCGGCACGGCGGTTCGCTCCCGTCTTCCCGAGCGGCCTTCCGGCGACGTCATTCGGCGGAGAAGATCTGCTTCTTCTGGCGTTCGATGTCGTTGACCAGGCCGTCGATGTCGTCCGGGCTGCTGAGGAACTGCTGGATCGCCTGGATCATCACGGTCGAGGCGAAATCGGGGCGGGTGTCGCGGTCCATGAACTGCGATATCTGCCGGGCCTCCGAGACGAGTTGGACGGCCTTTTTCTGCAGCGGGGTGTAGGCGGCGGTGTCCGCGCCGCTGTGGACCGCGACGTTGTTGGGGTCGGACGCGAGATAGATGTCCTCCGCCCTGGGCGTGGCGAGGAACCGCAGCAGGTCCTTGGCCCCCGCCTTGTCCTTGGCCTTCTTCGACATCAGAAATCCGTCGATCGGGGCCTCGACCGCGTCCTGACCGTAGGCCGGATCGATTTCCGGGAAGGGGAAGAAATCCAGGTCCGCCCGGTCGGCGGCGCTGAACTGCTGGCCGGGGTGCGGCAGTCCGAGCACGGTCATCCCGGCTTTCTTCTGTGCGAGGGCCTGTGCGGCCTCCTGCCAGGTACGGCCGTTGGCGCCCTTTTGGTGATAGGGCAGCAGCCCGCGCCACAGGTCGAAGACCTGCTTGACCTGCGGGCTGTTCCAGGCCCGCTGGCCGCGCATCAGCGCGATATGGAAGTCGTAGCCGTTGGCGCGCATATTGAGGTAGTCGAAGGTGCCCATCGCCGGCCAGCCGTCCTTGTCGCCGAAGGCGAACGGCACCAGCCCGTCCTTCTGCATCTGCCGGGCGAGCGCCCGGTACTGGTCGAAGGTCCGGGGAATCTCGTACCCCTTCTCCCGGAACACGCTCTTCCGGTGGAACACGGCCCACGGATAGTAGTAGTACGGCACCAGGTACTGCTTGCCGTCCAGCCCCGTCGACTGTTTCTTCAGCGCTTCCGAGAACCCGCCGAAGTCCCGCCACAGATCGCTGATGTCACAGAGCAGGCCCTTCTGCGCGAAGTACTGCATGCGGTTTCCGGCGAACCACATGAAGACATCGTCCGGGGCGCCCTGGAGATAGCGGTTGATGTTCTCCTGGAAGTTCTCGTGGTTGACGGTGTCGACCCGCACCGTCTTCTTGGACTTCTTCTCATACGCCGCGAAGGCCGCGGCGAACGCCTTCTTCGGGACCGCGTCCGAGGCGTTCGACCCCATGGTGATGCCGTCCGGGCCGCTGTAGCAGGCGGCGAGCAGCGACGGGAGGGCCACGGCCCCCGCGCCCAGCGCCGCGCTCCGCAGCAGCGCCCGGCGGGACATCCGACGTCCCGCCGCTTCCCCGTACGGATCCGGACCGCTGAGCGTTGACTGGACCATGTCCCCCTCCTCAGGGGTGGAACCAAACAGAAACGAACGCGAGTGGTGGGATCTCACTCCGAACGCCCGCGCCAGTCAAGGAGTTTGGCAGGCGCAGCAGGAACCGATACCGCTCCTCTTCCAACAGACTCCAACAAGCCCTACCGTAAACACTCGCACGCGACCGGTACACGACCCCACGACACCTCTCGCGAAGACGGAGGACGCGAACCATGCGCGTTCATATCCGCACCACCCACCGGCGAAGCCACCGAAGAATCGTCGGAGCGCTGTCCGCCGCGCTGCTGTGTACGGCAGGGGTGACCGCCCTGCCCGCCGCGGCCCGTACCCCCGACTCCCCGGGCGCCGCCCCCGACCGCACCGCGCGCACCGCGCCCGCTCCCCGGCTTCCCGGCGGGCTGGCCGCGACGCCCCCGATGGGCTTCAACAACTGGAACTCCACCAACTGCCGGGCCGAGTTCAACGAGGAGATGGTCAAGGGCATCGCCGATATCTTCGTCGCCAAGGGCCTCAAGGACGCCGGCTATCAGTACGTCAATCTCGACGACTGCTGGGCACTGCCCACCCGCGACGGGAACGGCAAGCTCGTACCGGATCCGCGGCGCTTCCCCCACGGCATCAAGGCGGTGGCCGATTACGTCCACTCCAAGGGTCTGAAATTCGGCATCTACACGAGCGCCGGAATCAAAACCTGCAATACGGCCGGATTCCCCGGCGGTCTGGGCCATGAGAAGTCCGACGCGCAGCAGTTCGCCGACTGGGGCGTGGACTACCTCAAGTACGACAACTGCAATAACCTCGGTGTGGACGCCAAGCAGCGGTACCGCACGATGCGGGACGCGCTCCGGGCCACCGGACGGCCCATCGTCTACAGCATCTGCGAATGGGGCGAGAACAAGCCCTGGGAGTGGGCGTCGGACGTAGGGCACCTGTGGCGCACCACCGGCGACATCAGTGACTCGTGGTCGAGCATGCTCGACATCGCCAAGCAGAACCTGCCGCTGGCCCCGCACGCCGGCCCCGGCCACTGGAACGACCCGGACATGCTGGAGGTCGGCAACGGCGGCATGACCGACACCGAGTACCGCAGCCACTTCTCCCTGTGGTCGATGATGGCCGCCCCGCTGCTGATCGGCTCCGACCTGCGCAAGGCCGGCCCGGAGACGTTCGAGATCCTGGCCAACAAGGACCTCATCGCCGTCGACCAGGACCGCCTGGGCAAGCAGGCCACGGTGCTGAAGTCCGCATCCGGCCGCTGGACGCTGGTGCGGCAACTGGCCGACGGCGACCGGGCGGTGGCGCTGTTCAACGAGACCGGGCGGCCGCAGCGGATCACCACCACCGCCGCGGAACTGGGCCTCCCGCGGGCCGACGGCTACCGGCTGCGCGACCTGTGGCGGCACCAGGACACCCACACCACGGGCACCGTCTCGGCGACCGTCCCGGCACACGGCACCACCGTCTACCGGGTCTCCGCCGACAAGCGCTGGGCCGGCTACCCACCGGCCGTGGAGACCGGCACCGACGGTACGCCGCTGGCCGAGGCCGGCACCCCCGCCGCCCTCCGCTCCACCGTCCGCAACCTCGGCGGCACCCCCGCGCGCAACCTCACCGTCACGCTGAAGGCCCCGCAGGGCTGGCGGGTCCGTGCCACCTCCCCCGCGACGGCCCGCGCCCTGCCCGGCGGCCGGACGCTCGGCACCGGCTGGCAGATCACCGCACCGGCCGGCACCACGCCGGGCGCCTACGATCTGCCGCTCACCGCCGACTACCGCTCGCCCCGCGGCGCACGGATCACCGACACGCTGCCCGGCACCGCCCATGTCGTGGTGCCGCCACCGTCCGGAACCACCGACGCCGCCGCCCTCCCCTGGCTCACCGCCGGCAACGGCTGGGGCCCGGTCGAGAAGAACACCAGCGTCGGCGAGCGCGACGCCGGGGACGGCAGGCCGCTCAGCATCGGCGGCACCGGCTACGCCAAGGGCCTCGGGGCGCACGCCCCCAGCGAGGTGGAGTTCTACACCGGCGGGCGGTGCTCCGCCTTCACGGCGCAGGTCGGCATCGACGACGAGGCCGGTGACCGGGGTTCGGTGGGCTTCCAGGTGTGGGCCGACGGCAAGAAGGTCGCCACGAGCCCCACGATGACCGGCGCCGACGCCGCGAAGGCCGTCAGCGCCCCGCTCGCCGGAGCCCGGTCCGTCCGGCTCGTCGTGACCGACGGCGGGGACGGCATCGACTACGACCACGCCGACTGGGCGGACGCGAAGTTCACCTGCTGATTCCCAACTGCGGCTAGCAGTAAGTGAGTTGACGACTTCGGGCGGGCGCGGACCACTCGGCCCGTCCGGAGTACCCGGCGCACGACAGGTTTCCCGCGATACGGCAACTTCCGGCCTCTTTTGTACGCGTCCATGCCCATACACCGGCGCGAGGTCTACTCTGCTGCCTGCTCTGCCGGGCCGGGTGGCGGAGTACGGCCGCCGACCGCGGCGCGTACGACCCCATGAATCCTCACGTGAAAAGTGGAGTTGCCCCATGTCGAAACGACGCGCTCTGCTCGCGCTCGTCACCGCCGCGCTGACGATGCCGGTCATCGCTCTGTCCGGCGCGCCGGCGCAGGCCGCGGGGTTCAACACGATGAGCATCTGGAATTCGAGCCACTGCCTCGACAACGCCACCGAGAACGCCGCGAAGCTCCAGATGTGGAACTGCACCGGTGGGCCGGAACAGAAGTGGCTCGCGGAGTTCCTCCCGGGCAGCATGTACCGCTTCGTCAATCAGAACACGGGACGGTGCATCACCGGGCCGACCGCCGCACACCCGGGTCTCTGGATGGACGAGTGCAGCCTCCTCCCCGACACCCAGAAGTGGCGCGTCTTCTACGAGGAGCCCCGGGGCCTGTTCAAGGTGTGGCAGAACGTGTCCAACGGACAGTGCATGACGACCAGCAGCGTGGCCAACGGCACCCAGCCGCGGACAACGGCCTGCGACTCCTCCGCCGCCTACGAGAGGTGGCACTAGCGGGAGCGGCCCGGGGAGCGACGGCGCGGGGTGGAGGCGGCCCGTGAGGTGAGAAGGGCCGCGCGGGTACGGTATGCGCCCCACTCCGTCGCTCGGCAGCGGCTGCCTGTTCGCCGGCCGGTCCGAGCCCCCGGAAGCGTCAGGGCGCGGGGACGCAGGCGTCGGGGCGGGGCCGTTGCCCGGCGGCTGCGGCGGCGCCCACCACCCCGGCGTCCGTTCCCATCTGGGCCGGGACGACCGTCAGGTCCCGCACGAACGACAGCGTCGCGTAGTCCCGCAGGGCGGCCCGCAAGGGGGCGAAGAGGACCTCGCCCGCGCCCGCCACTCCCCCGCCGATCACCGCTATGTCGATCTCCACGAGCGTGGCGGTCGCGGCGATGCCGGCGGCCAGCGCGCGGGCGGCCCGTTCGAAGGAGCGGACGGCGACCGGGTCGCCGGCGTGCGCGGCGGCGGCGACGGCGGCCGCGCTGGTGTCGCCGTCCGGGCCGGGCCGCCAGCCGTTGGCCAGTGCCCGGCGGGCGATGTTGGGGCCGCTGGCGATCCGCTCGACACAGCCGCGGGACCCGCACGGGCAGGCATCGCCGTCGACCTCGACGCTGATGTGCCCGATGTGCCCGGCGTTGCCCGTGGGGCCCGTGTGGAGCCGGCCGTTGAGGACGAGGCCGCCGCCGACGCCCGTGGAGACCACCATGCACAGCGCGTTGGCGTGGCCGCGCGCGGCGCCCTGCCAGTGTTCGGCCGCGGTCATCGCGACGCCGTCGCCGACCAGCACGACCGGGCGCTCCCCGACGAGCGCCCGTACTCCGGCGACGAGCGGGAAGTCGCGCCAGCCGGGGATGTTGACGGGGCTGACGGTGCCGGAGGAGGCGTCGACCGGGCCCGCGCTGCCGATGCCGACGGCCGTCACCCGCGCCCAGCCGGGCCCCGCCGCCAGCTCGGCGACCACCTCGGCCACCGCACGCATCACCGTCGCCCCGTCCTTGTCGGCGGGGGTGGGGCGGGCGGCCCGTTCGACCAGTCTGCCGCGGGCGTCCACCAGAGCACCGGCGATCTTGGTGCCGCCAATGTCCAACGCTGCGCTGAGATCGGTCTGCATCGGTGTGGAATCTCCTGGTGGGCCCGGGGGCCGAGCGTACCGGCCCGGCGTGAGAACGCCAGTCTTCCCCTGATTGACAACGTTGTCTAGAGGCTATGCTCGACGCCACAGCCGACGCCGACAGAATCAGGACCGCACACCGTGACCGACACCGCGCGGGGCACCTCCCGCCGCTATGGCACCCGGCCCACGATGAAGGATGTCGCGGCGCGCGCCGGGGTCGGCCTCAAGACGGTCTCCCGTGTGGTCAACGGCGAACCGGGCGTCACGCCGGACACCGAGCGACGGGTACAGGAATCCATCACCGCCCTGGGGTTCCGCCGGAACGACTCGGCCCGGATCCTGCGCAAGGGGCGCACGGCCAGCATCGGCCTGGTCCTGGAGGACCTCGCGGACCCGTTCTACGGCCCGCTCAACCGCGCCGTCGAGGAGGTCGCCCGCGGCCACGGCGCGCTGCTGATCAACGGCTCCAGCGCCGAGGACCCGTCCCGCGAGCAGGAGTTGGTGCTGGCGCTGTGCGCACGGCGGGTGGACGGGCTGGTCATCATCCCGGCCGCCGACGACCACCGCTACCTGGAGCCGGAGATCTCGGCCGGGATAGCGACCGTGTTCGTGGACCGCCCGCCCGGCGGGATCGACGCGGACGTCGTGGTCTCCGACAACTTCGGCGGGGCCCGGGACGCGGTGGCCCACCTCATCGCGCACGGCCACCGCCGGATCGGCTTCATCGGCGACCAGCCGCGGATCCACACCGCCCGCGAACGGCTGCGCGGCTACCGCGCGGCCATGGCCGAAGCGGGCCTGCCCGTCGACGAGTCCTGGCTGTCGCTGGGCTCCACCGCACCCGACCGGGTACGCGCCGCCGCCACCGGCATGCTGGACGCCCCGGAGCCGGTCACCGCCCTCTTCGCGGGCAACAACCGGGTCACCGTCACCGCCGTGCGCGTCCTGGGCGAACGCCCGCGCCCCGTCGCGCTGGTGGGCTTCGACGACTTCGAACTCGCCGATCTCGTCCGTCCCGCGATCACGGTCGTCGCCCAGGACCCGGCAGGCATGGGCCGGACGGCCGCCGGGCTGCTCTTCCGCCGCCTGGAGGGTGTCGAGGACCCGCCGCAGCGCCGCGAGATCCCCACCCGCCTGATCGCCCGCGGCTCGGGCGAGATCCCGCCTGCGGAGAGCTGAACTTCCGGGCGCCTACGGGCCGGACGCCCCGCGCCGCGCCATGACAGTGCGAGTCCGGGGCAGTTCCCGGGCGGGCCGGCGGGCCGGCCCCGGGCGATGGCGAGTTGAGCGGTCCGGGGCGACTCCGGGGCGCCCCACGTCGCCCCGGGCCACCGCTCACCGCTCACCGCTCACCGCGACGCCGATCACCGCCCCGGCCCACCCGCTTCCAGATCAGCACCATCCCCAGCCCGAGCACGATCAGCGCGACGAGCACGATGACGCCCTTGAGGGCGGCGTCGGCCACCACGTGAGCGACGAGGTCGCCGCCTTCGTCGCCCCCGGTGAGCGCGAGGGGCGCGAGGCCGTCACCGGCCACCCCGCCGGCGCCGCTCATCGCCCCTCACCCCGCCCCGGCTCCCGCTCCCCTTCGCGCCGCCGCTGCCCGTACCCGCCGTCGTCCAGGCGCCGGGCCGCCGCCCGCACCACCGCGCCGGCCACCGACCCGCCGCCGCGGGACATCCCGCCCCGGCCCCGCGCGGCGCCCCGGTCGTCCAGGTAGCGGCCGACGGCGTGTGCGGCGGGCGCCGCGTACCGCCGCGCGGCGCCGAGTTTCCCGCGGCGTTTCAGGGCCAGCGCCACGGCGAAGACCAGCAGGGCCAGCACCACCAGGCCGCCCACGATCAGGCCGAATCGGATGAGAAGAAGGTTCAGAACCCGCTCCACGGCCATCCCTCCATTCTTTGTATCACAGGCGTGATAGAAAACAATTTATCACAGCCGTGATACAAAGGGTCCATGCCCAAGCAGGTGGACCGAGAAGCCCGGCGCCGCGACGTCGTGGACGCCCTCTTCCGCGTCGTCGTACGCGACGGCATCCAACGCGCCTCGCTGCGCACCGTCGCCGACGAGGCGCGGCTCAACATCGGTTCGGTGCGGCACTACTTCGCCGGCCAGGAGGAGCTGATGTGCTTCGCGATGCGGTCGATGCTCGACCGGGTCGGCGCCCGGCTCCAGCGCCGCGTCGACGCGTTGGGGGATCTGAGCGGGCTGCCCCCGGAGCGGATCCGCGACTGCGCGGTGGAGCTGCTGTCCGAACTGCTGCCGCTGGACGACAGCCGGCGCGCCGAGGTCACCGTCCTCGTCGACTTCTCCACCGCCGCCCGGACCCATCCCGCCCTCGACGACCTCGCCCGGGAGGCCGCCACCGGCACCCGGTCCCTCGTCCGCCGCATCCTCGCCCGCCTCGACACGGCGGGCGGCCTGCGGCCGGGACTCGCCCTCGACACCGAGACCGAGCGGCTGACGTCCCTCCTGGACGGCCTGGCCTTCACCGCCGTCCTGCGGCCCGACGTGCTGGACGCGGCGACCTGCGCCACGGTCCTGCGCGCCCACGTCGACGACCTCGGGCCGGCCGCGGCCTGAACGCACGAGGCCCCCGCCGGGAGGGCGGGGGCCTCGTGGTGTGCGCCGGCCGGCGGGGCGCCGTCAGGCGGTGGCGGCCGGGCGGCCCGCGAGGGCGTCCAGGTCGGCGCGGGTCAGCCCGGTCAGCCGGGCGACCTCGGCGGTGTCCACGGCGCCGCAGTCCAGGCCGCGCAGCAGGTAGCCGCTGAGCGCCTTGGCGGTGGCGGGCTCGTCCATGACGTCGCCGCCGGACCTGGCGACGTACGCCGCGAGCCGGGCCGCGGCCTGCTCCAGGCCCTCGCGGTAGAAGGCGTAGACCGCCGCGTAACGGGTCGGCAGATGGGCCGGGTGCATGTCCCAGCCCTGGTAGTACGCACGGGCCAGCGAGCGGCGGACCAGGCCATGATGGAGGCGCCAGGCGGCGTGCACCTGCTCCGTCGGGCCGACCGGCAGGACGTTGGTGGAGCCGTCGGAGAGGCGGACGCCGGTGCCGGCGGCGGCCACCTGCATCACGGCCTTGGCGTGGTCGGCCACCGGGTGGTCGAGGGACTGGTGGGCGGCGCTGACGCCGCAGGAGGCGCTGTAGTCGAAGGTGCCGTAGTGCAGGGAGGTGGCGCGGCCCTCGGCGGCCTCGATCATGCGGGCGACGGTGGCGCGGCCGTCGGCGCCCAGGATCGACTGGGTGGTCTCGATCTGGATCTCGAAACCGATCCGGCCGGCCGCCAGGCCGTGCGCCGTCTCGAAGGCCTCCAGCAGCCGGACCATGGCGGTGACCTGCTCGGCGTAGGTCACCTTCGGGAGCGTCAGCACCAGGCCGTCGGGCAGGCCGCCGGCCGCCATGAGGCCGGTGAGGAAGATGTCGAGGGTGCGGATGCCGCGGTCGCGGACGGCGGCCTCCATGCACTTCATCCGGATGCCCATGTACGGGGCGGCGGTGCCTTCCCGGTACGCGGCGGCCACCAGGGCGGCGGCGCGGGCCGCGGCCTCGTCCTCCTCGGCGTCCGGGCGCGGGCCGTAGCCGTCCTCGAAGTCGATGCGCAGGTCCTCGACGGGCTCGCGGGTGAGCTTGGCCCGGACCCGGTCGTGGACGTCCGAGGCGAGCGCGTCGGGGATGCCGAGGACGGCGGCGAGCGCGCCGGCGTCGGGGGCGTGCGCGTCGAGGGCGGCGAGCGCCTGGTCGCCCCAGGAGCGCAGGGTGCCGGCGGTGAAGACGTCACCGGGGACGTAGACCGTGTGGACGGGCTGGCGGGTGCCGGGGTCGCCCGGGTAGCGCCGCGCCAGATCCGCGTCCACCTGGGCGAGAGCGGCTCCGATTCCCTCACGTACGGTGTCCGCGAGGCTCGTCGCCGCGCTCTCCTGCTGCCCCATTCGACACCCTCCCGGTGCGCACGCCCGACGATCGAGCATTTTCCGCTCAACGGAATCAACAATCCGTATAGCGAAGTTAACCGGCCGGTTTGCCGAGGTCAACACCCTTCCCCGGAACGGCGCAGGTCATGGCGCACGGGCGGGCCCGGAAAACTCCGTGGCGGGTCCGCCGCGGGACCGCCAGACTCCCCCTCATGACTTGGATCGCACCCTCCGTCGAACGCAGAGAACTCCCCACCACGGCCGGTGAACGGGAGATGCTGCAGGGCTGGCTCGACTTCCACCGTGACACCCTGCTCGCCAAGTGCGCGGGCCTGACGCCCGATCAGCTCGTCGAGGCGAGCGCACCGCCGTCCGCCCTCACCCTGCTCGGCCTGGTGCGCCATATGGCCGAGGTCGAACGCGTCTGGTTCCGGACGCGCTTCCTGGGGCAGCGGATCGCCGACCTGTACTTCAGCGAGGACGACCCGGACGCCGACTTCCACGGCGCCGACCCGGCCGGCGCCGAGCGCGATCTCGCCGTGTTCCGCGCCGAGATCGAGGTCTGCGACAAGGCGGTGGCGGACCGCGGGCTGGACGAGACCTTCACCCCGCGCCCGGGGCGCACCCTCAACCTGCGCTGGATCTACGTCCACATGATCGAGGAGTACGCCCGGCACAACGGCCACGCGGACCTGCTGCGCGAGCGGATCGACGGGGCCACGGGCAGCTGACGGCGCGGCACCCGGCGCGGGTGCCGCCGACGGCACGAGGCCCCGTACGCACCACGCGTACGGGGCCTCGTGCGAGGTCGGATCCGGGCTCCGGCCGGACGGTGGTCAGCCCTTGCGGGTCTTGACCTCGTCGGTGAGGGCCGGGACGACGTCGAAGAGGTCGCCGACCACGCCGTAGTCGACCAGCTCGAAGATCGGCGCCTCTTCGTCCTTGTTGATGGCGACGATGGTCTTCGAGGTCTGCATACCGGCGCGGTGCTGGATGGCGCCGGAGATGCCCGCCGCGATGTACAGCTGCGGCGAGACCGACTTACCGGTCTGGCCGACCTGGTTGGTGTGCGGGTACCAGCCGGCGTCCACCGCGGCACGCGAGGCGCCGACGGCCGCGCCGAGCGAGTCGGCGAGCGCCTCGATGACCGGGAAGTTCTCGGCGCCGTTGACGCCGCGGCCACCGGAGACCACGATCGCGGCCTCGGTCAGGTCCGGGCGGCCGGTCGACTCGCGCGGCGTGCGCGAGACGATCTTGGTGCCCTTGGAGGAGTCGGCGACGGTCACCGCGAGCTGCTCGACGGTGCCGGCGGCCGGGGCGGCCTCCGGGGCGGCCGAGTTGGGCTTGACGGTGATGACCGGGGTGCCCTTGGTGATGCGGGACTTGGTGGTGTACGAGGCCGCGAAGACGGACTGCGTGGCCACCGGGCCCTCGTCGCCGGCCTCGACGTCGACGGCGTCGGTGATGATGCCGGAGCCGATGCGCAGCGCGAGGCGGGCCGCGATCTCCTTGCCCTCGGCGGAGGACGGCAGCAGGACGGCGGCCGGCGAGACCGCGTCGTAGGCGGCCTGCAGCGCGTCGACCTTGGGGGCGACGAGGTACTCGGCGAACTCGGGCGCGTCGGCGGCCAGCACCTTCACGGCGCCGTGCTCACCGAGGATCTTCGCGGCGTCCTCGGCGTTCGCACCGAGGTGCACCGCCACCGGCTCGCCGATGCGGCGGGCCAGGGTCAGCAGTTCGAGGGTGGGCTTGCGGACGGCGCCGTCCACGTGGTCGACGTAGACAAGGACTTCAGCCATGGGATTGCTCTCCTGCGGGAAGAATGAGGGCGGTGGGAAGGACTGCGGCTCAGATGAACTTCTGGCCCGCGAGGAACTCGGCGAGCTGCTTGCCGCCCTCGCCCTCGTCCTTGACGATCGTGCCCGCGGTGCGGGCGGGGCGCTCGGCGGCGCCGTCGACCTTGGTCCAGGCGCCCTCGAGGCCGACCTCGTCCGCCTCGATCTCCAGGTCCTCCAGGTCCAGGGACTCCACCGGCTTCTTCTTGGCGGCCATGATGCCCTTGAAGGAGGGGTAACGCGCCTCACCCGACTGGTCGGTGACGGACACGACGGCCGGCAGCGCGGCCTCCAGCTGCTCGGTGGCGGTGTCGCCGTCGCGGCGGCCGGTGACCTTGCCGCCGTCGACGGACACCTCGGAGAGCTGGGTGACCTGAGGGACGTTCAGACGCTCGGCGAGCAGCGCGGGCAGCACACCCATCGTGCCGTCGGTGGAGGCCATGCCGCAGACGACGAGGTCGTAGCCGGTCTTCTCGATGGCCTTGGCGAGCACGAGCGAGGTGCCGAGCGCGTCGGTGCCGTGCAGGTCGTCGTCCTCGACGTGGACGGCCTTGTCGGCGCCCATCGACAGCGCCTTGCGCAGCGCGTCGTTGGCGTCCTCGGGGCCGACCGTGAGAACCGTGATCTCCGCGTCGTCGGCGGCTTCCTTGATCTGCAGGGCCTGCTCGACGGCGTACTCGTCGAGCTCCGAGAGCAGACCGTCCACATCGTCACGGTCGACGGTCAGGTCCTCGGCGAAGTGCCGGTCGCCGGTGGCGTCGGGCACGTACTTCACACAGACAACGATCCTCAGGCTCACGCCGGCTCTCCTACCTGCTTCGTCTCTTCAGAACTGCCTTGTGCTGGCAGCATAGGCGCCTGTCGGGGCGGCTCCCGGTCGGATGCGGTTCCCCACGCCGACCGTCATATTACTCGCCAGTACATCGACTCTCGTGCCCCGAAGCAAGGCCGTCCAAATGTGACCTTGCCAACGGACCCGACCGGCGGACGAAGCGGCGGAACGGGAACCCGTCAGTCCCTCAGCGCGTTGAAGCGGCCCTGGTGGTACAGCAGCGGACGGCCGGGTCCCGCGGGGTCGCCGACGACGGGCTGGGCGAGCACGATGCGGTGGTCGCCGGCCGGCACCCGCGCCACGACCCGGCACACCAGCCAGGCCAGTACGCCGTCCAGCAGGGGCACGCCCTCGGGGCCGGTGCGCCAGGAGGTGGCGGGGCCGAAGCGGTCGGCGCCGCTGCGCGCGAAGGTGGCGGCCAGCTCCTGCTGGTGCTCGCCGAGTATGTGGACGCCGATGTGCTCGGCCTCGGAGACGGCGGGCCAGCTGGAGGCGCCGGTGCCGATGCCGAACGAGAGCAGCGGCGGGTCGGCGGCGACGGAGGTGAGGGAGGTGGCGGTGAAGCCGACGGGGCGGGCGCCGTGCGCGGTGATCACCGCGACGCCGGCGGCGTGCTGCCGGAAGACGGAACGCAGCAGCTCGGGAGAGGCGGTGCGGGGCGTGCCGAGGCCGGTCGAGGCCGTCATGGAGTTGTCCTTCTGCTGGGGTGTACGAGCCCGGGCGGAGCCGCCGGCGGTGGTGTGATCGCCGGCGGCGATGGTGTCGTCGCGCTTCACGCGTCCGGACAGCGGGCGCTGGCGGTCCGCAGAAGGTCGACGTGGGCGCGTCCGTACAGAAGGGTTCCTGGCCGCATCACGTCAGAGTGACGATGTGTGCCCCACAGCGTCAAGGGGCGCCTGCCATCTGGGAGATCAATCACGGACCGCCGCGCCCAGCGCCGCGATGACATCCGCCTTCCTGGGCTGTCCGGCGGCGCGGCGCACGATCGCGCCGTCCGCGTCGAGCACCAGCACGGTGGGGGTGCGCTCCACTTCCAGCCGCCGCACGAGGGCCAGGTGGTCCTCCGCGTCGATCTCGACATGGGCCACCCCCGCGACCATCCCGGCGACCTCGGCGAGGGTGCGCCGGGTGGCCCGGCAGGGCTGGCAGAAGGCGCTGGAGAACTGCAGCAGGGTGGCCCGCGCCCCCAGCTCCGCGCCGATCTCGGCGGCATCCAGCCGCGCCCCGTCGTTCCGCTCCCGCACCGTCAGCGCCCCTTCGAAGTGGGTGCCACCGACCCGGGAGCGCCCGCCGTCGCGAGCGCCGCGCGGGGCACCATGAGTCCGGTCATCGAGGGGTGCAGCGTTCCCGGGGCCGCAAAGATTCCCGGGGCCGCGGGCGCCTTGCGTCCCGGCGGGCGGCGGGTGGCGCGGGCCTTCACGTGACAAGAATCTCCCGGCCGTGGCGGCCCGCGCGCTGGTGGCCACGGCCGAGATCGGGCACGATCTCCCGAAAGCCGCAGCTACGGCTGCGTAGGTTTCCGCCGGGAGAACCCTCCCCAGGCGTGGAAAAGGGGTCCTCCGGACAATGGCAGAGCTCGTCTATCCGCCGGTGATCGGCGCCGCCCGCACACTCTTCAAGGCGCTCGATCTGAAATTCGACATCGCCGGGACGGACCACGTCCCGCGCAGCGGCGGAGCGGTTCTGGTGAGCAATCACATCGGATACCTGGACTTCGTCTTCGCGGGTCTGACGGCGCGTCCCGCCAAGCGGCTGGTGCGCTTCATGGCGAAGGAGTCGGTGTTCCGGCACAAGGTGTCCGGGCCGCTGATGCGCGCGATGAAGCACATCCCCGTGGACCGCGCGCAGGGCATGCACGCGTACAAGCACGCGCTGACCGCGCTGCGTTCGGGCGAGATCATCGGGGTCTTCCCCGAGGCGACGATCTCCGAGTCCTTCACCCTGAAGACCTTCAAGTCCGGTGCGGTGCGGCTGGCCCAGGAGGCCGGGGTACCGCTGCTGCCGGTGGCGCTGTGGGGCACCCAGCGGCTGTGGACCAAGGGCCACAAGCGCGATCTGGGCCGCAACCACCTGCCGATAACGATCCGGGTGGGCGAGCCGATGGAGGCCGATCCGGCCGAGCAGGCCGAGAAGATCACCGACCGGCTGCGGGCCCGGGTGCAGGACCTGCTGGAGGCGGCGCAGCGTGCCTACCCCGCGCGCCCCAAGGGCCCCGAGGACACCTGGTGGCTGCCGGCCCACCTCGGCGGCACGGCCCCCGCGGCGCCCGGCACCGCCTGACGGCGGACCCACCGGCCGGACCGCGCCGTCGCGGCGGCGCCTCCGGCTGCCGGCCGGCCCGTCCGGTCACGGGGTCCAGATGTCCCCGGTCTCGATCCGGGCGTCCGGGCAGGCCGCCCGCAGCTCCCGGGCCAGCTCCGCGCCCGCGGCGGCCAGCTCGTCGAGCGTCATGGGAGCCATCCGCTCCAGCAGGAAGAGGGCGCTGACCGAGTCCTCGGTGAGGCGGGTGCGGACGCCCTGCCGCCAGTTCCAGCGCCGGCAGGTGACGCCCTCGTCGTCGCACCAGACGACCTCGCCCGCGTCGGGGTGCTCGACGGCCTCGGCGCCGCCGGCCGCGGTCACGAACGGCTCGTCGCCGGTGGCCCGCACCAGCCGCATCCCGCCCTGGATGCGGTCGAGGTCCTCACCGCCCACGGGGACGAGGTAGGCGACGCTGACGGCGTTGTAGATGTCGACGAGGCGGTTGATCCGCGGCAGCCCGCCGTCCGCGAGCGCCCGCCTGGCCAGCGCCTCGGCGGAGTTGCGGGTGCGCGACGGCTTGCTGCCGAACGCGGTGTACGCGGCGCGCCAGGCGGCGACGTGCGGATCGTCCTGCGGGGCCCGTCCGTCCAGGCGCGCGGCGAGGCGGCGGGCGGCCTCGTCCAGGAGCGCCGCGCCGGCCTCGTCGCTGGGCCCGTTGGTCAGGCCGTGGGCCTCGACGGCGAGGTAGCCGAAGCCGGGCGCCAGGGCGCGCACCTCGTCGGAAACATGCAGGCGGCAGGTCGTGCCGGAGTCGTGCGGAGAGCGGGGCATCGGGGCCGTTCCTCAGAGATCGGTGGGGAGCGTCTGCCAGAGGTGAGACCGGTCGGTGGCCTCCCGGAGGCATTGGAGCACGTCCGGATGCGGTTCAGCAAATAGCACCGGGTAGTCCACTTCGTTGCACTCAGGTCGCACGGGGAAGGCGAGCCGCTCCCGGCCCGGGCGGAACTGCGCGTCGACGCCCGGCTTGTTGCCCCGCGGATCTTGGCGCACCCAGCGGTCCTCGCCCGGCAGCCGGACGGCGATCAGGCCGTGGACGGTGTTCTGGATCAGCTCCATACCCGGGGAACGTAGCGATGCGCCCGGCCGAGAGTCGATGACTTTTCGGTCGGGCGCATAGCTATTCAGAGCATCATGCCGGGCGGCTAGCGGCCCAGCTCCTCGCGGAGCGCGGCGAGGAAGCCGTCGACGTCCTCCTCGGCGGTGTCGAACGCGCACATCCAGCGCACCACCCCCGCCGACTCGTCCCAGAAGTAGAAGCGGTAGCGCTTCTGCAGCCGCTCGGCGACGTCGTGCGGGAGCCGGGCGAACACGCCGTTGGACTGCACGGGGTAGAGGATCTCCACCCCGCCGATCTCCCGGACCCCGGCCGCCAGCCGCTGCGCCATGGTGTTGGCGTGGCGGGCGTTGCGCAGCCACAGGTCCTTGGCGAGCAGCGCCTCCAACTGGACGGAGACGAAGCGCATCTTGGAGGCCAGCTGCATGGACAGCTTGCGCAGATGCTTCATCGCCCGCACCCGGTCGGGGTTGAGCACCACCACGGCCTCGCCGAAGACCGCACCGTTCTTGGTGCCGCCGAAGGAGAGAATGTCGACGCCCACGGCGTTGGTGAAGGCCCGCATCGGGACGTCGAGCGTCGCCGCGGCGTTGGCGATCCGCGAGCCGTCGAGGTGCACCACCATGCCGCGCTCGTGCGCGTGGTCGCAGATCGCCCGGATCTCGTCCGGCGTGTAGACCGTGCCGAGCTCCGTGCTCTGGGTGATCGAGACGACCTGCGGCATCGCGCGGTGCTCGTCGTCCCAGCCGTACGCCTCGCGGTCGATCAGCTCGGGGGTGAGCTTGCCGTCCTCGGTGGGCACGGTCAGCAGCTTGAGCCCGCCGACCCGCTCGGGCGCACCGCACTCGTCCACATGGATGTGCGCGGAGTCCGCGGCGATCACCGCGCCCCAGCGGTCGGTGACGGCCTGCAGGGCGACGACATTGGCACCGGTGCCGTTGAACACCGGGAACACCTCGGCGCGCTGCCCGAAGTGGCTGCGGAAGACGCGCTGGAGGTGTGCGGTGTAGTCGTCCTCGCCGTAGGCGACCTGGTGGCCGCCGTTGGCGAGGGCGAGCGCGGCGAGTACCTCGGGGTGCGCGCCGGCGTAGTTGTCGCTGGCGAAGCCGCGTATCTCGGGGTCGTGGTGCCGCCGTGCGTCGGTCTTCGCTCCGCTCACGGCTCGGGGGTCAGCCACAGACGCTGTCCATTCACTTCCTGGGCGGGCCGGCTCCAGACCCCGGCGATGGCCTCGGCCAGCTCCGTGACATCCGTGAAGCCCGCGAACTTGGCGTTCGGTCGCTCGGCGCGCATCTGGTCGTTGACGAGCGCCTTCACGACCAGGATCGCAGCCGCGGCGCGCGGTCCCTGCTCACCCCCCGACTTGCGGAAGCCGTCCGCCATGGCGAGGGTCCACGCCTCGGCGGCCGCCTTGGAGGCGGCATAGGCGGCGTTGCCGCCCGTGGGCTTGCTGGCGCCGGCCGCGCTGGTGAGGAGGAAACGGCCGTTGCCGCTGCGTTCGAGCGCTTCGTGGAAGGCGAGCGAGGTGTGCTGGACGGTGCGGACCAGCAGCTTGTGCAGCATGTCCCAGTCCGCGAGGTCGGTCTCCGCGAAGGTCGAGGAGCCGCGCCAGCCGCCGACGAGGTGCACCAGGCCGTCGATCCGGCCGAATTCCTTCTCCGTACGAGCCGCCCATTCGCGGGTCTGGTCGAGGTCGAGGAGGTCGACGGTGTCCCCTATCACCGTGGCGCCGCCGTGGGCGTAGCGGGCCGCGTCCACGGCCTCCGCCAGCCGCTCGGGGTGGGAGTCCGAGCCGACCACCACCGCACCCGCTTCGGCCAGCCGCAGCAGGGTCGCGCGGCCGGCCGGCCCGGCCGCGCCCGCCACCGCGATGACCGCACCCTCCAGCGGCCCCTGGCCGCCCGTCGAAGTAACCATCTCCGTCGCCTCCTCGTCCTGCACCTGGACGGCCTTCGGCCGGGTGTTCCGGTCGTTCGTCATGCCGCCGCCAAGGTGTCGCTGTGGGCCGTGATGCCCTTGGTGGATGCGATCACGGCGCGCAGCTTCTTGGCGAGCGCTTCGTAGAACATGCTCAGCGGGAATTCGTCGGGGAGCACGTCGTCCACGAGCTTGCGCGGCGGCTGGTCGAGGTCGAGGGCGTCGGGGCCCTTGGCCCAGACCGAGCCCGGGTGCGGTGCCAGGTAGGTCGAGACGAGGTCGTACGCGGCGAACCAGTGGACCAGCTTGGGCCGGTCGATGCCGTCGCGGTAGAGCTTCTCGATCTCGCCGCACAGCTGGTTGGTGACCTTGGGCGCGCGCTCCCAGTCGATGTGCAGTGTGTTGTCCGTCCAGCGTACGACGTCGTGCTTGTGGAGGTACGCGAAGAGCAGCTGTCCGCCCAGGCCGTCGTAGTTGCGGACCCGGTCGCCGGTGACCGGGAAGCGGAACATCCGGTCGAAGATCACGGCGAACTGCACATCACGCGCCTGGGTGTACCCCTCGGCCTCCAGCTTCACGGCCTCCTTGAAGGCGGTGAGGTCGCAGCGCAGCTCCTCCAGGCCGTACATCCAGAACGGCTGACGCTGCTTGATCATGAACGGGTCGAACGGCAGGTCGCCGTGGCTGTGGGTGCGGTCGTGCACCATGTCCCACAGGACGAACGCCTCCTGGCAGCGCTCCTGGTCACCGAGCATCTCGCGGATGTCCTCGGGGAGTTCGACGCCGAGCGTCTCGATGGCGGCCTCGCTGACCCGGCGGAAGCGCGCGGCCTCGCGGTCGCAGAAGATCCCGCCCCAGGTGAACCGCTCGGGGGCCTCGCGCACGGCGATGGTCTCCGGGAAGAGCAC
Source organism: Streptomyces angustmyceticus (assembly GCF_019933235.1). Lineage (NCBI taxonomy): Bacteria > Bacillati > Actinomycetota > Actinomycetes > Kitasatosporales > Streptomycetaceae > Streptomyces > Streptomyces angustmyceticus. Next base: position 6,767,499 of record NZ_CP082945.1, on the reverse strand, counting down.
GGCGGAGTTGGTGTCGTAGCCGGCCGTGAAGTCCTCGAAGGCGATGCCGCAGAAGAGGGGGTTGTCGTAGCGGGTGCGCTCCAGCTCGGCCAGCCAGTCCGGCCAGACCATGCGCAGGACGACGGCCTCGAAGTTGCGGTCCGGGTTGCCGTTCTGGGTGTACATGGGGAACAGCACGAGGTGCTGGAGGCCGTCGGCGCGCTGCCGGGCGGGCTGGAAGGCGAGCAGGGAGTCGAGGAAGTCCGGCACGCCGAAGCCGTCGTCGGTCCAGCGACGCAGGTCGGCGGCGAGCGCCTCGTGGTAGGCGGCGTTGTGCGGCAGCAGCGGGGCGAGCTCGCCGAGAGCCGCTATGACGCGGTCGACCTCGGTACGCACGGCCTCGGCGCGCGGGGCGCCGTCCGCCTCCAGGTCGATCGAACCGTCCTTGGCCTGCCAGGGGCGGAGGGTCTCGACCGCCTCCTTGAGCACGGGCCACGCCGGGTGCTCGACCACGCTCCCTGCGGTCGTGGTGGCCTCACGGACACCCACAGGCGAAAGAATTTCCGTCATGACTGCCCTCCGGCGATAGATCGTGTTGTCAGAACACGGTAACCAGCCGAGGATCGCCCACTCAAGTGGCGCTGGTGAAAATTATTCTGCCGACCCCGGCCGATCGCGCCTGTTTTTCCTGCCGTCAGCACTCGGGGCGGGACTTCCTGCCAGTAATGCCAAGGGTTTCGGCGGTTTCTCCGGGACCGCGCGAGGCGGCAAACCTCCGGAGCGTGTGGCATATGCCATAGCGACCACGAGGCGCGGAGCCCGGCCCGCGGCGGCCGGGCCCGCCCCGGGCACCGTCAGCGCCCCGAGGACTCGCCCACGCGAGGGTGAGACGGTCTGAACCCGGATATGGCGGGTACCCGTACTGGACACACCGCGGTCCGGTCCGGCAGCCCGATTTCCGCCGGTCGGTCCCGTTAGGCTGTGCGCCATTTCGTAGCGCCGTTGCCGACACCCGACGGTCGGCACGTGTACGGAGCCGACACCAGCACCGAGCCGACAGAAGCGAGGCAGCCTTGTCCTTTCTCACCATCGGACACCGCGGGATGATGGGCGTGGAGCCGGAGAACACCCTGCGGTCCTTCGTGCGCGCCGAGCACGAGGGCCTCGACGTCATCGAACTCGATCTGCACCTGAGCAAGGACGGCGCGCTCGTGGTGATGCACGACGCGGACGTGGACCGCACCACCGACGGCGCCGGCCCGATCGCCGAGCGCACCCTCGCCGAACTCCGCGAACTCGACGCCGGGCGGGGCGAGCGCATCCCCGTCTTCGAGGAGGTCGTGGCGGCGGTCCGGGCGCCGCTGCAGGCCGAGATCAAGGACGTGGCGGCCGCGCAGGCGCTGGCCGAGGTGATGCGGTCGCGCGATCTGGTCGGCCGGGTCGACGTGATCTCCTTCCACGACGAGGCGCTGGCCGCGATCCGGACCCTGCTGCCCGGTGTGCGCACCGCGCTGGTCGCCAGCAGGTACGGCGCGGACGTGGTCGACCGGGCGCAGGCCGTCGGCGCCACGATGCTCTCCTTGAACATCCGCCGGCTCACCCTGGAACTGGTCGAGCGGGCGCATGCCGCACAGCTGAAGGTCGTGGGCTGGACCGTCAACACCCACGACCAGCTGCGCCTCGCGCGGGGCTTCGGGCTGGACGGCGTGGTGACCGACCAGCCGGAGATCCGGCGGGCGGTCCGCTTCACGGCGTGAGGCGGCACCGGACGGGATGAGCCGGGTGGGGCGCGCCGATTCCTCGGCCCCCACCCCCATCTGCGGGGAAACGCGCATGTCACAGCGCCGCAATGTGATCCCAGCATGCGGACGTTTCCCCCGGTGATCTCGACAGACGGGCTCGGGCACTGCCACTCTCCCGCCATGCGCCTCGCCAACCGCCCCCTCAGACTTGCCGCTTGCGCCACCGCCGCGCTGCTCACCGCGGCCGTCGGCTGTGCCCCGCAGGACGCGTCCCCCGGCGGTCCGGGCGCCGCCGGACCGCGTCAACAGAGCTGTGACCGCGGCAAACTGGCCACCGTGGCGCACGGCAGGCTCACCGTCGGCACCGACAAGCCCGCCTACGCGCCCTGGTTCCACGACGACGACCCGGCCAGTGGCAAGGGCTTCGAATCGGCCGTCGCCTACGCCGTCGCCCGCCGGCTGGGCTACGGCAAGGACGCGGTGGACTGGCGGACCGTGCCGTTCAACAACGCCTTCGCGCCCGGCGCGAAGAAGTTCGACTTCGACATCAACCAGATCTCCATCAGCGCCGCCCGCAAGCGGGCCGTCGCCTTCTCCTCCGGCTACTACGACGTGCGCCAGGCCGTCGTCGCCCTCAAGGGCTCCCCCGCAGCCAAGGCCAGGAGCATCGCCGACCTCCGGCGCCTCAAGCTCGGCGCGCAGGTCGGCAGCACCAGCCTGGACGTCGTCAACGACACCGTCCGGCCGGCGCAGCGCCCCGCCGTGTTCCAGAAGAACGACTTCGCCAAGAGCGCGCTGAAGAACGGCCAGGTCGACGCGATCCTCACCGACCTGCCGACGGCCTTCTACATCACCTCGGCCGAGGTGAAGAACGCCGAGGTGGCCGGGCAGTTCGCGGACACCGGCGCCGCCCACGAACAGTTCGGCCTGGTCCTGGACAGGGAGAGCCGGATCACCGGGTGTGTGACGGCCGCGGTCGACGCGCTGCGCAAGGACGGCACCCTCGCCGCGCTGGAGAAGAAGTGGCTGACCGACGCCGTGTCCGTCCCGGTGCTCAAGTGACGTACGGAGAAGGTGTGTCGAAACTCCGGACGGCCCGGGACGGGGCCGACGACGGGTACGTGCCCTCACGGCGGCGGATCGAGCGGGAGCGCTTCCGGCGCGCCAGGACCCGGCGCGCGACCGCCGTCGCCGCGCTGAGCACCCTGGTCACGGCCGCCGTCCTCTACCTCGTGATCACCCGCTCCCCCGGCTGGCCGCGGACCCGGGAGACGTTCTTCAGCGCCGAGTACGCCGCCAAGGCGCTGCCGAAGGTGCTGGACGGGCTGCTGCTGAACCTGCGGCTGCTGGTGGTGTGCGGGGCGGCGGTGCTGGTGCTCGGGCTGCTGCTGGCGGTGGCCCGGACGCTGCGCGGCCCGGTGTTCTTCCCGCTGCGCGCCCTGGCCACCGCCTACACCGACTTCTTCCGCGGACTGCCGCTGATCATCTGCCTGCTGATGGTGGTCTTCGGGGTGCCGGCGCTGCGACTGCGGGGCGTGACCACCGACCCCGTGCTGCTGGGCGGCTCCGCGCTGGTGCTGACGTACTCGGCCTATGTCGCCGAGGTCTTCCGGGCGGGCATCGAATCGGTGCACCCCTCGCAGCGGGCCGCGGCCCGGTCGCTGGGCCTGACCAGCGGGCAGGCGCTGCGGTTCGTGGTGCTGCCGCAGGCGGTGCGGCGGGTGGTGCCGCCGCTGCTGAACGACCTGGTCTCGCTGCAGAAGGACACCGGTCTGGTGTCGATCGCGGGGGCGGTGGACGCGGTCTACGCGGCCCAGATCATCGCCGGCAAGGACTTCAACTTCACGCCGTACGTCGTGGCCGGGCTCGTCTTCGTGGCGCTCACGATCCCCATGACTCGGTGCACGGACTGGGTGACGGCCCGCATGGACCGCCGGCGCGCCCAGGGAGGACTGGTATGAGCACCACCGACGACACCCCGCGGCCGGCCGCCGGCCCGGCCGGCGAGGCGGCGCCCGGGGACGGCCCGGTGCTGCGGCTGGAGTCCGTGCGCAAGACGTACGGGCGCGGCACGGTCGTGCTGCGGGACGTGGATCTGGCGGTGGCCCCGCACACCGTGACGGCGCTGATCGGCGCCTCCGGGTCGGGCAAGTCCACGCTGCTGCGCTGCGCGAACCTGCTGGAGGAGATCGACGACGGCGCGATCTTCCTGGACGGCGCGGAGATCACCGACCCGCGGGCCGACGTGGACGCGGTGCGCCGCCGGATCGGCGTCGTGTTCCAGGCGTACAACCTCTTCCCGCACATGACCGTGCTGGACAACATCACGCTGGCGCCCCGCCGGGTGCACGGGGTGCCGCGCGCCGAGGCGGAGGCGCGGGCCCGCGAGCTGCTGGAGCGGCTCGGGCTCGGCGGGCGGGCCGGGGAGTACCCCGACCGGCTCAGCGGCGGCCAGCAGCAGCGGGTCGCGATCGTCCGGGCGCTGGCCGGGCGGCCCCGGCTGCTGCTGCTCGACGAGATCACCGCGGCGCTCGACCCGGAGCTGGTCGGCGAGGTGCTCGGCGTGGTCCGCGACCTCAAGGAGGAGGGCATGACCATGGTCATCGCCACGCACGAGATGGGCTTCGCGCGGGAGGTCGCCGACCAGGTGTGCTTCCTGGACGGCGGGGTGGTGGTGGAACGCGGCACGCCCGAGCGGGTCTTCGGGGACCCGCGGCAGGACCGCACCCGGCAGTTCCTGCGGCGGATCATCGAGGCGGGCCGGCTCTGAACATCCGGGCGGGACGGCGCCGAGCGGTCAGGAGGCGACCGGCCTTCCCGTCGCCTCCTGGCCGAGTGGCTTGACCAGCAGCTCGAACTCCAGGTCGGCGCGCTGCGGGATGCCGAAGCGCTCGTCGCCGTACGGGAACGGGGTGAGCCGCCCGGTCCGCCGGTAGCCGCGGCGCTCGTACCAGGCGATCAGCTCGTCGCGCTGCCGGATGACGGTCATCCGCATCTCGCGGGCGCCCCAGAGGTCCTGGGCGGTCCGCTCGGCCTCCGCGATGATCACCTTGCCGAGGCCGCCGCCCTGGAGCTGCGGGCGCACCGCGAACATCCCGAAGTACACGTGGTCCCCGCGGTGTTCGAGCTGGCAGCAGGCGATCAGGGCGCCGTCCCGCTCGGCGACCAGCAGCCGGCCGGACTCGGCCCGCACCACGGCGGCGACGCCGTCCGGGTCGGTGCGCTGCCCCTCCAGCAGGTCTGCCTCCGTCGTCCAGCCGGCCCGGCTCGCGTCGCCCCGGTACGCCGACTCGATGAGGTCGACGAGACCGGGGATGTCGGCGTCGTGGGCGGTACGGAAGGTCAGCTCGCCGGTGGGCATGGTGCGCACAGTCCTCTCAGGGCCGGACAAAGGGCTGCACGGAGGCTAACAAGCGGCATGTGCGGCGTGTCAGGGCCGTTCGGCACGGACTTCCGGCGGCGGCGCCCCGAGGGCGCGCGGGGGACGGCGTAAGGTCCTGGCATGGTGCACGTACTGAGCAGCAGGGTGCTGGTGCGGCCGTCCGACCCCGAGCGGTCGCGGGCGTTCTACGGCACGGCGCTGGGGCTGGAGATCTACCGGGAATTCGGTACCGGACCCGGGCGCGGCACGGTCTACTTCCTCGGCGGCGGCTTCCTGGAGGTCTCCGGCCGCGCCGCGAGCCCGGCCACCGGGACCCTCCAGCTGTGGCTCCAGGTGGCGGACGCCGCGGCGGCGCACGAGGAGCTGCTGGCGCACGGGGTCGAGGTGCTGCGGCCACCCGTCCAGGAGCCGTGGGGGCTCATCGAGATGTGGATCGCCGATCCGGACGGCCACCGGATCGTGCTGACGGAGGTCCCGGCGGACCATCCGCTGCGATACCGGCCCTGAGGGGCCTCGCGGCGCACCCAACCCGCGCTCCCCCGCCGTGCGTCCGTGCGCTCCCGTGTGCCGGGCACAGGGCGGGCATTCTGCACCCGATCCGTGCGGCAGGCGGTACTCGGGGAGGTGCGCCGTGCACGAACCGGTGTGGGTCGGCTGGCTGCTGGTGCTGCTGTGCGCCGGGGCCGCCGCGTACTGCCTCGTCCGCGCGCGCACCGGCCCGGCCGCGCACCGGGGCGACGCCCGCGGCGAAGGGCTGATGGCGCTGGGCATGGCGGCGATGGCGCTGCCCGCGTCCGCGGTGACGCCGCCTCAGTGGTCGTCGTGGGTGTTCACCGCGGTCTACGCGACGGCCGGGGTGTGGGCGCTGGCGCGGCGGCATCCGCACCACGCGGTGGGCACGTTCGCCATGGCGTACATGGCGCTGGCGATGGCGGTGCCGGCGGACCACACGGGCCCGGCGTCCGCGGTGGGCCGGGCGGACGCGACGGGGCCGGTGGCCTCGCCGGACGCGATGGGCGCGATGAGCGGGATGAGCGGGATGAGCGGGATGGGGCACGGCGGGCCGGGCGGGGTGCCGCTGCTGACGGGCCTGTTGCTCGCCTACTACACGGTGTACGTGATCGCCGCCGGGGTCCGGCTGGTGCCGGCGGGCGTCCGGGCGGCGGACCCCGCGGCCGAAGGGACGGAGGCGGCCACCGGACCGGGCGCGCCGGCGGACCTCGGGCCGCCGGGGGTGCTGCGGGCCTGCCGGGTGGCGATGGGCATCGGCATGCTGGCGATGCTGCTGGCTCTGTGAGCTGCGGGCGCGGCGCTTCCGTACGGCCGCGCGGCGACGGGCGGCGGTCCGGCGGCCCGCACCCTTGACCCGGGTGGCATACGTCACATCCGCGGCGCGGCCGTACCAACGGGTAGCCGTCCGCTCATAGGCTGACGCCATGATGGTCCCTCTCACGCTGATGGTTCTCGGCGTGCTGGCCGCGGCAATGGCGCCACGGCTGATGGCCCGTTCCGACTGGCCCGACCGGGAGCCGGTGCTCGCCCTGTGGGTGTGGCAGTGCGTGGTGGCCGGTGTCCTGCTGTGCTGTGTGCTCGCGATGTCGCTGAGCGCGTCCGCCGCCTGGGAGACCGTCCGCAGCCCGGTGTTCGGCTTCGCCCCCCGGGTGGTCGTCGAGGCGTACGCGCTCCAGGGGCACGGGCCGTGGGCCGGGGTGCTCGCGCTGCTCCTGGCGTGCGGCGGGGCCTGGACGGCCGTCGCGCTGACCCGCGAGGTACGGGCGGCGCGCGCCCGGCGGCGGCAGCGCCGGGCCGAACTCCTGCGCCGCGCACCGCTGTTGCCCGGCGAGGAGCCCCGCGCCGAGCGCCTGGTCGTCCTGGAGGGCGACCGCCCCGAGGCATGGTGGCTGGCCCACTCCCAACTGGTCGTCACCACGTCGGCGTTGCGGCGCCTGAAGGGCAGTCAGCTCGATGCGCTGATCGCCCACGAGCAGGGCCATGCGCGGGCCCGGCACGATCTCCTGCTGTACAGCGCCTCCGCGCTCGCCGTGGGCTTCCCGCAGATCCCGGTCTTCGCCGCGTTCCGCGACCAGGTGCACCGGCTGGTCGAGCTGGCCGCCGACGACGTGGCCTCGCGCCGCTTCGGCCGGCTGACGATCGCCCTGGCCCTGGTCGAACTCAACGAGGACCGCGGGGTGTTCGGGCCCTGTCCGACGCAACTCGCGCAGGTCCCCCAGCGGGTGGACCGGCTGCTGTCCCCCGCACCCCGCTTCACCCCCGGCCGCCGGCTCCGGATGACGGCGGTGGCGACGCTGGTACCGGCCGTCCCGCTGCTGGTCGCCTTCATCCCGGGCCTGCGCGCACTGACGTAGGGCGTGGCCCCTCGCGAGGGGCGCCGGTCATCGGCGAGGATCGGCCCATGTCCTCGACGCCCCTTCCCACCGCCCGTACGTCCGCCGAGGAAGACCCCGGCCGGCGGGCATCCGTCCCTCGCCTCCCCGCCCTCCCCTGTGCCGTGCTCTGCGCGCTCCTCTTCGGCGCGCTGCTCACCCTCGTCGTGCTGCGGTGGGGTCCCTTGATGTCCCTGGACGCCTCCGTGGCGGGCACCTTGCACCGGACGGCCGTCACCGAGCCCGGCTGGACCCGCCTCAACCGGGTGCTCAGCGACTGGGTGTGGGACCCGTGGACGATGCGCGCGGTGCTTCTGGCGGCGGTCTGTCTGCTCGTCCGGCGCGGGGAGCGCCGGCTCGCCCTGTGGGTGGCGGCCACCGCGCTCCTCGGGACGGGGCTGCAGCAGGCGGTGAAGGCGGTGGTCGGCAGGGACCGCCCCGTCTGGCCGGACCCGGTGGCCTTCGCGCACTACACCGCGTTCCCCTCCGGGCATGCGCTGTCCGCGCTGGTGGCGGGTGCCCTGGTCCTGTGGCTGCTGCGGCGGACCGGGGCGCGGCCGCTGTGGCGATGGACGGCCCGGACCGTGGTGGTGCTCTCGGTCGTCGGCGTCGGCTTCACCCGGGTCTACCTGGGCGTGCACTGGCTGTCGGACGTCGTCGGGGGCTGGCTGCTGGGCGGGGCCCTGGTGGCCGGATCGGCCGCGGTCCACGGCGCCCTGGCGTCCCGGCCGTCTTGGCCCGGCACCGCACGGCGGGCAGGATGGCGCTCATGACGGTGATCGAGGGTGTGCTGTTCGACTTCTCCGGAACCCTGCTGCGCATCGAGTCCGCCGAGTCCTGGCTGCGTGCGGCGCTGACCGCGTCCGGCACGGCCATGGACGACGCCGAGCTCGTCCGCTCGGCGGCCGCGCTGGAACGGGCCGGCGCGCTGCCGGGCGGCTCCCCGCCCGTCGAGCTGCCCGCCGCCCTGGCCGGGCTGTGGGAGATCCGGGACCGCGACGCCCGCCACCACCGGGCGCTGTACACCGGGCTGGCCCGCCAGGTCCCGCTCCCCGATCCGGAGCTGTACGACGCGCTCTACGAACGTTCCCGGGCGGCGGCGGCCTGGCAGCCCTACCCCGACGCCGCCGAGGTGCTCGCGGAGCTGCACCGGCGCGGGGTCCGTACCGGCGTCCTCAGCAACATCGGCTGGGATCTGCGGCCGGTGCTGCGCGCCCACGGTCTGGCCGGCCACGTCGACCGCTGTGTGCTGTCCTACGAGCACGGCCTGCAGAAGCCGGACCCCCGGCTCTTCACCCTCGGCTGCCGGGAGTTGGGGCTCGATCCGTCCGCCGTGCTGATGGTCGGCGACGACCGCAGGGCGGACGGCGGCGCCACGGCGGTCGGCTGCTCCTTCCTGCCGGTGGACCCGCTCCCGGTGGACCGGCGCCCGGACGGGCTGCGGCCGGTGCTGGACCTCGTGGGCTGAGGGGGCGGGGCGCGCCGCCTTCGCCCGGAGAAACGGAACCGCCCCGGCCGGCGGGTGCCGGCCGGGGCGGAAGGACCTTCCGCGCGCTCGCGTCAGCCGAGGGTCGCGAGGGCCTGGTTGAGGGTCGTCGACGGGCGCATGACCGCCGCGGCCTTCTCGACGGACGGCTGGAAGTAGCCGCCGATGTCGGCCGGCGAGCCCTGCACCGCGATCAGCTCGTCGACGATGGCCTGCTCGTGCTCGGTCAGCGTCTTGGCGAGAGCCGCGAACGCCTCCGCGAGCTGGGCGTCGTCGGTCTGCTTCGCCAGCTCCTGCGCCCAGTACAGCGCGAGGTAGAAGTGGCTGCCGCGGTTGTCGATACCGCCGAGCTTGCGGCTGGGCGACTTGTTCTCGCTGAGGAAGGTGCCGGTGGCACGGTCGAGGGTGTCGGCGAGCACCTGGGCGCGCGCGTTGCCCGTCTTCTGTGCGAGGTGCTCGAAGCTGACCGCGAGCGCCAGGAACTCACCCAGGCTGTCCCAGCGCAGGTAGTTCTCCTTGACCAGCTGCTGGACGTGCTTGGGCGCGGAGCCGCCGGCACCCGTCTCGAACAGCCCGCCGCCGTTCATCAGCGGGACGACCGACAGCATCTTGGCGCTGGTGCCCAGCTCCAGGATCGGGAACAGGTCGGTGAGGTAGTCGCGCAGCACGTTGCCGGTGACCGAGATGGTGTTCTCGCCGCGGCGGATGCGCTCCAGGGAGAACGTGATCGCGTCGACCGGCGACAGGATCTCGATCTGCAGGCCCTCGGTGTCGTGCTCGGGCAGGTAGGCCTTGACCTTCGCGATCAGCTGCGCGTCGTGCGCCCGGGTCTCGTCCAGCCAGAACACCGCCGGGTCGCCGGTCGCGCGGGCGCGGGTGACGGCGAGCTTGACCCAGTCGCGGATCGGGGCGTCCTTGGTCTGGGACATGCGGAAGATGTCACCGGCGCCGACGACCTGCTCCAGCACGGCGTCGCCGTTCTCGTCGAGGACCCGCACGGTGCCCGTGGTCGGGATCTCGAAGGTCTTGTCGTGGCTGCCGTACTCCTCGGCCTTCTGCGCCATCAGGCCGACGTTCGGGACCGAACCCATCGTCGAGGGGTCGTAGGCGCCGTTCGCCCGGCAGTCGTCGATGACGGCCTGGTAGATGCCGGCGTAGCAGCTGTCCGGGATGACCGCGAGGGTGTCGGCCTCCGCGCCGTCCGGGCCCCACATGTGGCCGGAGGTGCGGATCATGGCCGGCATGGAGGCGTCGACGATGACGTCGCTCGGCACGTGCAGGTTGGAGATGCCGCGGTCGGAGTCGACCATGGCGAGCTCCGGGCCCTCGGCGAGCTCGGCGTCGAAGGACGCCTTGATCTCGGCGCCGTCGGCCAGCGACTCCAGGCCCTTGTAGATGCCGCCGAGGCCGTCGTTCGGGGTCAGGCCGGCGGCCGCGAGCGACTCGCCGTACCGGGCGAACGTCTTCGGGAAGAAGGCGCGGACCACGTGGCCGAAGATGATCGGGTCGGAGACCTTCATCATCGTGGCCTTGAGGTGCACGGAGAACAGCACGCCCTCGGCCTTGGCCCGGGCCACCTGCGCCGTGAGGAACTCGCGCAGCGCGGCCACTCGCATCACGGAGGCGTCGACGACCTCGCCCGCGAGGACCGGTACCGACTCCCGCAGGACGGTGGTGGAGCCGTCGTCGCCCGAGAGCTCGATGCGCAGCGAGCCGTCCCGGTCGACGACCGCGGACTTCTCGGTGGAGCGGAAGTCGTCGACGCCCATGGTGGCGACGTTCGTCTTCGACTCGGCCGTCCAGGCACCCATGCGGTGCGGGTTGGCCTTGGCGTAGTTCTTGACCGACGCCGGCGCGCGGCGGTCGGAGTTGCCCTCGCGCAGGACCGGGTTCACGGCGCTGCCCTTGACCTTGTCGTAACGGGCGCGGACGTCGCGCTCGGCGTCGGTCTTCGGGTCGTCCGGGTAGGCCGGCAGCGCGTAGCCCTGCTCCTGCAGCTCGGCGATCGCGGCCTTGAGCTGCGGGATCGAGGCCGAGATGTTCGGCAGCTTGATGATGTTCGCGCCGGGAGTCTTGGCCAGCTGACCGAGCTCGGCGAGGGCGTCGTCGATGCGCTGGCCCTCCTCCAGGAACTCGGGGAAGCTCGCGATGATGCGACCGGCCAGGGAGATGTCACGGGTCTCCACGCTGACACCGGCCGTCGACGCGTATGCCTGGATCACAGGCAAGAACGAATACGTCGCCAGGGCCGGGGCCTCGTCAGTGTGGGTGTAGATGATGGTCGAGTCAGTCACCGGGTGCTCCGCTCCACGTCTGCAACATTGCTCGACATCAAGATATCTCGTGACCGCCCCCCTCTCGACAGGACCCCGCCCCGGCAAAAGCGGAGGAAATGGTTCCGCACGCCCCATAAGGGTGCAAACCGGCCTGCGGTTCGGCGGGGCGGGGTGGCGGGGGCGGCCCGTTCACGGCGCGGCACCGCCGCCACGGCCCGGAGCGACGGCACAGGGCTCGGCCCCGAAGGCGCCGCGCCCTGCCCTGTACGGCCGGTCAGCCGACCTTCACCCACTCCTTGCAGCCGTTGGTCTTGAATGTCTCGCCCTTGTTGACGGTGACGCGGGCCGGGCCCTGGGGGGTGTCGTTGGCGATGATGCTGTCCATCTCGCCGCTGGAGTCCTTGGCGCGCTCCCAGTAGCAGAGCGGGCTGCCGGAGGCGTCCGGACCTGCGGTCTTGTACATGCCGGCGGCGATGTCCTCCCCCACGAGGTAGCTGCCCTCACCAACCGTGGTGTCCGGGCCCGCGGGCGCGTCCGGCTCCTTCGCGGGCTGTGCGGCGCTCTTCGCCTTCTCCGCGGGCTTCGCCGCGCTCTTCGGCTTCTCCGCCGCGGCCTTGGCCGCCTGGGCGGTGACGGTGACCGTGACGGTGGGGGCGGGCTTCGCCGCGGCCTTCTTGGTGCCGTCGCCGCCGCTGCCGACCGCGGCCCCCAGCCCGAAGACGATGAACGCGCAGACCACGCCCACGGCGATCCTGAGTGCGGCGTGCTTCTTCTTCGGCGGCTGCGCGACCGGCGGCGGGCCGAAGGGGTGGGGCGGCGGTCCGAACGGTGCGGGATGCTGCGAGTGAGACATGAACAATCCCCCTTGCATCTGTGATGGTGTGGTGAAGACCGCTCATAGCCGTTGAAGGTTGTACGGTCGCGTGCCGCTTGTGCCGCGCACCTTCTCCGGCCCGTCACCCCCGGCCGGGGCGACCGCTCAGGCCGGAAGGCTGCGCAGCCAGACGGCGACCCCGTGGTGATGGCTGCAGGTGCCGCGCCGGTGCCGGCTGTAGCTGTACGTCCCGTCGTTGCACTGCGCGGAGGCGCCGGCCGGAGCCTGCGCACCGCCGCCGCTCGTGGAACTGCCGCCGCCACCGGAGGCCGACCCTCCGGAGGAACCGGAACCTCCGGAGGACGCGGAGCCGCCGGAAGAACCTCCGTCGTCCGCACCGGAACCACCGGAACCACCGGAGCCACCAGAAGCCGCGGACCCGCCCGAGGAGGACGAGCCTCCGGAGGTCACGGAGCCGCCGGCGCCGGTCGGCTCCTCCGTGGGCCCGGACGCGCCGTCGCCGCCCGTGTCCCCCGTCGTGTCGGGTTCGTCGCAGCTCTCATCGGTCTTCACGACGGCGAACGTCAGCGTCTCGGCGTCCCGCATGACGGACCCGGCGGCCGGCTCCTGTTCGCAGACCTGCCAGTTCCGGTCCCACACCTGCATACGGTTCCGGGCGGACAGGTCGCGGCTCTTGAGCAGGTAGATGCCCTTGCGCTGCGCGGCATCCTGCGCCGCCTGGAGGTTCCGCCCGGTGTAGTCCGGCACCGTGACGGCCTCGCTCGGCTCCTCGGACGCGTCGGACGCGTCGGGCGACTCGGTGGCGTCGGAGCCGTCGGGGACGGACGCGGCCGCGGATGTGGCGGCCGACGTGGCCGCGGACTCGGCCGCCGAGGTGGTGACCGACTTCGCCTCGTCGTCACCGCCGCTCACCAGGTTGACGCACCCGCCGACGAGCAGCACGAAGACCGCGACGACCGCACAGCCGAGCCGGGCGTTCTTCTTTTCCTCCGGCGACATCGGCCGTTGGGTTCCCGCCATGACAGCCCCCTTCCTTGCGACTGCACACTCCCCTGCGTGCATGGCCCTGCCCGCGGTCGCGAACCGCCGCCCGGCCGGAACCGGAGAGACAAGTGGTGAAGCGTGAAGTGAAGTGAGCATCAAATGCGCCTGTTGTCAGGCGACTTGAGCCCTTTCCGGGGATACGTACCGTTCCCGCACGTTCCTCCCGAGGCGTCCGAGACAGGAAGAGTACCGAGTAGTTGAACTTCGAAAGAGATGAAGTGGAGAACCTGTGACGATGTCGTGACCGACGCGCATGGGGTGAGCCTCGTAAGGGCCAGGCCGGGGCTCGGCGACATCAAGGCGGACGACCGGTCGGCGCGAAAACATTCGTCACCGGTCACCGATCCGGAAGGACGGGCGGATGGCGAACGGCGGTCGGCCGCCACATCCTTCACACCCACCGCGAAGGTACGTACCAGGCCACAGGGGGAGCGCGTGCCGCTGTCGCACGCCGCCCGGGAAGCCACCTCGCATGACTTTTATCGCCGAAGGAATGTGCGCGGCCGCGCGTCTGTGAATAGTCTGCTTTCCCTAGTCGGCACTTCATGAGCGAAGTTGACAGTCCGCTTGCGCAGCACATGTATCCCCACGTACAGGAGATTCCGGTGATTGCCCCTCAAGGCCGAATCGGACTTCCGCCTGCGCACGAGACGACGACGCGATACGGACCGGATCCGGGAGCCCCGGGCACCGCCCCCTGCCCCCGCCGGAACCCCCACGGGCGCCTCGCCCCCGACGCCGGGCCGGTGCGGGCCCGCCCCGCCCTCCCTCGCTGCCGCCCCGACGACCGGCAGCACCGTCGTCCCGCCCGTCGAGGGCGCCGGGCGTCCGGGGCCTGCGGGCCCCCTGGCCGTCCGCCCGGCACGACGTACTCCCCCCTACGCCGGACTCCGCCGCGGCGGACGCCCCACCGGAGGCCTGACACGTGCCTGTTCACGCCCGCCCCGCGCCCGGTGAGGGCCTGCTCCTGCCGCCCGAGAAGACTGTGACGGGGCGGCCGTGAGACGCCAACCGGCATTCGACCGGCATCCGGCACGGGACGACTCCCGGCTGCGCTCCGCGGTGGAGGACGCCGCGATGGGCCGATGGGAGAGCGCGGGCGAACTGCTGACCGCGACCGGCGCCGACTGGGACCGCCGCGTCTTCCGCCTCCAGGTGCTCGCCCGCGCCGGCGCCCGGCTCACCTTCGCGGACACCTGGGCGCAGGCCGAACCCCGTTCCCCCCACGCCCTGGCGCTCCTCGCCACCGTCCGGGCCCTGCGCTCGATGGCCCGCCCCCGGGGGCAGGGCAGCGGCCCCGAGATGGAAGAGGCCTGGGAGACCTGCCACGCCGCCGGCGACGCCCTGCCGGCCGACCCCACGCCCTACGTCGTGATGCTGGCCCTGCTGCGCTACCACTCCCCCGACCGCGACCCGCAGTGGCGGGAGACGGTGTACAGCGTCTGGCGGGAGGCCGAGGCGCGCGACCCGTGGAACAGGGAGGCCCACCACGAGCTCCTGACCTACATGTTCCCCGACTGGCACGGCGTGGCCGGCGAGATGTTCCACTGGGCCCAGGAGCGGTGCGCCCATGTGCCGCGCGGGATGCCGCTGCACACGCTGCCGCTGGTCGCGCTCGCCGAGTCGCACCGCATGCGGATGGAGAAGGAGGGCCACCGGTACGGCCTGACGGTCCATCCGTGGACCGACAACCCGTCGACGCAGCAGGCGTGGGTGAACTGGTGGACGTACCGGGCCCCTTCCCGGCCGCACGCCGCCTTCCACGAGGACGCCAACTACCTCGCCCACGCGATGTCCTTCGCGAACCAGCACCGGGCGGCGGCCGAGGTCTTCGACGCCATCGGCCCGTACGCGACGGATGTGCCGTGGAGCTACTGCGGAGACGCCCAACAGCTTTTCGCCCGCCACCGGAAGTGGGCGGTCAAGGGGTCCGCGCCCTAGCGCCGCCCCGGGACCGCCCGGACCGACGGTGTTCCGCAATCCGACGCGCCACCAAGAGGAGAGGCTCCAGCCATGCCATTGGACATTCCAAGCGTCACGCAGACGGAGGAGGAACGCCTCGCCGAACTCGGCATCACCCAGACGTTGGACCGCTCGATGTCCGGGCGGCAGAACTTCGCGGTCTCCTTCACGATCATCAGCATCCTCTCCGGCTGCCTGACCATGTACGGGTTCGGCATGAACACCGGCGGGCCCGCCCTCATCATGTGGGGCTGGGTGCTCGTCGGCCTGATGACCCTGTTCGTCGGCCTGTCCATGGCCGAGGTCTGCTCCTCCTACCCGACCTCCGCCGGCCTCTACTTCTGGGCGCACAAGCTCGCCCCGCAGAAGTCCGCCCCGGCCTGGGCCTGGTTCACCGGCTGGTTCAACACGCTCGGCCAGGTGGCCGTCACCGCGGGCATCGACTTCGGCGCCGCGTCGTTCCTCAACGCCTACCTGAACCTGCAGTTCGGCTATGCCGCCACGCCCGCCCACACGATCACGCTCTTCGGCGTGATCCTCCTGCTGCACGCCGTCGTGAACACCTTCCGCGTGCGCGTGGTCGGCTTCTTCAACACCGTCTCGGTGTGGTGGCACCTGATCGGCGTCGTGGTGATCGTCGGCGCCCTGCTGCTGATCCCCGACAGGCACCAGTCCCCCGGCTTCGTCTTCACCGAGTTCGTCAACAACACCGGCTGGGGCTCCGCGGTCTACGTCGCGCTCATCGGTCTCCTGATGGCGCAGTACACCTTCACCGGCTATGACGCGTCCGCCCATATGACGGAGGAGACGAAGAACGCCTCGGTCGAGGGGCCGAAGGGAATCGTCCGCTCCATCGTGGTGTCCTGGGCGGCCGGGTTCGTGCTGCTCTTCGGCCTGACCTTCGCCATCCAGTCGTACACCGGCGCCCTGAAGTCGGGCACCGGGGTGCCGCCGGCCCAGATCTTCCTGGACGCGCTCGGCGCGAGCACCGGCAAGCTGATGCTGCTGGTCATCATCGGCGCCCAGCTGTTCTGCGGGATGGCCTCGGTGACCGCCAACTCCCGCATGATCTACGCCTTCTCCCGCGACGGCGCCCTGCCGTTCTCCGCCGTCTGGCACAAGCTCCACCCGGGGACCCGCACCCCGACCAACGCCGTGTGGCTCGCCGCCGGCGCGGCGTTCGTCCTCGGCCTGCCGTACCTGTTCAACACCACCGCGTACGCCGCCGTCACCTCCATCGCGACGATCGGCCTCTACATCGCCTACGTGGTGCCCACCCTGCTGCGGCTGCGCCAGGGGGAGAACTTCCGGCGCGGCCCCTGGCACCTGGGCCGCTGGTCCAAGGCCGTGGGCCTGGTCGCGGTCGGCTGGGTCGTGATCATCACGGTGCTGTTCATGCTGCCCCAGCAGAGCCCGGTGACCCTGGAGACGTTCAACTACGCGCCGATCACCGTGGGCGTCGTCCTGGTCTTCGCGGGCACCTGGTGGTTCGTCTCCGCCCGCAAGTGGTTCCTCAATCCCCAGCACCCGCGCAGCAATCCGGCACCGTCGTCGGTGCCGGGCCCCACGGCGTCCTCTTCGCTGTAGGACCGCTCCGCCTTGTCCCCCGGGAGGCCGGGCCGGATCCGTTCCGGCCCGGCCTCCCGGGTGTCGAGCGCGCCGCGGGTGTCACGGATGCCGCGGGCGACGTGGCGTCGGCTCACCTCTCGGCGAGGAGCCCTTCGCGCAGGGTGGCGCAGGCACGGGTGAGGAGGCGGGAGACGTGCATCTGGGACAGGCCGAGCTCCTTGCCTATCTCGGACTGCGTCATCTCCGCGCCGAAGCGGAGTTCGAGGAGCGTGCGCTGGCGCTCGTCGAGCTGCGCCATCAGCGGCTTGAGCGCCTGCAGGTTCTCCGCCAGGGCGAGCGCGGGGTCCTCGTTGCCGATCAGGTCGGCAATGAGCCCGGTCCGCTGCGTGCCGCCACCGGCTTCGATGGGCCGGTCCAGGGAATCGGCGTCATAGCCGTTGCAGGCGACCAGCCCCTCGACGATCTCGTCCTCCGCAAGCTCCAGATGGGCGGCGTAGTCGGCGACGGACGGCTCGGGGTTGCCGCGTCCCTCCATCTCCTCACGGGCCCGCGCAAGGTCCACGCGCAGTTCCTGGAGCCGACGCGGGACGTGCACGGACCAGGTCGTGTCGCGGAAGAACCGCTTGATCTCCCCGGTGATGTAGGGGATCGAGAAGGTGGTGAACTCGGTCTCCCGCGAGACGTCGAAGCGGTCGATGGCCTTGATCAGACCGATCGTGCCCACCTGTACGACGTCTTCCATCTCCTGCCCCCGGCTGCGGAAGCGGCGCGCGACGTAGCGCACCAGCGACAGGTTCATCTCGATGAGGGTGTTGCGCGCGTACTGGTACTCCGGCGTGCCCTCCTCAAGGGTCGCCAGCCGCTCGAAGAACAGCTTCGACAGGCGACGGGCATCCGTCGGGGCCACCCGCTGGGCCTTGTCCACCAGCGGCAAGGAGGGCTGCGCGGACTCGGGCGCCGCCTCCTCCTCCGTGCGGGTCACAGCTGTGTGGACCTGCCTCGCTGCCGTCGCCATGGTGGCTGCTCCTCTCTGTTCCCCGTCACTGCGTCGCTCCGTCACCTACCCCTGTGTCCCAGCCAAAACATTTTCCATGGGGAAACTATTTTCGCGAGGCAATCGTGGTGGCGGACGGGGCCGCGACGGGCGCGGAACCGGCGGCGGCCGGGCCCGTCGCGGCCGTTGGACTAGCCGGCTGTTGCCGCCCCTCGGCGCAGCGACCGGCCGGGCTCGTACCGTTCGGCACCGGGATAGACATCCCGGTACACAGCGTGGGAAACGGCCTCTATCGTGTCGATCCCGTAGTTCCACCCTTCCTCGGCCGGATGGCCCTCGGGGACCCGGTTGTTCTCGGTGAGCACGACCAGCCCGGAGTCGTAGGCGTTCCCCGTGAGGACGGCCAGGCTGTTCACCTTCCAGTCGCCCCGGTCGAAAGCGTCGACATCGGAGTTCCGGCTGCGCTGCAGCCAGCCGTTCTTCACATGGACCAGCGAGTCGAGCGGAGCGCCGGCCGTGGCTCCCCACCTCTGGGCGGGCCGGACGTGCTGCATGAGGTCCAGCGCATAGGTCCGGGCCCCGCTCCCGAGGACCGAGTCGTCACCGCCCGAGAAGAGGCGCAGCAGCCTGGCCAGGTCGCCCGCCGTGACCTGGGTGAGGCCCCAGGAACCTTCCTTGTCGAGAACGGTGTTGCCCATCCCGGCCCTGTCGAGGAACTCCTGGATCCTGACCGGGTTCGGCTTCTCGGGGTCCCGCAGGTCGGACAGCTCCTTCCAGAGGGCGGTGGCGGAGTCGTTGTCCGATTCAGTGATCATTTTGCGCGCCAGGGCGTCTTCCCTGGCGGTGAGGGTGCCGCCCTTCTGGTACAGCAGGGCTCCGAGGATCACCGCCTTCACCGCACTGGCCGAGTCGTACTGCCGTGCGGCACCCAGCGTGCAACTCGTCCCCGTGGGACGGTCGTAGAAGGACAGCGACGCCATGCTCTTCCGGCCGGCCAGCGCCCGGGATATGTCGTGCGAGAGTTTCTCGGCCAGCGCTCGGTCCGTGGAGGTGCAGCGCACCTCCGGACCGGATGCCGCGGCCCGCTGCCCGGCCGCGGCGGACGGGGTGGCCGCCGCGACCGGCCCTGCGAGCGCTCCGGCGCCTATGGCCGCAGCGGTGACGGTGGAGACCCACCGCATATCTGATCACTGTCCTTTCGGGATGCCCGAAGCATCGAGTGGGGGGAGGGGATACCGCCGTCCGGGCCGGCAAAGGGCGACGGAAAGATCGGCGGAGGGCCGAGGCTACGCGGCGCCGGTGAACGCGACCTTGCCGCCCCGGGCGTCCCTCGCACGCGGGGCAGTTCGCCATGACGGACGTCACGAACGGTCCAGGGGATGCACAAGGCGTCCGGGTCCGGGTAGAGGGAGTGGTGAGACCGTCTCTTAGATCGCCGAGGTGAACTGGAAGGGTCCGCCCGACGGCAGTGAAGGGATGGGCACGCGACCACGTCACTTCGGTGGAGACGGCTGCGGCGGACCCTGCGTGCCCACCACATTGCACAGCCTTTGTCTGGAGCAGCTCATGACCTCACCGCACACTCCCGCGCCCGAACGGCCTCTCCTCCCCCACGAGTTGCCGCCTTCGGCCGGGCAGCAGGTGCCCGGCCGGCCGCGACGCCGTCGGACGCGCCGCATGCTGCCCCTCGCCGCGCTGCTCGCGGCGGGCGCGTTGGCCCTCTCCGCCTGCGGCGACGGCTCCTCGGCCGGCGGGAACGACGACGGGAAGAACGGTGCCGGCGCCGCCGCCGGGGACTCGTCGGACGCCAGGATCAAGGTCTCGTCGAAGGACGGCGCCACCAACGCCAGCATCAACGACACCGGTGTGAAGGTCACCGGTGGCAAGTTGACCGATGTGAAGCTCACCGAGGCCGATTCCGGCAAGGACGTCGCCGGTGCCATATCGCCCGACGGCGCCTCCTGGAAGCCCGGCGTCCAGCTGGAGCGGGGCACCAAGTACAAGATCGTCGCGAACGCCAAGGACTCCAAGGGCCGCTCCGCGACCGAGAACACCACCTTCACCACGGTCTCCTCGGCCAACAGCTTCATCGGCTCCTACACCCCCGACGACGGCAAGACCGTCGGCGTCGGCATGCCGGTGTCCTTCAACTTCGACAAGGCGATCACCAACAAGAAGGACGTCCAGTCCCACATCAAGGTGAGCTCCAGCAGCGGCCAGGAGGTCGTCGGCCACTGGTTCGGCGCCCAGCGCCTCGACTTCCGGCCCGAGGACTACTGGAAGGCCGGCTCCAAGATCACCATGAAGATCGACCTGGACGGCGTGAAGGGCGGCCAGGGCATCACCGGCGTCCAGTCCAAGACGGTCACCTTCACCATCGGCCGCTCCCAGGTCTCCACCGTCGACATGAACACCCAGACCATGACGGTCAAGCGCGACGGCAAGACCTACAAGTCCATCCCGATCTCCGGCGGCAGCCCCGAGCACCCCACCTACAACGGCCGGATGGTCATCTCCGAGAAGCTGGAGAAGACCCGCATGGACGGCTCCACGGTCGGCTTCGACAAGCGGAACTCGTACGACATCAAGGACGTTCCGCACGCCATGCGCCTGTCGTCCTCCGGCACCTTCATCCACGGCAACTACTGGGGCTCCTCGTCCGTGTTCGGCAACTCCGGCACCAGCCACGGCTGCGTCGGCCTGCACGACAACAAGGGCGGCGGCGGCGACACCCCGGGCAAGTGGTTCTTCGACGAATCGCTGGTCGGCGACGTCGTCGTGGTCAAGAACTCCGACGAACGGACCGTCAAACCGGACAACGGCCTCAACGGCTGGAACCTGTCCTGGGCGGACTGGAAGGCGGGCAGCGCGACCTGACCGCCACGGGGCACACACCGACCCATGCCCCCGCACAGGACCAAAGATCGCGCGCCCCGCGTAGGACGGCACCGCGCATGACGGCTCCACACGGCCGTGATCCGGGCCGTACCGGGCCTACGGTGAGGGTTCGCGCAGGCTCACCGCGAGCGCGGCGATGTCGTCGTCCAGGCGTCCTCTGCTGTAGTCGAGGAGGTCGCGGTGGAGAGCCGCGAGCAGCTCGTGGGGCGGCGTCGGGGGCTGTCGGCGCATCCAGGCCGCCAGCGGGAAGAACTCGCCGTCGCGGGCGCGGGCCTCGGCGACCCCGTCGGTGTAGAGAAGCAGCAGGTCGCCGGGCGTGAAGTCGAAGGTGTCGATGGTGTAGTGATCACCGATCAGCTCCGCGAGGTTGAGCAGCGGCGAGGGGGAGGTGGACTCCAGGGCGCGGAGTTTCCCGTGGTTGAGGAGCAGCGGCGGAGGGTGTCCGCAGTTGAGGATCTCGACGCGCCCGCCCTCGTGCGGGATCTCGACGAGCAGCGCGGTGGCGAAGCGCTCCATCGGCCCCTCGGGGGGAAAGGCGGCGTTGTAGCGGGTGCTGCTGGCATCCAGCCGGCGCGCGACGCTGACCAGGTCGGCCTCGCCGTGAGCCGCCTCCCGGAACGAGTTGACGATCGCCGCGGCCGCCCCCACCGCGGGCAGGCCCTTGCCCCGCACATCGCCGATGAGCAGCCTGACCCCGTACCGCGTGTCGACCACCTCGTAGAAGTCTCCGCCGATACGGGCTTCCGCCGCGGCCGCGAGGTACAGCGACTCGATCTCGACGCTCCCGTGGCGGCGCGGCATCGGGCTCAGCACCACCTGCTGCGCCGCGTCGGCGACGAGCCGCACCTGAAAGAGGGTCCGCTCCCGCTGGAGCCGGACGTGGCTTCCGTACGCGGCCGCCACGGTGACCGCGATGATCCCCGCGGCCGTCCACCACGTCCCCAGGCCGGGGAACACGATGCTGAGGCCGATCATGAGGAAGAGGCACACCGTCCCCAGGAGGACGGTGGGGAGCACCGGCCACATGGCGGCGGCGAGGGCCGGCGCCGCGGGCAGCAGGCGACTGAAGGCCATCTCCGGCGGAGTGGCATATGCCAGGCTGGCGATGACGACGGTCAGGATGACCGGCGACAGCCGCACAAGACTCCCCCGGCCGTGGCGACGACGGGGCCGCGGCCGTCCAGGCTCGATCACACTTCACAGAATATCTACGCAAGGGGGACATAGCGCCCTGGCGGCTCATCGAGGGAGGGTGAGCCCGAGGCTGTCGGGATCTACGGCCGCCGGATCCCGGGCGAGCGGGCCGGACCGGGATCCGCCGCCCAGGGGGGGTTCGCCCTCAGGAAGCGCGGTGCCCGAGCGGACGCGGGGGCACCGGCGGGGCGGCGTGCGGGACCGCCAGGCGGGGTGACCTGCAGGGCCTCCTGACGGGAGCGCCAGCGGGGCGGCCTGTGGGGTCACCCCAACAGACGAGACGCCTTGCGGTCACGGCATCACCCGAGCCCCGTACGGCCCCGCCCCCACCCGGACACGACCGCCGACCGCCGATCGCCGGCCACCGATCGCCGATCACCGATCTACTGCGGGCTTCCCCCTGCACCACAACGGCCGACTACCGCTTGCCCTTCTGGGCCGCCACGACCTCGCTGATGGTGCGCTCGGCGCTGGAGCCGCGCTGGACCTTCTCCGCGAGGCCGGGGAACTGACCGGCGATGGCGCTGAGCACCTTCAACTCCACCGGCGCGACATTGACTTCGCACAGGTCGCGCTCGACGGCCCGGACGACCCCCGCCACCACCTGGTCCGGGGAGACCATGCGCACGCCGGTCGGCGGGGTGGCGCCCGTGGCGGCGAACATGCCCGCGTCGCGCACCGCGCCGGGCTGGACCAGTGAGACGCCCACGCCCGTGCCGTGCAGGTCCTGGCGGAGGGTGAGCGCGAAGCCGCGCAGCCCGAACTTGGCCGCGCTGTAGAGCGAGGAGTACTTGGTGGCCGCCTTCCCGGAGATCGAGCCGACCAGGACGATATGCCCCCGGCCCGCCTCCACCATCCGGGGTGCGAGCGCGCGGGCCAGCATGACGGGGGCGCGCAGGTTCACGCTCAGCGCGCGGTCGATCTGCTCGGGCGTGTAGTCGAGGAGGTCGCCGGTCGAGGGCAGCGCGGCGTTCGCGATCACGATGTCCGCGTCGGCGCCGGCCCTGGCCAGGTGATCGACCTGGTCGGGGTCGGCGAGGTCGGCGGTCAACGCCCGGGCGCCGAGCTCGCCGGCGAGCGCCTCCAGGGCGTCGGCCCGGCACCCGGAGAGGATCAGCCCGGCCCCCCTGGCGGCCAGGTCACGGGCGATGGCCTGACCGAGGCCGCCTACGGCTCCGGTCAGGAGAACGGTTGATCCTGCGATGCGCATGGGACGACCCTCTCGAAAACCCCTCGAAAATTGTTCGTTCGAACGAACAGCATGAGGGCGGGGCGATCACGTCAACCAAAGGTCCCGCACACCCGCCGCCCCCGCACGACCAGCGCCGTTCCCTGCCTGACCAGCGCCTTCCACGACACATACGGCTTCCGCCCCGCCCCCGGCGGCCTCCGCACCGCCCCGCCGGCCGCCGCCCCACCGGTGGCACAATGACCGTCATGCCCAAGCCCCCCGGAACCCGGCAGAGCATCATCGACGCCGTGCTGCGCACCATCGCCGAGGACGGCGTCGCCGGGGTCACCAACCGGCGGATCGCCAAGGAGGCCAAGGTCTCCCTCGGCTCGGTCACGTACCACTTCGCGACCCAGCACGAGATGCTGCGGGAGAGCCTGCTGCACTTCGTCGCGGAGGAGACCCGGCGCTTCACCGAGCTCGCCGACCAGTGCGAGACGGACGGGATGGACATCGACCGGGCCTCCGCGACGGTCGGCCAGGTCGCCGGGTGCACCCGGACCGACAGCAGGCACATCGCGCCCTTCGAGCTGTACGTCCAGGCCGGCCGCGACGAGCGGTTGCGCACCGCGGCGGCACAGTGCTTCACCGCCTACGACCAGCTGGCCGCCCGGATCCTCACCGGTCTCGGCGTAGCCGACGCCGAGCGGCCGGCGAGCGCCACCGTCGCGCTGGTCTTCGGTCTGCAACTGCGCAGCCTGGCGACCGGCGCGCCCGCCGAGGACCTCGTCGACGCCCTGCTGTTGCTGGCACGCGGGGCGCAGCACGCCTGACGCTCACCTCGACGCCGGTTCCGGAAAGGCCGGGCGCCCGAGAGCCACCGCCGGACGGACGCCCTCGCCGCGCACGAGCCGCCGATTCCGGTCCCCCCGGACTGCCCCCGCCGGCCGGTGAACGGGGCCCGGCCGACACCCCGCGGCACACTCAGCCGACCGGCCGGCTCAGCCGGACCAGAACCCGTCAGCTCTGCCGCCGCCCTCGTCCCCAAAGGCGCCCGGAACACGGCCACTTCACCATGACCGGGTGCATCATGGACATGGACGCCCGAGGGGACCTACGCAGAAGAGCGGACTGGTACGTGACACGCATTCTGGTCATCGGTGGTGGGATCGCGGGTACGGCGACCGCACTGGCCCTGCACAAAGCGGGACTCGACGTCACCGTGCACGAAGCGCATCCCGACACGGCCGCGGACATCGGGGCGTTCCTGACCCTGGCGAGCAACGGCATGCGCGCACTGGCGCAACTCGACGCCTCGGACGTGGTCACCGCACTCGGCTGGCCGCTGCGCTCGATGCGGGTTCTCGACGGCCAGGGCGCTCAGCTGGCCCATGTGCCACTGGGCGAGGCCGACGACGCGCTGCTCCGCTACCGGTGCCTGCGCCGGGGCGAGTTGAACGCCGCCCTGCAGGCCGAGGCCCTCCGCCGGGGAATCCGGCTCTCGCACGGGGCGCGACTGGCTTCCGTCGAGAACGGCCCTGACGAGGTGACCGCACGTTTCACCGACGGCAGTGCCACGACCGGCGACCTGCTCATCGGCGCGGACGGCCTCGGCTCGACCGTCCGGCGGTCGATCGCGCCCGGTACGGAGCCCGTCCATGCCGGACAGAGCGTCTTCTACGGCTACACGCGCAGCGGTCCGGAGGACGCCCCGGCGGCGGACGGCACGGGGCACATCACCATGGTGCGGGGCAGCACCGCCGCCTTCGGCTACGCGGTCTCGCCGGACGGGGAGACGTACTGGTTCGCCCGTGTCGGCGGCGACGCCGTCCCCGCCGACGACCTCGCGCACCCCGTACCGGCCCGCTGGCGCGAGCGACTCGTCGCGATGCTGAGCGAGGACGCCACCCCCGCCGCGGGCATCGTCGCGGCCTCCAGCGACGACATCATGGCCACCAACGCCACCGAGATCCCGCCCGGCACCCCCTGGCGTTCCGGACGGGCGCTGCTCATCGGTGACGCGGCGCACGCGGCCTCACCGGCGACCGGCCAAGGCGCCTCGATGGCCCTGGAGGACGCCGTCGTCCTCGCCAAGTCCCTGCGGGACGCACCGGACCTGGACAGCGCGCTCTCCCTCTACGAGGCGTGCCGCCGCCCCCGCGTGGAACACAACATCACCGCCAGCGGAGAGATCTCCCGCGGCACCCGCACCCCGCCGCGCACCGCCGGGTCACCGCCCCCGCAGCGTCCCGGCGACGACACGCTGGCCGCCCAGCTGGACTGGAACACCGACCTGCGCACCACCACCGGCAACGCGGACTAACCACGCCGGGTCGGGCCACCGTCCACCACCGTCACGTGCCGCAGGAGGAACCGGCCGAGCACAGATGGACGCCCGGCCGCCGGGCCCGCCGGCAGTGCCACGCCCGTACCCGGCCCGAGCCGCCTACGCCACGGAGACGGCGTACGACACGACGGACCCGGCGGGCGGGGCCGGGCCCCTCATCACACCTCCTCCCGGTCGGCGTCCCGGGTCGTGGCGTCCGTCGCCGACCAACTGCCCAGCAGGCGAAGCGCATGTGCGGACGGGCTGCCGGTTTCGGCGGTGTAGAGGTACAGGGCCTGGTCGGGGTCGTCGGGCAGACAAGGGGTGGGCGGGATCGTGTGCGCGGAAGTAGGCGTCGTGCCGCTGATAGACCGGGAGGGTATGACGGTCCGTCACATCCGACTCTCCTTGGGAATTGCGGCGGCCACGGAAGCCGTTGTTTCGGGAACGGGTGACGAATCGGCGTCCACGTCGTAGGGAAAGAGGAAAATGCCGACGAGAATGAGCGCGCCACCGATCACCTTGGGCAGCGAGAGGTTCTCGCCGAGCCACAGCACGGCGACCACGACGCCGAACAGCGGGATCAGGTTGAGGGCCATGCCGGCCACTCCGACGGCCACCTTCGATATTGCGTAGTTGTATGCGAGATAGCCCAGCGCGAATCCGGTGATCCCGATCGCCATGGCGGCCGCGATGTGCGGCAGTTGCGCGGCGCCGGGAACGGGTTCGGCACCCGTGCTCCAGACCACGGCCATGACGGGAATCGTGCAGAGGAATCCGAATCCGAATTGGTAGGCGGTGAGTTCCAGGGCCGATGCGTCCGCGGCGAGGCGGCTGACGACGATGACCGATGCCGACGCACCCAGGGACCCCAAGAGCACGAGGGCATTGCCGATACCCGCGTCGATGGTGAGATGCGCACCGGCCAGCAGCGCGGCGCCGACGGTGGCCACGACGACGCCCGCCACGCTGCGGCGGTTGACCGCCTCCTTGATGAAGAGGACGCCCATGACCAGCACCATCACGGATTGCAGCCCGTCCAGGAGGGCGGCGTCCGCGGCGCCGGTGCGCCGGAGCCCGAGGTCGAGCGCGCCGTAGGCCACCACCGGTTCCAGCAGTCCGAGAAAGAGGTAGTGACGCAGCGGCACGGTTCTTCGCGGCCGGACGCGCAGCATGGCGATCCAGAGCACGGCCGACGCGGTACCGACCTCGATGAACAGGGTGGTGAATGCGCCGATCCCGTCCACGGCGTATTTTGCGACGGCGGTGGCTACACCCCAGCTACCGGCCGCGGTCATCAGGGCCCCATAAGGCGGCAGGCGATGCAATACAGCTCCAGAAGTAGGCTTGCAGCAGTACAGAAAATTCGGAGAATTCCGTTCACGAGGGTTCCCGGGTACGGAACGAGTCGGAACGGTCGTGCCATGTGCCTTCATCGTGCCTTGTTCCGCACGCGCCACGGCCCGGCACCTGACATGCGTCGTCCTGGTGCCGGGCCGTATAGATGCCCGCGGTCCCGCGTTCAGCCGCGCGTACGAGCGCCGGGAGGTCTGCGCCGGAGGCGAGCACGTGGTGGGCGCCGGCCGGCGAAGCTGGGACGCGGAGGGGCCACCGGCCGCCTCCCCCACCCCGGCGCCCGGTCCGGCGGTGGACCGGTACGGCCCACCTCACCCTCGGCGGCGGTGACCGCTCCCGTCAGGCCATCCAGCCCACCGTCGGGCCGCGCATGCTCAGCGGATCCCCAGCTCCGCCAGTACCCGCCGCTGCGCCGCCGCCGGCTTCGCCGGGAAATAGAGGTAGCAGACCCCACCCGAACCGCCGACGACCTTGCCGTCGGCGTTCTTGCGCTTGGTCCTCAGCCAAATGGTTTCAAATTGCCGCCTCTTGTAGACCCGCCGGACCGCCGCGTTGTCCGGGGAGGCCGGGTCGTTGGCGATGATGTCGCCGGTCTTGGTGAAGCCGATGACGGTCATCAGGTGGCCGGCGGTGCCGTAGCCGGCGCCGTCGAGTTCGGTCTTCAGGAAGGACTGGGACGTGATGACGGGGATGCCCGCGTGGACGAGGCGTTCGATGTCGGTGAGGGAGGACAGGCGGGTGACGAGGCCCTGCAGGTCCCGGTAGGTGGCGGCGTAGGCGGCGTTGAAGGGCCAGTTGCCGCAGCCCTCGTACTGGTAGTCGAAGGTGCAGCGGGCGGCGTGGCAGACCTGGGGGTCGGTGTAGGCGGGGTTGACCCAGGACAGCTGCTGCTGGGTGGGCCTGCGGCCCCAGTACTCGACGATCATCTGGGAGGAGGTGGGGCTGCACCACGCCTCGCCGCCGTTGTCGTACTCCGGGTACTGGCCCTTGTGGATCTCCTGCGAGTAGCGCGGGACGGTCAGCTCGCGGCCGACGAGGCCGGGGGCGGACGCCGGTACCTCGAAGCGGTCGGGGATGTCCGAGCCCATGGCGCCCAGCCGCCAGACGGTGGGGGTGAGGGTGCCGCCGGGCTTGCGGTAGAGGGTGACGCGGAGTTCGTAGGAGGTCAGGCGGAGGCCGGTCGCCGGGATGTCGATGGCGAAGGTGTCGGTCGAGATGCTGCTCTTGCCGTCCTTCTGGTCGTCGACGGAGGTGCGCCGGATGTCGGCGTCGCTGTCGCCGGAGGTCCAGCGGCCCATGACGTACCAGGGGGTGCGGCTGCCGTCGGTGTAGGTGCCGCGCAGTTCGACGGCGATCCAGGTGCCGGGCGGGGTGTGCGCGTTCCAGGAGGCGATGACCTCGGTGGCCGGGACCCGGAGGCGGTGGGCCGGGGAGGTCCAGGTCGCGTACTCCCAGGAGGCGGTCCTGCCCGTGTGCGGATCCTTGTACGCGAAGGTGCCGGCCGGGCGGACGAGGCGGATGCCGGGCCGGGGGCCGGGCGCGAGGGCGGTGCCCCGGGCGTGGCCCGTGGTCCAGTCGGCGGCGGTGGTCCAGGCGCGATAGTCCACGAGGCTCTTCGATCGGCGCCCGAAAGCGTCGGGGGTGCGGGCGGCGGCCGGGGCGGTGGTACCCGCGGCGGGTCTGCGGGAGGCGTCGGCGGCCTGCGCCGAGGGGGTGGCGGCACCCGCCGCGGCGGCGAGCGCGGCGGCCAGGACGGTGCGCCGGGGCGCGGAGCTGGTCATGGTGGTGGTCCCCCAGTCGGATGCGTACGAGTGGGTGCGGAGGGTCGGGCCGGGGCCCCGGGCGGGCACGGGCGGGTCGGCAGTGGCTCAACTATTCCCGTTCCCGGCCCGCTTCGGAAGGCACCGCGAGGCGCGTCGTCCGACGAATATGGGTGTGGACCACTGGCGTGCCAGGGAGCCGGGTCCCCGCACGTACGCTGGCGCGATGGATCGTGATCTGACTTCGCTCGCCGCCCGGCTGCGCGCCCTGCCGCCCTCGTGCGGGCCGGTGCGGCTGATCGCGGTGGACGGGCACGCGGGGTCGGGCAAGAGCACGTTCGCCGGGCGGCTGGCCGGGGCGCTGGGCGACGCGCCGGTGGTGCACACCGACGATCTCGCCACCCACGACGAGCTGTTCGCCTGGAGCGGGCGGTTCGCCGACCAGATCCTCCGGCCGCTGTCCCGGGGCGGGACGGCGCGCTACGGCGTCTACGACTGGGTGCGCGGCGAGTTCACCGAGGAGCGCGCGCTGGCACCCGCGCCGCTGGTGCTGGTCGAGGGCGTGGGCGCGGGCCGGCGGGCGCTGCGCCCGTACCTGGCGGCCCTGTTGTGGATGGAACTGGCGAGCGAGCACTCCTGGGCAAGGGGGCGCCTCCGGGACGGGCCGGGGCTCTCCACGTTCTGGAGTGGCTGGATTCCGGCGGAGCGCGCGCACTTCGCAGCGGATCCTTCGCGTCCGTATGCCGACTTCCTGGTGCACCAGAAGCAGGTGGGGTACGAGGTACTCATGGGACCGCCCGAGGCACCCTGACCGGCCCGATATCTCACGCTCCGTAGCGGACGGCGGCCGACGGGCCGAACGGCGCCGACAGGGTCCCGCCGAGTGCCCCAACTCGGCTTGACCTGGGGGGCGTACAGGACTTACGTTCTCAATGTGCGGTTCTACGGACCGCCCGCAGACGCGAAGCCCCCGGTTGTTCCCCCGTGATCGGGGGCTTCGTTCTGTGCGAAACCACCTCTTATCGCCGCGCGGCGCCGCCCTCCCCTTACCCTGGGTCACCGCTTTCTTCGCGCCGCCACGCCGCGCACCGCCGGTCGCTCTTGCCCCGCACCGCCCTCTACGACCTGCGCCGATCCCGCGGGTACCATGCGAGTCTGTGCCACCGCAGGCCGGCACCGAGGTGCGCGCGGCGAAGGTCAACTCCCGCCCGTCGTACGCCGGTTCGCCGGGCCGCGGCCGGGCACGCGCCCGGCGGTACTCGGGGGACGTTTTGTGTGGGGGGACGGGATGGATGTCGGCACTCAGGGTTCGCCCGCCCCGGCCGAACTCGCCTGGCTGCGCGCGGTCGACGCCTACACCGTGGGCGCCTATCCGCAGGCGGAGGAGGAGTTCCGGGCCGCGGTACGACTCGATCCCTCGATGGCCGACGCCTGGCTCGGCCTGCACGCGCTGCGCGCCGACACCTCCATCGCGCTGCTGAGGATGCACCGGCACCGCGACCGCTTCGGCGAGATGCGCGCCCGCCACCGGCGCACCCTCAACTCCTGGTACTGGCTGGGCTGGTGGGTGCAGCCGGTGCTGGAGACCGGCCGCGACCTGCTGCTCGCGCACGCCTCCCACTGGCTCGACGGCCGCCATGTCGCCGAGCTGGACCAGGCGCTGGCCGGCTGCCCGCCGGTCGACACCGACCCCCAGGTGCGCTTCCTGCACGCCTGCCGCGCCTACCTCGTCAAGGACTGGGACCAGCTCGTACGGCACACCGAGCCGCTGCTCGGCGACCCGGCGCTGGGCATCGAGGCGGGGCTGTTCGGCGGGATGGCGCGGGTGCGGCTGGAGATGTACGGGCAGGCCGAGCCGCTGCTGTCGGCCGCGTTGATGCGCTGCCGCAGCGAGCAGCCGCAGCGCAAGGAGCTGCGCTACTGGCTCGCCCGCGCCCACGAGGGCACCGGCCGCAGCGCCGCGGCCCTGCCCCTCTACCGCGCGGTGCACCGCGTCGACCCGGCGTTCATGGACACCGCGGCCCGGCTCGCCGCCATCGCGGAGGGGGACGGCCTGGACGAGGACGCCGACCTCGCGACGGTCTCCGCGTCCGGCTTCGGTCAGGAGGCCGGCGCCGATCTGGCTCCGCTCGACCCGGTCGACGGCCGGGATCTGCTGGTGACCGGCGATCCGGAGGCGCCGGACGGGGAGGTCGGCGGTGTCCCCGCGGGGGGCGGCGCCGCGGCCCGGGTCAAGGCCACCGCGCCGGTGCCGCGCGGCGCCGAGCGGCTGCCCGCCGGGCCCGCCGATCCGGTGCTGCTGGAGAAGGCCCTGGCGGAACTGGAGCGGATGGTCGGCATGGAGCCGGTCAAACGGCAGGTGCGGGCACTGTCGGCCCAGCTGCGGATGGCCCGGCTGCGGGCGAGCCAGGGGATGCCGGTGCAGCCGCCGAAACGACACTTCGTCTTCTCCGGCCCCTCCGGCACCGGCAAGACGACCGTGGCCCGGATACTCGGGCGGGTCTTCTACGCCCTCGGGCTGCTGGGCGGCGACCACCTCGTGGAGGCCCAACGCTCCGATCTCGTGGGCGAGTTCCTCGGCCAGACCGCCGTCAAGGCGAATGAACTGATCGACTCGGCGCTGGGCGGGGTGCTGTTCGTCGACGAGGCGTACAGCCTGTCCAACTCCGGCTACAGCAAGGGCGACGCCTACGGCGACGAGGCGCTGCAGGTGCTGCTCAAGCGGGCCGAGGACAACCGCGACCGGCTCGTCGTCATCCTGGCCGGCTACCCGGAGGGCATGGACCGGCTGCTGGCCGCCAACCCCGGCCTGTCCTCCCGCTTCACCAGCCGCGTCGACTTCCCCAGCTACCGGCCGCTGGAGCTGACCGCGATCGGCGAGGTGCTGGCCGCCGAGAACGGCGACCGCTGGGACGAGGAGGCCCGCGACGAGCTGTGCAGCATCAGCGGTCACGTCGTCGACCAGGGCTGGATCGACGAACTGGGCAACGGCCGCTTCCTGCGTACCCTCTACGAGAAGAGCTGCGCCTACCGCGATCTGCGGCTCTCGACCTGGCGCGGCACCCCCACCCGCGACGACCTCGCCACCCTCCGCCTGCCCGACCTGATGCAGGCCTACGGCGAAGTCCTCTCCGGCCGCGGCCCGGACCTCCAGGGGCCGCCGCCGAAGGGGCTGGACCTCTAGGGGCTCGGCGTAGAGGGGCCGGTCGGCGCGGCCGGTCAGAGCTCCTGTTCGAGCTTGCTGTTCAGGGGCCGGAAGCCGCAGGCCCGGTAGAAGGAACGGGCGCCTTCGTTGAAGTCCCAGACGTCGGTGACCAGTCGTCGGCAGCCGGCGGCGCGCCCGAGGGCCCGCACCCCCTCCAGCAGCGCCGATCCGACGCCGCCGCGTGAGGCGCCCGGGGCCACGGCGATCTGCTGCAGCGAGAGGAACGTCTCCGGCCGGAAGAGGGTGCTCTCCTCCCGTCTGACGACGCGGGCCATGGCGTATCCCAGGGCTTCGCCGTCGGGCGTCTCGGCGAGGAGGAAGGTCACGTCCGGTTCCGACAGGCGCGTGGTCAGCAGCGCTTCGAGCGCGTCGGGCGAGGGCTCGCCGGCGAAGAGGTCGGGCCGGTGGCGGGCATGCGCGTCGTGGACGACCGCGTGGAGCGTCGCCAGTGCCGCGAGGTCGTCCGTCGAGGCGGCGCGGAGGGTCAGCATGTCCGCATCCTGCGCGCTCCCGGCCTCGCCGCGCCACGGGATTTCGCGGGCGGGCAGGAGCGGGACGCCCAGGGGCCAGGGATCCAGGACCCCTGGCCCGGCCCCCGCACCGGGACCCGGCACGAGCACGCCGCTCAGCGCGCCATGGCCCGGTCCTCGGACGGGAGGGGGGTCTCCTCGCGGGGCTCGCTGACCCGGTCGCGTGCCGTGGCCCCGCGGCCGCGGGCGGCGGGGGCGCGGTGGTGGGCCGGGTCGCGGACCTCGCCGACGAGCATCTCCAGGACGTCCTCCAGGGCGACCAGGCCGAGCACCCGGCCGGTCGCGTCGGCGACCGCCGCCAGGTGGGAGGCGGCGCGGCGCATGGCCGTGAGGGCGTCGTCCAGGGGCAGCTCGGCGCGCAGCGTCGTCATCGGATGCCAGATGCGCTGGGGCACCGCGCGGTCGCGTTCCTCCAGGTCGAGGACGTCCTTGACGTGCAGGTAGCCCATGTACGCGCCGCCGGGCGCACACACCGGGAAACGGGAGTACCCGGTCCGTACGGTCATCTCCTCGACCTGGCGGGGCGTCACCGTCGGTTCGACGGTGACCAGGGCCGCCCGGTCGAGGAGGACCTCGGTGACGGGCCGGCTGCCCAGTTCCAGCACGTCGGAGAGCTGTTCCTGCTCGGCCGGGTCGAGCAGGCCGGCCTGGACCGAGTCCTCGACGAGATGGTTCAGCTGCTCACTGGTGAAGACCGCCTCCACCTCGTCCTTCGGCTCCACGCGGAAGAGCCGCAGCACTCCGTGGGCGCAGGCGCCGAGCAGCGCGGTGACCGGGCGGCACAGCCGCGCGAAGGCGACGAGGCCCGGGCTGAACCACAGGGCCGTCTTCTCGGGGGCCGCCATCGCCAGGTTCTTGGGGACCATCTCGCCGATGACGAGGTGGAGGAAGACCACCAGCGCCAGGGCGATGACGTAGCCGAGCGGGTGGACCAGGGCGGCGGGCAGGTGGACCGCCTCGAAGACCGGCTCCAGGAGGTGGGCGACGGTGGGCTCGGCGACCGCACCGAGCGTCAGGGAGCAGACGGTGATGCCGAACTGGGCGGCGGCCATCATCTGCGGGAGGTTCTCCAGGCCGTGCAGCACCTGGCGGGCACGGGAGGAGCCTTCGGTCGCCAGCGGTTCGATCTGGCTGCGGCGCACCGAGACCAGGGCGAACTCGGCGCCGACGAAGAAGCCGTTGGCGAGGACGAGCAGGACCGCGAAGAGCAGCTGGACCAGGGTCATCGGGCCACCTCCGCGACCGCCGCGACGGCCTCACGGGGCGCCTCGGGTGCGGCCGGCACCGTGACGGTGGCGGTCCGCACGATCCTTATCCGCTCGGCGCGGTGGTGCGACACCAGCCGCACCCGCAGCCGCCAGCCGTCGAGTTCCGCGATGTCGCCGGGGGCCGGGATCCGGCCGAGTATGTGTGCCACCAGTCCTGCCACCGTCTCGTACGGGCCTTCCGGAGCCTCCAGGCCGATCTTGCGCAGGGTGTCGACCCGGCAGCCGCCGTCGGCGTCCCAGGCCGGGCGGCCCTCCTCGGGCGGGGCCTGGCCCAGTTCGGGCAGGTCCACCCCGTCGTGCTCGTCGCGGACCTCGCCGACCAGCTCCTCGATGATGTCCTCCAGGGTGACCACGCCGGCCGTGCCGCCGTACTCGTCGACGACCACCGCTATCGGCTGTTCGCTGCGCAGCCGCTCCAGCAGGGTCTGCACCGGCAGGGTCTCGGGCACCAGCAGCGGCGGTACCGCGATCCGGCCCGCGGGGATGCGCAGCCGGTCGTGCGCCGGGACGGCCAGCGCGTCCTTGAGGTGCACCATGCCGACGACCTCGTCGATACGGGTGTGGTAGACGGGGAAGCGGGACAGGCCGGTGGCGCGGGTCAGGTTGACCACGTCCTCGGCCGTGGCGGACGCCTGCAGGGCACTCACCCGAACGCGCGGCGTCATGACGTTCTCCGCGGTCAGGCCGCCCAGCGAGAGGGTACGGACGAACAGGTCGGCGGTGTCCTGCTCCAGGGCGCCGGCGAGGGCGGAGTGCCGGGCGAGCGAGACCAGTTCGCCGGGGGTGCGGGCAGAGGCCAGCTCGTCGGTCGGCTCCACGCCCAGGGCGCGCACCAGCCGGTTGGCAACGGTGTTCAGCAGGGTGATCACCGGGCGGAAGAAGCGGGAGAAGGCCCGCTGGGGGCCGGCGACCACGCGGGCGACGGGCAGCGGCTTGGAAACCGCCCAGTTCTTGGGCACGAGTTCGCCGACGACCATCTGGACCGCGGAGGCCAGCAGCATGCCGATGACGACGGCCGTGCCGGGGACCGCGCCCCGGGGCAGGCCGGTGGCGGCCAGCGGGCCGGACAGCAGCTCGGCCAGCGCGGGCTCGGCGAGCATGCCGACCACCAAGGAGGTGATCGTGATGCCGAGTTGGGTGCCGGAGAGCTGGAAGGAGAGTTCCCGCAGGGCGGAGACGACGGTGTGCGCGCGGCGGTCGCCGTCGGACGCGGCCCGTTCGGCGTCCGCCTTCTCGACGGTGACGAGTCCGAACTCGGCAGCGACGAAGAAACCGTTGGCCAGGATCAGGACGAGTGCCGCGGCGAGCAGCAGCAGGGGGCCGGTCATGCCGCCGCCTCCGTGGTATGCGGGGGTTGGGGAGGGACGGCGCAGGTACTACAGGACGATCCGTCCATTGCCGGAGGGAGTCACTCCTCGGGTCGGTGTGGGCCCACTGAGGGGCGGGGCGCGGGGTGCGCCCCGGAGAACAGAGTAAACAGCGCGACCCTGATTAGGGCAGGCTCAACCGGCCGTGTGGTCGACAGCACCGTGCTTCTCGGTGAGATCGCGCAGCGCACGGGCATCCCGGATGGCCTGGTCCCTGGCGATTCCGGGCTGGATGCCCATGGCGGGCAGGCTGGTGCCGTCGGCGAGGTCGAGGTGGACCCAGGGGTCGCCTTCGCGGAGGTTGACGCGCAGGACCTGGGCCCAGGCCAGGTCGCGCCGGGTGGTGAGGTTGACCACCGTGACGCCCTCCTGCCGCGCCACCACCTTGGGGCGGCTGAGCAGCAGGAGGACGGCGAGCACCAGGAGACCGGTGACCACGAAGCTGAGCCGCTCGCCGCCGGTCAGCTTCGGCAGCAGCAGCGCGATCACGGTGAGGGCGGCGAGCTGGGCGGCGCCGACGGCGTAGAGGACGGCCCGAGTGCGGGTCGGCCGGAACGTCACCGGGAGGCTGGGCAGGGGCGCGGACACGTCGTCGGGTCTTCCGTGGTGGGTGCAGCGGTGGGTACGGGGGTCGGGGGGTGCCGGGGCCGGAACCGTGCCGGCGCCCGGGTCACAGCCGGCAGGCGTGGATGCCGGTGGTCAGGATCGCGCGGGCGCCGAGGTCGTAGAGCTCGTCCATGATGCGCTGGGCGTCCTTGGACGGGACCATCGAGCGGACCGCGACCCAGCCCTCGTGGTGCAGCGGGGAGACGGTCGGCGACTCCAGGCCCGGGGTGAGGCCGACGGCCTTCTCGACGTGCTCGACCCGGATGTCATAGTCCATCATCACGTACCGGCGGGCCACCAGGACGCCCTGCATCCGGCGCAGGAACTGGCGCACCTTCGGGTCGTCGTCCGGCGCGCCGGTGCCGCGGATGACCACGGCCTCGGACTTGAGGATCGGCTCACCGATGATCTCCAGCCCGGCGT
Organism: Streptomyces angustmyceticus; assembly: GCF_019933235.1. Classification (NCBI taxonomy): domain Bacteria; kingdom Bacillati; phylum Actinomycetota; class Actinomycetes; order Kitasatosporales; family Streptomycetaceae; genus Streptomyces; species Streptomyces angustmyceticus. The sequence goes on along the minus strand of NZ_CP082945.1, from coordinate 6,731,742 downwards.
TGCGCAGGGTGGTGCCGGTCTCCACGACATCCGCGATGATCTCGGCGACGCCGAGCTGGATGGCGGTCTCCACGGCGCCGTCGAGGTGGACGACGGAGGCGTCCACGCCGTTGTCGACGAGGTGCTGACGGACCAGGCCGGAGAACGAGGTGGCGATCGTCATGCCGCCGAACTCGCTGACGTCCTTGGCGGTACCCGGGCGGGTGGCGTAGCGGAAGGTCGAGCCGGCGAAGCCGAGCTGGAGGATCTCCTCGGCCGGCGAGCCGGAGTCCAGCAGCAGGTCACGGCCGGTGATGCCGATGTCGAGCTTGCCGGAGCCGACGTAGACCGCGATGTCGCGCGGGCGCAGGAAGAAGAACTCGACCTCGTTCTCGGCGTCGACGAGGACCAGTTCCCTGCGGTCCTTGCGCTGGCGGTAGCCGGCCTCATGGAGCATCGCCGACGCAGGCTCGGACAGTGAACCCTTGTTGGGGACAGCGATGCGCAGCATGAGAGCGAGTTCCTTTGCACTGAGGGGTGTTGCGGAGGGTGCGGGTGAGGGATCAGAGGTGGGCGTAGACGTCGTCGAGGGAGATGCCCTTGGCGACCATCATGACCTGGAGGTGGTAGAGGAGCTGGGAAATCTCCTCGGCGGCGGCCTCGTCGGATTCGTACTCGGCGGCCATCCACACCTCGGCGGCCTCCTCGACGACCTTCTTGCCGATCGTATGGACGCCGGCCTGCACCAGCTCGGCGGTCCGGGAGGTGGCGGGGTCGCCCGTGGCGGCCTTCTGCTGGAGCTCGGAGAAGAGCTCCTCGAACGTCTTCTTGGACATGATGGTGACCACCCTACGCGGTCTGCGCCCGCTCCTAGCGCCAGGGCTCGGACACGGTCCGCAGCGTCGCGGCGGTGGCGACGGCGGCGGTGACGGCCTCGTGGCCCTTGTCCTCGGTGGAGCCTTCGAGGCCGGCGCGGTCGAGCGCCTGCTGTTCGGTGTCGCAGGTCAGCACGCCGAAGCCGACCGGGACACCGGTGTCCACCGACACCTGGGTCAGGCCCTGGGTGACGCCCTGGCAGACGTAGTCGAAGTGCGGGGTGCCGCCCTTGATGACCACGCCGAGGGCGACCACCGCGTCATAGCCGCGGCCGGCCAGCACCTTGGCGACGACCGGCAGCTCGAAGGCGCCGGGGACCCGCAGCAGGGTGGGCTCGTCGATGCCCAGCTCGGTCAGGGCGCGCAGTGCGCCGTCCACCAGGCCGTTCATGACCTGCTCGTGCCATTGCGCCGCGATCACGGCCACCCGCAGGTCGCCACAGTTCTTCACGGTCAGTTCGGGTGCGCCCTTGCCGCTCACGGTTCTCCTCTTACGGGTTCGATGCTGGTCGGACGAGTGGTGGTGCCGGGTGGTGGCGTGGTGCCGGGTGGCTACTGGTTGTCGCAGGCGGTGGCGGAGGGGGGCGTGGTACCGCCCGTTCCGGTGCGCGGGGTCTCCCCCGGCCGGCCGCCTTCGAAGGGCGGGGGGACGGTGGCCGCGGGGTCCAGCCAGGGCAGGTCGTGCCCCATCCGGTCCCGCTTGGTCCGCAGGTACCGCAGGTTGTGCTCGCCGGCCTTGACGGGCATCGGCTCGCGGCCGGTGACGCGCAGGCCGTACCGCACCAGGGCGGAGGTCTTCTCGGGGTTGTTGGTCATCAGGCGCAGCGAGCGCACCCCGAGGTCCTGGAGCATCTGCGCGCCGGCGGCGTAGTCGCGGGAGTCGGCGGGCAGGCCCAGTTCGAGGTTGGCGTCGAGGGTGTCGCGGCCGCGCTCCTGGAGTTCGTAGGCGCGCAGCTTGGACAGCAGTCCGATGCCGCGCCCCTCGTGGCCGCGGAGGTAGATCACCACGCCCCGGCCGGCCTCGGCGATCCGCTGCAGGGAGGCTTCCAGCTGGGGGCCGCAGTCGCAGCGCAGGGAGTGGAAGATATCGCCGGTCAGGCATTCGGAGTGGACCCTGACCAGGACGTCCTCGCCGTCGCCGAGGTCGCCGGCGACCAGCGCGATGTGCTCGACGCCGTCGGCGGTGGAGCGGTAGCCGTAGGCGGTGAACTCGCCGTGGGCGGTGGGCAGCCGGGTCTCGGCCTCGCGGCGGACGGTGGGCTCGGACGACTGCCGATAGGCGATCAGGTCCTCGATGGAGATGATCGACAGTCCGTGCTTGCGGGCGAACGGCACCAGCTCCGGCAGCCGCAGCATCGTGCCGTCCTCGCCCGCGATCTCCACGATGGCGGCGGCCGGGCGCAGTCCGGCCAGCCGGGCGAGGTCGACGCCGGCCTCGGTGTGGCCGTTGCGGACCAGCACGCCGCCGGGCCGGGCGCGCAGCGGGAAGATGTGGCCGGGCCGGACGAAGTCGCCGGCGGCCGATTCCCCGGAGGCGAGCAGTCGCAGGGTGGTGGCGCGGTCGGCGGCGGAGATGCCGGTGGTCACGCCGTGTGCCGCGGTGGCGTCGACGGAGACGGTGAAGGCGGTCCGCATCGACTCGGTGTTGTGCTCGACCATCTGCGGGAGTTCCAGGCGGTCCAGCTCCGTGCCCTCCATGGGGGCGCAGATCAGTCCGCGGCACTCGCTCATCATGAAGGCGACGATCTCGGGGGTGGCCTTCTCCGCGGCGAGAACGAGGTCGCCCTCGTTCTCGCGGTCCTCGTCGTCCACGACCACGACCGGGCGGCCGGCGGCGATGTCGGCGATGGCCTGCTCGACGGGGTCCAGCGCCAGGGCCTCGGCCTCGGCGTCGTACCAGCTCTGCACTGCGGTCATGCCGCTGCTCCTTCCAGGACGGTGCGATCGGCGGCGCGCGAGCGCAGCCACCAGTCGCGCATGCCCCACACGACGAGGGCGAGATAGACGACGTAGACGAGGCCGGAGAAGGCGAGGCCGCTGCTGAAGGCGAGCGGGACGCCGACGATGTCGACCAGCAGCCAGGCGCACCAGAACTCGACCAGTCCGCGGGCCTGGGCGACCATCGCGGCGAGCGTGCCGACGAAGATGTAGGCGTCCGGCCAGGGGTTCCAGGACAGCTGCGGGAACAGGGTGAACAGGGTGCCGACGGCCGCGGTGCCCACGGCGGTGCCGCCCAGCAGCAGGCCGCGCTCGCGCCAGCCGGCGAAGCGGACGGCGATGGAGCCGTCCTGCGCCTGCTTGCGGCCGCGCTGCCACTGCCGCCAGCCCCACAACGCCACGCCGATGACCAGGAGTTGCTTGCCGACGCCGCCGCTGAGGTGGGCGGAGGCATAGGCGGCGACGAGGATCAGGCCGGAGAGGAACTGGGCGGGCCAGGTCCAGATCGAGCGCCGCCAGCCGAGCGCCAGGGCGGCCAGACCGATGGTGTTGCCGATCATGTCCGACCAGATGACGTGCTGCCCGAAGGCCGTGAACGCCGTTCCGTTCAGCGTGTCGAGGACGCTCACCGGTCCATCTCCTTGATCTCGTCAAGGTCGCCGCGGTCGTCGGAACCCCGGCCGAGCAGCCGCTCGACGTACTTGGCGAGGACGTCGACCTCCAGGTTGACCGGGTCGCCGGCCTTCTTGATGCCCAGGGTGGTCAGGGCGAGGGTGGTGGGGATGAGGCTGATGGTGAAGTAGTCGTCGGCGGCGTCGACGACGGTGAGGCTGACCCCGTCGACGGTGATCGAGCCCTTCTCGACGACATAGCGGGACAGCGCGGCCGGCAGCGCGATCTTGACGATCTCCCAGTGCTCCGCGGGGGTGCGGTCGACGATGGTGCCGGTGCCGTCGACATGCCCCTGGACGAGGTGCCCGCCCAGCCGCCCGCCGAGCGCCATCGGGCGCTCCAGGTTGACCCGCGAGCCGGCGGCCAGCGCGCCGAGGCTGGAGCGGTGGAGGGTCTCGGCCATCACATCGGCGGTGAACTCACCGTCGGCGGTGTCCACGACCGTCAGACAGACGCCGTTGACGGCGATCGAGTCGCCGTGCTTGGCGTCCTCCGTGACGACGGGGCCGCGCAGTCGGAAACGGGAGCTGTCGCCGAGGTTCTCGATGGCGGCGACCTCGCCCAGTTCTTCGACGATTCCGGTGAACACGTCAGTTCTCCTCGTTCAGGGCGTGGCGGATGGGGGTGGCGGTGATGCGCAGGTCGGGGCCGAGCCGTTCGGTGCCGGTCACGTCGAGCCGCAACGCCTGGGCGATGGTGGTGATTCCGGCGTCGCCGACGGCGGCGGGCCCGGCGCCGAGCAGCACCGGGGCGAGGTAGCCGACGACCTTGTCGACGGCCCCGGCGGCGAGGAAGGCCCCGGCGAGCGTGGGTCCGCCTTCGAGCAGGACGGAACGCACCTCGCGTTCGTGGAGGGCCTGGAGCAGTGCGGGGATGTGCAGGCCGCGCCCGTCGGCGGCGCGCGGCAGCCGGACGATCGGGGCGAGCCCTTCGAGGTGGCCGGCGTCGGCGTCCTCGGCGACCGCGATCAGGGTGGGCGCGGTGCCGTCCAGGACGCGGGCGCCGGCCTTGACGGCGGTGGCGCCGGAGTCGACGACGACCCGCAGCGGCTGGCTGACCTCGTCGTCGGCGAGCCCGCTGATCCGGGCGCCGAGCTGCGGGTCGTCGGCGCGGGCGGTGCCGGAGCCGACGATGACGGCATCCGAGGCGGCCCGCAGCCGGTGCACATCGGCGCGCGACTGGGGCGAGGAGATCCAGCGGCTGGTGCCGTCGGCGGCGGCGATCCGGCCGTCGAGGGTGGCGGCGTACTTCCACAGGACGAACGGGCGGCGGCGCAGGACCGAGGTCAGCCAGGCCTCGTTGCCGGCGGCGGCCTCGTCGGCGAGCAGCCCGCCCTCGACGTCGACGCCTGCGTCGGCCAGGGTGACGGCGCCGCCGGTGGCCGTCGGGTTGGGATCGGAGACGGCGTAGACGACGCGCGCGATCCCGGCGTCGATCAGCGCCTGGGCGCAGGGGCCGGTGCGGCCGGTGTGGTTGCAGGGTTCGAGGGTGACCAGTGCGGTGCCGCCGCGGGCCCGCTCGCCGGCGGCGCGCAGGGCATGGACCTCGGCGTGCGGGCCGCCGGCCCGCTGGTGCCAGCCCTCGCCGGCGGTGCGGCCGGCGGAGTCCAGGACGACGCAGCCGACGACCGGGTTCGGGCTGGTGTGCCCGAGGCCGCGGGCGGCGAGCTCGATGGCTCGGCGCATCGCCGCGGTCTCGACGGGGGCTGCGGTGGCCACCGGGTCCTCCTGCCTCTCAGGGCACGGACTCCGGGGCTGTCTGGACGACAGAAAGCGGAACAACGCCACGGGAACACCGCGCCGGAAAGGAGAACCCGTCCGGAAAAACCGGACGCGCCGCCGACGGCGGTGTACCGAAGCTGGCCCGCCGCGCACTGCCTCCCATCCGGACTTTCACCGTCGGTGCAGGAATTTCACCTGCTCAACCGGCCGCTGGCTGCGGACGGGTCGCGGACTGTTACCGCCGGTTCGGAATTACACCGACCCCGGAGTGCGCTGCTGCTCTTATGTCAGTACAGCTTCAGTCTGCCACGGCCGGTAGTCGCCCATGCGGGCGAAGCGCTGTGGGCTGCCTCACAGACCTCCGGCGCGCCGCGTGTCACACGGCGGCCCGCGTGCTTCGTCATAACGGAGACGTCCACATCCCTTCTCCCCTCAAGGACTGATCCTCGATGGCGACAATTCTGGTGACCGGCGGCACCGGCACCCTCGGGCGGGCCCTGGTCGACCGGCTGCTCGGCGACGGCCATGACGTCCGGTCGCTGAGCCGGCGCCCGCACACCGGCACGGCGCGGCCGCGACCGCGGTCGTACGCGGTCGACCTGCGCGACGGGACGGGCCTGCCCGAGGCACTGGCGGGCGTGGAGACGGTGGTGCACTGCGCCTCGACGCCGTCCGGCGGGGACACCGAGGCGGCGGGGCGGCTGATCGCGGCGGCCAGGGCGGCGGGCGTGGCGCACCTGGTGTACATCTCGATCGTCGGCGTGGACTTGGTCCCGATCCGCTACTACCGCACCAAGCTCGCCGTGGAGCGCCTGATCGAGGGCTCCGGGCTCGGCTGGACGGTACTGCGGACGACGCAGTTGCACGACCTGGTGCTCCGCGTGATCAAGGCGGGCACCCGGTCGCCGGTGCTCCCGGTACCGACGGGGGTGCGGGTGCAGCCGGTCGAGGTGGGGGAAGTCGCGGACCGGCTGGCGGAGTTGGCGGCCGGCGGGCCGGCCGGACGGGTCGCCGACCTGGGCGGTCCCGAGGTGCTGGACGCCCGGGATCTCGTCCGGGCCACGCTGGCGGCGGGCGGGCGGCGCCGGCTGCTGATGCCGCTGTGGCTGCCGGGCGCCTCCGCCGCGGCACTGCGCCGCGGCGGCAACCTCACCCCGGAACACGCCGACGGCCGCCGGACCTACGCCGAGTTCCTCGCGGCCCGTACGGGGGACGCGGCGCGGCGCTGACCGGCCGCCCGGGTGCCGCCGCACCTGCCACGCGGCCGGGTGGGGGAAGCAGTTGGCGCACTCTCCAACCAGCAGGGCGGGGACGGAAGCTGGCGTGCTCCGGCCGCCTCCGCCGGTCAGCCCGTGGGCGTGAACAGGTCGTCCTGGGCGGCGTCGCGGGCGGCGAGGACGGCACCGCGCAGCACCGCCCGACCGCCGACCGTCCCCGCGCGCACGTCGGTGCGCAGCGGGGAGAGCCGGGCCAGCTGCGCACCGACCCGTCCGGCGAGTTCCTCGCCGCCGCGGCGGCCGATCTCCCCGCCGAGGACGACACACCCGGGGTCGAGCACGGCGCACACCGCCGCCACGCCGAGGGCGAGCCGCGCGGCCAGCGCGTCCAGGAACGCCGCGCCCGTGTCGCCGGCGGACAGGGCGGCCCGTACGACGGCTTCGGCGGGCGGGGCGTCCGCGTCGGCCACGGCGGACGGGGTGCCGGCCGCGGCTCCGGACGGGGGTGCGGTCGCCGTCCCCGGTCCGGTGCCGGGCGCGGCGGGCAGGCCGTGTTCCGCCGCGAGGGCGCAGATCGCGGCGGAGCCGGCCAGGGAGTGGAAGCCGCCGTCGCAGCCGCTCGCCGTGGGCAGGGCGGCGGTGCCGGGGACCGGCAGGAAGCCGATCTCGCCGGTGCCGCCCGAGGCGCCGCGCCGCAGCGTGCCGTCCAGGACCACGGCGGCACCGGTGCCGTGGCCGAGCCAGAGCAGGACGAAGGTGTCGCGGTCGCGGGCCGCGCCGTCGCGCTGCTCGGCGATGGCGGCGAGGTTGACCTCGTTCTCCAGCAGCACCGGGGCGGCGTGCCGGGCGCGCAGCTCACCGACCAGCGCGGCGTGCCAGGACGGGATCCAGTCGGTGCCGCCGAGCCGCCCGGTGGCCGGGTCGACCAGGCCGGGGGCGCCGACGGCGATGGTGTGCGGCTGGTGGGCGCCCGCGGCGGCGAGGGACTTGTCCATGACGGCGAGGGCGGTGGAGACGGCCGTGCCGGGCGTGTCGTCGGGGCCGACGGGGGCGGTGCGTTCGTCGCGCACCTCGCCGAGGAGGTCGGCGACCGCGACGGTGACACTGTGGGTCCGCAGGTCGAGGCCGACGAGATGGGCCCGGTCGGCGACGATCCCGTAGAGCCGGGCGTTGGGGCCGCGCCGCTGCGCACCGCTCTCGCCGACCACGGTGATCAGCCCGGCGTCCTGGAGGCGTTCGACGAGGTCCGCCACGGTCGGCCGGGACAGGCCGGTCAGCGACTTGAGCTGACCTGCCGTCAAGGGCCCCTCGGACTGCAGGAGTTGCAGTGCCAGACGGTCATTGATGAGCCGTGCGGTGGCCGGAGAGGCGGTGCGGCCGGCGGCTGCCGTGCGCGGTGCGTGCATGACGTGAGTCTTTCATTCCGGCGGACCAACACCCTTATTATCAGGCAGGGTTCCTGATAGTTTACGCGCCATGACTGGCAACCGTGCCTCCCGGGACGTCACCACCCCGCTCCCCCACGCCGGACTGCGCCGCGCGCGGTGGTCGGTGGCCCTGGTGTTCCTCGCCCACGGCGCGGTCACCGGCAACTTCGCCACCCGCATCCCCTGGATCCAGGACCACACCGGGATCTCTCCGGGCCAGCTCGGCCTGGCGCTCGCGTTCCCCGCGATCGGCGCGTCCCTCGCGATGCCGCTGGCCGGCCGGATCAGCCACCGCTTCGGCGCGCGCACCGCGCTGCGCGGCCTGCTCGCGCTGTGGACCCTCTCGCTCGTCCTGCCCGCCCTCTCCCCCGACGTGTACGCGCTGTGCCCCGCGCTGCTCGTGTACGGCGCGGCCTCCGGGATGTCGGACGTCGCGATGAACGCGCTGGGCGTGGAGACCGAGGACCGGCTCGGCAAGCCGATCATGTCGGGGCTGCACGGCATGTGGAGCGCGGGCGCCCTGCTCGGCTCGGCGGCCGGCACCGTCGCCGCGCACGCCGGGTGGGACGCCCGGCTCCATCTGGCCGGTGCGGCGCTCGTGTTGACCCTGCTCGGCACGCTCGCCTGCCGGGGCGTGATGGATCTGCGCAGCGCCCCCGAGGAGCATCCGCCGCCGCGCTTCGCGCTGCCGCCGCGATCGGCGCTGCTCATCGGGGCCGTAGGGTTCTGCGCGGTCTTCGCCGAGGGCGCCGGCCTGGACTGGTCGGCGGTCTACCTCCGGGACGAACTCGGCACCGATGCGGGCCTGGCGGCCGCGTCGACCACCGCCTTCGCCTGCACCATGGCCGCCGCGCGGCTGGCCGGGGACAGGGTGGTGGCGCGCTTCGGCGCGGTGCGCACGGTGCGGGCCGGCGGGGTGCTGGCGGCGTCCGGCGGCCTGTTGATCATCGCGGCGCGGCAGCCGGCCCTGGCGATGGGCGGATTCGGCCTGATGGGCCTGGGAATCGCGGTCGTGGTGCCGCTGGCCTTTGCGGCCGCCGGGCGCAGCGGCCCCGCGCCCAGCCAGGCGATCGCTGGCGTCGCCACGATCACCTACACCTCCGGGCTGATCGCCCCGTCCGCGATCGGCGGCATCGCCCAGGCGACATCGCTGACGATGTCGTTCGCGCTGGTCACGGCGCTGGCATGCGGACTGATGCTGGGCGCGCGGGTACTGGGGGTGCCGAGCCGCACGACGTCCGGCGCCGCCCCCGCGCCGACCGGCGATCTGGAACGGTCGTGAGTGCGGCGGGTCGGCCTCGCCGGGCGCGGCGGCCGAGAGTCCGGCTGCCCCTGGTCGCCGACGACGGGGCACGCACGAGCGCGGCCGCCGCAGGCAGCCGCTCTCGTGAGCCCGGCCGCTCGACGACGGCGGCCGATCGGCGGCCCGACGGCGCCCCGGCGACGGCTCAGGCCGCGTCCGCCCCGGCGCCCGTGGCCGCCTCCTCCGGCCGGAGGAGCCCGGCCGCGATGGTCCGGGCGCGGTCGGACCAGGGGGTGGGGCGCAGCGTCTGCGCGTCGATGCGGACCAGCACCCGGTGTCCCTGGGCGTAGGTCTCGGTGCCGTCGGCCGAGCAGAGCCGGAAGCCGTAGGTGAGGCCGGTGCGGCCGAGGCGGGAGACCCACAGGTGCGCCGCGTAGCGGCCCGGCCGGGTGACCGGGCGCTCGTAGGAGACGCGCATCTCCTTGATGACGTTGCACATGTCGCCCGCCGCGGCCCAGTCGCCGTCGAAGCTGAACCCGTGGCCGTGCCAGTACTCCGCCCAGGCGCGCTCGGCCAGCAGCGGGTAGCGGGAGTTGTGGAGCATGCCGAGCGCGTCGAGGTCGTCGAAGTGGACGGTGACGGGGACCAGTTCGCCGTACGGGACGGTGGTGGTCTGCAGGGCTTCGACGCTCACGGGTGGTGCTCCTGGGGTCGGGGGCGCCGGCGGGCGCTGTAGAGGTGGATGGTGCTGGCGGTGCGGGTGGGGCTCGTGTGAGGAGCCGGAACCATCGTAAGCGGCTGCTTAGCATGCTCGGTCCGGCGGGACGCGGGGCGCGGTGACCAGGGCCGGAGCAGGGCACCGTGGAGACGGCGTCGTGACGGAGGCCATAGCGAAGGCCAACCGGGGCACCTCGTGAGATAGCGGGAGGAAGCGGATTTACCCCGCACTAACATTGCCCGGTCATCACCGTGTGAAGAAGTGGAGCAGTCATGGGCCTCGGCGTGCGCTGGACCGTGCATGGCGACGGGCGCAACCCGGCCCCTGGAGCAGTGGTCCGGCCGGACGAGCGGCTGTCGTGGCCGCGCACCGTCGGCCTGGGCGCGCAGCATGTCGTCGCGATGTTCGGCGCGAGTTTCGTCGCCCCCGTGCTGATGGGGCTGGACCCCAACCTCGCGATCATGATGTCCGGCGTGGCGACGGTCATCTTCCTGCTGTCCACTCGCGGCCGGATCCCCTCGTACCTGGGCTGTTCACTCTCGTTCGTCGGGGTCGCCGCGGTGATCCGGGCGCAGGGCGGCACCAGCGCCACCGTCACCGGCGCGGTCCTGGTCGTCGGGGTCGCGCTCTTCCTCGTCGGCGTGGCCGTCCAGCGGTTCGGCGCGCGGATCATCCACACCGCGATGCCGCCGGTGGTCACCGGCGCGGTGGTGATGCTGATCGGCTTCAACCTGGCGCCGGTCACGGCACGCACCTACTGGCCGCAGGACCAGTGGGTGGCGCTGCTGACCATGCTGTTCACCGGGTTCGCCGTGGTCTGCCTGCGCGGCTTCTGGTCGCGTATCGCGATCTTCCTCGGGCTGGTCTTCGGCTACGGCGTCTCATGGGTCTTCGACCGGGCCTTCGGGATGATCCACTCGGTGGACGGCTCGGGGAAGGTCACCGACCACTGGCGGCTGGACTTCTCCGCCGTCGGCACGGCCGACTGGATCGGGCTGCCGCACTTCCACGGGCCCAGTTTCCAGTGGTCGGCGGTCCTGGTCGCGCTGCCCGTCGTGATCGCGCTGGTCGCGGAGAACGCCGGACACGTCAAGGCCGTCGGCGAGATGACCGGCGACCCCCTGGACGACAAGCTGGGCACCGCGATTTCCGCCGACGGCGCGGCATCGGTGCTCTCCACCGCACTCGGCGGCCCGCCCAACACCACGTACTCCGAGAACATCGGCGTGATGGCGGCGACCCGCGTCTACTCGACCGCCGCCTACTGGGCGGCCGCCGGCTTCGCGCTCCTCTTCGGCCTGTGCCCGAAGTTCGGCGCCGTCGTCGCGGCGATCCCCGGCGGGGTGCTGGGCGGCATCACCGTCATCCTGTACGGCATGATCGGCCTGCTGGGCGCCCAGATCTGGGTGCACAACAAGGTGGATCTGCGCAATCCGCTCCACCTCGTGCCGGTCGCCGCGGGCGTGATCATCGGCGTCGGCGGGGTGAGCCTGCGGATCAGCGAACACTTCGAACTGAGCGGCATCGCCCTGGGCACGATCGTGGTGCTCACCGGCTACCACGGGCTGCGCGCCTGCGCCCCCGCACACCTCAAGCCGCAGGCGCCGCTGCTGGACGAGGGCACCTCTTCGTACGACAAGGACTGACGGGGCGGCAGCCGGCCGGGACCGGAGGCGGAACGGCCGGCAGCCGACGGCGGCCGCCGGAGGCAGTGCTGTCGGCGCGCCACCGCCAACGAGGCGCGCCGCCCGTTACCCCGTTCCGGTCAACGGCCGCGCGCACCCCTCTCCATGCGTAACCGCAGTGTCACGCTGGGTGGATGACGACCACGCAGCGCCCTTCCCGCCCCGACCGTCCGTCCCCGGCCACGGGACCCGCCGCCCGGCCCCCCACCGGCCCGCACACCGCGACCGGCACGGAATCCGCCACCGCCCCGGGTGTCGCCGGGGTACTGGCCCGGATGCGGGCGCTGGCCGCCGCGCTGCCCGCCGAGGACGGGGTGGCCGTCTTCAACGGGGTCTACCTGGCGGTCACCGAGGCCGTCGCGCATCGCCTCGGGGACGGCGGGTTCCAGGACCCGGCGACCGCGGGCGAGCTGGACCTCCGCTTCGCGCGGCGGTACTTCGACGCGGTGGACGCCACTGCCGGGGGCCGCCGGCCGCCCGCCTGCTGGCGGCCCCTCTTCCAGCTCCGCCGGCACCCCGGTGTGCGTCCGCTGCAGTTCGCCCTCGCCGGGATCAACGCCCACATCGGCCACGATCTGGCGCTGGCGGTGCTGGACACCTGCCGGGCGCTGGAGTGCGAACCGGCCGCGCTGGAAGCCGACTTCGACCGGGTCGGCGCGCTGCTGACGAGCCTGGAGGAGCGGATCCGCGAGCAGCTGATGCCCGGCCCCGACGTACTGGACGTCGCCGATCCGCTGACGCATCTGATCGGGTCGTGGAGCCTGGACAAGGCCAGGGACGGCGCCTGGGTGGCGGCCAGGGCACTGTGGAGCGTCCGCCGGCTGCCGGAGGTGGCCGAGGAACTCACCGAGCGGCTGGACGCCGGGGTGGGACTGGTCGGGCGGATGCTGCTGACTCCGCTGCCCGGCTGAACCCGCGGGACACCCGCGACGCCGAGGAGCTGACGGCCCTGGCCGCGGAGGTGTACACGGCGGCACGGGCGGCGGGGGTCTAGCCTCCGGCCGGCCGGGCCCCGTCAACCACTGTCCCCGCCGGCCCGCCCCGCCCTCGGCGCGGGTTTCGTCTGCGCGCGGGGCGGGGCCGACAGTGAACGCGCGTCAGTCCTCGGGCAGTTCGACCGGTGCGATCTCGTCGTAGACGTCGCCCGGGCCCGGGTTCGTGGGGTCGGTCGCGCCGCCGAACTGGTGCATCACGCCCCACACCGCGTTCAGCGCGGTCTGCACGGCGCCCTCGGCCCAGCCCGCGGTCCAGGAGATGTCGTCGCCCGCGAGGAACAGGCCCCGCTTGTCCTCGGGGAGGCGGTCCTGCATGAAGTGGGTGAACAGGCGCCGCTGGTAGCGGTAGTGGCCGGGCAGGTTCGCCTTGAAGGCGCCCATGAAGTAGGGCTCGTTCTCCCAGGAGACGGTGACCGGGTTGCCGATGATGTGCTTGCGGATGTCGACCTTCGGATAGATCTCCGACAGCGACTTCAGCATGACCTCCATCCGCTCGTTGGCGTCCAGCGGCAGCCACTTGAGGCTGTCGTCGCACCAGGTGTAGGAGAGGCAGATGACGGCGGGCTCGTCGGGGCCGTTGTCGAGCAGGTAGGTGCCGCGGGTCATCCGGTCGGTCAGCGTCATCGACATGGTGTCGCGGCCGGTGTCCTCGTCCTTGTCGAGCCAGAACGGCCGGTCGACGGGCACGAAGAGCTTGCTGGACTCCATGTAGTGGGTGCGCTCCATCGCCGTCCAGTGGTCGATGGGGAACAGCGCGTCATCGCAGTCGATCTTGCTCAGCAGCATCCAGGACTGAGCGGTGAAGACGGCGGCCTCGTAGGTGCGGATGTCGCCGTCGGCGTCGGTCACCGTGACGTGGTTGCCCGCGGTGCGGTGCAGGCGGGTGACCGCGGGCCGCGGCGTCCCGTCGTGCAGCGACGACAGCGAGGTGCCCGGCGCCCAGTGCACGATCTTGGCGGGCTCGCGCTCCCACAGGCGCAGCGGCAGCTGCTGGCTGCCGCCGACGATGCCGCGGTGGTGGTCGTCGGCCTCGGTGTAGACGACCCGGAGGATCTCCAGGATGGAGTTGGGGAAGTCGGTGTCCCAGCCGCCGGTGCCGAAGCCGACCTGGCCGAAGATCTCGCGGTGACGGAAGGACTTGAAGGCCGTCGAGTCGCAGAGGTAGCCGTAGAAGGTCTGGTTGTCGAGCTTCTCGACGAGCCGGGACCAGATCTCGCGGATGCGCGGGACGTCCCGCTCGCGGATCGCCCGGTTCATGTCGGAGAAGTCCGCGCCCTCCTCCAGGCAGGCGTTCCAGGCGTCCATGACCTGGTGGTAGACCTCGGGGAGGTCGTCGACGGTGCGGGCGTAGTGCGACTCGCCCTTGAGGTCGACGACGGTCGAGGGGGTGTCCGCCGCCAGCGGGTTGGGGAACGGCGTGGTCTTCAGGTCCACCAGGTCGATGTAGTGCTGGAGCGCCGTCGAGGACGGCGGGAAGCGCATCGCGCCCATCTCGGCGGTCAGGCCCGCGGCGTCGGCCGGGGTGCCGTCGAAGCCGACGGTCCGCAGCCGGCCGCCTATCTGATCCGCCTCGTAGACGACGGGCTTGAGGCCCATCTTCATCAGTTCGTAGGCGGTGACGATGCCGGAGAGGCCGCCGCCGATGACCGCGACCTCCTTGCCGTGCTCGGTCGCCGGGACCTGGCCGAGGCCCGCCGGGTGCGCGAGGAAGTCGTCGTAGGCGTACGGGAAGTCCGGGCCGAACATGGTGATGGGCGGCTGGGCATCCGCGTGGTGGGCGGCGGTGGGCACCGTGGACGTCATGGGGGCGGACTCCTTGCAGACAGGGCACAGCGGACAGGCCGGCGCGGGCCGGCCTGCGGCGGATCGAGGGGGGAGGGGAGGGGCGGGTTCAGGTCAGCGGGCCGTACAGCTCCGGCCGGCGGTCGTGCAGATAGGGGTTGTCCGCACGGGACTGCTTCAGGAAGGCGGGGTCGACCTCGGCGCGCACCAGCTGTTCGGCGCGGCCGGCACGGGTGCGGACGACACCGTCCGGGCCGGCCAGGCAGCTGAGGCCGACGAACTCGAACTCGCCCTCCGCGCCGACCCGGTTGATGTACGCGACGTACAGCTGGTTCTCGAAGGCGCGGACCGGGACGACGGATTCGGCGACGAACTGGAAGGGGTGCATCTGGGCGGTGGGCACCAGCAGCAGATCGGTGCCGGCCAGCGCGTGGGCCCGGACGTTCTCCGGGAACTCCACGTCGTAGCAGATCAGCAGGCCGATCCGGAGCCCGGCCAGGTCGGCCTGGACGACGGCCCGCTCCCCCGGGGTGAACCACTCGTGCTCGAAGCAGCCGAAGAGGTGGGTCTTGCGGTAGTTCGCGAGGCGCTCGCCGTCCGGGCCGATGAGCTGCGCCGAGTTGTAGACGGCGGTGCTGTCGGTCTCGTCCTGCGCGGCGCGCTCGGGGTAGCCGTAGAGCACCGCGACGCCGTGCTCGGCGGCGATCTTCCCGATGGCCCGTGCGCTCGCGCCGTCGGCGGTCTCGGCGAGCCGGTGGACGTCGGCGCCGATGGCGTAGCCGGTGAGGAACAGCTCGGGGCAGGCCAGCAGCCCGGCGCCGGTCGCCGCGGCCTCGCGGGCCGCGTCGGCGAGGACCCGCAGGTTGTGCGCGACATCGCCGGGCCGGCCCGAACTCTGGAGCAGGGCGGTGTGCAGCGACGTCATGGGACCCCTCGGCGAGGACGGTGCGGGTGGACGCATTGACGGTACGGTCCGCCGACGATCCCGGACAAGGCGCCACCATTGCGCGCCGATGGACGATTCATTGCGCGTTCACACGACTGTGCGGTGATTCGTTGCGCCCTGTTCCGGGGTGGCCTGCCGATCGGTGCGGATCCCGGCCCGCGGGGCCCTTCGCGGGGGGCCGGCGCGGCCGTGGCCATGATGGTCACCGGGGCCGCGGCACCCCCTGGCTAGCCCGGCGCCCCCGAGCTGAACCGCCGCAGCAGCGGGGAGAGCACCAGGACGGACTTGGTCCGCTCCACGAACGGTTCGCCCGCGATCCGCTCCAGGACCCGCTCGAAGTGCCGCATGTCGGAGGCGAAGACCTGGACGACGGCGTCCGCCTCACCGGTGACGGTGGAGGCGGACGCCACTTCCGGGTAGCGCGACAGGCCGCGGTGGATCGCCTCGGGCGAGGTGTTGCGGCGGCAGTAGATCTCGATGAAGCCCTCGGTCTCCCAGCCGAGCGCGGCCGGGTCGACGCGGACCGTGAAACCGGTGATCGCGCCGTCGGCCCGCAGCCGGTCCACCCGGCGCTTGACGGCCGGCGCGGAGAGCCCGACCTCCTGGCCGATGTCGGCATAGCTGCGGCGGGCGTCCTCGGCGAGGGCGTGGACGATGCGTTCGTCGAGATCGTTCAGTCGCACTGCGGGTGGATCACTTCTCTGCGGTGGCCAATCGGGAGCGGCGCAAGCCGTAACCGAAGTAGACCACAAGGCCCACGACCATCCAGACACCGAAGACCACCCAGGTCACGGCGCCGAGGCTGCCCATCATGTAGAGGCACAGCAGGAAGCCGATCGCCGGGAAGAGCGGCGAGAGCGGGGTGCGGAAGCTGCGCGGCATATCGGGCCGGGTGCGGCGCAGCACGATCACGGCGATGTTGACCAGTGCGAAGGCGAACAGCGTGCCGATGCTGGTGGCGTCGGCCAGCTGGCCGAGCGGCACCGCGGCGGCGAGGATCCCGCAGAACAGCGAGACGATCACGGTGTTGGCGCGGGGCGCACCGCTCTTCGGGTGCACCTTGGCGAACACCTTGGGCACCAGCCCGTCCCGGGACATCGCGAAGAGGATGCGGGTCTGGCCGTAGAGCACGGTCAGCACGACGCTGGCGATGGCGATGACCGCGCCGAAGGCGAGCAGCACGGCCCAGAAGCTCTGGCCGCTGACGCTCTTCATGATCCCGGCGAGCGCGGCCTCCGAGCCCTCGAACTTCTGCCAGGGCATCGCGCCCACGGCGATGGCCGCGACCAGGCAGTACAGCGCGGTGACGATCACCAGCGAGAGCATGATCGCGCGCGGCATGTCGCGCTGCGGGTTCTTGGCCTCCTCGCCCGCGGTGGAGGCGGCGTCGAATCCGATGTACGAGAAGAACAGGGTGGCGCCGGCGGCGCTGACGCCCGCCATGCCCATCGGCATGAAGTTCGCGTAGTTGCCGGAGCGCACGCCCTGCACGGCCACACCACAGAACAGCAGCAGGGCGATGATCTTGACGACGACCATGATCGTGTTGGCGCGGGCGCTCTCCTTGGCCCCGCCGAGCAGGAAGACCATCGCCAGCAGCACGACCAGCAGGGCCGGCAGGTTGAAGACGCCACCGTCACCGGGCGGCTGGGACAGCGCGTCCGGGATGGTGATGCCGAGCGTGCCGTCGAGCAGTTCGTTGAGGTACTGGCCCCAGCCGACGGCGACGGCGGCGACCGAGACGCCGTACTCCAGGATCAGGCACCAGCCGCAGACCCAGGCGACCAGCTCGCCGAGGGTGGCGTACGCGTAGGAGTACGACGATCCGGAGACCGGGATGGTGCCGGCCAGCTCCGCGTAGGACAGCGCGGAGAACAGGGCGGTGACGCCCGCGATGACGAAGGAGATGATGACCGCGGGACCGGCGTCCGGCACGGCCTCACCGAGGACCACGAAGATGCCGGTGCCGAGCGTGGCACCGATGCTGATCATGGTCAGCTGCCACAGTCCCATCGAGCGGCGGAGCGTGCCCCCCTCGCCCTTGCCGCCCTCGGCGACCAGCCGCTCGACGGGCTTGCGCCGCATCAACCGGGTGCCGAGCCCTCCGGGGGAGGGCGGTCGGGGGTCGCTGTCCCCTGCGGGTGGGGATGCGCCGTACTCCAACACTGGGGTGGCTCCTTCATCGCTGCCGATCGGATGGCGTACGGAGGACGGCGACCGGCAGCGGTCGGAACACGGGCATGCCGGAGCACCCCGCAGCAGGAGACCGCCGAGCAGACGGACTCCGTCACTCCACGTACAGCGCTTGACCTTACGGCCCGCCGCTGACCTGCCGTAATGCAGCTTCCTTGCGCAACAGCGAAGGATCATTGCGCACCGGCGCGGTGGGCGGCCGTTCGTTGCGCGCCAAGGTCCGATCGTACGTGTTCCGACGGCGTGGGACGGACCGGGGGCCCGGGTTCCGGAAACGCGGCCGGCCCCGCACCCGAGGGGGTGCGGGGCCGGTGAGCTGCGGTCCCGGGCGGGGCGTCACGCCCCGTGGCGGGTCAGTTCCAGCTGTCGTGCAGCGGCTTGCCCTCGGCGTAGCCGGCGGCGCTCTGCACCCCGACCACGGCCTTGTCGGCGAACTCCGCCAGGGAGCCGGCGCCCGCGTAGGTGCAGGAGCTGCGGACACCCGCGATGATCGTGTCGATCAGGTCCTCGACGCCCGGCCGCGCCTGGTCGACGAACATCCGCGAGGTGGAGATGCCCTCCTCGAAGAGACCCTTGCGGGCCCGGTCGTAGGCCGACTCGTCGCTCGTCCGGTTGCGCACCGCACGCGCGGAGGCCATGCCGAAGCTCTCCTTGTACGGCCGGCCGTCGGCGGTGTGCTGGAGGTCACCGGGCGACTCCAGGGTGCCGGCGAACCAGGAGCCGATCATGACGTTGGAGGCGCCGGCGGCCAGCGCCATCGCGACGTCGCGGGGGTGGCGCACCCCGCCGTCGGCCCAGACGTGCTTGCCGAACTTCTTCGCCTCGGCGGCGCACTCCAGGACCGCGGAGAACTGCGGCCGGCCCACGCCGGTCATCATCCGGGTGGTGCACATCGCGCCCGGTCCGACGCCGACCTTGATGATGTCCGCGCCGGCCTCGATCAGGTCCCGGACACCCTCGGCGGCGACGACGTTGCCGGCCACGATCGGGACCTGCGGGTCCAGCCCGCGGACCGCCCTGATCGCGTTGATCATCGACTCCTGGTGGCCGTGCGCGGTGTCCACGACGAGCGTGTCCACGCCGGCCTCCAGCAGCGCCTTGGCCCGCCCGGCCACATCGCCGTTGATACCGACGGCGGCCGCGATCCGCAGCTTGCCGTCGGCGTCCGTGGCGGGGGTGTACAGGGTGGCGCGGAGCGCGCCCTTGCGGGTGAGGATGCCGACCAGCATGCCGTCCGCGTCGACCGCGGGCGCGAGCTTGCGGTTGGCGGCGTCGAGGCGGTTGAAGGCTTCGCGCGGGTCGATGTCCGCGTCCAGGACCAGCAGGTCCCTGGACATGACCTCGGCCACCTGGGTGAAGCGGTCCACACCGGCCAGGTCGTGCTCGGTGACCACGCCGACCGGGCGGCCGCCCTCGACGACGATGCCCGCGCCGTGCGCCCGCTTGGGCAGCAGGGCCAGGGCGTCGGCGACGGTCGCGACCGGGGACAGCACGATCGGGGTGTCCAGGACCAGGTGGCGGCGCTTGATCCAGGTGACGACGTCGGTGACGACGTCGAGCGGGATGTCCTGCGGAATGACGACCAGGCCACCACGACGGGCGACGGTCTCGGCCATCCGGCGGCCGGCGATCGCCGTCATGTTGGCGACCACGAGCGGGATGGTGGTACCGGTCCCGTCGTGGGAGGAGAGGTCCACTCCCTGGCGGGAGCCCACGGCGGAACGGCCGGGGACCATGAACACATCGTCGTAGGTCAGGTCGTAGGGCACCGAAGAACTCTCTTCGAGCGCGCCGTTCTTCGGATTGAGGAATCGCATACGGCCAGGATACGGGCCCTGACCAGGGCTCATGTGATAATCCGAGCCATCCCCCCGGCCGTGTGTGCGATCCGCCAAACCTGCCTCGGCGGCGGGGCGGGCCGTCCCGGGACGGGGGTCTCGGGCCGCCCCGACGGGGCCGCGCCGCATCGCCGCCGGTCAGGCCCGGTGCACCGCCGCCGGGTCGGGCCCTAGACGCCCTGCCGGTCCCGCCCCCTGGCCATGATCACGGCCAGGCCGGTGTCCGTGTCGCGCCAGTAGCCCACCGCGTCGGCCAGTACGCCCTCGACGACGCTCCACTCGTCCGGCGCCGCGGCCGCGTAGCCCTGCCAGCCCGTCACCACGAGCAGCCGGCCGCGGCCGGCCGGGCACCAGGACAGATCGGTCAGGCAGTCGGCGAGCGCGTCCCAGTTGCGGCCGAACCAGTCCGGCAGCCGCAGGGCGCGGGCGCACCGGTCCATGAAGGCGGCCTTGTCCGCGACCCCCTCCAGATCCAGGGACGCGCCGGTCCAGCCGGCGTCCCGCGCGGCGGCCAGCGCCTGGGCCACCGAGCGTTCCGCGGGCCAGGGCAGCACCCCCGCGGGCGTACTGCCGTCGAGCACCGCCGCGAGCGGCCGGGGCACTGAACCCGTCATCGGAGCACCGCCTTGAAGGTCCGGTAGTGGTCGTCGGTGTAGTACGTCTCATGGCTCCGGCCGGTGACGAGCCGGCGGGCCCCGCGGTCCGGCGAACCGGGCGTGGGCACCGTGTACTCGTGGTAGTGACCACGCGGCTGACGGGGCAGCAGCCGCTCACGGTTGGCGAAGACGGTCCCGTCCTGCGGGTACGGGAAGGGACCGCCGGCGTCGATCAGCCGGAGGGTGTGCCGCGCCTGCGGGGGCAGCGCGCCGGCCGGGACGGCCGGCATGCCGCGCGCCCAGTCCGGCACGCCGGAGCGGCTCGGGGCACCGGCGACGGCCGTGGCACCGGACCGCGGCGCGGCGGACGAACTCCCGCCCGCGCCACCGCCTGTGGCACACCCGGCCAGCACGAGGAGCAGCCCGGCGAGCAGCGCGCCGAGGACGGCGGCAGCACGGCGCGGGGCGGAGCGGATCACCATGCGCCGATGCTGTCACAGGGCCGCGCGGGCTGCTCGTCGGTACCGCGCCAGGGGTGGCCGGGACGAGGCGGCTCGGCGGGTGCGCGCGGCGGCCGCGCGGGGTCGCGGCCGGCGGGGGTCACGCCCCGTCAGGGTCCGCCCGGTCCAGTGCGGGGCGCGGACCCGGGCCGGTCTCCAGCAGCAGGTGGTCGGCCGCGGCGGTGTCGGTGACCAGGCTCGTCACCAGCCCGGAGCGCAGCACGGCGCCGATCGCGTCGGCCTTGCGCCGGCCGCCGGCGATGGCGACGACCTCGGGGATCCGGCGGAGCCGGTCCGCCTCGACGGTGATGCAGCGCTCGCCGAGGTCCCGGCCGATCCGGCGGCCCTGGGTGTCGAAGAGGTGCGCCGACATCTCGGCGGCCGCGCCCAGCGAGGCGTAGTGCTCCCGCTCCTGCTCCGACAGCATGTCGTAGACCGTCGAGACGCCGGGCTCCCAGGAGCCGATGGAGACGCAGGCGACGGTGACCTTGTCGAAGTAGTCGAACGCGCGGGCGATGCCGGTCTGGCGGCGCAGCGCCTCGGCGGTCGCCGAGTCCGGCAGCAGCATCGGCGCGTAGATCGGGTGCGCCTCGCCGCCGGAGACGTCGGCCGCACGGCGCACCGCCTCGACCGAGCCGCGGTCGGCGGTGCCCGCGTCGTACACCCCGGTCAACTGCACGACGGTGCACGGCGGGAGGCGGTGCAGCGCGGCCGCCATGTGAATCGTCGACCGGCCCCAGGCCAGTCCGAGCACATCGCCCTCGGTGACCAGTTCGCCGAGCAGATCGGCCGCGACCTCGCCGAGGTTCTCCGGATCGGCGGCGTCCTCGGGCGGGGTCTGGCCGCCGAAGGCGGGGGGAGCGTCCGCGGGCGACTCGACGACCACCGCGTGCCGCAGGCCGTAGCGGGCCCGCAGGGCGTCGGAGCGTTCGGCGTCCAGCTCGGAGGGCACCCGGATCTCGATCCGCACAAGATCACGTTCCAGGGCGGTCTCCAGCACGCGCGCGACCTTGAACCGGCTGACGCCGAATTCCTCCGCGATCTGGATCTTCGACTTGCCCTCAAGATAGAAACGGCGGGCCATGGCCGCGGCCTGCACCAGCTCGGCAGGGCCCATTCCGGACTGTGGGCGGCTGGCTACCACGAAATTCTCCCCTTTTGCGCATGTGATCGAGTCTTTGCTCATCCTTTCAGAAACCCGGCGGCAACGGGGACCACGACCGCCCCGACCCTCGTGAACGCTCGGTGGCGCCCCGCACAACGGGCGGCGCGGCCTGCGTCACACCCGGATTTCCCTGGCGTGAATCCATCGGGCCGCCGGTTCCCGCCGTCCGCGCTCAGTGCGCGCAGCCCCAGCCCGCCGCCGCGGTCGCCGCCTCGGCCTTCTCCCGCAGGTCACGGACGGCCTTGGCCGGGTCATCCGCGCCGTACACCGCGGAGCCCGCCACGAACACGTCGGCGCCCGCCTCCGCGCACCGCTCGATGGTGGCCGCCGAGACCCCGCCGTCCACCTGCAGCGCCAGCTGCAGGCCGTGCCGGGAGATCAGTTCACGGGTGCGACGGATCTTCGGCAGCATGATGTCCAGGAACGCCTGGCCGCCGAAGCCGGGCTCCACGGTCATGATCAGCAGCATGTCGAGTTCGGGGAGCAGGTCCTCGTACGGCTCGATCGGCGTGGCCGGCTTCAGCGCCATCGACGCCCGTGCGCCCTTGGCCCGGATCTCCCGCGCCAGCCGCACCGGCGCGGCCGCCGCCTCCACGTGAAAGGTCACCGACCCGGCCCCCGCCTCGATGTACTGCGGCGCCCAGCGGTCCGGGTCCTCGATCATCAGATGCAGGTCGAGCGGGGTGTCCGTCGCCTTGCTCAGCGACTCGACCACCGGCACACCGAGGGTGAGGTTCGGGACGAAGTGGTTGTCCATGACGTCGACGTGCAGCCAGTCGGCGCCCTCGACGGCGCGTGCCTCCTCGGCGAGGCGGGCGAAGTCTGCGGACAGGATGCTGGGATTGATCAAGGCCATGCCCCCAGTATGGCGCGAGCGGCGGGGACGGGCGGAGGGGGGACGGGAGCGGAATCGGTACGGGAGGCGTGGAGGCGGGGCCGAGGGAGGAGCCGGCGGGCTGCGGGCCGGGCCCGCGTGGCCGCCCGCCGGCCGGGGCCTCGTCCGGCACCCTGCGCACGGCCGGCCGAGGCCCCGAACCCGGACCGGATGTCAACTCCCGGCCAGCCGGGCCGTGTTCAGGTGGCGCGGCGGGCCGATCGCGTGGCCGGCCCCGGCCCGCGGCGGACGGCGGCTCTCCCTCAGCCCGTCCGCCGCAGCAGGGCCAGGTACATCGCGTCGGTGCCGTGCAGGTGGGGCCAGAGCTGGACGTCGGGGCCGTCGCCGAGGGCGGGGACGCCGGGCATCAGGGGGCGGGCGTCCACCCACTCCACCTGGACCGGCTCGCCGCCGCGGGCCTTGAGGACGTCGTCCACCACCGCCCGGGTCTCGGCCGGGTGCGGGGAGCAGGTCGCATAGCCGACGACGCCACCGACGCGTACGGCCGCGAGGGCCTGGCGCAGGAGTTCGCGCTGGAGCGGGGCGAAGCCGTCCAGGTCCTCGGGGCGGCGGCGCCAGCGCGCCTCGGGGCGGCGGCGCAGCGCGCCGAGGCCGGTGCAGGGCACGTCCACCAGCACCCGGTCGAAGGAGCCGGGCCGCCAGGCCGGGCGGGTGCCGTCGGCGGCGATGACCGCGTACGGGCCCGGGTTGCCGTCGAGCGCCCGCGCCACCAGGCGTGCGCGGTGCGGCTGCTTCTCCGACGCCAGCAGGGCGGCACCGCGCTCGGCCGCGAGCGCCGCCAGCAGCGCCGCCTTGCCGCCGGGGCCCGCGCAGCCGTCGAGCCAGGCGCGGTCGGTGCCCTCGACGGGCGCGTTCGCCAGCGCGAGGGCGACGAGCTGACTGCCCTCGTCCTGCACCCCGGCGCGCCCTTCGCGGACCGGGTCCAGGGCGCCCGGCTCACCGCCCTCCACGAGCCGCACCGCGAACGGCGACCAGCGCCCGGGGAGCGTGCTCTCCTCGCCGCCGGCCGCGGCCACCAGTTCCTCGGCGGTGCTCCGGCCGGGCCGGGCCACCAGGGTCACCTCGGGGCGTTCGTTGTCCGCCTCCAGCAGGTCCTCGATGCCGGCCCGGCCCCCGCCGAGCGCGTCCCACAGCGCCGAGACGATCCAGCGGGGGTGGGCGTGCACGATGCCGAGGTGGTCCTCGGGATCCTCGTCGTACTCGGGGGCGACCCGCTCCAGCCAGCCGTCCAGGTCATGCGCGGTGATCTTGCGCAGCACCGCGTTGACGAACTTCGCCCGCCCGTCGCCCAGCACCACCCGCGCCAGCTCGACGCTGGCGCTCACCGCCGCGTGCGGGGGGATGCGGGTGCCGAGCAACTGGTGCGCGCCGAGGGTCAGCACGTCCAGAACCGGCGGGTCCACCTCCCGCAGCGGCCGGTCCACGCACCGCGCGATGATCGCGTCGTAGGTGCCCTGCCACCGCAGCGAGCCGTAGACCAGCTCGGTCGCCAGCGCCGCGTCACGGGCGTCGAAGTCGCCGCCCTCGCGCGCCTTGCGCAGCAGCGGCGGCAGCACGAGGTTCGCGTAGGCGTCCCGCTCGTCGACGGCCCGCAACGCCTCGAACGCCAGGATCCTGACCGGGTCCTTCTGCGGGCGGCGGTAGGGCTTGCTGGGACGGCGACGCGGCTGCTGGCTCACAGAAAAGGTGCTCCGGATACGAGATGAGAGGTCCGTCCCAGCCTACGCGGACCCTCGACCGGAGGACGCGGGGAGGCCGGGCCGGGACCGGGGCCGCCGAGGACGGCGGCTGCCGCGTCCCGCCGGCGGACGCCGGGGTCAGTCCCCCAGCCGCTCCCCGCCCTCGATGCGCACCCCGCGCGCCCAGTCCGCCGCCTTCATCGGCTTCTTGCCCTGCGGCTGGACCCAGACGAGCTCGACGGGATGGCTGCCGGTGCCGGCGTACACGGCCTTCTTCGTGACGGCGAGTTCGCCGGGCGCGAGGGCGGGCTCGGTGTGCCCGGCGGCGAGCACGGCCGCCATCAGCTTGAGGCGCTCGCCGCGGAACACCGTCCAGGCCCCGGGCGCGGGCGCGCAGCCGCGGATCACCCGGTCGACCCGCAGCGCGGGCGCCGCCCAGTCCACCTTGGCGTCCTCGACCTCGATCTTCGGCGCGAGCGTGATGCCCTCGGCCGGCTGCGGCACCGCCTCCAGCGTGCCGTCCTCGATGCCGTCCATCGTCGCCACGAGCAGCCCGGAGCCGGCGAACGCCAGCCGGGTGAGCAGATCGCCGCTGGTGTCCGTCGGCCGGACCTGCTCGGTCAGCACCCCGAAGACCGGGCCGGAGTCCAGTCCGGTCTCGATCTGGAACGTCGAGGCACCGGTCACCTCGTCGCCCGCCAGCACCGCGTGCTGCACGGGCGCCGCGCCCCGCCACGCGGGCAGCAGCGAGAAGTGCAGGTTGACCCACCCCTTGGCGGGGATGTCGAGCGCGGCCTTCGGCAGCAGCGCTCCGTAGGCGACCACCGGGCAGCAGTCCGGCGCGATCTCCCGCAGCCGGGCCAGGAAGTCCTCGTCGCGCGGCTTGACGGGCTTGAGCACCTCGATGCCCGCCTCCTCCGCGCGCTCCGCGACGGGGCTGGCGACCAGCCTCCGGCCGCGCCCCGCGGGCGCGTCGGGCCGGGTGACGACG
This sequence comes from Streptomyces angustmyceticus, assembly GCF_019933235.1. Classification (NCBI taxonomy): domain Bacteria; kingdom Bacillati; phylum Actinomycetota; class Actinomycetes; order Kitasatosporales; family Streptomycetaceae; genus Streptomyces; species Streptomyces angustmyceticus. The sequence continues at coordinate 6,706,687 of NZ_CP082945.1, read as the reverse complement.
GCCACGACCTCGTGCCGGTCCGAGGCGATCAGGGCATCGAGGGCGGGTACGGCGACCTCGGGGGTGCCGGCGAAGACAAGCCTCATGGGTGGCGAACTACCTCTCACACGCAGCGGAACGACACACCAGTCTATGGGTCCCGTCACAGGCCGTGGGCCGTGGATCCAGGGGGCGTACACGATTTCCCGCGCCTCGTACGGGAGCCCGCACGCCCCCATACCGTGACCAGAGCCGCTGCTGTCGCGTTGGTCAAACAGCATTGACCCGGACCGGGCCGCTGTTTCGGCCCGCCCGCTTTCACTCTTCCTTTTCCACGCCGGTTCGAGAGGCTTGCTCATGGCCGACCACGCAACCCACGACGCCCAGGCGCGCGCCAGCCTGCATCTCCTGGTGCGGGACATCGAACGGGTGCGCCGGCAGGTGGACGCATTGCGCACGCTGACCGCTCAGCTCGGCAACGTCTACCGGCCGCGGCGCACCGGCCCCTCCGCGGGCTTCGTCGTCTACGGACGCGCCCCCGCCCCGACGGTGCGCCTCGCACAGGAACTGCGGGACAGCGTCGAAACGCTCGTCACGGCCGCGGTCGACTTCGACCGGTCGCTGGGGTTCTCCTGGGACGCGGTGGGCTCGGCGCTCGGCGTCACCAAGCAGGCGGTGCACCGCCGTTACGGAGCCCGCAGGGCCGCCGCCCAGAACTCCGCGGAGACCAACGGCGGTGAGCCGACGGTGCGTTCGGCCGATGCGGCCGCGACCCGCACGGTGACCGTGGCCGCGGGCCTGCCCGGCTCCCCTTCCGTCCCGGCCGCCCGCTCCATGCCCGCCCAGCCCTCCGCGGTCTCCCGCGACGAATCGGCCGCCCGCCCCGGCGCCTTCCCCGGCCCCCGCAACGGCTGAACCGCCCCGGCACCGAACCCCCTCCGCTCCCCCGCACCACCACGCGCCGACGCCCCGGGACCACCGGCCGCCCCCGGTCCCGGGGCGGCGCCATGTCCGGGGCTGTGCCATCACGCGTAGCGGGCGCCACCCGCGCAACGGCGCGATGGCCCGGGCGGGCGTCGGCGCCTGCCGAGCCGCGATCCGGCGAACTCCCCGTCGGGACGCCCGCGCAGGGGCCGCCCCGGGCCCGCCCGCCGGGCCCTCACCCCAGATCGGGCGGGTCGATCCGTACCCGGACCGCCTCGCCCTCCCGCTTGACCAGCCGGGCCGCACGGGCGGCTTTGAGTGCCGCGGCGAGGGCGGCGCCCTGGCCGGGGCGGACCCGGACCAGTGCGCGTTCCCACTGCTCGCCCGGCGGGGGATCGCCCGGCCGACGCGGACGCGAGGGGTCCGTCACCGGCAGCGGGACAGGCCCCAACACCTCGGCCTCCACGGGGAGTTCGGCGTCCCGCAGCAGCTCGGCGACATCCTCCGGGCGGCCGGCGACGGAGGCCATCCGCGACACCGGGGGGAACCCCAGCTCGGCTCGCTCGGCCAGCTCGCGGACCGCATGGCCGGCCGGATCCCAGCGCACCAGCGCCTGGACCGGCCGCAGCGTCGGCTCCGCGATCACCGCGACGGTGCCGCCCTCCGCCTGACCGCGGACCAGGGCGGCGGCGCCCAGCCAGCGGCGCAGCGCCTCCTCCCCCGCCCGGAGGTCCGGCCGCCCCAGCAGCGCCCAGCCGTCCAGCAGCAGCGCCGCCGCGTATCCGCCGTCCTCGGCGACCGGCTCCGCGCCGGGCGTGCTCACCACGAGCGCGGGAGCGCCCGGGACCGAGGACAGCACATGATCACGCCCGGAGGTGCGCACCGGGACCGACGGGAACACCCGGCCCAGCTCCTCGGCCGTCCGCCGCGCCCCCACGACCTGGGCCCGCAGCCGCGCACCGCCGCACTCGGCGCAGTGCCAGTCCCCCTCGGGCCGCCCGCACCACCCGCAGGCCAGCTCGCCCCTGTCCTGCGACTCCAGCGGGCCCGCGCAGGCCCGGCAGCGCGCGGGGGTACGGCAGCGTTCGCAGGCCAGCCGGGGCGCATAGCCGCGGCGCGGGACCTGGACGAGCACCGGTCCGCTCCGGAGTCCCTCGCGCACCACCTGCCAGGCCATCGTCGGCAGCCGGGCGGCGCGCGCGGCGGCGTCCCGCGCCTCGTCGCCGTCGCCGACCGTACGCACCAGGGGCGCCGCGGCCCGCACCGTGGCACGCTCGGCGGTCAGCGGGCGCGCCCAGCCCGTCTCGACCAGCTGGGCCGCCTCGACCGTGCAGCTCAGCCCGCCCAGCAGGCAGCCGGCGCGCTCATTGACCGATCGCTGGACGAGGACCTCACGGGCGTGCGGCTGGGGTGCGTGCGGGTCGCTGTGGCTGGCGTCGCCGTCGTCCCACAGGGCGACCAGGCCCAGGTCGGCGACCGGCGCGAACATCGCGGCGCGGGTCCCGACCACGGCGCGCACCGCACCCCGGCTGACCGCCAGCCAGCGGCGGTAGCGCTCCTCGGGCCCGGCGTCGGCGGTCAGCAGCACATGCCGGCCCTCCCCGATCAGCTCGCCGAGCGCCGCGTCCACCCGCGCCGCGGCGCGCCCGTCCGGCACCACCACCAGCGCGCCGCGCCCGCCAGCCAGCGTCGCGGCCGCCGCCCGCGCCAGCTCCTGCGGCCAGGTCGGCCCGGGCAGCGCCGTCCACACCGCCCGCGGCGCGTCCCCGCGGGTCAGCGCCGCCAGGAACCCGGGGCCGGCTCCGTAGCGCTCCCAGCTTCCGGGCTCCGGCGGCGCGTTGGGCGGCAGCGGCGCGGGGGACGGCTTGGCCTCCGCCCGTGCCCGGCGCGGCGGCACGGCCAGTTGCACCACATCGGCGAGCGTCCCGGCATAGCGGTCCGCCACCGCCCGGCACAGGGCCAGCAGCTCGGGCGTCAGCACCCGCTCGGACGACAGCACCTGCGCGACGGGGGCGAGCACCCCGCGGTAGTCGCTCTCCGCGACCCGCTCCACGATGAACCCGCTGACCAGCTTGCCGCCCTCACGGCGGCCGCCCTTCTCCCCCGCCCCGAACCGCACCCGCACCCGCACCCCGGGCTGCGCCTCGGCGTCCATCGCCGCGGGCACCGCGTAGTCGAAGTACCGGTCGAGGTGCACCAGCCCCTTGTCGACCAGCACCCGGGCCACCGGCAGCTCGGCGGCCGGCTCGGCGCCCCGCCACGTCCGCGGCTTCGCCCGTTCCGTCCTGGTCTCCCGCACGGCCTCCCGGATGAGGGCCAACTGCTCGCCCGCACCCGACGCCCCCGCCTCCGGTCGCCCGTTCTCCCTGCTCACAGCATCAGTCTTAGCAGATGGCACGGACAGCGCGGGGTGCCTGTGGACAGCCCACGGCCCCGGACCGCCGAGCGGTCCGGGGCCGTGGTCATGTCACGGGCGTCCGGTGGGACTCAGAGCCCCGCGGCCTTCTTCAGCGCCTCCACGCGGTCCGTGCGCTCCCAGGTGAAGTCCTCCAGCTCACGGCCGAAGTGGCCGTAGGCGGCGGTCTGGGAGTAGATCGGGCGGAGCAGATCGAGGTCGCGGATGATGGCGGCCGGGCGGAGGTCGAAGACCTCGCCGATGGCCTGCTCGATCTTGTCGGTGTCGACGGTCGCGGTGCCGAAGGTCTCGACGAAGAGACCGACCGGCTCGGCCTTGCCGATGGCGTAGGCGACCTGGACCTCGCAGCGGGCCGCGAGGCCGGCGGCGACGACGTTCTTGGCGACCCAGCGCATCGCGTAGGCGGCCGAGCGGTCGACCTTGGACGGGTCCTTGCCGGAGAAGGCGCCGCCGCCGTGGCGGGCCATGCCGCCGTAGGTGTCGATGATGATCTTGCGGCCGGTGAGGCCGGCGTCGCCCATCGGGCCGCCGATCTCGAAGCGGCCGGTCGGGTTGACCAGCAGCCGGTAGCCGTCGGTGTCCAGCTTGATGCCGTCCTCGACGAGCTGGTTCAGGACGTGCTCGACGACGAACTCGCGGATGTCGGGCGCGAGCAGCGAGTCGAGGTCGATGTCGCTGGCGTGCTGCGAGGAGACCACGACAGTGTCGAGGCGGACGGCCTTGTGACCGTCGTACTCGATGGTGACCTGGGTCTTGCCGTCGGGGCGGAGGTAGGGGATGGTGCCGTTCTTGCGGACCTCGGACAGGCGCTTGGACAGGCGGTGCGCGAGGTTGATCGGGAGCGGCATCAGCTCCGGGGTCTCGTCGCAGGCGTAGCCGAACATCAGGCCCTGGTCGCCCGCGCCCTGCCGGTCCAGCTCGTCGTCGTCGCCCTCGACACGGTTCTCGTACGCGGTGTCGACACCCTGGGCGATGTCCGGGGACTGCGCGCCGATGGACACCGAGACGCCGCAGGAGGCGCCGTCGAAGCCCTTCTTGGACGAGTCGTACCCGATGTCCAGGATCTTGTTGCGGACGAGGTTGGGGATGTCGGCGTACGCCTTCGTCGTCACCTCGCCGGCCACATGCACCAGGCCGGTGGTGATCAACGTCTCCACGGCGACCCGGGAGGTCGGGTCCTCCTTGAGGAGCGCGTCGAGAATGGTGTCGCTGATCTGGTCAGCGATCTTGTCGGGGTGGCCCTCGGTGACGGACTCCGAGGTGAAGAGGCGGCGGGACACATCGCTCCCTGGGGTTGCAGCGGCTGCTGGCTGATCATTGGCGGAGGGGCCGAGAGCTGCGCTCGGCCCGATCCGCTCGCCAGTTTATCGGTCGTGTGCGGTGTTCGGGCACGCGGTCTCGATTTATGGACCCCCCGTGACCTGGGACACCACGGCTCTCAGTAGGACGATCACCTTGAGCATGGGCCGGGTCAAGGGGACATGGCGGATTTTAGGGGGCTGCTGGAGTGAGCACGGGCCCCCTGTGGACAGATCAGGGGCGAGTCTCGGCCAGACGCGGGGCGACAAGGTCCCAGAGGGTGTCGGCCAGGTCCTCCTTGGGGCCGTACGGGACCGGGGTCTCGGTTCCGTCGTCCGCCAGGATCACCGCCTCGTTCTCCGCCGAACCGAAGGCCTTGTGCTCCCCCACCTCGTTGACGACCAGCAGGTCACACCCCTTGCGGGCGAGCTTGGCGCGCCCGTTGGCGAGCACGTCGTCGGTCTCCGCGGCGAAGCCGACCACGAGCTGGCCGGAGCGGGCCCGCTCGGCGGAGAGCTCCGCGAGAATGTCCGGATTCCTCACCAGAGCGACCGGTTCCGGTTCCCGGCCCTCGACCTTCTTGATCTTGCCGGTGGTGTAGACGGCGGGCCGGAAATCGGCGACGGCGGCGGCCATGACCACCGCGTCGGCGTCCGCGGCGGCCTTCAGGACCGCCTCGTGGAGCTGCCGGGCGGTGCCGATGTGCAGCACGTCCACCCCTGCCGGATCGGGCAGCTCGGTGTTGCCGGCGACCAGCGTGACCCGGGCACCGCGGGCCGCGGCCGTACGGGCGAGCGCGTAGCCCTGCTTGCCGGAGGAGCGGTTGCCCAGGTAGCGGACGGGGTCCAGCGGCTCACGGGTGCCGCCCGCGCTGACCACGACATGGCGGCCGGCGAGGTCCTGCTCCGCCGCCCGGGCGCCGCGGGCCAGCACCCGGCGGCAGAACGCGAAGATCTCGGCCGGGTCGGGAAAGCGGCCCTTGCCGGTGTCGGAGCCGGTCAGCCGGCCGACCGCCGGGTCGATGACGAGGGCGCCGCGGCGGCGCAGCGTGGCGACGTTCTCCTGGGTGGCGGGGTGCTCCCACATCTCGGTGTGCATCGCCGGGGCGAAGACCACCGGGCAGCGCGCGGTGAGCAGGGTGTTGGTCAGCAGGTCGTCGGCGAGGCCGTGGGCGGCCTTGGCCAGCAGGTCGGCGGTGGCGGGGGCGACCACGACGAGGTCGGCGCCCTGGCCGATCCGGACGTGCGGGACCTCGTGGACGGACTCCCAGACCTCGGTGCCGGCCGGGTTGCCGGACAGCGCCGACCAGGTCGCCTCGCCGACGAAGTGCAGCGCCGAGGCGGTCGGCACGACCCGTACGTCATGACCGGACTCGGTCAGCCGTCGCAGCAGTTCACACGCCTTGTAGGCGGCGATCCCGCCGCTCACCCCCAGGACGACCCTGGGCCGCTCCCGCTCACGCCTGTCCATCGCTTCGCCGCTCCCCGGGCCTAGTTCCCTACGTATGCCCCTATGACACACCAAGGGCCCGGCTGGGGGCCCCTCCCAGCGTTGGCTGGGGGAGCTCCGCCGGGCCCCGGGTGAAAAAGGTGCCGCTGCTTACTGCGCCGGGCCCTCGATGGCCTCGGAGGTCAGCAGGCCCGCGTTGATCTCGCGCAGCGCGATCGACAGGGGCTTCTCGTGGACGTGGGTGTCCACGAGCGGGCCGACGTACTCGAGCAGGCCCTCGCCGAGCTGCGAGTAGTAGGCGTTGATCTGGCGCGCGCGCTTGGCGGCGTAGATCACCAGGCTGTACTTCGAGTCGGTGGCCTCGAGAAGCTCATCAATGGGCGGGTTGATGATGCCCTCGGGTGCGGTGATGGAAGAGGACACTCTCTACCTTCCGAAGGGGGATGAAGCGGGGTGTGACGCAAAAGTCTTCGACGATCCGGGGAGCTGCGCGGTCAGCCGCTGGTGTTCTCGTCTCCGGATCGATTCAGCATCAAGGCTAGCAGCTCACGGCTGACGTCCTCGACGGAGGTGTTGACAAGCGTCACATCGAACTCCTTCTCCGCCGCCAGTTCGATCCGGGCGGCGGCCAGCCGGCGCTCGATGACCTCCGGTGCCTCCGTGCCCCGGCCGGTGAGCCGGCGGACCAGCTCGTCCCAGCTCGGCGGGGCCAGGAAGACCAGGTTCGCCTCCGCCATGGACTCGCGGACCTGGCGGGCGCCCTGCAGGTCGATCTCCAGCAGGACGGGCTCCCCGGACTCCAGGCGGTCCAGCACCGCCTTGCGGGGGGTGCCGTAGCGGTTGCCCGCGAATTCGGCCCATTCGAGCAGCTCACCGTTGGCGATGAGCTTGTCGAACTCTCCGTCGTCGACGAAGAAGTACTGGACGCCGTGCCGCTCCCCGGGGCGCGGCTTGCGGGTGGTGGCCGAAACCGAGAGCCAGACCTCGGGGTGGACCTTGCGCAGATGCGCGACGACCGTGCTCTTGCCGACCCCGGAGGGGCCGGAGAGCACGGTCAGTCGCGGTTGTCTGGCCGGGGGCGCGGGGGTCGTCCCCCCGGGGACTGCAGAACTCATGCAGCGATTATTCCAGCTTCCCGGTGATGCCGGAAAATTCAGGAAGCAGTGCTGCCGAACTCGCGCTCCAGCGACGCGATCTGGTTGGAGCCAAGACCCCGGACACGGCGGCTCTCGGAGATCCCGAGACGCTCCATGATCTGCTTGGCGCGGACCTTGCCGACGCCCGGCAGGGACTCCAGGAGGGCGGAGACCTTCATCTTGCCGATGACGTCGTTCTCCTGGCCCTGCTTGATGACCTCATGGAGGGAAGCACCGGAGTGCTTGAGCCGATTCTTGACCTCGGCGCGCTCCCGGCGAGCCGCGGCGGCCTTCTCGAGCGCGGCTGCGCGCTGTTCAGGGGTAAGGGGCGGAAGAGCCACGCCTACGTCACCTCGGATGTCGAACTGTCGGATACGGACCGGTGTGGAACCTAGTCGCCCCGCACCTGCGGAGCAACGAGCAACGCGCTTACGTGCAGTGCTCTCGTCGGAGACTAGCGCCAGAGGGCGCCGGAGTCAGCGAGAACAAGCGAAAAGTCCTGGTCAGACTCTGCTGACCAGGACAATTCGGGACCAAAGTCCCCGTCGGAAGGGTCTCAATCGAGCGCGGTGCGCACTTCGTCGGTGAATCGGTCCGCTGCGGCGCGCAGCGCGGAGGTGTCCGGGCCGTGCCGCAGCACCCCCCGGCTGACGCTCGGCACGACGTTGCGGACGGCGTCGCCGAAGACCTTCGGGAGGTCGGCGGGGGTGGCGCCCTGGGCACCGATGCCGGGGGCGAGCAGCGGGCCGTTGATCGCCAGGTCGAACGAGGAGAGATCGCCGAGCGTGGCGCCGACGACCGCGCCGAAGGAGCCCAGCGGCTCGGCGCCGGCGTTCTCGGCGGCGAGGTGGCCGAGCATGGTCGCGCCGAGCGTGCGGCCGTCCTCGCGCACCGCGCGCTGGACCTCGGCGCCCTCCGGGTTGGAGGTGAGGGCCAGGACGAAGAGCCCGGAGCCGCTCTCGCGGGCCAGGTCGACGGCCGGGCGCAGCGAGCCGTAGCCGAGGTACGGGGAGACGGTCAGCGCGTCGGAGAACAGCGGCGAGTCCGGGCGCAGGTACGTCTCGGCGTAGGCGGCCATGGTCGAGCCGATGTCGCCGCGCTTGGCGTCCATCAGGACCAGGGCGCCGCGCTCGCGCGCCTCCTCGACGGCGGTCTCCAGCACGGCCAGGCCGCGCGAGCCGAAGCGCTCGAAGAAGGCCGACTGCGGCTTGAAGACCGCGACCGTCTCGCCGAGCGCCTCCACCACGGTCCGGGTGAACCGCGCCAGGCCCGCGACGTCGTCGTTCAGGCCCCAGTCGGCCAGCAGCGAGGCGTGCGGGTCGATGCCGACGCAGAGCGGGCCGCGCTCGTCCATGGCGCGGCGCAGGCGCGCACCGAAGGCTTCCCTGGTCATGCGGTCACCTTCTGGTGCTCGGCGCCGACGGCGTCGGCGAGGGTGGCGTACGGGCTGTTGCGCAGGCGGGCGGCGAGGCCCTTGTGGATCGCGCGGCACCAGAACGGGCCCTGGTAGATGAAGGCGCTGTAGCCCTGGACGAGGGTGGCGCCGGCGAGGATGCGCTGCCAGGCGTCCTCGGCGTTCTCGATGCCGCCCACCCCGATGAGGGTGATCCGGTCGCCGACGCGGGCGTAGAGGCGGCGCAGCACCTCCAGGGAGCGCTCCTTGACGGGCGCGCCGGACAGTCCGCCGGTCTCGGCGGTCAGCGCCGGGTCGGAGGCCAGGCCGAGGCCCTCGCGGGCGATGGTGGTGTTGGTGGCGATGATCCCGTCGAGGCCCAGCTCGACGGCCAGGTCGGCGACCGCGTCGACGTCCGCGTCGGCGAGATCGGGGGCGATCTTGACCAGCAGCGGGACCCGGCGGTCGGTGACCGTGCGGTCGGCGGCCTCGCGCACGGCCGTCAGCAGCGGGCGCAGGTGGTCGACGGCCTGGAGGTTGCGCAGCCCCGGGGTGTTCGGGGAGGAGACGTTGACGACGAGGTAGTCGGCGTGCCGGGCGAGCCGCTCGGTGGAGGTGACGTAGTCGGCGGTGGCCTCGGCCTCCGGGACGACCTTGGTCTTGCCGATGTTGACGCCGACGGTGGCCGGGAAGACCGCGCGGCGGGCCGCGAGGCGGGCCGCCACGGACGCGGAGCCGTCGTTGTTGAAGCCCATGCGGTTGATCAGCGCGCGGTCCGCCACCAGCCGGAACAGGCGCTTCTTGGGGTTGCCGGGCTGCGGCTGGGCGGTGACCGTGCCGATCTCGACGTGGTCGAAGCCGAGCATGGTCATCCCGTCGATCGCGACGGCGTTCTTGTCGAAGCCGGCGGCCAGGCCGAAGGGGCCGTGCATCCGGCGCCCCAGCGCCTCGGTGCGCAGCTCGCGGTAGCGGGGGGCGAGGGCGGCCGCGAGGAAGGTGCGCAGCACGGGGACGCGCACGGCCAGCTGGATCCAGCGGAAGGCCAGGTGGTGGGCCTGCTCGGGGTCCATGCGCTTGAAGATCAGGTGGAAGAAGAGGCGGTACATCGTCGGGTGGGCCTTCCGGGGTGAGGAGCGAGGGGGCACGAAGAGGGGGACACCGCGTCGGTGTCCCCCTCCTGGCCGCTACTCCTCGCGGGCCGCGGTGAGATGTTCGGCGTGTTCCTGGAGGGACCGCACGCCGACGTCCCCTCGGGACATGGCCTCGATGCCCTGGACCGCGGCGGCCAGCGCCTGGACCGTGGTCAGGCAGGGCACGGCGCGGGCCACGGCCGCGGTGCGGATGTCGTAGCCGTCCAGCCGGCCGCCGGTGCCGTAGGGGGTGTTGACGATCAGGTCGACCTGGCCGTCGTGGATGAGCTGGACGATGGTCTTCTCGCCGTCCGGGCCCTCGCCCTCGGACTGCTTGCGCACCACGGTGGCGTTGATGCCGTTGCGGCGCAGCACCTCGGCGGTGCCGGAGGTGGCGAGCAGCTCGAAGCCGTGCGCGACCAGCTCACGGGCCGGGAAGATCATCGAGCGCTTGTCGCGGTTGGCGACGGAGACGAACGCCCGGCCCTTGGTGGGCAGCGCGCCGTAGGCGCCGGTCTGCGACTTGGCGTAGGCGGTGCCGAAGACCGAGTCGATGCCCATGACCTCGCCGGTGGAGCGCATCTCCGGGCCGAGGACGGTGTCCACGCCGCGGCCCTGGATGTCGCGGAAGCGCGACCAGGGCATCACGGCTTCCTTGACGGAGATCGGCGCGTCCAGCGGCAGGGTGCCGCCGTCGCCCGACTTGGGCAGCATGCCCTCGGCGCGCAGCTCGGCGACGGTCGCGCCCAGAGAAATCCGGGCGGCGGCCTTGGCCAGCGGCACGGCGGTGGCCTTCGAGGTGAAGGGCACCGTACGGGACGCGCGGGGGTTGGCCTCCAGCACGTAGAGGATGTCCCCGGCCATCGCGAACTGGATGTTGATCAGCCCGCGGACGCCGACGCCCTTGGCGATGGCCTCCGTCGAGGCCCGCAGCCGCTTGATGTCGTAGCCGCCCAGCGTGATGGGGGGCAGCGCGCAGGCGGAGTCGCCGGAGTGGATGCCGGCCTCCTCGATGTGCTCCATGACGCCGCCGAGGTAGAGCTCGTGGCCGTCGTAGAGCGCGTCGACGTCGATCTCGATGGCGTCGTCGAGGAACCGGTCGATCAGGACCGGGTGCCGGTCGATCAGGCCGGCGTGGCGGGTGAGGTACTCGCCCAGCGACGCCTCGTCGTAGACGATCTCCATGCCGCGGCCGCCGAGCACGTAGGACGGGCGGACCATGACCGGGTAGCCGATCTCGGCGGCGATCCGCTGGGCCTCGTCGAACGAGAACGCGGTGCCGTACTTGGGGGCGGGCAGTCCGGCCTCGGTGAGCACCCGGCCGAAGGCGCCGCGCTCCTCGGCGAGGTCGATCGCCTCGGGCGAGGTGCCGACGATCGGCACGCCGTTGTCCTTGAGCGCCTGCGCCAGGCCCAGCGGGGTCTGCCCGCCGAGCTGGACGACGACGCCGGCGACCGGGCCCGCCTGGGTCTCGGCGTGCACGATCTCCAGCACGTCCTCCAGCGTCAGCGGCTCGAAGTACAGGCGGTCGGAGGTGTCGTAGTCCGTCGAGACGGTCTCGGGGTTGCAGTTGACCATCACGGTCTCGTAGCCGGCGTCGCTGAGCGCGAACGAGGCGTGGACGCAGGAGTAGTCGAACTCGATGCCCTGGCCGATGCGGTTGGGGCCGGAGCCGAGGATGATCACGGCCGGCTTCTCGCGCGGGGCGACCTCGGTCTCCTCGTCGTAGGACGAGTAGAAGTACGGGGTCTTCGCGGCGAACTCGGCGGCGCAGGTGTCGACCGTCTTGTAGACCGGGCGGACGCCGAGGGCGTGCCGGACCTCGCGGACGACGTCCTCGCGCAGGCCGCGGATCGCCGCGATCTGGGCGTCGGAGAAGCCGTAGCGCTTTGCGTCCGCAAGGATCTCCGGGTGGAGCTTCTCGGCGGCCGCGATCTCGTCGGCGATCTCCTTGACGAGGAAGAGCTGGTCGACGAACCAGGGGTCGATCTTCGTGGCGTCGAAGACCTCCTGGGGCGTGGCACCGGCCCGGATCGCCGCCATGACGGTGTTGATCCGGCCGTCGGTGGGGACCTGGGACTTCTCCAGCAGCGCGGCCTTGTCGCCCGGCTCGCCGACGAAGTCGAACTGGCTTCCCTTCTTCTCCAAGGAGCGCAGGGCCTTGTTGAGCGCCTCGGGGAAGTTGCGGCCGATGGCCATGGCCTCGCCGACCGACTTCATGGTCGTGGTGAGGGTGGCGTCGGCGGCCGGGAACTTCTCGAAGGCGAAGCGGGGCACCTTGACGACGACGTAGTCGAGGGTCGGCTCGAAGGACGCCGGCGTCTTCTCGGTGATGTCGTTGGGGATCTCGTCGAGGGTGTAGCCGACGGCGAGCCGGGCGGCGATCTTCGCGATCGGGAAGCCGGTGGCCTTGGAGGCCAGCGCGGAGGAGCGCGAGACGCGGGGGTTCATCTCGATGACGATGACCCGGCCGTCCTCGGGGTTGACCGCGAACTGGATGTTGCAGCCGCCGGTGTCGACGCCGACCTCGCGGATCACGGCGATGCCGACGTCCCGCAGGGTCTGGTACTCACGGTCGGTGAGCGTCATCGCCGGGGCGACGGTGATCGAGTCACCGGTGTGCACGCCCATCGGGTCGAAGTTCTCGATGGAGCAGACGACCACGACGTTGTCGTTCTTGTCGCGCATCAGCTCCAGCTCGTACTCCTTCCAGCCGAGGATGGACTCCTCCAGGAGCACCTCGGTGGTCGGGGAGAGCGTCAGGCCCTGGCCGGCAATCCGGCGCAGCTCCTCCTCGTCGTGGGCGAAGCCGGAGCCGGCGCCGCCCATGGTGAAGGAGGGGCGGACGACGACGGGGTAGCCGCCCAGCTCGTCGACGCCCGCGAGGACGTCGTCCATGGAGTGGCAGATCACCGAGCGGGCGGACTCGCCGTGGCCGATCTTCCGGTTGACCTCCGCCACGACCTCCTTGAACAGGTCGCGGTCCTCGCCCTTGTTGATCGCCTCGACGTTGGCGCCGATCAGCTCGACGCCGTACTTGTCGAGGGTGCCGGCCTGGTGCAGCGAGATCGCGGTGTTCAGCGCGGTCTGGCCGCCCAGGGTCGGCAGCAGCGCGTCGGGGCGCTCCTTGGCGATGATCTTCTCGACGAACTCCGGGGTGATCGGCTCGACGTACGTCGCGTCGGCGATCTCCGGGTCGGTCATGATCGTCGCCGGGTTGGAGTTCACCAGGACGACGCGCAGGCCCTCGGACTTGAGGACCCGGCACGCCTGGGTACCGGAGTAGTCGAACTCGGCGGCCTGGCCGATGACGATCGGGCCGGAGCCGATGACCAGGACGGACTGGATATCGGTGCGCTTAGGCACGCTGGCCCTCCATCAGGGAAACGAAGCGGTCGAAGAGGTACGCGGCGTCGTGCGGACCCGCGGCGGCTTCGGGGTGGTACTGGACGCTGAAGGCCGGCTGGTCGAGGAGGTGCAGGCCCTCCACCACGTCGTCGTTGAGGCAGACGTGGGAGACCTCGGCGCGGCCGAAGGGGGTGTCGGAGACCTTGTCGAGCGGGGCGTCGACGGCGAAGCCGTGGTTGTGCGCGGTGACCTCGACCTTGCCGGTCGTGCGGTCCTGCACCGGCTGGTTGATGCCGCGGTGCCCGTACTTGAGCTTGTACGTGCCGAAGCCGAGCGCGCGGCCCAGGATCTGGTTGCCGAAGCAGATGCCGAACAGCGGCGTCTTCCGCTCCAGCACCCCGCGCATGACGGAGACCGGGTGGTCGGCGGTGGCCGGGTCGCCGGGGCCGTTGGAGAAGAACACGCCGTCGGGGTTCACGGCGTAGACGTCCTCGACGGTGGCGGTGGCCGGCAGGACGTGCACCTCGATGCCGCGCTCGGCCATCCGGTGCGGGGTCATGCCCTTGATGCCCAGGTCGATGGCGGCGACGGTGAACTTCTTGGTGCCGATCGCCGGGACGACGTAGGACTCCTTGGTGGCGACCTGCGTGGACAGGTCGGCGCCCTGCATCTCGGGGGCCTGGCGGACCTTGGCCAGCATCGTGCCCTCGTCGGGCAGCGCGTCGCCGGAGAAGATGCCGACCCGCATGGCACCGCGCTCGCGCAGGTGGCGGGTCAGGGCGCGGGTGTCGACGCCGCTGATGCCGACGACGCCCTGGGCGACCAGTTCGTCGTCGAGCGAGCGCACCGAGCGCCAGTTGGACGGGATGCGGGCGGGGTCGCGGACGACGTAGCCGGAGACCCAGATCCGCTGCGACTCGGGGTCCTCGTCGTTCACCCCGGTGTTGCCGATGTGCGGGGCGGTCATGACGACCACCTGGCGGTGGTAGGAGGGGTCGGTCAGCGTCTCCTGGTAGCCGGTCATGCCGGTGGAGAACACCGCCTCGCCGAAGGTCTCCCCCACGGCGCCGTAGGCGCGGCCGCGGAAGGAGCGGCCGTCCTCCAGGACGAGTACGGCGGGCAGCCCCCTTGTGCCGTGGGCGGTGCCCCTGGTGGAGGTCGTCATCGTGCGCCTTCCGTTTCGGTGTGCTCGGTGGTGCTGGTGGTGTGCTCGGTGGTGCTCAGCCGGTTGACGGCCTCGACCCAGGCCGGGTGCTCGTCCGCCCGGTCGGAGCGGAAGCCGGAGTCGATCCGCCGGTCGCCGTGCTCCCAGGTGACGATCAGCAGGCCGCCCTCGGTCAGGACCTTGCCGGCGATGCCCTTGTCGAGGCGGGCGCCGCGGAGTGCGGCGGCCGGCACGAAGAAGTCCGTCGCGCCCGGCCGTACGACGTCCAGGCCCCGGTCGGTCAGGGTCAGCTCGGCGCGGCTGCGGGTCCCCAGGCCGCGGGCCACGATCCGGTCGAGCCACTGCCCCGCGGTGGTGGAACCGTGGTAGCGGCCGGACAGGGTCAGCTGCGGCTCGCCCGCGTCGGCGGGAGCGGTGGGCAGCTCGGGCAGGTCGCCCTGGAGCGTGCTGCGCCACTTCCAGCCCTGGCGCATCAGCCAGTAGACGAAGACGACGAAGACCAGGAGGCCGGCGACCCAGGCGATCCGCCCGGCCCAGTCGGTGACCGGCGCCGAGTGCGGCGCCGCGGCCAGATTGCTCAGTGGAGGTGTCACGCCAGCTTCCCGTCGACGAGCGTTGCCCGGCCCCGCAGGAAGGTGTGGGTGACGCGCCCCGGCAGCTCACGGCCCTCGTAGGGGGTGTTGCGGCTGCGGGAGGCGAAGCCCGCGGGGTCCACCTCTCCACGGTAAGCGGAATCGACCAGCGTGAGGTTGGCGGGCTCACCGGCCGAGACGGGACGGCCGTGGCCTGCCGCGCTGCCGATCCGGGCCGGCGCGAAGGACATCCGGTCCGCGACGTCCGCCCACGTCAGCAGGCCGGTGTCGACCATCGTCCGCTGGACGACGGAGAGCGCGGTCTCCAGGCCCACCATGCCCATGGCGGCGGCGGCCCACTCGCAGTCCTTGTCCTCGTGCGGGTGCGGGGCGTGGTCGGTGGCGACGATGTCGATGGTGCCGTCGGCCAGCGCCTCGCGCAGGGCCAGCACGTCGCGCTCGGTGCGCAGCGGCGGGTTGACCTTGTAGACGGGGTTGTAGCTGCGCACCATCTCGTCGGTCAGCAGGAGGTGGTGCGGGGTGACCTCGGCGGTGACGTCGATGCCGCGGGACTTGGCCCAGCGCACGATCTCCACGGACCCGGCGGTCGACAGGTGGCAGATGTGCACCCGCGAGCCGACGTGCTCGGCGAGGAGCACGTCGCGGGCGATGATCGACTCCTCGGCGACGGCCGGCCAGCCGCCGAGCCCCAGCTCGGCGGAGACCACGCCCTCGTTCATCTGGGCGCCCTCGGTCAGCCGCGGCTCCTGGGCGTGCTGGGCGACGACGCCGCCGAAGGCCTTCACGTACTCCAGCGCCCGGCGCATGATCACGGCGTCGTCGACGCACTTGCCGTCGTCGGAGAAGACCGTGACGCCGGCCGCGGACTCGTGCATGGCGCCCAGCTCGGCGAGCTTCTTGCCCTCCAGGCCGACGGTCACCGCGCCGATGGGCTGCACGTCGCAGTAGCCGTGCTCCTTACCGAGCCGGTAGACCTGCTCGACGACGCCGGCGGTGTCGGCGACCGGGAAGGTGTTGGCCATGGCGAACACGGCGGTGTAGCCGCCGGAGGCCGCGGCGCGGGTGCCGGTGAGCACCGTCTCGGAGTCCTCGCGGCCGGGCTCGCGCAGGTGGGTGTGCAGGTCGACGAGCCCGGGCAGCAGGATCTTCCCGTCGGCCTCGACGACCTCGGCGCCCTCGGCGCTCAGCCCGGTGCCGACGGCCTCGATGAACTCGCCGTCGATCAGGACGTCCTGGGGCTCCCCGCCCAGCACCCGGGCACCGCGGATCAGGATCTTGCTCATGGTTCTTACTTCTCCTCGGTACGGGGGTGGGTGAGGGCGGGCTCGTTGCCGCCCAGGAGCAGGTACAGGACGGCCATCCGGATGGAGACGCCGTTGGCCACCTGCTCGACGACCGTGCAGCGGTCGGAGTCGGCGACCTCTGCGGTGATCTCCATGCCGCGGACCATCGGGCCGGGGTGCATCACCAGCGCGTGCCCGGGCATCCGCGCCATGCGCTCGCCGTCCAGGCCGTAGCGGCGCGAGTACTCCCGCTCGGTCGGGAAGAAGGCGGCGTTCATCCGCTCGCGCTGCACCCGCAGCATCATCACGGCGTCGGACTTGGGGAGCACCGCGTCGAGGTCGTAGGAGACCTCGCACGGCCAGTTCTCCACCCCGACCGGCACCAGGGTGGGCGGCGCGACGAGGGTGACCTCCGCGCCCAGGGTGTGCAGCAGGTCGACGTTGGAGCGCGCGACCCGGCTGTGCAGGACGTCGCCGACCAGGGTGATCCGCCGGCCGGCGAGGTCCTGGCCGAGCCCGGCGTCCGGCCCGATGAGCCGGCGGCGCATGGTGAAGGCGTCCAGCAGGGCCTGGGTGGGGTGCTGGTGGGTGCCGTCACCGGCGTTGATGACCGGGGCGTCGATCCAGCCGGAGGTGGCGAGCCGGTAGGGGGCGCCGGAGGCGCTGTGCCGGATGACGACGGCGTCCACGCCCATCGCCTCCAGGGTCTGGGCGGTGTCCTTGAGGGACTCGCCCTTCGAGACGCTGGACCCCTTCGCCGCGAAGTTGATCACGTCCGCGGAGAGCCGCTTCTCGGCGGCCTCGAAGGAGATCCGGGTCCGGGTGGAGTCCTCGAAGAAGAGGTTGCAGACGGTGCGTCCGCGCAGGGTGGGGAGCTTCTTGATCGGCCGGTCGGCGACCCGGGCCATCTCCTCGGCGGTGTCGAGGATCAGGACGGCGTCGTCGCGCGTGAGGTCGGCGGCCGAGATGAGGTGACGCTTCATCCGGTTTTCTCCGTGAGTGATGGAGGTGTACGGGAATGTCCGTCGAGCGGGCATGCCTGCGGGCCCGGGGTCACCGGGTCCGCGCGCGATGCGTCAGCGCTCGCCGGCCGGGGCGGTGTGCTTCACGCCGAGCAGCACGGCGTCCCGGCCGTCCTCCTCGGTGAGCTGGACCTTGACCGTCTCCCGCAGCGACGTGGGAAGGTTCTTGCCCACGTAGTCGGCGCGGATCGGCAGTTCGCGGTGGCCGCGGTCGACGAGGACCGCGAGCTGCACGGCGCGCGGCCGGCCGATGTCGCCCAGCGCGTCGAGTGCGGCGCGGATGGTGCGGCCGGAGAAGAGGACGTCGTCGACGAGGAGGACGACGCGGCCCTCGATGCCCTCGGCGGGGATGTCCGTGCGGGCGAGCGTACGGGCCGGGCCCAGGCGCAGGTCGTCGCGGTACATCGTGATGTCGAGCGAGCCGACCGGGACCGCGCGGCCGGTGATCTCTTCGAGCTTGGCGGCGAGCCGTCGGGCGAGGAACACGCCGCGGGTGGGAATCCCCAGGAGCACCACATCGTCCGCGCCCTTGGCGCGCTCGACGATCTCGTGGGCGATGCGGGTGAGCATCCGCGCGATGTCCGGGCCTTCGAGCACCGGCCGGGCGGGGAGCTGAGCCGTCGTGTCGGAACTGCTTGCGTCCATATGAAACGGACCTCCTTCTCCGCCTCACGGGACGGACCTTAAAGGACGTCGGAATTACGCGGTCAGGTTACCAGGGGCCCTCCCGGGGCCCGTCCGCACCCCTGACGGGTGAGGGTCTGCCCCGTTCCGCTTGACGAAGTCAGATTACGCTGCGTAACCTCACAGTGAGTTACCAGCCCGCGGCGGAGCCGCATGTCGATACAGCCGTCTGGGGAGTTTTATGTCCAGCGAATACGCCAAACAGCTCGGGGCCAAGCTCCGCGCCATCCGCACCCAGCAGGGCCTTTCTCTCCACGGTGTCGAGGAGAAGTCCCAGGGCCGCTGGAAGGCCGTGGTGGTCGGTTCGTACGAGCGCGGCGACCGCGCCGTGACCGTGCAGCGCCTTGCCGAGCTGGCGGACTTCTACGGCGTCCCGGTGCAGGAGCTGCTGCCGGGCACGACACCGGGCGGAGCGGCCGAGCCGCCGCCGAAGCTGGTGCTCGACCTGGAGCGCCTCGCCCATGTCCCGCAGGAGAAGGCCGGCCCGCTGCAGCGCTACGCCGCCACCATCCAGAGCCAGCGCGGTGACTACAACGGCAAGGTCCTCTCGATCCGCCAGGACGACCTGCGCACCCTCGCGGTCATCTATGACCAGTCGCCCTCGGTGCTGACCGAGCAGCTGATCAGCTGGGGCGTGCTCGACGCCGAGGCGCGCCGCGCCGTGCAGCACGACGAGCTCTGAAAACCCCGCACCACCTGCAGAAACGTACCGCCGCTCCGGGCTTCCGGGGCGGCGGTTTTCGCGTACCGGCGCACAGACAGCGCACGACGGGGGCGCATACGGCGCCAGGAGAGCCCCCAGGCGCCGTTCTGCGGGCATGCGAAGGGCCCGGAGCATCACCCTTCGCTCCGGGCCCGTTCACACGCTCTGCCGACCGCCTACTGCGCCTCGCGCCGCAGGCCCGGCTTCAGCTCCTTGAACCGGCCGAGCAGGCCGTTGACGAAGGCCGGGGAGTCGTCGGTGGAGAACTCCCTGGCGAGCTGCACGGCTTCGTCGATCGCCACCGCGTCCGGCGTCTCGTCCACCCAGAGCAGCTCATAGGCGCCGAGCCGCAGGATGCTGCGGTCGGCCGCGGGCATCCGGTCCAGGTCCCAGTCGACCGCGTAGGTGGAGATCAGTTCGTCGATCCGGGCGACATGATCCGCGTACCCCTCGACCAACTGCAGGGTGTATTCGTTCACCGGCGGCTGTCGGGGGTCGGTCCGGGCGTGCCGCATCCAGTCCGCGAGCACGGACTGCACATCGGCACCGCGCTGGTCGGCCTCGAAGAGTATCTGGAAGGCGCGCTTACGGGCCTTGGTGCGGGCAGCCACGGTTAGCTGTTCACCCGGCCGAGGTAGTCGCCCGTGCGGGTGTCGACCTTGATCTTCTCGCCGGTCGTGATGAAGAGCGGCACCTGGATGGAGTAGCCGGTCTCCAGCTCGGCGGGCTTGGAGCCACCGGTGGAACGGTCACCCTGGACACCGGGCTCGGTGTGCTTGATGGTCAGCTCGACCGCGGCGGGCAGCTCGACGTAGAGCACCTCGCCCTCGTGCTGCGCCACGACCGCCTCGAAGCCCTCGATGAGGTAGTTCGCGGCGTCGCCGACGGCCTTGCGGTCGACGTGCAGCTGGTCGTAGGTGTCCATGTCCATGAAGACGAAGTAGTCGCCGTCCATGTACGAGAACTGCATCCCGCGCTTGTCGACGGTGGCCGTCTCGACCTTCACGCCGGCGTTGAAGGTCTTGTCCACCACCTTGCCGGACAGCACGTTCTTGAGCTTGGTGCGGACAAAGGCCGGGCCCTTGCCGGGCTTGACGTGCTGGAACTCGACGACGGACCAGAGCTGGCCGCCTTCGAGCTTGAGCACCATGCCGTTCTTGAGGTCGTTCGTGGATGCCACGGTTGCGGAATCTCCTGGACTGCAGGTGGTGGGACCCCGGAGCACGCGCACGCCGAACCCCTACGGCTCAGAGTGCGAGCAGCTCCTTGGTCGTGATCGTGAGTAGCTCGGGCCCGCCGTCCGCCTCGGGGCGGACGACGAGTGTGTCGTCGATCCGGACACCCCCACGGCCCGGGATGTGAACCCCCGGCTCGACGGTGACCGGCACGCAAGCGTCCAGTTTACCCATGGCGGCGGGCGACAACTGAGGGTCCTCGTCGATTTCGAGCCCCACGCCGTGCCCGGTCCACGGTCCGAGCCGCTCCCCGTAGCCCGCGGCGTCCAGTACGTGGCGGGTCACCCGGTCCACCTCGCGGCACTCCACACCCGGCGCGAGCGCCTCGCGCCCGGCCCGCTGGGCTGCGAAAACGAGATCGTACAGCTCGATCTGCCAGTCCGAGGGGGTGGTCCCGATGACGAAGGTACGGCCGATCTCGCAGCGGTAGCCGCGGTAGTTGGCCCCCAGGCAGACACTGAGGAAGTCGCCCTCCTCGACCCGCCGGTCGGTGGGCAGATGCCCGGGGCGGCCGGCGTTCGGGCCGGTCGCGACGGAGGTGGGGAACGCCGGGCCGTCCGCGCCGTGGTCCACCAGCCGGCGTTCCAGTTCCAGGGCGAGGTGCCGCTCGGTGCGGCCGACCAGGATCGATTCCAGGAGTTCCCCGAGGGCCTGGTCGGCGATCTCGGCGGCGATCCGCAGACAGGCGATCTCGTCGTCGTCCTTCACCAGCCGCTGCCCCTCGACCGCGCAGGCCAGGTCGGTCAGCCGCAGCCGGGGCGCGACCTGGGAGAGCGCGCGGTGCCGGGTGACGGTGAGGTGGTGCTCCTCGACGGCCAGGGTGTCCGCGCCGGCCGCCGCGGCCTGGTCGGCGCCGGCCACCACCGGGTCGCCATCGCGGGTCGGCAGCACCGAGACCCGTACGTCGTCGGCCGGGCGCCCCTCGGCGGGATCGCCGCTCAGCGGTCCCCCGCACAGCAGCACGTCGTCGGCCGGGCCCAGCAGCAGCGCGGCGCCGGGCGGTGCGCAACCGGTCAGATAGCGGACGTTCGCGGGGCGCGAGATCAGGGCTGCGGTGCTTCCGGCCCCGGCTACGCGGTCGCGCAGCCGGGTGCGTCGGACCGCGTACAACTCGGACATATCACGAGCGTACGGCGGCTCCCCGGAGGCGGCCGGTCGAGCGGGGCCGCCCGGGGGAGAGCCGCGTGCGGCCGCTACCAGCTCGGCGGGCTGGCGATGCTGCGGGCGACGACGTCGTCCAGCACCCGCACCGTCGTGGCGACGTCGTGCTGGGAGTTGTCGATGATCGGCAGGCCGGAGCCGTACCAGCCGGCCATCCGTCCGTGGATCCTGGCCACCTCTTCGTCGGACAGCCGGCGGTTGCCGCTGCGCCGCGCGTTGCGCTCCAGGACGATCTCCAGGCCGGGCAGCAGCACGACCGGCAGCAGGCCGGGGCCCACATGCCGCTTCCAGCCGCCCAGTCCGACGACCGGCCGGTCGGGGAAGACGGCGTCGTCGAGGATGCAGGAGATGCCGTTGGCGAGGAAGTTGCGGGCCGCGAAGCCGCAGGTACGCCGGGCGAGGCGGTACTGCGCCTCGGAGTGGTCGTTCCAGCCGGCCTGCGGATCGGCGAAGCCGGACCGGACCCATTCGCGGACGTCGTCGAGGCTGATGTGCGCGGTCGGCACCCGCCGGGTGTCGGCCCAGTGGCGCGCCACGCTGGTCTTGCCCGCGCCGGCCGGGCCGATGAGCAGCACCGCGACGGCGGCGTGCGAGGCGTCCGGGGCCGCGGCGTCGGCGGGCGGGCTGGGCAGCGGCACCGGGGCGCCCGGGGGCAGCTGCACCTGGCCGGTGACCTCCGAGCTGTGCGGCGGGGGCGGGGCCTGCTGGGGCGCGGGCCCGTGCCAGCCCTGTCCGGGGGCGGGCTGCTGCGCGGGCGGGGGCGGGGCGGCGGGGGCCTGCGGCGAGAGGGGCGGGGTGTGCGGTCCCTGGTGGGGCGTCCAGTTCATGGCGGCCCCCGGTGATGCCTGCCCGTGGGGCGGTGGCAGCGGAGCCCCCACTGCGTACTGCATCCGGTGGCTCTCCGTCTCGTGCGGTCGGTGTGGTGCGGTGCTCCCCCGGTCCGCGCCGGGCGGGGGTGCCCGGGCGCCGGGACCGGCTGCCCGGCGCGCGGAGCGGTAACCCACCGGCCCCGAAGGGCCGTTGGGCCCCACGGCCGCCGCCGTGGGTGGTGCTGCTGCGAACGGTACCCTCCCGGACGCGGCGCGGGCGCCCGGTGCCCCCGGCGCCCGCCGGGTGAACGGCCGGGGGCGGGAGAACGTGCCCGACGGGCGTCAGGCGTCGCACTCCTCGGCCAGCGCGCGGAGCGCGAGACGGTACGAGCCGATGCCGAAGCCGGCGACCGTACCGCTGGCGACGGCCGCGAGGACCGAGTTGTGGCGGAACTCCTCGCGCGCGTACGGGTTCGAGATGTGCACCTCGATCAGCGGGGCGGTGCGCTGGGCGGCCGCGTCCCGCATGCCGTACGAATAGTGCGTGAAGGCGCCGGGGTTGATGACGACCGGGACCGATCCGTCGGCGGCCTCGTGCAGCCAGCGGATCATCTCCCCCTCGTCGTTGGTCTCGCGGACCTCGGCCTCGAAACCCAGCTCCTTGCCGAGCCGGGCGCACTCCTGGACCAGTCCGGCGTAGGAGGTGGCGCCGTAGACGTCGGGCTCGCGGGAGCCCAGCCGGCCGAGATTGGGCCCGTTGAGGACCAGCACCCGCCGGGTCACGACGCGATCTCCGCGTGGGCGGCGAGCAGCATCGCCGGGTCCGGGCCCTCCAGGACGGTCGGCTTGGCGAGGCCGTCCAGGACGATGAAGCGCAGCCGGTCGCCGCGGGTCTTCTTGTCGACCTTCATGGTCTCCAGCAGCTTGGGCCACTGGTCGCCGCGGTAGGTCAGCGGCAGCCCGACGGACTCCAGGACGGAGCGGTGGCGGTCGGCGGTGGCGTCGTCCAGGCGGCCGGCGATCCGGCCGAGTTCGGCGGCGAAGACCATGCCGACGGAGACGGCCGCGCCGTGGCGCCAGTTGTAGCGCTCGTTCTTCTCGATGGCGTGCGCGAGGGTGTGGCCGTAGTTGAGGATCTCGCGCAGACCGGACTCCTTGAGGTCGGCGGAGACGACCTCGGCCTTGACCCGGATCGCCCGCTCGATCAGCTCGGCGGTGTGCGCGCCGTCCGGGCGCTTGGCGGCCTCGGGGTCGGACTCGATCAGTTCGAGGATCGCCGGGTCGGCGATGAAGCCGGCCTTGATGACCTCGGCCAGGCCGGAGACGTAGTCGTGGACCGGCAGCGAGTCCAGCGCGGCCAGGTCGCAGAGCACCCCGGCCGGCGGGTGGAAGGCGCCGACGAGGTTCTTGCCCTCGGCGGTGTTGATGCCGGTCTTGCCGCCGACCGCGGCGTCCACCATGCCGAGCACGGTGGTCGGCACGGCGATCCAGCGCACCCCGCGCAGCCAGGTCGCGGCGACGAAACCGGCCAGGTCGGTGGTGGCACCGCCGCCGACGCCGACGATCACATCGCTGCGGGTGAAGCCGGACTGGCCGAGCGCCTTCCAGCAGTAGGCGGCGACCTCGGCGGTCTTGGACTCCTCGGCGTTCGGGAGCTGGACGGCGATCGCCTGGTAGCCCTGGGCGGCCAGGTCCTCGCGCAGCGCCTCGCCGGTGGCGGCCAGCGCCTCCGGGTGCAGCACCGCGACCCGCTGCGCGCTCTCGCCGATCAGGCCCGGGAGTTCGCCGAGCAGCTGCCGCCCGACGAGCACCTCGTAGGGGTCGGTGCCCGCCGTGCCGCCGACCTGGATACGGGTGGCCTGCTCCGTCATGCCTGTTCCTCCCTGTGGGCGGCCTGCGGGCTCCCCGCGGCCTGCCGTAGCTCCAAAGCGTCCAGGATCGCCTCGGCGACCTGCTCGGGGGTGCGCTCCCCCGTTCCGATCACGGCGCGCGCGACCTCGGTGTACAGCGGGCGGCGGTGTTCCATCAGTTCGCGCCACTGCTTGCGGGGGTTGACGGCCAGCAGCGGGCGGGGCGCGTCGAGGCCCACCCGCTTGACGGCGTCGGCGAGTCGCACGTCCAGGAAGACCACCGGCAGCCCGGTCAGCAGCGTGCGGGTGCCGCCGTCCAGGATCGCGCCGCCGCCGAGCGAGAGCACCCCGGGGTGGCTCTCCAGCGCCTCGCGCACCGCCGTCCGCTCCAGCTCGCGGAAGTACGGCTCGCCCTCGTCGATGAAGATCTCGGCGATCGGGCGGCCGGCCGTGGCGACGATGTCGGCGTCGGTGTCCCGGTAGCCGACGCCCAGCCGCTCGGCCAGCAGCGCGCCCACCGTCGACTTGCCGGCCCCGGGCGGGCCGATCAGCACGACGACCGGCGAGGTCATCGGATCGCCAGGTGGTCGAGGTAGGTCCGCACGTTGCGGCGGGTCTCCGGCACGCTGTCGCCGCCGAACTTCTCCACCACCGCGTCGGCCAGGACCAGGGCCACCATCGCCTCGGCGACGATGCCCGCGGCCGGCACGGCGCACACGTCCGAGCGCTGGTGGTGCGCCTTGGCCGCCTCACCGGTGCTCACGTCGACGGTCGCCAGCGCCTTCGGCACCGTCGCGATCGGCTTCATCGCGGCCCGCACCCGCAGCAGCTCGCCGGTGGTCAGCCCGCCCTCGGTGCCGCCGGAGCGGCCCGAGCTGCGCTTGATGCCGTCGTCGGTGGAGACGATCTCGTCATGGGCCTTCGAGCCAGGGACCCGGGCCAGGTCGAAGCCGTCGCCGACCTCGACGCCCTTGATCGCCTGGATGCCCATGAGGGCGGCGGCCAGCCGGGCGTCCAGGCGCCGGTCCCAGTGGACGTGGGAGCCCAGGCCCACCGGCACGCCGTACGCCAGCACCTCGACCACACCGCCGAGGGTGTCGCCGTCCTTGTGGGCCTGGTCGATCTCGGCGACCATCGCCTTGCTCGCGTCGGCGTCCAGGCAGCGCACCGGGTCGGCGTCCAGCCGCTCGACGTCGGAGGGCTGCGGGTAGACCCCGTACGGGGCCTTGGCCGCGGCCAGCTCGACGACGTGCGAGACGATCTCGATACCGGCCGTCTCCTTGAGGAAGGAGCGGGCCACCGCGCCCAGGGCGACCCGGGCGGCGGTCTCGCGGGCCGAGGCGCGCTCCAGGATCGGGCGGGCCTCGTCGAAGCCGTACTTCTGCATGCCGGCGAGGTCGGCGTGGCCGGGGCGGGGACGGGTCAGCGGCGCGTTACGGGCGAGTGCGGCCAGCTCCTCCGGGTCCACCGGGTCGGCCGCCATCACCTGCTCCCACTTGGGCCATTCGGTGTTGCCGACCATCACGGCCACCGGCGAGCCCAGCGACAGGCCGTGCCGCACGCCGCCCAGGAAGGTGACCTCGTCCCGCTCGAACTTCATCCGGGCACCGCGGCCGTAGCCGAGCCGGCGCCGGGCCAGGGCGTCCGCCACCAGCTCCGTGGTGATCGGGACTCCGGCCGGAAGGCCCTCCAGCGTCGCCACGAGTGCGGGGCCGTGCGACTCCCCCGCCGTCAGCCAGCGCAACCTGCTCAACGGTGCTCCTCATGTACTGCTCATCCGCGTACGGTGTCTCCCCCCGATCCTCCCACGTCGCGCGCGCCGGGCGGCGCCCAGTCCAGGGGGCGGACCGGGCGCGCGCGGACAGCGCGGACGAAAGGGGCGCACCGGACGGTTCAGCGGGCGGCGAGCGCCGCCTCACCGGCCGTGCGCATCGCGGCGAGCGGCGCCGGGGACCGTCCGGTCATCTGCTCCACCTGGAGCACGGCCTGGTGGACCAGCAGGTCCAGGCCGCCCACCACGGCGCCCCCGCGGGCGGCCCAGGCGGTGGCGAGCGTCGTGGGCCAGGGCTCGTAGAGGACGTCGAAGAGCGTGCCGGGCCGCTCGGGGACGGCGGCGGCGAGCGCGTCGGTGGTGCCCGCCGGGGTGGTCGCGATGGTCAGCGGTGCCTCGAAGGCCGCCGCGGCGTCCTCCCAGGCGGCGGTGCGGACCGCGATGCCCAGCCGCTCGCCCCAGCCGCGCATCTCGTCGGCGCGCGCCCGGCTGCGGACGTACGCGGTGACCTCGCCGGTGCAGATCCGGGCGAGCGCGGCGAGCGCCGAGGAGGCGGTGGCGCCGGCGCCCAGCACCGACGCCCGCTCGACCTGCCGCACTCCGCGCTCGCGCAGCGCGGCGAGCATGCCGGGGATGTCGGTGTTGTCGCCGAGGCGGCGCCCGTCGCCGGTGAGGACGACGGTGTTCACCGCCTCGACCGAGGCCGCCGTGGGGCTGATCTCGTCGAGCAGCGGGATCACCGCCCGCTTGAGCGGCATGGTCAGCGACAGACCCGCCCAGGTGGCGTCCAGGCGTTCCAGGAAGGCGGGCAGCGCCGCCTCGTCGACCTCGTGGCGGTCGTACGTCCACTCGCTCAGCCCGAGTTCCCGGTAGGCGGCGCGGTGCAGCACCGGTGAGAGGGAGTGGGCGATCGGGGAGCCGAGGACCGCGGCTCGACGTGTGGCGCTCATTGCTTGTTTTTCTCTTGTTCCTTTTCGTAGATGCGCCGGTTGCGCTCGTGCTGTTCGTTCGTCACGGCGAACAGCGTCTTCTCCGGGTTGATCGAGACGAAGTAGTACCAGTTGCCCTTCGCCGGGTCGATGGCCGACTTGAGCGCCACCTCGCCCGGGTTGCCGATCGGCCCCGGCGGCAGCCCCTTGAACTTGTAGGTGTTGTAGGGGTCGTTGAAGTTCCGCAGGTTGTCGACGGACCCGGTGTCCAGCGTGCTCTGGGACTTCGCGTAGTTCACCGTCGAGTCGAAGTCCAGCAGGCCGTACGTCTCGGTGTTGTCCGGCTTGAGGCGGTTGTAGACGACCCGCGCGACCTTGACGAAGTCATGCTTGTACTTGCCCTCGGCCTGCGTGAGGCTGGCGACGGTGAGCAGCTGCATCGGCGAGTCGAGCTTGAGCTTGCGGGCGTTGCCCTCCAGGTCGTACTTCGTATAGACCTGGTTCGCCCGCGCCACCATCTGCTTCAGGACCTCGGCCGGTTTCGTCTTGCCGCCGACGCTGTAGGTCGACGGGTAGAGGAAGCCCTCCAGCGGGTCCTTGATCTTCGGCGAGTCGTCGGCCCAGGACGGCAGCCCGAGCTTCTTGGCGTCGCTCTTGGCGACCCCCTTGGTCGTCCCCGCCTTGAGGTGCAGCTTCGTGTCGATGAGCTTGTAGACGTCGCCGGACCGCAGCCCCTCGCGGATCGTGAGGCCGTTGCGGCTCTTGGGGTCCAGCATCAGCTCGATGGCCGCGGCGCCCGACATGTGCCTGCGCAGGGTGTACGTCCCCGCCTGCAGGCTCTGCGCCTTTTTGTTCTCGCCGGCCGCCTCGGTGAAGGCGCCGGCGCTCTTGAGGACGCCCTCGCGCTGGAGGATCTGGCCCATCTCCGAGAGCGGCGAACCGTCCGGGATGTCGACCTGGATCTCGCCGGACCCCTCCCCCTCGTAGTCGGGGGCCGAGCCGAAGTGGGCCATGAAGAAGTCGTAGCCGAAGTAGCCGACCGCGCCCACGGCGCCGGCGAAGACCAGCGTGACGACCAGGCAGGCGGTTCCGCTGCGCCGCTTGTTCTTCTTGTTGCGGCGCTCGCGGCCGGCCCGGCGCGCCTCGCGCGGGTCGTTGTCGTCGTCGTCCCCGCCGTCGCCCGCGAAGAACGCGTGCTCCGGCTCCGGCTCGCGGGGCCCGGCCTCGGCACGCCAGTCGTCGCCGGAGCCGTCGTGCTCGGCGTGCGGCGGCTCCGCCTGTGGCGCGTACGGGTCCTGCTGCTGCGGCTGCTGGTGGTACTGCTGCTGTTGCTGCTGCATCTGCTGCTGTTGCGCCTGCTGCTGCAGATGCTGGGGCTGGGGCGGCGGATAGGCGCCCGGCGTGGCGTAGTAGTCGGGGCTCGCCCCGCTGTACGGGTCGACCGGCGGCTGCTGCCCGTAGGGGTCGTACGGGTCGTAGGGCAGCTGACCGCCCTGCGTGCCGTCCCAGCCCCCGTTGTCGTAGTGCTGCTGGGCATACGGGTCGGCCTGCTGCTGGGGGTACCCGGCGGCCTGCTGCCCGTTCCACGGGGGCTGCTGCGCCTGGCCTCTGGAGGAGCCCTGCTCGCCGTAGAGCGGGTCCTCGGGATGCCACGGTTCGGAGCCGTAGCCCCGGCCATACTCGGTCATCGATCCCCTAGAGCCGAGAGGCGGTGCGCTCCGGACCGGCAGCGCGCTTGCTGGATATCCGACCCGCCTCTACTTGCACGCGCGGCTGTTCGAACGCCGCACATCGCGCGGAACGTTACCGTACCGCGATCAGATGACCACTTCGACGCTCTCGCCCGGAGGAGCCCCGGAGGCCCGTTCGGTCTCCAGCGCACTCTGCAGGATCACCACCGCGGCCGCCTGGTCGACCACCGAGCGGCCCTTCTTGCTGCGCACGCCCGAGGCCCGCAGGCCGTGGGTCGCGGTGACCGTCGACATCCGCTCGTCGACCAGCCGGACCCCCACGGGGGCGACGTTCCGGGCCAGCTCCTGGGCGAAGGCCCGGACCTTGGCCGCGGCCGGCCCCTCTCCCCCACTGAGGGAGCGGGGCAGGCCGACCACGACTTCGAGCGGCTCGTACTCCTCGACGATCGCCTTCAGCCGGCGGTGCGCCGCCGGGACGTCACGCCCCGGCACGGTCTCGACGGGGGTGGCGAGGACCCCGTCGGGGTCGCACGAGGCGACCCCGATACGGGCGTCCCCGACATCCACCGCGATGCGGCGTCCGCGTCGCATCTCACTCACGCCGTCAGGCCGCCTCGGCGACGAGGCGCTCGACGGCCTCGATGGCCTCGGGCACCGCGGCGGCGTTCTGGCCGCCGCCCTGGGCGACGTCCGGCTTGCCGCCGCCACCGCCGCCGAGCGTCTTGGCGGCGGTACGGACCAGGTCACCGGCCTTGATGCCGCGCTCGCGGGCGGCCTCGTTGGTGGCGATGACCGTGACCGGCCGGCCGTTGGCGACCGTGAACAGGGCCACGACCGCGGCCCGGCCGCCCTGGATCCGGCCGCGGACGTCGAGCACCAGCTTGCGCAGGTCGTCGGCGGAGGTGCCGTCCGGGACCTGGCCGGCGGCCAGCGCCACACCGCGGACGTCCTTGGCGCCCTCGGCCAGCCCGGCGGCGGCCTGCAGCACCTTCTCCGCGCGGAACTTCTCGATCTCCTTCTCGGCGTCCTTCAGCTTGGCCAGGACGCCGGAGATCTTCTCGGGCAGCTCCTCCGGGCGTCCCTTGACCAGCTCGGTGAGCTGGGAGACGACGGTGTGCTCACGGGCCAGGAACTTGTAGGCGTCCACACCCACCAGCGCCTCGACCCGGCGCACGCCGGAGCCGATGGAGGACTCGCCGAGCAGCTTCACCAGGCCCAGCTGGGCGGTGTTGTGGACGTGGGTGCCGCCGCACAGCTCCTTGGAGAAGTCGCCGATGGTGACCACGCGGACACGGTCGCCGTACTTCTCGCCGAACTCGGCGATGGCGCCCTGCTTCTTGGCGTCCTCCATGCTCATGACCTCGGCGTGGACGTCGAGCTCACGGGCGAGCACATCGTTGATCTTCTGCTCGACGTCGGTCAGCACCGTGCCGGGCACGGCCGTCGGCGAGCCGAAGTCGAAGCGGAAGCGGCCCGGGGAGTTCTCCGAACCGGCCTGGGCGGCCGTCGGGCCCAGGGCGTCGCGCAGCGCCTGGTGGGTGAGGTGGGTGGCGCTGTGGGCGCGGGCGATGGCACGCCGGCGGCTCACATCGATCGAGGCGTACGCGGCGGAGCCGAGCACCACCTCGCCGACCTGGACGACGCCCTTGTGAACCGTGACGCCGGGCACCGGCTGCTGGACGTCGCGGACCTCGACGACGGCGCCGGAGTCCAGCTTGATCCGGCCGGTGTCGGCGAGCTGGCCGCCGCCCTCGGCGTAGAAGGGGGTGCGGTCCAGGACGACCTCGACCTCGTCGCCCTCGTGGGCGGCGGGCGCCGGGGCGCCGTTGACCAGCAGGCCCACGATGCTGGACTCGCCCTCGGTGGCACCGTAGCCGGTGAACTCCGTGGCGCCGGACTTGTCGGCGACCTCGCGGTAGGCGGACAGGTCGGCGTGGCCGCTCTTCTTGGCCTGGGCGTCGGCCTTGGCGCGGTCCCGCTGCTCCTTCATCAGGCGGCGGAAGCCGTCCTCGTCCACCGAAAGGCCCTGTTCGGCGGCCATTTCGAGGGTGAGGTCGATCGGGAAGCCCCAGGTGTCGTGGAGCAGGAAGGCCTTGTCGCCGGGCAGGACCGTGCCGCCGGCGGACTTGGTGTCGGTGACGGCGCTGTCGAGGATGTTGGTGCCGGCCTTCAGCGTCTTGACGAAGGCGGCCTCCTCGGCGAGGGCGACCGTCTCGATGCGGCGGCGGTCCTCCAGCAGCTCCGGGTACTGCTGGCCCATGGTCTTGATGACCACGTCCAGCAGCTCGCCGATGACCAGGCCGGTGGCACCGAGCAGGCGCATGTTGCGGATGGCGCGGCGCATGATGCGGCGCAGGACGTAGCCGCGGCCCTCGTTGCCGGGGGTGACGCCGTCGCCGATGAGCATCGTGGAGGTGCGGATGTGGTCGGCGACGACGCG
The DNA here is from genome assembly GCF_019933235.1 of Streptomyces angustmyceticus. Taxonomy (NCBI): domain Bacteria; kingdom Bacillati; phylum Actinomycetota; class Actinomycetes; order Kitasatosporales; family Streptomycetaceae; genus Streptomyces; species Streptomyces angustmyceticus. The sequence continues at coordinate 6,676,277 of NZ_CP082945.1, read as the reverse complement.
CAGCGAGACGTCGGAGTCGTGCGAGTCGCCGTAGTGGACGCCGGAGAGCTCGGTGGCCTTGTCGATGACGACACGGAGGGTGTCCGTCTCGTACATGTTCGGGACGTCCTGGAGGATCATCGCCAGGCGCTCGAGGCCGAGGCCGGTGTCGATGTTCTTGCTGGGCAGCTCGCCGAGGATCTCGAAGTCCTCCTTACCGGTGCCCGCACCCCGCTCGTACTGCATGAAGACGAGGTTCCAGATCTCCACGTAACGCTCGTCGTTGACGGCCGGGCCGCCCTCGACGCCGAACTCCGGGCCGCGGTCGTAGTTGATCTCGGAGCACGGGCCGCAGGGGCCCGGGACGCCCATGGACCAGTAGTTCTCCTTCTTGCCCAGGCGCTGGATGCGCTCCTTGGGCACGCCGATGACCTCGTGCCAGATGCGCTCGGCCTCGTCGTCCTCCAGGTAGACGGTGATCCAGAGGCGCTCCGGGTCGAGGGCGTAGCCCCCGTCGGCCTGGGAGCCGGTCAGCAGCTCCCAGGCGTACTTGATGGCGCCTTCCTTGAAGTAGTCGCCGAAGGAGAAGTTGCCGCACATCTGGAAGAACGTGCCGTGCCGGGTGGTCTTGCCGACCTCTTCGATGTCCGGCGTGCGGACGCACTTCTGGACGCTGGTGGCGCGCGCGGCGGGCGGCTTGACCTCGCCGAGGAAGTACGGCTTGAAGGGGACCATGCCCGCGTTGACGAGCAGCAGCGTCGGGTCGTCCGCGATGAGCGACGCCGACGGCACGACGGTGTGCCCGCGCTCCTCGAAGAAGCGCAGCCAGCGGCGGCGGATTTCAGCCGACTCCATCAGTGGTCCTCTTTTCCAGTCGGTCCGGTCAGACCGGTGTGTCCGGTTGTTCTCGTGGTGCGGTACTGCGGTTCGAGCACCGCGCGGCGCGGCGCGGGCAGCTCGCGCGCCTCGCCCGTGCTGCCGAGGCCCAGGGCTTCGTGCAACTGCTCTTCACGGTCCGACATTCCGGTCCGTACGTCCAATGCAAATTGGCGCAGCCGGTGTCCGGTCTCGACGGCCTTGTCCGCGGCCTGGGCGGCGAGGCTGTCGGGCTGCAGCCTGCGCAGCTTGCGGTGGACCTTGTTGGTGGCCCACACGCCGGCGGCGGCGCCGGTGGTGAACCAGAATGCGCGGCGGAACATCGCTGTGATCAGTCCTTGGAGCGACGGTTGCGGCGCCCGCCGCGGCGGGCGCCGGGCAGGATACGGCCGGGGACGACGGTGCGCTGCGGCTCCGGTTCACCCTTCTTGCCGATCGCGCGGCGCACGCCGTAGCCGAACGCGGCCACCTTGACCAGCGGGCCCCCGAAGGCGGAGGACACGGTCGAGGAGAGCGCGGAGGCGTTGGCGGTGACCTCCTGGACGTCGGCGGCGATGGCGTCGACGCGGGCCAGCTGGGTGTGCGCGGAGCGGACGGTCGCGGAGGCGTCGGCCAGGAGCGGCACGGCCTGCTCGGACACCTCGGCCACCATCTTGGTGGTCGCCTTGAGGGTCTGTGCGAGCCTCACCAGCACGAGGGCGAGGAACGACACAAGGATGGCCCAGAAGACGGCCACGAGGATCCCGGCCACCTCTCCACCGGACACGTTGGCACCACTCTCCGACTGGTTCGGTCTGGTTTCGTCCTGCTCGAACGGCAACCTTGACCTTATCGCGCCGTGACTGTCCGTCCGTACCCCGTTCCCCGTGCGGCGGAGCGGGCGCCGGAGGAATCCGGAGGCGTGATTGTACGGTCCGCATCCTGCCGAGTACGCTCCGTGTGCCATGCGACGCCTCACGCGCCCCGGCCCTGTCTTCCGCCCCTCCCCGGCGCAGCCGCGGACGCCGGAGCCGCCCGGGAACCTTCCCGCGGAGCTCAACGGCTTCTTCGGCCGCCACGACGAACTGGCCGCCCTGGCGCGAGCACTGGAATCCGCGCGCCTGGTGACGCTCACCGGCCTCGGCGGCATCGGCAAATCGCGGCTCGCCCGCCATGCAGCTGCGATCTTGCAGGATCGCTTCTGCGATGGGGCGTGGCTGGTCGAGCTGGCCGACCTGCGCGAGCCGCACCTCCTGGACCACGCGGTCGCCGAGGCGCTGGGGGTCGCCGACCACAGCGGCCGCCCGGTCCGCGCCTCCCTGGGCGACCACCTCGCCGACCGCGACCTGCTGCTCGTCCTGGACGGCTACGAGCACCTCGTCGACGCCTGCGCCGAGCTGACCGGGCAGCTGCTGCGCCGCGCCCCGGGGCTGCGGGTGCTGGCGGCGGGCCGGCGGCCGCTCGGCCTGGACGGCGAGCGGAACCTGCCGCTGCCGCCGATGAACACCGCCGATGCCACCGCCCTGTTCGCCGACCGCGCCGCCGCCGTCGTCGCCGGATTCACCGTCGGGCCCTCCGACGAGGCCGTCGTCACCGAACTCTGCGAACACCTGGAGGGCATCCCGCTCGCGCTGGAGCTGGCCGCCGGGCGGCTGCGCGCCCTGTCCGCGGCCCAGGTGCTGCACCGGCTCGACGACCGCTTCCGGCTGCTGACCGGCACCCGCCCGCGGCGCGCGCCCGATGGCCAGGCCCCTCCGCCGCACCCGGCGCCGCCCGCGTACGGCGACCTGCCCGCGCAGGGGGGACGCCCGCCCCGCCACCAGACGCTGCGCTGCGCGATCGGCTGGAGCCATGAGCTGTGCACGCCCGAGGAGCGGCTGCTGTGGGCCCGGCTGTCGGTCTTCGCCGGGCAGTTCGACCTGGACGCGGTCGAATACGTCTGCGCGGGCCCGGAGCTGCCGGCCAGTGAACTCCTCGACGTCCTCACGGAGTTGGTCGCCCAGTCGGTCCTGGTGCGCGAGGGGACCGCGACCGGGGTGCGCTACCGGATGCTGGAGACCGTACGCGCCTACGGTGCGGGCTGGCTGGCGGCGACGCCCGACGGCGACCGGCTGCGGCGCCGGCACCGCGACTGGTACCTGGGGCTGGCGACCTGGTGCGAGCTGGACTGGTTCAGCTCCCGGCAGGCGGAGATCGCGGCCCGGATCGAGGCCGAACTGCCCAATGTGCGGGTGGCGCTGGAACAGAGCCTTCAGAGCCCCGGCGAGACCCACCTGGGCCAGTACCTGGCGGGCACCCTGTGGTTCTACTGGGTGGGCTGCGGCCGGCTCGCGGAGGGCCGGCACTGGCTGGACCGGGCCCTGGAGCTGGAGGGCGACCACGACGAGGCCCGGCTCAAGGCGCTGTGGGTGGCCGGCTACGTCGCGGTGATCCAGGGGGACACCGTCGGCGCGCTGGAGGCCCTGCAGGAGTGCCGCGACGGCGCCGAGCGGACCGGCAACGCCACCGCGGCCGCCTACGCGCTGCACCGCACCGGCTGCCTGGCGCTGGTCAGCGACGACCTGCCGCGCGCCGAGCGGCTGCTGCGCGCCGCCCTGCTGCGCTACCAGGAGATCGGGGAGCTCAACAGCAATGTGCTGATGGGGCAGGTCGAGCTGGCGATGGCGCTGGCCTTCCAGGGCGGGCTGGCGGACGCGGTGCGGCTGTGCCAGGACGTCCTGGAGGTGTGCGAGGAGCACGGCGAGCGCTGGACGCTGGCGTACGCCCAGTACGTGCTGGCCTTCGCGGCCTGGACCCGCGGCGACGGCGAGCGGGCCCGCGGGCTGCTGGAGGAGTGCCTGGCCATCGACCACACCTTCCACGACCTGCTCGGGGCGGTGCTGGCGATCGAACTGCTGGCCCTGGTGACACTGGGCGAGGGCGACGCGGAGGAGGCGGCGGTGCTGCAGGGCGCCGCCGGGCGGATCTGGCCGTCGGTGGGGCTGCCGCTGTTCGGCTCGCGCCACTTCAACCAGCCGCACGCGCGGTGCGAGGAGCTGGCGCGCGAGCGGCTGGGCGCCGAGCGCTACGAGCACTGCCGGCGCGCGGGCGAGCGGCTCGACCTGGACGCGGCGGTGGCCCGGATCCTGCGGCCCGCCGGCCTGCTGCCCGCCCAGCGGCCCGCGCCCGGCACGAACGAGCCCGCCGCCTCCCCCTCCGCGAGCGGCGGGGAGACGGCGGGCTGAGCGTGGTGCTGCGCCTGCGGTGGTGCTTAGCGGGCGTAGTACTCGACGACGAGCTGCTCGTCGCAGATCACCGGGATCTCCTTGCGGTTCGGGTCCCGGTCGAGGCGGAACGCCAGAGCCTGCAGGTTGACCTCCAGGTAACGCGGGGTCTCGCCGTCGGGGGCGTAGCCACCCTCACGCGCGACCTGGAAGGGGTGCTTCTCGCGGCTGCGCTCGCGGACCATCACGACGTCGCCGGGGCGGACGCGGAAGGACGGCTTGTCGACCTTGCGGTCGTTCACCGAGATGTGGCCGTGGACGACCATCTGACGGGCCTGGTAGATGGTGCGGGCGATGCCCGACCGCAGGACGAGCGCGTCCAGACGGCGCTCAAGCTCGATGATCAGCGCTTCGCCGGTCTTGCCTTCGACCTTCCGAGCGCGGTCGTAGGCACGCGCCATCTGGCGCTCGCTGATGTCGTACTGCGCACGCAGGCGCTGCTTCTCGAGCAGACGGACCTTGTAGTCACTGCTCTGCTTGCGGCCACGGCCGTGCTCGCCGGGCGGGTAGGGACGGGCCTCGAAGTACTTGACGGCCTTCGGCGTCAGCGCGATGCCGAGCGCGCGGGACTTCTTGACCTTGGGACGCGACTGGTTCACGTGGAACGTTCCTCCATGTAAGTTAGGTGAGGCTTACCTTAGCGCGAGGAGAACGCATGTTTCGACCTGGGATCCCCCTGCCCAGTGCACACCGCACCGAGTCGGGTCAGCCGCGTCCCGTGGAAGACGCCCAGCAGCCGTCGGCCGCCGAGCGCATACGAACCCTCGTCGAGTCCCATGGTATGGCGTCCTTGAGCATCCCCGGTGTCGAGGACCCCGACGAGGCCGGCCTCTCGGCTCCCGTCTGCCGGACGGTCACATCCGGTGGAGACGTGCTGTTGCTGGTTCCTGGGGACTCTGCGGCGGCTCGGGCGGCCGCGCACGCGCAGGACGACGACCTCACAGCCGTGATGGAGATCACGGACGTCGCACCCGTTTCGGTGCCCCATCGCATCCGTGGACGGGCCTGGCTGGCCGGCTGGCTGACCCCCGTGCGCAACGACCAGCGCGCCGAGGCCGCGATGCTGCTCGCCGAGCGGCACCCGGTCGGCGAGCTGCTGGGCATCGGCGAGGCCCTGCAGCCGGACCCGGGACCGGGCCTGTACGGGCGGGCCGCCTGGATGATGCTGCGCCTGGAGGTCGGCGAGGGCGCGGTGGACGACCTGTGGGGCGCCGAGCCCGTCGAGCCCGACGACTTCGCCGAGGCGGCCCCCGATCCGCTGGCCGCCCACGAGGCGGAGCTGCTGCAGCATCTGCACGCGGCGCACAGCGAGCAGGTGGGCGGGCTGTGCGCGCTGCTGGGCGACCGCGGACCGGCCTGCGGGCTGCGGGACCGGGCCGTGCCGGTGGGCCTGGACCGCTTCGGGCTGCGGGTCCGCTTCACGGACGCCGAGCAGCGGTCCTTCGACGCGCGGTTCGACTTCCGCGAGCCGGTGCGGGACGTGAGGGAGCTGCGGCGGGCGATGCATCTGCTCTTCGAGGCGGCGGCGGAGTAGGGGCGGCTCGGACGGCCGTCGTCCGCCCCGGGAACCGCCCGCGGCCGCCTCGGCCCGCGCGCGCCCGCCCGGCCCGGGCGGTGACTAGTCGGCGGTGCCCTCGCCGGAGGCCGAGCGCAGGCGGACGCGGACCCGCTCCACGACATCGGCGTAGCGGGCCTCCGCGCCGTGGCGGGTGGGCTCGTAGTAGCGCGTGCCGTGCACCTCGTCCGGCGCGTACTGCTGGGCCGCGATTCCGCCCGGCAGGTCGTGCGGGTACTGGTAGCCCTGGCCGTGGCCGAGCTTCTGGGCGCCCTTGTAGTGGCTGTCGCGCAGATGCGGCGGCACCGCGCCCGCCCGGCCCGCCCGGACGTCCGCCAGGGCGGCGTCGATGGCGGTGTACGCGGCGTTCGACTTCGGGGCCAGGGCGAGCGCGATGGTGGCCTGGCTCAGCGTGATCCGGGCCTCCGGGAAGCCGATCATCGCCACGGCCTGGGCGGCGGCCACCGCGGTCTGCAGGGCCGTCGGATCGGCCAGGCCGATGTCCTCGCTCGCCGAGATCATCAGCCGCCGGGCGATGAAACGCGGGTCCTCCCCCGCCTCGATCATGCGCGCGAGGTAGTGCAGCGCGGCGTCGACGTCCGAGCCCCGGATGGACTTGATCAGCGCGCTGGCGACGTCGTAGTGCTGGTCGCCGTCCCGGTCGTACTTCACCGCGGCCCGGTCGACGGACTCCTCCAGCGTCCGGAGGGTGATCTCCTTCTCCCCCTTGGCCAGCGCGGATCCCGCCCCGGCCTCCAGGGCCGTCAGCGCGCGCCGGGCGTCGCCGCCGGCGATCCGCAGCAGATGCCCCTCGGTGTCCTCGGGGAGCGTGACCGCGCCCGCCAGCCCGCGCGCATCGGTCAGCGCGCGGCGCAGCAGCCCGCGCAGATCGTCGTCGGTGAGGGGTTCGAGGGTCAGCAGCAGGGAGCGGGACAGCAGCGGCGAGATCACCGAGAAGTACGGGTTCTCGGTCGTCGCGGCGATCAGGGTGACCCAGCGGTTCTCCACCGCGGGCAGCAGGGAGTCCTGCTGGGCCTTGCTGAAGCGGTGGATCTCGTCCAGGAAGAGCACGGTCTCCTTGCCGAAACCGCCCGAGGCGCGCCGGGCGCCGTCGATCACCGCGCGGACCTCCTTGACGCCCGCCGTGATGGCCGAGAGCTCCACGAAGCGCTTGTTCGTGGCCTGGCTGACGACGTACGCGAGGGTCGTCTTGCCGATCCCCGGCGGTCCCCACAGGAACACCGACGACGGCCCGGCCGGCCCTCCTCCCACCCGTCGCCCACCACCGCCCTTGTCCGAAGGCCCTCCGGGCCCGCCCCCTGTGTCGTCACCGACCAGCCGCCGCAGCGGCGAGCCCGGCTTGAGGAGATGCTGCTGGCCCACGACTTCGTCGAGGGTGCGCGGACGCATCCGCACGGCGAGCGGGGACCCCGCGGGGTCCTTCTCCTGACGGTCTTCGGCAGCGGCGGTGAACAGGTCGGGCTCCACGTCCACGAGCCTATGCCACCCCACTGACAACGCCCCGGGCGCCGTTGACGGCGGCCGGGGCGTGGGCGGGTGCGCGGAGCGACTAGATCAGGGTGCTCCAGAACGACCACCACTTGGTGAGGATCAGCACCGCGATCACGCCGTACCAGAGCACCGGCACGACCCAGTGGAACTCGACCACCGCGGCGCGCAGCCCCTCGGGCGCCGGGATGATGCCGTGCTTGAGGTTGTGCGCGGTGGTGTACCAGAACATCAGGATGGTGACGCACCAGGTCAGCGTGCACCACAGGCACAGCGAGTTGATGCTGTACAGCGACTGGGACATCAGCCACATGCAGAAGACCGAGGCGAGTCCGGTGCCGATGTTCAGGCCGATCCAGTACCAGCGGCGGAAGCGGGCGCCGGCCAGCAGGGCCATGCCGATCGCGATGACGACGCCGAACCCGACCAGCCCGGCCATCGGGTTCGGGAAGCCGAAGACCTCCGCCTGCTTGCTCTGCATGACGTTGGTGCAGGAGATGATCGGGTTGAGACTGCAGGCCGGCTTGAAGCTGGGGTCCTTCAGCAGCTCGAACTTGTCCAGGGTGATGATCCAGGCCGCGAGGATGCCCAGGGCTCCGGTGATCACCAGGAGGAGCGCGAGGCTGCGGCCGGAACCGATGGTGCCCGCGCCGCTCGCGTGGTCGTCGTCGGTGGACACGTCGTCAAGCGCTGTCGTCGTCATATCGCCGTTTCCGTCGATCCCTGAGGAGATGGGCTGAGCAAGCGGATCCGCGAGGGCGGCACCGCCGTTCATTCTGCCCCAACTCCACCACGGCCCGCCGTGCGATGAACATAAAGTCGAACCCCGCGTACACAGGGTTCTCTCAGGTTCGGGGCCTCCCGGCCCGCCCCGCGGCCCGGTGCGGGCCGGCCGCCGCCCGTGGCGCGGGCGCGGCCAAATCCCTCCGCCGGGATGACGGCGCGGCCGGTGTTGACACCGGGCGCCGGCAGCACGAGGGGCCCGGACGGCAGGTCGCCGCCGGGCCCCTCGGCGTCCTGCCGCGCGGGCTCAGCCCAGCCGGCGCCGGATCTCCGCGGCCGCGCCGTCGAGCGCCACGGCGGTCTGCTCGCCGCTCTCCAGGTCCTTGAGCTGGACCACGCCCTCGGCCAGGTCCCGCTCGCCCGCGACGAGCGCCAGCCGCGCGCCGGAGCGGTTGGCGGACTTCATGGCGTTCTTCAGGCCCTTGCCGCCGAACGCGAAGTCGGTGGCGACCCCGGCCCGGCGCAGCTCGGTGACCACGCCGAACAGCACCCGGCGGGCCTCCTCGCCGAGCGGGACGGCATAGACGGCGGTGGCGGCGGGGATGTCGAGCGTGATGCCCTCCGCCTCCAGCGCCAGCACCGTGCGGTCGACGCCCAGCGCCCAGCCGACGGACGGCAGCGCGGGGCCGCCGATCATCTCGGAGAGGCCGTCGTAGCGGCCGCCGCCGCCCACCGCGGACTGCGAGCCCAGGCCGTCGTGGACGAACTCGAAGGTGGTGCGGGTGTAGTAGTCCAGGCCGCGGACCAGCTTCTCGTCGTCCTCGAAGGCCACGCCCGCCGCGGTCAGCAGCTCGCGCACCTGCTCGTGGTACGCCTTGCAGTCCTCGCAGAGGTAGTCGCGGAGCCTGGGCGCCCCGTCGAGCTGCTTCTGCACCGCCTCGCGCTTGTCGTCCAGGACGCGCAGCGGGTTGATGTCGACCCGGCGCCGGGTGTCCTCGTCCAGGTCGAGCCCGCGCAGGAAGTCCTGCAGCGCGGCGCGGTAGACGGGGCGGCACTCCTTGTCGCCCAGGGAGTTGAGCAGGATGCGGAAGTTCCGCAGCCCCAGCGCGCGGTAGGCCTGGTCGGCCAGGATGATCAACTCGGCGTCCAGCGCCGGGTCCTCGGCGCCGATGGCCTCGGCGCCGACCTGGGAGAAGTGACGGTAGCGGCCCTTCTGCGGACGCTCGTAGCGGTAGTACGAGCCGGAGTACCAGAGCTTGACGGGGAGGTTGCCCGCCTTGTGGAGGTTGGCCTCCAGCGCGGCGCGCAGCACGGACGCGGTGCCCTCGGGGCGCAGCGCGAGCCGGTCGCCGCCCTTGGTCTCGAAGGCGTACATCTCCTTGGTCACGATGTCGGTGGACTCGCCGACCCCGCGCGCGAACAGTTCGACGTTCTCGAAGCCGGGCGTCTCGATGTAGCCGTAGCCGGAGTTCTTCAGCGGCGCGGAGATCGCCTCGCGCACCGCGAGATAGGTGGCGGACTGCGGCGGAATCAGGTCGTACGTGCCCTTGGGGGCCTTGAAGGTGCTCACGGAAGCTCTCGTCACATTCCTCGTCGCGGAGCGGCGCTGAAGCCGTCTCCGAGGCCGGCGGCCACTTCCCGCAGGAAGGGGTTGGTGGCGCGCTCGTGGCCGATGGTGGTCTGGGGGCCGTGGCCGGACAGCACGACGGTGGAGTCCTCCAGCGGCAGGCACACACGCGCCAGCGACTGAAGGATCTCGGCGTGGTCGCCGCCCGGCAGGTCGGTGCGTCCGATGGAGCCGGCGAACAGCAGGTCGCCCGAGAAGAAGACCGGCGGAACGTCGGCCTGCTCGGGCATCCGGAAGGTCACCGACCCCTTGGTATGGCCCGGCGCGTGCGCGACGGAGAACTCCATCCCGGCGAGTTCCAGGGCGGCACCGTCGCCCAGCTCCTTGACGTCGTCCGGCTCGCCCACCGTGAGCTCGCCCATGAGCTGCTGACCGATGGAGCGGCCGAGGGCCTTCTCCGGGTCGCTCATCATGTAGCGGTCCGCGGGGTGGATCCAGGCCGGGACGTCGTGCGCGCCGCACACCGGCACGACCGAGGCGACGTGGTCGATGTGACCATGCGTGAGAACGACCGCGACGGGCTTGAGCCGATGCTTCTTCACCGCGTCCTCGACGCCTTGGGCCGCCTGGTGGCCCGGGTCGATGATGACGCACTCCTCGCCTGCGGCGGGGGCGACCAAGTAGCAGTTGGTGCCCCAGGCCCCGGCGGGGAACCCGGCAATCAGCACGTTCGTCCTTAAAGGTCGGTGTGGAGGTCGGCCGGCAAGGCCGCTTCTCCCGGACATCTCGGCAGCTCCAGAGCCTACCGGCGGGACTCCCGGCAGGGCGAACCCGTATACCGTACGGCCACGGCGCACGAGCGCGATCGATGATCGGACAAGGAGACGACCGGTGGTCAGCAAAGATCAGCGGCGGCGGCAGCTCGCCCGCGAGAAGTACGAGCGTCAGCAGCAACGGCGGTCCGTGGCCCAGCAGAAGGCCAAACGCCGCAACATGATCATCGCGTCCGTGGTGGCCGTCGCACTGGCCGCCGGCGCCGCCGTCTACGTCTCCGCCGGCCTCGCGGGCGGCAGCGACCAGGAGGACCGGGCCGCGGCCCCGACGCCGTCCAGGGCACCGGACCCGTGCGAGCGGCCCGCGAAGGGCGGCCCGTCGAAGAAGACCTGGCCCAAGGAGCCGGCGATGGCGATCGACACCTCCGCCCCCTACACCGCGAAGCTGACGACGACCTGCGGCACCATCGGCATCAAGCTGGACGCCGGCAAGGCTCCGCATACGGTCAACTCCTTCGCCTTCCTGGCCGGCCAGGGCTACTTCGACCACAGCAGGTGCCACCGCCTCGTCACCGACCAGGGCCTGTACGTCCTGCAGTGCGGCGACCCGAAGGGCACCGGCCGCGGCACCCCCGGCTACACGATCCCGGACGAGAACCTCAAGGACCCGCGGCTCAAGGGCGGCGTCTACCCTGCGGGCACCGTCGCGATGGCGAACCGCTACGACGGGACGCACGAGAAGACCCGCGACTCCGGCGGCAGCCAGTTCTTCCTCGTCTACCGGGACAGCAAGCTGCCGCCGAACTACACACCGTTCGGCACGATCACGGGCGGTATGGACGTACTGCGAAAGATCGCCAAGGCCGGTGCGGCGACCGACCCGCAGACCGGCAACAGCGCGCCCAACGCCACCGTCGTGATCGACAAGGCGTCGGTGCGGAAGTCCTGACCGGCCGGGCGACCTGGGGCGGTGCGCCGGCGCCGCCCCGTGCGAACCACGGAATTTCGTCGTGCTGGATGCGGACAGCGGACGGCCGGTCGCCTAGATTGGCGTTGGGTAGGGTGCCTGCTCCGACGGCTGCCACCCTCACCCGCGATTCAGCCCGTCGGACCGGCCAGGGCGCGGCTCTGCCGGACAGAAACTGTGGACGATGCCGGGGGGCCGCACGCCCCCGTCGGCATCATGTGGAGGAGGCGCTGTGAGCAGCGACCCATGGGGCCGCGTCGATGAGACGGGGACCGTGTACGTGCGTACCGCCGACGGCGAGCAGGTCGTCGGATCGTGGCAGGCGGGAACTCCCGAGGAGGCCCTCGCCTACTTCGAGCGCAAGTATGAGGGCCTGGTCGTCGAGATCGGCCTCCTCGAGCGCCGGGTCAAGACCACCGACCTGTCGGCGAAGGACGCGACGACCGCGATCGATCATCTGCGCACCCAGGTCGACGAACACCATGCGGTGGGCGACCTGGAAGCGCTGCGCAAGCGGCTGGACAAGCTCGTCGAGGCCGTCGAGTCCCGCCGCGAGGAGCGCAAGGCGCAGAAGGCCAGGCAGCACGACGAGGCCCGGCAGGCCAAGGAGAAGCTGGTCGCCGAGGCGGAGGAGCTGGCGGCCAGCGAGCAGTGGCGGGTGGCCGGCGAGCGGCTGCGCGCGCTGGTCGACACCTGGAAGGGCCTGCCGCGGCTCGACCGCAAGGCGGACGACGAGCTGTGGCACCGCTTCTCGCACGCCCGCTCGGCGTTCTCCAAGCGCCGCAAGGCGCACTTCGCGTCGCTGGACGCCCAGCGCGAGGAGTCCCGCAAGGCGAAGGAGAAGCTGGTCGCCGAGGCCGAGTCGCTGTCGCGGTCGACGGACTGGGGGGCCACCTCGGCCCGCTACCGCGAGCTGATGGCCGACTGGAAGGCCGCGGGCCGCGCCCAGCGCGAGCACGAGGACGACCTGTGGAACCGCTTCCGCGGCGCCCAGGACATCTTCTTCCAGGCGCGCGGCGAGGTCTTCGCGGAGCGGGACGCCGAGCAGCGGGAGAACCTGACCCGCAAGGAGGAGCTGGCCGTCGAGGCCGAGAAGCTGCTCCCCGTCTCGGACCTGAAGGCCGCGCGGTCGGCCTTCCGCTCGATCAACGAGCGGTGGGAGGCCATCGGCCACGTCCCGCGGGACGCCCGCCCGAAGATCGAGGGCCGGATGCACGCCGTCGAGCGCGCCATCCAGGAGGCCGAGGAGAGCGAGTGGCGGCGTACGAACCCCGAGGCGCGGGCCCGTGCCGCGGGGCTCACCGGCCAGCTCCAGGACGCGGTCGACAAGCTGGAGAAGCAGATCGAGACGGCCCGGGCCGCGGGCAACAACGCCAAGGCCGACAAGCTCGGCCGCGAGCTGGAGGGCCGCAAGGCGCTGCTGGACCAGGCGCTCAAGGGCCTGGAGGAGTTCGGCGGCTGATCGTCTGACCCGAGAAGGGGCCCCGGTACCGCGTACCGGGGCCCCTTCTCGTATGCGCCGCTACGGCCGCCGGGCCGACGTCACGCGGTACACGTCGTAGACGCCCTCCACGCTCCGTACGGCCTTCAGGACGTGCCCCAGGTGCTTGGGGTCGCCCATCTCGAAGGTGAAGCGGGAGGTGGCCACGCGGTCGCGGGAGGTCTGGACGGCGGCCGACAGGATGTTGACGTGCTGGTCGGACAGGATGCGGGTGACGTCCGACAGCAGGCGGGAGCGGTCCAGCGCCTCGACCTGGATGGCGACCAGGAAGACCGAGGACTGGGTGGGCGCCCACTCGACGTCCAGGATCCGCTCCGGCTGCCGGGACAGCGAGTCGACGTTGACGCAGTCCGCGCGGTGCACCGAGACCCCGTTGCCGCGGGTGACGAAACCGATGATGGGGTCGCCCGGCACCGGCGTACAGCAGCGGGCCAGCTTGACCCACACATCGTCGACGCCCTTGACGACCACACCGGGATCGGCGCTGGAACGGCGCTTGGAGCGCGGCCGGATCGGCGTCGACTCGGCGATGTCCTCGGTGGCCTCGTCCTGGCCGCCGAGCGCCTGCACCAGCTTCTGGACGACGCCCTGGGCGGCGACATGGCCCTCGCCGATGGCGGCGTAGAGCGAGGAGATGTCGGGGTAGCGCATCTCGTGCGCCAGGGTCACCAGCGAGTCGCCGGTCAGGATCCGCTGGATCGGCAGGTTCTGCTTGCGCATGGCGCGCGCGATGGCGTCCTTGCCCTGCTCGATGGCCTCGTCGCGGCGCTCCTTGGAGAACCAGCCGCGGATCTTGTTGCGGGCGCGGGGGGACTTGACGAAGCCGAGCCAGTCGCGGGACGGCCCGGCGCCCGTGGCCTTGGAGGTGAAGACCTCCACCAAGTCGCCGTTGTCCAGGGTCGATTCGAGCGGGACGAGGCGCCCGTTGACGCGTGCCCCTATCGTGCGGTGGCCGACCTCGGTGTGCACCGCGTACGCGAAGTCGACGGGGGTGGCACCGGCCGGCAGCGCTATCACGTCGCCCTTGGGCGTGAAGACGAAGACTTCGTTGCGGGAGAGGTCGAAGCGCAGCGACTCCAGGAACTCGCCCGGGTCCTCGGTCTCCTTCTGCCAGTCGAGCAACTGCCGCAGCCAGGCCATGTCGTTGACGGTGTCCTGGCTCTTGCCGGCGTTCTTCGGCACATCCGTACGGATCTTGGAGGCACCGGCGACCGCCTCCTGCTTGTACTTCCAGTGCGCGGCGATGCCGTACTCGGCGCGGCGGTGCATGTCGAAGGTGCGGATCTGCAGCTCGACGGGCTTGCCGCTGGGGCCGATCACCGTCGTGTGCAGCGACTGGTACATGTTGAACTTGGGCATCGCGATGTAGTCCTTGAACCGGCCGGGGACCGGGTTCCACCGCGCGTGGATGGTGCCGAGGGCGGCATAGCAGTCGCGGACGGTGTCGACGAGGACGCGGATGCCCACCAGGTCGTAGATCTCGGCGAAGTCGCGGCCGCGCACGATCATCTTCTGGTAGACGCTGTAGTAGTGCTTCGGGCGGCCGGTCACGGTGGCCTTGATACGGGCGGAGCGCAGGTCGGCCTGGACCTCGTCGGTCACTATGGCCAGGTACTCGTCGCGCTTGGGCGCCCGCTCGGCGACGAGCCGGACGATCTCGTCGTACATCTTGGGGTAGAGGATCGCGAAGGCGAGGTCCTCCAGCTCCCACTTGATGGTGTTCATGCCCAGGCGGTGGGCGAGCGGAGCGTAGATCTCCAGCGTCTCGCGGGCCTTCTTCTCCTGCTTCTCCCGCTTGAGGTAGCGCATGGTGCGCATGTTGTGCAGCCGGTCGGCGAGCTTGATGACCAGGACGCGCGGGTCCTTGGCCATCGCGACGACCATCTTGCGCACCGTCTCGGCCTGCGCGGCCTCGCCGAACTTGACCCGGTCGAGCTTGGTGACGCCGTCGACCAGCAGCGCGACCTGGTCGCCGAAGTCGCCCCGCAGGGTGTCCAGGCCGTACTCGGTGTCCTCGACGGTGTCGTGCAGCAGGCCGGCCATCAGCGTCGCCGGGTCCATGCCCAGCTCGGCGAGGATCGTGGTCACCGCGAGCGGGTGGGTGATGTACGGGTCGCCGCTCTTGCGCTTCTGGCCGCGGTGCCAGCGCTCGGCGACCTGATAGGCCCGCTCGATCTGGCGCAGCGTCCCGGTCTCGATCTTGGGGTCGTTGCCGCGGACGGCCCGCAGCAGCGGCTCCAGGACCGGGTTGTACGGGCTGGAGCGCTGGACGCCCAGCCGGGCGAGGCGGGCACGGACCCGGTTGGGTGATCCGGAGCGGCCGGCGGGGGCGGGCGCCGGCGGCTTGGGCGGCGCGGGCTGGTCGGCCTTGGCCGGCGGCTTGGGCGCACGGGACGGCTGCGGCGACGAGGCGGGCCCCGGCTGCGGCGCGGTACGCCGTTCGGCGGGGGTCCGGGACGCGGCGGACCCGCCGGCCAGCGGCCGGGGCGCGGCGGCGCCGTCGGACGCGCCCTGCCGCTCCGGCTGGGGCGCGTCGGAGGACGCCGCGTTCACCGGCTTCGGCTCGTCCGGGCGCGCGGCGTCGGATCCCGCCGGACGCAGTCCGGGGGAGAGCGGCTGGGCCTCGTCTGGCAAGAGCACTCCTCAGGCGGTTCCGGACCCCAGCACCTCGAACGGGCCGGGGTGCCATGGTATCGACCTCGGGGCCGCCGCTCCCCCGCGGCCGCCGTTCCGTACATGACACAGCAGCAGGGGCACCCGGATTCTTCCGGATGCCCCTGTTTGCTCGGTGGTGCGGTGCGCCTACGGCTCAGACCGTGATCAGGGCCTCCAGCGGAGCGCCCTTCAGGCCCGGCTCCAGCCGCTCCCGCCCGGCCAGGAAGCCCAGCTCCAGCAGGACCGCCACACCCGCGACCTCCGCGCCCGCGCGGCGGATCAGCTGCAGCGCGGCGTCGGCGGTGCCGCCGGTGGCGAGGACGTCGTCGATCACCAGCACCCGCTCGCCCGGGGCCAGCGCGTCGGCGTGGATCTCGATCTCGGCGGTGCCGTACTCCAGCTCGTACCCCTGCCGCAGCGTCGCGCGGGGCAGCTTGCCCGCCTTGCGCACGGGGACGAAACCGACGCCGGCCCGCAGCGCCACCGGGGCGGCGAGGATGAAGCCGCGGGCCTCCAGGCCGACGACCTTGTCGACCCGGTAGCGCGCGCACAGGTCCGTGAACGCCTCGGTCAGCGCGCCGAAGGCGGCCGGGTCGTCCAGCAGCGGGGTGATGTCCTTGAACACCACTCCCGGCTGCGGGTGGTCCGGTACGTCCGCGATCCGGCTGAGCAGCAGCGCGCGCAGGTCGGCCGAGGCGATCATCGGCGCTTGCCCGACGGGCGGCCGCGTCCGCGGTTGCGGGAGGCGGGCTGCCGGCGCGGGCCGACGACCGCGGTGCCGTCGTCGTCCTCCGCGTCCACCGTGTCCGCCGCGCCGTCCTGCGCGTCCTCCTGGCCCTCGCCCTTGGCGGCGGCCGCGGCGCGCTTCGCCTTGACCCGCTTGGCCAGGGCCTTCATCTGCGGCTCGCGCTCCTTGAGATCGGCGACCAGCGGGGTCGCGATGAAGATCGAGGAGTACGCACCGGCGGCGAGACCGACGAACAGGGCCAGCGAGATGTCGTTGAGCATGCCCGCGCCCAGGACACCGCCGCCGACGAACAGCAGACCGGCGACCGGGAGCAGCGCCACGACGGTGGTGTTGATGGAGCGCACCAGGGTGCCGTTGATGCTGCGGTTGGCGACCTCGCCGTAGGTGAAGCGGGTCTGCTTGGTGATGTCCTTGGAGGCTTCCTTGAGGCTGTCGAAGACGACGACCGTGTCGTAGAGGGAGTAACCGAGGATCGTCAGCAGACCGATGACCGTGCCGGGCGTGACCTCGAAGCCGACCAGGGCGTAGATGCCGACCGTGATCGTCAGGTCGTGGATCAGCGCGATCAGGGCGGCGACCGCCATCCGCCACTCGAAGGCGATGGCGAGGTAGAGCACCACCAGCACCATGAAGATGCCCAGGCCCAGCCACGCCTTGTTGGCGATCTGCTCGCCCCAGCTCGGGCCGACCAGCTGGGTGTTGACGTCCTTCACCGGGACGTTCAGGTCCTTGGCGAGCTCTTCCTGGACCGACACCGACTGCTTGGTGTCCAGACCGCTGATCTGGATGCGCAGCGCGCTGCCACCGAGCTTCTGCACCACGGCCTGATGGCCGCCGGACGCCGCCTCGGCCTTGTGCTGCGCCTCGGAGGTGGACACGGAGGTCTTCGGGGTGGTGAAGACCGCGCCGCCGGAGAACTCGATGCCCATGTTCAGGCCGCGCACCCCGAGACCGACGATGGCCACGATGGTGATGAGGATCGAGAGGCCGTACCAGATCTTCCGCTTGCCGATGAAGTCGTAGCCGACCTCGCCGCGGTAGAGCCGGGCGCCGATGTTTCCGAGCTTGGACATCTCACGCCTCCTTCGTGGTGGGGGCGGCGCCGCGACGACGGCGCAGCGGCGGCTTGGCGCCCAGGCGCTTGGGGTCGAGACCGGACCAGGAGTGTCCTTCGGAGAAGAACTTCCGGCGGGCCAGCAGCGTCATCAGGGGCTTGGTGAAGAGGAAGACCACGACGACGTCGAGGACGGTGGTCAGGCCGAGCGTGAAGGCGAAGCCCTGCACCTTGCCGACGGTGACGATGAAGAGCACCGCGGCGGCCAGGAACGACACGAAGTCGGAGACCAGGATCGTGCGGCGGGCCCGGGGCCAGCCGCGCTCGACGGCCGGGCGCAGGGTGCGTCCCTCGCGGATCTCGTCCCGGATGCGTTCGAAGTAGACGATGAACGAGTCGGCGGTGATACCGATGGCGACGATGGCGCCGCAGACCGCCGGGAGGTTCAGCGCGAACCCGATGGCCGGGCCCAGCAACGTCATGATCGTGTACGTCAGGACCGCCGAGACGCCGAGGCTCGCCAGCGCGACGAGCGCCAGTCCCCGGTAGTAGGCGACGAGGTAGATGACGACCAGCGCGAGACCGATGGCACCGGCGATCAGACCGGCGTGCAGCTGCTCGCCGCCGAGCGCCGCAGTGACCGTGGTCTCGTCGTCGATCTTGAAGGAGAGCGGCAGGGCACCGTAGGAGAGCATGTTGCCCAGGTCCTCGGCGGACTGCTGGGTGAAGCCGCCGGAGATGGTGGCGTTGCCGCCGTTGAGCCGCTCGCTGACGCGCGGGTCGGAGACCACCGCGCCGTCCAGGACGATCGCGAACTGGTTCTGCGGCTGCGCCTTGGTGGCGAGCTTGCCGGTGACGTCCGCGAACTTCTTGCCGCCCTCGGACGTGAAGTCCATCTGGACGATCCAGCCCTGGCCCTGCTGGCTGTCGAAGACGGCCTTGGCGCTGCTGACGTCCGTGCCCTCGACGCCGACCGGGCCGAGCACGTACTTCTGGCTGCCGTCCTCCTTGCAGGCCACGATCGGGTCGGACGGCTTGGTGTTGGCGGCCTTCTCACCGGCGGCGGCGCGGCTCTTCTTGCTGGAGCAGTCCAGCGCGTTGAGCTGCTTCTGGAGGG
Organism: Streptomyces angustmyceticus; assembly: GCF_019933235.1. Taxonomy (NCBI): domain Bacteria; kingdom Bacillati; phylum Actinomycetota; class Actinomycetes; order Kitasatosporales; family Streptomycetaceae; genus Streptomyces; species Streptomyces angustmyceticus. Next base: position 6,658,011 of record NZ_CP082945.1, on the reverse strand, counting down.
CCGGCGGGATGTCCGCGCCGCCCGGGGGCGTCGGCACCGGGGGCGTGGAGGGCTTGGCCGGGCCGGAAGGGGTGGGCTTGGCGGACGGCGCCTTCTTCAGCGAGTCCGTCACCGCGCGGCCCTGGGTCGTCGGCTTGGACGACGGGGAGGACGAGGCGTTCTGCTGGGTGCCCGGCGTGTTCTTCGCCTGGTCACCGGTGGCCTTGTCGCCCTTGCCCTTGCCGTTCGTGCCGCCCTTGGAGGGGCTGGGCTTGGGCTCGGGGGTCTTGGTGCCCGCGGTGGTGGTCAGCACCGGCCGGAAGCCGAGCTGGGCGGTGGTGCCGACCTGCTGGCGGGCCTGCTTCGCGTCCGTCCCCTTGGGGATGTTCACGATGATGTGGTTGCTGCCCTGCGTCTGGACCTCGGACTCGGTCACACCGAGGCCGTTGACCCGCCGCTCCATGATGCCGGCGGCGGTGTTCATGTTGGTCTCGTTGATCGCGTTGGGCTTGCCCGGCTGGTTCTGGGCCGCCAGCGTGAAGCTGGTGCCGCCGGCCAGGTCGATGCCCAGTCGCGGCGTCAGCGTGCCGGAGTAGAACATCCCTCCGATCAGCCCCGCCATGGCGATCAGGACCAGGATCAGGGTGCGGCCCGGATGTCCCTGGCTCGCGGGCGCCCTGCGGCCCTTCTTCGGTGCTGCCACCTTCTCGTATCTCCCTGTCCAACCCCTCGGCCAGGGAGACCGGCCGAGGGGCCACGAAGTCTTGTGGGGACGTGCCCCCGCCGGAGCCTAGACCGTCCCGGAACCGCGGCGCACGACTCACCACGTGTGCTCCGCGGTTCCGTGGGGCGGACTACTTCGCTTCGTCGTCGCCGGACTTCTTGTCGTCCTTGGCGGTGTCCGCGTCGGCCTTGACGGTGTCCTTGGCGTCGCCGGCGGCCTCGGTGTCCTTGGCCTCGGCGGCGGGCTTGTCCCCGGCGGGCTCGTCGGCCGGGGTCTCGGCCTTGCCCAGGTCGATCTTGTCACCCTTTCCGGTGGCCTCGCCGGCGGTCAGCGAAGAGGCGTCGTCCGGAACGACCGGCTCGTCGGCGTGCAGCGGGTCGGCACCGTCCAGGATGCGGTTGTACTCCTCGTCCGCGATCACCGCGCCGATGGCGTTCTTGGCGTAGATGGCGTGCACGCCGGGGGCGACCTCGAGAAGGACGGTCTCGTCGTGGACCTCCTTGACGGTGGCGTACATGCCGCCGATCGTCCGGACGCCGGTGCCGGCCTGCATTTCGTTGCGCATCTCCGCGGCGGCCTGCTGCTTCTTCTTGGCGGACCGCGTCATCAGGAACATGGCGCCGATGAGGACGATGAAGGGGAGGAGAGTCACGATATTCACGGGACGGAAATCCTTCGCACGACCGCGGATGCGCGATCTCATATACGGGGGTGGGAATGCCGCCCATACGAACGGCATCGGCGGAGTCTAGGCGAGTCCCCACCAGTGGAACAACGCACAGCATCCCACCGCAGTTCCTGAGCGGGCGAGTCCCCGCGCCGTCACGCCCCGAACAAGCCCTGCTGTCCGCTCGCGCCCGCCTGCTGCTGCGGCGGCACCAGCCCCAGATGCGCCCACGCCGCCGGTGTCGCGATCCGGCCCCGGGGCGTCCTGGCCAGCAGCCCTTCCCGTACGAGAAAGGGCTCGGCGACCTCCTCGACGGTCTCGCGCTCCTCCCCCACCGCGACGGCGAGGGTGGACAGGCCCACCGGGCCGCCGCCGAACAGCTTGAGCAGGGCCGTGAGCACGGCGCGGTCGAGGCGGTCCAGGCCGCGGGCGTCGACCTCGTAGACCCCGAGGGCCTGGGAGGCGACCTCGCGGGTGATCAGGCCGTCGGCCTTGACCTGGGCGTAGTCGCGGACGCGGCGCAGCAGGCGGTTGGCGATACGGGGGGTGCCGCGCGAGCGGCCGGCGATCTCGGCGGCGCCCTCGGGTTCTATCTCGACGTCCAGCAGCCCGGCCGAGCGGTGGATGACCCGCTCCAGCTCGGCGGGGGCGTAGAACTCCATATGAGCGGTGAAGCCGAAGCGGTCGCGCAGCGGGGGCGGCAGCAGACCGGCCCTGGTCGTGGCCCCGACCAGGGTGAACGGGGGGAGTTCGAGCGGGATGGCGGTGGCTCCCGGGCCCTTGCCGACGATCACGTCGACGCGGAAGTCCTCCATCGCCATGTAGAGCATCTCCTCGGCGGGCCGGGACATCCGGTGGATCTCGTCGAGGAAGAGGACCTCGCCCTCCTGGAGGGAGGAGAGGATCGCGGCGAGGTCACCGGCGTGCTGGATGGCGGGGCCCGAGGTGATCCGGATCGGGGCGCCCATCTCGGCGGCGATGATCATCGAGAGGGTCGTCTTGCCGAGACCCGGCGCCCCAGAGAGCAGGACGTGATCGGCGGTGGCGCCGCGGGCACGGGCCGCGCGCAGCACCAGGTCGAGCTGTTCGCGCACCCGCTCCTGGCCGACGAACTCCTCGAGGTCCTTGGGCCGCAGCGCGGCCTCGACGGCGGTGTCCTCGCCGTCCGCGTCGGCGCCGACCAGCCGGTCGGGCGCGCCCGGGGCGTCCTCGGCGGTGTGCGGTGCGGTGTCGTCCCAGTTCACTGCGGATTGCCTCGCGGGGTCGGGGCGGCCGGGCCGCCTGCGTGGTCGTACGGTCGGGGGCGCGCGGCCCGTCCGGCGGCGGTCATCGCGTCCGGTTCAGGGTCTGCAGGGCCGCCTTGAGCAGCTGCGGCACCTGGGGCGCGGCGCCCTCGGCGGCGGCCGCCTCGGCCTGCGGGGCCACCGCGGCGACCGCCTCGTCCGCCTCGCGGGTGGCGTAGCCGAGGCCGATCAGGGCGGCGTGCAGCTGGTCGCGCCAGCCGGCCGTGACGGCGCTGCCGACGCCCGCGCGGCCGCTGCCCACCGGCTCCCCGAGCCGGTCCTTGAGCTCCAGCAGCAGCTTCTGCGCGCCCTTCTTGCCGATGCCGGGGACGGCGGTGAGGGTCTTCTCGTCGCCGCTGGAGACGGCGAGGCGCAGGGTGTCCGGGGAGTGCACGGCCAGCATCGCCTGGGCGAGGCGGGGGCCGACGCCGCTGGCGGTCTGCAGCAGTTCGAAGGTCTGGCGCTCGTCGTCGTCGGCGAAGCCGTAGAGGGTGAGCGAGTCCTCGCGGACGACGAGGGAGGTGGCGAGCTTGGCCGGCTGTCCGACGCGCAGCGCCGACAGGGTGTTCGGCGTGCACTGGACGGCCATGCCGACACCGCCGACCTCGACGACGGCGGTGTCCGGGGCGAGGGCCGCGACCGGCCCGGAGACGAAGGCGATCATCGGGTGCCCTTCTGGGGAGCCGCCCGGCGCGGGGCGGCGGACGGGACGGTGGCGGGAGCGGCGCGGCGGGCCGCGGCATGCGCCTGCTGGAGGCGGTTGACCGCGGGGGCGCGCCAGATGTGGCAGATGGCGAGGGCCAGGGCGTCGGCGGCGTCGGCGGGCTTGGGCGGGGCGTCGAGCCGCAGCAGGCGCGTGACCATCGCGCCCACCTGGGCTTTGTCGGCCCGGCCCGATCCGGTGACGGCCGCCTTGACCTCGCTGGGGGTGTGCAGCGCGACCGGCAGTCCGCGCCGCGCCGCGCACAGCATGGCGACCGCGCTGGCCTGGGCGGTGCCCATGACCGTACGGACGTTGTGCTGGCTGAAGACGCGCTCCACGGCGACGTACTCCGGGCGGTACTCGTCGAGCCAGGCGTCTATCCCGCGCTCGATCTCGACGAGACGGTGCGCGATGTCGGCGTCGGCGGGCGTGCGGACGACGCCGACACCGACCATCGTCAGCGGGCGCCCCGCGACCCCGTCGACCACGCCGACACCGCAGCGCGTCAGCCCCGGGTCCACCCCCAGCACCTTCATCGGTCCCCGCCCCTCGCACACTCGCCCGGCTGTTCCTGCTTGTGGGGCGGATGCCCCCTGATCAGCACAGTAACGGCTGCCACTGACAAACCGACGGGCCGACGGGGTGTGTCCCCGTCGGCCCGTCAGTCGACCGAGCGTGCCGCGCCTGTCAGGCGTCGACCTTGGCCATCACATCGTCCGAGACATCGAAGTTGGCGAAGACGTTCTGCACGTCGTCGCTGTCCTCCAGCGCGTCGATCAGCTTGAAGATCTTGCGCGCGCCCTCTTCCTCCAGCTCGACCTGCATGGTCGGGACGAAGTTGGCGTCGGCCGAGTCGTAGTCGATCCCGGACTCCTGGAGGGCACTGCGGACCGCGACCAGGTCGGTGGCCTCGCTGAGCACCTCGAAGGACTCACCGAGGTCGTTGACCTCCTCGGCGCCGGCGTCCAGCACCGCGCCCAGGACGTCGTCCTCGGTCAGCTCACCCTTGGGGACGATCACCACACCCTTGCGGTTGAACAGGTACGACACCGAACCCGGGTCGGCCATCGAACCGCCGTTGCGGGTCATGGCGACACGGACGTCCGAGGCGGCGCGGTTGCGGTTGTCGGTGAGGCACTCGATGAGCACCGCGACACCGTTGGGGCCGTAGCCCTCGTACATGATGGTCTCGTAGTCGGCGCCGCCGGCCTCGAGACCCGCGCCGCGCTTGACCGCGGAGTCGATGTTCTTGTTGGGCACCGAGCTCTTCTTGGCCTTCTGGATGGCGTCGAAGAGCGTGGGGTTACCGTCCGGGTCGGCGCCGCCGGTACGGGCCGCGACCTCGATGTTCTTGATCAGCTTCGCGAAGAGCTTGCCGCGCTTGGCATCGATCACGGCCTTCTTGTGCTTCGTCGTAGCCCATTTAGAGTGGCCGGACATCCGCCTGTCTCCTTCGCGTCACCAACATCTGAAACGAACACCTCAGATCCTACCGGGGCCGGATCACACGGTGTTACTCCCGCCCGTCACCCGGCCACCGCCCCGAAGTGCCCCCTCAGGCGCGCCGCACCATGTCCACGAACAGGGCGTGGACCCGGTGGTCGCCGGTGAGCTCCGGGTGGAAGGACGTGGCGAGGACGTTACCCTGCCGCACGGCCACGGTGTGTCCGTCGTACGTGGCCAGGACCTCGACCGCGCCGCCGACCGACTCGACCCAGGGCGCCCGGATGAAGACGCCCTCGACCGGTCCGCCGGCGATCCCGGCGACGTCGACGGCCGCCTCGAACGACTCGTTCTGCCGCCCGAAGGCGTTACGGCGCACGATCATGTCGATGCCGCCGAGCGTCTCCTGGTCCTCACGGGCGTCCAGCAGCTTGTCCGCGACCATGATCATGCCGGCGCAGGTGCCGTAGACCGGCTTGCCCGCGCGGACGAAGGCGCGCAGCGGCTCCAGCATGCCGAAGACGACGGCCAGCTTGGACATCGTGGTGGACTCGCCACCCGGGATGACCAGGCCGTCGATCTCGTCCAGTTCCTCGGGACGGCGGACCGGCCGGGCCAGGGCGTCCGCCTCGGCGAGCGCGGTGAGGTGCTCGCGGACGTCGCCCTGGAGGGCCAGCACACCGATGGTGGGGGTGCTCATCTGCCGTCCTACCAGCCGCGGTTGGCGTAGCGCTCGGCCTCGGGCAGGGTGTCGCAGTTGATGCCGACCATGGCCTCGCCCAGGTTGCGGGAGACGTCCGCGATGACCTTCGGGTCGTCGTAGAAGGTGGTGGCCTTCACGATCGCGGCGGCGCGCTTGGCGGGGTCGCCGGACTTGAAGATGCCGGAGCCGACGAAGACGCCCTCGGCACCGAGCTGGCGCATCAGCGCGGCGTCGGCCGGGGTGGCGACGCCACCGGCGGAGAACAGCACGACCGGCAGCTTGCCGAGCTCGGCGACCTCCTTGACCAGCTCGTACGGCGCGCGCAGCTCCTTGGCGGCGGCGAACAGCTCGTTGTTGTCACAGCCGCGCAGCTTGGCGATCTCGCCCTTGATCTGGCGCAGGTGGCGGACCGCCTCGACGACGTTGCCGGTGCCGGCCTCGCCCTTGGAGCGGATCATCGCGGCGCCCTCGGCGATCCGGCGCAGCGCCTCGCCCAGGTTGGTGGCACCGCAGACGAAGGGGGTGGTGAACGCCCACTTGTCGGAGTGGTTGACCTCGTCGGCCGGGGTGAGGACCTCGGACTCGTCGATGTAGTCGACACCGAGCGACTGCAGGACCTGGGCCTCGACGAAGTGGCCGATGCGGGACTTGGCCATGACCGGGATGGAGACGGCGTCGATGATGCCGTCGATCATGTCCGGGTCCGACATCCGGGCCACGCCGCCGTCCTTGCGGATGTCGGCGGGGACCCGCTCCAGGGCCATGACGGCGACGGCGCCCGCGTCCTCGGCGATCTTCGCCTCTTCCGGCGTGACGACGTCCATGATCACGCCGCCCTTGAGCTGCTCGGCCATACCGCGCTTGACGCGCGCGGTTCCGGTCTCGGGGGTCTGGGGCGTGGTGGGCGTGCTGGACACGTGTGACCTCACTCAATGCGGGTGGCTGTACTGCTGCGCCCACACAACCCTCAGCGAGCGGCCCGGGAAAAGGGCCAATTGCAAGGCAGTGGCTCGTCACCACGCGGAGTCACCGCTTCCGGCACGCCTCGCGGCCCCCGCCGGCTCAGTTCCCGGCCGACCGGTCGTCCAGCACGGCCGGCGGCTCGTCGTCCATCTCGAAGGCCAGCGGGAAGGGCGCGTGACCGGCCAGCCGCAGATAGCGCACCACCCGGTGGCGGCGCACGGCACGGGCCGCCCGTACGGCGTCGTTGTGGAACCGCCGCGCCATCGGGACCCGCCGCACCGCCGCGGTGAGCTCGGTGACCGTCCGCTCACCGCCCGGTGCCTCCCGTACGGCCTCCAGCTGGTCCTCCTCCGCGAAAATCGCCCGCAGTGCCTGGCTCAGCTCGCTCTCCGCCACCTCGCGGTGGTCCTCCGCCGCCTGCCGCGCCTCGTGCGCGGCCTGGTAGAGGACGATCGACGCCGCCGGATCCAGCACCCCCGACGTCCCCACCTCCTGCGCGACGGAAGCCCGCCGCAACAACTGGGCGTCGAGGGCCGCCCTGGCCGCGTCGATACGAGCGTGCAAGCGGTCGAGGCGCCCGGCCGTCCAGCTCAGGTAGATACCGATGAGGACGATCGCGACGGCGATCCAGATGAACGTGGTCACGGCGCCTCACGATACGCGGCTACGCCGCGTTAGTTTCCCTGGTCTTCGGCTTTTCGCTGCGCTTGGCTTCTTGCCCACGTTTTTGGCTTTCCCCGCCGTGGGGGTTGCTCGCCGTGTTTCGCCCCGCTGCGCGGGTGCGCCCGGCGTTGCTCCCCCACTGCCTAAAGGGCGTGGGAGGTACCCCCAGCGGCGGCCGGGTCCGCTGCGCGGGGCTGTCGGGGTGCGGTGACGGGCCTGCGCGGGTGGGGGTGTCCGGACTGCTTCGCTTTACGTCCGGACACCCCCACCCGCTCCGACCCGTCCCCTCCCGTGGGTGGGTGGAAAGAAGGCCGGTGGGGGTGGACCTCAGTGGTCCGGCGTGCGTTGTGGACGTGGAGAAGGTGCGCATTGTGGACGTGGGGAAACGGTCGTGGGCATCGGGAAATGACCACGGCGCAGGGAATTGGCTGTGATCGACGCCCGCCCCCACCCACCTGTACTCACTCTCCCCACGGGAGGTGACGGGCCGGAGGGGCGGGTGTGTGGGGCTTTGCTTCCGAAGGCTTCGAAAAAGAGCAAAGGCGGAGCGCAGCGGAGCGTAAAGCGAAGCAGTCCCACACACCCGCCCCGCAGGCCCGTCACCGCACCCACAGCCCCGCGCAGCGGACCCCGCCCGCCGCTGGGGGTACCTCCCACGCCCTTAAGGCAGTGGGGGAGCAACGGCGAGAAACCCCCACGGCGGGAAAGCCAAAAACGTGGGAAAGAAGCCAAGCGCAGCGAACCGGCGGGAAAGACAAAAGCGTGGGTCAATCCTTGGCGAGCCAACGCCGGGCCCGTAGGCCCACCCTCTCGTCAGTGGCCACGGACGCCGCCCCGGTGGTGACGGTCTCGTAGACGGCGAGAATGTCGGCCCCCACGGTCGACCAGTCGAACCGCCGCACATGACGCGCCCCGCGTCCCCGCAGCTCCGCGAGCCGCGCCGGGTCACCGAGAAGTCGTACGGCCGCAGCGGCGAGCGCCTCGGCGTCCTCGTTGGTGAACAGCTCGCCCGCCTCGCCCTGGTCGAGGACCTGGGCGAAGGCGTCGAGGTCGCTGGCGAGCACGGGCGCCCCGGCGGACATCGCCTCGACGAGGATGATGCCGAAGGACTCGCCGCCGGTGTTGGGCGCGACGTAGACGTCGACGCTGCGCAGCAGCCTGGCCTTGTCCTCGTCGCTGACCATGCCGAGGAACTCGACGCGCGAGCGCAGCTCGGCGGGGAGTGCGGCGACGGCCTCCTCCTCGTCGCCGCGGCCGGCGACGAGGAGCCGGGCGTCGGGGACCGCGGCCAGGATCGTGGGGAGCGCCTTCATCAGGACCGGAAGGCCCTTGCGCGGTTCGTCGATGCGGCCGATGAAGCCGATGGTCCTGCCCTGCCACTCGGCCTTCGGCTCGGCGGAGCCGAAGAAGTCGACGTCGACGCCGTTGGGGATGACCACCGCGTCGCCGCCGAGGTGTTCGACGAGGGTGCGGCGGGCGTATTCGCTGACCGCGATGCGGGCGCTGATCTTCTCCAGCGCGGGCTGCAGGATCGGGTAGGCGGCGATCATCGCCCGCGAGCGCGGGTTGGAGGTGTGGAAGGTCGCCACGATCGGGCCCTGCGCCGCCCAGCAGGCGAGCAGGCCGAGGGAGGGCGAGGCCGGTTCGTGGATGTGGATGACGTCGAAGGCGCCGTGCTGGAGCCAGCGGCGCACCCGGGCCGCGGAGAGGAAGCCGAAGTTGAGCCGGGCGACCGAGCCGTTGTACGGGACGGGGACGGCGCGGCCGGCGGAGACGACGTACGGCGGCAGGGGCGTCTCGTCGTCGGCGGGGGCGAGGACGGAGACGTCGTGGCCGAGGCGGATCAGGTGGTCGGCCAGGTCGCGGATGTGGAACTGCACGCCGCCGGGGACGTCCCAGGCGTACGGGCAGACGATGCCGATCTTCACGCCGTCTCCGTTCCGGAGGCCGCGGCGTTGCCCGGGGCGCCGGGCTCCTCGCGCGGCTCCAGGTCGGCGAGCCAGAGCCGCTGCAGCATGTGCCAGTCCTCGGGGTGGTCGGCGATGCCGGAGGCGAAGGCGTCGGCGAGCGCCTGGGTCATCTGGGCAGCCTTCTCGGCGCGGGTGCCGGTCTGCGGGGCCTCGATCTCCGGGTGGACCCGGCCGCGCATGACGTCGGTGTCGTCGTACCAGAGCGTGACGGGCAGCAGCATGGCGCCGGTCTGGAGGGCGAGTACCGCGGGGCCGGCCGGCATCTTCGTCGCCTCCCCGAAGAACTTGACCTCTATCCCGGAGGCGGACAGATCGCGGTCGGCCACCAGGGCGACCAGGCCGCCGGCCCGCAGCCGCCGGGCGAGCGTGCCGAAGGCGGAGCCGCCGGTGTGCGGCAGCACCTCCATGCCCAGACCTTCACGGTAGGCCACGAAGCGGTCGTAGAGGGACTCCGGCTTGAGGCGCTGGGCGACGGTGGTGAAGGGGACACCGAGCTTGGTGGTGACCCAGGCGCCGGCGAGGTCGTAGTTGCCCATGTGCGGCAGGGCGAGGATGACGCCGCGGTCGCTGTCGAGCCCGTCCTCCAGGTGGTGCACGTCCTCGGGCGTGAAGCCGTTCCTTATCCGCTCCTTGCTCCAGGCCGGCAGCCGGAAGGACTCCATCCAGTAGCGCATGTAGGAACGCATCCCGGCCCGGGAGAGCGCGGCGAGCCGCTGCGGGCCGGCGTCCGGGACGACCCGGGCGAGGTTCGCCTCCAGCCGCAGGACGCCCTTGCCGCGGCGCTTCCAGACCGTGTCGGCGATCCGGCGGCCGAGTCCGGTGGCCACGCCCTCGGGCAGCTTCTTGACGGTGCTCCAGCCCAGCGCGTAGAGCGCGTCCGACACTTTGTCGGTGTCGAACCGCGGCCGGCGGGTCGTGCGTGGACTCATGCGCCTGTTCCCCCTTGTGCCATGGCGTCGGCCTCGGCCGACTCCCGTCGTACCGTCACCACACGCTGGCCGAGGGTGACGGCGCTGCCGATCGCGACGAGCCACAGGGCGATCGGCAGCAGGATCTCGACGCCGGGTACCCCGAAGGCGTGCAGGCCCGACAGCCCGCAGGCCACCAGCGTGATGACCAGCCGCTCGGCGCGCTCCACCAGGCCGTTGACGTTCACCGGCAGCCCGATGGCCTCGCCGCGCGCCTTGGTGTACGAGACCACCTGGCCGCTGGCCAGGCAGAAGATCGCCATCGCGCAGAGCAGCAGGCTGTCGCCGCGCCCCGCGTACCAGAGGGCGAGCCCGCCGAAGATCGCCGAGTCGGCGACCCGGTCGAGGGTGGAGTCGAGAAAGGCCCCCCAGCGGCTGGAGCGTCCCAGCTGCCGCGCCATGTTTCCGTCGACCAGGTCGGAGAAGACGAACAGGGTGATGACCACCGTGCCCCAGAAGAACTCGCCCAGCGGGTAGAAGACCAGGGCGCCGGCCACCACGCCTCCGGTCCCGACGAGGGTGACCGCGTCCGGGCTGACGCCGAGACGGATGAGCAGGGCGGCGAACGGCGTGAGAACACGCGTGAAGAACGCACGCGCGTACTTGTTCAGCATGGCCTTCCCGGAGGTCGATACGGGCCGCGAGGTCAAGGGGCCACCGGCTGGCCCATCGTAGCCAGGAGGTCTCGGGCCACCACGAACGCATCGCGGCGCAGGGCGCATCCCACGGCTCCAGGGCCGCGCCGCGCGCCCGTGGACGCCTCCACGGGCCCCGTTCCGGGACCCTTGGGAGGACAGGTCCGATGTGCCACGTATGGACGCATCATGACCTCGGTGGAAAGCTCGAATCACCGCAAAGTGTCGACCTGGAGGCGAGACACATGAGCGAGAAAACGAGTACACACCCGGGAGCCGCCGGCAGGGCATCAACGGCCGGCCAGCCCACGGCCCTGCGGAATGTGGTGCTGGTCGGCCACTCCGGATCGGGGAAGACCACCCTGGTCGAGGCCCTCGCGCTGGCATCCGGCGCGGTCAACCGGGCGGGCCGGGTCGAGGACGGCGGCTGTCTGTCGGACTACGACGAGATCGAGCACCGCCAGCAACGCTCCGTACAGCTCTCCCTGGTCCCGGTGGACTGGGGCGGAGTCAGGATCAATCTCCTGGACACCCCCGGATACGCCGATTTCGTCGGGGAACTCAGGGCCGGTCTGCGCGCCGCGGACGCGGCCCTTTTCGTTGTCTCGGCGGCCGACGGCGTGGCCGGCGCGACCCGGATGGTGTGGGACGAGTGCGCGGCCGTCGGCATGCCGCGCGCGCTGGTCGTCACGCACCTGGAGGCGTCCCGCTCCGACTTCGACGAGATGACCGAGCTGTGCCGGGCCTCGTTCGGCGGCGAGGACCCGGACGCCGTGGTGCCCCTCTACCTCCCGCTGTACGGGACACCGGGCGCCGACGGCCACGCCCCCGTGCACGGCCTGATCGGCCTGCTCACCGGGCGGGTCTTCGACTACTCCTCCGGCGAGCGCACCGAGCGCGCGCCGACCGGCGACGAGCTGCCGCGGATCGAGGCGGCCCGCGCCCGCCTCATCGAGGCCGTGATCGCCGAGAGCGAGGACGAGTCCTTGATGGACCGCTACCTCGGCGGCGAGGAGATCGACGTCAAGACCCTCATCGGGGACCTGGAGACGGCGGTCGCCCGGGGCACCTTCCACCCCGTGCTGGCCGCGGCCCCGGCCGCCGAGGGCGCCAGGCAGGGGCTGGGCACGGTGGAGCTGCTGGAGCTGATCAGCGGCGGCTTCCCGACTCCCGCGGAACGCGAGGCACCCGCCGTGACCAGCCCGGACGGCGCCCCGCGCCCCGCGCTGAGGTGCGACCCCGACGGCCCGCTGGCGGCCGAGGTGGTCAAGACCTCCTCCGACCCGTACGTCGGCCGGATCTCCCTGGTACGCGTCTTCTCCGGCACCCTGCGCCCGGACGAGACGGTGCACGTCTCCGGCCACGGCCTGGAGGACCGCGGGCACGAGGACCATGACGTCGACGAGCGGGTCGGCGCGCTGTCCACCCCGTTCGGCAAGCAGCAGCGCCCGCTGCCGCAGGCCGTCGCGGGCGATCTGGCCTGTGTGGCGAAGCTGACCCGCGCCGAGACCGGCGACACCCTGTCCGGCAAGGACGACCCGCTGCTGATGGAGCCCTGGACGATGCCCGACCCGCTGCTGCCGGTCGCCATCCGGGCCCACAGCAAGGCCGACGAGGACAAGCTGTCGCAGGGCCTGGCCCGCCTGGTCGCGGAGGATCCGACGATGCGCCTGGAGCACAACCAGGACACCCACCAGGTGGTCCTGTGGTGCCTGGGCGAGGCCCATGTCGATGTCGCGCTGGAGCGGCTGCGGGCCCGCTACGGCGTCCAGGTCGACACGGTCGCGCACAAGGTGCCGCTGCGGGAGACCTTCGGCGGTCCCGCCGCGGGTCGCGGCCGCCATGTGAAGCAGTCCGGCGGCCACGGCCAGTTCGCGATCTGCGAGATCGAGGTCGATCCGCTGCCGGGCGGCTCCGGCATCGAGTTCGTGGACAAGGTCGTGGGCGGCGCGGTGCCGCGGCAGTTCATCCCGTCCGTGGAGAAGGGGGTGCGCGCCCAGGCCGAGCGCGGGGTCGCCGCCGGGCATCCGCTCGTCGACATCCGCGTCACGCTGCTCGACGGCAAGGCGCACTCCGTCGACTCCTCGGACGCCGCGTTCCAGACGGCGGGCGCGCTGGCGCTGCGCGAGGCCGCCGGCGAGGTCCGGATCGAACTGCTCGAACCGGTGTCCGAGGTGAGCGTGATGGTTCCGGACGATTTCGTCGGCCAGGTGATGAGCGATCTGTCGGGGCGCCGCGGCCGGGTCGTGGGCACCGAGCAGTCGGGGGCGGGGCGCACCGTGGTGCGCGCCGAGGTGCCCGAGCTGGAGATCGACCGGTACGCCGTCGACCTGCGCTCCCTCTCGCACGGCACCGGCCGGTTCTCCCGCGTCCACCTGCGGCATGAGCCGATGCCGCCCCAACTCGCCGACAAGTGGCGGGAACAGGCCGAGAACGGCGCATAGTCAACGGCCCGTCAGCCCTGCGGGTGGCCGCTGTCCGGCTCAACTCCCCTGAGCCGGGCGGCGGCTGTACGCTGAGCACCTGCCGGGGGGGGCGGGGGCCGACGGCAGGACGAGAGGTCAGGGGCTCGAACACAGGCTCTCAGCAGGTGTGCCGTCGGCGGAAGTCGGGAAGAGCCGCATCATCGGATGCGTACGGTGTGGGGGCGGTAGTGGCAGACGGCTTTGACTTCAGTCCCGGGGCGCAGGTCCCGTTGTCGGGGAGTGCCGGGCAGACGGCGGCGACCCAGGCGCTGGCCTCGGCCGCCTACCGGGACAGCCCGCTCGCCGACATCTCCAAGGCAGACTCCGAGTCCGGCAAGTCCGACATCAAGAAGCCCAAGCTGTCGCTGTTCGCGCCCAATCTCGGCGAGGCGTTCTCGCGCGCCGTGCAGGTGCGGATGCTGGGCGGCGGCCGCGCCGCGCTCATCCAGTCCTTCGGGACCGAGCCGCAGACCATCGTCGAGCACTGCCTGTCCGCCACCCGCGTCCGCAAGCAGCGGGACGCCAAGCTGACGGTGCTGATGGTGCTGTTCGGGGTGCTGTTCCTGCCGGGTGTGCTGCTGTGGCTGGGCGTCTTCCAGCTGCGCAAGATGCTCTCCAAGGACGGGGCGGGCAGCGGGCTGTCGATGCTCGGCGGGCTGCTGCTGACGGTCCTGGCCGGTGTCGGCGTGTTCTTCATGATCAAGCTGCCGCTGAACGGCTTCTGGCCGATGTACGCCCGCGCCATGATGGTCGCCCCGGTGATCGGCTGGTGGCTGGCCAAGCAGATCTGCGAGAAGACCGCGGTGGCCATGCGGGAGTCCTGGAAGGGGCTGCTGGAGGGCGGCGGGGTCGCCGCGAAGATCCCCGAGGCGGTGCCGCAGGACCCGAACCAGATCGCCGCCGAGACCCTCCGGCAGAACCTCGCCAAGATCTCCGCCGAGCAGAGCAGCAACGTCGTCTTCTACGCCGGCCCCAAGGGCATACTCGGCATGGGTACGCGCTGGGGCAGCTGGCAGCTGGCCGAGGAGCTGATCCCGGCGCAGGAAGGCAGCGAGATCCACCCGTTCCGCAGCTGGGACGTGATCCGGGCGATCCACGACAAGCTGCGGCTGCTGGAGCGCAGCCCGCTGCACACCGGCGGGTTCCCCACCCCCTCCGTGCGCCACTGGATCGTCTCGCCGGTCGGCGAGAAGGCCGCCGCCGTCACCCGCCCCGAGGGCTCCCATGTGGAGGCGTACCAGATCCGCGGGCACGAGATAGAGCGGATCTGCAACGAGCAGCAGTTCGGCAGCGGCAACCGCCACTACCTCGGGGTGCAGTTCGTGCTGTGGGACGGCCAGTTGGTGATCACGCTGATGATCACCGTCACGGTGCTGCACGAGACCCTGCGCATCGAGGTGACCGGTCACGCCCTCGGTCCGGTCAACGGCCTGTTCACGACCAAGCCGGAGCCCAAGACCAAGGACGTCGCCAAGGTCGTCAAGTTCTGGGAGACCCGGACCCAGCACCTCCCGCTCATCGAGCCGCAGGAGGTGGTCCGGCTCGCCGCGCGCGCCCCGCTGACCTGGTTCCCGCCGGTGCTGGACTTCCTCGGCGGGAAGCTGACCCTCCCCGAGCCGTTCGGCCTGCGGCACGTCTGGGCGGACAAGCCCTGGCGCCACCGCTTCATGGCCGATGACGCGCTGCGCGCCGCGACCCCGGTGCTGCGCACCGTCCACGCCGCCGCGATGAGCGTGCTCAAGGAGAACGGCGTGGACACCGAGCGCTTCACCAACCGTTCCCTGGTCCTCAGCGGCATGATCCAGGGCGTGGAGCCGCAGAAGGCGGACGAGTACAACGCCTAGGAGGCGCCGGCCCCGCCGGCCCACGGAACAGGAGCCCGGCACCCCTCGGGCGCCGGGCTGCCTAGCGGAAGACGCCCGTGTGCCCCAGGGAGTAGCGCCCCGGCTGCGGGTAGACCGCCAGCCCGTGCGGGCCCTGGCCGACGGGGATCTTGGCCAGGGTCCTGCCGGTACGGGTGTCCAGCGCGTAGACCTCGGAGTTGTAGCGGCCGGAGAGCCACAGCACCTTGCCGTCGGTGGACAGGCCGCCCATGTCGGGGCTGCCGCCGCCGCGGATGCGCCACTTGCCGATGAGCGCGCCGGTCCGGAAGTCGAGGCGGGAGATGGTGCCTTCGCCGCGGTTGGAGACGTACAGGTAGCGGGAGTCGCGGCTGACGTAGAGGCCGTGGGCGCCCTTGCCGGTCGGCAGGAGCTTGGGCCGGTCGAAGGTGTCGCCGTTGAGGATCCAGATGCCGTCGGCCATCATGTCGGCGACGTACCAGGTCCTGCCGTCCGGGGAGATCTTCACGTCCTGCGGCATGGCGCCCTCGAACGGCAGCTTCTCCTGGCCGATGACCTTCATCTTCTCGGTGTCGACCTTGAGCAGCTCACCGGAGAACTCGCAGGAGACGATGAAGTACCGCCCGTCCGGCGAGAAGTCGGCGTGGTTGACGCCGCCGCAGTTGACCGGCAGGGTCTTGCGGACCTCCATGGTGTGCGGGTCGCGGAAGACCAGCTGCCGGTCCATCGAGGCCATCACGATGGCGTACTTCCCGTTGGGCGTGAAGTAGAGGTTGTACGGGTCGTGGACCTTGACGGGCTTGCCGACCTTGCCGGTGGCGGGGTCGATGGGGGTGAGGTCGTGGCCCCGGTTGTTGTTGACCCAGAGCGTCTTCAGGTCCCACGACGGCACCACGTGCTGCGGCTGCACCCCCACCCGGAGGGTGTCGATGACCTTGTAGGTCTTCGGGTCGATGACGCTGACCGTGTCGGAGCCGGTGTTGGGGACGTAGACCCGCGAGGGGAAGTCCTTGACCTGCGGCGCCAGCCTGCCGGGCCGGTCGGCCGCGTAGAGGTCGTGCGCGTCCAGCAGCGGCGGCATCCCGGGCAGGCCCGGCCCGGCGGCCTTGACCGGCGCGCGTTCGACCGGCCGCGGGCTCTGCCCGGCCCGTTCGGTGCCCCCGCTGCCACAGCCCGCCGCCACCAGCGCGCAGGCCACGGCGAGCAGCGCGGCCCGGTGGCGCGTGCGCGGACGGGGACGATCGGGGGTACGGTTCCGGTCTGCCATCAGGTCACCAACTCCGTTGTCGTCACCGCGCGCAGACCGCGTCGGCGGAGGCCGTCGAGGATCGGGGGCAGGGCCGCCACCGTGCCGGCGTGCCCGAGGTGGAGGCTCACGACCGAACCCGGCCGGACCGCGTCCAGGACCGTGCGCCGGACGGCCGGCGCTCCGGGGTCGTTCGCGTCGAGGGAGTCCACGTCGTAGGACAGGACGTGCGGATAGCCGGCCTTGCGGGCCAGGCCGGTCACCAGGTCCGTGGCCCGCCGGGCCTGCGAGGGGCGGAACCAGCTGCCGATGCTTCCGGTGAGGGCCCGCAGCCGGTCGGCGCACCGGCTGATCTCGGCGTAGGCCTCGGCGGCGGGCAGCGCGCAGATGTCGCGGTGGTGCATGGTGTGGTTGCCCAGCTCATGGCCGCCGTCGAGGATCCGGCGGGCCATCGCGGGCTGCTCGTCGAGCCAGTCGCCGACGGCGAGCACGGTGACCCGGGCCCCGGCCCGCTCGGCCTCGCCGAGCAGGGCGGTCGCCATCTTGGGGTCGCCCCTGCCGTGGAAGGTCAGCGCGACCGCGCGGCCGTTCCGCGGCCCGTGCGCGAACTGCACCGGCAGGCCGGGCACCCGGGTCGGCGGCCCGGCGGTGCGGGCCCGGCCGGGTGGGGTCGGGTCCGCACCGGCCGGGCTCGGGGACCGTACGGCGCGGGCGTCCTCGTCGCGGTGCGGGTCGCAGCCCGACAGCAGCGCACCGGCGGCCGCGGCCGAGGCGGCCGCGCGCAGCACGGCACGGCGATCTGGGGAAGTCACCACCCCATTAGAGGGGCAACTCATCAAAATGAGGGCGATATGCCCGATTCACCCGTGTACGTGTCGCTCCCCCGGGCGGCCCGTACGAGGCCGGGGACGTCCTACGCGGGCCAGGCGTCCGCGAGCATCGCCCGGGTGTCGGCGAGGAGTTGGGGCAGCACCTTGGTGTGGCCGACCACCGGCATGAAGTTGGTGTCACCGCCCCAGCGCGGGACCACGTGCTGGTGGAGGTGCGCCGCGATGCCGGCCCCGGCGACGGTGCCCTGGTTCATCCCGATGTTGAAGCCGTGCGCCCCGGAGGCGGTGCGCAGCGCGGTCATCGCCCGCTTGGTCAGCTCGGCCAGCTCCGCCGTCTCCGGCCCGTCCAGTTCGGTGTAGTCGGCGACGTGCCGGAAGGGGACGACCATGAGGTGGCCGCCGTTGTACGGATAGAGGTTCAGTACCGCGTAGACATGCTCGCCGCGCGCGATGACGAGGCCGTCCTCGTCCGACTTCGCGGGGATCGTGCAGAACGGACAGCCGTCGCCGGCCCCCGGGCCGCTCGGCTTGTTCTCACCCTGGATGTAAGCCATCCGGTGCGGCGTCCACAGGCGCTGGAAGGCGTCCTGCGTCCCGACTCCGATCTGCTGTTCCGGCTCGCTTGTCATACGGGCCAGCATATGGCTTCGCCCATTGGCGCCGTGTCGTTGGGGCGCATACCGCGACCTGCTCCGCGATGCTGAGCCGGTGGACAGGGAGCAGCGGCTGTGGGACTGGGAACAAACCGCCCAGCCCTACCTGCTTGCCGCCTCGCTCCTCTTCCTCACCTCCTACTCGGTCCGGGTCCTGGTCCCCGGCCTCTCCCCCGGCTGGAAGGTCTGGTGGGAGCTGGTCACCCTCGTCACCTGGGGCTTCTTCGTCATCGAATATCTGGCGCGGCTGGCGTTCAGCAACGACCGGCGGCACTTCCTGCGCACCCGCTGGCTGGACCTGATCGTGACCGTCCTGCCCCTGCTGCGGCCGCTGCGGATCGTCGACATGCACGAGCGGATGCAGCGGCGCCGCGACCATCCGCGGCTCGTCCTCGAAGCGCGGGTGATGGCCTACACCGGACTCACCTCGCTGCTGCTGGGCTTCGCGGCCAGTCTGGCCGTCTACCACGACGAACGCCTCGCCCCGGGCGCGAACATCCACACCTTCGGTGACGCGGTGTGGTGGGCCTGCTCGACGCTGACGACGACCGGCTACGGCGATGCCACGCCCGTCACCTCGCGCGGCAGGGTGGTCGCGGTGGCGCTGATGTTCGTCGGGGTGGCGCTGGTCGGAGCGGTGGTGGGCTCCTTCTCCTCCTGGCTGCTGCGCCGCTTCCGGCAGGACGGCGAGTCCGGCTGACTCGGCCCGTCCCGCGGCCCGGCCGGCGGCACGGAAAAGCCCCGGAGAGCGGTCCGCTCTCCGGGGCTCGTCACCTGCCGGGCGTCACACCTGGGCGCGACGCTCCACGACATCGAGGATCTCGGCGATCGCCGCCTCGCGCGGGATGCCGTTCTTCTGCGTGCCGTCGCGGTAGCGGAAGGAGACCGCGCCGTTGGCGACGTCCTCGTCACCAGCGATGATCATGAACGGGACCTTGGCCTTCTGGGCGTTCCTGATCTTCTTCTGCATCCGGTCCGACGAGGAGTCCACCTCGATCCGCAGCCCCTTGGCCTTGGCCTGCGCGGCGAAGTCCTGGAGGTAGGGGACGTGGGCGTCGCCGATCGGGATGCCGGTCGCCTGGACCGGTGCCAGCCACGCCGGGAACGCGCCCGCGTAGTGCTCCAGCAGCACCGCGAAGAACCGCTCGATGGAGCCGAACAGCGCGCGGTGGATCATCACCGGACGCTGCTTGCTGCCGTCGGCCGCGGTGTACTCCAGGTCGAAGCGCTCCGGCAGGTTGAAGTCCAGCTGCACGGTCGACATCTGCCAGGTCCGGCCGATGGCGTCCTTGGTCTGCACCGAGATCTTCGGGCCGTAGAACGCGGCGCCGCCCGGGTCCGGGACCAGCGGCAGCCCCTGCTTCTCGGCCACCTTCCGCAGGGTCTCGGTGGCCTCCTCCCACGCCTCGTCCGAGCCGACGAACTTCTCCGGGTCCTTGGTGGACAGCTCCAGGTAGAAGTCGGTCAGGCCGTAGTCGCGCAGCAGGTCGAGGACGAAGGTGAGCGTGGCGTCCAGCTCGTCCGCCATCTGCTCCTTGGTGCAGTAGATGTGCGCGTCGTCCTGGGTGAAGCCGCGCGCCCGGGTGAGGCCGTGCACGACGCCCGACTTCTCGTAGCGGTACACGGTCCCGAACTCGAAGAGGCGCAGCGGCAGCTCACGGTACGAGCGGCCGCGCGCGTCGAAGATCAGGTTGTGCATCGGGCAGTTCATGGGCTTGAGGTAGTAGTCCACGCCCTCGTCGAGCTGCATGGGCGGGTACATGCCGTCGGCGTACCAGTCCAGGTGACCCGACTTCTCGAAGAGCTTCCCCTTGGTGGCGTGCGGGGTGTAGACGAACTCGTAGCCCGACTCCTCGTGGCGCCGGCGGGAATAGTCCTCCATGACCCGGCGGATGATGCCGCCCTTGGGGTGGAAGACCGCCAGGCCCGAACCGATGTCCTCGGGCACGGAGAACAGGTCCAGCTCGGCACCGAGCTTGCGGTGGTCGCGCTTCTCGGCCTCGGCGAGGAACTCCAGGTGCGCCTTGAGCTCGTCCTTGGTCGGCCAGGCGGTGCCGTAGATCCGCTGCAGCTGCTTGTTCTTCTCGCTGCCGCGCCAGTAGGCGGCGGCCGAGCGCATCAGCTTGAACGCCGGGATGGCACGGGTGCTGGGCAGGTGCGGCCCGCGGCACAGGTCCTTCCAGCACAGCTCGCCGGTCTTGGCGTCGAGGTTGTCGTAGATGGTCAGCTCGCCGGCGCCGACCTCGGCGGAGGCCCCCTCGGCGGCGTCCGCGGCGGAGCCCTTGAGCCCGATCAGCTCCAGCTTGTACGGCTCGTCGGCCAGCTCCTCGCGGGCGTCGTCGTCGGCGACCGCCCGGCGCGCGAACTTCTGCCCGCGCTTCTGGATCTCCTGCATCTTCTTCTCGATGCGCTTGAGATCGTCGGGGTGGAACGGGGTCTCGACGTCGAAGTCGTAGTAGAAGCCGTCCTTGATCGGCGGGCCGATGCCGAGCTTGGCCTCCGGGAACAGCTCCTGCACGGCCTGCGCCATCACATGCGCGGTGGAGTGCCGCAGGATGTCCAGACCGTCCTGCGAGGTGATGTCGACGGGCTCGACCACGTCGCCGTCGGCGACCTCGTAGGCCAGGTCCTTCAGCTCTCCGGCCACCCGAGCGGCCACGACGCTGCGCTCGCCCTGGAAGAGGTCGGCGGCCGTCGTGCCCGTGGTCACCACGCGTTCTTCCCGCTCGGAATCGCGTGGGATGGTCACACGGACGTCTGACACCGGTCT
This sequence comes from Streptomyces angustmyceticus, assembly GCF_019933235.1. Lineage (NCBI taxonomy): Bacteria > Bacillati > Actinomycetota > Actinomycetes > Kitasatosporales > Streptomycetaceae > Streptomyces > Streptomyces angustmyceticus. The sequence continues at coordinate 6,637,505 of NZ_CP082945.1, read as the reverse complement.
CTCCTGACTCATGTCTCTTCTCGGCAGCGATTGCTGCGCAGCCGAATCGTACCGAGCCACCGGACCGGACCGCGAAACGGTTTCACCACCCCCCGCTCGAAAACCGCTATTCCCCGGCGCCGCACGCCTCCTCGAAAAAGTCCAGGTTCTCCTGCAGCGACTTCAGCAGCCGGTCCCGCTCGGCCTCGTCGACCTGCACCGGCGTGACCTCGCGGCCGCCGGTGATCCGGCGGAACCCGCCGCGGCTCTCCAGCCGCCCGGTCACCCGGACGGGCAGGCCCACCAGGTGCGCGTGCCCGGCGATGCGGTAGTCCTCCTCCCCCAGAGCGACCCGCACCTGCGGCACGTCCGCCCCGGTGATCACCCGCAGCCGCACCGTGCCGGGCCCGCCCGGCCGCTCCCGCCGCAGCCGGATCACCGTGCCGGTCACCCGCACCGGCAGCGACGGCTCCTCGCGCACATAGCGCTGGGCCGCCCGCTGCAGCGCGGGCAGATCGCCGGGCGAGAACTCCACCGGCTCGGGGCGGGCCGGGCAGCCGGCCGGGGCACCCTCCCCCGGCGACCACGCGACCGCGACCCGCACCCCCTCCGCGTCCCGCACCAGCGCGATCAGCGCCTGCACCAGCTCATGGCAGACCCCCAGCGCCACGGCCGCGTCGAAGGCCTCCATCCCGCCGGTGGCCCGCTGGTAGTCGGTGGCGTCGCGGGCCGCGTGCAGCGCCCGCTGCAGCCCGGCGACCGCGCCGCGCCCGCCGCGCACCGGCACGAACGCGGTCAGCCGGCGTCCGGCCGCCGCCGGTCCGACCAGCACCTCGCCCAGGAATCCCTCGGCCCGCCGCTTGTGCCGCGCCCCGTAGTAGCCGGCCCGGCCGTACGTCCCCAGCGCCCCGGCGACCAGCATCGAGCGGGCCGCGCCGCGCAGCTGCTCCTGCGCGGCCCAGTACCCGCCGCCGGGCCCGCCGTCGGGGATCTCGCGCTCCCAGCGCACCTCGTCACTGGGCACCGCCAGCCCCATCAGCACCTCGCGCGCGGAGGACGCGGAGCTCCGCGCCAGCGCCGCCAGCGCCTCGGCGAGCAGCTCCCCGCTGTCGGGGAAGCGGCGGTCGTGCGGGACCAGCAGGCTGGTGCCGCCCGCTCCGCCGGGCGGCGTCCACCGCGCGTACCGGCCCGCGGCGCCGCCCCGGCGCCGCCAGCCGTGCCGGGCCAGCAGGGCCCCGAGCACCGCCGGATCGAGCTGTGCGGGATCCGGGAGCCGCGCGTCCTCATCGTCGGTCGGCCGGTACATCAGGGTCTCCCTCCCGCCCCGACCCGCGTCATGATCTCGCAGAGCGCTCGGTCGTCGAAGATCCGCGCGGTCGGGATCCGCACGGTGGTCCTGCGCCGGCCGGTCACCGGATGGCCGGCCAGGTTGATCCAGTAACAGCAGTGCCGCAGTGCGAGACGGTCGTGCGAGGCCCGCAGCCAGTCCTCCTGGGAGCGCGGGGCCAGCATCACGACCAGGATCTTGTGCACCGACACGGGCGTACGGGCCAGCTTCACCAGGTGGTCGTTGTCGAGCGTGAACGCGAACGTCGGCCCCGGTGGGCGCGGGGCGGTCTGGTAGGTGCACTTGAGCTGCACCTTGATGGTGACTTCGTCGTCGACGGTGTGGCCGGGCGCGCCATGGCTGACGTGCCAGTCGATTCCGTTGTCCGGGAAGGGCTGCGCCAGCGAACATCCCGCGGCGGCGGCGACCGCGTGCAGATAGCCCACCTGGAGGGTCTCCATACAGGCCGTGGTGGCGAGGGAGCCGCGCTGCGGAATGGTCAGCTGGGGCAGCCCGCCCGGTTCGGGCTGCGCGAGCGTCATCGCGGGGGTGCCTTCCGGGCTGTGCCGATCGTGCGAGGGGATGACGGGGAGAAGGCGGAACGCGTCGGCCCGTCACCCTGGTTGTCTCCGCGTCAAGTGGTCGGCAAACAAAGACGGTTCGACCACCGCACCGCTCGGGTATCACCAGCTCGGGTGGCGTGCACGTCATCCCCTGTACGAGCGCGAGGAGTTGGGATGATGCCGTGCTGGTATGACGGTCCGCTTGCCGCTTTCGACACCGAGACCACGGGGATCGACGTCGAGCGCGACCGCATCGTCTCCGCCGCCCTGGTGGTCCAGGAGACACCGCGTTCCGCGCCCCGGATCACCCGTTGGCTGGTCAATCCGGGCGTCGAGATACCCGAGGCCGCCACGGCGGTGCACGGGCTGACGGCCGACCACCTCGCGCTGCACGGCCGCTGGCCCGCGCCGGTGGTGGAGGAGGTCGCGCGTGCCCTGGCCGCCCAGGCGGTGGCCGGCCGCCCGCTTGTCGTGATGAACGCCCCCTTCGACCTCACCCTCCTGGAGCGCGAGTTGAAGCGGCACCGGGCCAGCTCGCTCGGCGCGTACCTGGGCGGCCATCCGCTGCGCATCCTCGATCCCCGCGTCCTCGACAAGCACCTCGACCGCTACCGCAAGGGCCGCCGTACGCTCACCGACCTGTGCGCGCACTACGAGGTCGAGCTGGCCGACGCCCATGAGGCGGCGGCCGACGCGCTCGCCGCGCTGCATGTCGTACGGGCCCTGGGGCACCGCTTCGCGGACCGCCTGGAGGGGCTGCACCCGGCGGAGCTGCACACCCGCCAGGCCGTCTGGTACGCGGCCCAGGCGCGCGGGCTCCAGGCGTGGTTCGCCCGCAGCGGCAACCCGGAGACCGTCGATCCGCACTGGCCGCTGCGCCCCGAACTCCCGGCGGCGGCCTGATCGGGCATCAGCAATTCGGGGCGGCCGGAAAGGCGCCGGGCGGAGTTCCCGGTACCGGTTCTCCCAACAAAAAGAACCGGAACGCCTTTTGGCGGCCCGGTTCTTGATCCCGGTGGGCGATACTGGGTTCGAACCAGTGACCTCTTCGGTGTGAACGAAGCGCTCTCCCACTGAGCTAATCGCCCGGGTGTCGGCGGGGTTTCCCTCGCGAACGAGCAGAACAATACAGGCCGCCCGGGGCTTCCATCAAATTCCTGTTCCGCCGCGGTCCGGGGCCGCCCCGCCCGGCCGCCTCACCCGCGGGCCAGCCAGGCGGCGAGCCCGCGGCGTCCGGCCCGCATCATCAGCGCGTGATTGGCGACGAACACCGGACGCCCCAGCAGCGCCAGCCGCCGCAGCAGCGGCTTGCGGACCTCGACGTCCTGCTCGAAGACGGCGCGGGTGCCGCCGGCGCCGGGCACCACCGTCCAGCGGGCCCAGCCGGCCAGGTCCCCGCGCATCCCTATCTCCAGCACCCCCGAGCCCGGGTCCCGTACGCGCTCGCTCGCCACCACCGTCAGGTCGTACGGCAGCAGCGACCGGAAGCGGGCCGTGCCGCTGCGGTCGTCGATCGGGTCCACCGCGCGGACCTGCGGCCACCACCGGGGGTAGGACTCGGCGCGTTCGAGGACGGCGTAGACGACGGCCGGCGAGGCGTCGAGCAGCCAGACGCTGCGGAAGCGGTAGCGGTGCAGTCGGCGGGACCAGGCGGGCATGCCCCCAGTGTGCGCCCCACGGCGGCGCTCGGCCCCAACAACAGCGACGGCCCGGAGACTTGGAGTCTCCGGGCCGTCGTCCGGGGTGGGCGATACTGGGTTCGAACCAGTGACCTCTTCGGTGTGAACGAAGCGCTCTCCCACTGAGCTAATCGCCCGGGCGCACCGACAACATTACCCCACGTCGGCGGGCACTTCTGACCACCGCGGGGTCACTCGGAGACGTTCCACGGCATCGCGAGGCCGAACTTCCAGACATAGACCGCGAGCGCCGCGGCGATGATCATCACGCCGATGGCGGTCAGGATGATGTTGCGCCGCCGCACCGCGGGGTCGAGCGCCTTCTGGGCGGCCTCGGTGACCTTGCGCTTGGTCCAGCGCAGCACCAGTTGGGCCCAGACGAACTCCGTCGCCCAGATCGCCATGCCCGCGAAGATCACCAGCCAGCCGGGCCCCGGCAGCGGCAGCATGATCACGCCGGCCACCACGACCGCGAGGCCGACCACGAAGATTCCGACCTGCCAGCTCAGGTGGAGCGGCCGGGAGCGCTTGATGAAGTGCGGCGCTCTCGAACCGAGCGGCTGCCCGGCCGGAGCGGCGTCCTCCTCCACCGTTCCCGACCCCCCGTTACTCTGCGTATTCATACCCGCAAACTTACCGGACGGGACGGCTCCGGCGGAATTACCACCGAGGACGATCTCGCAATCCGCCGGAAGAGGTACCTGAAGCCACACAAAACCGTCAGAGGGGTTTACAACGGCACCGTAGGTGGCATGTCGATTTCGCCGACGTGCGAATCCCCGAGCGCACACTGAGCGAAAGGCCCTGGCGCTTATGAACACCACGGTCAGCTGCGAGCTGCACCTGCGCCTCGTTGTGTCGAGCGAGTCCTCACTGCCTGTACCCGCGGGCCTGCGGTATGACACGGCCGATCCTTATGCCGTGCATGCCACCTTCCATACCGGAGCCGAGGAGACCGTCGAATGGGTTTTCGCCCGCGACCTCCTCGCCGAGGGCCTGCACCGGCCCACCGGCACCGGAGACGTCCGTGTATGGCCGTCCCGGAGCCACGGACAGGGCGTTGTCTGCATCGCCCTGAGCTCACCGGAGGGCGAGGCCCTGCTCGAGGCGCCCGCGCGGGCTCTCGAGTCGTTCCTCAAAAGAACCGATGCCGCCGTACCGCCCGGTACGGAGCACCGGCACTTTGATCTCGACACCGAGCTCTCCCACATCCTCGCGGAGAGCTGAGACGCAGACCGGTTACCGAAAGCACCCAACCGCTCACGCTTGCGTCCGTCCGACTCGGGGAGACGGCGCAGGACCGACAAGTTCATACGGCACACTTCGGCGTCGTCGCCGCGGACCCACCGCGGAGTCGGCGCTGAAGCTTGTTCCGGGCGCCAGAGTCGGCGACCATTCGGCAACGACACCGGGGACGGGACCCGTCCGGCCCCACCCTGCCAGGGAGCGGAACCGTGATGATCAGCCATGACACCCGGTGCGCACTGGACGCGGTGGTCGACCTGCTGAACACCGCTCCGGAGGGCGACGCGCCCGGGGCACCGGACAGCCTGACCGACCTCCCGGCCCTCGAGGGCTTCGTCCGGCGTCATGACGTCAGCGACGTGGGGGCGCTCGGCGCGGGCGACCTGGCGGCCGTACGGTCGGTCCGCGCCCGGTTCGCGCAGATCTTCGCGGCGGCGGACGACCGCGGCGCGGCCGAACAGCTGAACTCGCTGGTCGCCTCGGCGGGCACCACACCGCAGCTGACCGATCACGACGGGTACGACTGGCACGTCCACTACTTCGCGCCGGGCGCGTCGGTCGCCGAGCATCTGGCCGCGGACGGCGGGATGGCGCTGGCCTTCATCCTCGTCGCCGGGGAGCGCGAACGGCTGCGGCGCTGCGAGGCGCCGGACTGCCGGCACGCCTTCGTCGACCTCTCGCGCAACCGCTCGCGGCGCTACTGCGACAGCCGCACCTGCGGGAACCGGCTGCACGTCGCGGCCTACCGGGCCCGGCGGCGGGAGGCGTCGGCGGGCTGAGCTCCCGCCCCGGCGCGCGGGGCGCACAGCGGCGGCAGCGGGCGGCCTCACAGGAGGAAGAGGTCGTGCACCGCCCCGAGGAGGAGCAGGAAGCCGATGACGGCGAGGAAGAGCATCAGCGGCGGCTGGGACAGCGCGAACAGGCAACCGCGGGGTTCGGGGGACGGGGCGTCGTCTTGGGCGAGGGCGCACTCATCGTTCATCTCGCGCGCATCATGACCCAGCCGATCGGCTCCGTGCGTCCGATCAGCGCCTCAGCAGCGGTAGTTCATCAGATCCCGTGCTTTTTCAGGATCGCTTCGATGTCCGAGAAGTCATCCTTGGGTGCACCGCCCTTGCCCTGAGCGGCCTTGCCCTTGGGCGCCTGCTGACCGGCGCCCAGGGACGGCGCGGAGGCGGCCGGGGCCACCGCTTCGGACCGGCCGGCCGTCGCGGCCCGGCGCTCCTTGCGGCTGCCGATCCCGCCCCTGCGGCGCTCCACTCCCCTGCTGATCATGAACAGCACGGCGGAGAGCGCGAGCACACCGAAGCCGGCCCAGACCGTGGGCTTGAAGACGATGTTGGTGACCCAGTCGATGACACCCGTCATCACCAGGCCGATGGGAATCAGGGAAAAGGCGGCGATGCGGGTCGCGGCCAGGAACCGCTTGCGGTACGCCGTCAGCGCGGCGATGCCCAGGCCCGCTGCCGACACCGCGGCACAGACGGTCGAGGTGAGCATCCGGTCCTCCTGCCGATGGAAGGGCGAGCAGGCGCTCTGCTCCCTTCCATCCTGCCTTGTCCGGCCGGGCCCGGGCCATGTTCCGGCACGGGCTCAGGGACATCTCGGGGTCGTACTCCTCCGCAGGTCGTGGTCCGGGCCGGGGGTACCTCCGGGCGCGAGCGGGCGGTGGGCTGGAAGACTGGCTCCCATGAACGACGCCACCACCTCCGCCGCCCGTCCCGACCGCCCCGTTCTGGACGTGTGGTGCGAACTGCAGTGCCCGGACTGCCATGCCGCCCTGGCGGACCTCAGGGCGCTGCGGGCGCGCTACGGCGACCGGCTGGACATCCGCCTGCGCCACTTCCCGCTCCCCAAGCACAAGCACGCCTACGTCGCCGCGCAGGCCGCCGAGGAGGCCATCGAGCAGGGGCAGGGCTGGCCGTACATCGAGGCGGTGCTGGCCCGCAGCGGGGAACTCGGCGCGCGCGGCGAGAAGCTGCTGCTGGAGGTCGCCGGCGAGCTGGGGCTGGACGCCGAGGAGCTGGACACCGCGCTGATCGACGGGCGGCACCTGCTGATCGTCGACGCGGACCAGGCCGAGGGCAAGGCGATCGGGGTGACCGGGACCCCGACGTATGTGATCGGCGGCGAGCGGCTGGACGGCGGCACGAGCCGGGAGGGGCTGCGGGCCCGTATCGAGGAGATCGCCGACCGGCTGCTCGCCGACCAGGACTGAGGCGGGCAGACCGAACCGGGCGGGAGCGAGCCGGGCCGCACGGCCGGGGCTACAGGATCGGCTTCCACAGCTGGTGGCCGGTGGGCCGGTAGCCCAGCGAGGTGTAGAGGCCGAGGGCCGGGGCGTTGTCCGCGTAGACGTTCAGGCCGAGGGTGGTGTGGCCGGCGGCGAGGCTCTCGCGCTCGGCGACCAGCATCAGGGTGCGGCCGTGGCCCTGCCCGCGGTGGGCGGGCGCGACCCGCACATCGACGACGTAGCCGCCCGGCTGCTCCGGCATCCGCAGGGCGACCCAGATGCTGCCGACGTCCGCGCCGCGGTGCGTCAGGACGCGCAGCGCCTGGTCGGGCGTGTCCGGGCCGTCCGGAAGCAGGGCCCGATGGCCCGCGGCAGAGAGCTCCTCGGCGCGGGCGCGCGGCATGCCCTGGCCCAGCTGCGTGCGGAGGTGCTCGGCGAGCGCGGCCTCCCGCCAGGCGGGGTACTCCGCCTCGCTCAGGGCACGGTCGCCGCTGCCCTCGGGCAGCCGGGGCGGGCCGGCGAGAGGCTTGCTCATCGTGCGGCTGCGCTCGGTGTAGCCCAGCGCCGCGGCGAGCCGGGCGGCGGCCTCCGCGCCGGCGGGAACGGTCACCTCGATCTGCCGGCAGCCCCAGCCGCGCAGCACTTCCTCGGCGGCGAGCGCGGCGACCGTGGCGCGGCCGCGGTGCCGGTCCGGCGCCTCGACGGTCAGCTCCGCGATCCGGCCCGCGGCCGGGCCGAACCGGGCGTCCGTCGTCAGCCGGATCCCGCCGACCCGGCGGCTGTTGACGCAGATGTCGTACGGGCGGGCGCGGCGCCCGTCGTCGTGTCGCTCTTCGGGTCCCGCGGGGCGCAGCGTAGTGGTCACGAGGACTTTCTACTCGCCCGCGCGCGGGCCCGTCATCACCGCGGATCGAAGTCGGCGGCGGACTGCTCGTCGAAGATCCGCATGGCTTCCGCGGTCACCGGGCCGGGGCCGTCGCCGAGTTGGCGGTCGTCGATGCGGGTCACGGCCTGGACGTCGCGCAGGGTGGAGGTCAGGAAGATCTCCTCGGCCCGCTCCAGGGCGTCCAGCGGCAGGTCGGTCTCCTTGGCGCCGGCCCAGGCGACGGTCAGGGCACGGGTGATGCCCGCCAGGCAACCGGAGTGCAGCGGCGGCGTGTGCAGTTCGCCGTCCAGGACGACGAAGACGTTGGAGCCGGTGCCCTCGCAGAGCGCGCCGACCGTGTTGGCGAACAGCGCCTCGGAGGCGTCCCGTTCACGGGCACGGGCCAGCGCGACGACGTTCTCGCCGTAGGACGTGGTCTTCAGACCGGCGAGGGCGCCGCGCTCGTTGCGGGTCCACGGGACGGTGACGGCGGCGGTGGCATCGGGGCGGCGCTGGGTCTCGGAGAGGGCGATGACCAGCGTGGGGCCGGCGTCGCCGCGGTCCGAGCCGAGCGGGGAGACGCCGCCGGTGTAGGTGAGCCGCAGCCGGCCCAGGGCCATCGGGTTGGCGTCGAGGACCGCCGCGCAGCCGCGCCGCACCTCGTCGAGGTCGGGGTCGGGCAGGCCCAGGCCGCGCGCGGAGGTGGTCAGGCGCTCCAGGTGGCGGGTGAGGGCGAAGGCACGGCCGTGCTCGGCCTTGATGGTTTCGAAGACTCCGTCGCCGACCGTCAGGCCGTGGTCGAAGACCGAGACCCGGGCGCCCTCGGCGTCCTGCAGGCCTCCGTTGAGCCAGATCTTCATCGTGTACCTCCAGTCGCCTCGTGCAGGCCCGACGCTACCGCGAGCAGCCTGCGCGCCTTCAACTCGGTCTCGGCCCACTCCCGCTCCGGATCGGAGTCCCAGATGATCCCGGCACCGGCGCCGAAACGGAGCACGGGGCCGGCGGGCGGAGTGCGGTCGATCCAGAACGTACGGATGCCGACCGCGAGCTCGCCGGTGCGGCGGTCCGCGTCGACCCAGCCGATGCCTCCGCAGTACGGGCCGCGGGGCGCGGTCTCCAGCTCGCCGATGATCCGCAGCGCGCTGGACTTGGGGGCACCGGTGACCGACCCGGGCGGGAAGGTGGCGTCCAGCAGGTCCGCCCAGGCGGTCTTCTCGTTCGCCCCGTCCAGTTCCCCGCACACGGTGGAGACGAGGTGGACCAGGCCGGGGTGTTCCTCGACGGCGCACAGTGCCGGGACGGTGACCGTGCCGGTGGCGCAGACCCGGCCGAGGTCGTTGCGGACCAGGTCCACGATCATCACGTTCTCCGCCCGGTCCTTCGCCGAGAGGTCCGCCGCGGTCCGGCCGGTGCCCTTGATGGGACCGGACGCGACGGTGCGGTCCGCGCGCCGCAGATACAGCTCCGGCGAGGCACTGGCGATCTCCACGCCGTGGCCGGGCAGCCGGATCGTGCCGGCGTGCGGCGCCGGATTGCCCCGGGCCAGCACCGCGGACAGGGCGTCCACGTCGGCGCGGCCGGGGTCGGGCAGCGGCGCGGTCAGCACCCGGCAGAGGTTCACCTGGTAGACGTCGCCGGCCGCGATGTGTTCACGGACGCGCCGCACGCCGCCGGTATAGGCGTCGCGGTCCAGGGAGCTGGTCCAGGCGCCGGGCACGGGGCCGCGCCAGCCGTCGGGGGCGGGAGCGTCCGCCGCGGTGGCGGGCCGTACGTCGCCGAAGCGGGCGCAGACCACCTTGCCCTCGAAATCGGCGGCCACGGCCCACCAGCCCGTGGAGTCCAGGGCCGCGGGATCGCTGGTCACGTCCAGCAGGTCGGTGGCTATCAGGCCGCCGAAGCGTGCCATCGGAGCGAAGTCGTGCACGTCAGCGAGTCTATGGCGGCGGCCCCGACCCTGCCTGTGCCGAGCGACCAGCGCAGCACGCTGCACAAACGCGTTTTTGTACTGGCCCCGGAATCCGCTAGAGTTCAACACGTCGCCGGGACGCACAAGCGCCCCGGAGGACACGTAGCTCCCGGACGTAGTCTGGGAGAGACACCTGCGGACGTAGCTCAGTTGGTAGAGCACCACCTTGCCAAGGTGGATGTCGCGAGTTCGAGTCTCGTCGTCCGCTCGATGTGGGGGATCTTCCCGAACCCCCTCACTCCTGGTGGAGTGGCCGAGAGGCGAGGCAACGGCCTGCAAAGCCGTCTACACGGGTTCAAATCCCGTCTCCACCTCCAAGGACGATTAGCTCAGCGGGAGAGCGCTTCCCTGACACGGAAGAGGTCACTGGTTCAATCCCAGTATCGTCCACTGGATCCCCCGGAAACGGGGTGTCCGACCCGCGCGATTAGCTCAGCGGGAGAGCGCTTCCCTGACACGGAAGAGGTCACTGGTTCAATCCCAGTATCGCGCACGCAGCCGCTGATCTTTGTGATCCGCGGTCCCGAGGACGATTAGCTCAGCGGGAGAGCGCTTCCCTGACACGGAAGAGGTCACTGGTTCAATCCCAGTATCGTCCACACCTGGTACCGGGGGCCGGAGCGATCGCTCCGGCCCTCGGTCGTTGTCCCGGTCGTTGTCCGGGACGCGCGCCGTCAGGACGAGAAGAGCATGTGGCCGAAGCCGCGGTGGTGATGACCGTGGTGCCCATGGTGGCCGTGGTGGCCCTGGTGCGGGGCTCCCCAGGCGGGGGCGGCGGGGTATGCCTGCGGGGCGGGCGGCGGAGCCTGCTGGGACCACTGCGACTCGAGACGGGTCAGCGCCTCCAGCTCCCCGTAGTCCAGGAAGATCCCCCGGCAGCCGGCGCACTGTTCTATCTGGACGCCGTTGCGTTGGTAGGTGTGCATCGGCGCATGGCACTTGGGGCACTGCATCGTCGGCTCAGCTCCTGTCGTCCGTCACGGTGCGGCGGGGCGCCGCCGGAACGGCCTCCCGGCGGCGAGGGGTTCACCCTACGTCCGGGCGGGCGGGCGCCAACTGGTCCGGCAGGGACGTCATCCGGGCGCAGGCGCCGACGACCGCCTCCTCGACCTCGTCCAGCGGCCGCCCGGCGGTGGCGGCCTTGGCGACGGCGAGCGCGGCGGTCTGCACGGTCAGGGCGCGGGCCGGGACCTCCAGCTCGGGCCAGGGGTCGCCGGAGGGCCGGACGGCGGGGCCGCCGGCGGCGCGGTAGGCGGCGAGGAAGCGGGTCCAGAGGTCCGGGGCGAGCAGGCCGGTGGCGAACCATGCGGCGGGGCGGGCCAGGTCCCAGGCGGCGCAGCCCGTGCCGAGGTCGTCGATGTCGATGAGGAGCCAGGGGCCGCCGGCGGCCGGGTGGCGGACGAGCTGGCCCAGGTGCAGGTCGCCGTGGCAGAGGGTGGCGGTGTGCGGCGGTGGGGCGGCGTCCCGGGCCCAGAGCGGCAGCAGGGCCCAGGCCCGCTCGACGGCGGCTGCCGCCGCGGGCAGCGGTCCGGTGCCGGGCCGGGGTGCGGACGGCGGGCCGCCGGCGGGGGCCAGGGCGGCGCGCAGACGGGCCAGGGCGCGGGCGGCCTTGGCGGGGCCGCGCATCGGCGGTACGGGGCCGGGCAGTTGGCGCGGGTCGACGGCGTGCAGGCGGGACAGCAGGCGGGCGGCGTCCTCCCAGGGCACCGCGTCCGGGTCGTCGGGCGGGACCGGGCCGCCGTAGGGCCAGCGGGTGAGGGCGCGGCCGTCGTCGGCGAGGGCGAGGAGGCCGTCGGGGGCGGTGACCGGGAGCGGAGGCAGCAGGATGCCGCGCAGGAGGGGGTGGGCGGCGATCCGGAGCCGGGCGGCCAGGGCCTCGGGGTCGGCGTCGGGGGCGTGCGCCTTGGCGACGGTGGGACCGCTGCGGACGACGGTGCCGTCGGGGCGGTCGGCGAGCACCTCGGGGGCGGCGGCCGGGGCGTCCGGCCCGTCCAGGGACGCGGAGAGGGCGGCCAGGCGGGCGAGGAGTGCGGTGGTCATCGTTCCCCCGAGTCCTGCGCGGGCCGGTCGCGCCGTGAACGGTGTGCGGGCCGCGGGCGGCCCCGAGGGATCGTACGCGCGCCGCGGGCGGGCCGGGAAAGCCCGATGGCCGGGCATCTCCCCAGATGCCCGGCCCTCGTGCCGTCCGCCGCACCCCCGTCCCCACGGGGTATTCCGCCGGAGGTCCCGTCCCGGGCCGCTCTCCCGGGACCGGGGCGCCGCTCAGCGCCCCAGCATTCCGACCACGGACGACGCCTGTGTGACGACGGCCTCCCAGCCGCCGAAGACCACGGTGAGAACGCTCGCCAGCGGCAGCACGATGGCCACTGCGACAAGGGGATGGCGGGTGCCGGAGGGCTGCCGGCCGCCGAGCGCCGCGGCGGCTCGCCGCCCCTGCGCCCGAAGGGCCGTCCGCCCTGAGGTCTCCGTCATCTTCCCGCTCCCGTCGTGACTGGGGCGGCGGGCGTCTGACCTCGGGGGACGAGTGCTGCGCCCGCCGCTGGTAACCACAGTAGGCATGCGGCGGGCGGCGGGCGTCATGCCGTCGTACCGATTGGTCGGCCTCCGGGAGGATGAGGGGTCCGCGCCCCGTGTACTCCCCTGGGTGGAGAGCGCCTCCGGCTCCTGGGGGGTCTCCCCCACGGGGGACCGTCGCGCCTCCCCGGCCCGCGCACTCCTGAGGGTGACCTCGCTCACGTCGGGCGCTCCCCCGTGCCCCGCGGTCCCGCCCCTTCGGGCGGCCCCGTCCACCCCCGCTTTCCGCCCCTTGGCCGTATCCCGGGCATCCGGCGCCAAAGCGACCGGATCCCCCTTCATCCCGTCAATCCCCCTTCTGCGGCGGATCATTGGAACCCCTAGGGGACGGCGGGACGCCCGGCGGCCGGATTTTCCTCCCGCGCCCGGGGCATCGCACCCCGCCACCGGCAATCCGGCCGCCGACGCATGCGCGGCCTCTCAGCACAGCGAGCCGTCAATCCGTAAGCTGTGCCACGTCAGACGGTTGGCAGCGGAGGGGGCTCCCCACCGCAGGTAGGGGACGGACATGGCGATGATGCGGCTCCGACGCGAGGACCCGCGTGTCGTCGGGACGTTCCGGCTGCACCGCCGGCTCGGCGCGGGCGGGATGGGCGTGGTCTACCTCGGCTCGGACAAGCGCGGGCAGCGGGTGGCCCTCAAGGTGATCCGCCCGGACCTGGCGGAGGATCAGGAGTTCCGCTCCCGGTTCGCGCGGGAGGTCTCGGCCGCCCGGCGGATCCGCGGCGGCTGTACGGCCCGGCTGGTCGCGGCCGATCTCGACGCGGACCGCCCCTGGTTCGCCACCCAGTACGTCCCGGGGCCCTCGCTGCACGACAAGGTCAACGAAGAGGGCCCGCTGTCGCCCGCGCAGGTCGCCTCGGTCGGCGCCGCGCTCTCCGAGGGCCTGCTGGCCGTCCATGACGCGGGCGTGGTGCACCGCGACCTGAAGCCGTCCAACATCCTGCTGTCGCCCAAGGGCCCGCGGATCATCGACTTCGGTATCGCCTGGGCGACCGGCGCCAGCACCCTGACCCACGTCGGCACGGCCGTCGGCTCGCCGGGCTTCCTGGCGCCGGAGCAGGTGCGCGGGGCCGCGGTGACACCGGCGACGGACATCTTCGCGCTGGGCGCCACCCTCGCCTACGCCTGTACCGCGGACTCCCCCTTCGGGCAGGGAAGTTCGGAGGTCATGCTCTACCGCGTGGTCCACGAGGAGGCACAGCTCGCCGGGGTGCCGGACGCCTTGGCGCCGCTGCTCGCCTCGTGCCTGGCCAAGGATCCGGCGGACCGCCCCAGCACCCTGTCGCTGTCGCTGCGCCTCAAGGAGATCGCGGCCCGCGAGGCGCACGGCCCGTCGGGCGGGCTGCTGGAGAACGGAGCCGGTGCCGGGGCCGGTTGGGAGCGCGGGGAGCGCCGTCCCACGGACCGGCCGACCGGGCAGCGGGCCGAGGAGTACGCGCGCCAGCGCACCGAGCGGGGGACGGCCGGCGCCTCCGCGCCGCGTCCGCACCCGTCCCGGCCCCCGGCGCCGCGGAACGCACGGCCGTCCGGCCCGGCCTCGGCGGCGGGGCGCAACCCCCGGCGGCCCGGCGGGCGCACGGCGCGGCGGGTACCGGGTGCCGGGCCGCCCGGCCGCAGCGGCACGCGCACCCCGGTGCGGACGACGTCGGGCGGGCGCCGGCCGGGCCCCGACCGCCGGCTGCTGCGCCAGCGCGTCATCGTGTTCGTGGTGGTGACGCTGCTGGTGGCGCTCGGTATCGCGGCCGCCCAGGGGTGCCAGGGGCCGGCCGCCCATGGGCTGGGCGTGCCGCACTCGGTGCCGGACGCCTCCGCCGCGGCGGTGGGCATGCCCTACGGGGTGGGGGAACAGAACCCTTAGGGGTGGGGAGGCCCCCTGCGGAGCCTCAACTCGGTGGGGTGGGGTGGTATTCCCGTCAGGGAGGCGCTCGCGGGGCGGGAACGGGTCTTCGGCGGGGTGCGGAGAGCGATCCTGCGCCGGGGCGCGGGACGGGTCCTGCGCCGGGGCGCGGGGCGGGGCCTATGCCGGGGCGCGCGCGGGACGCGGCCTACGCCCGGCGGCCCGCCGCCACCGCGTAGAACGCCACCGCGGCGGCCGCTCCGACGTTGAGCGAGTCCACGCCGTGCGCCATCGGGATGCGGACCCATTCATCGGCGGCCCGCAGGGCGCCGGTGCTCAGGCCGCCGCCCTCGGCGCCCAGCATCAGCGCGGCGCGCTCCAGGGTGTGCACCGCGGCCTCGTCGATGCCGGTGGCCCGCTCGGCCGGGGTGAGGGCGAGCAGCTTGAAGCCCGCTTCCCGTACGGCGGCCAGGTCCCGGGGCCAGCTCTCCAGGCGGGCGTACGGCACCGAGAAGACCGCGCCCATCGAGACCTTCACCGAGCGGCGGTAGAGCGGGTCGGCACAGTCCGGGGAGAGCAGCACCGCGTCCATGCCCAGCGCCGCCGCGCTGCGGAAGATCGCACCGATGTTGGTGTGGTCGTTGACCGCTTCCATGACGACGATGCGCCGGGCGCCGGCGAGGAGTTCGGTGGCGTCCGGCAGCGGCTTGCGCTGCATGGAGGCCAGCGCGCCGCGGTGCACGTGATAGCCCGTCACCCGCTCGGCGAGGGCGGGGCTGACGGCGTAGACCGGTGCCGGGACTTCGTCGATCACATCGCGCATGACGTCGACCCACTTGGCCGAGAGGAGCATGGAGCGCATCGCGTAGCCGGCGTGCCGGGCCCGCCGGATGACCTTCTCGCCCTCGGCGATGAAGAGCCCTTCCGCGGGCTCGCGCCGGCGCCGCAGTTCGACGTCGGTCAGGCCGGTGTAGTCGGCCAGCCGCGGGTCGTCCGGGTCGTCGACGGTGATGATTTCTGCCACGGGGAGAGAGTGCCTTGTCGGAGTCGGGGATCACATACCGCGTACGGGATCGGTTACGTGTGGGTGGGCGCGGCCGCGACGGCGACGACGTCGCCGATGACGATGACGGCCGGCGGGCGGACGCCCTCGGCCCGTACGGTCTCGCCGAGCGTGGCGAGGGTGGCGTCGACCCGGCGCTGGGCGGCGGTGGTCCCCTCCTGGATGACGGCGGCGGGGGTGCCGGCGGGGCGGCCGTGCTCGATCAGCTTGGCGGCGATGGCGCCGCTGTTCTCGACACCCATCAGGACCACGAGGGTGCCGCGCAGCTTGGCGAGCGACGGCCAGTCGACCAGCGAGCGCGCGTCGTCGGGGGCGACATGGCCGCTGACGACGGTGAACTCGTGGGCGACGCCGCGGTGGGTGACGGGGATGCCGGCGGCGCCGGGCACCGAGATGGTGCTGGAGATGCCGGGGACGACGGTGCAGGGGATGCCGGCCTCGGCGAGCGCCTGGGCCTCCTCCATGCCGCGGCCGAAGACGAACGGGTCACCGCCCTTGAGCCGGACCACGGCCTTGCCGGCCTTCGCGTGCTCGATCAGCGCGTTGTTGATGGCCTCCTGGGCCATGAACCGCCCGTAGGGGATCTTTGCGGCGTCGATGACCTCGACATGCGGCGGGAGTTCGGCGAGCAGGTCGCGGGGGCCGAGCCGGTCGGCGATCACGACGTCGGCCTCGGCCAGCAGCCGGCGGCCGCGGACGGTGATCAGGTCGGGGTCGCCGGGACCGCCGCCGACCAGCGCCACGCCCGGGGTGTGCGGGCGGCGGTGGTGCGGGGCGGCGAGGCTGCCGTCGCGCAGGCCCTCGACGATGGCGTCGCGCACGGCGGCGGAGCGGCGCGGGTCGCGGCCGGTGAGCACGGCGACGGTGACGCCCTCGCTGCGGCCGGTGGCCGGGGTCCAGGCGGTGGCCGCCTCGGCGTCGTCGGAGCGTACGCACCACACCCGGCGGTCCTCGGCCTCCTGGGACGCGGCGGTGTTGGCCTCCGGGTCGTCGGTGGAGATCAGGGCGTACCAGGCGCCGTCGAGGTCGCCGTGCCGGTAACGGCGGCGCTCCCAGCGGACCTCGCCGGCGTCGGCCATCGCCTCGACGGACGGGGTGGCGGACGGGGAGATCAGCAGGACGTCGGCCCCCGCGGCGACGAGGGACGGGAGCCGGCGCTGGGCGACCTGTCCGGCGCCCAGGACGACCACCCGGCGGCCGGACAGCCGCAGTCCGACGGGGTAGGCGGCGTGTTCGGCGGCGTGATCGGCCATGGCGGTAGGGCTCCTTGTGCGGATGCTGCGGGTTCGGCGGCCGGCGCAGCCGCTGCGGCTCTGGAGCGGCTGGTGCGGGGGACGGCCCGGGGCGGTGGTACGGCCCCGGCCCACAGCCTATGGGGCTGCGGGCCGGGGGTCATGCGGAGGTGGGGCCTGATCAGGTCTTCTCGGTCACTCCGGCCGAGTCGAAGGTGGCGACCTCGTGCATGGCGCGGGCGGCGCTCTGCACCACGGGCAGCGCGAGCAGCGCGCCGGTGCCCTCGCCGAGGCGCAGGTCGAGGTCGACCAGCGGGCGCAGGCCCAGCTTGTTGAGGGCCGCGACATGGCCCGGCTCGGCGCTGCGGTGTCCCGCGATGCAGGCGGCCAGCGCCTCGGGGGCGATGGCGCGGGCGACCAGGGCGGCGGCACCGGCGCTGACTCCGTCGAGGATCACCGGCGTGCGCAGCGAGGCGCCGCCGAGGATCAGTCCGACGAGGGCGGCGTGTTCCAGGCCGCCGACCGCGGCGAGGACGCCGATGGGGTCGGCCGGGTCGGGCTGGTGGAGTTCCAGCGCGCGGCGGACGACATCGACCTTGCGGGCGTGGGTCTCGTCGTTGATGCCGGTGCCGCGGCCGGTGACCTCGACCGGGTCGACGCCGGTGTAGACGGCGATCAGCGCGGCGGAGGTGGTGGTGTTGGCGATGCCCATCTCGCCCGTGAGCAGCGCCTTGTTGCCGGCCGCGACGAGGTCGCGGGCGGTGTCGATGCCGACCTCGATGGCCTTGAGCACGTCCTCCTGGGTCATCGCCGGGCCGGCCGTGAAGTCGTCGGTGCCGGCGCGGACCTTGCGGGGCAGCAGCCCCGGGGTGGCGGGCAGGTCGCTCGCGACGCCGACGTCCACGACGCAGACCTCGGCGCCGACCTGGTTGGCGAAGGCGTTGCAGACCGCGCCGCCGCCCAGGAAGTTGGCGACCATCTGGCCGGTGACCTCCTGGGGCCAGGGGGTCACGCCCTGGGCGTGGACGCCGTGGTCCCCGGCGAAGATCGCCACGGCGGCGGGCTCCGGGATGGGCGGCGGGCACTTGCGGGACAGCCCGGAAAGCTGCGCGGAGATGATCTCCAGCATGCCGAGCGCCCCGGCGGGCTTGGTCATCCGCTTCTGCCGCTCCCAGGCCTCGCCGAGCGCCTTGGCGTCCAGCGGGCGGATGCCCTGCAGGGTCTCCTGGAGCAGGTCGTGCGGGCTTTCGCCGGGCAGCGCGCGCCGGCCGTAGGTCTCCTCGTGGACGACCCACGACAGCGGGCGGCGCTTGGACCAGCCGGCCTGCAGCAGCTCGGGCTCCTCGGGGAACTCGTCGACGTAGCCGATGCAGAGGTACGCGACGACTTCGAGGTGCTCGGGAAGGTCCAGTTCGCGGACCATCTCCCGCTCGTCGAAGAAGCTGACCCAGCCGACGCCCAGGCCCTCGGCGCGGGCGGCGAGCCAGAGGTTCTCGACGGCGAGCGCGGAGGAGTAGGGGGCCATCTGCGGCTGGGTGTGGCGGCCGAGGGTGTGCCGGCCGCCACGGGTGGAGTCGGCGGTGACGACGATGTTCACCGGCGTTTCGAGGATCGCCTCGATCTTCAGCTCGCGGAACTGCTTGGCGCGCGCCTTGGGCAGCGACTTGGCGTACGCCTCGCGCTGCCGCATGGCGAGCTGGTGCATCTTCTCGCGGGTCTCGTCCGAGCGGATGACCACGAAGTCCCAGGGCTGGGAGTGGCCGACGCTGGGGGCGGTGTGGGCCGCCTCCAGGACGCGCAGCAGCACTTCGTTGGGGATGGGGTCGCCGCGGAAGCCGTTGCGGATGTCACGGCGCTCGCGCATCACGCGGTGCACGGCGGCGCGCTCGGAGTCGTCGTACCCGACGGCCGGGGACGGCACCTCGGCCGCGTCGGAGGCGTCGGGGTCGCCGTCGTCGGACCGCTCACCGGCCGGCTGCGGCTGGTCGTCGCCGAGCTGGACGAGTTCGGCGAGGTCCTGCTGGTGGGGCGCCCCGTCGGCGGGGGCGTCGGGCGCGGGACCGGCCGTCGAGGGCTCGGCGGCCGCGGCGCGCGGGGCCGGGGCGTCCACGGACGACGGCTCGCCGGATGCCTGGGCCGGGATGTGGACGGCCACGGGCGGGGCGTCGGCGGCCGGGGCCTCGGGGGCCGCGGGCTCCGGGTCAGCGGCGGGCTCCGCGGCGTCCGCCGGCGTGGCGGCGTCCGCGGGTTCGCCGGTCGCCGGCTCCGCGGCGGGGGCGGTGTCCGGAGTCGCTTCGGCCACCGGGTCGTCCGGCCGACCGGGGGTGTCGGGGCCGTCCGCCGCGGGCTGTTCCGCGACGGCGGGGTCCGCGTCCTGCGGCGCGGCCTGCGCTGCGGGCGCCTCCGCGGTCTGCTGCCCGGCGGCGTCCACGGGGGCACCGGACTGCGGCTGTCCGGCGGCCGGTTCCTGCGCCTCGGGCGGCTCTATGACGGTCTGCTCCGTGTCCGGCTGCTCCGATTCCGCCTGGTCCACGGGCGCACCGGTCTCGTCGGCGGGCTGCTCGGCGGGGCCCTGGGGGGCGGTGACGGGCGCCGGGTCGACGGCGGGCTCGGCCACGGGGGCGTCCGTAGCGGCCTCGGCGGCGGGGGCTGCCTCGGGCGCGGCGCCCGCAGCAGCGGACTCCGGCGCGGCGGCCTCGGGCGTGACCGCCTCGGGCGCCGCGGCCTCGGGCTGCGGCGGGGCCTCGTCGGCGGCGGGGGCCGGGTCCGCGTCCGGTCCCTGGTCGGCGGGCTGTTCGTCCTGCGCCGCCGGGGCCGGATCGGCGGGGGCGTCGGCCGGCTGGGCGGGGGCGAACTCCTCCGCCGGGCCGACGGCTTCGGGCGCGACGGGGGCCGGGGCGTCGGCGGGCTGCGCCTGTGCCTCCGGGTCGGCCGCGGCTCCGGCGTCGGCTTCGGCTTCGGCTTCGGCTTCGGCTTCGGCGGGCAGGCTCTGGTCCACGGGCTGCTGCGGGCCCTCGGCGGCGACCGCCTCGGGCTGCTGGGCCGCCACGGGCGCCTCCGCCACGGGCGCCTCCGGCACGGCGGCATCCGCCACCGGGGCGTCCGGCACAACCGCTTCCGCCTCGGCCGCGGCAGCCGGCTCGACCGTCTCGGCGGGCTCGGCCGTCCCGACAGCCTCGGCCGCTCCGTCCTGACCGGCCTCGGCCGCGTCCGGCAGGGCGTCCGCGGCCACGTCCTGCGGCTGCTCGGGCGTCGCTGCCGCGGCTTCGCCCGGCGCGTCCTGACCGGCCTCGGTGGCTGCCGCGACGGCCGCGGCGTCACCGGCCTCCGCCACGCCCTCGGGCGGCAGCGGCATCGGCTGGGGGTGCTCGACGGGCAGCGCCTCGGCGGGCTGCGCCTCGGCAGGCAGCGCTTCGGCGGGCTGCGCCGGGTCCGGCAGGACGGGCGCCGCCTCGGCGGCAGGGGCGGCGGGTGCCTCGGGGGCGACCGTTTCTGCAAGCGGGGCCGCGGCCGCGGCCTGGGCGGCCGCCTCGTCCCACGACGGCACCTGCGACGGGATCTCGCCGAGCTGCGGGCCGGGCAACGGGCCCTGGCCCGCGGCCCCGTAGGTCTGCTCGGCGGACAGCTGCCCGCCGTAGTTCTGCTCGCCGTAGGGCTGCTGGCCGTACGACGGCGCCGGGAAGGTCTGCTCCGCCGCGGGCGCCTCGCCGTAGGGCTGCTCGGTGTACGGCAGGCCCGCGCCGGGCTGCTGCTCGCCGGCCGCGGCCTGGGGGCCGCCGGCCGGGGCGTCGAAGTACTCGGGTCCGCCGGTGGGCGGTCCGGCGTGCCGCGCGGCGGGCTGGGCGGGCGCGTCGGCCGGTCCGCGGTCGGCGAGCGAACGGACCACTCCGCCGGTCGGGTCGGGGACGGGCGGACCCATGTGCAGCGGTCGGCGCTGGGGGGTGGCGGGCGCGGCGGCGCGGCTCTGCTGCTGCGGTGCGGCGGGCTGCGGGATCCGGACGGCGCTGAGGTCGACGGAACCGGAGTCCCGGCCGCCGCTCTCGTGGTCGCCGGCCGGGGCGGGCATCGGCTCGAAGCCGGTGGCGGCCTGGGCTGCGGCGTCGAACGGCGCGGCCTGCTGGGGGTACTGGCCCGGGTGGGTCTCCTGCGGCTGCGGGAGCGGCTGGGGGGCCGGCTGCTCGCTCCAGGCGCCCTGGGCGCCCGGCATCAGCAGCAGATCGTCGTCCTCGGCGACGCCGTCGGCCTGGTCGACGTAGGGGTATGCGCCGGGCGGGGGCACCAGGCCCGGCAGCTCCGTCGGTCCGGCGTCGGCAGGGGAGGGAGCGGCCGCCGGCTGCGGCTGCCCGGGATGTCCGCCTGCGTTCTCCGGCTGCCCCTCGCCCGGGACCTGGCCGGTGTCGGTCATGCGTACCCCTCGCCCATTGGTAGTGCTCCTTCCAACCGCTCGTGCGACGCGCTCGACCGGGGCGCGCCGACGCCCCGATAGCTAGAACGAGCGAGCACGCCTCGCGGCACGTCCGCTCTCCAGAGCTTCATATTCGGCCAAAACCACGGCATTTTCCGGATATTGGCGTACGAAGCCGAATGCGGAACGGCGGCGCAACGATCCGCCAGCCTACCTCGCGCGGGTTGCCGTGCTGGTCATGGGTGAGAAACGCGATATCCGCTGAGCAAAAACACCACGGACCGCTCGCGTTCGACCCAGGCGGAGGTGTCCAGGTCCACGGACTGCAGCAACGCGCACTCGACGTCGTAGCCGCCGTCGGCCAGCGCCCGGCCCAGCGCCTCGGCCTCGTCGCGGGTGGCGGCGTGGGTGACGATCCGTTCGGGGCGGCGGGCCGCGCAGGCGGTCAGCACCTCCGCTCCCCCGGCGCCGACCCGGATCACGTCGGGCTCGGGCAGGTCCTCCAGGATCTGCGGCGCCCGTCCGTGGACGGCCTGGAGTTGGACGCCGTGGCGGCGGGCGAGGGCGGTGGCGCGTGCGCAGGCGTCCGGGTCGGCGTCCACCGCGATGACGGCGGCGCCGAAGCGCGCGGCCTCCACGGCGGCGGCTCCGCCGCCCGTGCCGATGTCCCAGACCAGGTCGCCCACCTGCGGTCCGAGTCTGGCGAGTTGGGCGGTGCGCAGCTGGACGGACTCCCCCTCGCCCAGGGCGCCGCCGTAGGCGCCGGCCGGAAGTCCCCAGCCGCGCGGGCCGGCCGGATGGCCCACCTCGCGGCCGGCGATCCAGCCGGTCCCCTGGGCCGCGGCGCCGCCGGGCGAACCGCCCACGACAATCACGACATTGGGGTCACGCCAGACATGGTCCGCCACCTTGTCCGAGGTGAGGACGGTCACCCGCTCACGGTCGGTTCCCAGATCCTCGCAGATCACGAAGGTGCGGTGGACGCCCCCGAGCAGCAGGGCGAGTTCGGCCGGCCCGGCGCCGGGCGAGGTGAGCACCGCGACCTTGGTGTGGGCGCGGCAGACGTTCACCGCGCGGCGCAGGTCGCGGCTGTGGGCGACGACGACCTGGGCGTCGTCCCAGGGCATGCCGGCCCGCGCGAAGGCGGCGGCGACGGAGGAGACCGCGGGCACCACTTCGACTTCCAGGCCGTGCTCGGGTGCCCGCAGGGTGCGTACGACGCCGAAGAACCCGGGGTCGCCGTCGGCGAGCACGACGGCGGTGCCGCGGTGCTGGGCGATGCGGCGGGCGGCCAGGGTCACGCTGCCGAGCCGGATCCGCTCGGCGTGCGGCGGGACTTCGGGCAGGGCGAGGTGGTGGGCGGCGCCGGCCACCAGGGTGGCGGCGCCGAGGGCGGAGCGGGCGGCGGCGGTCAGCGCGGAGCCGTCCCATCCGATCACCGTGACCCGGTCGGCCATGCTCGTCAGTCTCCTGGGGCTGCAGTGGTGACGCGCGCGGCGTCGGCGGGCGGGGCGGCCGCGGGCGGCCGCAGGCCGGTGGGGTGCCGCCGGGGTGCGCCGGACCGCGCGGGTCGCGCAGGTGCGCGGCAGGGCGAGAGTACCCCGAGAGGAAGGGACCGGAGCGCGGGCCCGGGTCAGTTCCACCCGGGGTAGGGGAATCCGTTCGCGTCCGCCGACGGGCCGGGGACGCCGTCGAGGTCCTCGGGCAGCAGGCTCCAGACGATGAGATCGGTGCGGATGTCGGCCCAGCCGCCGTCCTCGGTGCGGCTGCGGGCGATGAAGGCGTTGCGCAGCACGCCCTCGCTGATGCAGCCGATCTTCTGGGCGACCTGCTGGGCGGCGGTGTTGTCGGCGGCGGTGCGCAGCTCGATGCGTTCGAACTTCTGGTCGCGGAAGAGCCAGTGGGCGACGGCGAGCGAGGCCTCGCAGGCGTATCCCTCGCCGCGGGCCCAGGAGGCGACGGCATAGCTCATCTCGCTGGAGCGGATCCGCCAGTCGGTGTGGCGCAGTTGGACGACGCCGACCAGGCGCTGGGTGAGGAACTCGGTGACCGCGAAGTCGACGCCGCGGCCGGCGGCCCGCTCGGCGGGGGCGCTCTCGTCGGTCCAGGCGCGGGCGGCGTCCTCGGGGTACGGCTGGGGTATCGCGGTCCAGGCGGCGATCAGCTCGTCGTTCATCATCGCGGTGAGGGCCGGTACGTCGGCCTCCTCGAAGGGGCGCAGCACCAACCGGTCCGTGCTGATGGAGATGTCCGGAAAGGTCGATGTCATGCCGCTGCTCCCACGCCGTTGACTGTGGTGTCCGGACCGTCGCGGGCTGTGAGACCGCGAGGTCACGGCCGTCTTGACCGTCTTGAGTGCACCAGCATGCAGCATCGGCCCGCGGGTGTGCCACGCGCGTGGACCCCGGCCGCGCGCGGCGCGGGTCCGGGGCCCGTCGGCCGCGCGACCGGCGGGGCACCCTCCGGTGACCTGCGCAGGGGCGGCCGTACGCCCCCGCCGCCCACCCCCGGTGGGGAGTGGGCGGCGGGGGAAAACGTCAGGACGGGAGCGGCGTCAGCTCTTGGCGGGGCCGAAGGCCGGGATGACCGAGCCGTCCTTGTACTTGTCCTCGATGAACTTCTTGACCTCGGGGGAGTTCAGGAGCTTGGCCAGCTTCTTGATCCGCGGGTCGTTCTCGTTGCCCTTCTTGACGGCGAGGAAGTTGGCGTAGGGGTTGCCCTTCGCCTTCTCCAGGGCCAGCGCGTCGGTGGAGGGCTTGAGGTGGGCGCCGATGGCGAAGTTGCCGTTGATGATCGCGGCGTCGACGTCGTCGATGCGCGGCGCGGTCTGGGCGGCCTCCAGCTCCGTGATCTTGATGCCCTTGTCGTCCTTGACGTCGGTCAGCTTGGCGTCGGAGCCGACGCCGGGCTTGAGGGTGATCACACCGTTGTCGGCGAGCAGCTTGAGCGCGCGGCCCTCGTTGGACGGGTCGTTGGGCACCGAGACGGTGCTGCCGGACTTGAGCTGGGAGAGCTTGTCGATCTTCTTGGAGTAGACGCCGAGCGGCTCGATGAGCACGTTCTGCACGGGCACGATGTGCGTGCCGTTCTCCTTGTTGAAGGTGTCGAGGAACGGCTTGTGCTGGAAGAAGTTGGCGTCGACCTGGCCGTCGTCGGTGACCTTGTTCGGGATCTTGTAGTCGTTGAACGGCTTGACGACGAGCTTGAGGCCCGCCTTGTCCGCCAGCTCGTTCTTGACGAAGTCGAGGATGGTGCCGTGCGGCGTGGGGCTCGCGGCGACCACGAGCGGGGCGTTCTTGTCGCCCTTGTCGCTGCTGGCGGTGGTGTCGGAGGGGGCGCTGCAGGCGCTCGCGCCGAGGGCGACGGCGGAGGCGGCGGCTATGGCGACGGAGATCTTGAGGGTGTTGCGCACGAAGAGTGCCTCTTTCTTGTTCGCACGCGGGGGTTCACGTGCGGTGTCCGCCCGGCAAAGGGTCCGGGCTCGGGGGTGGAGCGGTGGCTCCGGGGTGGGTCAGGCCGCCTCGGTGACGGCCGCGGGCTCCTCGGCACGGGCGCGGCGCAGACCGACCCGCAGGGAGGAGGAACGGGTCCCGCGCCCGGCGAGCCGGCGGACGACGAGGTCACCGAGCAGCTGGACGAGGGAGACGAGGAGGATCAGCTCCACCACGGTGGCGATCATCAGCGAGGTCTCGTACTGCTGATAGCCGTAGGTGTAGGCGAGGTTGCCCAGGCCGCCGCCGCCGACCGCGCCGGCGATCGCGGAGTAGCCGATCAGCTGGATGACGAGCGTGGTGACGCCCGCGATCAGCGCGGGCAGCGCCTGCGGGAGGAGGACCTTGAAGACGATGGTCCAGGTGCCGCCGCCCATGGCGTGGGCGGCCTCGACCAGGCCGCCGTCGACCTCGCGCAGCGCGGCCTCCACCAGCCGGGCGAAGAACGGGATGGCGGCGAGGGCCAGCGGGACCACCGCGCCGGTCGGGCCGATCGAGACGCCGACGAGGAGCCGGGTGAAGGGGATCAGCACCACGATCAGGATCAGGAACGGGAAGGACCGGCCGATGTTCGCGATCGCGCCGAGCACCTTGTTGACCACGACGTTCTGCAGGACGGCGCCACGCTGGGTCAGGTGCAGCAGCACACCGACCGGGATGCCGAAGAGCACCGCGTAGAACGTCGACCACCACACCATGAACAGGGTGTCGAGCGTGTTGTCGTACAGCAGCGGCTGCATCTCGGTCCAGGTCACTTGGCACCTTCCTTCACCAGCGGGGCGCCGGCCGGGGCGGAACTCAGCGCGTGGTCGGCGGCTTGGCCGGCGACATCGGCCACGTCCACCTGCAGTCCCTGCTCGCGCAGGAAGCCGATGGGCACGACGTTCTCCTCGAAGGGGCCGGGCAGCTCGATGCGCATCCGGCCGACCTGCTTGCCGCCGACGGTGTCCATGGCGGCGCCGAGGATGGAGATGTCGACGTTGTAGGTCCGCGACAGCTCGGAGATCACCGGGCGGGTGGCGGCCGAGCCGTGGAAGGTGATGTCGACGACGGTGCGGTCGTCGGCCGAGGGCTCGCCGCCGACCGGGAACAGCTCCCTGGCCAGCTCGGAGCCGGGGGTGGCGAGCAGCTCGGCGACGGTGCCCTGCTCGACGACCCGGCCGTTCTTCATCAGCGCGGCCGAGTCGCAGATCGACTTGACCACGTCCATCTCGTGCGTGATCAGCACGATGGTCAGGCCGAGCTTGCGGTTGAGGTCGCGCAGCAGCTGGAGGATGGAGCGGGTGGTCTCCGGGTCCAGGGCGCTGGTGGCCTCGTCGGAGAGCAGCACCTTGGGGTCGCCGGCCAGCGCGCGGGCGATGCCGACGCGCTGCTTCTGGCCGCCGGAGAGCTGGGCGGGGTAGGCCTTGGCCTTGTCGGCGAGGCCGACCAGGTCCAGCAGTTCCAGCGCCTTGCGGGAGCGCTCGCGGCGGTCGACCTTGAGGATCTCCAGCGGCAGCTCCACGTTGTCCTGGACGGTGCGCGAGGACAGCAGGTTGAAGTGCTGGAAGACCATGCCGATGTGGCTGCGGGCGGCGCGCAGCGGGGCACTGGCGCGCTTGCCGCGCCCGGCGAGGGACGTCAGCTCCTGGCCGGCGACGGTGACCGTGCCGGAGGTGGGGCGCTCCAGGAGGTTGAGGCAGCGGATGAGGGTGGACTTGCCGGCGCCGCTCTGGCCGATGACGCCGTACACCTCGCCCTCGCGGACGTGCAGATCGACGCCGTCCAGGGCGGTGACTTCGCGGTCTCCTGAACGGTAGACCTTGGTCAGGCCCGTTGTGGTGATCACTAGGGAATTCCGTCACTGTCGAGTGCTCGGCGGCTCGCCCGCCGGGCACGGGGCATTCTTGCGAGTGCGGCAGAGGGGAACGGGGAGCGGCGGCGGGCGCGGGGCCCGGCTCCGGGTTCCGGTGACGCGGGGCGGCCGTGGGCGCCGGGAGGACGGCGTACGGCACATGGCAGGGTCTCGCTTCGGGGCGCGAGGCTCAGGCGGGGGCCCTCAGCGGTCACACATTCGACACATGCAACGAGCACCGGGCGTCAGGTACGCCTCGGTCGCAGGGGTGCGGTTGCTCGTCGTGGTCATGGCGGCAAGTAAACCAGACAGCGGTACGGCCCGATCAAGCCAGTCCGGATGGCGGACAGGCTTGATCGATCCGTGGACAGCGCCTCACGGCGCGAGGGTGATCTCCACCGATCCGTCCGTGGCCTGGGCCGACACGTCCGCGAGCGTACCGACGACGGCGTCCGCCGACAGCTCGTCGGCCCGGTGCGTTGTGGTCAACGCCACGGTCACCATCCCGGCCGCGCGGCCCGCCGTCAGCCCGGCCGGCGCGTCCTCGAAGACCACGCAGCGGGCCGGGTCCGCCCCGAGCCGCTCGGCCGCGAGCAGGAACGGCTCCGGGTCGGGCTTGCCCCGGCTGATGTCATCGGCGGCTATCAGGGTCTTGGCGCGGATGCCGGCCTCGTCGAGCCGGGCCTCGGCCAGCCGCCGGCTCGCCGAGGTCACCACGGCCCACCGCTCGGCGGGCAGGCTCTCCAGCAGGGCGAGAGTGCCGGGCAGCGCCGCGACTCCCCCGGCGGCGTCCTCGACCTCCAGCTGCTCGATCCGGGCCACCGCCCCGGGCACCCGGTCCGCGGGCAGCAGATCGGCGATGATCTCCGCCGCCGGGCGGCCGTGCGTCTGGATCCGGGCGAAGTCCTGCTCGGTGATGCCGTACTCCGTCGCCCACCGGGTCCAGCAGCGCCGGACGGACTCCAGGGAGGAGATCAGAGTGCCGTCGTTGTCGAACAGGAGCGCATCAGCGGTGATCTTCATACTGCCCGAGCGTACGGGGCACGGCGGGGCCGACGGCGGCCGCCCGCCCGGAGCCGATTAGCATCGCCTCATGCCCCACAACCCCCTCGTGCGCAGCCGTGCGGCCCGGAGGTCCCGGTGATCGACGCGCTGACGATCGCGGTCGCGGTGACCGCTCTCGCGCTGGCCGCGTGGTGCGGCCTCGCCGCCTTCCGCGACCAGCCCACCAAGGACTGGCACTTCATCGGCATGGCGCTGGTGTCGGTCCTCGGCCTCGTCCAACTGGTCGTCGCCGTCGTGCAGTTGTCGCGCGGAGAGTCGCCGGACAAGGGCACCGCGCTCTTCGTGGCGTATCTGCTCGGGGCGGCGGCCTGTGTCCCGGCGACCGGGTTCATGTCGCTCTCGGAGCGCACCCGCTGGGGGTCGGCCACCGTCGCGGCGGGCGCCGTGGTGCTGGCCGTGCTGGAAGTACGGCTGTTCGACATCTGGGGAGGCGGCAGTGCCTGAGACCACGGCGACCACGGCGGGGGACGGCCCCGCGGCCACCGCACCGGCGAGGCGTTCCCTGGGCACCGGCCCGGGGCGCCTGCTGGTCACGCTCTACGGCGTCTTCACCGTCGCGGCCGCGTCCCGCTCCCTCTACCAGCTCCTCGCCCAGTTCGACCGGGCCCCGCTGGCCTACGTCCTGTCGGCGCTCTCCGCGGTCGTCTACGGGTTCATCACCTTCTCGCTGGTGCGCGGCGGCGAGGGCGCCCGCCGGGCCGCGCTCGCCTGCTGCGCGCTGGAGCTGCTCGGGGTGCTCGGCATCGGCACCTGGACGCTGCTCGACCCCTCCGCGTTCCCCGACGCCACGGTCTGGTCCGACTACGGCATGGGCTACCTCTTCATCCCGGTCATCCTGCCCGTCACCGGGCTGATGTGGCTGCGCCGGGCGCGTACGGAGCGGCCCGCCGGCTGAGCGGAGGCGAAAGGGGAGGACGGACCCGTGCGGCCCGCCCTCCCCTTTTTTCACGCCCCGGCGGCCGCACGCCCCGGCGGCTTCGCTCCCGGCGGCCTCACGCCTGGGCGGCGAACTCCCCCCGGCTCGGCGCCTGCGGTGCCGCCGCGGCCCCGGCCCCGGCCCCGACGGGAAGCTCCTTCTCCAGCGTCACCACGCTGAGCCGCGGCGTGCGCTGCTCGGTGCCCACGGGCACATAGCCGCGGCTGCGGTACAGCCGCAGGTTGCCCTCGCTGCGGTGGCCGGTGAACAGCCGGCAGCGGGTCGCCGACCGCTCCCTCGCCAGCCGCTCCTCGACCGCGTCGAGCAGCCGTCCGCCCAGGCCGTGCCGCTGCATCCGCGGATGCACGATGAGCTTGGCGATCCGCGCGGTGCCGTCCTCGTCGACCGTGCCGCGCACGGACCCCACCACCTCCGCGCCGAGCCTGGCCACCACGACGCAGCCCTCGCCCAGTTCGGCGCGCAGCGCCTGCAGCGTCTGGGTCAGCGGCTCGATGCCGTAGTCGTCGTACAGCGCGGCTTCCTGCTGGTAGCAGAGGAACTGGAGTTTGAGGATCTGCTCGGCGTCCTGGTCGGTCGCCGCAGAGATGGTCACGCTCGTGCCCATGCGCGTATGCCTCCCCTATTCGGTTCGCGGGTCCGGGCGCCGAGGGTGAGAGGGGTGCGCCCGGAACGATGTGCCCTGACGGACGGCGCCGTGGGGTACCCGTCGCCGTCATGGCGTGGCTGACACTGCTCCTTCCGGGATCCCCGGTATGTGGCAGCGGCAATCTCCGCCGCGAGCATTCTGCGCGGGCGGACACGGCGGACGGAACGGACCGGCACCCGGCTCTCCTGTGACATTCCCAACTCAGATGAGAACGCGGGGAGCCGGCGCCGGCCCGTCCGCCGTCCCGGCCGGGCCGGGCACGGCCGGTCAGCGCTTGCGGAACTCCGCGGCCGCCAGCAGCGCGGTGTCGGGGTTGTCGGAGAACAGGCCGTCGATGCCGGTGCCCAGGAGCGCCTTGAAGAAGCGGAGGGAGTCGCCGTAGGCGTTCGGGTCGCTGCCGCGCCGGAAGTCGGTCGGCAGGAAGGTGTTCTCGTTGCGGACCGTGTACGGGTGCAGCACCAGTCCGGCGGCGTGCGCGTCCTCGACCACGGAGCTGGGCTCGCCGAGCTTGCCGTCGGCGGTCCGCGGGATGATCACGGTCAGGTCCGGGCCGATGCCCTGGGCGAAGCCGGCGAGCCACTTCAGCCCGTCGGGCTTGACCAGGTCGGCGACGGTGCGCGGGTCACCGGACGCGGTGAAGTCCCAGGGGCGGTCCTTGAGCGTGCCCAGCAGGACGACCTTGGGGCAGTCGACGAGCTTGCCCAGGCGCTGGATGCTGCTGGGTTCGAAGGACTGCAGGAAGTTCGGCGAGTGCTTGCGGTGCCGGCCGTGCGCCCGCAGAGCCTTCGCCAGCCGCTCCTCCAGGCCGAGGCCGAGCCCCCGGAAGTAGGTGGGGTGCTTGGTCTCGATGTGCAGCCAGACGGGGCGGCCCCGCTTGCGGCCCTCGCGCTCGGCCCACTGGAGGACCTCCTCGAACGTCGGCACCTCCCACACACCGTCGTAGAGGGTGTTGTGCTGACGGGTGCCCGGTATGCGCTCCTTGGCGCGCAGCGTCTTGAGCTCCGCGAGCGTGAAGTCCTCGGTGAACCAGCCGGTCAGCTTGGTGCCGTCGACGGTCTTGGTGGTCTTGCGGTCCGCGAACTCGGGGTGCGCGGAGACGTCGGTGGTGGCGGTGATGTCGTTCTCGTGACGGCAGACCAGGTGCCCGTCCTTGGTGGGGACGAGGTCCTGCTCGATGACGTCCGCGCCCATGTCGAGGGCGAGTTGGTAGGAGCCGAAGGTGTGCTCGGGGCGGTAGCCGCTGGCGCCGCGGTGGCCGACGATCAGCGGGACCGGCAGTTCCCTGGGCACGCCGTCGCGCGTGCGGGCGCTCGCCTGGCCCGCCGCGCCGAAGACCGCCGCTCCCGCGCCGAGGGCCGCGGCCCCCAGCACCGTCCGTCGTCCCGGCTGCTGCCACTTGTGCATGCCCACGCTCCTTGTCCGAGGTGTATCGGTGTGTTCCGGGTGCTTCCGGGTGTTTTCCGGTGTGCGGTCAGGCGTGTTGCACACCGGCCCACGGAACCGGGCCGATCGTAAGCACGGACGGGTCATGCCGGGGAGACGGCCGCCGACACAGGGGGGAACATGGTGGTAACACACGTCAACCGCGGGTCAACTGTGCGTATCGACCTCGTGAACCCGACGTGCGAGCGGGAGTGACCCGCGAGTATTGTCCTGGGCTGCAGAGTTCTGCGCCCGTTTGACGTTGACCAGTCGCGACCCGGAGGGCCCGTTGTCCCGCATTGTGCTGAAGGCGATTCTCGGATTCGTCATGCGTGTCCTGTACCGCCCGAAGGTGGAGGGCATGGAGCGCATTCCGGCGACCGGACCGGTGATCCTGGCCGGCAATCACGTCACCTTCATCGACTCGCTGTTCCTGAGCCTGGTGGTCAAGCGCCCGGTGTACTTCATCGGCAAGGACGAGTACGTCACCGGCAAGGGCGTCAAGGGCCGGCTGATGGCCT
This sequence comes from Streptomyces angustmyceticus, assembly GCF_019933235.1. Taxonomy (NCBI): domain Bacteria; kingdom Bacillati; phylum Actinomycetota; class Actinomycetes; order Kitasatosporales; family Streptomycetaceae; genus Streptomyces; species Streptomyces angustmyceticus. Next base: position 6,606,618 of record NZ_CP082945.1, on the reverse strand, counting down.
GGTTCTTCACCAGCGCCGGCATGATCCCGGTGGACCGGGACGGCGGGCACGGCGGGGTCGCCGCGCTGATGACCGGCCGCCGGGTACTGGAGGAGGGCAGCGTCTTCGGCATCTACCCCGAGGGCACCCGCTCCCCCGACGGCCGCCTCTACCGCGGCCGTACGGGCATCGCCCGGCTCACCCTGATGACCGGCGCCCCCGTCGTCCCGTTCGCGATGATCGGCACCGACAAGGTGCAGCCCGGTGGCAAGGGCCGCCCGCACATCGCGCCGGTGACGGTGCGCTTCGGCGAGCCGCTGGACTTCTCCCGCTACGACGGCATGGACCGCGACCGCTATGTGCTGCGCGCCGTCACCGACGAGGTGATGAGCGACGTCATGGAGCTGTCCGGCCAGGAGTACGTCGACATCTACGCCACCAAGGCCAGGGCCGCCTGACCGCACCCGCTCCCTACGCCACGGGCCCCGTCCGCTCTCCGGACGGGGCCCGCGTCGTGTGCCGGTGCGGTCAGCAGGGCACCCGGAATCCGCCGGGCGCGCGCTGGCCCTCGGCGCCGCCGGTCAGCGCCGTGCGCAGCGCCACCTCGGGCCGCGGCACCAGGGCGCTCCCGGCCCGCAGGAGCTGCCGGCGCTGGGTGACGGTTCCGGTCCGGGCGCCGGGCACCCCCGCGTTCTTGGCCCGCACCCGGTCCAACGGGGCGGGCTTCAGCTGCTTCTCGGTGCGGACGTAGGCGATGAAGCTCTCGAAGTCGCGGGTGTGCCGGACCGGTGCGGTGAAGCCGGTGAAGGCGCTGAAGCCGTCCTGGTTGATGAGGGTGTACGAGGGGGCGGCGAGGCGGTAGCTGCGGGTGAGGCTGAGCGCGCGGCCGTCGATGAAGACGTCGGCCGGGTCGATCCGCCGGCCGACCGGCCCCGCGGCGTCGAAGGTGTAGCGGACGTTGCCGGAGACGGCCAGCGGGGAGAAGCCGAGGCCGCCGCCGGCGATCGGCGCCCACTGCTCCTCCAGGGCGTCGTGGATCTGCCGGCCGGTGACGGTGACGGTCAGGATCGGGTCGCCGAAGCCCACGGAGTTCCAGGCCTGCGCGAAGGTGACGGTGCCGTCCGTCTCCTGGTCGCGGATCAGGTCGCCGGCGATCACGGCCTGGCCGACGCGCGGCGCGACCGCGATCACGGCGAGGTCGGCGGGGGTGTTGGGGTGGTCGGCGGGGTCGTCCATCGGGCCGTGCGGCTGCCGGCCCGCCCACAGGGCCCAGTCGGCGACGAGGTTGCCCATGGTGGACTCCCCCAGCGCGTTGCGCCGCCGGGTGAAGGAGGCGGTCTGGGTGCCGATCTTGCTGCGGGCGCGCCGGGAGGCGTAGTCGGCCCAGTAGCCGGCGATCTCGCGCAGCTCCTTGTCCGGCGTCACATCGCGGGTGTTGGGGTGGTTGGTGGAGGTGGTCAGCTCCCGGACCACCGCTCCGGTGTCCGGGTCGAGGCGCAGGTTGATCTCGTTGATGAGCTGGCCGTAGCAGCCCGCCTCGACGAAGGGGCGCGGGTCGCCGTTGGGGTCGGGCAGCATCATGGTGAAGGCGCAGTGCCAGTGGCCGGTGACGATGGCGTCGATGTCGGGCGAGGCCCGCAGCGCCAGTTCGTAGGCGGGCCCCGAGGGGTTCTTGCCGCTGTTGAAGTCGCTGCCGGCCACAGCGCCGTCGTGCATGCTGAGCACGATCGCGTGGACGCCGCGCGACTTGAGTTCGGCGGCGCAGCGGTTGGCGGTCTCCAGCTCGTCCAGGGTGCGCAGCCCCGGCTGGTAGGAGCCGGGGAAGGACTCGGTGCCGATCGCGGTCAGGTGGATGAAGCCGATCGCCAGCCGGCGGCCGCGGCCGGCGTTCACGTACTCGATGTTGTACGGCGCCAGTACGGTCTCGCCGGTCGCGTTCCAGACCATGTTGGCGCTGTAGTAGGGGAACTTCGCGCCCTCGAAGCGGCGTCCGGTGGAGTCCTTGAAGTCGTCGTCCCGGCCGACGACCGGATAGGCGTCGCCGTCGCCCATGTGCGAGGTCAGGAAGGTCGCCGACTTGTCGAACTCGTGGTTGCCGGCCGAGGCGAAGTCCAGGCCCATGGCGTTGAGCGCCTCGATGGTGGGCTCGTCGGCGAAGGAGGAGGCGTCGAACTCCCAGCCGGAGAAGAGGTCGCCGGGGGCGAAGAACAGCGAGTTGTCGCGGCCGTCTCTGAGCCGTTCCAGGTGGGCGGCCATATAGGCGACGCCGCCCACGGTGTACTTCTTGCCGCCGGCGCCGGTGATGACGGAGTTGGCGCCCGGGGCACCCTGCAGATAGCCGTGCAGATCGGTGATGTTGAGGAGCTGGACGTCGACGTATTCGTCGGCGGTGGCCGCGTCGCGGGCGTGGCCGGTGGCGTAGGCGTTGCTGCCGATGGCGCTCGCGGTGGCGAGGGCCCCCGCGGCGGTGAAGAAGGAGCGTCGTCCGATGTCGCGCACTGCGTCACTCTCCTGTGGCCGTCCGTAGGGGGACGACGGGAGAGTCAAACGGGCCGCACGGGACGGCCGGTCACCAGCACACGTACCGGGCGTGAACGGGCGAGGGACAGTCGCCCCCAGGGCGTGTCCCGTGGATCATGGCGGGTGCGGGGCACCCCGATCCACCAGACACGCCCTGGGGGGCGGTCAGGGCCCGCCGTCCGGCGGAGCGGACGCGGGGCCTACGGCGTCACGGACGCTGTGCCTGTCCTGCGGCCGCGGAGCCGGAGCCGCGGCCCGGCTCGCGGCCGGACGCGGCGAGCGCGGGGGCGGACGGGGCCGGGCTGTTCGCCAGCTCCTGGCCGCGCAGCAGGAACCAGGCGGCCACCGCGGCGGCCAGCAGGACCGCCGCGCCCACCCCGGCCGCGACGTCCACCCCGGCGACGAAGGAGTCCTGCGCGGCCTTCACCAGCGCCGCGGCCTGGTCGGCGGGGAGGTGGCGGGCCGCCTCGAAGGCGCCGCCGAGCGATTCGCGGGCGGCGTCGGCGGTCGGTCCGGGGACGCCGAGCGGTGTGGTGAAGCCCCGGTAGATGCTGGTGACGATGGAGCCCAGCAGGGCGATGCCGAGGGCGGCGCCGAGTTCGTAGGCGGTCTCGGAGACCGCGGAGGCGGCGCCGGCCTCCTCCTTGGGGACGCTGGAGAGGATCACATCGGCGGTGACGGTGAAGGAGAAGCCGGCGCCGACGCCGACCACGAAGAGGATGAGGCACAGCGCTGCGGTGCCGGTGTCGGCGTGCAGGGTGGTGCAGCCGACCAGCGAGAGCCCGACCACGGCGAGGCCGCCGGCCACCACGATCCGTACGGACAGCCTCCGGGCGACCCAGCCGGCGGCCAGGCCGGCGCCCACCGCGCCGATCGCGGCCGGGAGTTCGGTGAGCCCGGCGTTCAGCGGCGAGCGCAGCTGCACCATCTGCAGGAACTGGGAGAGGAAGAAGACCAGGCCGGACAGCCCGAGGATGGTCAGCAGATCGGCGAGCACCGCCCCGGAGAAGCCGCGGTGCGAAAAGAGCTTCATGTTCAGCAGCGGCGAGGCCAGGGTGAGCTGCCGGCGGACGAAGACGAACAGCGCGAGCACCCCGATGACGGCCGCCAGCGCGATGTCCCAGCGGTAACCCTCCACCGCCGCTTCCTTGATGGCGTAGACGACGGCGACGATGCCCACCAGGGCCAGCAGCACGCTGGGGATGTCCCAGGGACCGGGGTCCGGGTTGCGGGACTCCGGGATGACCCGGGCGCCGACGGCCACCAGCAGCGCCATCACCGGCAGGTTGATCAGGAAGACCGACCCCCACCAGAAGTGCCCCAGCAGGAACCCGCCGAGGACCGGTCCGACGGCCATGCCGGCCGAGGCCATCGCGCCCCAGATGCCGATGGCCAGGCTGCGTTCCCTGGGGTCGTGGAAGAGGTTGCGGATCAGCGCCAGGGTGGCCGGCATCAGCGTGGCGCCGGCCACGCCCTGCAGCGCACGGGCGGCGATCATCATCTCGGGGGTGGTGGCGTACGCGGCGAGCACCGACATCGCGCCGAAGCCGACGGAGCCGATCAGCAGCAGCTTCTTGCGGCCGATGCGGTCGCCGAGGCTGCCCATGGAGACCAGCAGGCCGGCGATGACGAAGGAGTAGATGTCACCGATCCACAGCAGCTGCGTCCCGGACGGCCGGAGGTCCTCGCTGAGGAACGGGGTGGCGAGGCCGAGGACCGTGGCGTCGACGCCGACCAGCAGGACGGCGAGGACGAGGACGGCCAGCGCGAGCCAGCGGCCCGGCCGGGGCTGGTCGTCCACATGAGCCGAACCGGCCGGTTCTGACGCTATGGTCTCGGTCATTTCTCCATGCTCCGTCGGATGCCGCCGAGCAGCAGCTCGGCAATCGAGTGGGTGAGGTCGTTGCGGGCGACCCGTCCTTCGTGGACGGCGTAGGCGCCCGCGCCGATCAGGCCGTAGAAGGCTTCGGTGAGCCAAGCGGCGCTCAGGTCGATCCGGAAGTCGCCCTCTTCCTGGCCGCGGCGGAACAGGGCGGCGATCCGGGCGTCCAGCTCCGCCCAGCCGGCGTTGATCTCGCCGTCCTCGAAGAGCTGGTTCTCGGTGAAGAGGAAGGCGAGCACGGCGGCGACCGGCTCGGCCTCGGCGACCAGCCGGCGCAGCGCCGAGGCGGCGTCGCCCTCCTCCAGCCGCGCCGCGTCCATCGCCTGGACGAACTGCGCGATGCCGTGCTCCTCCAGCGCCCGGATCAGGGCGTCCCGTCCGGCGAAGTGCCGGTGCAGGGTCGCGCGGCTGATGCCGGCGGCGCGGGCGATCTCGTCCATCGGCGTCGACGCCCGGCGCGTGAGCAGCGCGGCGGCTTCCTTGAGTACCCGTTCACGGTCCACGGCCATGAGACACACAGTACCCGAATGAGACACTCATGTCTCATCACGGACGCCCCGCACGCACGACGGCGGCCCGCCCCCGGAAACCGGGGGCGGGCCGCCGTCGTGAAGCGCTGCCGACTAGGTCAGCTCGGTGGTCTTCTTGGCCGTCGCCCACTCCTGCTGCACGACCAGGTCCGCCCGCACCTCGGCGAGCTGGACGGCCACCGCGGAGGGGGCGGTGCCGCCGCGGCCGCTGCGCGAGGCGAGCGCACCGGGGACGTTGAGGACGCCGCGGACCTCGGGGGTCAGATGCGGGGAGATCTTGGCGAACTGCTCGTCGGTGAGCTGGTCCAGCTCGATGCCGTGCGCCTCGCACTCCTTGACGCACTCGCCCGCGACCTCGTGCGCCACCCGGAACGGCACGCCCTGCTTGACCAGCCACTCCGCGATGTCGGTGGCCAGCGAGAACCCGGCCGGGGCCAGCTCCTCCATCCGCTCGCGGTTGACGGTCAGCGTGGCCATCATGCCGGTGAACGCCGGGAGCAGCACCTCCAGTTGGTCGCAGGAGTCGAAGACCGGCTCCTTGTCCTCCTGGAGGTCACGGTTGTAGGCCAGCGGCAGCGCCTTGAGCGTCGCCAGCAGTCCGGTCAGGTTGCCGATGAGGCGGCCGGACTTGCCCCGCGCCAGCTCCGCGATGTCCGGGTTCTTCTTCTGCGGCATGATCGAGGAGCCGGTCGAGAAGGCGTCGTGGAGCGTGACGAAGGAGAACTCCTTCGTGTTCCAGAGGATGACCTCCTCGGCGATCCGGGAGAGGTTGACCCCGATCATCGCCGTGATGAAGGCGAACTCGGCGACGAAGTCACGCGAGGCCGTGCCGTCGATGGAGTTGCCGGACGAGCCGTGCTCGAAGCCGAGGTCGGCGGCGACCGCCTCCGGGTCGAGGCCGAGCGAGGAGCCGGCCAGCGCGCCCGAGCCGTACGGGGAGACGGCGGTGCGCTCGTCCCACTGCCGCAGCCGCTCCGCGTCCCGGGACAGCGACTGGACGTGCGCCAGCACATGGTGGGCGAAGAGCACCGGCTGCGCGTGCTGGAGGTGGGTGCGGCCCGGCATCGCGACGTCCGGGTGGGTCTCGGCGAGCGAGACCAGCGCCTCCTGGAGCTCGGCGATCAGCCCGCCGATGATCCGGGCGTGGTCGCGCAGGTACATCCGGAAGAGCGTGGCGACCTGGTCGTTGCGCGACCGGCCGGCCCGCAGCTTGCCGCCGAGGTCGGGGCCGAGCCGCTCCAGCAGCCCGCGCTCCAGGGCGGTGTGCACGTCCTCGTCGGCGATGGTGCCGGTGAACGAGCCGTCGGCGACGTCCGCGGCGAGCTGGTCGAGCCCGGCGAGCATGCGGGTCAGCTCGTCCTCGGTGAGCAGCCCGGCCTTGTGCAGCACCCGGGCGTGCGCACGGGAGCCGGCGATGTCGTACGGGGCCAGCCGCCAGTCGAAGTGGACCGACGCCGACAGCTGGGCCAGCGCCTCGGCCGGACCGTCGGCGAAACGGCCGCCCCAGAGCCGGACGTCACCGCTGTTGCTGCTCACTGCTGCTCCTCAAGGCTGCTGCGACGGGCACCCGGGGACGGCCCCCGGGCCCCTCTGCCGCCTCCCCCGGGGCCGTGCGGACCAAGGGGCGCCTCGCCCCACGGCGGGGGCGGGGAGGCGGCTGTGTACGTGGGTAACGAGCCGGCTCAGGCCAGGTCGCGCTTGGCCGCGATCTTGCTCGACATCCCGAAGAGCTCGATGAAGCCCTTCGAGAGCGACTGGTCGAAGGTGTCGCCGGTGTCGTACGTCGCGAGGTTGAAGTCGTACAGCGACTGGTCGGACTTCCGGCCGGTGACCACCGCGCGGCCGCCGTGCAGGGTCATCCGGATGTCGCCGGACACGGCCTGGTTGGCCTCGTCGATGAAGCCGTCCAGGGCGCGCTTGAGCGGCGAGAACCACAGGCCGTCGTAGACCAGCTCGCCCCAGCGCTGCTCGACCTGCCGCTTGTAGCGGGCCAGTTCGCGCTCGACGGTGACGTTCTCCAGCTCCTGGTGCGCGGTGATCAGCGCGATGGCGCCGGGCGCCTCGTAGACCTCACGGGACTTGATGCCGACCAGCCGGTCCTCGACCATGTCGATCCGGCCGATGCCCTGGCCGCCGGCCCGCTCGTTGAGCTGCTGGATGGCCTGCAGGACGGTGACGGGCTTGCCGTCGAGGGCGACCGGGACGCCTTCCTTGAAGGTGATGACGACCTCGTCGGCCTCCCGCTGGACGGCCGGGTTCTCGGTGTACTCGTACACGTCCTCGATCGGCGCGTTCCAGATGTCCTCCAGGAAGCCGGTCTCCACGGCCCGCCCGAAGACGTTCTGGTCGATGGAGTACGGCGACTTCTTGGTGGTCGCGATCGGGAGGTTCTTCTCCTCGCAGAACGCGATCGCCTTGTCCCGGGTCATCGCGTAGTCGCGGACCGGGGCGATGCACTTCAGGTCGGGGGCGAGGGAGGAGATGCCGGCCTCGAAGCGGACCTGGTCGTTGCCCTTGCCGGTGCAGCCGTGGGCGACGGTGGTGGCGCCGTGCTTCTTCGCGGCGGCGACCAGGTGCTTGACGATGGTCGGCCGGGAGAGCGCGGAGACCAGCGGGTAGCGGTCCATGTACAGGGCGTTGGCCTTGATCGCCGGGAGGCAGTACTCGTCGGCGAACTCGTCCTTGGCGTCCGCGACCTCGGCCTCGACCGCACCGCAGTCGAGCGCACGCTTGCGGATGACGTCCAGGTCCTCGCCGCCCTGGCCGACGTCCACGGCAACGGCGATGACCTCGGCGCCCGTCTCCTCGGCGATCCAGCCGATACAGACGGAGGTGTCCAGGCCGCCCGAGTAGGCGAGTACGACGCGCTCGGTCACGGGTTTCTCCTTACGGTGCATACGCTGATGGGTATAAGTATGCACTCCACCGTATGTTTCGTCAACGCATCGACGAACGTGCAGGTCAGCGGCGTGTCACCGGCGTGGCACGACGCCCCCTCACCCCTCCCGGAGCACCTCGATCAGGACGTTCACATGGCTCACGGACACGTCCTTCGCGGCCGTCAGCAGCGTCAGCGGCCCCTGCCCCGCCCGCTCCCGCAGCCCCTCCAGCGCCGGCCGGGCCGCCTCGCGCGCCAGTTCCTCGCGATACCGCTCGGCGAACTCCGCGAACTTCGGCCCCTCGTGATGGAACCAGCGCCGCAGCTCCGACGACGGCGCCACGTCCTTGCACCACTCGGTGAGCCGCGCGTCGGCCTTGGACAGCCCGCGCGGCCACAGCCGGTCGACCAGCACCCGCGCCCCGTCCGCCGGCTCCGGCGTCTCGTAGACCCGGCGCACCCGGAGCGCGTTCTTCGCGGACATTTCACCCATAACCCCATCGAACCACGGCAGCCGGGCCCCCGCCCGGGCCCCGGGAGGGCGCCTGCGAGCACCCGCTTTGGATTCATGGCCCCGGACAGGGTATTTTTCTTCTGCACGCCCCGGCCGGGACTTCTCCGGCCGGCACGAGCACCGGGACGTGGCGCAGCTTGGTAGCGCACTTGACTGGGGGTCAAGGGGTCGCAGGTTCAAATCCTGTCGTCCCGACGGTGCAGTACAGGGCTTAAAGCCCAGGTCAAGGGCCTGGTTCCCCGCCTCGGCGGGGAACCAGGCCCTTGACCGTTCTCGGGACCCTACGCGCAGGGATCCGTGTAGTAGTCGGCCAGCATCTCCGAGGGCCAGGCAGGCTCACGTACCTCGCCCTGCGGCCCCATCGCACCGAACCACGGCTTGATGTCCAGCACCGGTGTGCCGTCGACGGCGTCCAGCGCCTCCACGTGCAGGTCGAGGCCGTCCACCGCGACCAGGCGGCACCGCGAGACGCCCAGCCGGTTCACCCGGCGCATGTTGCGGTGGGCGAAGGAGCCGCCGGCCGGCCAGTCGGGGTTGCCGCGGGGGTGCCGGGTTTCCGGGGGCAGATCGGCGGGGTCGGTCAGATGGAACTGGAAGACGACTTCGAGGTGGGAGAAGGCGTCCAGGCCGACGACGGACTCCTCGGTGAACCGCTCCGGGTCGATCCGGATGACGGAGCGGGTGCCGCCCCAGTAGTCATCCGTCGGCTCGACGCGTCCCCCCACCACATGGGCGACGGGCACGACCGTGAACGTGGCTGTCATGGGGCTGGACTCCTCGGGGAGGGGACGGAAGCGGAAGGCGCCGTGCGGTGCGGCGCCGTGCCGCCCCGGCGGGGAAGGCCCGCGCGGAGCGGCCGGGTCCGGGGCCCGGTTCGCGGCCGGGTGGCCTGCGGAGGGGACTACGGCACCGGCGGCACCGGGCCCGACAGGTCGCAACGGTCGGAGAGGTCGCGGCGGTCCGGGAGATCGCGCTGGTGCGGGATCACGATGTCCTCCGGCTTCTGGAGGGCGACGGTGCGGGCCGGGGAGGGGATGCGGATGCCCTCGTGCCGGTAGCGCTGGTGGAGGCGCTTGATGAACTCGTGCTTGATCCGGTACTGGTCGCTGAACTCGCCGACGCCGAGGATCACCGTGAGGCCGATCCGGGAGTCCCCGAAGGTGTGGAAACGGACGGCCGCTTCGTGGTCCGGGTCGCCGCCGTTGACGTCCTTCATCACGCCGTCGATGACCTCGGTGGTGACCCGCTCGACATGGTCGAGGTCGCTGTCGTAGCCGACGCCCACCTGCACCAGGATCGTCAACTTCTGTTCCGGGCGGGTGAAGTTGGTCATGTTGGTGCCGGCCAGCTGGGTGTTGGGGATGATCACCAGGTTGTTGGAGAGCTGACGCACCACGGTGTTGCGCCAGTTGACGTCGACGACATAGCCCTCCTCCCCGCTGCTGAGCCGGATGTAGTCACCGGGCTGCACGGTCTTCGAGGCGAGGATGTGCACACCGGCGAAGAGGTTGGCGAGGGTGTCCTGCAGGGCCAGGGCGACGGCGAGGCCGCCCACGCCCAGGGCGGTGAGCAGCGGGGCGATGGAGATGCCCAGGGTCTGGAGGACCACCAGGAAGCCCATGGCCAGCACGATGATGCGGGTGATGTTGGCGAAGATGGTCGCCGAGCCGGCCACTCCGGACCGGGACTGCGCGAAGGACCGCACCACACCGGTGATCACCCGGGCCGCGGTGAGCGTGACGACGAGGATGAGCAGCACCATCAGCGTCCGGTTGACGGTGCGTTGGACCGCCGCCGTCAGCGGGAGCGCCGCGGTCGCCGCCGCCAGACCGCCGGCGACCGCCGCCCAGGGCACCACCGCCCGCAGCGCGTCGACGAGGATGTCGTCGCCGCTCCACCGGGTTTTGAGGGCGTGTTTGCCCAGCCAGCGCAGGGTCACCCGCACCAGCAGGGCGGTCACGATGCCGGCGGCCAGCGCGGCGCCGGCCACGATCAGGTCGTGCAGTGTCACAGCGCGGTTCACCGGCCGGCTCCTCCCGCGACCGGGAGGAGCGGACGTGCTATGAGCCGGATGTGATGTCTCGTCACCATGCCACCTGCTTGTCTCTAGGGCTGTGAAGACGCCGGGACATCCGTGGACGTCCCGGCGCGAACTGCCATCCTGCCGTATCCGGTTCGGCGGGGAGAGAGTGGCTCGGGTGGATGCTCCGCACAACCGCCGGGCGGGGGCGGGGCGAGGTGTCCCGGGGGCGGCGGGAGGCCCCCGGGAGCGCGTGCGGAGAGGCTCAGTGCGCCTTTTGCGCCAGGCGCAGCAGATGGTCGGCGAGGGCCTTGCCGCCCGCCGGGTCGCGGCTGATGAGCATCAGGGTGTCGTCGCCGGCGATGGTGCCGAGGATGTCGTGCAGCTCGGCCTGGTCGATGGCGGAGGCCAGGAACTGGGCGGCGCCCGGCGGGGTGCGCAGGACCACGAGGTTGGCGGAGGCCTCGGCGGAGATGAGGAGTTCGCCGGAGAGGCGGCGCATCCGCTCCTCCTTGGCGGACTCCCCCAGCGGGGCGCGCGGCTTGCGGTCGCCGCCCTCGCTGGGCACCGCGTAGATCAGCTCGCCGCCGGTGTTGCGGATCTTCACCGCGCCCAGTTCGTCCAGGTCGCGGGAGAGCGTCGCCTGGGTGACGGACAGGCCGTCGTCGGCGAGCAGCTTGGCGAGCTGGCTCTGGGAGCGGACCGGCAGCCGGTTGAGGATGTCCACGATCCGGCGGTGGCGGGCGGTGCGGGTCTGCGGTACGGCCTGGCCGCCGTTGTACGCCTCGTTGTCCTGCGGCTCGGTCATCGTTGTCGTCAGTCTCCGGCTCGTCGTTCCCCGTCGGCCCCTTGGCGGGCCGTGTTGAGGACGCCGGGCAGCTTCCGGAGGAACTCCTCCGCTTCCTCGTCGGTGAGGATCAGCGGCGGGGCGAGCCGGATGACGTCCGGCGCGACCGCGTTCACCAGGAGGCCCGCGTCCTGAGCCGCCTGCTGCACCTGCGGCGCGAGCGACTCCGTCAAGACGATACCCAGGAGCAGCCCCGCACCGCGGACCTGACCGACCAAGGGGTGCCCCAGGGCCTCGGTCCCGGCGCGCAGCCGTTCGCCGACGCGCTTGACGTGGTCCAGGACGCCGTCCGCCTCGATGGTGTCCAGGACGGCGAGGGCGCCGGCGCAGACGACCGGGTTGCCGCTGAACGTCGAGCCGTGCGAACCGGGCGTGAGCAGGTCGGCGGCCGGGCCGAAGGCCAGCGTGGCGCCGATCGGCAGGCCGCCGCCCAGGCCCTTGGCGAGGGTGATGATGTCGGCCTCGACGCCCTGGGCCCGGGACTCCAGCCAGTGGCCGGTGCGGCCGATGCCGGTCTGGATCTCGTCGAGGACCAGCAGGGTGCCGGTGGCGGCAGTGATCTCGCGGGCCGCCCGGAGGTAGCCGGGCGGCGGGACGACGACGCCGTTCTCGCCCTGGACGGGCTCCAGGATGACGAAGGCGGTGTCGGTGGTGACGGCGGCGCGCAGGGCCTCCACGTCGCCGTACGGGACGTGGTCGACGTCGCCGGGCAGCGGGGCGAACGGGGCCTGCTTGGCGGGCTGGCCGGTGAGGGCGAGGGCGCCCATGGTGCGGCCGTGGAAGCCGCCGGCCGTGGAGACCATGTGGGTGCGCCCGGTCAGCCGGCCGATCTTGAAGGCGGCCTCGTTGGCCTCGGCGCCGGAGTTGGAGAAGTAGACCCGGCCGGGGCGTCCGGCCAGCGCGAGCAGGCGCTCGGCGAGGGCGACGGTGGGTTCGGCGACGAAGAAGTTCGAGACATGGCCGAGCGTGGCGACCTGGTCGGAGACGGCGCGGACCACCGCGGGGTGGGCGTGGCCCAGGGCGTTGACCGCGATGCCGCCGAGGAAGTCGAGGTAGGCGTTGCCGTCGGCGTCCCACACCGTGGCCCCCTCGCCGCGGACCAGCGGGACACGGGGGGTGCCGAAGTTGTCCATCATGGCGCCCCGCCAGCGTCCGGTGAGCCCTGCGTTGGTCACCGGTCCGTGGCCGTGTGCCGCGTCGCTCATGTCGCCCCCTCGATCGTGTTCGCGTCCGGCACGACCATCGTGCCGATTCCTTCGTCGGTGAAGATCTCCAGCAGGATCGAGTGCTGGACCCGCCCGTCGATGACCCGGGCGGTGTGGACGCCGTTGCGGACGGCGTGCAGGCAGCCCCGCATCTTGGGGACCATGCCGCTGGCCAGGTCGGGCAGCAGCTTCTCCAGTTCGCCGGCGGTGAGGCGGGAGATCACCTCGTCGCTCTGCGGCCAGTCCTCGTAGAGCCCCTCGACGTCGGTGAGCACCATCAGCGTCTCGGCGCCGAGGGCGGCGGCCAGCGCGGCCGCCGCGGTGTCGGCGTTGACGTTGAAGACACCGGAGGGGTCGTCCTCGTCGCTGCTGCGGGCGATGGAGGAGATGACCGGGATCCGGCCGTCCTCCAGGAGGGCGTGCACCGCGCCGGGGTCGATGCCGGTGATCTCGCCGACCCGGCCGATGTCCACCCGCTCGCCGTCGATGTCGGCGAAGTGCTTGGTCGCGGTCATCAGGTGGGCGTCCTCGCCGGTCATGCCGACGGCGAGCGGGCCGTGCTCGTTGAGCAGTCCCACCAGTTCGCGCTGCACCTGGCCGGCCAGCACCATCCGTACGACGTTCATCGCCTCGGGCGTGGTGACCCGCAGGCCGCCCTTGAACTCCGACTCCAGGCCGAGCAGGTCGAGCTGGGCGCTGATCTGCGGGCCGCCGCCGTGCACGACGACGGGGCGCAGTCCGGCGTGCCGCAGGAAGACCACGTCCTGGGCGAAGGCGCGCTTGAGCTCCTCGTCGATCATGGCGTTGCCGCCGAACTTGATGACGACGGTCTTGCCGTGGTGCCGGGTCAGCCAGGGCAGCGCCTCGATGAGGGTGCGGGCCTTGGGCAGTGCGGTGTGCTTGCGGGTGCTCATGCGCCGACCTCGCTCCGCTCGGCGGGCTGTGAGCACAGCGCGCACCTTTGAATGATTCGCTCGCTTCGCTCGCTCATGCGCGGGCCTCGCTTCTGGGGGCGTGCCGCGGGCTCGGCACGTGCCGGGGACGGATGGGCTGGCTCATGAGGAGTACGCGCTGTTCTCGTGGACGTAGTCGGCGGTCAGGTCGTTGGCCCAGATGACCGCGGACTCGGTGCCGGCGGCGAGGTCGGCGGTGATGCGGACCTCCCGGTAGCGCATGTCGACCAGGTCGCGGTCCTCCCCCACCGAGCCGTTCTTGCAGACCCAGATGTCGTTGATGGCGACGTTGAGCTGGTCGGGCTCGAAGACGGCGGAGGTGGTGCCGATGGCGGAGAGCACCCGGCCCCAGTTGGGGTCCTCGCCGTGGATGGCGCACTTGAGGAGGTTGTTGCGGGCGATGGAGCGGCCGACCTCGACCGCGTCGTCCTCGCTGGCCGCGCCCACGACCTCGATACGGATGTCCTTGCTGGCGCCCTCGGCGTCCCCGATCAGCTGCCGCGCCAGGTCGTCGCAGACCGTGCGCACCGCCTCGGCGAACTCCGCGGTGTCCGGGACGACGCCACTGGCGCCCGACGCGAGCAGCAGCACCGTGTCGTTGGTCGACATGCAGCCGTCGGAGTCGACCCGGTCGAAGGTGGTACGGGTCGCGGCCCGCAGCGCCGTGTCGAGTTCGGCGGCCGGCAGGTCGGCGTCGGTGGTCAGCACGACGAGCATGGTGGCCAGGCCCGGGGCGAGCATCCCGGCGCCCTTGGCCATCCCGCCGACGGTCCAGCCGCCTCCGGTGGTGCCTCCCACCGTGACCTGGGCGGTCTTGTGCACGCTGTCGGTGGTCTTGATGGCGATGGCGGCCTTCTCTCCGCCGTGGCCGGTCAGTTCGGCCGCGGCCCGGTCGATGCCGGGCAGCAGCTTGTCCATCGGGAGGCGCAGGCCGATCAGCCCGGTGGAGGCGACCGCCACCTCGCCGGCGTTGTGCCCGAGCGCCTCGGCGGCCTTCTCCGCGGTGGCGTGGGTGTCCTGGAAGCCGAGCGGGCCCGTGCAGGCGTTGGCGCCGCCGGAGTTGAGGACGACGGCGGAGACCGTGCCGCCCTTGAGGACCTGCTCGGACCAGACGACCGGGGCGGCCTTGACGCGGTTGGAGGTGAAGACTCCGGCGGCGGCCAGGCGCGGCCCGTTGTTCACCACGAGGGCGAGGTCCGGGGTGCCGTTCTCCTTGATCCCGGCGGCGATGCCCGCCGCTGTGAACCCTTGTGCTGCCGTGACGCTCACTGCTTCTTCTCCTCCGTCGCTTCGCCGGCCCCGCCGGTCACGCTGTGCTGTCCCGGTTCCGTGCGGCTCACGGGGCCACCCCGACCCGGGAAAGCCCCGTCTCCTCGGGGAGGCCCAGGGCGATGTTCATGCTCTGCACCGCGCCGCCCGCGGTCCCCTTGGTGAGGTTGTCGAGGGCGCTGATCGCGATGATCCGGCCGGCCGCGGCGTCCAGCGTCACCTGGATCTGGGCGGTGTTGGAGCCGTACACGGCGGCGGTCGACGGCCACTGGCCCTCGGGCAGCAGCCGCAGGAACGGCTCGCCGGCCAGCGCCTTCTCGTACGCGGCGCGCACGGCGGCGGCGTCCACCCCGGGCTTCGCCTTCGCCGAGCAGGTCGCGAGGATGCCGCGCGACATGGGGGCGAGGGTCGGGGTGAAGGAGACGCTGATCCGCTCGCCGGCCACCGCGCTCAGGTTCTGGATCATCTCGGGGGTGTGCCGGTGCCCGCCACCGACGCCGTACGGGCTCATCGAGCCCATGACCTCGGAGCCCAGCAGATGCGGCTTGAGGGCCTTGCCGGCGCCGGAGGTGCCGGTGGCCGCGACGATCACGGCCTCGGGCTCGGCGAGCCGGTCCGCGTAGGCGGGGAACAGGGCCAGCGAGACGGCGGTGGGGTAGCAGCCCGGGACCGCGATGCGCCGGGTCCCCTGGAGCGCGGCACGCTTCCCCGGCAGCTCGGGCAGGCCGTACGGCCAGGTGCCGGCGTGGGGCGAGCCGTAGAACGCCTCCCAGTCGGCGGCGTCGCCGAGCCGGAAGTCGGCGCCGCAGTCCACGACCAGCACCTCGGGCCCGAGCTCCTCGGCAACCGCGGCGGACTGGCCGTGCGGCAGCGCGAGGAAGACGACGTCGTGCCCGGCCAGTACCTCGGCGGAGGTCGGCTGGAGCTCCCGGTCGGCCAGCGGGACCAGGTGCGGCTGCAGCCCGCCCAGGCGCTGCCCGGCGTTGGAGTGCCCGGTCAGCGCCCCGATCTCGACCTCCGGGTGCCCCAGGAGCAGGCGCAGCACTTCACCACCCGCATACCCGCTCGCCCCGGCCACTGCTGCTCGTACCGTCATGGACCTCTCCTCCTCGATGGCATGACTATACGGATAGCGGCAGTTTTATGCAACGAGGGGTGGGTGGGGCCGGTGCGGGAGATGTGACTGAGCGGCTGAGTTGGCCCTTTAGCGCCTGAGTTGGCCCCGCTGAGCGCTCTTGTTGGCCCACCAGATGGGGTGGACGCTGCTGACCTGGTCATTTCGGGGTCGGCCCGGGTGAAGCTCAGCTGCCGCGTGCTGGGAGGACAACGTTCCGTAGCTATGGCGCTGGAGCAGCACCGAAAGTGGACGGCCGTGACGTCGTCGCCCGCTGCGACAGAGGTGGGGGTACTGCTGCGGAAACCGGGCCAGGAGGTCCGCTGTCCCTCGTCGGTGGACGGTGATCAGCCCAGGACCCCTCCGCCCCGCAGGCCGCTGACGCGGCGCCCCAGGAAAGATCCGTCATCGTGCGTCGCGTAGCTGAAGAAGGTATGCCGCAGTCAGCGCAACGGCACGGTCCTCGTCATGCGACAACTCCACGAGGGCACGCGACGCCCTCGTGCCCGGGATGCCCGCAAGCGCCTGGGTCAGCCGTCCGCGTGCAGGCGCTTGGGTGGTGTCGTGGGCGAGGTGGTCGACGAGCCTGGTCGCGATCTGATCCGCCGTTGCGGTGTCGCTCGCCAGCACGCTCAGCGCATCGGCCGCGTCGGTGTCGTTCCTTCCCTCCACGATCATGTCGATGAGCATCGGGACCGCATCTGCCTCACCACGTGCCCCAAGCGCCAGAGCCGCATACCTGCGGACCACGATGTCGGGGTTCGCGAGTGCATCCCGCAGGTGCGCGGCAGCCTCACCGCCGGGCATCTCGGCGAGGGACTGAACGGCACGTTCCCGCACCGCGGCCGCCGGTGAGCCCAGTCCCTTCGACAGCAGTGCCGCGCCGCGGTCGCCGGATCGCGCCAGCGCCCATCGAAGGGCCCCGGCGACGTTCGGCTCCCTCTCGCTCAGTACCGCCTCGACCAGCGCCTCCACCGGCACCGGTGCTTCGTCGGCCGAGGAGAGGGCCGCGCGCTGGCGCGCTTGGGCGCTCTTCGACCCCAGTGCTTGGAGGAGCGAAACGACTTGGAGAACGCCCTCCCAGCCTGCGGGGTCTGCGGCATCGATCCGGCGCAGCCGCGTGAGCAGTTCGGTCTCCGCCGCGATGCGTTCGCGCGTCTGACGGATGAGGTCGTCGACGAGCGCTGAGGGCGTGAAGCTGGGATCGTCGAGCGCGCGTCCGATCTCGCGCAGCGACAGACCCAGCGACCGCAGGCTCTCGATATGGAAGATCCGCCGGATGTCCTCCCCGGAGTACTCCCGGTAGCCGGAGCCGGTACGACCCGAAGGACGCACCAGACCGAGCGATTCGTAATGCCGGAGCATGCGGGCACTGACCCCGGACCGTCGCGCCACCTCACCGATCAACACGTCCTATCGTCCCTCCTGGCCGGACCTGCCGAGGGCCACGACGCGTTTCGCCTCCTCGATTGCGGACTCGAATCCGGTGTCCGGTTCGCGCAGCAGCCGTTGTGTGGCGAGCGCGTGCGCGCGCATGCGCGGGTCAGGGACTGTCGTCGCAGCAAGGAGAGCCGGCACCATCAGTTCACCCAGCGCGACCAGCGCCCGGCTGAGACTCAGCTGCATCTCTCGCCCACCGCGCCCGAGCTGCGTCGCCAGCACCGCGGCCAGCGCGGACTCCTCGCCTTCCGGCACGAGTATGACCGCGGCTCGCCAGGCGCTCCGCGCCACCTCGTCGTCGGCGTCGGACAACAGCGCCCGTGTGATCGCCGGCCACGCCTGCCGGTCCCCGATCTTGGACAGCGTGTGCAGCGCCTGGCTCCGTGCCTGCGCACGCTCCGACCGGGCTTCGCGGACCAGCTTGGGAAGCGTCATGGACACCGGGTGGCGGGTGAGCGCCCAGGTCAGCATGTCGCGAACGAAAAACTCGGGCTCGATCGCGCATCGCTCGATGAGCTTGTCGATGAAGCGCGGGTCAGGCGTCGTGCCGCCCGCCAGAGCAGCCCGCAGTCGCACGGACGAACGGCCGTCCTCCAACCCCTGAAGCACTCGTATCGCATCCGTGTCCTGTCTCGTGATCGTCATCGAGACCACCTCCTTGGCAAGCAGTGAAGGCCCTGTCACCGTGTCAAGGTCAATTCGATGTCTGCGACGAGCTGGTGAGCGTAATCGGTGAGTGTTTTCCGCAGGTCAGCGTAGTGACCCATCGGGTCGGGGCGGGTGAGTTGGAACCAGGCGGTGTTCCGGCGTCGCGCCCAGTCTTGCTGGATGTGCAGTGGTTGCTCGGCTTCGATGGGGCGAGGGGCGAACAGGTGCTCACCACGCGTGACGTGGACCCAGATGAACACGGACGCGTCCTGGCGCTTGCGATCGTCGAGGGCGGGTTGCTTGCCGCGCAGAGGCGCCAGTCGGCCGGTCAACTCCTGCCAGGTGCTGGGATCGAGGCACCAGTCGCGGAGGGCTTCTCGGCGGTACTGATAGTCGATGAGTCCGTCGGCTCCGCTGCTGAGTTCCGCGGCGAGGCCCTGTAGGGCGATACCGAACTCCTGCACTTCGCGGGTGGATTTCAACCAGATGCGAGTGTTGTCTTCGGTGTAGAGCGCCTTCTCAGCTTCAAGACCGAGGTAGCGGGCGGCTTCGGGGATTGAAGCTTGAGTGGCCCACTGGACGAGTTGGATGGCTGCGATCCGACGGAGGATCTTGTGGTCGGTTGGGCCGTCGAGTTTCTGGAAGTGGCGGGCATACCGGTCCGGTTCCAGGTGGGCGGGAATGTTTTCAGCCCGGTAGCCGGCGGTGCGGGTGGAGCGTGGGGCGGGCCACCCAGGAGAGGGGGAGTAGGTGCGGATGAGGGGTGCTGCGGCAGTACGCAAACGCCGTGAGCAGGATTTTTCGTACTTGGTGAAGATCTGGGCCCATCCCGCGCGGGCGGGGGCGCCGGTGAGGGCCGAGTCGAAGAATTCAGCGAGGACATTACGAAGACTGTCGATCTGTAGCAAGGAGTGGGCAGCGTCGAGGATCGCACCGCAGGCAATGGGGTCTATAGGGGAAGTTTCGTGGACTCGGATGCCGCCAAACGTCCTTCGGGTGTCGGTCTCGATGTCGACAATCGGGGCGAATATGGAGTCGACTCGACGCCTGCTGTGGGGCCACGAGAAAGTGATCAACGCAGCGAGCAGATGCAAGTCACTGAAATATTCGCGGACTTCGTGATCAACGTCGCGGGTTTTGAGCAGGCCGAGAAGATGATGTTGCAGTGCCAGCAGCCGGGGGCCAGGGCGCAAGGCAGGGGGTGGAGCCTGGTCGAGTTGGGCCCGGCAAGGAGGTCGTCTGAGCTTTCGAGCAGTAGGGGGTAATGGATAGCGGCATGCGGTGGGGTGGAGACCGCGAAAACCGTCGAAGGGGATCAGTCTGGACGCTCGGTCATAGTCCGGTGGCTGCCCGCCCTGCGGACAGTGGTGACGGAGGAAGCACTCGTGCTGTGGACAGGCGAAGACGATTCCAAGGTGCCATTCCTTCTTCCAGGAACCGCCGTATTCGCGCTGGATTGGGCTGTCATCCCCAGCCAGGCACTGGGGACAGTAACGGTCGAGTCCGCCCAGGATCCATTTGTCGATCTGTGGGGCTTGGCCGTGCAGTGGCGGCAACCAGCGTTGGATCGGAGGGTAGTTGCGACGCCACGTGCTCAGCGTGAGAGACCTCGCCTCATCGCGTGACAGCCGGGTAGCTTTGGCGAACTCGTTAAGTGACAAACCGGGGAAATCTAGAACGAGTCGGCGAGCGAGATGGCCGCCGTTAGTCGATACCAGGCCCGTGGTGCGCCCGAGCTCGGCGGGGGTCAGGTCGAGCCGGAAGGACAGCCGCAACAGGTAACCGGGCAGGCACTCGTCAGGCAACGGATCAAGGCTCCGGGGAAGGGGATGCACCGGCGTATTCAGGTTCCGGTGTTCTCGGCTGCCGGGCCATGGTCGTCGAGCACGGTGTTCCTGGGGCGCTTACGTTTGGCCGAGCGAGGGCCAGCGGCAGGGCCGCTATTGACCGACGCCGGGACAACGGGGATTTCTCCAGCTCCGGGATCACGGGCGGTGTCCCCGTCGACGGTGATGGCGATGCCTTCGAGGAGGCTCTCGGTCAAGCACTCCTCACTCGAATCGATGGCTTCCTGGCAACCGTCTTCGATCAGCCGTTCCAGCAGGCCGACCACGCCGTTGGTGCGCTCGAAGAGGTACTCGGGCATGCGTCCCCCGGTGAGCATGTCCGAGGGGGCGTTCATCAGCCTGCGCTGGGCTTCGACGCCGGTGAGGTGGTCGATCCAGGCGGTGATCTGTTCGTCGGTGTCGTAGCGGAAGTGATCAAGTTCAACGAGGTCGAAGCGCCGCTCGGTCTGTGTCGCTTCCAGTCCGTGAACTTTGGCCTGCCGGGAGGAGGGGAAGATCACCTGGCCTGTGCGGGGATCGTGTCGGCCTTCTCTGAGCAGGCCTGAGCCGGGGATGTCCACTCCGATGAGGACGAGGGTGACGTGCATGCTCATGAAGGCCCGGATCAGGTCGAGCGTGTCCTGATCGTCGGCTCGATGGAGGCGGAGCCTCGTAATGTCGTCCAGTAGAAGCGCCCTCGTTCCATGGTCATGCAGGGAAGCAGCGACCTGCCGGATCAGCTCGGGAAGGTCCATGCGCGGATGGATCGGGGCGCCGTAGAAGTTCAGGATGGCCTTGCAAAGGCTTTTCGGCTTCGCCGTCACCGGGGTTTGTACATAGGCAACAGGAATGTGCAGGTCGCGGGCCCCGGCGACGGCATCTGGATTGAGATGGCGCCGCAGTTCCAGCCAGGTGTCCTCGAACGTCGCCAGGATCTCGCACCCCGTCTCTGTCTTGCCCTGGTATCCCCCGCCCGTGACCATGACTCCGGCCCGGGTGGTCGGCTTGTGCTTGAGCGCATTGGTCATGACCCGTCCGTGCAGCAACTTGGTGACGGCTTTGGTCATAGGGGTCTGAAGCAGCGGGAGATTGGCGTGCGTAGCCGCGCGGTGCAAATCGTGCAACGTCTTCTTCCTCGGGCTCAGCAGTCGCCATTCAGCCGGACTCAACCGAGGCGCGGGCACGAAGTCGTGGCGAGTACTGCGCCAGCGCTCCCAGCCGTCGACCGTATCCCGCATCGGCGGAGGGCCCGGCAGTACGAAAGGGACAGACCCTCTGCCGCTCGGGGCACTCATGTGGTCCCCGATCCCGGCTCATCGGCTTGGTCGACGTCCTCGTCAGGCAGCAGGAACAGGCTGCGGGCCCGCAAGGACTCACCCAGCAGAGGAGGCGCTGTCGGCGGCTGCGAGACAGCGGCCTCGCGGCGCCGCTGCCGGTCTGCAGTGACGGCTCGCCGAGTGTTGGCGGCCAGCTCAGATGGTGGGGTGGGTGGAGGAAGAGTGCTCAACGGAACCGGCGCCCGGTCGGACGCGGCAGCGCGGGCTCGCACCAGCTCACGAGCCCGCTCGCTCTTCTGCTTGGCGGTCATCTGGGTGGGCCATGCCGCAACCGGCGTGCGTGTGGCAACCAACTTCAGCAGCACGGGCAGCAGTTCACCATCGTCGCGCGGCTTGAGGCCGGTGCGGGCCGCCTCGCGCAGCACTTCACGTACGCGCGTATCAGAGAAAGCCGGGACGTCGTCTCCCGGCGGCAGGCCGTTCCAACTCAGGGCATGCCAGACCCCCGCGTGCTCGGGGTCCTCGAAGTAGACCTCGCGGCAGTCCCGAGGATCGCGATTGACGGCCCACTTACCCTCGTGCCGTCCGCTGCGGCCGGAGCGCTGGCCGCGATAGGGGTCCAGAACCGGGTCGGTGCCGCCGTACCAGAGTCCGCCGATCTTTACCCCACGACGGCGGTCGATCCTCACGAAGTGTGCGGGCAGAAGTTCGTAGTACAGACTCGGCTCGGGGATCTCCAGACTGATCCCGTCGCGGGCCGCCGCAGCGGCGAAGAGGGTGTTCGGACTGTGTCGCCCGCCCGGGTCCCAAGCAGGCGAATACTGATCGAGTCTCCGGTTTTGCCACACTGCGACAACCCAAGTTGCCAACAGGTGCTCCATCTCCGCCAGTGTCCAGACCGCGTCCCCTTCGGGGTCCACTCCGCGGTCCGCGACATCGATGCCGCGGAACCCGAGCAGGAGTTCCAGCAGCAGCGACTGGATCCCGGCGAAGGCGCGTTCGCAGGCAGCCTTGTCGGTCGGACGCATCGCACGGGCCGGCAACAACTCGATCCCCAACGTGCGTGCTACCTGCACGATCTGGTGATTCTTGTAAACGCTGCCGTGATCGCTGGTCACCGTCTCCGGAGCGAAGAACGGCAGGCCGGCTACTCGGTGCCCTGCGAACTCGGCCACCAAGGCGGCCGGGACGCCTGGGTAGGGCCACTCCATCTCCTCGCCCCAGTCCGGGCGCATCGGCAGCGGCAACAGCACATCCCGCAGCAGCATCGCCACCTCCACCGACGAGTCAGACACCGGCGTGAGACGGAACGCGACCAGCGAATGCGAGTAGGTGTCCAGGGCCAGGGTGAGACGGACGGAGATCGGGGCACCGAAGACATCGTCGAGCACCTTCACCGGCAGCGGCGTGGTGTCTAGTGCGACCACCTGCCCCGGCCGGACGATTACCACCTTCGCCTTCCCCGTCTCCACCGCCGCGGCGGAGCGGATGTATCGCTGCCGGGCCCCTTCGGTGCCGAACCACTCCTTCCACACCTTCGCCAGCGTGGTGTAGTGCGGCACCTCCACCTTCTTGCCCTCGGTCTCGAATTTCTCCCGCACGTACTGGTGGATCAACCTCTCCTTCGTCTTCATGCTCAGCTTCGAGCGATGTAGCGACTCGGCATGTACGGAACGGATCGCCTCGGCGACTTCGTCTCCGATCGCCCGGCGGCCTCGCAGGGGTGGCGTCCACCTTCCGTCTGCCAGGCCCATCAACCCGTTCTCGTCGTAATGAGCGGCCATGCGTTTCAGCGTGCGCTCACTGATCCACTCCAGCCCCAGCTGTTTGGCCTCCTGGCGGTCCAGATCCTTCAGCTCGGCCACCTTCGCGCGTCGGCGCTCGGTCAGCGTGGTCCGTTCCGGGTCGTACTCGACCCTGGGCTCACCGGGCCTGGCCCAGGAGCGGCTGCCACTGCGGTAGCCGGTCTCCACCTCCAGCAGATGCGCCATCCGGATCCGGGCCCGCGTCAGGAGCAACGAGTTCATCCAAGGTGCAGCTGTGCGACCAGATCGGCCGGGATTCGATCTCCGGAGCATGGACCGTAACCGTCATGCCCCCACAACAGCGCGCTTGCACCGCTTCCCGTACAGCTTCTCTCGAAGTCCCAGCAGGTCAGCACACCAGCCGCTACCCTGCGGGCCAACACCGACGCTCAGGCGGGCCAACTCAAGCGCTAAAGGGCCAACTCAGCCGCTCAGTCACAGCGGGAGACTGCCCCCGGCCGCTCAGCCCGGCGCGTCCATCAGGGCGGTGACGTAGGCATCCAGCCGCTCCTCCACGGCTCGCGCGGTCAGGTCGGTCCTCCCCGCCTCGCGCCAGGGCCGCGACACCCGCCGCACCTCTTCCGAGAGCGCCAGTGCGTCCCGTACCCGCCAGTACAGCCGCTCGCTCGCGGCCGCGGCCAGGGCCCCGCCGGCCTCCTCGTACGCCTCGGCGAACCGCGGACCCCACGCCGGGCCGTGCAGCAGCGCGAGATTGGTCGAGCAGTGCGCCACGTCGAGATCCGCCGGGCCCCAGGAGGCGGCCGCCCAGTCGACGACGCCGGTGATCCGGGCACCTGCCGGGTCCCCGGGCGGCACCTCGAACAGCACGTTGCCGGGCTGGAAGTCCCGGTGCAGGAATCGCCCCGCGCCGGGCGGCGCGGGCCTGCGGATCACGTCGATCGCCGCGGCCCATGCCGCCGCGTCGGCGCCCTGCGGCACCACGACGGTGTCCGCGGTCGTCAGCGCCACGTAGTCCCGGGGCCGCTCAACGGGTCGCACCGCGTGGATCGCCACGAGCTGACGGGCCAGCAGCGGGACGCGCGCCTCCAGTCCCTCGTCGTCGAGGACCGTCCGGCCCGCCAGATGCGTCATGAGGAGCGAGGGGTACTCACCATGCGAAGCGGCCGGATCGACCGCGACCAGTCCGGGGGCCGGCACGCCGGTCCCCGTGCACAGGGTCAGGGCGCCGGCCTCCCTGTGCAGCCGGTCCTCGGCGTGCTCGGTGTCGACGAAGGTCCGCAGCACCAGGTCACGCGTGCCGCCGTCCCGCGTACCGATGGTCAGCCTCCGCATCTCGGCGGTGATACCGCCGGGCAGCGCCTCGGTTCCGACGATCCGCTCGCCGGCCGCCAGGTGCCGGCTCACCCAGGCCCGTGTCAGCGGTCGGACGGCCGCCGCCTCGTCGTGGTGGGTCATCGCGCTGTCCCCTGTCCTTTGTCCTTCCGGCCGCTTCCACCGGCGCCGGCACGGTCCCACCCGTTCGCGCGGTGCGTTAGCGGAACGTGAGTGAGGCGTTCACGGAACGTCAGTGGCTCCGGGAAAAGTGGTGTGCACACCGCGGGAACGGTTCCCGCACGAAACGCAGGGGGAACCCGATCATGCGCACTTCCCGGATTCGTACCGCCGCCCTGGCCGCCGTCACCGCCGCGCTGGCGCTGGGCCTGACCGCCTGCGGCGGCGCCGACGGGGACTCGAAGGCGGCGGGCGCCGACAGCGCCGGCAGCTCGCAGAGCCAGTCGTCCGCCGCCAACGGGGACGCCAAGGGCGGCTCGGCGCAGGCCAACGGCAGCGGTGACGCCAAGGACGGTGCGCGCTCGACGACCGCCACGGGCGGGACGGGCCAGACCACGAACAAGGGCACCACGGCCGGCGCCCAGCAGTGCCGCGGCGACGAGATGCTGCTCACCGCGGTGCACCGGTTCGCCGGGCAGCAGGGCGACCACCTGCTGGTCACCGCGTCGAACAAGGGCTCCAAGCCCTGCTGGGTCACCTCGTACCCGACCGTGAAGCTCGGCGACAACGGCGCCGCGCTGCCGCACTCGAAGAAGGACAACCCGGGCGGCGGCCGGCAGATCACGCTCCAGCCCGGCGGCTCGGCGTACAGCGCGGTGAACCTCTTCGACTACGGCTCGAAGAACAAGACGGCGCAGTCGCTCGCCCTCGCGCTGCGCGGCGCGGACGGCCGCAGCGGCCCCTCCTACTCCGTCTCCCTCAAGGGCGACAAGCCGCAGTTCAGCTGGAACGAGGCCGACGTGCTGAACTGGAGCACCAAGAAGCCGTACGACTTCTGAGCACCGGTCTCCGTCCGGCGACGGACCGGATGTTGTGGCGGGCCGGGTGCAGAGGCCCCCGGCGTGACCGACGTGGCAGCCCTCGGCGGCTTCGTCCGGCCGGACCCGGCCGCCGTCCGCATCGACGTCGTTGCCGTCCCGGAACCCGGGACGGCAACCAAGTGTCGTCTGCACCTCGATCTCGCGACCACCTCCGCAGCCCATCAGGCGGAGGTGGTCGCGCGTCTGAAGGCCCCCGGCGCGACGCGGAGTCCGGCCGGCGGTGCGACGCGGCGCCCGGGCCGGTTCGGTCGTCCCGTGCGGGACGGTCCTCCGGTGTCGCCGGCGGGGTGGTGGCCCATCCGTTCTCCAGCGGGGCGAACAGGTCGCGCGGGTCCGGGCGGTGCTCCACGCGGCAGGTGGCGGCCGCTCCGCCGAGCCGGTGGCGGCGATTCCCCCTACGCTCGGCACAGGGGGCGACCGGATACGCAAAGGACCATGATGGACCTCCAACTCCAGGGCAAGGTCACCCTCGTCACCGGAGCGAGCAAGGGCATCGGTCTGGCCCTCGCCGAGGCGTTCGCCCGGGAGGGCGCCCACGTCGTGGCCGGCAGCCGGAGCGTCACCCCCGAACTCGAAGAACTCCGGGAGAACCACGGCGTCACCGCCGTCCCGGTCGACCTGTCCACCGCCGACGGCCCGGACACCCTCGTCCGGCAGGCGGTGGACCGGCACGGCAGGGTCGACATCCTCATCAACGCGCTGGGGGCCGCGACGCCCCGGACGAGCTTCCTGGACATCGACGACGCCGAGTGGCAGCGCATCTTCACCATGACCCTGTTCAGCGCGGTCCGGGCCAGCCGCGCCGCGCTCGTGCACCTGCTGGACGCGGGCGGGGGCGCAGTCCTCAACATCGGCTCCATCAACGCGCGTCTGCCGTTCCCCATGGTCGTGGACTACTCCGCGGCCAAGGCGGCGCTCAGCAGCCTGACAAAGTCGCTGTCCGAGGAGTTCGCGCCGCGCGGCATCCGGGTCAACGCGATCGCCCCCGGGCCGGTCCGCACCCCCTTCTGGACTGCTCCGGGCGGCTTCGCCGACCTCACGGCGGCCCAGGCCGGGACCACCGCGCAGGAGGCCCTCGACGTGGTCGTGCCACAGTCCATGGGCATCTCCACCGGGCGGGTCACCGAACCGCACGAGGTCGCCGACCTGGCCCTCTTCCTCGCCTCCCCGCTCGCGGGCAACATCACGGGAGCCGAGTTCACGATCGACGGCGGCCAGGTCAAGACCTGGTGATCTCCGGCCCGGGTCGCCACCCCGGCCGGCCGTCCCTCAGTCGGCGAGCCGGACGGAGGGCCCGCGGGGGATGCAGAAGAGGGCGAGGGCGGCGGCCGTCAGGTAGGCGGCGGCGCCGACGGCCATGCTGGTGCGCAGCCCGGTGGCGAAGTCGGCGGTGGCGGCCAGCAGCGAGCCGCCCAGCGCGACCCCCGCGGCGCTGCCGATCTGGCGGGTGGTGTTGAACAGGGCGGAGGCGGTGCCGGAGTACGCGTCCGGGGCGGCGGCCATCACGGTGGCGGTCGTACCGGTGAGGGCGAAGGACGTGCCGAAGCCCGCCGCCATCATCGGGGCCACGAGCAGCGCGTAGGCCGGGTCCCGGCCGGCGGCCGCCCAGCCGGCCAGACCCGCCGCGCCCAGCAGCATGCCCGTGGTCACCAGCGGGCGGTGTCCGGTGCGGCGGGCCAGGCGTCCGGACAGCACCGAGGCGAACATCGTCATCACCACCGCGGGGAAGAGGGCGATCCCGGTGCGCAGGGCGGTCAGACCGCGCTGGTGCTGGAAGTCGAGGCTGGCGGTGAAGATCATGCCGTAGAAGGCGAAGTTGAACAGCAGGCCGATGGCCGCGCCGCCGCCCATCGGGCGGGAGCGCAGCAGCCGCAGGGGCAGTACGGGGGTGCGGGCCAGGCGCTCGCGCAGCACGAACGCGCCGGCGGCCGGCAGGCACAGCACGGCTCCCGTGACGATCAGCGGGTCCGTCCAGCCCCGGCGTCCCGCCTCGTTGAGGACGGCGATCAGCAGGGCCACCAGCACGATCAGCGCGCACTGGGCCGGCCAGTCCACGGGGCGGTCCGCGCGCCGGGCCGAGGCGGCCACCCGGCGCAGCGTCAGCAGCAGGCAGACGCAGCCGACGGGCACATTGATGAAGAACACCCAGCGCCAGCCCACGGTGGTGACCAGGAGGCCGCCCAGGAGGGGGCCCGCGGAGGCGGCGATGCCCGCCATCGAGCCCCACAGGCCGAAGGCCCAGGAGCGCTCGGCGGGCGCGGGGTACGCCTGTTGGAGCAGCGCGAGGGAGCCGGGCACGATCAGTGCCGCGCCGAGCCCTTCGCACAGCCTGGCGGCCACCAGGGCCCCGGCGCTCTGGGCCAGTCCGCAGCCGACCGAGGCGGCCGTGAACACCACCACCCCGGTGCAGAAGATCCGGCGGTTGCCCAGCCGGTCGCCCAGCGCTCCCCCGGTGAGCAGCAGGCCGGCGAAGACCAGCGTGTAGCCGTCCGTGATCCACTGGATGCCGGTGAGCGAGGCCGACAGCTCCCGTCCCACCACCGGAACGGCGACGTTGATCACGGTCACGTCCAGGATGACCATGAAGTAGCCCGCACAGACCGCGAGCAGCGGGGCCAGGGGCCGCCCCGGTGTCGCAGGCCCCTGCGGCCGATCGCCCTGGGCACCGCCGGCGCGCACCATGGCGCCACGGTATGCGCGGGACGCGCACCCGCGGTGACTTGACCGCTTCAGCGGCGTGCCGGGCGCTCGGGCCGCTCCGCATGGCCGATGCCGCGGTGCAGGGCGCCGACGGCGGGCGTGCGGCACGGGCCCGTCGGGACCGGGCGAGCGCCGGCGGCTGTCCCGGCAGGGGCGTCGGTGGCCGCAGGGCGGCGAGGCAAGGGTGAGGTGGCGAGGGTGGCGAAAGCACCGTCGGACGCGCGGGCCGGTGAGGGCGGACGGACGTGGCGGACGGACGTGGCGGACGGGTTGCGCCTCGACGGTCCGGCGGCCTGCGGGCCCGCGGGCGCAGGGCGCTACGCGCCGATGGCGCGGCGGCCGAGGGACAGCGCGGTCAGCACCTCGTGGGCGGCCCGCTCGCCGGAGCGCACCGCGCCCTCCATCGGGCACGATCACGCGCTGCGCCCGCACGGTGAGCGAGGAGGACGACCGTCGCGCCGGTGCCGTCGTGGGCG
Organism: Streptomyces angustmyceticus; assembly: GCF_019933235.1. Classification (NCBI taxonomy): domain Bacteria; kingdom Bacillati; phylum Actinomycetota; class Actinomycetes; order Kitasatosporales; family Streptomycetaceae; genus Streptomyces; species Streptomyces angustmyceticus. Next base: position 6,578,402 of record NZ_CP082945.1, on the reverse strand, counting down.
ATCCGGTGCACGGGGCTGGACAGGTGCACCCGCCCGCCCAGTTGCCCGGCCATGCGCCGCGCCAGTTCGGGGGCTCCGCCGTCGACGAGGTGGGACTCGGTCCGGCGGGAGTCGGTGTAGTAGCCGAAACCGCCGCCGCCCCTGGCCAGGGTGAGGGCGCCCAGCAGCGACACCTCCGCCGGGTCGGCGCAGAACAGCAGGTGCATGCTCGACCTGAGCAGGGTGCGGGCGGTGGCCGAGGGCACGTTGCGCGGGTCGGCCAGCCACTGCCCGAGCGTCCGGGCGTCCCAGGACCGGGCGTCGCGGGCCCGCCACGGGGCGTCCGCCGGCAGCCGCCGCGTCATCAGACGGAGCCGCGCCAGCGCCAGGCCGAGGGCGAGGAGCGTCCCCTTGCCCGTGGCGGGGAGGACGCCGCGATAGCGGTGGTTGACGCCGTCCAGGCGCAGGAGGTGATCGCCCCGCTCGTACTGGGGGTACACCTCCAGGCCCAGTTCCCCGCAGAGTTGGAACATCCGGTGCTGGCCCTTGCCCAGCCAGGTGCCGCCGGCCGACACCACCGTCCCGTCGGGCAGTTCCCGGTTCCACACCCGGCCGCCCACCCGGTCCCTGGCTTCGAGCACCAGCACCTCGTGGCCCGCCCGGGCCAGTCGTCGCGCGGCGGCGAGTCCGGCGAAGCCGGCGCCCACCACGCAGACGTCCGCCCGCACCTGTTCCATGGCCCACCTCCACCGCCCAGCCTCACCCAGCGGCCCCGGCTCCGCCCGGCGGGTGATCCATCGGGGCACGGCCGGCGGCGGGCGGGCGGGCGCGGCGCGCGCGGGCGGCGCGGGTCGCCGCCCGCGCGCGGTTCCGCGACCGGGCGCGGAACCTGGAGACATGACGACCACACTGATCACCGGAGCGAACAAGGGGCTGGGCTTCGAGACCGCCCGCCGGCTCGTCGCGGCGGGCCACACCGTCTACGTGGGCAGCCGGGACGCCGCACGCGGGCGCCGGGCCGCCGAGGAGCTGGGCGCGCGCAGCGTCCGCCTCGACGTCACCGACGACGACTCCGTCGACGCGGCGGCCGAGACCCTCGCGGCCGACGGCGGCCTGGACGTGCTGGTCAACAACGCCGGCATCGAACGGCGGACGCCGGACGGCGGGGTGCTCGACGCCGCGCGGCTGACCGCCGACGAGACGCGGCTGCTGTTCGAGACCAACGTCTTCGGGGTGGTGCGCGTACTGCACGCGTTCCTGCCGCTGTTGCAGCGGTCCGCCGCCCCGGTCGTGGTCAACGTCAGCAGCGGGCTGGCCTCGCTGTCACGGGTCACCGCGCCGGACAGCCCGGCCCACGCCTACCCGGGCGTCGCCTATCCGGCTTCCAAGGCCGCGGTCAACATGCTCACCGTGCAGTACGCGAAGGCGTTCCCCGCCATGCGGATCAACGCGGTGGAGCCCGGCTACACCGCGACGGACCTCAACCGGCACGCGGGTACGCAGACCGTCGAGGAGGGCGCCGAGATCATCGTCCGCATGGCCCAGGTGGGCCCCGAAGGACCGACCGCGGGCTTCTTCGACGCGGCGGGCCCGCTGCCCTGGTGAGGGGCGGGGCGGCGGGGCGGCCCTCGCGCGCGAGCCCGGCGCCCGCCTGCCGCTGCTGCCCCGTCGTCCCCGGGGCGGCGGCTCATCCCCGGGGCGGCGACGGCGCCGGGCGGGACGGGCGTGAGGGCCGCCGGTCTGCGGTGCGCCCGGCGCGGAGCACCTGACCGCTGAACGCGTCGGCGGCGGGCGCGGGTTCGCCGAGGTAGCGGGCGAGCAGGTCCGGGCCCGCGAGGTCCTCGATGTCGGCCAGCCCCATCGCGCGCAGCTCCCCGGCGAGGCCGTCGGGGGTGAAGTGGCTGAGCCAGGGTTCGCCGAGTTCCGCCACCTGCCGGGTGGCGGCCTCGTACGCGGCGCGCAGCTCCGGCGCCATCGCCGCGGACGACTCGCGGTAGTAGTCGAACACCACTTGCACGGGGGCGGGGTGCGCGGCCACGGCACGCAGGGTGGCCAGGACTGCGTCCCGTGTCAGGTAGGGCGTGACGCCGAGCCAGATGAAGAACGCCGCGCGGGTGCGGTCCAGCCCGGCCGCGTCCAGGGCCCCGTCGAGGGTGCCGCGTTCGAAGTCCAGCGGGGCGAAGACCCGCCGGGGATCGGCCTGGTGACGGGCACGGGCGTGCGCCGCCCGCCACGCGGTCCGACTCGGCCTGCCGGTTTCCATGTGCCCCCTGACTGTCCCGGACGAGGACTTCAGTATGGCGAGACGGGCTCAGGCCCCGGGGTGCGCGGCCGCCCAGCCGTGTTCGAGCAGGGCGAAGGCGGCTTCGACGGCGCGTCGCGGGTCGGTGTGCCGCTGGACGAGCCCGCGGGTCTCCAGGGCGAAACGGGCGAGGGCGGCGCAGGCGGCGTCGTCCTCGGGGGCGCCGGTCTCCTCGGCGATGGCCCGCGCCAGGGCCGTTTCGTGGCGCATCCACATGCGGTGGGAGTAGTCGCGCAGCGCCGGGGTCTCCTCGACCATGCGCAGGAACGGGGCCCACCCCGGGTCCTTGGCGAGGTCCTGCGTCCGCAGGAGGTGCGCGCACAGCGCCCGCGGGATCGACTGCCCCGGGGCGCGCTCCCGCACGGCGGCGACGAGCGCCGCCTCGATGTCGTCCTCCTCGTCGAAGACCAGCGCCTCCTTGCCGGGGAAGTGCTTGAACAGGGTGGTCACCGACACATCGGCGGCCTCCGCGACGTCCTTGACGGAGACCTGGTCGTAGCCGCGGTCGAGGAAGAGCTCCAGTGCGGCGTCGGCCAGCGCCTTGCGGGTCTGCGCCTTCTTGCGCTCACGGCGCCCGGTCGGTTCGGTCACGGGCACACCGTACCCGAAGTGCACCCACTGAAAACGTTTAGTGATTGCGCTTATTTAGTGAGTGTGCTTTCTTGGTCGGGCCGGACCTCCCGGCATCTCACCCGCCTTCCGAGGGGAACGCCCCATGCACTCCGCCAGTGACCCCCGTGTCGCGATCGTCGGCGCCGGCCTCGGCGGCCTCGCCTGCGCCCGCGTGCTGCAGCGCCACGGCCGCTCCGTCACCGTCTTCGAACGGGAGGCCGCCGCCGGCGCGCGCCCGCAGGGCGGCTCTCTCGACCTGCACGCCGGCACCGGACAGCGCGCCCTGCACGCCGCGGGCCTGCTCGACCGGTTCCGCGCGCTGTCCCGCCCCGAGGCCCAGGAGTGGCGCCTGCTCGACCCCGCCACGGCCGCCGTCCTGCCGCAGCAGGGGCCGCCGCACGACCACGGCGAGGAGGACCGCCCGGAGATCGACCGGGGTCAGTTGCGCGGGCTGCTGCTGGAATCGCTCACCGCGGGCAGCGTGCGGTGGGACCGCGCCGTCAGTGGGGTCACCCCGCTCGGGGACGGCACCGCCCGCCTGCACTTCGGCGACGGCGGCAGCGAGGAGTTCGACCTGGTGGTGGGCGCCGACGGCGCCTGGTCGCGGGTCCGCCCGGCCCTCTCACAGGCCGTGCCCGGCTACACCGGCGTGGTCTTCGTGGAGGCCGGTTTCGACGACTGCGACACCCGCCATGCCGGGCTCGCGCGGCTGGTCGGCGCGGGCACGATGGTGGCGCGGGCCGGCGCCGGGGTCCTGTTCGCCCAGCGCAACAGCAACGGCCACATCCGCCTCTACGCGGCGTTCCGCGCCCCGGAGGACTGGCACCGGGCGGCGGGCGTCGAACTCGGTGACACGGCGGCCGTGCGCGCCCACCTGCTGACGCTGTTCGACGGCTGGGACGAGCGCCTGCTGGGATTCCTGCGGGACAACGACGGGGGCTTCGTCCACCGGCCGCTGTTCACGCTGCCCGCCCCGCACACCTGGGAGCACGTCCCCGGCGTCACGCTGCTCGGCGACGCCGCACACCTGATGCCGCCCCTCGGGCTGGGCGCCAACCTCGCCCTGCTCGACGGCGCCGAGCTGGCGCACGCCCTGGTCACCGCCTCGGATGTCGACGAAGCCGTACGGGCCTACGAGAGCGTCATGCTGCCGCGCTCGGGCGAAGCCGCCGAGGACTGCGCCGAGGGGCTCGATCATCTGCTTCCCCCGGCGGCCGCCTGAGCGCGCCCCGCGCCGCCGTGCGGCCGGGGCGGCCGGGGGAGAAGGCTGCTCAGGAACCCGACTGCCGGGACTGCTCCTCCCGCGCCGCCTTCTTCTCCTTGATGCGGACGGCTTCCTTGCGGACCTCGGCCTGGGTGGCGCGCTCCTGCCGCAGCCACTCGGGGCTCTCCTGCTTCAGCGCGTCGATCTGCTCCGTGGTGAGGGGCTCGGTGACACCGCCGCGGGCGAGGCCCGAGATGGAGACGCCCAGCTTCGCGGCGACCACGGGCCGCGGGTGCGGGCCGTCGCGCCGCAGGTCCTGCAGCCACTGGGGCGGATCGGCCTGCAGGGCGTTCAGCTCGGTGCGCGAGACGACACCCTCCTGGAACTCGGCGGGGGTGGCCTCGAGGTACACACCCAGCTTCTTCGCCGCGGTCGCGGGCTTCATGGTCTGGGTGGTCTGGTGCGACGTCATGGTGTCAAGGGTATCGATCGTGTGCACGGGCTCCGACCACGACCGGTAACCTGTCCCGGTGACTGGCTCGGATGCATCCTCTTCGTTCCGTCTCGCGTATGTCCCCGGGGTGACGCCCGCGAAGTGGGTGCGGATCTGGAACGAGCGACTGCCGGACGTCCCCCTGCACCTCGTCGCGGTGTCCGCCGCCGAGGCGTGCGGCGTCCTGCGGGACGGCGGCGCCGACGCGGGCTTCGTGCGGCTGCCGGTCGACGGGCCGGACCTCAGCGCGATCCCCCTCTACACCGAGACGACCGTGGTCGTGGTCCCCAAGGACCACCTGGTGACGGCGGCCGACGAGGTCTCGGCCGAGGAGCTGGCCGACGAGATCGTGCTGCACCCCCTCGACGACACCCTCGACTGGGAGCACCGGCCGGGACGGCCCGCGATCGAGCGGCCCGCCACCACGGCGGACGCCGTGGAACTGGTGGCGGCGGGCGTGGGCGTCCTCGTCGTCCCGCAGTCCCTCGCCCGTCTGCACCACCGCAGGGACCTCACCTACCGCCCGGTCGTGGACGCCCCCGCCTCCCGGGTCGCGCTGTCGTGGCCGCAGGAGGCGACCACCGACCTGGTGGAGGACTTCATCGGAATCGTCCGCGGGCGGACGGTCAACAGCTCACGGGGGCGCCGCCCGGCAGCGACCGCGGCGGAGTCCAAGAGCAAGGGCCAGGACGCGGGCGGCGCGCGGCGCATGCCCGCGGCCGGGAAGCCGGCCCGCAAGCCGGCCGGCAAGAGCCCGCGGGGCGCCTCCGGCGGCGGGCAGGGCGGCAAGGGCGGCCGGCGCGGCAAGCCCCGCCGCCGGTCGTAGCGGCAGCCCGACCGTATCCGGGCGCGGCGACCCCGCCGCCCCGGCCGGGGCGGCGGGCCGCAGCCGCGCCTCAGGCGTGCTGCGGAACCTCGTCCTTCAGCGACGCCCTGATCTGTTCCCGCAGCTCCGGGCTGTCCTGGTGGCCGTGGACGGATACGGCGTGCTCGCTGGCGGCGCGGACGACTTCCTCCTCCTCGCCCGCGATGACGAGGGTGCAGTTCATCTCACTCGGGTAATCCCGGCAGTCGACCTTCTTGCGCATGAGGGCACCTCCTCTCCCCCAGTCTCGGCCGGGGCGCCGCGGCGACGTATACGGCGAATCCCGTATGGCGCGCGCGGTGGCCGTCCTGTGCAGTGGAGGGGCGAGGAGGTGAGGGCCATGACGACCGCCGCCGGTGCCACCCCGGCGTCCGGGCCGGACGAGGACCGGGTGCAGCGGTTCCTGGAGCGGGTGATCGCCGACAGCGGCGCCGCGGTCGCCGGCCTGTGCACCTCGCTCGGCGACCGGCTCGGCCTGTACGCGGCCATGGCCGGCGCGGGACCGCTCACCTCCGCGCAGCTCGCCGCCCGTACGGGGCTGGTCGAACGCTACGTCCGCGAATGGCTGGCCGCCCAGGTCGCCGGCGAGTACCTGCGCTACGCGCCCGACACCGACACCTACCTGCTGCCCGACGAGCACGCCGCCGTCCTGGCGGACCCGGATCTGCCGACGTACGCGGCGGGCTTCGCCACCGTGCTGCAAGCGATCTACGCCACCGAGGACATCCTGATGGACGCCTTCCGCACGGGCGAGGGCATCGGCTGGGAGGAACACGGTCCCGCGCTGTTCGCCGGCACCGCGAAGTTCTTCCGCCCCGGCTACTCGGCCGCGCTGGTACCGGAGTGGCTGACCGCGCTGGACGGGGTGGTGGAGAAGCTGGAGCGCGGCGCGCGCGTCGCGGACGTGGGATGCGGCTACGGCTACTCCACGACGCTCATGGCCCGGGCCTTCCCCCGGTCGCGCTTCGAGGGCTTCGACTTCCACCGCCCCTCCATCGAGGCGGCCCGCGGCATCGCGGCCGAGCAGGGGGTGGACGACCGGGTCAGCTTCCGGGTCGCCGGCGCCCAGGACTTCCCGGGCCGGGACTTCGACCTGATCACGTTCTTCGACTGCCTGCACGACATCGGCGATCCGGGCGGCGCCCTGCACCACGCCGAACAGGCCCTGGCCGACGGCGGCACCTGCATGCTCGTCGAGCCCAACGCCTCGGCCAACGCCCAGGAGAACGCCAACCCCGTCGGCCGGGCGCTGACCGCCGGCTCGGTCGCCGTCTGCCTGCCGTCCGCACTGGCCCAGCACGGTCCGCAGGCACTGGGGAACCACGCGGGTGAGGAGGCGATGCGGCGGATCGCCGACGAGGCCGGACTCCACCACTGGCGTCTCGCCGCGACGAGCCCCGTCAACCGCGTCTATGCCGTCGGGCGTTAGCGCCTGACGCGCCCGGCCGGTCTTCCCCCGGCCGGCCGGGTGGGCCTCGCTTGACTGCCCTGTGCCCCCTCGGCACGCTGGAGGTATGAGCGCGGCCGCGGAGGCCGGCCTGCGGCGGATCCTCGCCGTCGTGGACCTCCTGATCGATGCCGTCGACGAGGACACCCTTGTTCCGGCACTGCTGCCGCTGCTGCTCGGCGCCGTTCCCGGCGACAGCATCGTCTGGTCCCCCCGCGCCGGCTGTGCCGACCGGCCGCTCACCCTGCCCGCCGGGCTGCTGACCGAGGACATCCGGGACGCGTTCGCCCGCGAGGCGGCCGACGACTGCCTCGTGGCCCACACCACCCTCGGCCCCGGCACCCCGATGCGCCGCTCGACGCTGCAGACCCGCGGCGAGTTCCACGCCCTCGCCGCCTACGCCGACGTCTACCGGCCGCTGGGCGCCGAGCAGCAGCTCGCGATGTCGTTCCCCGCGGGCTACGCCGCCGGGACGCCGCGGAAGGTGTGCGTGGCCATCAGCCGCGGCGGCAGCGACTTCTCCGACGACGACGTGGCGGCCGCCGCCCTGCTGCGCACCCGGCTCAGCCGCGTCCTCAACCGGCTCTCCCCGCCGCCCCCGCCGTCCCCCGTCACCCGCCGCGAGTCCGCCGTACTCGCCCTGCTCGCCCGCGGCCTGACGAACCAGCAGATCGCCCGCCGGCTGGCGATCAGCCCGCGCACCGTCGACAAGCACCTGGAGCACGCCTACGCGAAGCTGCGGGTGGGCGGCCGGGTCGAGGCGGCGAACGCCTGGCTGACCCGGGAGCGGACGGCGGTACGGCTCGCGCCGTAGGGCCGCCTCGCGCCCCGCCGGGCCGGTCCTCCCGCGCTCCCGCCGGTGCCCGGACGCCCCCGCCGATGAGTTTCCGCGGGCCGCGGCGTCTACCCGTTGCACACGGATTCCGGGCGCCGCGGCGCCGCCCGACGGGAGGACCCTCATGACCACCGACCACGTACGCACCACCGACGAGACGCGGATCCGGGAGCTGCTGGAGGACCGGGCGGCCGCGACGGCGGCACGGGACGCGCGGCGCTTCCTCGCCCCCTGCGCGCCGGACCTGGTGGACTTCAACCTCGCTCCGCCGCTGCAGTACCGCGGGCCGCGGGCGCTGGACCGGAAGGCCGTCGAGGACTGGTACGCCACCTGGGAGGGGCCGGTCGAGGTGTCGCTGACCCAGGTCGAGATCACGGTCGGCGGCGATGTCGCCTTCTGCCACAGCATCAACCGGATGCGCGGCACCAAGACCGACGGCTTCGAGGTGGAGCTGTGGAGCCGGGCCACCGTCGGCCTCCGCAGGATCGACGGCAACTGGCGGATCACCCACACCCACAGCTCGGTGCCGTTCCTGATGGACGGGTCGGGCCGGGCGGCCCTGGACCTCACGCCGTAGGCCACCCGGACGTCACCGCGGACCCGGCGATCGCTCAGCGCGGCAGGGAGTGGCGGCGGTAGGTGACCTGGTTGTCGCGGACGCGGGTGACCTCGACCCTCAGATGCCGCTCCGGGCCGAGGGGGAAGTGCGCCGTGCAGCGCACCGCGGCCAACGGCACGGGCCGCAGGTCACCGGAGCAGCGCACCGCGTCGGGCCCGTTGCGGAAGGGCAGGGCGAGCTGGCCGCTGAGCGTCCTGGCGATCTCGGTGCGCGGCACGGTGCGGGTGCCGCCGTCGAGTTCGCTGGTGGCCTCCTGGGCGCGGAGGCGGACGGCGGCGCACGCGAGCACCCCCGCCAGGGCGAGGACCGTGACCAGGCCGAGGACGAGGCCGCGCCAGCGTGGATCCGCGCGCACCGCCGTCAGCTCCGGGCGGCGCGGGAGCGCCGGCGGGCGAGGGCACCCCAGCCGGCCGCCGCGAGCAGCAGCACACCGCCCGCGGTGGTGGCCGCCCGGCCGGTGCCGGCCGCGCCGCCGAGGCCGGTGTCCGCACCGCCCTGGGGCACGACCCCGTCGGCGCCGTCGGAGACGACCATGGTGCCGGTGAGGGTCCTGGTGCCGTCGGCGGATTCCTGCCCGTACGCCACGCCGCGCCCGCCACGGTCCTCGCTGCCGTCGGCCGCGTCACTGTCCTCGTCGCCGCCCGGCCGGCCGGTGTCCAGGGCGCTCTGCCGGGCTCCCGACGCGCCGCCGCAGGTGAGCGTGACCCGGTAGGAGCCGGGCGCGGTGCCCTCCGGCACGGTCGCGGTGCCGCCGAGCCCGCCGCTCTGTGCGGAGAGCCGCACCGCGGGGAGGCCGGCGTCGTCGAAGACGGCCTCCGCGGTGTCGCCGGAGCAGCGGCCGCCGTCGGAGACCGAGAAGGCGGCGCCCGGTGCCACCGGTTCGGGCCGGACGACCACGGCGGAGGCGGTGTCCGACGTGCCGGCCCCGGCGGCCCCGGCGGTCGCGTCGGCCTCGGCGGTCCCGGCGGTCCCGGCGCTTTCCGCCACCGTTCCGGTGACGGCCCCGGTCGCGGCGTCGGCGCCCTTGTCGTCGCCGAACAGCAGGACGGACACCACCAGGGCGCCGGCGGCCAGCGCGTAGGGAGGAATGTGGCGTATGTGCATACCCCGAGAGAAGCGCCCGGCCCGGCGGTGCGCACCTCGATGGTGCGGCCCGACGGGGCCGACTTCCGCCGGCCGGGCCCGCCCGCCGCCTCTTCCCGCAGGTCACACGGGTGCGTACGCCCCGGACGGCGGAACGGCCGGGATGGGCTTTCCGGGTGGTGCGCCGGGACGGCCGGCGGGCGGCGCACCACCGGCGACCCGCCGTCTCACGCCTCCAGTTGGAGGTCCCACGCGCCGGAGCGGCCGGTGAGGGTGGCCACCGACAGCGGCTGGACGTCTATCCGCCAGTACGAGTGCGGGGGCGCCTGCAGCGCGTAGATCAGGGCGGCGCGGACGACCCCGGGTTCGGCGACCGCCAGCAGCCCGTCGGCGTCCTCGACCGGCCGGGTGTCCAGCCAGCGGCCGATGCGGGTGATGAACGCCAGCAGGGACTCCCCGCCGTGCGGCGCCGAGCCCGGGTCGGCCAGCCAGGTCTCCACCGCCTGCGGCTCCCCGGCGGCCACCTCGCCCAGGGTGCGGCCGTGCCAGCGCCCCATGTCGCAGTCGCGCAGCGCCGGCTGGGCGAGCGGGCGCAGCCCGAGGGCCTCGCCGGTGTCCCGGCAGCGGGCGGACGGCGAGCAGTAGCGCAGTTCGGCGGCGGCGAGCCGGCACAGGACGGGCGCGGCCCGCTCCACCTCGCGCCATCCCGCGGAGTCGAGCGGGCGGTCGTCGCCGAACCGCGTTCCGAGCAGGGAGGAGCTGCGGCCGGCGGCGAGCAGCTTGAGTCGGACGCTCATCCGCCGATGGTAAGAGCGGCACCGGCCCGGTGACCCCGGTTGATCACATCTCGACAGGTCCCGGGTCGACCAGCCCGAGGGTCATCCACTGTTCCGGGGAGACCAGGGGGCGGAAGCCGATCTTCTCGTACACGCCGTGGGCGTCCTTGGTGGCGAGCGTCAGCCGGCTCAGGCCGCAGGGCGCCAGGTGATCGGCGACCGCCTCGACCAGGGCGGTGCCCAGGCCCCGGCCGCGGTCGTCGCGGCCGATGTAGACGTCGCAGAGCCAGGCGAAGGTGGCGTGGTCGGTGACGACCCGGGCGTAGCCGGCCTGCCGTCCGGAACCCGTCTCGTACAGGCCGAAGTTGAGCGAGCCCGCGACGGCGCGGTCGTGCTGCTCCCTGGAGCGGCCCACGGCCCAGTAGGAGTCGGCGGCCAGCCAGTGGTGGACCAGGCCGGAGTCCAGGCGCGCCGGGTCGGTGGAGATCTCGTAGCCGTCGAGGGCGTGATCGTTCATGCCGGGAGGTTCGCAGAGCGGCGGGGGCGGCGTCGAACCGGTGGGGCGGCGCGCACGGGCCAGGAGACGGGCGTCCCCCGGGGCCCGGCCGCGGAGGGCCACCCGCCGCCCGGCCCGTCAGCCCGTCGGCACTCCCAGCTCCTCGCACGCCGTACGCAGCCGGCGGACGCCTTCGGTGAGTTCGGCGGCGCCGGACGCGGCCGAGAAGCTCAGCCGCAGGTGCGCGGCCGGCGGCTCGGCGGCGAAGTACGGGCGGCCGGCCGCGACCGCGACGCCCGCCCGCAGCGCCGCCCCGGTCAGCGCGCCCTCGTCGGTGCCGTCGGGCAGCCGCAGCCAGAGCTGGTAGCCGCCCGGCGGGACGTACAGGCCCCCGGGCGCGGCGTCGTGCCCGAACGCCGCGCCGTGCCCCATGCCCCGCTCGACGAGCGCGGGCAGCCGCGCGCGCAGGGCCGTGGTCAGGGCCGTGCGGCGGACGGTCAACTCGGCGGCGATCACCCGCAGATGGCGGCTCCAGGCGGGCGATCCGACGAGTTCGAGGGCGGCCTCCTGGAGCGGGCCGGGCACGAAGAAGCTGTCGACGACCTGGATGGCGCGCAGCCGGTCGAGCACCGGGCCGCGAGCGGCCAGGGCGCCCACCCGCAGATGGGGCGAGGTCGCCTTGGTCAGCGAGCGGACATGGACGACCGTGCCGTCCCGGTCGTCCGCGGCCAGGGTGGGCGGCAGCGCGGGGGCGTCGTCGTGGACCAGCATCCGTGCGAAGTCGTCCTCGATCACGAAGGCGCCCGCCTCCCGGGCCACGCGCAGCACCTCGCGCCGCCGCTCGGCGGCCAGCACCGCCCCGGTCGGGTTCTGGAACAGCGGCTGGCAGACGAACAGCCGCGCGCCGCTGGCACGGAAGGCGTCGGCGAGCAGGTCCGTCCTGACCCCGTCCGCGTCCACGGGGACGGGCACCGGCCGCAGCCCGGCGGCGCGGGCCACGGCCAGCATGCCGGGGTAGGTCGGGGACTCGACGAGCACCGGGGCGCCGGGGGCGGCCAGGGCGCGCAGTGCGGCGGTCAGCGCGCTCTGGCCGCCGCCGGTGATCAGGACGTCGCCGGCGGAGAGCGCGCCGCCGGGTCCGGCGATCTCCCGGGCGAACCAGGCGCGCAGCTCGGGCACGCCCCCGATCGTGGGCCGGGCCCAGGCTCCGGGCCGCCGTCCGGCCCGTGCCAGAGCCGCGGCGAGGGCCCGTTCGGGCTGCAGGTCGGGGTGCAGATAGCCACCGACGAGTGCGATGACACCGGCGGCGGGGGTGGCGAGCGTGGCCAGCACTCCCGAGGCGTCGACGCTGCGCGGCACCTGGTCGCCGGCCGGCTCGGCGCTCAGCGCGATCTCCTGCCAGGAGGTGTCGGCCGGCTGCGGCGCCGCGCCGCGCGGCTCGGCCCGGAAGGCCCCCGCGCCCGGCCGGGTCACGACCAGGCCCTCCGCCACCAGCTCGGCGAGCGCCCGGGAGACGGTCACCGGGCTGACCCGATGCCGCTCCACGAGGGCACGACTGGACGGCAGCTTCTCACCTGGAGAGTAGCGCTTCAGCTCGCTGCGCAGGGTCGCGGCGAGTTCTGCCCCACTGCTACGCTCATGCATGAGAGACAACGATAGCGCTATCGCGACCGCCACGATAGCGGTCGGCACCCCGGAGGCCCCGGCCACCGCCGTCCCGGACCCGTCTTCCGCTCCGGCCACCCCGGCCCCGGCCCGCCGCACCCCCCTCACCGGCGGCGCCCTGCTCGCCGCGCTCGGCGTCGCCGCGTTCTCCCTCACGTTCCCCGCCACCGCCTGGGCGCTGGAGGGCATGAGCGCGTGGACGGTGGTGATGCTGCGCAGCGTGCTGGCGGCCGTCCTGGCCGGGGGCGCGCTGGCCGTGCTCCGGGTGCGCCTCCCCGAGCGGCGCCACTGGACCGGCATCGCGGTCGTCGCGGGCGGTGTGGTCCTCGGCTTCCCGCTGCTGACCACGCTCGCGCTGCAGACCTCCACCACCTCGCACGCGGCCGTCGTGGTCGGCCTGCTGCCGCTGACCACCGCCGCCTGCTCGGCCGTACGGACCGGCGCCCGGCCCTCCCGCACGTTCTGGGCCGCCTCGCTGGTCGGCGCCGTCGTCGTCATCGGCTTCGCGGTGCAGCAGAGCGGCGGGGCGCCGGGCCGCGGCGACCTGCTGCTGTTCGCGGCGCTGCTGGTGTGCGCGGCCGGCTACACCGAGGGCGGCCGGCTCGCCCGCCACATGCCCGGCTGGCAGGTGATCGGCTGGGCGCTGGTGCTGGCGCTTCCGGTGACGGTGACGGGCACGGCGTTCGCGCTGTCCGCGGAGCCGGTGCGGCTCACGGCGCACTCGGTCGCCGGGCTGCTGTGGCTGGCGGTCGGCTCGCAGTTCCTCGGGCTGGTCGTCTGGTACCGCGGGATGGCCGCGATCGGCATCTCCAAGGCGAGCCAGCTCCAGCTGGCCCAGCCGCTGCTGACCCTGGTCTGGTCCGTGCTGCTGCTCGGCGAGCACCTGCCGCCCGCCGCCCCCGTCGCGGCGGTGGCGGTCCTGGTGTGCATCGCGGTCACCCAGCGGAGCCGATGACCGTCCGGCGAGCCGCCGACCGTACGGCGCGCCCGCACCGCTGCCCCCCGGCATCGGTGCCAATGACCCTCGGCACCGTCACCGCAGAACGGGAGGAACCCGCACTTTTCCGGGTGCGGCGACCGCCCGCGGACGTAAACTTGCCGCGACGGCAGGTACCGCCGTCCGGGCCGCGCCAGGTCCGTAACCGAGCAACATCGTTGGCCGTTCAACCGCCGGCCGCCGCTCAGCCGGCCGTCCGGACGTACGGCCGCCCCGAGGCGGGGAGGACCCTGATGCATGCAAGCAGGGGCGACCGGCTGGTGGTGCACGGCAGGACCGTCGGGCATCACGACAAGGTCGTCGAAATCGTCGAAGTACTGGGCCCGAACGGCGATCCGCCCTATCGCGTCCGCGCCGAGGACGGTCATGAGGCGATCATGTCTCCCGGCCCCGACTCGGTCGTCAGGCACGGCAAGGTCACCGACGTCGACTCCGGCAGGTAGACCCCGGCACCGGACGGCTCGCCCCGGCCGGTGCCCGGATCCCGTCGGCGGATCGCCGCCGCGGCCCGTGCGGCCCACCGGGGCCCGCACGGGCCGCCGCCATGATCCGAACGACACCCCCTAGGTTCGCGTCGTCCTCGCGTAGTGGTCCCGCACCACCCTCGCCATGGCTCCCACCCGGTCCCTGGCGACCTCCTTGGCCGAGAAGTAGACATGGCCCCGCACCTGCGGATAGCGGCGGGCGAAGGTGAGATGGCGGGAGAGTTCGGCCGGGTCCTCCCAGGCGGCGGGCTGCGCCTCGCCCGCCTTGTAGAGGGCCTCGCCGATGTAGAGGTCCACCCCGGTGCCGTCCACGGTCCGGGCCCACCACGGCACGAGTTCCGCGTAGTCGGCGGCCGCGAAGCCGAGCGGCCAGTAGACCTGCGGCACGATGTAGTCGAGCCAGCCCTCGCGCACCCAGCGGCGGGTGTCGGCGTACAGGTCGTCGTAGGTCTGCACCCCCGCCTGGGTCCGCGAGCCCTGCTGGTCGGTGGCGCGGTTGCGCCAGACCGCGAAGGGGGCGACGCCGAACCGCACCGCGCGCCCGCCCCGCCCGCCCTCGTCGCGGAGCCGGTCCGCCATTTCGTGGACCAGCCGGTCGATGTTGTCCCGGCGCCAGGCCGCCCGGCTCCGGAAGCCGCTGCCGAACTCGTCGAACGCCGCGTCGTCGTCGAACCGCTGCCCGGCGACCGGGTACGGATAGAAGTAGTCGTCGAAGTGCACCCCGTCGACGGGGTAGCGCCGCACCGCGTCGAACATCGCGTCCTGGACGAACCCACGCACCTCCGGCACGCCCGGGTTGTAGTAGAGCTTGCCGCCGTACGGCAGGACCCAGTCGGGGTGCCGGCGGGCGGGGTGGTCCGGTGTGAGCCGCCCGGGGTCGGTGTGGTTGGCGACCCGGTACGGGTTGAACCAGGCGTGGAGTTCGAGGTTGCGCCGGTGGGCCTCGCGGACCGCGAAGTCGAGCGGGTCCCAGCCGGGGTCGCGGCCCTGCTGCCCGGTCAGGCACGCGGCCCACGGCTCGTACCGGGAGGGCCACAGCGCGTCCGCCGTGGGCCGCACCTGGAAGAACACCGTGTTCAGCTTGCGGGCGACGGCCGTGTCGAAGTGGGCCCGCAGTTCGCGCTGTTGCTCGGCCGGCCGGAGCCGCGCGCTGGAGGGCCAGTCCAGGTTGGCGACGGTGGCCAGCCACATGCCCCGCATCTCGCGCCGCGACGCACGGTCCGCGGGCGCCGCGGCCCCCGCGGTGGTGAGCAGCGACGAGGCCGCGCCCAGCGCGGCCACCGCGAACCCTCTGCGTGTGATACGCCTCATCAAAATTCCCCAGGTTGTCCGGTTCGTCCCATCCTGAGGGCTCAGAATGCCCGCCCCGCCCCCCTTGGCACAGCACCGCGCGGAGTAACGTCGGGCCAAAGGCGGGTGCCGGACCCTTACGGCGTACCGCCGGTCCTGAAGATCAGCGAAAGGCACGATGTGACCGACATCGAACGCGTCGGAGTGGTCGGTTGCGGCCAGATGGGCGCAGGCATCGCCGAGGTGTGCGCCCGCGCCGGGCTGGACGTCATGGTCGCGGAGACCACCGGCGAAGCCCTGGAGCTGGGCCGCACCCGCCTGACCAACTCCCTCGGCAAGGCCGCCGAACGCGGCAAGATCACTGCCGAGGAGCGCGACGCGACGCTCGGCCGGCTCAGCTTCACCACCGACCTCGGTGAGTTCGCCGACCGCGATCTCGTCATCGAGGCCGTGGTGGAGAACGAGCAGGTCAAGACGGAGATCTTCCAGGTCCTCGACCAGGTGATCACCCGCCCGGACGCCATCTTGGCGTCCAACACCTCGTCGATCCCGCTGGTGAAGCTGGCGGTCGCCACCTCCCGCCCCGACCAGGTCATCGGGATCCACTTCTTCAACCCGGCCCCGGTGCAGAAGCTCGTCGAGCTGATCCCCGCGCTGACCACCGGCGAGGAGACCATCAAGCGCGCCGAGGCCCTGGTGCAGGGCGTGCTGGAGAAGCACGCGATCCGCGCCCAGGACCGCTCGGGCTTCGTCGTCAACGCCCTGCTGATCCCGTACCTGCTCTCCGCGATCCGGATGTTCGAGTCCGGTATCGCCAGCCGCGAGGACATCGACAACGGCATGGAGATGGGCTGCGCCCACCCGATGGGCCCGCTCAAGCTGACCGACCTGATCGGCCTGGACACCGTGGCCTCGGTCGCCGCCTCCATGTACGAGGAGTACAAGGAGCCGCTGTACGCCGCTCCCCCGCTGCTCGCCCGGATGGTCGACGCGGGCCGACTGGGCCGCAAGTCGGGGTCGGGGTTCTATCCGTACTGAGCCCGGGGCGGTCCGCCCGCCGCTCGGGGGAAAACCGGCGGGCGGACCCCGGGCCGGCGGGCGCCCGTCCGCCGGCGTCGGCCCCCGTGACACCTCCGAGTCAACTCCCGCGCACACCCGCACGGGAGCGTGTGAACCGCCCCGGTCGGGGTGCGCGGTTCACACCCCGTACGAATCCGCCGTACCGCCACGCTCCGTCACTTCGCACGGGGTGTGAACCGCAGACCCGCATATCCCCGCCGCACACGCTCCCGCCCTTCGCCGCAGGGCAGTTGACTGCTGCCCGTACGGACACGACGTCACTGACTGAAGGAATGAGGAGCGGACCGTGACCGCCCACCCCGAACCCGATCTGGTCACCGCCGACTTAGCGGAGCTGAGGCGTCTCCTGGACGTCCGCACCGCCCGGGTCGACGGCCAACTCGCCCTGCTCGCCCAGCGCTCCGAGCAGCACGCGCGTGACGCGGACGAGGTGCACACCCGCGTCACACGCCTGGAGCACACCCGCTGGCCACTGCCGTCCCTCGCCGCGCTCACGGGGCTCGCGGCGCTGGCGGTGGCGCTGTGGCAGGTCCTGGGCCGGTGACCGCGGGACGCGGCCACCGGCCGGCTCCGGTCAGCCCAGCCGGAGGTGATGCAGCATCAGCAACGCGGCGGCCATGTTGGCGGCCGGCACCTCCCCCCGCGCCACCATGTCGGGCACCAGCTTCAACGACACCCACTCCCGCCGGTCGGACTCGAAGCCGTCCTGGGGCAGGCCGGTGTACTCGCCCTCCTCGGACCAGTAGATGTGGTGCCGGGCGTCGGTGAGGCCGTTGGAGGGCTCCACCGTGAGGAGGTGGTGGAGGGGGCCGGGGCGCCACCCGGTCTCCTCCTCCATCTCCCGGGCGGCCGCCGCCGCGATGTCCTCGCCGTCCTCGACGACACCGGCGGCCAGCTCCCAGCCCCAGGTGTCGGTGATGAACCGGTGCCGCCACAGCAGCAGCACCTCATGGGCCTCGTTGACCACCGTGGCCACGGCGACGGGCCGCATCCGGATCAGATAGTGGTCCAGGTGCCGGCCGTCCGGCAGTTCCACATCGGCCAGATTGACCCGGAACCAGGGGTTCGCATAGACGGGCTTTTCGCTGAGGTTGTTCCAACGCACGTGACTGCCACCTTCCGCTGTAGGGCCGGCAAGGTGACACGAGCCCGGTCAGGGGCGTGACCCACGCCCTACAGCGGAACGCGCAGCACCTCGTCGATGAGATCGGCAGCCTCGTCCGTCGCGGAGCTCCCGGTCTCCGCCAGATGCTCGCGCACCGCCCGCAGCCGGTCCCGCAGCCGTTGCGACTCCATGCCCCGAGCCTGCTCCGTCATCTGCGCGGCATTGGCCACGGCCTGGTCCGCATCGCCTTGGCGCAGCTCGATATGGGTGAGCATGGCCAGCCGGTGGACCCGGCCGCGGTCGTGTGCGGGGGTGTCGACGGCGGCGTCCGCCTGCTCCCGGGCGGCCCGCAGGTCACCGAGGCTCAGCAGCGCCTCCGCCACCTGGACGTTCACCAGGCCGGGCTGGACATAGCCCGTCTCGGCCGGCTCCAGGCCGGGCCGGATGCGCTCCGCGGCCGCCTCCGCGCGCCGGATGCACGACAGCGCGCCCGATCCGTCGCCGAGCCGGGCGTAGGCCTTGGCCTGCATCGCGTAGAGGTCCGCGGAGAGCGCCGGGGTGATCTGCGGGCCCGCGGCCCGCAGCGCCGCCTCCGCGAAGGCGACCGCCTGGCGGTACTCCCGCACGAAGAGGGACTGGTTGACCAGCAGCGCGATGACATACGCGCCGAGGCCGCGGTCCCCGCTGGCCTTGGCCAGCCGCAGCGCCTGATGGAAGTAGCGCTGGGCCAGCCCGAGAGAGTCCGAGTCGTACGCGCAGATGCCGGCGACCGCGACCAGTCCGCCGGTCGCCCGGTGGAGCTGACGCCCCGTCGCATCGCTGTAGCTGCCCCGCAGCAGCGGCGCCGCCTCGGCGTTGAGGAATCCCACGATGCGTGCTCTGGTAGCGATACCACCCGCCTTCCGGTACATCGTCTCGTAGTGCGTCCGCGCGGCGCGCAGCATCTCGATGTCGGCCATGCCGACCCGGGTGAGCCCGTCGCGCGACACATCGGAGTCCTCGGGAGGGTTCTCCCACTCCCACACCGGGATGACCGCCGAGGTACCGGTGAGCGCCGGGGCGGCGAGGATGTGCGGCCGCTGCTGCTCGTCGGAGCGCCACAGCGCGGTGGCCCGCTCCACGAAGCCGGAGAGCGGGGTGCCGGCGGGCCGCTGCGCACCCGGGCCGCTGAGCCCGATGTCGTCGAGCCCGACCGGCCGGTGCAGCCGTTCGCCGAGGATCTCGCAGATGAGGTCGGGGACCTGCCCGCGCGGCCGCTGCCCCTTCAACCACCGGGCCACCGCGGTGTGTTCGTACCGCAGCGCCAGACCGCGGCACCGGCCGAGCCGGTTGATGCGCGCGGCGAGGCCGGCGTGCGAGATACCGGCCTCGTCGAGAATCGCGTCGAGCAGGGTGTTGGGCTCCATGCCGGCCTCCCGGTGAGCCGGGCCCGCCCACGGGCCATCAGCTCATGGCCTTGTCGACTTCACCACATTGTCCGTCGAGCGTAGTGAAGCGCCCCTCACACGGGGTGTGAAGGGTTCCGGCGGCTCAACTCCGGTCACCGTCACGCGCCTTGGACGGGCGGACCGCCTCGGCCCCGGCCCGGCCGCCCCGGCGGGAAGGTCACCGCGGCAGGGCCCCTCCCGGAGGCGGGGTGCCGGCCGACGGCGCCGGCACCCGCACCCGGTCGTTGCTCAGCATCACCATCGCCACATCGTCGGTGAGCCGCCCGCCCGCATGCCGCAGCAGCGCCTCCCGCACCTCCCCGACCACCCCGGCGGGCGACGGACCGCACGGCGCCGCGGCCGCCGCCACACTGCTGCGCAGCTCCTCGGCCAGCGGGAAGAACTCCCCCGCCGCGTCCCGCGCGTCGGCCGCCCCGTCGGTGTGCAGGAACAGCCCCTCGCCGGGCCGCAGTCGCCCGCACCGCACCGCGGACAGCTTCTCGGGCAGGGGGAACAGCCCCAGCGGCGGCATCGGCTCGGCCGGCGCGACCGGGGCGACCGCCCGGCGGGCGACCCGGTACGGCCAGGGATGCCCGCAGTTCAGCGCCGTGACGGACCCGTCCCGCGCCACCTCCAGGAGCAGCAGGGTGACGAACTCCTCCGCGAGCCGGCCCGCCGCGTCCCCGTCGCCGCCCACCACCCCCTCGCCGCGCGCCCGTTCGCGCAGATGCCGCCGGTGCGACCGCTCCAGCCGGCGCAGCACCTCGCCGAGTTCGGGCTCGTCGTGCACCACCTCGCGGAAGCTGCCGAGCATCGCGGCGACCGTGCCTATGGCCTCCAGGCCGTGCCCGCGCACGTCCCCGATCACCGCCCGCACGCCGTGCCGGGTCCCCACGACCTCGTACAGGTCGCCGCCGACCAGCGCCCCCTCGCTCGCGGAGAGGTGGTCGGCCGCCAGCAGCACACCGTCGATCCGGCGGGGCAGCGGCCGCAGCACCACCCGCTGCGCGGCGACGGCGACCTCCCGGGTGCACTCCAGCTCCCGTAACAGCCGCAGCCGTCGCCGGGCCGTCAGATAGCTGGCACCGATCACCGCGAGGATCGCCCCGCAGGTCATCAGGCGCGTCCCCACCCCGGCGCCGGGCTCCACCGCGCCGAACGGCACCAGCGCGAGCAGCGCGCACACCCCGCCGAGCAGCACGCACTGACGACGGCCGGTGCCCGCGCAGGCGATGGCCGGCGCGGCGGCGAGCAGTTGCAGCAGCCGGCCACTGGTCGGCCGGCACAGTTCCCAGATCACCACCGCGAGCACCCAGAGGCCGGGCAGGACGAGGACGAAGGCGCGCCGGGCGGCATCCGCTCCGGCGCGTCCCCGGCTCCTCGCCCAGATACGGATCATGCCGATGGCCCCCTAGCCGGTGGTCCCCCTGGCAGGCGTGAGCGGGCCGGCACCGGCCCGCCGGCGCGCTCGCCGGGGCCGCCACGACGGGTTGATTCTCGCGACGTTCCGTGTCCGTACGGCGACGATCCATACACCATCACCCGATTGAGTGATGGTGTACGGATCGGATCGTCTCCCTTGCGCCCCACGGGCACGCCCGCGCCCGCCCCAGGCGCTCGCGGCACACCCGGTCCGCCGGGCACCGGACCGCCTCCCGCACAGCGAAAAGGTGCGGGCGCGGACGGTGTCACCGTCCGCGCCCGCACCCTTCACCACACGTCGCCGCGGGCTGTGCCCCGGCTCAGCCGCGCAGCACCGCTCCCGTCCGCTCCACGGCCGTGCCGACCGCCGCGTCACGGGCCGCCGAGGCCTCCTCGGCGGTCAGCGTCCGGTCGGCGGCGCGGAAGCGCAGCGCGTACGCCAGCGACTTCTTGCCCGCGCCGACCTGCTCGCCGGTGAAGACGTCGAACAGCCGCAGCGACTCCAGCAGGTCGCCCGCGCCGTCCCGCAGCGCGCCCTCGACCTCGGCGGCCGGGACGGTGTCGTCGACCACGAGGGCGACGTCCTGGGTCGCGACCGGGAAGGCCGAGATCTTCGGGGCGCGCAGCGGTCCGGCGGCGGCCCGCTCCAGGCGGTCCAGGTCGATCTCCATCGCGCAGGTGCGCTCCGGCAGGGCCAGCGTCTTGATGACCCGCGGGTGCAGCTCACCGGCATTGCCGACGAGGATCTCCTCGCCGTCGACGACGGCCAGCAGCGCCGCACAGCGGCCCGGGTGGAACGGCGCGTGCTGGTCCTGACGGACGATCAGCTCGACCCCCGCCTCCCGCGCGACGGTGCGGCCCGCCTCGATGGCGTCCGCCCAGATCGCCGGGCGGGCACCGTCCCACCAGCCGTCCTGCTCACGCCCGCCGGCCAGCACCACGGCGGCGCGCCGCGGCTGCTGCGGGAGGGAGGCGTCCAGCGAGGCGATCTCGTCGTCGGTCGGCCGGCGGTCGACGACCAGCCGGCGGGCCGGCTGCTCGTCACCGGTCGCCCGGAAGACCGGCCCGGTCTCGAAGAGCGCCAGGTCGTGCGTGCCCCGGCCGTAGTTGCGGCGCAGCGCGTTCAGCAGCCCCGGGATCAGGGTCGTGCGGAGGTCGGGCTCCTCGTCGGAGAGCGGGTTGACGAGGGTGACCGCGTCGCGGCGCGGGTCGTCCTGCTCGATGCCCAGCTGGTCGAGGACGTGCGAGCCGGTGAACGGGTAGTTCAGCGCCTCGACGTAGCCGGCGCCGGCCAGCGCCCGGCCGACCCGGCGGTGCAGCCGCTGACGCTCGGTCAGCCCGCGGCCGGCCGGCGGCTTCGGGAGGGTGGAGGGCAGGTTCTCGTAGCCCTCCAGCCGGATGACCTCTTCGGCCAGGTCGTTCGGTTCGCTGAGGTCGGGACGCCAGGACGGCACGGTCACGACCAGCTCGTCCTGGCCGTAGACGTCGCAGCCGACCTGCTGGAGGCGGCGGACGACGGTCTCCCGGCCGTAGGCGACACCGGCGACCTTGTCGGGGTGGTCGGCGGAGATGGTGATCGTGCGCGGCCCGCTGGGCGTGACGACGCCGGTGACGCCGTCCTCGGCGGTGCCGCCCGCGAGCAGCACCAGCAGGTCGACGGTGCGCTGCGCGGCGGCGGACGCGGCCTCCGGGTCCACCCCGCGCTCGAAGCGCTTGGCGGCCTCCGAGGACAGCTTGTGCCTGCGGGCCGTACGGGCGATGGAGAGCGCGTCGAAGTGCGCGGCCTCGATCACGACGTCGGTGGTGCCGCGCTGCTCGCCGGTCTCCGGGTCGGTGACCCCGCCCGCGATCTCGGTGTTGGCGCCGCCCATGACGCCCGCGAGGCCGATGGGCCCGCGGTTGTCGGTGATGACCAGGTCGGCGGCGTCCAGCACCCGCTTGGTGCCGTCCAGGGTGGTCAGCTGCTCGCCCGCGGTCGCCCGGCGGACGCCGATCGGGCCGTCCACGCTGGTGCGGTCGTAGGCGTGCAGCGGCTGGCCGAGCTCCAGCATCACGTAGTTGGTGATGTCGACGGCCAGCGAGACCGGGCGCATCCCGGCCTTCTGCAGCCGGCGCTGCATCCACAGCGGGGAGCGTGCGTCGGGGTTCAGACCGGTGACCGTACGCGCGGTGAAGCGGTCGCAGCCCAGCGGGTCGGCGACCTGGACGGGGTAGCCGGCGGAGTTCGGCGGCGGCACGTCCAGCAGCGCCGGGTCGCGCAGCGGCAGGCCGTAGGCGGTGGCGGTCTCGCGGGCGACGCCGCGCATCGACAGGCAGTAGCCGCGGTCCGGGGTGACGGCGATGTCCAGCACCTCGTCGACGAGCTCCAGCAGCTCGATGGCGTCGGTGCCGACCTCGTACTCCGGCGGCAGCACGATGATGCCGTGCGTGCCGTCGTCGCCCATGCCCAGCTCGTCGCCGGAGCAGATCATGCCGTGCGACTTCTTGCCGTACGTCTTCCGGGCGGCGATCTTGAAGTCGCCGGGCAGGACGGCGCCGGGCAGCACCACGACGACCTTGTCGCCGACGGAGAAGTTGCGGGCGCCGCAGACGATCTCCTGGGGCTCACCGGTGCCGTTGGCGTCGCCGACGTCGACCGTGCAGAAGCGGATCGGCTTCTTGAAGCCCTCCAGCTCCTCGATGGTCAGCACCTGGCCGACGACGAGGGGGCCCTTGAGGCCCTCGCCGAGGCGCTCGACGGTCTCGACCTCCAGGCCGACGGCAATGAGCTTGGCCTGTACGTCACGGCCGGTCTCCGTCGCCGGCAGGTCGACGTACTCCCGCAGCCAAGAAAGCGGGACCCGCATCAGATCTCCATCCCGAACGGCCGGGTGAACCGGACGTCGCCTTCGAACATGTCACGCATGTCTTCCACGTTGTGCCGGAACATCAGCATCCGGTCGATGCCGAACCCGAAGGCGAACCCGCTGTACTTCTCCGGGTCGACGCCACAGGCGATCAGCACCTTGGGGTTGACCATTCCGCAGCCGCCCAGTTCGATCCAGCCCTCGCTGGAGCAGGTGCGGCAGGGACGGTCGGGGTTGCCCACGGACGCGCCACGGCAGACGTAGCAGACCATGTCCATCTCGGCGGACGGCTCGGTGAACGGGAAGTAGTTCGGCCGCAGCCGGGTCTTCATGTCCGGGCCGAACAGCGCCCGGACCATGTGGTCGAGGGTGCCCTTGAGGTCGGCCATGGTCAGGCCCTCGTCGACGGCGAGCAGCTCGATCTGGTGGAAGACCGGGGAGTGCGTGGCGTCCAGCTCGTCGGTGCGGTAGACCCGCCCCGGGCAGACGACGTACACCGGCGGTTCGCGGTCGACGAGCGTACGGGCCTGGACCGGCGAGGTGTGGGTGCGCAGCACGACGCCGGACTCATCGCCCTCGGTGCCTGCCCCCTGCACGAAGAAGGTGTCCTGCATCTGGCGCGCCGGGTGGTCGGGCACGAAGTTCAGGGCGTCGAAGTTGAACCACTCGGCCTCGACCTCGGGGCCCTCGGCGACCTCGTAGCCCATGGCGACGAAGACGTCGGCGACCCGCTCCATGAAGGTGGTCAGCGGGTGCCGGGCGCCGGCCGGGGTGCGGTCGTAGGGCAGCGTGACGTCCACCGCCTCCTCGACCAGCACACGGGCGTCGCGCTCCGCCTCCAGCTCCTCCTGGCGGGTCTTGAGCGCCTGGCCCACCCGGCCGCGGGCCTGGCCGACGCGCTTGCCGGCGTCCGCCTTGGCGTGCGGGGGCAGGGCGCCGATCTCGCGGTTGGCGAGCGCGAGCGGCGAGCGGTCGCCGGTGTGCGCGACCTTCACCTCACGCAGCGCCTCCAGAGAGTCCGCGGCGGCGATGGCGGCCAGCGCCTCGTCCAGCCGTGCGGCGATCTCTTCCGGTTTCAGGGCTTCGACCTCGACAGGGTCGTACGACTTATTGGGTGCGGACATCTCTTCCCGTGCTTCCGGTGGACTGGCTTGGCTTGGCTCGCGTCGCCTCGGCTCCTCGATCACAAAGGTCGGCTGCCGAGCCCGCGCTGCGCCCGCGATGCCTGTGCGCCAAAGGTGCCAAAGGTCAAGTCTAAGGGGGGCGGGCGGCGCGGCCGGTCCGCGCCCCCGCGGGGCGCCCGCCGCGGAGTGCTCAGGCCATGAAGGCCGGCGCCGCGACGGGCAGGCTAAATCGGAACTGTGCGCCGCCGGCGGGCGCCCGGCCGACCGTGATCGTCCCGCCGTGGGCCTCGACGATGCCCTTGACGATGTAGAGGCCCAGGCCCGTTCCGCCGCGCTTGCTGCCCCGCCAGAAGCGGGTGAACACGCGGCTCATCGACTCCTCCGGGATGCCGGGGCCCTCGTCGCTCACGGTGACGCTCGTCCCCTCCGCGCTGGTCGTGTCCGATACCGGTCCGACCTCGATGGTGACGGTTCCCTCGCCGTGGCGCACCGCGTTTTCCAGCAGGTTGCCCAGCACCTGGTCCACCTTGTCCGGATCCGCCCACAGATCGGGCAGCGGTTCCAGCATCCGGATCAGGAAGCGGTCGGGCCGCTGGCCCGCGGTGGTCTGCGCCTGGACGTGCCGGCGGACCGCGGCGCTCATGTCGACCCGCTGGCGGCGTACCTCCAGCCGCCCGGAGTCGATCCGGGAGATGTCCAGCAGCTCGGCGATCAGCCGGGTGACGCGGTTGGCGTCGGCGTCCACCGTCTCCAGCATCAGCCGCTTCTGGTCGTCGGTGAAGCGCTCCCACTTCTGCAGGAGGGTGGCGGTGAAGCCCTTGACGGAGGTGAGCGGCGAGCGCAGTTCATGGGCGACGGTGGCGATCAGCTCGGCGTGGCTGAGCTCCGTACGGCGCCGCGCCTCGGTGCCGCGCAGCGCGATCACCAGCCGCTGGACGGGGCCGGTCGGGCGGTTGCGGACGTAGCGGGCCGAGACCAGCACCTCGCGGCCGCCGAGCAGCAGGTTGCGCTCGGGCTGGCCGCGACGGATGGCGAGCCCGCCGTAGGGGTCGGTGAGCCGCCACCAGCGGCGGCCCTCGATGTCCTGCAGCGGCAGCGCGTGCTCCAGGGGGCGGCCGAGCGCGTCGCCGGGGACGATGTCGGTGATCCGGGCCGCCGCGGCGTTGAAGCAGATCACCCGGCCGGTCTCGTCGGCGACGACCAGGCCATCGGGCAGGTCGTCGGGATCGAGCCCGAGACCGGCGCCCAGGGCGTCCGGGCCCGCGGCGGCGGCCGGCCGGCCGCGTTCCGGCGCGCCGGACGGGCGGCTGCCGGCGGTGACCGCGGTGCCGGAAGTCCTCACACTCATCCCCGTAACCCCCTTCCGGTCCCCCGGGCACGCAAGCCTACTAGCTCGGATCGGAAGTACCGGGGGGTTCGGCAGGACGCCCCTCAGGCGGGTGACACCGCGCGGCAGCCGCCGGGGCTGCGCTGGGCACGGGCGGAGGCGTAGAGGCAGACCGCGGCGGCCGTCGCGAGGTTGAGGCTCTCGGCCCGGCCGTGGATGGGGACGCGGACCACCGCGTCCGCCAGCGCCCGGGTCTCCTCCGGCAGACCCCACGCCTCGTTGCCGAAGACCCAGGCGGTGGGCCCGCCCATCGAGCCGGTGTCCAGCTCGGCGTCGAGGTCCCGGTCGCCCGCACCGTCGGCGGCGAGAATCCGGACGCCGGCCGACTGGAGCCCGCTCACCACCCGCTCGACGGGTACGCCCACGGCGACCGGCAGGTGGAAGAGCGAACCCACCGAGGCCCGCACGGACTTGGGGTTGTACAGGTCGACGGAGGCGTCGGTCAGCACGACGGCGTCCGCACCCGCGGCGTCCGCGCAGCGCAGCACGGTGCCGGCGTTGCCGGGGTCGCGGACGTTGGCGAGCACCGCGATCAGCTGCGGGCGGGCGGCGAGGATCTCCTCGAACGGCGAGTCCAGGAATTCGCAGACGCCCAGCAGGCCCTGCGGGGTGACGGTCTGGGAGATGTCGGCGACGGTCCGGTCGTCGGCGAAGTGGACCCGGACCCCGGCCGCGCGGGCCGCCTCGACGATCTCGGCGTGCCGCTCGGCGGCCTCGACGGTGGCGAACAGCTCGATGAGCGTGGGCGCGCCGCCCGTGCGGTGCGCGATGGCCTCCCGTACGGCCTGCGGGCCCTCGGCGATGAACCGGCGCTCCTTGCCGCGGACGGCGCGGCGGGCCAGCTTCCTGGCGGCGGTGACGCGCGGGGATCGCGGGGAGATCAGCTCGGGGGTGCCCATGGGCGGCGGCTCGCTTCTGTGGTTCGGTGCGTGGGGGCCGGTCCGTCACGGGGGACGGGGGACCCGGCCGGTCCGGAAATGCGGCGGACCCGCAGGCCGGGGCCTGCGGGTCCGCGTCACAACGTCGTCAGGCCGAAGTTCAGGCGGCCTTCGGGGCGTTGACGTCGCTCGGAAGCGCCTTCTGGGCGACCTCGACGAGCGCGGCGAACGCGTTGGCGTCCGTCACCGCGAGGTCGGCCAGGATCTTGCGGTCCACCTCGATGTTGGCGGCCTTCAGACCCTGGATGAAGCGGTTGTACGTCATGCCGTTGGCGCGGGCAGCGGCGTTGATGCGCTGGATCCACAGCTGACGGAAGTCGCCCTTGCGCTTCTTGCGGTCGTTGTAGTTGTAGACGAGGGAGTGGGTGACCTGCTCCTTCGCCTTGCGGTACAGGCGGGAGCGCTGGCCACGGTAGCCGCTGGCCTGCTCGAGGATCGCCCGGCGCTTCTTGTGGGCGTTGACTGCCCGCTTGACGCGTGCCACTTGTTAACTCCTTGTAGCGGGGCCGTGGTTGTCGTCACACGGCCCGGTTCGATTGAGTCCCGGTCCGAGTCGCGCGCCCCCTCCAGTGTGTGGGGCGCGGCGGCTCACTTGCCGAGAAGCTTCTTGATCTTCGCGGCGTCGCCCGGGGCCATCTCGGCGTTGCCGGTGAGGCGACGCGTCACGCGGGACGACTTGTGCTCGAGCAGGTGGCGCTTGCCGGCGCGCTCACGCAGCACCTTGCCGGAGCCGGTGACCTTGAAGCGCTTGCTGGCACCGCTGTGCGTCTTGTTCTTCGGCATGCGCCGTTCTCTCCTCGTCAGTGGCGCTCCCGCAGGCTGAAACCGGCAAGCGGGAGCGTCATGCATATCGATTGATGTCCGGGGCGGGGCGCCCCGGCGTGAACCGGGGCTCACGCCTCGGGGATCACGCCTGGGCGTGCTCCTCGGTGGGCTCCTCGGCGGGCTCGTCCACGGACGCGTCCGCGGCGACTCCACTCTGGCGCTCCGCCTTGCGGGCGGCCTGCGCCTCGCGGGCCTCGGCCATCGCCTCGGTCTTCTTCTTGTGCGGACCGAGCACCATGATCATGTTTCGGCCGTCCTGCTTCGGATTCGACTCGATGAAGCCGAGGTCCTCCACGTCGGACGCGAGCCGCTGCAGCAGCCGGAAGCCCAGCTCGGGGCGGGACTGCTCGCGACCACGGAACATGATCGTGATCTTGACCTTGTCACCCTGCTTGAGGAACCGGACGACGTGACCCTTTTTGGTGTCGTAGTCGTGCGGGTCGATCTTCGGCCGGAGCTTCATCTCCTTGATGACCGTGTGCGCCTGGTTCTTGCGCGCCTCACGGGCCTTCATGGCCGACTCGTACTTGAACTTCCCGTAGTCCATGAGCTTGCAGACGGGCGGGCGAGCGTTCGCCGCCACCTCGACCAGGTCGAGGTCGTACTCCTGAGCAAGCTCAAGGGCCTTGGCAAGCGGAACAATCCCGACCTGCTCGCCGCTGGGACCGACAAGTCGCACTTCGGGAACGCGAATCCGGTCGTTGATGCGGGGCTCGGCGCTGATGGATCCTCCTCGGTAGCACCACGCGACGGCCTGGCGGACTGCCGCGTAACGTCTTTTCGGTGTGACCAACCGCGCCGGTACATGAAAAATGCCCCGGACGGGACACAGGCGGGGCTCCACATAGATCTGGAGCACCGTCGCGAGTCTCGCGGGGCGCAGCCGGACCGTTGACCCGCCAACCGTGAGGTCGGCCGGGTGGGAGATCGGAGCCTCCACTTGTGGGCCGGTCACATGCGTGTCCGGCCGGTCGGAACACCAGAATACACGAGTCAAGAGGTGGCCCCCACTCCTGTGCGGCCGGGGCCGGGCCCTCGGCGCCGGGAGGACACTCCCGGACGCGGGGCGCGGGCCCGGTGCCCATAGGCTGGAGCCGAAGCCCTCAGCAGGAAGAAGCCCGAAGACATGAGCGACCAGACACCTCAGCAGCCCGACGCGCCCGACGCGGCGAACCCCGACTTCGACTCCATGACCCGTGACATCGCCGAGGTGCCGGCGGTCGAGGTGATCACCACGGTCGCGGTGCATCTGATGAGTTCGGCGGCGGTCAACCTCGGGCTCGCCGAGGAGGGCGCGGCGCACAAGGACCTGGACGAGGCGCGCAAGCTCATCCAGGCGCTGGCCGGGCTGGTCACCGCCAGCGCCACCGAGATCGGCTCGTACCACGCGGCGCCGCTGCGGGACGGGCTGAAGTCGCTGCAGCTGGCGTTCCGCGAGGCCTCGGTCGTGCCGGACGAGCCGGGCCAGGGCCCCGGGGAGAAGTTCACCGGCCCGGTCTACGGCTAGAGCCGCCACCGAGATCCGACGACGAGCCCCGGCCCGGGAAGGGCCGGGGCTCGTCGCGTACGGGGCGGCGGGCGCGGGGTCAGTCGGACTGCGCCGCGGGTTCGTGCGGCACCGCGTCGTCGGCGACGAGGACCGGCTCGTGCGGCGGATGGGTGACCTGGTGCACCATCGCGGCGAGGGCGCCGCCGATCAGCGGCGCGACGATGAACAGCCACAGCTGGGTGATGGCCGCGCCGCCCGCGAACAGCGCGGGGCCGATGGAGCGGGCCGGGTTCACCGAGGTGCCGTCCAGGGGGATGCCGATGAGGTGGACGGTGGCCAGGGCCAGGCCGATGGCCATGCCGTTGAAGCCGATCACGGCGATCTTGTGGGTGACCGACAGCCACACGTAGACCAGCAGGAACGTCATCAGTATTTCGAGGACGAAGGCGCCGCCGAGGTTGATGTGCACCGCGGAGCGGTCGCCCCAGCCGTTCGTGCCGAAGGACGCGTGGGTCTGCAGCCCCGGGACCTGCCGGGCCACCAGGAACAGCAGCGCCGAGCCGGCGATGGCGCCGACCACCTGGGCGATCCAGTACTCGGCCGCGGTGCGCAGGGTGAGTCTGCGGGCCAGCAGCATGCCCAGGGTCACCGCGGGGTTGAGGTGGCAGCCCGAGATCGGGCCGAGGGCGTAGGCAAGCGCCACCAGGGTGAAGCCGAAGGCCAGGGCGATGCCGAAGGTGCCGATGTACTCGCCTGCCAGCACTGCCGAGCCGACGGCGAAGAACACCAGGAGCAGCGTGCCGAGGAACTCGGATACGACCGGGCGGGTCAGTACCGTCGAGATCTCCGTTTTCTCCATGGGGGGCTCTCCTCGCGTGGATCTTGAGCTCTCCTCGCATTGTGCGGCCCTGGAGAGGAACCCGCCCGTCGGCGGCCGACGGCCCGGCCGCCGCGCCCGCGCCCCGGCTCCGGGGTCAGCGCCGGTAGAGCGGCTCCTGTGCCGCCGTGCCGCCGGGCGGCAGAAGAGCCAGGTCCAGGCCCCTTACGAGGCGCTCGCGCAGCACTTCGTCGGCGGCCAGTGCGCGGGCCAGCCGCTGGGCGACCTCGGCGGCCTGCGCGTCGTCGGCGAGGCCGACGGCGAGGGTGCCGTCGGTCTCGGCGGACGGGGCGAGACGGGCGACGAGCACGCCGGGTTCGGCGTCGAGCAGGGCGCGCAGGGCATCCGTGACGGCCGGGTCGTCGAGCGGGTCGGCGCTGGTGCGGCCCTCGGCCAGGGCCCGCAGGGCCGATCCGGTGAGCTGGTAGGTGACCGGGCCCGCGAGGTCGACGACGACCGTGTCGGCCTTTTCGTGGGAGGCGGCGAGCAGCGCCTGCGGGAGCGGGACCGCGACCGGGCGGGCGTCGGGGCGCCAGCGCCGGAGGGTCTCCATGGAGGTGAAGGCCGGCAGCGCGCGGCGCCCGTCGGGGGCCTGGAGGGTGGGGACGGCCATGTCGCTGGTCTTCTCGCGGCGCAGTCCGTCGGGCCCGGTCTCGACCTCGCCGAGGACGGCCACCACGGGCACCAGGACGCGCGCGCCGGCCAGCGCCGCCAGGAGCCGGGGCTCGGCGGCCCGGTCGGTGGCGTACGCCGCCAGGGCCGCCGCGAGCGCGGGGTCGGCGGAGCCGTCGTCGTCGGAGAAACCGGGGTCCGGGATGTTCTTCTGCACGACGTGAGCGTATCGGCCGGGGGCGGGGCGCCTGCCGTGCGGGCCGGTGGGAGGCCCGCCCGGTGGGTGCGGGCCGGTCAGTGCTGCCCGGGGCGGCCGCGCCAGAGGACGACGGCGGCCGTGAGCAGGGCCAGGCCCGCGGCGCCGGCGGTCCAGGGCAGCCAGTCGACGGGGGTGTCGTCGGCGGCGTCGGCGGTGGGGCCGGGACCGAAGTAGCGGCCGGTGTAGCGGGCGGGGACCGGCTTTTGCGGGGCGGGCTTCAGATCCGCCGCGGCCTCCAGGGCGGCGGCCGGGTCGATCAGGCCGGCGCCGTAGTCGTCGTCGCGGCCGCCCTCGGGCCGGTCCTGGGCGGTGGAGGTCAGCAGCCTGCGGATCTGGTCCGGGCTCAGGTCGGGGTGCGCGGAGCGGATCAGGGCGACGGCGCCGGAGACGAACGCGGCGGCGGGGCTGGTGCCCCAGCCGGAGAGGTAGCCGTCGTCGGTGTCGGCCATGACGATGTCGAAGCCCGGCGCGCTGACCGTGGCGTACCAGTGCCGGGTGGAGAAGCGGGCCCGGCCGCCCAGGTGGGTGACGGCGGTGGCCGCGATGACGCCCGGGTAGGCGGCGGGGTAGGAGACGTGGTTGCCCTTCTGGCCGCCGTTGCCCGCGGAGGCGACGACGGGGATGCCCTTGCCGAGGGCGTACTGGATGGCGGCGTCCTCGCGGGGTTCGGGGTGCGCGGACTCGCTGTCGTCGCCCAGCGACATGTTGATCACGTCGGCGCCGTGGTCGGCGGCCCAGCGGATCCCGTCGGCGAGCGCGCCCGCCTTCTCGGTGCGGGCCCGTTCGCGCTGGGAGTCGGCGTCTTCGAGGATCACCCGGACCGGCAGGATCTTGGCGGCCGGGGCGAGCCCGAGCACACCGTTCTCGCGGTCCGGGCCGTGGCCGTGCCCCGCGATGATGCTGGCCATGCCGGTGCCGTGCTGGGCCCAGGCGGAGTCCCCGGGACCGGCGCCGAAGCCGACCAGGTCCTGTTCGGGCAGCACCTGGCCTGCGAGGTCGGGGTGGTTGGCGTCCACGCCGGTGTCCAGGACGGCGACGGTGATGCCCTCGCCCTTGGTGGTGCGCCAGGCCTTCTGGGCGTGGACGGCCTGCAGGGCCCACTCCTGGGCCCGCAGGGTGTCGGCCCGTGCGGGGACGGCCGGCAGCACGGCGAGCACCGAGGAGGCCAGCGCGAGGGCGGCGCCGCGCAGCGCGGTCTTCGTCATGACGCGTCCTCGCTCTTCCGGGCCGTACCGCCGGCCGCCTTGCGGAGGTCCGCCTCGATGCGGTCCGCCAGGTCCTTGGCGTCGTGGCCCAGGCCGGATTCGGCCGGGGCGGTGGTGGTGCCGGGCCGCACCGCGGCCTCGGCGGGCTGCGGACCGGTGAAGGTACGGCCGTCGGCGAAGCCGGAGACGGCGTAGACGACGGCGGGGAGGTCGGTGAGCACCCGGACGGTCCAACTGGCCCGCTGGGCGCGCCCGAAGTCCGCCGCCGGGGTGTCCTTCTTCGCGTACGGCAGCGGCATCAGGTCCGTGCGCCGGCCCAGGTTCCCGGTGCTGAAGCGGGCGTTGAGGGCCATCATCCCGGCCGCGTCGGCCTTGGTGATCTGTGCGCCGACGGTGATGACGGAGCTGTGGGTGGCGTCGACGTAGGTGGCGCGCAGCAGCCGGACGCAGCCCGCCGGGGCGAGGGCGGCGGCGAGTTTCGGGTCGTAGGCGCCGGTGCAGCCGCTGTCGGGGGCGACGGCGATCCGGGTCCAGGTGCGGTCAGCGCCGCCGGGGCCGACGCCCAGGCCGTCGACGACGCGCGGGAAGAGCGTGTCGACGGGGGTGTCGTGCCAGGCGTCGCGGCCCCGGGCGAAGACGGCCTCGGGCGAGGGGGCGGCGCCGGAGGCGTCCTCGGTGAGCCAACTCCCGGCCGCCGCGCCGCCGATGAGGCCGATGCCCAGGACCAGGCAGGCCGCGGCCAGGAGCACCCGGGCGCCGGGGCGGCGCCGGGAGGCGGCCGGTGTGCCGGGGGCGGGCTCGCCCGGCCGGGGCGGGAGCGGGGTGCGGGGCCACGGCACACCGCCGGGCGGCGCGGCGGAGGCGGTCCCGCGGGTTCCGGCGCCGCTCCACAGGTCCTGGCTGTGGGCCAGGTGGAAGGCGGCGGTGTCGCGGAAGGCGGTGGGCGGCGCGGCCTCGGGGGCGGGCGGTGCGGCGGGGGCCGGGGAGCCCGGGGCGCGGTCCGGGCGGGGCGGCAGCGGCGTGCCGGCGGCGGAGGGCTGCGCCCGGGGCGGGGCGGTGGGACGGGGCGGGACGGGGCGTGCGCCGGGGGCGGACGGGGCGGCGGGCACGGACGGCGGCATCGGCGGCTCGGGCGGTACCCGGCGCAGCGCGGCCGTGTGGGGGTCCTCGGCCGGCGCCGGGGCCTGGGCGGGCCGCCGGGGTGGCTGCGGGGGTATGGGCGGGATGTGCCGCGTTTCGGCGAATTCAGCGTCGGTGCTCACCCGCGCTCCCCCTCGCGCCGCTGACCTCCGGCCTCGATCCGCAATCGGGGCACGGTGGTTCGTATCCGGACAACACTCCGCTGACCTGCTGGTTGCGGTGTCGGGCCACTGTAAGGGCTGGCGCGGCCGGTGCTCCAACCCATGTCCGCTCTGTCGCAAACTCCCCTCTACCCAGCGGTAGGAGGGTCTGGCAGGCTGCGGCCATGTCCCCGCACACAGTCGATACGTATGCCGACAAAGCCCGTTACGACCAGGCCACCGCCGCGCTCGACGCCCCGCTGGCCGTCGTCGACCTGCGGGCCTTCGACGCCAACGCCGCCGATCTGGTGCGCCGCGCGAAGGGGAAGCCGGTCCGGGTGGCGAGCAAGTCGGTGCGCTGCCGGGCGCTGCTGGAACGGGTGCTGGCCCGGGACGGCTTCGAGGGGATCATGAGTTTCACGCTCGCCGAGTCGCTGTGGCTGGCGCGCTCGGGCTTCACGGACGTCCTGCTGGCCTACCCGTCGGCGGACCGGGCGGGCTTCGCCGAGCTGACCGGCGACCCGGAACTGGCGGCCGCGGTGACCGTGATGGTCGACGACCCGGCCCAGCTGGACCTGATCGACGCGGCCCGGCCGGCCGGCGGGCCCGGCGAGGAGGTGCGGGTGTGCCTGGAACTCGACACCTCCTACCGGCTGCTGGGCGGGCAGGTACGGATCGGCACCCGCCGCTCGCCGCTGCGGGCGCCCGCGCAACTGGCCGCGCTGGCCCGGCTGGTGGTGCGCCGCCCCGGATTCCGGCTGGTGGGGCTGATGGCGTACGAGGGGCATGTGGCCGGGGTGGGCGACGAGGTCGCCGGCCGGCCGGTGTTCTCGCGGGCGGTCCGGACGATGCAGGCGGCGGCCCGCAGGGAGCTGGCACGGCGCCGCTGGGAGGCCGTGCGCGCGGTGCGGGCGGTGGCGCCGCGGCTGGAGTTCGTCAACGGCGGCGGGACGGGGAGTGTGCAGCACACCGCGGCGGAGGCGGCGGTCACCGAGGTCGCGGCCGGGTCGGGGCTGTACGTGCCGCGGCTGTTCGACAACTTCCGTTCGTTCAGCGGGCATCCGGCGGCGCTGTTCGCCCTGCCCGTGGTGCGCCGCCCGGGGCCCGGTGTGGTCACGGTGCTGGGCGGCGGCTATCCGGCGTCGGGGGTGGCGGGTGCGGACCGGCTGCCGGTGCCGTGCCTGCCGGCCGGGCTGCGCTACGACCCGCAGGAGGGTCCGGGCGAGGTGCAGACGCCGCTGCTGGGTCCGGCGGCCGACCGGCTGCGGGTCGGCGACAGGGTGTGGTTCCGGCACGCGAAGGCCGGTGAACTCTGCGAGCGGTTCACGCGGCTGCATCTGGTCGACGGGGACCGGGTGGTCGATACGGTGCCGACGTACCGCGGCGAGGGCCACGCCTTCCTCTAGGCGCGGCCCCCGCCGGTGCGCGGTGTGCTCAGTACACCGTGTCCTTCTGGTCCTCGATCACCGAGCCGTCGGGGCGGTGGACCGGGCCGAGGGTGCCGTCCGGCCGGGTGTAGCCCGTGGTGGCGCACGGGTACGGGGCGGCCTGGCGCTTCTTCGGCTCGATGAACATCGGGTTCACCAGCCAGCGGTGGTCGGCGTTGTCGTACGCCCGGCACATCAGCTCGGCCTTGTTGCGGTTGATGGCCAGGTGCCCCGCGGTGGCGTCGCCGACGAAGGTCACATCGGTCTCGGCGTCGCCCGCGGCGAAGGCCGGGCGGTGTGCCCGGTCCTGCTTCTTCCATGCCTTGGCGCCCTTGACGTGGAAGATCTCCTGGTTGATCCAGCAGCGCTTGCCGTCCATGTACGTCAGGACCTCGCCGTGGGTGTCCTCGACGTCGCCGCAGCCCTGGACGCCGGTGGTGAGCCTGCCGTCACGGACGAGGTTGCGGATGCCGATGGTGTGGGCGCGGTCGATGCCCACGCCGGGCGCCCAGGCCCGCACGAGCGGCTCCGCCGAGGCGGAGACGATGTAGACGTCGAAGCCGGCCTTCTGGAGGGTGTGGATGAGGTCGCGCTGCTGGTCGTAGTAGCGGACGTAGCCCTCCATCGTGTGGGTGCCGACCTTCTGCTGCGTGCCGATGGGCGCGGCGAGGTTCTCGGCGCGGGCGGCGCGGGCGAAGGAGGTCAGCTGGTCGGGGCTGTGGCCGGCGAACAGCTGGGTGATCCACACGTACTCGGGGACGGTGCGGCGGTGGTTCCACTCGCCGGTGAACGCCTTCTTGCCGGTGGAGGTCTTGGCGTCCTGGTAGACGTCGAGGATCTCGTCGGTGCAGCCGGTGTCGGTCGACGTGGGCAGCGGGTGGCCGGCGGGCACGGCGGTGCCGCAGGCCTTGGTGAGGGCGCGGGCGGCGTCCTCGGTCAGCCACTTGTTGGTGGCCTTCCAGCCGGCCGGGCGGAGCACCTTGTCGTGCCGCAGCATCCAGGCCAGCGTGGCGTCGGAGATGTCGTTCTTGACGACGGTGTTGTCCCAGTCGAAGGTGGCGACCGGGCGGGCGCCGCCGGAGCCGGCGCAGCTGCCCCGCTCGTCGATCATCTTCTGCAGCTTGGCACGGTTGTCGCCGTACCAGCCCTTGGAGACGTGCAGGGTGGGGCAGTTGCGCGGGGCGGGGCCGGCCGTGGCGGTCTGGGCGGCCGCGACGCCACCGCCCAGGACCGCGAGAGCAGCACCCGCTGCAAGCCAGCGACGCTTGGTGAGCATGGAACGCACTCCTGTCGAACGAGGAACCGAAGGCGGACGCTAGCGTACGGCGGCCGGACGTTCTGCGACGTCCGGCCGCCGTTCCGCTGACGCGGGGGTGAACAGCGAGCGGTTACACCGGGGTGACGTAGGCGCCCGCGATGCCGCCGTCGACGAGGAATTCGGCGGCGTTGACGAACGAGGAGTCGTCGCTGGCGAGGAAGGCGACGGCGGAGGCGATCTCCTCGGGCTCGGCGAACCGGCCGACGGGGACGTGCACCAGGCGGCGGGCCGCGCGCTCGGGGTCCTTGGCGAACAGCTCCTGCAGCAGCGGGGTGTTGACCGGGCCGGGGCACAGGGCGTTGACCCGGATGCCCTCGCGGGCGAACTGCACGCCCAGTTCGCGGGACATCGACAGCACGCCGCCCTTGGAGGCGGTGTAGCTGATCTGGGAGGTGGCGGCGCCCATCACGGCCACGAAGGACGCGGTGTTGATGATGGAGCCCCGGCCCTGGCGCTGCATGTAGGGCAGCGCGTGCTTGCAGCAGAGGTAGACCGAGGTGAGGTTGACCTCCTGGACGCGCTTCCAGGCGTCCAGGCCGGTGGTGAGGATCGAGTCGTCGTCGTCCGGGGAGATGCCGGCGTTGTTGAAGGCGATGTCGACCGAGCCGTAGGTGTCGAAGGCGGTCTTGTAGAGCGCCTCGACCTGGTCGGAGTCGGTCACGTTCACCTGGACGAAGAGGCCGCCGACCTCGGCGGCGGCCGCCTTGCCCGCCGCCTCGTCGATGTCGGCGCAGACGACGTTGGCGCCTTCGGAGGCCAGCCGGCGGGCGGTGGCCAGGCCGATGCCGCTGCCGGCACCGGTGATCACGGCGGTACGGCCGACGAGGCGGCGGCACACTGCGGTCTGGTCGGTCACGGGGTCTCCTCGGTGCTGATGAAGATGTTCTTGGTCTCGGTGAAGGCGGTCAGTGCGTCCGGGCCCAGCTCGCGGCCGAGGCCCGACTGCTTGAACCCGCCGAAGGGGGTCCAGTAGCGCACGGCGCTGTGGGAGTTGACGGAGAGGTTGCCGGCCGCGACGCCGCGCGAGACCCGCAGGGCGCGGCCGACGTCGCGGGTCCACAGCGAGCCGGCCAGGCCGTAGTCGCCGGCGTTGGCGAGCCGGACGGCGTCGGCCTCGTCGTCGAAGGGCAGGACGACGGCGACCGGGCCGAAGATCTCCTCGACGGCCGTACGGTCCTCGGGGCGGCCCTCCAGGACGGTGGCCGGGTACCAGAAGCCCTTCCCGGCGGGCGCCTCGCCGCGGATGGCGGCCGGGGCGTCCTCAGGGACGAAGGACCGGACCCGCTCGCGCTGGGCGGCGGAGATCAGCGGCCCCATCTGGGTGGCGGGGTCGGCCGGGTCGCCGACGGTGAACGCCTTGACCGCGGGCTCCAGCAGCTCCAGGAAGCGGTCGTAGACGGAGCGCTGGACGAGGATGCGGCTGCGGGCGCAGCAGTCCTGGCCGGTGTTGTCGAGGAAGGAGCCGGGGGCGGCGGCCGCCGCGGCCTCGATGTCCGCGTCGGCGAAGACGATGTTGGGGCTCTTGCCGCCGAGTTCGAGGGTGAGCCGCTTGGTCTGCGCGGCGCAGCGGGCGGCGATGTGCCGGCCGGTGGTGGTGGAGCCGGTGAAGACGACCTTGGCGACGCCGGGGTGGTCCACCAGCGCGGTGCCGGTGACCCGCCCCTCGCCGGGCAGGACCTGGAAGAGGCCCTCGGGCAGGCCGGCCTCCAGGGCGAGTTCGGCGAGCCGGAGCGCGGTGAGCGGGGTGGTCTCGGCGGGCTTGAGGAGGACGGCGTTGCCGGCCGCGAGCGCGGGGGCGGTGCCCCAGGCGGCGATCGGCATCGGGAAGTTCCAGGGCGCGATGACCGCGACCACGCCCAGCGGTTCCTGGACGGTGATGTTCAGGCCGCCGGCGACCGGGATCTGGGTGCCGGTCAGGCGCTCCACTCCCCCGGCCGCGTAGTGCAGCAGGTCGCGGACGTTGCCCGCCTCCCACCGGGCGTTGCCCAGCGGGTGGCCGGCCTCCTTCAGTTCGAGCGCGGCGAGCGGCTCGATGTGGGCGTCGACGACGTCGGCGAAGCGGCGCAGGAGGCGCGCCCGGTCGCCGGGTGCCACCGCGGCCCAGGACTCCTGGGCCGCGGCCGCCCGGCGGACCGCGGCGTCGACCTCTTCGGGGGAGGTGGTGGGGACGGTGGCCACCACCTCCTCGGTGGCCGGGTTGAGAATGTTCAGCTCGTGCAACACGTGCGGTCCTTACATGCGCTCGAAGGAGCGGAAGCGCTCCCAGTCCGTGACGGCGGCGTCGTAGGCGTCCTGCTCGACGCGGGCCATGTGGCGGTAGTGGTCGACGACCTCGTCGCCGAAGGCCTCGCGGGCGATCGGGCTGCGCTCCCACAGCTCGGCGGCCTCGCGCAGCGTGGTGGGGACGTGCGCGGCGTCGCCGTTGTAGGCGTTGCCGGTGGTCGCCTCGGGCAGCTCCAGCTCGTGCTCTATGCCGTACAGGCCGGCCGCGACCATGCCGGCGACCGCGAGGTAGGGGTTCACATCGCCGCCGGGCAGGCGGTTCTCCAGCCGGTGGGCGCGGCCGTGGCCGACCACCCGCAGGGCGCAGGTGCGGTTGTCGGGCCCCCAGGCGACGGCGGTGGGCGCGAAGGAGCCGGGACGGAAGCGCTTGTAGGAGTTGATGTTGGGGGCGTAGAAGAGCGTGAAGTCACGCATGGCGGCGACCTGGCCGGCCAGGAAGTGCTGCATGGTCTTCGACATGCCGTACGGGCCGTCGTCGTCGGCCAGCACCGGCCGGCCGTCCTCGTCCTGCAGCGAGAGGTGGATATGACAGGAGTTGCCCTCGCGCTCGTCGTACTTCGCCATGAAGGTGAGCGACATGCCCTCCTGGGCGGCGATCTCCTTGGCGCCGGTCTTGTAGATGCTGTGCTGGTCGCAGGTGGCGAGCGCCTCGTCGTAGACGAACACGATCTCGTGCTGGCCGAGGTTGCACTCGCCCTTGGCGGACTCGACGGTCATCCCGGCCGCGCCCATCTCGTTGCGGATCCGGCGCAGAACGGGCTCGACCCGGCCGGTGCCGAGGACGGAGTAGTCGCCGTTCCACTGGTTGGCGGGGTTCATGCCGCGGTAGCCGCGGGACCAGGCGTCCTCGTAGGAGTCCTTGAAGAGCATGAACTCCAGCTCGGTGCCGGCGTAGGCGCTCCAGCCGCGCTCGGCGAGCCGGTCGAGCTGGCGGCGCAGGATCTGCCGGGGCGAGGCGGCGACCGGGGAGCGGTCGTGCCAGGCGAGGTCGGCGGTGATCAGGGCGGTGCCGGGGTTCCAGGGGGTGCGGCGCAGCGTGCCGGGGTCGCCGTGCATGGCGAAGTCGCCGTAGCCGCGCTCCCACGAGGACATTTCATAGCCCTCGACGGTGTTGAGGTCGACGTCCACGGCGAGGAGGTAGTTGCAGCCCTCGGTGCCGTGGTCGAGGACGGTGTCGAGGAAGTATCGGGCCGCGAACCGCTTGCCCTGGAGCCTGCCTTGCATGTCGGTGAAGGCGAGGACGACAGTGTCGATCTCCCCGGTGTCGACGAGGACTCTGAGCTCCTCGACGGAGAGCGGGGGCGTGCGGTCTGCCACGGTGTTGCCTCCTGTCACTGCATCCGGAGTGCATAAGGTAGGCACACGAACCATTGATTGGGAAGGGGTGCCGATGGACGGCGCTGACGACCGGCTGGCACCCGTACTGCGACCGGTACGGGCGGGCAACGGTTTCGAGGAGGCGCTGGAGCAGATACTCCAGGTCGTCCGGCTCGGTCTGGTGCCCCAGGGCGAACGGCTGCCCGCCGAGCGCGAGTTGGCCGAGCGGCTGCAGATCAGCCGGGTCACCCTGCGCGAGGTGCTGAAGGTGCTGCAGGACGAGGGCCTGGTGGAGAGCCGGCGCGGGCGCTACGGCGGCACGTTCGTGCGGATGCGCACCGGGAACCCGGGCGAGGCGGAGCTGCGCCGCAGGATCGGGAAGACCGACGTCGAGGACACCCTGCGCTTCCGGGAGGTGCTGGAGGTGGGCGCGGCCGGGCTGTGCGCGGCCCACGGGCTCTCCGACCAGCAGAGCGACCGGCTGCGGGCGGCGCTCGCCGCGACCCAGGACGCGCCGCTCGCCGACTACCGCCGGCGCGACACCCTGCTGCACCTGACCCTCGCGGAGCTGT
This sequence comes from Streptomyces angustmyceticus, assembly GCF_019933235.1. NCBI lineage: Bacteria > Bacillati > Actinomycetota > Actinomycetes > Kitasatosporales > Streptomycetaceae > Streptomyces > Streptomyces angustmyceticus. The sequence continues at coordinate 6,538,461 of NZ_CP082945.1, read as the reverse complement.
CCGGGTCACCCTCGCTGGCGGCGCAGTACGCGGCGGTGCGGGCGAGCGTGAACGACCTCCTGGACTGCATTCCGCTGCTGGTGCGGAACCTGGAGCACTCCCAGGCCCAGCACGCCGCGCTGGTGGAGGCGGTACTGGAGGGTGACGCGGACGGTGCGCGCGAGGTGATGCGCGAGCACTGCTGCGGGACCGCGGCGCTGCTGCGGGGCTTCCTGACCGCGCCCTCCCCCTGACCGCCCCGTCACCCTGCGCGCCCGCCCGGGGACCGTGGGCGCGCGTTCACCATTCTTTTACCTCCAGGTCTTGCGCTGAGCCGACCCGCCAGCAAAGGTATGCGGCTAAACCATTGCTCATCCCCTCGGCGAGGCAGGAGCGGCTCATGGCCGACAACGTGGAATCGCAGACCGCACCGCCCACCGGGCCCTCGGGCGGCGCGTCGCCCGACGAGAGTTATCTGGAGCGGCGGACACTGCGCCGCGGCAGCGCGGGCCCCCTGCTGCTGACCGGCCTGGGCGTCGCCTATGTCGTCTCCGGCGACTTCTCGGGATGGAACAACGGTCTGGCGCAGGGCGGCTTCGGCGGCCTGGCGATCGCCGCCGTCCTGATGGGCCTGATGTACACCTGTCTGGTCTTCGCGCTGGCGGAGCTGGCCTCGATCCTGCCGACCGCCGGCGGCGGCTACGGCTTCGCCCGGCGCGCCCTGGGCACCTGGGGCGGCTTCCTGACCGGCACCGCGATCCTGATCGAATACGTACTGGCGCCCGCCGCGATCTCCATCTTCATCGGTGACTACGTCGAATCGCTCGGCCTCTTCGGCCTGCACTCCAGCTGGCCGGTCTACCTCGCCTGCTTCGCGATCTTCATCGGGATCCACCTGTGGGGCGTGGGCGAGGCGCTGCGCTTCAGCCTGATCGTCACCGCCATAGCCGTCGCCGCGATCGTCGTCTTCGCGATCGCCGCGCTGACCGACTTCCATGTGGACACCCTCAACGACATCCCGGTGAAGGCCAGCGCCTTCGGGGCCAACTCCTGGCTGCCGTTCGGCGTTCTGGGCATCTGGGCGGCCTTCCCGTTCGGCATGTGGTTCTTCCTCGGCGTCGAGGGCGTACCGCTGGCGGCCGAGGAGACCAAGGACCCGGCCCGTTCGCTGCCCAAGGCGATGGCCGCCGCGATGGGCATCCTGCTGGTGCTGGCCCTGATCACCTTCGTCGCCGCCACCGGGGCGCGCGGCTCGGCCGCGATCCAGTCGGTGGGCGACCCGCTGGTCCAGGCGCTGCAGCCGCACGGCACGCCGACCACCGTCAGCCGGATCGTCAACTACGCCGGTCTCGCGGGCCTGGTCGCGTCCTTCTTCTCCCTCATCTTCGCCGGTTCGCGCCAGCTCTTCGCGCTCTCCCGGGCCGGTTACCTGCCCCGCTTCCTCTCCCTGACCAGCCGCCGCAAGGCCCCCTACCTGGGGCTGCTGGTGCCCGGGGCGCTGGGCTTCGGACTCGCCGCGGCGACCGGCGACGGCGCCCGGATGCTCAACGTCGCGGTCTTCGGCGCCACCATCTCCTACGCGCTGATGGCGCTCTCGCACATCGTGCTGCGCCGCCGCGAGCCGGGCCTGCCCCGCCCCTACCGCACCCCCGGCGGCATGCTGACCTCGTCCGTCGCGTTCGTCCTGGCCTGCTCGGCGCTGGTGGCGACGTTCCTGGTCGACAAGGAGGCCGCCTTCATCGCCCTCGGCGTCTACGTCGTCGCGCTCGCCTACTTCGCCTTCTACTCCCGCCACCGCCTGGTGGCCGCGGCCCCCGAGGAGGAGTTCGCCGCACTGGCGGCGGCCGAGGCGGAGCTCGAACGCACCTGACCCGCACCCTCGGGGCGCAGCGACGGCCGGCCGGGGCATCCCCGGCCGGCCCCGCCCGTCCCCGCACCGCACGGACCGCACCGACCACGGAGGACCCCGCCCCATGTCCCAGCCCCTCATCGGCATCAGCACGTACCAGGAAGAGGCCCGGTGGGGGGTGTGGAACCTGCCCGCCGCGCTGGTACCCGCCGGCTACCCGAAGCTGGTGCAGCGCGCGGGCGGGCTGGCCGCGCTGCTGCCGCCGGACGACCCGGCCGCGGCCGCCGCGGCCGTCGCCCGGCTGGACGGGCTGGTGATCGCGGGCGGCGCGGACGTCCAGCCGGCCCGCTACGGCGCGGAGCCGCACCCCCGGACCGGCCCGCCCGCCCTGGACCGGGACGCCTGGGAACTGGCCCTGATCGAGGCGGCGTTGGCGGGCGGCGTCCCGCTGCTGGGCATCTGCCGCGGGCTGCAACTGCTGAACGTGGTGCTGGGCGGCACCCTCGTCCAGCACCTCGACGGGCACGCCGGGGCCCCCGGCGTCTTCGACCGCCACGACATCAAGCCGGTCCCCGGAACCCTGCTGGGCCGCACGCTGCCCGAGCCGGTCGCCGTGCCGACCTACCACCACCAGGCCGTGGACCGGATCGGCCGCGGGCTGGTGCCCTCCGCCTACGCGGAGGACGGCACCATCGAGGCACTGGAACTCCCGGGCGCCTACGGCTTCACCCTGGCGGTGCAGTGGCACCCGGAGGCCGGCGACGACACCCGGGTGATGGACGCCCTGGTGGCGGCGGCGCGCGAGGCGGCCGCCGTCAAGTGACCGGAACGGGCCGGGCCACCGGCGGCCCCCGGCGGCCCGGTCACGGCGTCCCGCGGGTCAGCCCCAGCAGTTCGCGGGCCGGGCCCACCGGCCGCTGACCGGTGGGCCACACCGCCCGCAGCGCGCGGGTGAGCCGCAGGTCGCCCACCGGAACCTCCACCAGCCGGCGCGCGGTCAGCTCCTCGCCGACGGCCAGCTCGCTGAGGACCGAGGGCGCCGCCTCGCTCACCACGGCCGCCTTCACCGCGGTGGTGGAGGCGAGTTCGAGCAGCGGTGCGGCCAGCCCGCCGTGCCGGGCGAGCGCCGCGTCCAGCACCTGGCGGGTCCCCGAGCCCCGCTCGCGCAGGATCAGCGGGGTGCCGGCGAGTTCGGCGGCGGTCAGCTCCGTACGGCGCCGGGCCCAGGGGTGGGACGGGGCGGCGACCACCACCAGCCGGTCGTGCCCGATGACCGTCCCGTCCAGCCCCTCCGGTATCTCCAGCCCCTCGACGAAGCCGAGGTCCGCCTCGCCGCCCAGCAACCGCCCGGCCACCACGCTGGAATTGCCCGCGAGCAGCGAGACGGCGGTGCCGGGCCGCTGGGCGCGCAGGGCGATCAGCCACCCCGGCAGCAGGTACTCGGCGATGGTCATGCTGGCCGCGACCCGCAGCCGGGAGTCGCGCTGCCCCCGCAGCGCCTGCGCACCCGCGTCGAACGCCTCGGCGGCCTCCACCACCCGGCGCGCCCAGTCCGTCACCAGCGCGCCGGCGTCCGTCAGCCGGGAGCCGCGCGGCGAGCGTTCGACCAGCGCCACCCCCAACTGCCGCTCCATCGACCGGATACGGCTGCTGGCGGCGGGCTGGGAGATGCCCCGCGCCCGGGCCGCGCGCCCCAGGCTGCCGAGCCGCGCGACGGCGAGCAGCAGCTCCAGCGCCCCGAGGTCCGGGACCCGGTGCGAAAGCGGCACGGCGGCCGGCCCGTTCTCACCACCCATAAGTTCCCCTGCACATAACCCCAGCTTATGCCCTCATAGACACGAGGTCCCTGGTGGCGGCCGTCCGGGGCGACGACGCTGGTCCCATGGCAACCCTCGCGCACACCCGCTCCCGCAGCACCGCCGCCGGCCCCGGCGCACCCGGCACCGCGGCCTCGGTCCGCCACCTCGGGCCGAACTGGTACGCCGCCGTCATGGGCACCGCCATCGTCGCCAATGCCGGCGCGGTACTGCCACTCGACGTCCCCGGCCTGCGCGTCGCCTGCCGGGTCATCTGGGCGCTGTCGGCGCTGATGCTGCTGACGCTGCTGGCCGCGCGGGCCGCGCACTGGGCCCGGCACGGCGACCAGGCGCGCCGCCACCTGCTCGACCCGGCCGTCGCGCCGTTCTACGGCTGTGCGGCGATGGCCCTGCTGGCGGTGGGCGGCGGCACGCTCGCCGTGGGCCGGGAGGTCATCGGCGAACCGGCCGCGGTGGCCGCCGACGCCGTGCTGTGGGTCCTGGGCACCCTCCTCGGCCTGCTGTGCGCGGCGGGTGTCCCGTATCTGATGGTGACCCGGCACCGCATCGAGCCCGGCAGCGCCTCGCCCGTCTGGCTGCTGCCGCTGGTCGCCCCCATGGTCTCGGCGGCGACCGGCCCGGCCCTGGTGCCGCACCTGCCGGCCGGCCAGTGGCGGGCGGCCCTGCTGTTCTCCTGTTACGCCCTGTTCGGCATGTCGCTGCTGGCCACGCTGCTCGTCCTGCCGCTCGTGATGTCCCGGCTGATCCACCACGGCCCGCTCCCCCTCGCGCTCACCCCCACGCTCTTCCTGGTCCTGGGCCCGCTGGGGCAGTCCACCACCGCGCTGGCCAACCTCGCCCATGCGGCACCGGGCGCCGTGGACGCCTCCGCCGCGCACGCCATGGGAGCCTTCGCGGTGCTCTACGGCGTCCCGGTGATGGGCTTCGCCCTCCTCTGGCTGGCGCTCGCGACCGCGATGGTGGTGCGCGCCGTCCGCAACGGCATGGGCTTCGCGATGACCTGGTGGGGCTTCACCTTCCCGCTCGGGACCTGCGTCACCGGCGCCGCGGGCCTGGTCCGGAGCACCGGCCTGGGCGCCTTCGACGCCCTCGCGGTGGGCCTGTTCGTGCTCCTCGCCGCCGCCGTGGCGGTGGCCGGCACCCGCACCGCCATCGGCCTGGCCCGCGGACACCTGTTGGCGCCGCCCCGCCCGGTCACCGCCTGACGGCCGTGCGCCGCCCGCTCACCGGGCCCCGGCCAGGGCCTCGGCGAGTACCGCCGGAGCGTCCACCAGGGACGGCCCGTACCAGGTCAGATACCGGCCGCTCACCAGCGCGGCGGGCAGGCCGGGGAACGCCTCGGGGCCGTCCCCGGCGCTGAAGCGGTAGGGCTCGTCGGGCAGCACCACCAGGTCGGCGCCACCCGAGCGGAGGTCGTCGAGCGGGACACGGGGATAGCGCTCGGCGTGCTCCGCGTGGAGATTGCGGACGCCCAGGCGCGCCAGCAGGTCACCGGCGAAGGTGTCGCGCCCCAGGACCATCCACGGCCGGCGCCAGATGGGTACCACGGCCGTCCGCTCCGCCGCCGGGACCGGCAGCGCGCGCCAGGCGCCCTGCGCGGCGTCCAGCCACGCGGGCCTGGCCAGCCCGCAGCCGTCGACGAGCACCCGCGCCAGCTCCGTGAACGCCTGCGGCAGCGTCCGCACTTCGGTGACCAGCACCGTGAGCCCGGCGGCGCGCAGCGCGGCGAGGTCCGGCTCCCGGTTCTCCTCCTCGTTGGCGAGGACGAGGTCGGGGGCGAGGGCGGCGATCCGCGCGGTGTCCGGGTTCTTGGTGCCGCCGATGCGTACGACGTCCAGCCCGGCCGGCTCGCTGCACCAGTCGGTGGCCCCCACCAGCAGGCCGGGAGCGGTCCGTGCGACCGCCTCGGTCAGCGAGGGCACGAGCGAGACCACGCGGCGCGGCGGAGTGCGGATCGTCATGGCGCCAGCGTACGCAAAGCGACCTCGCCGGCGGGTGGTTGTTCCCCTTCGGACAATAGCGGGGACCGTCCTCGTCTCCCTAGGGTCGACCTGAGTCGATCACACATCCCGAGGGAGAACAGAGAGATTTTCTGTATGCACAGCCACCGCCGAAAGGGCACGCTCCTCAGCGTGTTGGCCACGGGTCTCGCACTCGTTTCCCCTGTGGCGCTCAGCGCGCCGGCACAGGCCGCACCGGTCAAGGGTTTCCACTCCAAATCGGGCAGCACGGGATGCCCGGGCGCCTATGACACCGCGTTCATCTACGTCAAGGGCGCCGCGAAGTTCCGGGTCAGCTGGCGGGTGCCGAGCGGGAAAGTGCACACCCAGGAGTACTGGAACGACCCGTCCGGCATCTCGTCCAAGGCCATTCCGACCTGGCGGGACCAGGTCTACTGGAAGGTGACCTCGGTCTGGGGCACCAAGAAGAACCTGGTCAAGGTGTACGGATTCTGCAGCGTGAAGGGAAACCGGTGATCCCCCGCATGAAGAAGAAGATCGCTGCGGTGCTGGCCGCCGCCGGTGCCACCCTGCTCCTCGCCCCGGGCGCCGCGCACGCCACCGAGAAGGAGGGTGGCTACAAGCGCTGCGGCAAGGGCCAGGAAGTCATCATCACGTCCAAGGCCGTCGGCCACATCGTGCACAAGTTCAAGATCCCGGGTAAGGGGCACCACGTCTGGACCCAGGATTTCGGTCGCAGGAACCCTCTTCTGAGCGACCGGGTCACCCCCACCGGACTGCGCTCGGTGAAATACCGGATCTATGCGCTGGACGTGCCGGGGAAGTACCACGGGGCCAAGATCGAGAGCTTCAGGCTCCTGTGCCGCAAGTTCTGAGGGAGCTCCCGCCGCGCCGTTGATCCGTACGCACGGCACTCCGCATCGTATTCCTCAGTGCATTCCGCACCGCGGCCCGGAAACGACCGGGCCCCGCCACCGGATTTCCGGTGGCGGGGCCCGCCGCGGTGAAGGGGATTTCGCCGGGGACTACTTCACGGGTGCCATCTTGTCGACGATGCCCGGATGGGCATCGATCCACTTCTCGACTCCCTTGTCCTCATTGCCCTTGCCCGCTGCCTGGATGTCCTTCTCCAGGCTGCCGAGGTCATCGGCGCTCATCTTCCAGTTCTTCAACCAGCGGTGGAACTCCGGGAACTTGCCCGGGAAGCTCTTGTTGCCGATCGTCTTGATCTGGTTGTTGGCGCCCCACGTGCCCTGCGGGTCCTTGAGCTTGGTGAGGTGGTACTTGCTGTACGCCCAGTGCGGGGACCACAGGACCACCGCGATGGGCTCCTTCTTGGCGTACGCCCGCTCCAGCTCGGTGAGCATGGCGCTGGTGCCGGCCTCGGTGACGTCGAAGCCGTCCAGCCCGTACGCCGGGGACACCACGCTCTTGAGGCGCTTCATCTCGCCGGTGCCCGGCTCGATCCCGATGATCTTTCCGCCGAAGGTGTCCTTGTGCTTGCGCAGGTCGTCGAGGGTTTTCACGCCCTTGACGTAGGACGGTACGGCGATCTCCAGCGAGGTCTTGTCGTACCACGCGCCGACGTCGACGAGATCCTTCTTGTACTTGTCCCAGTACTGCTTCTGCGCCACCGGGAGCCAGGCGTCGGTCTCGACGTCGATCTGCCCCGTCGACAGGCCGGTCCACATCGGGCCGACGTCGAGGTTCTGGAGCTTGGGCCGGTAGCCCCGCTTCTCCAGGATGTTCTTCCAGAGGTACGTGGTGGCGATGCCCTCGTCCCAGGCCGGGTAGCCCAGCGTCGGGGTCTTCCCGGCGTCCTTGCCCTTGGCGTAGTCGGCCTTGGCGGACGGCGCCAGCTTGTTGACCAGGCCCGGGTGCTGCTTGAGCCAGGCGCGCACGCCGTCCTGCTCGTGCCCGGTGCCGGCGTTCTTGACCTCGTTCTCCAGGCTGGTGAGCTGCTTCTCGTCCAGGTGGAAGTTCTTCATCCAGTGGGCGACCTGGGGCTCGTCCTTGGAGAAGCCCTTGCGGCCCAGCATGTGCAGGCTGTCCCCGGAGCCGAAGGAGCCCTTGGGGTCCTTGAGCTTGGTCAGCTTGTACTTGTCGTAGGCCCAGTGCGGCGACCACAGCGTGACGGCGATCGGCTTCTTGTCGTGGATCGAGCGGTCCAGCTCGGTGAGCATGGACGAGGTGCTCGACTCCATGACCTTGTACTCGCCGCCCAGGCCGTAGTCCTTGAGAACCTTTTCCTTGAGCAGCTTCATCTCGCCCGCGCCCGGCTCGATGCCGACGATCTTGCCGCCGAAGGTGCCGCCCTTGCCCTTGAGGTCGTCGAGGGACGTGATGCCCTTCATGTACGACGGGACCGCGATCTCCAGGGAGGTCTTGTCGTACCAGGCGCCCAGGTCCTCCAGCTTGTCCTTGTACTTCTTCCAGTACTCCGCGTGGGTCGTCGGCAGCCAGGCATTGGTCTGCACGTCGATGTCGCCGCGGGCCTGGCCGGTGAAGAGCGGCCCGGCGTCCAGGGCCTGGACCCTGGGCTTGTACCCGCGCTGTTCGAGGATCTCCTTCCACAGGAAGGTGGTGGCCTTGCCCTCGTCCCAGTTGACGTAGCCGAGGCTGACGGGCCGGCCGTTGCCGTCGGTGCCCGCCGCAGCGCCGCCCTTGTCCTTGCCCAGGACGCTCATCCCGCCGGCGACCAGCGCGAGCACGACCACGGCGACCGTCGCCAGGGAGGTCGCGGGCTTCCACCGGAGGAACTTCAGGCCGCCGAGCGCGGCCTGCGCCTTGGCCAGCGCGCGCCGGCCGAGCGGGGAGACCCGCTGGTTGAGCGCGCTGGTCATCCGGTCCAGGTACACCGCGAGGATGACGACCGCGAGGCCGCCCTCCGCGCCCAGCTTCACATCGACCGAGCTGAGCGAGAGGTAGACGGTGCCGCCGAGACCGGCGCCGCCGACCATGCCCGCGATGACGACCATGGACAGCGCCAGCATGATGACCTGGTTGATACCGGCCATGATCGTCGGCAGGGCGAGCGGCAGCTGGACGCGGAAGAGCGTGCGCCGCGGATGGGTGCCGAACGCGTCGGCCGCCTCGACCAGTTCAGCGTCCACCTGCCGGATGCCCAGTTCGGTCATGCGGACCGCGGGCGGCATGGAGAAGACGATGGTCGAGACGATGCCGGGGACCGCTCCCAGGCCGAAGAAGAGGATGCCGGGGATCAGGTAGACCATCGCCGGCATCGTCTGCATCAGGTCCAGGACCGGGCGCACCGCCCCGCTCACGGCGCGGTTGCGGGCCGCCCAGACACCGAGGGGTACGGCGACCGCGACGGTGATGATGCAGGCCACGAGCACCAGCGAGAGCGACTGCATGGTCTGGTGCCACTGCTCGATCGAATCGATCAGCGCGAAGCCGATGAAGGTCAGCACGGCGGCGGGCAGACCCCGCAGCCACCAGGCGATCACCGCGAAGATGCCGGTCAGGAGCAGCGGCTCGGGGCCGGAGAGGACCGTGAGGATGCCGTCGTAGAAGCCGCCCAGCACGGTCGTGACGAAGTGGAAGAGCCACTCGGCATGGTCCCGCAGCCACTCGACGAGGCTGTCGGCCCAACTGCCTATCGGGATCCTAGGCACCGGCGCTCACCTTGTCCTCGGGGTCGTGGTCCGTGTCCGCGTCCCCGGACGTGTGCGCGGCGGTCTTCGCCACCGATGTCTTCGTCTCCGGCGTCCGCCCGGCGGCCGTCGCGCCGCCGGCCTCGGCCGGGACGGAGCCGGCCGGGGCCGGGCCCTGCTCCGCGGCCTCCCCGAGGACGGAGAGCAGCCGCTCGGCCGTCACGGCGCCGACCAGCGAGCCCTGCTCATCGGTCACGGCGACCGGAACGCTGCCGGCCGAGCAGGGCGTGAACAGCTCGACCAGCGGGGTGTCGGTCCCGACCACGGCGGGCGCCGCGGCCCGGAACTCCGCCGCGGTGGCGAGCTTCGTGCCGTCCGGGGCCGTGGCGCCGAGCACCGTCCCGACCTCGGTCATGATCGCGCCCGCGGTCAGCACCCGGGTGCGGTCCACGTCCTGGGTGAAGGAGGCGACATAGTCGTTGGCCGGGGTGACGAGGATGTCCTCGGCACTGCCGATCTGCACGATCCGGCCGTCGCGCATCACGGCGATCCGGTCGCCGAGGCGCATGGCCTCGTTGAGGTCGTGGGTGATGAAGACGATCGTCTTCTTCAGCGACTTCTGCAGCTCCAGCAGCTGGTCCTGCATGTCGCGGCGGATCAGCGGGTCGAGCGCGCTGAAGGACTCGTCCATCAGCAGCAGGTCGGCGTTGGTGGCCAGCGCCCGGGCCAGGCCCACCCGCTGCTGCATACCGCCGGACAGCTCGTCGGGCCAGGACTTCTCCCAGCCCTTGAGTCCGGTGAGTTCGAGCGCCTCGGTGGCGCGGGCGGTGCGCTCGGCGCGCGGTACGCCCTGTACCTCGAGGCCGTAGGCGGCGTTCTCCAGCACGCTGCGGTGCGGGAAGAGCGCGAAGTGCTGGAAGACCATGGAGATCTTCTCGGAGCGGACCTTGCGCAGTTCCCGGTCGCTGAGCGAGGTGAGGTCCTGGCCGTCGAAGCGTACGGTCCCCGATGTCGGCTCCAGCAGCCCGTTGAGCGTGCGCAGCAGGGTGGACTTGCCCGATCCGGACAGGCCCATGACGACGAATATCTGGCCCTCGTCCACCTCGATGGAGGCGTCGATCACCGCGGCCGTGGTGCCTTCGGCCCGCAGCTCCTCCCGGCCGGCGCCGGCTTCGAGCCTGCGGACCGCGTCCTCGGGTCGTCTGCCGAACACTTTGTACAGGTGCTCGGCTTGCAGCCTGGACACATATACCTCTCTTGTCAGTTGTATGACGACCTGCCACCCCCGTAGCCAGGTCGCGGAGCGGCACGGGTTCCGCCCGCCTCCACCGCCCGAATAGTTGAATCTCGATCGGGTCCACTCCGGCTGCGCGCCTGCCCTTCTTTATCTGGCTCAAACAATGCAGTGATTCAGCTCACAGCCGCGTGACGTATGGGGCATACGGCAAGATGCGGGATGTGACACGACGCCTGATGCTCCTCGACACCGCCTCTCTCTACTTCCGCGCCTATTTCGGGGTACCGGAATCGGTCAAGGCTCCGGACGGCACCCCGGTGAACGCGGTACGCGGCCTGCTGGACTTCATCGCCCGGCTCGTCCAGGACCACCACCCCGACGACCTGGTCGCCTGCATGGACTTCGACTGGCGCCCCCAGTGGCGGGTCGACCTGATCCCCTCGTACAAGGCGCACCGGGTCGCCGAGGAGGCCCCTGCCGGCTCCGCCGGGCCCGACGAGGAGGAGATCCCCGACACCCTCTCGCCGCAGGTCCCGGTCATCGAGGAGGTGTTGGACGCCCTGGGCATCGCCCGCGTCGGGGCGGCCGGCTACGAGGCCGACGACGTCATCGGCACCCTCACCGCACAGGCCACGGGCCCGGTGGACATCGTCACCGGCGACCGCGACCTCTTCCAGCTCGTCGACGACCGGCGCGGCATCCGCATCCTGTATCCCCTCAAGGGCGTCGGCACCCTCCAGGTCACCGACGAGGCGCTGCTGCGCGAGAAGTACGGCGTGGACGGCCCCGGTTACGCCGACCTGGCGCTGCTGCGCGGCGACCCCAGCGACGGCCTGCCGGGCGTACCGGGGATCGGCGAGAAGACCGCCGCCAAACTGCTGGCCTCCTACGGCGACCTGGCGGGCATCATGGCCGCCGCCGACGACCCCGCCTCGAAGGTGACCCCCGCCCAGCGCAAGCGGCTGCTGGAGGCGCGCCCCTATGTCGCCGTCGCCCCGAAGGTCGTACAGGTGGCCACCGACGTGCCCGTCCCCGCCGTCGACGCCGCCCTGCCCGCCGAACCGGCCGACCCCGAGCGCCTGGAGGCGCTGGCCGCCCGGTGGGGCCTCGGCGGCGCCCTGCAGCGGCTGCTCCTGACCCTCGGCCGCTGACACCTGTTAGGTTAGGTATGCCTAATAAATCGCGTATCAGGGGAGATTGCCGTGGCAGCAGAGCGTTCGTCCCGCACCAAGCCCAGCCTGCACCGCGCCCGGGTGCAGCGCACGGAGCAGCTCACCCCGCACATGGTCCGCGTGGTGCTGGGCGGTGAGGGGCTGGCGGAGTTCGCGGCGGGCGAGTACTCCGACCACTACGTGAAGCTGGTCTTTCCGCAGCCCGGCGTCCACTACCCCGAGCCGTTCGACATCGCGCGGATCCGCGCGGACTTCCCGCGCCACCAGTGGCCCAGCACCCGTACCTACACCGTCCGCGCCTGGGACGCCGCGACCCGCGAGCTGACCGTGGACTTCGTGGTGCACGGCGACGAGGGCCTGGCCGGGCCGTGGGCGGCCGCGGCGAAGCCCGGCGACGAGATCCACCTGCTCGGACCCGGCGGCGCCTACGTCCCCGAGGCGAGCGCCGACTGGCACCTGCTGGCGGGCGACGAGAGCGCGCTGCCGGCCATCGCGGCCTCCCTCGCCCGGATGCCGGCCGGGGTGCCGGTGCACGCCTTCATCGAGGTGGCGGGGCCGGAGGAGCAGCAGGAGCTGGCGGCGCCGGCCGGCGCCGAGATCAGCTGGCTGCACCGCGGGGCCGCGCCGGTCGGCAGCGCACTGGTCGCCGCCGTGGCGGCACTGGAGTTCCCGGCCGGCCGGGTCCAGGCGTTCGTGCACGGCGAGGCCGGATTCGTGAAGGAGCTGCGCCGCCTGCTCCGCGTCGAGCACGCGATCCCCCGCGAGGCCCTGTCCATCTCCGGCTACTGGCGCACCGGCCACGACGAGGACGGCTGGCAGGCCGGCAAGCGCGAGTGGAACCAGCAGGTCGAGGCCGAGCAGGAGTCCGCCGCGGCGGCGGCCTCCTGACCCTGCCCGTCCGGGGCGCCGGCCGGCTCAGTCGTGGTGGAAGACCTCCCGCATCGGAGTCCACCACTCCCCCGGCACGGCGCCCCCGGTCTGCTCCTGGCAGGGGTCGGTGAGCTGCCACCACCGCCGGGTCACCGGGTCGGCGGCCATCTTGGCCATATCGGCGGCGTAGTCCTCGCCGACGTACTCGGCGTACGAGAACAGCAGATCGCCCTCCAGGAAGATGGAGTAGTTGCGGAGATGGCAGGCGGAGATCATCGCCAGCACCTCCGGCCAGACCTCCGCGTGCAACCGCAGGTACTCCGCACGGTGTTCCGGGCGCAGCCTGATGAGCTTTCCGAACCGCCGCACCGGAGCGGCCCCCTCGTCCCCTGTCGCAGTCATGGCGCCAGCCTTCCCCGACCCCGGCGGCCGCATCCGGTCGTCCGGGCCGTGTGAACTCCCCGTGCCGCCATGGGAATTGGCCGACGGCGCAGCCGACCGCCCGTCTCACTGAGCCCATGCGCCCTCAGCAGCGGCCGGCCATCCGTGACCACATCGGCTTCGGCCGGCACGACACCCCGATCGTGCACGAGGAGGTCGCCGAGCGCGACGCGGAGCGGGCCGGGGTCGGCCCGGCGCGCGTGGCCGCCTGCCGGCCGGCAGGCATCGTCATCGGCGTCCCCCGGCCCGACGGCAGCACGACGGCGCCGCACCGCCGGACGTGCGGGGTGCGGCGCCGTCAACTGCCGTCGGGTCCGGCCGCTCAGCCCACCGACGAGTACGCCACCACGCCGCGCAGCACACCGTCCATGGCCTTGCGGGCCGTCCGGGCGACCGTACCGCCGGGCGGGGCCGCGGCCGCGATCTGGCCGAGGACATCGATCAGCTGCTTGCACCAGCGGACGAAGTCACCGGCGGGCATCTCCGCCTCCCGGAGCACCTCGTCGAGGCCGAAGCCGGAGGCCCAGCGGTAGGCGGCCCAGGCGAAGCCGAGGTCCGGCTCGCGCTGGCCGACGCCCTCCGCCTGGTTGATCTTGTGGTCCTCCTCCAGGGCGTCCAGCCGGCCCCAGATGCGGACCATCTCGCCCAGCGCGTCCCTGGCCTTGCCGGCCGGCAGCTTGGGCGCCACCGCGTCGTCCGCCTGCCGGGCCTCGTACACCAGCGCCGAGGCGCAGGCCGCCAGCTCCGCCGGGCCGAGACCCTCCCAGACGCCCTCGCGCAGGCACTCGCTCGCCAGCAGATCCAGCTCGCCGTAGAGCCGCGCCAGCCGGCGGCCCTCGTCGGTGACGGTGTCGCCCTCCAGGTAGTCCAGCTGCGTCAGCAGGGCGCAGATCCGGTCGAAGGTGCGGGCGATGGTGTTGGTCCGCCCCTCGATCCGGCGCTCCAGCTGGCGGGTGTCCCGCAGCAGCCGGTGGTAGCGCTCCGCCCAGCGGGCGTGGTCCTCGCGCTCGGCGCAGCCGTGGCAGGGGTGCGCCCGGATCTCCGCGCGCAGCCGGGCGATCTCGCGGTCGTCGGCCGCCGCCGAGCGCGGCTTGCGGTGCCGCGACGGCACCCGGTGGCCGGCCTTCGTGCGCAGCGCGGAGGCCAGGTCGCGGCGCGACTGCGGGCTGCGGGCGTTGAAGGACTTGGGGATCCGCATCCGGTCCAGCGCCTCGACCGGCACCGGGAAGTCGATCGACGCCAGCCGCTTGACCTGCCGCTCGGCGGTCAGCACCAGCGGCCGCGGGCCGTCCTGCGCCTCGAAGCCGCGATGACCGTTGGTCCGCCCCGAGGGCATACCGGGGTCGAGGACCAGCGCGAGACCGGCGTACTTGCCCGTCGGCACATGGATGACGTCGCCGGGCTTCAGCTTCTCCAGCGCCGCCGCTGCCGCCACCCGCCGCTGGGTCGCCCCCTGCCGGGCCAGCTCCGTCTCCCGCTCCTTCAACTCCCGCCGCAGCCGGGAGTACTCCTCGAAGTCGCCGAGGTGACAGGTCATCGAGCCGCGGTAGCCCTCCAGCCCCTCCTCGTTCTTCTGCACCTGCCGCGAGATCCCGACCACCGACTTATCGGCCTGGAACTGCGCGAAGGACATCTCCAGCAGCTCCCGCGAACGGTGCCTGCCGAACTGCGAGACGAGGTTGACCGCCATGTTGTACGACGGCTTGAAGGAGGACCGCAGCGGATAGGTACGCGTCCCCGCGAGACCGGCCAGCGCGCCCGGGTTCATCCCCCGCTGCCACAGGACCACCGCATGGCCCTCGATGTCGATCCCGCGGCGCCCGGCGCGGCCGGTCAGCTGGGTGTACTCGCCGGGCGTGATGTCGGCGTGCTGCTCGCCGTTCCACTTCACCAGCTTCTCCAACACCACGGACCGCGCGGGCATGTTGATGCCCAGCGCCAGGGTCTCGGTGGCGAAGACCGCCTTGACGAGGCCCTTGACGAAGAGTTCCTCGACGACCTCCTTGAACGTCGGCAGCATGCCGGCGTGGTGCGCCGCGATGCCCCGCTCCAGGCCCTCCAGCCACTCGAAGTAGCCGAGCACATGGAGGTCGTCGTCCGGGATGCCGGCCGTCCGCGCCTCCACTATGCGGCGGACCTCCTCGCGGCCCTCCTGGTCGTTGAGCCGCAGGCCCGAGTACAGGCACTGCTGGACGGCGGCCTCGCAGGCGGCGCGGCTGAAGATGAAGGTGATCGCGGGCAGCAGGCCCTCGTTGTCGAGGCGGTCGATGACCTCGGGACGGCTCGGGGTCCAGATCCGGGCGCGCTGGCGCCGCTCCCGCTCGCGGTCCGCCTCGCGCAGGTTGCGGCCCCGGCGCTTGTCCCGGCCGAATGTCGGCCGGCTGTTCTCCATCCGCGCCAGCCGCTCCAGATCGGGGTTGACCTCGCGGCGGCCGCCGCTCTGCCCGTCCCGCTCCTCGAAGAGGTCGTATATCCGGCGGCCCGCGAGGACGTGCTGCCACAGCGGCACCGGGCGGTGCTCGGAGACGATCACGGCCGTGTCACCACGGACCGTGTCGAGCCAGTCGCCGAACTCCTCGGCGTTGGAGACCGTCGCCGACAGGGACACCAGGGTCACCGACTCGGGGAGATGGATGATCACCTCTTCCCAGACGGCGCCGCGGAAGCGGTCGGAGAGGTAGTGCACCTCGTCCATGACCACATAGCCGAGGCCGATCAGCGACCGGGAGCCGGCGTAGAGCATGTTCCGCAGCACCTCGGTGGTCATCACGACCACCGGAGCCTCGGAGTTGACGCTGTTGTCGCCGGTCAGCAGACCGACCTTCTCGGCGCCGTAACGCCTCACCAGATCCTGGTACTTCTGGTTGGACAGCGCCTTGATGGGCGTGGTGTAGAAGCATTTTCGGCCCTGCTCCAGGGCCAGGTGGACGGCGAATTCGCCGACGATCGTCTTTCCGGATCCGGTGGGGGCCGCGACCAGCACGCCCTTGCCGGCCTCCAGGGCCTGGCACGCCTCGACCTGGAACGGGTCCAGTCCGAAGTCGTACATCTCTCGGAAAGGGGCGAGTGCGGTGGCCTGCTCGGCCGCCCGGAGCTTGGCGGCGGCATAGCGCTCAGCAGGGGACATGTCCTCGGTCATCGTGCTTACGAGCCTACCGGCCACCTCTGACAACGACCCGATCTTTATGGCGGCCCTTTACCGAACGGGCACCGGCGGTGCCGTGCACCGCCACAGGAACGGGGGCGGGGCGGGGCCCGGTGCCCCCGCGGCGACCACCGCGCCCGCGCTCCCCGCCCCGCACGGCGAACGGCCCCCGGCTCGTCGAGCACAGGGACCGTCCCACGCCCACCAGGACGCCGTGTCACATCGGGTAATCAGCCGTCACGTCACGTCGTCGTACCCGCCGCGGCGCCGCGTCTCGCCGTCGGACGCGTCGCCGCTCGCCTGCTCCGGCAGCATCCGGCCGGAGGAGACCGACTCGATCTCACCGACCGCGGAAGGCGTCAGGTCGAGTTCCGAGGCCTCGTCGTCGCTCAGTCCCGCGTCCGGGTTGCCCCGCTTGCGGCGGCGGTCGTTGAGCAGGCAGATGCCGGCGGCGCCGAAGTACAGCACCACGATCGGAGCGGCCAGCAGCCCCATGGTCAGCGGGTCACCGGTCGGGGTGGCGACGGCCGCGAAGACCGTGATGCCCAGCACCATGAACCGCCACCAGCTCAGGATCCGGCCGCCGGTCAGCACCCCGCCGAAGTTGAGCAGCACCAGCAGCAGCGGAAGCTCGAAGGCGAGACCGAAGACCACGATCATGCGGGTGACGATGTCGAAGAAGTCGTCGGCCGGGAAGAAGTTGGCCCAGTCCTCCGGGGTCAGGCCGACCAGGGCACCGGCCGTCGTGGGCAGCACCGCGTAGGCGAGGTAGGCACCTGCGAGGAAGAGCGGCACCCCGGCGCCGACGAAGCTCAGCGCGTACCTCTTCTCGTGGCGGTGCAGACCCGGCGCGAGGAAGGCCCAGAGCTGGTAGAGCCAGATCGGGCTGGCGCCGACGACGCCCGCCGTGAGGGAGAGCTTGAGCATGATCGTGAACGGTGCGAGCAGACCGTTCGCGACGACCTGGGCACAGGGGTGGTGGCGCGGCCCGGTCGTGCTGCCCTTGGCGCAGCCGACCGAATCGATGACCGGCCCCGTGATGAAGTGGGCGATGGCGTCGTACTGCCACATGGCGATGACGGTGATCACACCCATCGCCAGCACCGACTTCAGCAGCCGGTTGCGCAGCTCGCGCAGATGCGCCGCCAGCGGCATCCGCCCCTCGGGGTCCTTCTCCTGCTTGCGGGCAGACTTGGGCAACCCACGTCCTCGTCTCGTGCGTCAGCCTTTCCCGAAACGGATCGGTGCGGCTGGATCGGGTCGGCTCAGCTCTGGTTGGTGCGGTGCGGCTCGGCCACCGGGCGGGAGCTGCTCACATCACCGGGCGCCGCCTGAATCGTACGAGGAGCCTGCTGCGCGGCGTCGGCGGGCGCCTCGGACGTGGTGCCGGTCGCGGCACCGCCCTCCGGCTCGCCGTCCTTCTTCATCGCCTTGGCTTCACTCTTGAGAATCCGGGCCGACTTGCCGAGCGACCGCGCCATGTCCGGAAGTTTCTTCGCGCCGAAGAGCAGCACAATCACGACGAGGATCAGGATGATCTCGGGGGCCCTCAGGTTGCTGAGCATCTGCGACTACCTTCTCGCCGGGGCGGCGTCTGCTGTGGTGCCTGCCGATAGGGGTCGGGCTGGCTTCCTGGTGCTGGCACGATCGTAACGTTCGGTGGTGAACGCCGGGCAATCCCCTCGCGTACTGGCGATTGCCGCGGACGCCGTGCTGTCTGAACCGCTGATGCAGGGTACCTCTCCGCCCGGCGCGGCAGCAGAGCGCCGACGCCCCCGGCTACCTCTTCAGTCCCGGCCGGCCTCGTGCACCCGGGACGCGAGCGGAACCGCCGCCCGCTCCAGGTCCTCCGCGGCCCGCTGGATCCGCCCCGACGTCGCCTCGACCTGGCGGGCCAGCCGGCGCACCTCGGCGAAGACGCGGACGGCGAGGACGCCGAGCACGGCGATCCCGGCGAAGCCGAGGGCGATTGCGATCATGGGCCAGAGCATGGGGCGAGCCTATCGGTCAGCCCGTGTGCAGCCGCAGCGTGCGGACCCCGCCGCCGGTGAGCAGCTCCACGATCCGCTCGCCGGCCGGTTTGCGCACCGCGCGGCGGCAGTCGGGGCAGGTGAAGGAGTAGAAGGTGGTGCGGCTGCTGGCGCCGATCGCCAGCCGGAAGGCGTCCGAGGCGAGTTCGAAGCGGCCCCGGCAGTCGGGGCAGGCCGCCTTGAAGAGCACCGGAGCGGTCCGGCCCGGCACGGTGGTCGCCATCGTCATCCTTCGCCGCCTCGTCCTTCGCGCCGCGCCGTACGGCCGGCCCGGCTCACCGCGCTCACTCGCCGTACGCCGCGAGCGCCTGCTCGGCGGCCTGCCGGGCGCTCTCGGCCAGCTCGCGCGGCGCCACGATCCGGCCGTCCCGGCCCAGGCGCAGCGCCAGCCGCCGCAGCGACGCCGGGTCCGGGGTGCGCAGGGTGATCCGCAGTCCGCCGTCCGGCAGCTCCTCGGCGCTGTCGTGCGGGTAGTACTCGGCGACCCAGCGGCCGCCGGGCCCGACCTCGATCGACACCTCGGGGTCCTCGGCCGCGGGCTGCACCAGCCCCTCGGACAGGTCGCGCAGCTCGACCGGCGGCGGGTCGGCCGGCGCGTCCAGCAGCCTGATCTCGGCGACCCGGTCGAGCCGGAAGGTGCGCCGGGCCTCGGAGAGCCGGCACCACGCCTCCATATAGGTGTGTCCGACGGCGAACAGCCGGATCGGGTCGACCTCGCGCTCGGTCAGCTCGTCGCGGGCCGGGGAGTAGTAGCGCAGCCACAGCCGCCGCCGCTCGGCGATGGCACGGTCCACGTCGGCGAAGACCCCGCCCTCGGACTCGAAGGTGACCGACAGCCGGGCGCTGGCACCGGCCGCCTCGCCGGCCGCCGCCTCCAGCTTGGCGGTGGCCCGCAGCAGCGCCTGCCGGTCGCCCTCGCGCAGTCCGGGGAGGGTGGCCACCGCGCGGGCCGCGACCAGCAGGGCGGTCGCCTCGTCGGCGGCCAGCCGCAGCGGCTCCGCGACGTCGTCGGGGTTGTGCCACCAGATGCGGTCGCCGTCGGTGTCGATGTCCAGGAGGTCGCCGCCGCGGAAGCTCGTCCCGCACATCGGCAGGACGTCGAGGTCGGCGATCAGCTCGTCCTCGGTGATGCCGAAGGCGCGGGCGACGTCGCCGACGCGGGCGCCGGGGCGCTCGCGCAGGTAGGTCACCAGGGACAGCATCCGGCGGGTCTGGTCGATCGCGTTCGTCGCCACGGGTCTCGTGTTCCTCTCAGCCCTTGGCCACGGCGCGCAGCCGGTCGATGACCTCGGCGCGCAGCTCGGCGGGTTCCAGTACGACCACGTCGGGCCCGAACTCCACCAGCCAGGCGTCGAGGCCGTGCCCGTTGGGGATCTCCAGCTCGTCCCAGCCGTCGCCCAGCTCGCGGACGGTGAGTGCGCGGGCCCGCAGCGGGTAGCCGTGCTCGGCGCGGAGCCGGATCCTGGCGGTGCCGGTCGCGGTCTCGCCGGCCCAGCTCTCGACGGTCTCGCGGACGGTGACGTGGTCGGGCACCGGCGCGGTGAACGCCCCTTGGCGGGAGCGGACCTTGCCGGTGATGCGGGAGAGCCGGAAGACCCGCTCGGCCGCGCGCTCGCGGTCCCAGCCGGCGACGTACCAGTGTCCCCGCCAGCATTCGAGGATCCACGGTTCGACCTGCCGCTGCTCGGGGCGGGCGGCGTTCGACTTGCGGTAGTCGAAGACGACCGGACGGCGGTCGCGGCAGGCCAGCATGAGCGGCTCGAAGGCGGCCTCGTGGGCCGGGATCCGGGGCTCCAGGGCGCTGTGCGGCTGCCCGGCGTCGTAGTCCGTACCGTCGGCCAGCGGCATGCCGGCCGCGCGCAGCTTCTGGAGCGCGCCGCTGGCGGCACCGGCCAGCCGGGCCTGCTGCCAGATCTTGGCGGCGAGCCCGAGGGCCGCGGCCTCCTCGGCGTCCAGGGTGATCGGGGGCAGCCGGTTGCTGTCGCGGCGGGCGAGGTAGCCGATGTCGCCCTCGATGCCCTCGACGGTCTCGATGACCAGGCCGAGCTCGCGCAGATCGTCCTTGTCGCGCTCGAACATGCGGTTGAACGCGTCGTCGTTGCCGGCCTCGATATAGGCCTCGATGGACGACCTCAGCTCGCGCTTGGTCAGCGGGCGTCGCGTCCCCAGCAGGCACAGCGCCAGATTCATCAGCCGCTCGGCCTTGGCAATGGCCATCGACGCCCTTTCTCGTTGAACTCCCGATCGTTGACCGTACCGCTCGGGGAGGTCAGGGCAAAAGCCGGGCGGGCGGGCCGCGGCCCCGTCCCGGCCCGCGCGGCGGGGCCGGGAACGAACGAGGGCCCGTGCCTGCGCGGCACGGGCCCTCTGCTGCGTCAGCAGCGGCCGCCGGCGGCGGCCGTCAGCGGTCTCAGACGGAGACCAGGTCGCAGACGAAGATCAGCGTCTCGCCCGGGGCGATCCGGCCGCCGCCGGCGCCGCGGTCGCCGTACGCGAGGTGCGCGGGGATGGTCAGCCGGCGGCGGCCGCCGACCTTCATGCCCTGCACGCCCTGGTCCCAGCCGGCGATGACCTGGCCGGCGCCGAGCTGGAACTGCAGCGGCTTGCCGCGGTTCCAGCTGGCGTCGAACTCCTCGCCGGTGCTGAAGGACACGCCGACGTAGTGGACGGAGACGGTGTCCCCGGCCTTGGCGACCGGCCCGTCGCCCTCCGTCAGGTCCACGATCTCGAGCTCGGTGGGAGCCGGGCCCTCAGGAAAGTCGATCTCGGGCTTGTCGATGCTCACGGATGTGCTCCTACTTACGAATCTTTACGATTACCGGGCCAGTCTTGCAGATCTTGCCGGGGCAGCCGTCAGACCGTGCCGACGATGTCGACCACGAAGACCAGGGTGTTCTTGTCCAGCCCGCTCTGCGGGTTGTTGCCGTAGGCCAGCTTCGGCGGGATCACGATCTCCACCCGGTCACCGACGCGCTTGCCGACCAGCGCCTTGTCCCAGCCCTGGACGACGCTGCCGGTGCCGATCTGGAAGGCTGTCGCGCCACCGTGGTCCCAGGAGGAGTCGAACTTCTTGCCGTCCTCCCACTTCACGCCGGTGTACTGCGCGATCAGGCCCTGGCCCGCCTTCACCTCGGGACCCTTGCCGTGGATCAGGACCTGCTCCTTGAGGTCCTTGGGCGCCTTCTCCCCCTTGGGGATGGTGATCTTCGCGGCCTTCTCGTCCGCGGCCTTCACCTCGGGCATCCCGCTCTCCGGCGACGCCTGCTCGCCCTGGGCCTGGGCCTTCTTGTCGACCTTCTTGGCACCGACCACGTCGACGACCCACACCAGGCCGTCCTGCGGCTTGATGCCGGACTGCGGGTTCAGACCCGCGCCGATCAGCGCCTTGGCGGTGCCCTCGACCTCGAAGCGGCTGCCGACCTTCTGACCGGTGACCGCGGACATCACCTTCGGCGGCAGCATCTGCTGGGTCGGCTGGTCGGAGACCTCGCCGACGACCTGGGTACGCGGGCCGCCCGGCTTGGCGCCCGGCTGCGGCGTCCAGCTGCTGCCGAGGTTCTGGCCCTTCATCGACTTCGCGCTGAAGTCCAGCCGGACCACATCGCCCTTCTTGACCGTGGCGCCCTTGCCCTCGACGAGGGTCTTGGTGACGGCCTTGTCGGACGGCTTGGCGCCCTTCGGCACCGTGATCTTGGGCTGCGCCCCTGTCTTGCCCTCGACCTTGACGACGGCGTCGCCCGACGCACCCTCGCCGTTGTCGGACCCGCAGGCGGCGGTGAACAGCAGGACGGGCACGGCCAGCGCAGCGGCAGCGGCGCGACGGGTGTTCTTCGTGAGGTTCATTCGACCAACTCGGGCTCGTGGGGTGGGTGGGCAATGTCCGCCACTCTACGACCTGACCCCCCACACCTTTCCCGGCACAACACGGCAATGTGCCGGGAGCTTGCACTCCCGGCACATTTCCGCATTCCCCGCGGGTCACATACCTGCGATCAGCTTCTCCACCCGGTCGTCCACCGACCGGAAGGGGTCCTTGCACAGGACCGTCCGCTGCGCCTGGTCGTTCAGCTTGAGGTGTACCCAGTCCACCGTGAAATCACGTCGCTGTTCCTGCGCACGGCGGATGAAGTCGCCGCGCAGCCTGGCCCGCGTGGTCTGCGGCGGCACCGACTTGCCCTCGAAGATCTTCAAGTCGTTGCAGATCCGCGCCGCCTGCCCCTTGCGCTCCAGGAGGTAGTAGAGCCCCCGGCGGCGGTGGATGTCGTGGTACGCGAGGTCTATCTGCGCCACCCGGGGGTGGGACATGGTGATGTTGTTCTTGGTGCGATACCGCTCGATGAGCTGATGTTTCATCACCCAGTCGATCTCGGTGGAGATGCGGTCGAGCTGCTCGTCCCGGATCGCCTCCAGCGTGCGGCCCCACAGCTCCAGGACCCGCTCGACGGTGCCCGTACGGATGCCGCGGCGGTCGACGAAGTCCACGGCCTTCTCGTAGTACTCCTGCTGGACCTCCAGCGCCGATGCCTCGCGCCCGCTGGCCAGCCGCACCTTGCGCTGGCCTGTGATGTCGTGGCTGACCTCGCGGATGGCCCGGATGGGGTTCTCCAGCGTCAGGTCCCGCATGACCGTGCCCGCCTCGATCATGCGCAGCACGAGGTCGGTGGCCCCGACCTTCAGCATCATGGTCGTCTCGGACATGTTGGAGTCGCCGACGATGACATGCAGCCGGCGGTAGCGCTCGGCGTCCGCATGCGGTTCGTCGCGGGTGTTGATGATCGGCCGGGAACGGGTCGTCGCCGAGGAGACGCCCTCCCAGATGTGCTCCGCGCGCTGGCTGACGCAGTAGACGGCGCCCCGCGGCGTCTGCAGCACCTTGCCCGCGCCGCACAGCAGCTGACGGGTGACGAGGAACGGAATGAGGATGTCCGCGAGCCGGGAGAACTCACCATGACGGGCGACGAGATAATTCTCGTGACACCCGTAGGAGTTTCCCGCCGAATCGGTGTTGTTCTTGAAGAGATAGACGTCGCCCGCGATTCCCTCCTCATGCAGGCGGCGCTCGGCGTCGACGAGCAGGCCCTCGAGAATGCGCTCGCCGGACTTGTCGTGCGTGACCAGCTCGGTCACGTTGTCGCACTCGGGAGTTGCGTATTCCGGGTGCGAACCCACGTCCAGGTACAGGCGGGCGCCGTTCCGCAGGAAGACGTTGCTGCTGCGGCCCCATGACACGACACGGCGGAAGAGGTACCGCGCCACTTCGTCAGGCGACAGTCGGCGCTGTCCCCTGAACGTGCACGTGACGCCGTACTCGTTCTCCAGCCCGAAAATGCGGCGGTCCATGACTGAACATTACGCCTGACGGCCTGCTCTGAAACCGGGTTCGACAGTCCCGTTGCGATCATTTTCCGCCGGAGCCGCACCCTCGGGACGCGACACGGGATCCCCGAGAAATCGCTTCGTCGACAAAAGGACGAGCAGCGCGGCGAGCCCGCCGGCCCCGGCGACCGCGAATCCCGCCACCGCGCCACCGCCCTCCACGGCCGGTCCCACCACGGAAGCGCCCACCGCCGAGCCGACACCGAACGTCGTCACCAGCCAGGAGAACGCCTCCGTCACCGTGCCCCGCGGCGCATGACGGTCCACCACCACGAACGCACAGGCCAGCACCGGCGCCAGGAACACCCCCGCGACACCCGTCAAGACCGTCATCCCGGCCACCCCCGGCACCAGCACCAGCGGCAGATAGCCCAGCGCCAGCAGCGTGACCAGCAGCCGCAGCCTGCTCTCCGGCCGCCCCGGCCACTCGCGCGCGCCGTAGCCGAGCCCCCCGATCAGCGCACCGACCCCCAGCGCGGACAGCAGCAAGCTGGAGACCATCCCGCCGCCGTGCTCGTCGGCGTAGGCCACCGCGGCGACCGCGATCGAGCCCAGCGCTAGCCCCACGAAGAGGAACGCCCCGATCAGCACCAGCATCCCGGCCGAGCGCAGCGCCCCCAGCCAGTGCGCCTCACGCGGCCCGCTGCGCCAGCGCCGGGACGGCTCGGAGACGACCACGGAGAGCGCCCCGAGGACCCCGAGCAGGTTGATCACCAGCAGGGCGACCCCCTCGGACCAGGCCGCCACGCACAGCGTCACCAGCAACGGCCCCACCGCGAACATGACTTCCTGCGCCACCGCGTCCAGCGCGTAGGCGGCGTGCACCCGGTCGGCGCGCTGGAGGACCCCGGGCCACAGCGCCCGCAGGCCGCCCTCCAGGGGCGGGGTGAAGAAACCGGCGATCACCATGGCGGCATAGGCGAGCCACAGCACGTCCAGGCCGACGCCCGCGAGCAGTGCCATGCCGAGTGCGGAGAGCACCGAGGCGGGCAGCATCACCCGCGGCTGGCCGTAGAGGTCCACCGCCCGGCCCAGCAGCGGCTGGCCGAGGGCGTTGCAGACGCCGTAGACCGCGGAGAGCGCGCCGGCCAGGGCGTAGCTGCCGCCCTGGGCGCGTACGAAGAGGACGACGGCCAGCGCCGCCGTGGCGTTCGGCAGCCTGCCGACCAGCGTCCCCACCAGGAGCCGGGCCGCGTGCCGGGTCCTGAGCAGTTCCGCGTATCCCGCGGCCATCCCTGCCCCTTCCCGTCCGGACCGGCCGGACATGTTACGTATAACTTCCGGCGTTATACGTATCATGACCCTCATTCCCCGTCCACCCCGCAACGGCCGTACGCGAGGAGCGAAGCACCCGGTGACCAGCAACGAGACCGCCGCGGCCGGACGGCGGCCGGACACCGTCCGCACCACCAGCCGGGACGTGGCCCGCGCCGCCGGGGTCTCCCAGGCCGCCGTCTCGCTCGTCCTGGGCGACAAATGGCGCGGCCGGGTCTCCCCCGCCAAGGCCGAAGCCGTCCGCACCGCCGCCCGGGAGCTGGGCTACCGCCCCAACCTCGCCGCCCGCAGCCTGCGGATGGGCCGCACCCGCACCGTGCTCCTGGTCGTCCCCGCCCTGACCACCGAGTTCTTCGCCCGGGTCTACACCGGCGCGGCCCGGGTCGCCGCCGACCACGGCTTCGGAATGGTCCTCTACCCCTCCCCCGAGGGCATCGGCCCAGCGCGCGACCCCTTCGACTCCGCCGCGGCCACCCTGGACGGCGTGATCGCCTCGTCCATGGCCGCCGAGGCCCTCACCGCGCTCCGCGACGCGGACCTGCCCCTGGTCATGCTGGACGCCGACCCCGGCGACGACCGGGCCGGCGCCACCGTCAACCTCGACATCGCCGACGGCGTACGCCAGTTGACCACCCATCTGACGGCCCTGGGCCACCGCCGCGTCACCCACCTCGCGGCCGACGTGGACTCCTGGACCTTCGCACTGCGCGCCCGCGCCGTCGCCGAGGCCCTGGAGGGCGTCCCCGGCGCCCGGCTCCGCCGGCAGCCGGCCGCCCTCGCCGTCGACGCCGGGCTGCACGCCGCACACGCCGCCCTGACCGCCCCCGGCCCCCGCCCCACGGCCCTGCTGTGCGACGACGACATCATCGCGGCGGGCGCCTGCAAGGCCGCGCGCCGACTGGGTCTGCGGATCCCCGAGGACGTCTCGGTCACCGGCTTCGACGACCTGGCCCTGGCCGTCGCCGTCGAACCGGAGCTGACGACCGTACGGCTGCCCGCCGAGGAGTTCGGCGAGGCCGGGATGCGGGCCCTGATGAGCGTGCTCGACGGCCGCCCGGCCCAGGTGCCCACCCTGCCGGTCGAACTGGTCACCCGGGGCTCCACCGCCCCGCCCGCGGACACCCCCGACAACGCCGCGCGCCCCGGCGGGCAGTGACCCACCGGGGCGCGACCGGGGCGCTTCGGCCCCCGGCGGTACGTCAGAGCAGGGGCTCCCCTTCGGAGCCGTCCTCGCCCGCCGGGCCCTTGCCCTTGGTGCCGTTGTCCTTGCTTCCGCCGTCCTCGGCGCCCTTGCCGCCGGCGGCACCGGACTCCCCGGCGCCGGCGTCCGCCGCCGCGTCCCCGCCGCTCTCGTCCAGCAGCCGGGACAGCTGCCGCCCCAGGATCCGCTTGAACTTGCGCTGCTGCGGGCGGGTGCGGTCCAGGGTCGCGACCTCCAGCTGCTCGGCGGTCAGCCGGCGCTCGCCGCCGTTGGTGTCCCGCGACAGGGACTCCACCGCCAGCTTGAGCGCCTCGGCCAGCGTCATGCCGTCGCGGTGGCGCTGGTCGAGATAGCTGCTGATCTGGTCCGCGTTGCCGCCGACCGCCACCGAGCCGTGCTCGTCGACGATCGAGCCGTCGTGCGGCAGCCGGTAGATCTGGTCGTCCTCGGGGGCCGCGCCGACCTCCGCGACGATCAGCTCGACCTCGTAGGGCTTCTCCGCGGCGCTGGAGAAGATCGTGCCGAGCGTCTGGGCGTAGACGTTCGCCAGGCCCCGCGCGGTCACGTCCTCACGGTCGTAGGTGTAGCCCCGCAGATCGGCGTAGCGCACGCCGCCGATCCGCAGGTTCTCGAACTCGTTGTACTTGCCGACCGCGGCGAACGCGATCCGGTCGTAGATCTCGCTGACCTTGTGCAGGGCGCGGGAGGGATTCTCGGCGACGAAGACCACGCCGTCGGTGTACTGCAGCACCACGACGCTCCGGCCGCGCGCGATGCCCTTGCGGGCGTACTCGGCGCGGTCCGCCATGGCCTGCTGGGGTGAGACATAGAACGGCGTCGACACCGGCTATCCGTCCCTTCCTGTCAAAAGCTCTCTCGGTAGCTGGGGGAGCATGGGATCTTCCGTCCCGTCAGAGCAGCGCGGCACGCGGGCCGTCGGGCTGCTCGAGGCGGTGCTCGTGCACGGTGCGGGCGATCTCGGAGACCTCGTCGTCGGTGAGCCTCCTGAAGCCGTCCTCGGTGATCACCGTGACGATGGGGTAGATCCTGCGCCCCATGTCGGGCCCGCCGGTCGCGGAATCGTCGTCGGCCGCGTCGTAGAGCGCCTGGACGACGGCGGTGGCGGCCTGATTCTCCGTGAAGCCGTCCCGGAAGAGCTTCTTCAGGGCACTGCGCGCGAAGACCGAACCGGAACCCGTCGCCGCGTAGCCGTGCTCCTCGGAGCGCCCGCCGGTCACGTCGTACGAGAAGATGCGGCCCTTCTCGCGGTCGAGGTCGTATCCGGCGAACAGCGGCACCACGGCCAGGCCCTGCATGGCCATCCCCAGATTGCTGCGGATCATGGTCGACAGACGGTTCGCCTTGCCCTCCAGGGAGAGTTGGGCGCCCTCGACCTTCTCGAAGTGCTCCAGCTCCAGCTGGAAGAGCTTGACCATCTCCACCGCGAGACCCGCCGTGCCCGCGATGCCGACCGCCGAATACTCGTCGGCCGGGAAAACCTTCTCGATATCACGCTGCGCGATGACATTGCCCATGGTCGCCCGCCGGTCGCCGGCGAGCACCACGCCTCCGGGGAACGCCGCGGCGACGATCGTCGTGCCGTGCGGCGCCTCGATGGCACCCTGCACCGGCGGCAACGGGCGGTTGCCCGGCAGCAGGGCCGGCGAGTGCTCGCCGAGGAAATCCATGAAGGACGAGGATCCGGGCGTCAGGAAGGCAGCTGGTAGACGCCCGGTGCTTCGAGTATTGGCTTCCACACGATTCCTTCCAGATATGCGATGGCCCGGCGCGGGGCGTCGGGGTACATCCCTCAACTTGCCGAGTGCCGAGTTGCAGTTGAAGCACAGTACGCCTCGGACCTTACCCGTGTCGTGGTCGTGATCCACATGCCCGGGACCTGGCTCGAGACGGATCGGGCGGATACCGGACCGCCCCGTGAACATCGCGCCGCGGTGGGGCCGGAGCGGCGCTGGACGACACCGCCGGGGCCGCTCGGCTCCCCGCGGCGACGTTCCTGCGGCCGGCCCGCCCGGCGCCGCCGGGAGCACTCCGCGAAGAGCACTCCCGGCAGTACGCCTGCAGGCCGTCTCCCGTCGACGTGCTACCGGAGAATGCCCCGGTCGGCAGCGCCCGCCGGTACCGCGGAGCGCCTTTTCGTCCCCCGCGCCGACCGCGCCCGTCGGGCCTCTATTGTCCGCCCTTCTGGACAAACGACCGCACGAAATCTTCCGCGTTCTCCTCGAGTACGTCGTCGATTTCGTCCAGGACGGAATCCACGTCGTCCGACAACTTCTCCTGGCGTTCCTTGAGGTCCTCGGAGGCCTGCGCGTCCTGTGTCTGCTCCTCGACCTCTTCGGTGGAACGCGTGGCCTTCGCCTGTCCGCCGCCGCTGTCCTTGGTCGCCATGTCCCTCACCCCGCTCGGTTCGCCCCGCTCGATGTGACCTTCAAGATCCGACCCTACAAGCAGGGTCCGACATCGGCCCTGCAGTTGCTGCAACGCCCGGGAGTCACCTCGATGATTCCCGCACCGCGACGATTTCAGCCGCGGATCGGCTGTGGATCTTGAGGAATTCTGTCGTGCACCTGCCGAAACTCAGCGGCCGGACAGCGTCCTCACCAGCTCTTCCGCCGTACGGCAGCGGTCGAGGAGCTCCTTGACGTGTTTCCGGGTCCCCCGCAGCGGCTCCAGCGTGGGAACCCGTTGCAGGGAGTCACGTCCGGGCAGGTCGAAGATGACCGAATCCCAGGAGGCGGCCGCGACGTCGTCCGCGTACTGCTCCAGGCAGCGGCCGCGGAAATAGGCCCTGGTGTCCTCAGGGGGCTTCTGCTCGGCCCGCTCGACCTGGGACTCGTCCAGGAGGCGCTTCATCTTGCCGCGGGCCGCCAGACGGTTGTACAGACCCTTCTCGGGGCGCACGTCGGCGTACTGCAGGTCGATGAGGTGCAGCCGGGCGGCGTCCCACTCCAGGCCGTCGCGGCGCCGGTAGCCCTCCATGAGCTCCCGCTTCGCGACCCAGTCCAGCTCGCCGGACAGGCTCATCGGGTCGTTCTCCAGCCGGCCGAGCACGTCCTCCCACCGGGTCAGGACGTCCTTGGTCTGCTCGTCCGCATCCGCTCCGTAGCGGTCCTCGACGTATTTGCGGGCCAGCTCGAAGTACTCCATCTGGAGCTGTACACCGGTGAGCGTGCGGCCGCTGCGGAGCGTGATCAGGTGTTGCAGAGTGGGGTCGTGCGAGACCTGGTGGAGGGTGCGGACGGGCTGGTCGACGGCCAGGTCGACGGCGATGAAGCCGTCCTCGATCATGGAGAGCACCAGGGAGGTGGTGCCCAGCTTCAGGTACGTCGAGATCTCGGAGAGGTTCGCGTCCCCGATGATCACGTGGAGCCTGCGGTACTTCTCCGCGTCCGCGTGCGGTTCGTCGCGGGTGTTGATGATGGGCCGTTTGAGGGTCGTCTCCAGCCCGACCTCCACCTCGAAGTAGTCGGCGCGCTGGCTGAGCTGGAAGCCGTGCTCGTGCCCGTCCTGGCCGATGCCGACCCGGCCGGCGCCGGTGACCACCTGCCGGGAGACGAAGAACGGCGTCAGGTGCCGCACGATGTCCGAGAAGGGGGTCTCCCGCTTCATCAGGTAGTTCTCGTGCGTCCCGTAGGAGGCGCCCTTGTTGTCGGTGTTGTTCTTGTAGAGGTGGATCGGCTGGGCGCCGGGGACCTGGGCGGCCCGCTCGGCCGCCTCGGCCATGATCCGCTCGCCGGCCTTGTCCCACAGCACCGCGTCCCGCGGATTGGTGACCTCGGGGGCGCTGTATTCGGGGTGGGCGTGGTCGACGTAGAGCCTGGCGCCATTGGTGAGGATCACGTTCGCCAGGCCGATGTCCTCGTCCGTGAGCTGGCTGGCGTCCGCGTTCTCGCGTGCGAGGTCGAAGCCGCGGGCGTCCCGCAGCGGATTCTCCTCCTCGAAGTCCCAGCGGGCACGGCGTGCCCGGTGCATCGCGGCCGCGTAGGCGTTGACGACCTGGGACGAGGTGAGCATGGCATTGGCGTTCGGGTGACCGGGGACGGAGATCCCGTACTCCGTCTCGATTCCCATTACTCGCCGTACGGTCATGCGGCCCTCCTTGCCCGGCGGCGCCCCCGGATGGGGTCGGCGCTCAAGTACCGCTGCGCTTCCGGTCCGTGTGCGTGCCCCACGCCCGCACAGCGTGACGCGGCGGTACCGACGAGCCTAGAACGCCTCTGCGGCGCTGGGGAGATCATTACAGTCATTGCTCCAGTCCGGTTTTCCCTGGTCCGCCGCGCCCTTATGGGGTGCGGTTCTGGCGCCCCCGGAAAAGCGTCCGGCTGCGGACGCCCCGTGCAGGACATCCGCAGCCGGAGAGCGGTGTTACAGGTATTGGCCGGTATTCGCCACCGTGTCGATGGAGCGACCGGTGTCCGCGCCCTGCTTTCCGGTGACGAGCGTACGGATGTATACGATCCGCTCGCCCTTCTTTCCGGAGATACGGGCCCAGTCGTCCGGGTTGGTGGTGTTGGGCAGGTCCTCGTTCTCCTTGAACTCGTCCACGCATGCCTGGAGGAGATGGGAGACGCGAAGCCCCTTCTGATTGTGTTCGAGGAAGGCCTTGATGGCCATCTTCTTCGCACGTCCTACGATGTTTTCGATCATCGCGCCGGAGTTGAAGTCCTTGAAGTAGAGGACTTCCTTGTCACCATTGGCGTAGGTGACCTCCAGGAATCGGTTTTCCTCGGATTCCGCGTACATCTGCTCGACGACGGATTGAATCATTCCGCTCACTGCGGCCTTCCGCGAGTCGCCGTGCTCGGCGAGATCGTCGGAGTGCAGCGGAAGATTTTCCGTGAGGTACTTCGAGAAGATGTCCTTGGCGGCCTCCGCGTCCGGGCGCTCGATCTTGATCTTGACGTCGAGGCGGCCGGGGCGCAGGATCGCCGGGTCGATCATGTCCTCACGGTTGGAGGCACCGATCACGATCACGTTTTCCAGGCCCTCGACGCCGTCGATCTCGGAGAGCAGCTGCGGGACGATGGTGTTCTCCACGTCCGAGCTGACGCCGGATCCCCGGGTGCGGAAGAGGGAGTCCATCTCGTCGAAGAAGACGATGACGGGGGTGCCCTCGCTCGCCTTCTCCCTGGCGCGCTGGAAGACCAGCCGGATGTGCCGCTCCGTCTCGCCGACGTACTTGTTGAGCAGCTCCGGGCCCTTGATGTTGAGGAAGAAGCTCTTCCCCGCGGGCTGCCCGGTCACCTCGGCGACCTTCTTGGCAAGGGAGTTGGCGACCGCCTTGGCGATGAGGGTCTTGCCGCAGCCCGGCGGGCCGTAGAGCAAGACACCCTTCGGCGGGCGGAGTTCGTGCTCCTTGAAGAGGTCGGGGTAGAGGTACGGCAGCTCGACCGCGTCCCGGATCAGCTCGATCTGACCGCCCAGACCGCCGATCTTGGTGTAGTCGATGTCCGGGACCTCTTCGAGGACGAGTTCCTCGACCTCGCTCTTCGGGATGACCTCGTAGACGTAGCCGGAGCGGGGCTCCAGGAGCAGGGCGTCGCCGGGGCGGATGGTGGTGTCCAGCAGCGGCTCGGCGAGCCTCACCACCCGTTCCTCGTCTGTGTGCCCGATCACCAGGGCGCGCTCGCCGTCCTCCAGGATCTCCTTGAGGGTGACGATGTCGCCGGCGCTCTCGTACTCCATGGCCTCGACCACGTTGAGCGCCTCGTTGAGCATGACCTCCTGGCCGCGCCGGAGGTCCCCGGTCTCCACACTGGGGCTGACATTCACCCGGAGTTTTCTGCCTCCGGTGAAAATGTCGACCGTGTCGTCCTCGTTCGCCTGCAGGAAGACACCGAAGCCGGCCGGCGGCTGCGCGAGCCGGTCGACCTCCTCCTTGAGCGCGACGATCTGGTCGCGGGCCTCGCGGAGAGTATTGGCGAGACGCTCGTTCTGCGCCGAGACGCCGGCCAGGTTGGTCTGCAGCTCGACGATCCGCTCTTCGAGAATCCTCGTGTGCCGCGGAGAGTCGGCGAGCTTGCGTCGCAGGACGGCGATCTCCTGCTCGAGATAGGCAACCTGGCCGGCGGGATCTTCAGACCCCCGCCCCGGCCGGATGCCGCGGTTGATGTCGTCGTCGTGGGCTGCCACGGTCCTCACCTCCTCCAAGGAGCTGGACGCTTCCTGACCCTACCTGGGCCGGTGCAGGTTGAAACCCCTAGATCGAAAAGACTGTCGGGGCGTGTCCGATCTTCACCCTTGCGCACGTCCTCACGCCAAGGGAATACCCACCCAACAACATCGGAAAGCGAGCGGTTGTATCGTCGAGTCGGTCAACACCCGTCAGGGCTGGCGCCACTTAGACAAAAACGGTTCACGTACGCAGGAACGGCAGGCGAGATGACCGCGCAGGACGAAGCCCCAGAGCTGGAAGTGTGGATCGACCAGGATCTCTGCACCGGGGACGGCATCTGTGCGCAGTACGCGCCGGAGGTCTTCGAGCTCGACATCGACGGGCTGGCGTATGTGAAGAGCAGCGACGACGAGCTGCTGCAGGACAAGGGGGCGACAACCCCCGTCCCGCTGAAGCTGCTCGATGACGTCCGGGACTCCGCCAAGGAGTGCCCCGGGGACTGCATCCACGTCCGCCGTGTCAAGGACATGGTCGAGGTCTACGGCCCGGACGCGGAGTAGCCGGCGCGGCGCGGAGCGCGCCGGCCGGCCACATGATGTGACAGGTCACAGACTCTGGGTGCCCATGGCGGCGGGGAGTTCGCTCTGAACGAACTTCCCGCCGCGCCATTGCCACTTGAGGCTCTGGTGCACGTCCGGACAGCAGCGCGGGACGTCGAGCGAGGAGTAGCCCAGGAGGG
Source organism: Streptomyces angustmyceticus (assembly GCF_019933235.1). Classification (NCBI taxonomy): domain Bacteria; kingdom Bacillati; phylum Actinomycetota; class Actinomycetes; order Kitasatosporales; family Streptomycetaceae; genus Streptomyces; species Streptomyces angustmyceticus. The sequence continues at coordinate 6,505,622 of NZ_CP082945.1, read as the reverse complement.
CCGCCGAGATCGCGCCATCCTTGACACTGAGGGTTTGGACGCTGCGCTGCCGGGCGGGCGCGAGGAGTGTCGCCACGATCCGCGGCGCGGCCCTGGCGTCACGGGGCTGCGCGAGGACGTAGACGCCGCTGGGCGGGGTGCCGGTCCCGCTGTGGCAGCGGACCGCCGCGACGGTCTCGGTCGTCCCGTCGCCGTCGAGGTCGCCGGAGACCTTCTTCACCACGTCGAGGCGGTTGGGCCCGCAGTCCACCGGGAACGTCACCCGGCCCGGGTCGGGGGCAGCGGCGGCCGCGGGGCGGGCGCCGGCGGCGGTATCGCGGGAGGTCGTGGCCTTGGCGTCGGGAGGCTGGACGAAGGAGGCGGCCGCCACGACCGCCGCGACGGCAGTGGCGGTGGCGAGCCAGTGCACGGGGCGCGGCTGGGTGTGCAAGAGGTCCTGGCCTGCCATGGGCTGCACGCGGGGTAACTCCTGTGAAGTGCTGTAGCGGTGGGAGTGCCCAGCATCGTTCCACAGGAGGGTGCGGCAAGGAACCGGCCGGGCCGGAGTTTTCCGTGCAGATCCGGTGGGGGGAACGACAGGGCGCCGCCGGCGGTTCCCACTGGGGAACTCGTCGGCGGCGCCTGGTGGTTCGGTGGCCGGATCCGGGCGGTCAGCCGCGCTCGGCGGAGCCGCCTCCGGAGGCCGCCGCCTGGTCCTTGCCCGGCCCCGTGTAGTCGTCGCCGTAGGCTCCCTTGGCGGGACGGCGGCGGCGCAGCGGGGGCTCGACGCCGTCGGCGAGGCGGCGGGCGGTCAGCAGGAAGCCGGTGTGGCCGATCATGCGGTGGTCCGGGCGGACGGCGAGGCCCTCGACGTGCCAGGTGCGGACCATGGTCTCCCAGGCCGACGGCTCGTTGAAGGTGCCGTGCTCGCGGATCGCCTCGACGGTGCGGGCCATCTGCGTGGTCGTCGCGACGTAGGCGCAGAGGATGCCGCCGGGGACCAGGGCCTTGGAAACGGCCTCCAGGCACTCCCAGGGGGCGAGCATGTCGAGGATGACGCGGTCGACGTCGGTGTCGGAGAGGTTGTCCTGCAGGTCACCGACGGTGAGCGTCCACGCGGGGTGCGGGCCGCCGAAGTAGCGCTCGACGTTCTGGGTGGCGATCTCGGCGAAGTCGGCGCGGCGCTCGTAGGAGTGCAGCATGCCGTCGTCGCCGATGGCGCGCAGCAGGAAGCTGCTGAGCGAGCCGGAGCCCACACCGGCCTCGACGACGCGGGCGCCGGGGAAGATGTCGGCCATCGCCAGGATCTGCCCCGCGTCCTTGGGGTAGACCACGGCGGCACCGCGGGGCATGGACAGGACATAGTCGGGGAGCAGCGGGCGCAGCGCGAGGTAGGCGACGTTCCCGGTGGTACGGACAACACTGCCCTCGGGAGCACCGATCAGCTCGTCGTGGGGGAAGGCTCCCTTGTGGGTGTGGAAGCTCTTTCCCTCTTCGAGCGTGAAGGTGTAGTGGCGTCCCTTGGGGTCGGTGAGCTGGACCTGGTCCCCGACCTTGAAGGGCCCGCGACGACGGGCGGCACCGGTCGGTTCGGACATGTGACCAGCCTACCGGCCCGTCGGGACGCCGCCGACCAGTGGGGCCGGGGGCGAGGGGGCCCGGAGGCGGCCCGGCCCTCAAGCGGCCTTACGGGCCATGGCGGAGACGAAGGCCCGCTCGACGTCGGCGGTGGACAGCACGCCGTAGATCTCACCGGTCACCTCGACGACGAGGTACTCGGTGGCGGGGGTGGCGCGCAGGTACTCCAGGAGGTCCTCACCGGCGAGTTCGGCGGAGACCCGCATGCCGTCCTTGAGGTCCTGGGCGAGGGTGCCGACGGCGACCCAGGGGCGGCGGTGGTCGGGGACGCCGACGATGGCGGCCTCGCGGACCAGAGCGGTGGGGGCGCCCTGGGGGTCGACGACGACCAGGGCGCGGGCGCCGGCGTCGTTGGCGCGGCGCAGCGCCTCGGAGAGCGGGGTGCCGGTCTCGACGGGGACGGCGCGCCGGGTCAGGGTGCGGGCGGTGAGGTCGGGGAGCCGTTCGCGCAGGCGGGCCATGCGCAGGCTGTTGCCGGCGCCGGTCCAGATGATGGCGGCGAGGATCGCGGCGAGCAGGGCGTCGGTGAGCGAGTCGGCGCCGCCGATCTCGGGGCGGGTGGTGCCCAGGACGCCGGTGTGGGTGAGCAGCGGCAGGCCGATGAGGACGGTGACGGCGAGCGCGCGGCCGACCCAGGCGGCGGCGACGGTGCCGCTCATGGGGCGTCCGGTGATCTTCCAGACGACGGCGCGCAGCATCCGGCCGCCGTCCAGGGGGAGGCCGGGCAGCAGGTTGAAGACCGCGACGATCAGGTTGGAGATCATCAGGCCGGCGAGCAGGACGCCCGGGACGGTGCCGGGCTCGACCAGCTGCATACCGGCGTAGAAGGCCCCGGCGAGGACGAGGGAGAGCAGCGGGCCGACGAAGGCGAGGACGAACTCCCTGCCCGGGGTCTCGGTCTCCTTCTCGATCTCCGAGACGCCGCCGAAGAACTGGAGCTGGATGCGCCGGACGGGGAGCTTGAAGCGGAGCGCGGCGACGGTGTGGGCCAGTTCGTGGACGAGCACCGAGGCGTAGAAGGCAACCGCGAAGAAGAGCGAGACGAGGTAGCGGGCGGCGCCGAGTTCGGGCAGGACCCGCTCCAGCTGGCCGCCGAAGACCCAGGTGATCAGGGCGGCGACGAGGAACCAGCTGGGGGCGACGTAGACGGGCACGCCGAAGGGACGGCCCATCAGGATGCCGCCGCCGCTGCCCTTCCTCCGGCCCGGCGCGGGGGTCCTGGGCTCGTCGCGGTGCTCGGGCGGCTCGGGCGGCTGGGGCCGCACGGACTCCTCGGGGTCCTGCGACTTCCCGCTCTCGTCCACGGCGTCCCCTCATCGAATACGGCATTCGCCCCTGCTCGGCCTGATGTGTCGATCATGCAGGGCGCGGGGGTCCATGGTCGATGGTATGCGGAGCGCCCCGGCCCCAACCGCTGCGGGGCCCCGGGGGGTGACCCGTCCGCGCCTGTCAGTGGCGGGCCGTAGGGTTTTGCGGCATGGGATGGAGCACGGAGCAGGCCGGGGCGGGAACGCAGGACGGGGAAGCCGGGGCCGGCGCGCGGGCCGCGACCGCCGGGGAGCAGGGGCGGGACGGGGAGCAGCCGCGGCCGCCGGTGGCGCTCTCGCCGTCGCGGGCGAGCGATTTCATGCAGTGTCCGCTGCTGTACCGCTTCCGGGTGATCGACAAGCTGCCCGAGAAGCCGAGTGCGGCGGCGACCCGCGGCACGGTCGTGCACGCGGTGCTGGAGCGGCTCTTCGACGCTCCGGCGGCGGAGCGCACCGCCGTCGGGGCGCGGGCGATGGTGCCGGGCGAGTGGGAGAAGCTGCTGGCCAAGCGGCCGGAGCTGGCGGAGCTCTTCGCGGACGACGCGGAGGGCGAGCGGCTGGCGCAGTGGCTGGCGGAGGCCGAGGCGCTGGTGGAGCGGTGGTTCTCGCTGGAGGATCCGACGCGGCTGGAGCCGGCGGACCGGGAGCTGTACGTCGAGACGGTGCTGGACTCGGGGCTGCGGCTGCGGGGGTTCATCGACCGGGTGGATGTGGCGCCGACGGGCGAGGTGCGGATCGTCGACTACAAGACCGGCAAGGCGCCGCGGCCGCAGTTCGCCGAGGGCGCGCTGTTCCAGATGAAGTTCTACGCCCTGGTGGTGTGGCGGCTGCGCGGTGTGGTGCCGCGGCGGCTGCAGCTGGTCTATCTGGGCAGCGGCGACGTGGTGACGTACGACCCGGGTGAGGCCGATCTGCGGGCCGTGGAGCGGAAGTTGCTGGCACTGTGGGAGGCGATCCGGCTGGCGACGGAGACCGGCGACTGGCGGCCGCGGCCGACGAAGCTGTGCGGCTGGTGCGACCACCAGGCGCACTGTCCGGAATTCGGCGGCACTCCCCCGGCGTATCCGCTCCAGGTCCGCCCGGCGGACGGCCCCCGGGTGCCACAGGGCAGAATGGGGGACATCTAGGCGCTGATCGCCCGGACAGGCCTACCAAAGGAGAGCTCGTGGCCATCCGCGTCCTGCTGGTCGACGACCAGCCCCTGCTGCGTACGGGATTCCGGATGATTCTGGAGGCGGAGCAGGACCTGGCGGTCGTCGGGGAGGCCGGCGACGGTCTGCAGGCGCTGGAGCAGGTGCGCGCGCTGCAGCCCGATGTGGTGCTGATGGACATCCGGATGCCCCGGATGGACGGCGTCGAGGCGACCCGGCAGATCACCGGGCCGGCGAAGGACGGCCCGGCGAAGGTGCTGGTGCTGACGACCTTCGATCTGGACGAGTACGTCGTCGAGGCGCTGCGGGCGGGGGCAAGCGGCTTCCTGCTCAAGGACGCGCCGGCCAATGAACTGGTGCAGGCGATCCGGGTGGTGGCGGGCGGCGAGGCGATGCTCGCGCCGAGCATCACCCGGCGGCTGCTGGACAAGTACGCCGGGCATCTGCCGTCGGGCGAGGAGCCGGTTCCCGACACGCTGCACACCCTCACCGAACGCGAGGTGGAGGTGCTGAAGCTGGTGGCGCGCGGGCTGTCGAACGCGGAGATCGCCGCGGATCTGTTCGTGAGCGAGACGACGGTCAAGACCCATGTGGGCCATGTGCTGACGAAGCTGGGGCTGCGCGACCGGGTGCAGGCGGCGGTGTACGCGTACGAGAGCGGTCTGGTCCGCCCCGGCGCGCAGTAGGCCGGCGGGTCCTGGCGGCCCGGCGCGACGACGACGGCGGGGCCGGCCCGGGGAGAGTCCTCCCGGGCCGGCCCCGCCGTCGTGTGACAGGTCCGGTCAGGCCTCGGCCGACTTGCTGATCTCCCAGAAGCGGAAGACGGTCGACGGGTCCAGGGTCCACTGCAGGCCGGAGACGCCCTCGCGGGCCACGGCGTACTGCTTGCCCTGCCAGATCGGGATCATCGGCACGTCCTGCGCGACGATGTCCTGCAGCTCACGGAACTCGGACTTGGTGGCGCCCCGGTCCGGCTGGTCGGCCGTCTTGGGCAGCAGCCGCCCGGTGATGGTGGGCGAGCTGTAGTGGTTGGACACCACGCTGTCCTTGCCGAAGAACGGCGCGGTGAAGTTGTCGGGGTCCGGATAGTCGGGGATCCAGCCCTTGACGTAGACGCCGAACCGGCCGGCCGCCACGCCCTCCTCGTACTGCTGGGTGGGCAGGGTGCGCACCTTGGCGTCGAACAGGCCGCTGGCGTTGAGCTGTTGGGCGATCTCCTCGAAGGCCGGGACGGTGCCGGGGCCGAAGCGGTCGGGGGTGGCCCACAGCGTGAGCGGCACCTTGCCGTTGAAGCCGTCCTGACGCAGCGCGGCCTTCGCCTTCTCGGGCTTCGGGCGATCGCCGTAGGTGTTGAAGAAGGAGGTGCTGTGGCCGGTGATGCCGGCCGGGACGATCGAGTAGAGCGGCACCGCGGTGCGCTGGTAGACGTCCCGGACCAGGGTCGAACGGTCCAGGAGGTAGGCGATCGCCTTGCGGACGCCCAGCTTGCCGGCGACCGGGGCCTTGAGGTTGAAGACCATGTGCATGACCTCGGCGCTGGCGCCCTCCACGACCTGGGTGCCGTGCTGCTGCTTCAGCGAGGCGTTGTCCAGCGCCGCGATGTCCTTCATGGACAGTCCGCGGTAGGCGACGTCGACGTCGCCCTTCTCGACGGCCGTCTTGAGCTTGTCGGGCCGGTTGAAGAACTTCACGGTCATCCCGGAGTTCTTGACCTTGGCCGGGCCCTTGTAGGAGCCGTTGACGCCGAAGACGGCCTTCTGGGAGCTGTACTCCTTGAGGGTGTAGACGCCTGAGCCGGTGGCCTTGCCGTCGGTGCGCAGCCGGTCGGCGGGGTACTCGGCGTGGTCGACGATCGAGCCGGCGCCCGAGGCTATCTTCATCGGGAAGGTGGCGTCGGGCGACTTCAGCCGGAAGACCACTGTCTTGGCGTCCGGTGCGTCGACCCTGTCGAGCGCGGAGAACATCACGGCGGGGCCGTTGCGGTCCTTGATGCGCCGGGTGCGGTCGAAGGAGTACTTGACGTCCTTGGAGGTCAGCGCGTCACCGTTGCTGAACTTCAGGCCGTCCTTGAGGGTGCAGCGGTAGACCTTGCTCTCGCCGTCGGTGAAGCCGCAGCGCTCGGCGGCCTCCGGCTCGGGGGTGGTGCTTCCCTTGGGGAAGCTCAGCAGGGACTGGAAGACGTTGTTGAACAGCAGCCATGATCCCGGCTCGTAGCCGGATGCCGGGTCGGTGGACTGCACCTTGTCCGTCATTCCCATGACCACGGGCTCGCCGGTGCCGGCCGCCCCCGAGTCGTCCGTGCCGCACCCGGCGACCGCGAGCAGGGCTGTGGCCAGCCCCGCTCCGATCGGGGCGGCCAGCCACTGGTCACGCTTCCTCACTAAACGGTCCTCACGTTCTGGGTGGTGCCTGTCGGGCCGCGACGGGGAGGCCGCGGGGGTGGGTGCCGCATGGTCGGATCGGCCGGCTCAGTCCGCGACGCCGCGGCCGAGCTCCCAGATCTGCAGCGACGAGGAGGAGTTGAGGGCCCACTCGATGCCGGTGACGTCGTCGCGCGCGACGACGTACTGCTTGCCCTGCCACAGCGGGAGGAGCGGCACATCGTCGGCGATGATGTCCTGCGCCTGCTTGAAGTTCGCCCCGGCGGCGTTGCGGTCGCTCTGCTGCCGGCTGTCCGGGATCAGCTGCGACTCGATCTTGGCGTTGCGGTACGGGGAGCCGAGGAAGTTCTGCTTGCCGATGAACGGCGCGATGTAGTTGTCCGGGTCCGGGATGTCCGCATACCAGCCCATGTTGTAGACGCTGTACTTGCCGTGCAGGGAGTCGGTCCGGAACTGCTGCCAGCTGTCGACGCCCTTGGTCTTCACGTCGAACAGCTTGGTGCTGTTGAGCTGGGTCTGCAGCGCCCGCACTTCCTCGGCGGTGCTGGAGCCGTAGTGGTTCGTGGTGTACGTGAGGGTGAACTTGACCGGGGTGGTGATGTTCGCCTGCTGCAGCGTCTTGCGGGCGGCGGCCGCGCTGGGGTTCCCGTACTTGGTGAAGAACGAGTTGATGTGCCCGGTGAGACCGGTGGGCACCATCGAGTAGAGCGGGTCGCCGGTGTAGGAGTAGACGTCGCGCACCAGCTCCGAGCGGTTGACGATCTGCGCCATCGCCTTCCGCACGGCCTTGTTGGAGACGGCCGGGTCCTTGGTGTTGAAGGCCAGGTAGCGGATCTCCTGGCCCGGCATCTCCTGGAGCATGATGTGCTGGTCGCGGGCGTTCTCCAGGCCCTTGATCTGATCGGGCGACAGGCCGCGGTACATCAGGTCGACATCACCCTTGCGCAGCGCCTGCTCCGTGGCCTTGGAGCCGGCGAAGAAGCGCATCTCGACCTTCTCGTTCTTCACCTTCACCCCGCCCTTGTAGGTGGGGCTCTTGGTGAAGGTGGCCTTGGTGATGCGGTTGTTCTTGCGCTCGGTCTTGAGCGTGTACGGGCCGGAGCCGACCACGTCGAAGCCGCTGTAGAGGCGGCCCTTGGGGTACACCTCGCCGTCGACGATGGCGGCGGCGGGCGTGGCGAGCTTCTGCGGGAAGGTGGCGTCCGGCTTGCGGAGGTGGAAGACCACCTCCTTGTCGTTGGGCGTCTCGATCTTGTCGATGTCGTCGAGCAACGACACCGGACCGTTGGTGTTGTTGATGGTCCGCATGCGGTCGAGGGAGAACTTGACGTCCTGTGCCGTCAGGGCGTGCCCGTTCGAGAACTTCAGGCCACTGCGCAGGGTGCAGCGGTACTGCTCGTTCTGGGTGTCGCGGAACCCGCAGGATTCGGCCGCCTCGGGGACCGGCGCGTTGCCGGTCCTGGGCAGCCGCATCAGCGTCTGGAGGGTGCCGCGCAGCATGTTCCAGGCGTCGACGTCATAGGCCTGCGCCGGGTCGAGCGGGGCGGGGGCGGCCTTGGTCGCCTCGATCTCGGAGGAGACACCCACGACGATCGGATCGCCGCCTTCGCCCGCGCCGTCCGCGCTGCCGCAGGCGGCGAGGACGGGGGCGAGGAGACCGGCCAGCGCCGGCAGCACCAGGGTCTTGCGATTCATCGTCGGCAGGTTCCTTATCAGCGCAGAGGTGTTGCTCGCGTCGACATTAGTAGGAACGGCCAGCCGCGCTCAGACACAAAGGAGTTGATTCGATATGGGCCCCGGATAACGAAGGGCGGGTGATCGATATCCGGACGGCAGAACGATTCGCACGTTGCTCCACCAATCCGGACACTTACCCCCGCACAAACCCCCCACCCGACCCCCTGGAACACCCGCGGGCCCCCTTGTCGACGGCCCGGCACGTGAGAAACGTCACGCATTCCAGGGGTCATGACGAAGCAACAATTCAGTCAGCACATTCGTCACGGAAAATGAGCGGCCCGCTCCCCTCAGTCCCGGGGCCTTTCTCCGGGACACGCTCAGTGCACGACTCCACGGCTTTCCGTGATGAGCGTCCGGAGAAATGGGAGATCGACTTCTTCCAGCGAGGGCACGACCGTACGGCCCGCGGCCGGCGGGATCGGTGTCACGGACGGCACCGCCACGACCGGGCAGCCCGCCGCCTCGCCCGCGGTCACACCGGTCAGGGTGTCCTCGATGACCGCGCAGCACGCCGGGTCGGCGCCCAGCCGCGCGGCGGCCGTCAGATACGGGTCCGGGTGCGGCTTCGTGCGCGCCAGGTCGTCGCCCGCCAGGGTCAGCCGGAAGTTCTCCGGGCCCAGCGAACGCAGCATCTGGTCGACGATGGCGCGGTGGGAGGCGGAGACCAGGGCGGTCGGCACGTCGTGGGCGGCCAGCTCGGCCAGCAGCCTGCGGGCACCCGGCATCAGCGGGACGCCGCGCCCGATCCGGGCGAGGAAGGCGGCGTTCAGCAGCACGCTGAGCTCGGTCAGGCTGATGTCGACACCGGTGGCTTGAATCAGATACCCGGCGCTGCGGGTCATCGGGCCGCCGACCACGACCTCGCGGTGGGTGTCGTCGAGGATGTGGCCGAGTTCGGCGAAGACCTCCGCTTCCGCCTCCCACCAGAACCCCTCGGTGTCGACGAGCGTGCCGTCCAGATCGAGGAACACGGCTTGGAGGGTCGCGGCTTCGGCCGTTCGGGTGCCGACTGCGGGGATGCTGCTGGTCATCCATCCACCTCCGTGTGCGACGTCCCCGAAGGGACGAAAGGGCCGGTCGCCATCCCCGGCTGGGGAAACGACCGGCCGCTACCGGACCGATAAGTGTACGACGGTACGCGCCGAAATGCGTGGTGACCGAGGTCAGGGGCCCTCCGGCGGGCGTGCACCGGGGCGCCCGTCCGCTCACACGGCATCACCGGGCGTCACGGTCGTGCCCGGGGCGGCGGTGCGGCCGCCCCGGGGGTGCGCGACCCGCTACCGCGCGTTGAAGTACTTCGCCTCCGGGTGGTGGATGACGATCGCGTCGGTGGACTGCTCGGGGTGGAGCTGGAACTCCTCGGAGAGCTGGACGCCGATCCGTTCCGGCTGCAGCAGGTCGGCGATCTTGGCGCGGTCCTCCAGGTCGGGGCAGGCACCGTAGCCCAGCGAGAAGCGCGCGCCGCGGTACTTCAGCGCGAACATGTCCTCGACGTCGGCCGGGTCCTCGCCGGCGAAGCCGAGTTCGGCGCGGACGCGGGCGTGCCAGTACTCGGCGAGTGCTTCGGCCAGCTGGACGGACAGGCCGTGCAGTTCGAGGTAGTCGCGGTAGGAGTTGGCGGCGAAGAGTTTGGCGGTCTCCTCGCCGATGCGGGAGCCGACGGTGACGACCTGGAGGCCGACGACGTCCTTCTCGCCGGTCTCCTCGGGTCGGAAGTAGTCGGCCAGGCACAGGCGGCGGCCGCGGCGCTGGCGCGGGAAGGTGAAGCGGGTGCGCTCGGTGCCGTCCTCGTGCAGGAGGATCAGGTCGTCGCCCTTGGAGACGCAGGGGAAGTAGCCGTGCACGACGGCGGCTTCGAGCAGGTTCTCGGTCTGCAGCTTGTCGAGCCAGCCGCGCAGCCGGGGGCGGCCCTCGGTCTCCACCAGCTCCTCGTAGGTGGGGCCGTCGCCGGTGCGGGCCTGCTTGAGACCCCACTGCCCCTTGAACAGCGCCCCCTCGTCCAGCCAGGAGGCGTAGTCGGCGAGCTGGATGCCCTTGACCACGCGGGTCCCCCAGAACGGCGGGGCGGGCACCGGGTTGTCGACGGCGACGTCGGAGCGCACCGCGCCCTCCGGCTCCTCGACCTCCAGCACGGCCGTGTCCCGCTTGGGCACCCGGCGTTGCTTGAGTTCGGGGAGGGTGGCGCCGGGCACGCCGCGCTTGACGGCGATCAGGGCGTCCATCAGGCGCAGGCCCTCGAAGGCGTCGCGGGCGTAGCGGACCTCGCCCTCGTAGATCTCGTGCAGGTCCTGTTCGACGTAGGCGCGGGTGAGGGCGGCGCCGCCGAGGATGACGGGGAAGTCGGCCGCCATCTTGCGCTGGTTGAGCTCCTCCAGGTTCTCCTTCATGATCACCGTGGACTTCACCAGCAGCCCGGACATCCCGATCACATCGGCCCGGTGCTCCTCGGCGGCCTCCAGGATCGCCGAGACCGGCTGCTTGATGCCGAGGTTGACGACGTTGTAGCCGTTGTTGGACAGGATGATGTCGACGAGGTTCTTGCCGATGTCGTGGACGTCGCCGCGGACGGTGGCCAGCACGATGGTGCCCTTGCCCTCGTCGTCCGACTTCTCCATGTGCGGCTCCAGATAGGCCACCGCGCTCTTCATCACCTCGGCCGACTGCAGCACGAACGGCAACTGCATCTGCCCCGAGCCGAACAGCTCACCGACGACCTTCATCCCCTCCAGAAGGGTCTGGTTGACGATGTCCAGCGCGGGACGCTCCCGCAGCGCCTCGTCGAGATCGGCCTCCAGACCGTTCTTCTCACCGTCGATGATCCGCCGCTGCAGACGCTCGTCCAGCGGCAGCGCGGCCAGTTCCTCGGCCTTGCCGGCCTTGAGCGACTTGGCGGTGGCGCCCTCGAAGAGCTCCATCAGCTTCTGCAGCGGGTCGTAGCCCTCGCTGCGACGGTCGTAGACCAGGTCGAGGGCGGTTTTGACCTGCTCCTCCTCCAGCCGCGCGATCGGCAGGATCTTGCTCGCGTGCACAATCGCCGAATCCAGACCGGCCTTGACGCACTCGTCCAGGAACACCGAGTTCAGCACGATCCGCGCGGCCGGGTTCAGGCCGAAGGAGATGTTCGACAGGCCCAGCGTGGTCTGGACCTCGGGGTGGCGCTTCTTCAGCTCCCGGATCGCCTCGATCGTGGCGATGCCGTCCTTGCGGGACTCCTCCTGACCGGTGCAGATCGTGAACGTCAGACAGTCGATGAGGATGTCGCACTCATGAATGCCCCAGTTGCCCGTCAGATCCTCGATCAGCCGCTCGGCGATGGCCACCTTGTGCTCGACGGTGCGGGCCTGGCCCTCCTCGTCGATGGTCAGCGCGATCAGCGCCGCACCGTGCTCCGCCGCCAGCGCCGTGACCTTCGCGAACCGTGACTCCGGCCCGTCCCCGTCCTCGTAGTTGACGGAGTTGATCACCGCACGGCCACCGAGCTTCTCCAGGCCGGCCTGGATCACGTCCAGCTCCGTGGAGTCCAGCACGACCGGCAGGGTGGAGGCGGTGGCGAACCGGCCCGCCAGCTCCTCCATGTCCGCCACACCGTCCCGGCCGACGTAGTCGACGCACAGGTCCAGCATGTGCGCGCCCTCACGGATCTGGTCGCGGGCCATCTCCACACAGTCGTCCCAGCGCCCCTCCAGCATCGCCTCCCGGAACTTCTTCGACCCGTTCGCGTTCGTCCGCTCCCCGATCGCCAGATACGACGTGTCCTGGCGGAAGGGGACCGTCTGGTAGAGGGAGGCGGCACCCGGCTCCGGGCGCGGCGCACGCGCCGGCGGGGCGATGCCGCGCACCCGCTCGACGACCTGCCGCAGATGCTCCGGCGTCGTCCCGCAACAACCGCCGACCAGCGACAGCCCGTACTCGCCGACGAACGTCTCCTGCGCGTCGGCCAGCTCCGCCGCCGTCAGCGGATAGTGCGCGCCGTCCTTGCCCAGCACCGGCAGCCCCGCGTTGGGCATACAGGCGATCGGGACGCGGGAGTGGCGGGCCAGGTAGCGCAGGTGCTCGCTCATCTCCGCCGGGCCGGTGGCGCAGTTCAGGCCGATCATGTCGATGCCCAGCGGCTCCAGCGCCGTCAGCGCCGCACCGATCTCCGACCCGAGCAGCATCGTGCCCGTCGTCTCGACCGTCACCGAACAGATCACCGGCAGGTCACTGCCGGTCGCCTTCAGGGCGCGCCGCGCGCCGAGGATGGCGGCCTTGGTCTGCAGCAGGTCCTGCGTGGTCTCCACCAGCAGCGCGTCCGCACCACCGGCGATCATCCCCTCCGCGTTCTGCTGGTACGCGTCGCGCAGCGTGACGTAGGGCGCGTGGCCCAGCGTCGGCAGCTTGGTGCCCGGACCCATGGAGCCGAGGACGTAGCGCTGCTGACCGGTCGAGGCGGTGAACTCGTCCGCGACCTCACGCGCGATCCGCGCACCGGACTCCGACAGCTCGAAGACCCGCTCGGGAATGTCGTACTCCGCCAGCGCCGCGAAGTTCGCACCGAAGGTATTGGTCTCCACACAGTCCACACCGACCGCGAAGTACTCCTCATGCACCGACCGCACAATGTCCGGCCGCGTCAGATTGAGGATCTCGTTGCAGCCCTCCAACTGCTGGAAGTCCTCCATGGACGGATCCTGCGCCTGCAGCATGGTGCCCATCGCACCATCGGCGACCACCACCCGCGTGGCCAGGGCCTCGCGTAGTGAGGTGGTGCGGGACGTGCTGTGGGACGTGGGCGTGTTCGAGGCCATGGAGATGCTCCCGTGGTTGCGACGGCTGTCGGCTTTGCACCCTCCTTCAGAGGGCGCACCCGGCCAGCGTAGCTGCCGGTCCGGTACACGTGTTCCCCGTTCCACGCCCTGGACAGCACTGCTCCACCCCCCTGCGCGCGCGAACCGTGATCGTTGGCAGACTCCGTTCGCCGAGCGAAAGACTCCGAAACGCTGACTCCAGTCGGCATGGACCGATATCGTTCAGCATTGTCGAACCGCTCACTTCGGAGGTTGCCCGATGGCACGCACCATCCAGTCGCTGGAGCGCGCCGCAGCGATGCTGCGGCTGCTCGCAGGAGGGGAACGGCGACTGGGACTCTCCGACATCTCCTCCTCACTGGGACTGGCCAAGGGCACCGCCCACGGGATCCTGCGCACGCTGCAGCAGGAGGGCTTCGTCGAGCAGGACGACACCTCCGGGCGCTACCAGCTGGGCGCGGAGCTGCTGCGGCTGGGCAACAGCTACCTGGACGTGCACGAGCTGCGCGCCCGCGCCCTGGTGTGGACCGACGACCTGGCCCGCTCCAGCGGCGAGGCCGTCTACCTGGGCGTGCTGCACCAGGCCGGCGTGCTGATCGTCCACCACGTCTTCCGTCCTGACGACAGCCGGCAGGTGCTGGAGGTGGGCGCGATGCAGCCGCTGCACAGCACGGCGCTGGGCAAGGTGCTGTCGGCGTACGACCCGGTGGCGCACAGCGAGATCGTCGAGGCGGACCGGACGGCGTTCACCCCGCGCACACTGACCGGGCTCGGGGAGATCGAGGGACTGCTGGACCTGACCCGGGCGCGGGGCTGGGCCGCGGACGTGGAGGAGACCTGGGAGGGGGTGGCGTCGGTGGCCGCGCCGATCCACGACCGGCGGCGGATGCCGGTGGGTGCGGTGGGTGTCACAGGAGCGGTCGAGCGGGTCTGCCAGGAGGGCGAACTGCGGCCGGAAATCATCGCTGCTGTGAGGGATTGCGCACGCGCCGTGTCCCGGGATCTTGGTGCAGGGCGATTCTGACCGGATTCACCCCATAAGTTCACCTAAGTTTTTCGCCACGGAACCCTTGACGGGGTTCTACCGGTGAACAAAACTGCCGTTCGTCGGTCGGCATTGTCGAACACCTAACGGCAATATTCGCTATGGTGGGGCATTGCCGCGGGCCGACCACCGCCCTCTCGGAGGGCGCGGACCACCGGACGGGACCCGGGGTCCGTCTTCCCCTGGACGAAGGACAAAGGAGTCGCGGGTGTCCAGCTCCGACATCTTCATCAGCGAGACCATCGGTACCGCTGTTCTGATCTTGCTCGGCGGTGGCGTCTGCGCCGCCGTCACCTTCAAGCGCTCCAAGGCGTTCAACGCCGGATGGGTCGCCATCGCCTTCGGGTGGGGCTTCGCCGTCCTCACGGGTGCCTACATCGCCGCGAAGTCCGGCGCACACCTCAACCCCGCGGTCACCATCGGCCTCGCCATCAAGGGCGGTATCGAGTGGAGCCAGGTGCCGGTCTACTTCGGCGGCGAGATGCTCGGCGCCATGATCGGCGCGGTGCTGGTGTGGATCACCTACTACGGGCAGTTCCAGGCCCATCTGAGTGACCCCGAGGTGCTGGCCGACCACACCGGCGAGGAGGGCCTGGTCGACCAGTCCGCCGCGCCCTCCGCCGGACCGGTCCTCGGCATCTTCTCCACCGGTCCGGAGATCCGGAACGCGGTGCAGAACCTGGCCACCGAGATCATCGCCACCACCGTGCTCGTGCTGTCGATCCTCACGCTCGGCCTGAGCGACAACGGCAAGGGCGTCGGCGTCATCGGCACCCTGCTGGTCGCGCTGGTCGTCACCGGCATCGGCCTGTCGCTCGGCGGTCCGACCGGGTACGCGATCAACCCGGTCCGCGACCTCGGCCCGCGCATCGTGCACGCGCTTCTGCCGCTGCGGAACAAGGGCGGTTCAGACTGGGGCTACGCCTGGATCCCGGTCGTCGGCCCGCTCATCGGCGGAGCCCTCGCCGGTGGCATCTACCAGGTGGCGTTCGCCTGAGCCGCCTGACCGCCCCGACTCCGCCCGCACCGACTTCTTGGAGCACACCATGAGCGACACCCCCAGCACCTCCTCCCACGGGAACGGCCCGTTCATCGCGGCCATCGACCAGGGCACCACGTCCAGCCGCTGCATCGTCTTCGACAAGGACGGCCGGATCGTCTCGGTCGACCAGAAGGAGCACGAGCAGATCTTCCCGAAGCCGGGCTGGGTCGAGCACGACGCCACCGAGATCTGGAACAACGTCCAGCAGGTCGTCGACAGCGCCGTCGAGAAGGCGGGGCTCACCGCCGCCGACGTCAAGGCGATCGGCATCACCAACCAGCGCGAGACCACCGTCCTGTGGGACCGAACCACCGGTGAGCCGGTCCACAACGCCATCGTCTGGCAGGACACCCGCACCGACGCGCTCTGCAAGGAACTCGGCCGCAACGTCGGCCAGGACCGCTTCCGCCGCGAGACCGGCCTGCCGCTGGCCTCCTACTTCGCCGGCCCGAAGATCCGCTGGCTGCTCGACAACGTCGACGGCCTGCGCGAGCGCGCCGAGCGCGGCGACATCCTCTTCGGCACCATGGACTCCTGGGTCATCTGGAACCTGACCGGCGGTGTCGACGGCGGCGTGCACGTCACGGACGTCACCAACGCCTCGCGCACCATGCTGATGAACCTCCACCGCCTGGAGTGGGACCCGAAGATCCTCACGTCGATGGAGATCCCGGCGGCCGTGCTGCCGGAGATCAAGTCCTCCGCCGAGGTCTACGGCCACGCCACCGGCGGTGTGCTGGCCGGCGTCCCGGTCGCCTCGGCGCTCGGCGACCAGCAGGCCGCGCTGTTCGGCCAGACCTGCTTCGAGCAGGGCGAGGCCAAGTCCACGTACGGCACCGGCACCTTCATGCTGATGAACACCGGCCACGAGCCGGTGAACTCCTACAACGGACT
This sequence comes from Streptomyces angustmyceticus, assembly GCF_019933235.1. Lineage (NCBI taxonomy): Bacteria > Bacillati > Actinomycetota > Actinomycetes > Kitasatosporales > Streptomycetaceae > Streptomyces > Streptomyces angustmyceticus. The sequence goes on along the minus strand of NZ_CP082945.1, from coordinate 6,489,658 downwards.
GCTGACCACGGTCGGCTACCGCATCGGCGACGAGCAGCCGGTCTACGCCCTGGAAGGCTCCATCGCCGTCACCGGCTCGCTCGTCCAGTGGATGCGCGACCAGATGGGGCTGATCAACAGCGCGGCCGAGATCGAGACCCTGGCCAGCACGGTCGAGGACAACGGCGGCGCGTACTTCGTGCCGGCCTTCTCCGGCCTGTTCGCCCCCTACTGGCGCTCGGACGCGCGCGGTGTCATCGCGGGCCTGACCCGCTACGTCACCAAGGCGCACATCGCGCGCGCCGTGCTCGAGGCCACCGCCTGGCAGACCCGTGAGATCACCGACGCCATGACCAAGGACTCCGGCGTCGAGCTGACCGCGCTCAAGGTCGACGGCGGAATGACCTCCAACAACCTGCTGATGCAGACCATCTCGGACTTCCTGGACGCACCCGTGGTGCGCCCGATGGTCGCCGAGACCACCTGCCTCGGCGCTGCCTACGCGGCCGGACTGGCCGTCGGCTTCTGGTCCAGCACCGACGAGCTGCGCGCCAACTGGCGCCGGGCCGCCGAATGGACCCCCCGGATGGATGCGGCCACCCGTGACCGCGAGTACAAGAGCTGGCTCAAGGCCGTCGAGCGGACCATGGGCTGGATCGAGGACGAGGAGTAATCATGAGCACCCTGCAGAGCGTCCCGGCACTCGGGACGCACCCGGCCAGTGGTTCGCACGCGAGCCGCGCCGAGACTCGGGAGCAGCTTTCCAAGGCGACGTACGACCTCCTGGTGATCGGCGGCGGCATCCTGGGCATCTCCACCGCCTGGCACGCCGCACAGGCCGGACTGCGGGTGGCCCTGGTGGACGCCGGTGACTTCGCCGGCGCCACCTCCTCCGCCTCCTCCAAGCTGCTCCACGGCGGTCTGCGCTACCTGCAGACCGGCGCGGTCAAGCTGGTGGCGGAGAACCACTTCGAGCGGCGTGCGGTGTCCCGCCAGGTCGCGCCGCACCTCGCCAACCCCCTGACCTTCTACCTGCCCGTCTACAAGGGCGGCCCGCACGGCGCGGCCAAGCTGGGCGCGGGCGTCTTCGCCTACTCGGCGCTGTCCGCGTTCGGCGACGGCGTCGGCCACGTCATATCCCCGGCCAAGGCGCAGCGCGACGTGCCGGAGCTGCGGACGGACAACCTCAAGGCCGTGGCCGTGTACGGCGACGACCAGATGAACGACTCCCGGATGGCCCTGATGACCGTCCGTGCGGCGGCCGCGGCCGGCGCCACGGTCCTCAACCACGCCGAGGTCACCGGCCTGCGCTTCACCCAGGGCCGGGTCACCGGCGCGGAACTCAAGGACCGGGTCGAGGGCGCGGAGTTCGGCGTCAACGCCCGTCTGGTGCTCAACGCCACCGGCCCGTGGGTGGACCACCTGCGCAAGATGGAGGACGCGAACGCGGCCCCGTCCATCCGGCTGTCGAAGGGCGCGCACCTGGTCCTCAAGCGGACCGCGCCCTGGAAGGCCGCGCTGGCCACCCCGATCGACAAGTACCGCATCACCTTCGCCCTCCCCTGGGAGGACATGCTGCTGCTGGGCACCACCGACGAGGAGTTCGAGGGCGACCCGGCGGACGTCTCGGTCACCGAGAAGGACACCGCGCAGATCCTGGACGAGGCGGCCTTCTCCGTCCGCGACCAGCAGCTGTCGCGCGATCTGATCACCTACTCCTTCGCGGGTCTGCGGGTGCTGCCCGGCGGCCCCGGCGACACCTCCAAGGCCAAGCGCGAGACGGTCGTGACCGAGGGCAGCGGCGGCATGCTGTCGGTGGCCGGCGGCAAGTGGACGACCTTCCGGCACATCGGCCGCACGGTCATGAACAAGCTGGCCGCGCTGCCCGGCCACCCGCTGGCCGAGGACATGGAGCCCATCGCGCACCTGCCGAAGAAGCTCCCGCTGCCCGGTATCGCCAACCCGAACGCGGTCGCGCACCGGCTGCTCGTCGACGGCGGCACGCCCGGCCCGCGGATGGCCCCGGAGACCGCCCGGCACCTCGCCACCCACTACGGTTCGCTGTCCTTCGACATCGCCCGGCTGGCGAACGAGAACCCGGCGCTGGCCGAGCGCATCCACCCGGACGCGCCGGAGATCTGGGCGCAGGTCGCCTACGCCCGCGACCACGAGTGGGCCGAGACGGTCGACGATGTGCTGCGCCGCCGCACGACGCTGACGATCCGTGGCCTGGACACGGAGGACGTGCGGGCCCGGGTCAAGGACATGCTGGCCGGCTGACGCGGACGGACGGCCGCCGAAGGCGGCGGCCGAGCGGCCGACGGTGCCTCACGGTGGCGTACGGCGCGTGACGATGGGGCGGTCCACGGGGCCGCCCCATCGGCGTATCCGGACGGGGAGCGCGCGGCAGGACATAATGAGGCCAGACATCGGATGTCTGTGCCGGTATCCGGCGGGCGGTATCCGGGCGGGTCCGAGCGGGGAGGTCGGCATGGCGGTCACCGACGAGGCCATCGAGAAGATCAAGGGCATGATCGTCTCCGGCGCGCTGCGGCCGGGCGACCGGCTGCCGAAGGAGAGCGAGCTGGCGGCCGAACTGGGCCTGTCCCGCAACTCGCTGCGCGAGGCGGTGCGCGCGCTGTCCCTGATCCGCATCCTGGATGTGCGCCAGGGCGACGGCACCTACGTCACCAGCCTCGATCCGCAGCTCCTGCTGGAGGCCATGAGCTTCGTGGTGGACTTCCACCGCGACGACACGGTGCTGGAGTTCCTCGCCGTCCGCCGGATCCTGGAGCCGGCCGCCACGGCCATGGCCGCCGGCCGGATGGGACCCGCGGAACTCGACGCCCTGGAGGGCCAGTTGAACGCGCTGGGGCCCAGCCCCTCGGTCGAGGACCTGGTCGCCTGCGACCTGGAGTTCCACCGCGGGATCGTCGCGGCGTCCGGCAACTCCGTGCTCTGCTCGCTGCTGGAAGGGATCTCCGGGCCGACCACCCGGGCCAGGATCTGGCGGGGCCTGACCCAGAAGGACGCGGTGGCCCGCACCCTCACCGAACACCGCGCGATCCTCGGCGCCCTGCGCGACCGGGACGCGGAGGCCGCGCGGGCGTGGGCGACGGTGCACATCGCGAGCGTGGAGCAGTGGCTGCGCGCGTCACTGTGACACGGGCCGGTGCCGCCGCACGCCGGGCCGGGCCGATCTTCGGGGTCCTGCCTAGACCAGCCACTTCCCGTCGCGCATCAGGGTCCGCCCGGCCATCTCCGGAACCGTTCCCCACGCCTGCAGCACCGTCGGGGTGACCTGGAAGAAGACGTACGACGGGTGGTCCTCACGGGGGTCCCAGCCGTCCTTGGCGGCGAAGGCATCGCCCACCTCGGCCGGAAGCTCCTCGCGGGTCAGCATGCGCGTGGTGCCGTGGACCAGGACCACGTCCCGGGTATGGCCGAAGCTGAGCCGAACCCGGCCGGAGGCGCACAGGTTCCGCCCGGTCGGGTTGGTGTCACGGGTCGACAGCCACACCGCCTCGCCGTCCCACCAGAAGGCCAGCGGAACGAGGCACGGCTCGCCACCGCCGTCGGCCGTGGCGACCCATACATCGTTGTCCCGCGCGAGCCGTTCCAGCGCCTCGCGCTTGCGCTGTTCCGGGCTGCGGGGTCCGCTGGGGCGAGCGTCGACTGAGGTCATGCGGGAAGGTTATGACGTGGAGCCGTCCGCCACATCCGGCGGCGGAACTAGGGCGCGGGACGGAGGGGCATCGGCCTCACGGTCCGTCGCCTCCCCCAGTCCGTCGTGCTTCCTCCCCGGCCGCCCCTCGCCCCATCCCCTCACCGCCGCACGCCATACACCCGCGCCGCCGTCCCCCCGAAGACGTCCGCCCGTTCCGGTTCGCTCAGGTGGCTCGTGGCCGACTCCGCGAGGGCCACGACATCCTCGTAGCCCGCGGCCAGGGTGCACACCGGCCAGTCGGAACCGAACATCACGCGGCCAGGGCCGAAGGACTCCAGGACGTGGCGGGCGTAGGGCAGGATCTGCTGCGGGCGCCAGGCGTCCCAGTCGGCCTCGGTGACCAGTCCGGACAGCTTGCAGCTGACGTTGGGCAGGCCGGCGAGCGCGGTGAGGGCGTCCGCCCAGGGCTGCCAGTCGCCGCGCGCGACGGCCGGTTTGGCGGCGTGGTCCAGCACGAAGGACAGCTCGGGCACGGCGCGTACGGCGGCGTGGGCGGCGGGCAGTTCGCGCGGGGTGACCAGCAGGTCGTAGACCAGCCCGGCGCCGGCCAGGGTGCGCAGGCCCCGGAGGACGTCCGGGCGGACGAGCCAGTCGGGGTCCGGTTCGTCCTGCACCTGGTGCCGGATGCCCACCAGAGGGCCGGGCGGCGCGGCGAGGACCTCGGCGAGCGCCGGGTCGCGGAGATCGGCCCATCCCACGACGCCGGCGAGGGGCCCCTCCCCCGCCGCGAGGGCGAGCAGTTCGGCGGTCTCCTCGTACGAGGACGACGACTGGACGACGAGGGTGGCGTCGATGCCGTGGCCGGTCAGGTGCGGGGCGAGGTCGCCCGGCGCATAGCCGCGGCGGATCGGGTCGGCCCACGGCCCGTCCATCCACGGCTGGTCGCGCCGGCTGAGGTCCCACAGATGGTGATGGGCGTCGATACGCATCAGGGGCGCGCTCCGGGGTCGGGCTCAGTCCTGCAGGGGCAGCGGCAGATCGGGGTCGAGCAGGCCGCGGGCGACGAGCGTATGCCACAGCGCGTCCGGGATGTGCCGGGTGAACAGCGCGGCGTTCTCGGCCATTTCCCCGGGGCGGGCGGCGCCGACGACGACGGAGGCGACGGCACGGTGGCCGAAGGGGAAGCGGAGCGCGGCCGCTTTGAGGGGGACGCCGAACTCCGCGCAGACGGCGGAGAGTTGACGTGCCCGGTCGAGGAGGGCGGGCGGCGCGGGCGCGTAGTCGTAGGGCGCGCCGGGTGACGGGTCGGCCAGCAGGCCGGAGTTGTAGACGCCGCCGACGACCACACCGGTGCCGCGGCGCTCGCACGCGGGCAGCAGGTCGTCGAAGGCGGTGCGCTCCAGCAGGGTCCAGCGGCCGGCGCAGAGCACCACGTCCACGTCCAGGTCGGCGACCAGACGGGCCAGCGGACCGCTGTGGTTCATGCCGAAGCCGATGGCGCGGACCACGCCCTCGGCGCGCAGTTCGGCGAGGGCCGGGAAGCCGGTCTCGTACACCTCGCGCAGGTGGTCCTCGACGTCGTGGAGGTAGACGATGTCCACCGCGTCCACCCCGAGCCGCGCCAGGGAGGCGTCCAGGGTGGCGCGGATGCCGTCGCGGGAAAGGTCGCGCACCCGGGCGCGGGCGGGGGTGTCCACGAAGCCCTCGCCGTCCGTCCGCTCCCCCGGGACGAGCGGGCGCAGCCGGCGGCCGACCTTGGTGGCGAGGGTGTAGGCGGCCCGGTCGTATCCGCGCAGGGCCCGGCCGAGGCGTTCCTCGGACAGGCCCACGCCGTAGTGGGGGGCGGTGTCGAAGTGGGCGGCGCCGGTGGCCAGGGCGGTGTGGACGACTTGCCGCGCCTGCTCCTCGGGGACGGCGCGGTAGAGGTTGCCGAGCGGGGCGCAGCCCAGGCCCAGGGGCGGGACGGTGACGCCGCTGCGCCCCAGCTCGCGCGGTCCGTACGGGGGTCGGTGCACGGCGGGCCTCAGTCCTGTTTCTCGCCGCTGGTGAACCGGGAGATGACCAGCGCGACGATGATGATCATGCCGTTGAGGAACTGGGTCCACAGCGGCGGCACACCGCCCAGGGTCATCACGTTGATGACGAGTTGGAGGGTGAGGACGCCGGTGAGCGCGCCGAAGAGGGTGCCCCGGCCGCCTTTGAGGCTGATGCCGCCGATGACCGCGGCGGCGAAGACCTGGAAGATCCAGCCGTTGCCCTGGCTCGCGGAGACCGCGCCGTAGTGGCCGGTGTAGAGGATGCCGGCGAACGCGGCGAGCAGTCCGCCGACGGCCAGCACGATCCAGGTGAGGCGGTCCACCCGGATGCCGGCCGCGCGGGCCGCCTCCGGGTTGCCGCCGATGGCGTACAGCGCCCGCCCGTGCCGGAGGTAGCCGAGGGCCGCGCCGCCGAGCCCGAACAGGGCGAGGCAGATCCAGACGGCGGCCGGCGCGCCCAGCCAGTCGGCCTGGCCCAAGTAGGCGAAGGACTCCGGGACATGGCCGATGGACTGCCCCTCGGAGATGCCCACCTGCAGCCCGCGCAGCGCGGTGAGCATGCCGAGGGTGGCGATGAAGCCGTTGACCCGCAGGACGAGGACGAGGAAGCCGTTGACGGCGCCGACCGCCGCGCCCACGGCCAGGCAGAGCGGGACGGCCGTCCAGGCGGGGAGGAGTTCCAGCCCGGCGAAGCGGGCGCCGTGCGCGGGCATCACCAGCCACAGCGCGAGCACCGGGGCCAGGCCGATGGTGGACTCCAGCGAGAGGTCCATCCGTCCGCTGATGAGGATGAGCGCCTCGCCGAGCACCAGCAGGCCCAGCTCGGTGGACTGCTGGACGACGCCGACGAGGTTGTCCCGGGTGAGGAACGCAGGCGACACGATGAAGCCGATGACGCCCAAGGCGAAGATCACCGGCACCAGGGAGAAGTCCCGCCGGCGGGCCGGGCCGCCGCGGGGCCTGCGGCGCGGCGGGCCGGCCACCGCGTCGGCGGCCGGCGGCGATACGGTCTCGGTCATGGCGCGGTCCCTTCCGTTCCCTGCGTGTTCCGGGCGTCCGGCGCGGGGGCGCGGCCCGGTCCGGCCCCGGTGTCCCCGCCGGCGGCGGCCGCCACGCCCTCCATCGCGGCGACGAGTGCGTGGTCGTGCCAGCCGGCGGCGAACTCGGCGGTCACCCGGCCGTGGAAGACCGCCAGCACCCGGTCGCAGACCCGCAGGTCGTCCAGCTCGTCGGAGACGATCAGGGCGCCGCTGCCGCCGTCCGCGACCTCCCGGACCACGTTCAGCAGCGCGCCCTTGGACTTGACGTCGACGCCGTTGGTGGGCCGGACGGCGACCAGCACGGCGGGCTCGCGGGCCAGCGCGCGGGCGATCACGACCTTCTGCTGGTTGCCGCCGGAGAGCCCGGACACCATCTGGCCGGGCCCGGTGGTCCGGATGTCCAGTGCCGCGATCATGCGCCGGGCGAACGCGCGGGTCCGGGAGGGCAGGACGGTGCCGGCCGGCCCGAGCTGGTCGGCGACGGTGAGCGTGGCGTTCTCGGCGACGCTGCGGCCCGGGACGAGCCCTTCGCGGTGCCGGTCCTCGGGGACGTAGCCGATGCCGGCGGCGAGGGCGTGCGGCACACTGCCCGTACGGACCGGCCGCCCGCGCACCGCGATCCGGCCGCCGTCGGGGGCGCGCAGCCCCGCCAGCGTCTCGCCGATCGCGGTGGTGCCGCTGGCGGTGGCGCCCGCGAGGCCCACCACCTCCCCGGCCCGTACGGTCAGGTCGAGCGGCGCGAAGTGCCCCTCACAGGCCAGCTGCCGGGTGCGCAGCACCGGCTCCCCCGCCGTGCGCGGGCTCCTCCGCGGCTGCCGCGCGGGGCCCGCCTCCTCGCCGGTCATCGCCGCCACCAGCGTCTCCTCGGCCAGCCCCCGGACAGGTGCGGTCAGCACAGGGCGGGCGTCACGGAGGACGGTGACGGTGTCGCACAGCTCGTGGACCTCCTGGAGGTGGTGCGAGATGAACAGGAAGGCCACGCCCCGGGCGCGCAGCTCGCGCAACCTGCCGAAGAGCCGGTCGATGCCGGCGGCGTCGAGCCGGGCGGTGGGCTCGTCGAGGATGATCAGCCGGGCGCCGCCGGACAGCGCGCGGGCGATCTCCACGAACTGCCGCTGCTCCACGCCGATTTCCCTGATCCGGGCGGCCGGGTCGACGTCGACGCCGTACCCGGCGAGCAGCTCGCGGGCCCGCTCGCGCAGGGCCCGCCAGCGGATGGCGCGGGTGCCCTGGAAGCCCAGGAAGAGGTTCTCCGCGACGGTCAGCTCGGGCACGGTCATCGACTTCTGGTGGACGCAGGCCACGGTGCGCCGCCAGGCGGCGGTGTCGCCCCAGCGGGGCGCGGGCGCGCCGCCGAAGGTGACCCGGCCGGCGTCCGGGCGGGTCATGCCGGTCAGCACGGACACCAGGGTGGACTTGCCGGCGCCGTTGCGGCCGACGAGGGCGTGCGCCTCGCCGGGACGTACGGTCAGCCGGGCGCCGTCGAGCGCGAGGGTGGGTCCGTAGCGCTTGACGATGCCCTCGGCGTGCACCGCCGCCGTGCGGTCGTCCGCCGCCACCGCTACTTCTTCTCCAGCTGGTTGGCCCACAGCTTCGGGTCGTCGACGGTGTCCTTGGTGACCAGGGGCGCCGGCAGCTGGTCCTCCAGGCCGTTCTTGATCTTCACGATGGTCGAGCCGTGGCCGGTGGGCCCCGGCCGGAAGGTCTTCCCGGCCAGGCCGGCCCGCGCGTAGTACAGCGCGTACTCGGCGTACAGGTCGGCGGGCTGGGACAGGGTGGCGTCGATCTTCCCGGCGCGGATCGCGTCCAGTTCGTCCGGGATGCCGTCGTTGGAGATGATGGTGAGGTGGCCGGGGGAACCGGCCGGCCGCAGCAGCTTCTTCTGCTCCAGCAGGGCGAGCACCGGCTGCAGGAAGGCGCCGCCGGCCTGCAGGTACAGGCCGCGCACGTCCGGGTGCTGGGCGAGCAGGCTCTGCAGCTTGGCGGAGGCGACCTCGCCCTTCCAGTCGGTGGCCAGCTCGTGCACGGTGATCTTCGGGAACCTCTTCTTCATGCAGGCCGCGAACGCCTCGGAGCGGTCCCGCCCGTTGACCGAGCTGAGGTCGCCCTGGAGTTCGGCGACCCGGCCCCTGCCGCCCAGCCGCCTGCCGAGGTACTCGCAGGACTTCTCGCCGTAGGCACGGTTGTCGGCACGGACGACCATGTAGACCTTGCCGTCGTCGGGGCGGGTGTCGACGCTCACCACCGGGATCTTCTTCTCCGCCAGGCGCTGCAGCGCGGCGGAGACGGCGCCGGTGTCCTGCGGGGCCATGACGATCGCCTTGGCGCCCTGGTCGGTGAGCGCCTGCACATTGGCGACGACCTTGCCGATGTCGTTCTGCGAGGTGGACAGCGGCAGCGCGGCCGGCCCGCCGTGCGCCAGGTCCTTTTCGAGGTACTGCTGGTAGGAGTTCCAGAAGTCGGTGTCCGTACGGGGCACGTCGATGCCGATCCTGCCGCCGGCGGCGTCACCGCCGCGGTTGCAGCCGGCGAGCGCGGCGGTGGCGAGCAGCGCGGCACAGGCCGCCGCGCCGGTCGTACGCAGTCTCATGGGTGGTCCCTCGGTCGTGGTGTGCGGCTGGGGTGCGGTCGCGGTACGGGCGGCGGCCGGTCAGGGGGCGGGGCGCAGCCGCAGCCCCTGCATGCCCCCGTCCACGGCGAGCGCCGTGCCGGTGATGCCGGAGGCGGCCGGGGACGCCAAGCAGGCGATGGCGGCGGCCACTTCGGCGGCGGTGACCAGCCGGCCCATCGGCTGGCGGGCGCGCAGGGCGGCGCGTTCGGCGTCCGGGTCGTCGGCCGCGTCCAGCAGCCTGCCGACCCACGGGGTGTCGGCGGTGCCGGGATTGACGCAGTTGACGCGGATGCCCTCCCGGAGGTGGTCGGCGGCCATCGCGAGGGTCAGCGAGAGGACGGCGCCCTTGCTGGCGCTGTAGAGGGCGCGCTGCGGCAGGCCGGCGGTGGCGGCGATGGAGCAGGTGTGGGTGACCGAGACCCGGCCCGGTGCGCCGGCCGCGGTGCGGCGCAGCGCGGGGAGCGCGGCGCGGGCGGTGCGCACCAGGCCCAGTACGTTCACGTCCAGGACCCGGGCCCACTCCGCGTCGTCATGGTCCTCGACCGTGCCGACCGCGCCGATGCCGGCGTTGCCGACGAGGGTGTGCAGGGCGCCGAGCCGCTCCACCGCCTCGTCGACGGCGGCGCGGACGGCGGCGTCGGCGGTGACATCGGCCCGGATCCGGATGGCCCCGGCGGGCGCGCCGGAGGGGTCGCGGTCCAGGACGGCGACCCGGGCGCCGCGCGCCAGCAGCAGGGCCGCGGTGGCCGCCCCGATGCCGGAGCCGCCGCCGGTGACCAGCGCGGCCATCCCCGCGAAGTCGCCCGGCGGCCGCTCGTCGTGCGGTGCGGAACTCATACGGGGACCTCCTGTTCGCCGGGCCTGCGGTGCGGGGGCCGGCGGGCGCGCCAGACCGGCCCGTCGGGGAAACGGTGGGCGGCGACCGACGCGGGCTTCATCCGGGCCGAGAAGCCGGGCGCGGTGGGGGCGCGGTAGCGGCCGCGCTCGACGACGGCCGGATCGCTGAAGTGGTCGTGCAGGTGGTCGACGTACTCGATCACCCGGTCCTCCCGGCTCCCGGACACCGCCACGTAGTCGAACATCGCCAGGTGCTGCACCAGCTCGCACAGCCCGACCCCGCCCGCGTGCGGGCACACCGGGACGCCGTACTTCGCGGCCAGCAGGAGGATCGCGAGGTTCTCGTTGACCCCGGCCACCCGGGCCGCGTCGATCTGGACGAAGTCCACCGCGCCGGCCTGCAGCAGCTGTTTGAAGACGACGCGGTTGGCGGCGTGCTCGCCGGTGGCGACCTTCACGGGCTGGCCGGTGCGCACCGCGGCGTGGCCCAGGACGTCGTCCGGGCTGGTCGGTTCCTCGATCCAGTGCGGGGCGTACGGCGCGAGCGCGGTCATCCAGCGGACCGCCTCGGCCACGTCCCAGCGCTGGTTGGCGTCGACGGCGATCCGTACGCCGGGCCCGACCGCGTCCCGCGCCAGCCGCATCCGCCGGATGTCGTCGTCGAGGTCGGCGCCCACCTTCAGCTTGATCTGGCCGAAGCCGTCGGCCACCGCCCGCCGGGCCAGCCGCACCAGCGTGGCGTCGTCGTAGCCGAGCCAGCCGGGCGAGGTGGTGTAGGCCGGGTAGCCCTCGGCCTTGAGCCGGGCGGCGCGCTCGGCCCGGCCGGGCGCCGCGGCGCGCAGGACGGCCAGTGCCTCGTCGGGGGTCAGGGCGTCGGTCAGATAGCGGAAGTCGACGAGCGCGACCAGTTCCTCCGGCGTCAGCGCGGCGAGGAACTCCCACACCGGCAGGCCGGCCCGGGCGGCGGCCAGGTCCCAGGCGGCGTTGATCACGGCGCCGGCCGCCATCTGCATCACGCCCTTCTCGGGGCCGAGCCAGCGCAGCTGGGAGTCGTGGGTGAGGTCGTGGTGCAGGGCGGCGAGGCCGGCGGCGGTGGCGGGCACGGGGCGGCCGACGAGGTACGGGGCGAGGGAGCGGATGGCGGCGGCCATGACATCGTTGCCGCGCCCGATCGTGAAGCAGAGGCCGTGGCCCGGGGGTCCGCCGCCGGTGTGCAGCACGACATAGGCGGCGGAGTAGTCGGGGTCCGGGTTCATGGCGTCCGAGCCGTCGAGCCGTTCCGAGGTGGGGAACCGGACGTCGTGGACCTCCAGCCCGGTGACGGTGTCGGACGCGGCCATGGGCATGCCCCCTGGGATGTTGCGGAAGAACATCGGACCTTTCCCGGTCATCCGATGTATAGACCCGTGTGTCAACCAGCGTCCAGACCCCGTACGGAAGTTGACCGAACAACGCTCGATACAGATCGGATGAATCGCGACCCCTTCGTGCAAAGGGGCTGCGGACCGGCACCTCGGACGCCGTAGTCTTGGGAGCGCACGCAATGGAACTGCTGCCGGCGGCCGCCCCAGGCGGCCGGACCGGTCGGAAGGAGGCGCTGGGTGATCGAGCTCGAGGGGGTGCCCGAGCTGATCGACCCGGTCATGGTGGCCGCGTTCGAAGGCTGGAACGACGCCGGCGACGCCGCCTCCGCCGCGGTCGCGCATCTGGACCGGGAATGGAAGGGCGAGGTGTTCGCCGCGCTGGACGCGGAGGACTACTACGACTTCCAGGTGAACCGCCCCACCGTCTTCCTGGACGGCGGCGTACGCAAGATCACCTGGCCGACGACCCGGCTCTCCGTCGTCCGCGTCGGCGACACGAACGGCAAGGGCCGGACCCGCGATCTCGTCCTGGTCCGCGGTATCGAGCCCAGCATGCGCTGGCGCTCGTTCTGCAACGAAATCCTCGGCTTCGCCCACGAGTTGGGCGTGGAGATGCTGGTGGTGCTGGGCTCCCTGCTCGGCGACACCCCGCACACCCGCCCGGTGCCGGTCAGCGGGGTCACCTCCGACGCGGAGCTGGCGAGCCGCCTGGACCTGGAGGAGTCCCGCTACGAGGGCCCGACGGGCATCGTCGGCATCCTCCAGGAGGCGTGCACCCACGCGGGCGTCCCGGCGGTGAGCCTGTGGGCCGCGGTGCCGCACTACGTCTCCCAGCCGCCCAACCCGAAGGCCAGCCTGGCGCTGCTCAACCGCCTGGAGGACCTCCTCGGCGTCCGTATCCCGCTCGGTGAGCTGAGCGAGGACGCGCGCGCCTGGCAGCTCGGAGTCGACCAGCTGGCCGCGGAGGACAGCGAGGTCGCCGAGTACGTCCAGTCGCTGGAGGAGGCGCGGGACACCGCCGACCTGCCGGAGGCGTCGGGCGAGGCCATCGCCCGCGAGTTCGAGCGCTATCTGCGCCGCCGCGACCCACAGGCCCCGCCCGGTGTGGCGACCGAGGGCGGGCTCGCCGACGGCCGTGACGGCTCCTACCTCCGCGACTCCGCCGGCGGCCGCACCCGCCCGCCCCGCCCGGTGTCCAAGGACCCGCGCGAGCCGAAGTCCGGTGACGACACCGGCACGGGGCCGAAGGACGCGGGCCGGGGCAAGGGCCCGGCCGACTCCCCCGACCCGTCGGGGGAGTCGGATTCCGCCGACTCCGCGCAGCCGGAGGACGGCCCGGAGGACACCGGGAACTGACCGCCCCCGGCGCGCCGCGGCACACCACGGGCGCCGGACCGGCCGGTCCGGCGCCCGTGCGCCGCCCGCCCCGGAGGCGGGGCCGCGCTCAGCCCGTGCAGTGGAAGCGGGCCCCCGCCCAGTCGCCGTGATCACCGGCCTTCTTGCCGTCGGTGTCGGTCACCTTCAGGCGTACGTGCCGGGCCCCGCCGAGCGGCACGTCCACCGCCACCGGCGCCGAGGCGCCGGTCGTCTTCGGCGAGGTCCACAGCACCTTGCCGTCCCCCTCCACCGAGAAGGCGACCTCGCCGTAGTCGGCGATCTCGTCGTCGATCCCGGCGACCGCGGTGAAGGACCGGCAGCGCCCGCCGGTGAAGAACTCCAGGTCGGAGTCGGCGTGGGTGCCCAGGCCCTTGGCGTACGCCGTCCCGGCGAGGGTGAGCGGATGACCGTCCGCCGGCCCCGACTCGCCGTTGCTGCGGTCGCGTTCGGCCGGGCCGTAGCCGTTGGCGGCGCTCAGCCACTCCAGATCACTCGCCCAGGTGTCGTGGACGGGCGCCTTCGGCACGGCCCGCACCTGGAAGCGGTGCACCGCCGTGCGCGGCGCGCCCGCCGAGCGGTAGCGGACGGTCGCGGTGACGGTGACCGGGTCCGGTCCGGCGTCCGCGGGCGCGGTGAGCGTCAGCGCGTCGCGCACGGTGGCCCCGGCCCCGATCCGCGCGTGGCGCGCCGGCGCCGGGACGGTCCAGCCCCGGGGCGCGGCCAGCGACACCGACACCCGACGCGCGTCGCGGGTGCCCGCGGTGAGCGCCGTCCGTACGGCCGTCGGCGCGCCCTTGGTCACCTCCTGCCCGCCCGGTGTGGTCACCGCGACCGTCGCGCCCGGCGTCCGGCCGCCGACCGCGCTCGCGCCCCGCAGCGTCAGCGTGAACGCGCGGTCGGTGGAGCGGGCGGCGGTCTTGATCCGGACGACGCCGGCGCGGTCGGCGGGGTCGTAGAACCAGCCCTGGTCCGCCGCCTCGAAGGCGCCCGCGGACGGCAGCCGCTTCAGCGCCCGGCCCGCCAGGGCGACCCCGCGCGGGGCGTCCCCGGTGTGCACGGTGAAGCGGTAGGGCCGGGCCGTCTGCTTGCCGTGGAACGAGCCGCGCGAGGCACCGACGTCGAGCCGTACGTCGCCGCCTCCGGAGCGCGGGGCCGTCACCCGCACCCGCTGGGTGGCGCTGTGGCCGTCCCGGTGGGCGCGGGTCACCCCGTCGTCCTCGTAGAGGGTGAACGAGGAACGGCCCCGCGGGTAGACGTCCCAGGCGAGCGGCGAGCGGGCCGTCCGGTCCCGGTACGACCTGATGCCCGGCCACATGGGCACGGCGGCACCGGCCCTGACGAACAGGGGCAGGGTGTCCAGCGGCGCGCTGTAGCCGTCGATCGTGGCCGGTCCCCGGTAGGTGCGCCCGGACCAGTAGTCGACCCAGGTGCCCTTCGGGAGGTAGATGCCGTCGCGGGTGTCGGTGTCCCGGTAGACGGGCGCGACGAGGAAGTCCCGGCCGGTCAGGAACTCGTATTTCGTGGCGTCGGTGGCGGCCTTCGGGTCGTCGGGGTATTCGAGCGCCAGCGGGCGCACCGGCCCGACGCCGGTCCGGGTCGCCTCGGCCGCGTAGGAGTACATGTACGGCAGCAGCGACTCCTTGAGCTTCAGGTACCTCCGGTTGATGGAGGTGTAGGGCTCGCCCTGGCGGTAGGGCTGCTTGTCGGCGGGCGCCCAGCCGTCCATCGTCATCATCGCCGGGAGGAAGGACTTCCACTGCAGGTCGCGGACGTACGTCTGCGGGCTGCCGCCGAAGATGCCGTCCACGTCGCCGGTCGTGTAGGCGAGCCCGGACAGCGTCGCCCCCGCGTAGGTCGGTATCTGCCAGCGGATGTAGTCCCAGCTGCCGCTCTGGTCACCCGACCACTGGACGCCGCAGCGCTGGGCGCCCGACCAGCTCTCGGGGGCCCAGGTGAAGCCCCGGGCGTCGCTGTTGTCCTCGATGCCCCGGTAGGCGTCCTTGCAGCCGTCCAGCGCGAACTTGTAGCCGTCGCCGACCCAGGCGACGTCCAGTTTGGCGATCCGCTGGCCCGCCTTCACCTGGTCGGCGAGCTTGCCGATGCCGTCCTCGGTCCACAGTCCGAGCGTCATCTTCCGCTCGCCGAGACCCTTCGAGGTCTCGGCGAGGTTCTCGTAGCCGCAGCCGTAGCCGTCGTTGACCAGCATCCAGCCGTTGGGCATGTCGTGGGCGGTGTACCCGTCGGCGACCTTCAGCGCGTCCAGGGTGTGCCGCTCGCCCCGGTTCGCGTTGTGCAGGTAGCAGTCCGAGTCGCCGGTCTCCAGGCCGTACAGCGGCGGCAGGAAGGGTTTTCCGGTCAGCGAGGTGTACTGGCCGATGACGTCCTTGGCGCCCGGCCCGGCGAAGTAGTAGGCGTCGAAGCGCCGTTCCTGCGCGGTGGTCCGCACCGGTTGGCCGAAGGCGTAGGTGTTGGGCGCGTAGGTGTTGCGGAAGACGCCGTACCCCGCGGAGGAGAGGTAGAAGGGGACGGAGTTGGGGTGTCCGCCGTCGTCCCAGTGGTAGTCGACGCCGACCTCGACGGTGTGGCCGCGGTGCGAGGTGCTGCCGCGTCCGTTCTGCATGCCGGCGCCGTAGAACTGCTCGTCGCGGCCGCGCGCCAGGGTCTGGGTGGTGGTCTTGTCGTCCCAGGTCAGCCCCTTCGCCTCGGACCACACCAACGAGCCGTCGGCGCGGCGCAGTTCGAAGCGCAGCGGCGCCTTGAACGCCTTCAGGGTGACCTGGGAGGTGCGGAGTTCGTAGGCGTCGCCGGCGTCCCGCCAGTGGGTGGCGGGCGGCGCGCCCTGGGGCAGCACGATGTCCTTGCCGGTGGGGTCGGAGAAGTCGCCGTCCGGGGCGAGTTCGAGGCGGAAGGTCCGGTCGGTCACGAAGCTGACGCGGGCCTCGGCCGGGCCGGCGTGCAGCCGGTAGACGGGCCCGTCCGCCGTGAAGCCGGTGACGTCGCCGACGGTCCGCGCGGGGGCGGGGCCGTCGGCCCGTACGCTGCCCACCGGCCCCGCGACGGCCGCCGCGAGCCCGAGCAGCGCGGCAACGACCGCCGCCCGCAGTCCTGTTGGTTTCCTCATGCCCGCAGCTCTAGTGCGCCGGCGGGCGGTGCCTCCATGGACTCTCGGGCCGGGTTGCTGGATTTCCGCGCGCCCGTCGGCCGCCGCCCACGCACGAGGGGCGCCCCCGCCGTCCGGCGAGGGCGCCCCTGAGGACGGATGAGGCGGTGCCTACAGGGCCACGCCGAGCAGCGCGTCGACCGCACGGGAGACGAGGCCGGGGGCGCCCTCGTCGGTGCCGCCGCCGGACTCCTGCGCCGCGGCCCAGCGGTCCACGGCCGCCAGGGCCGCCGGGGAGTCGAGGTCGTCGGCGAGCGCCGTACGGATCTCCTCCAGGAGGGCGTCGGCGGACGGGCCGTCGGGACGGGAGACCGCGGCGCGCCAGCGCGCCAGCCGCTCCCCGGCCTCCTCCAGCACCGCGTCGGTCCACTCCCAGTCGGCGCGGTAGTGGTGCGCGAGCAGCGCCAGGCGGATCGCCGCCGGGTCGGTGCCGGCGCGCCGCACCGCGGAGACGAAGACCAGGTTGCCCTTGGACTTGGACATCTTCGCGCCGTTCAGGGCCACCATCCCGGCGTGCACATACGCCTTGGCGAACGGGTGCTCGCCGGTGAGCGCCTGGGCGTGCGAGGCGCCCATCTCGTGGTGCGGAAAGGCGAGGTCGGAGCCGCCGCCCTGGACGTCGAAGCCCATGCCGAGGTGTTCCAGGGCGATGGCGACGCACTCGATGTGCCAGCCGGGCCTGCCGCGGCCCAGCGAGCCGCCGTCCCAGCTCGGCTCGCCGTCGCGGGCCGCCATCCACAGCATCGGGTCGAGCGGGTTCTTCTTGCCCTCGCGCTCCGGGTCGCCGCCGCGCTCGGCGGACAGCAGCCGCATCGCCTCGGCGTCCAGTCCGGAGACCTCGCCGAAGTGCGCGTCGGAGGCGACGGAGAAGTAGACGTCGCCGTCCAGGTCGTAGGCGGCGCCGGCTTCGCGCAGCCGCTCCACCAGCGGGACGATGCCGGGTATCGCCTCGACGGCGCCTATGTAGTGGCGGGGCGGCAGCATCCGCAGGGCCGTCATGTCCTCGCGGAAGAGGGCGGTCTCGCGCTCGGCGAGCGCGGTCCAGTCGTCGCCGGTGGCCACGGCCCGCTCCAGCAGCGGATCGTCGACATCGGTGACGTTCTGCACGTAGTGCACCTGGCGCTTCGTGTCGAGCCACACGCGCTGAACCAGGTCGAACGCGTTGTAGGTCGCCGCGTGCCCCATGTGGGTGGCGTCGTACGGCGTGATGCCGCAGACGTAGATACGGGCGACGGGACCGGGGGCGAGGGTCACCCGTCCGCCGGTCGCGGTGTCGTGGATCCTCAGGTCGCGGCCCTGACCGGGCAGGGCGGGGACCTCAGAAACGGGCCATGCATGCATGCCATGAGCCTAACCGGACGGACGTTCCGCATACGAACCGGACCGGAGGTCTGACCGGAAAGGCGCTCTTGTGTTCGGCGGCCGAACATGCACAGCACGCCTGCCGGTCGCCCGCCGCCCGACCGGGCGGATCAGACCGGCGGCCAGGGTATGGCGGGCCATTCGCCGCCCGGCTCCGGGTGCCGCCCGCCGCGCAGCAGCCCCGCCACCCGCTCCCGCAGCGCCGCGATCTCGTCATCCGTGATCAGTTCGGCCAGTCGGGCGGCGAGCGTCCCGGTGTCCTCCAGCGCCCGCTGAAGGCCCCGCAGCACCTCCAGCGCCTCGTCGGTCAGCGGCTCCCCCGCCCACCCCCACAGCAGCGTGCGCAGCTTGTCCTCGGCGTGGAAGGTCACGCCGTGGTCGATGGCGAAGAACTCCCCGCCGGCGCCGGGCAGCAGATGGCCGCCCTTGCGGTCGCCGTTGTTGATCACGGCGTCCAGCACCGCGAGCCGCCGCAGCCGCGGGTGGTCGGCGTGCACCAGCAGCGCGGTGCGGCCCTCGCCGATCTGCGCGGAGCCCACCGCCTTCCAGCCGGGCCCCGGCTCCTCGTCCTCCACCAGCGCCAGCAGCTCGGGGACCTCGTCGCTGTTCTCCGGTGGCTCGATCCACTCCTGGACCATGCCGGTGCCGTACGGGCCGTCGCGCAGCACCGTCGGCGGGACGAGGTCCCAGCCGCAGTACCGGGCGACCTCGTACGCGGCGACCTCGCGCTGGGCGAGCGTGCCGTCGGGAAAGTCCCACAGCGGGCGCTCGCCCGCGACCGGCTTGTAGACGCAGGAGGCGGTCTCGCCGTCCCGGGCGACCGTGCAGAAGAGCACGGCGTTGGACGCCTCCGGGATGCGGCCGCGCACGGTCAGCTCACCGTCGGCGAGCAGGGCTTGCGTCCGGGCCCCGGCGGGCTCCGGCGCGGCGGGCGGCGGGTCCTGGGGGGCGACGGGACCGGGCAGCGGCGCGGCCTGCCCGGCGGGTTCGGCGGGCAGGCCGCTCAGGCGTCCCGTCGGTATCCGTTCTGGCGCGGGCATACGTGTCCCTCCGGATCGAGCGGCAGGCTGCACAGCGGGCACGGCGGGCGGCCGGCGTTGACCACTTCGAGCGCCCGCTTGGCGAAGGCCCTGGCCATGGTTCCGGTGAGGCGCACCCGGAGCATCGGGGGGCCGTTCTCGTCGTCCTGGAGCAGCCGCTCCTCGGCGTCGGCGAGGTCCTCGTCACTGTCCGCGTCCAGCTCGACCAGGGCCTGCGCCTCGACGATCATCCGCTCGTCCTCGCCGTCCCAGGCCAGGGCCATCGTGCCGACCCGGAACTCCTCCTCGACGGGCGTCTCCAGCGGGGCGGAGTCGGCCAGCTCGGCGGGCGAGACGGCGGGCACCGGGGCGTTGCCGCCACTGCGCCGCACGACCTCGTCCAGCAGCTCGTCGATGCGCTCGGCGAGCGCCGCGACCTGGGTCTTCTCCAGGGCGACGCTGGTGGTGCGGCCGGAGGCGGTGGCCTGGAGGTAGAAGCTACGGCGGCCAGGCAGCCCGACCGTACCGGCCACGAAGCGGTCCGGCGCGTCGTAGAAGAACACCTGACGGGACAACGTCCTGCTCCGATTGCTCGACTGCGGGGTCACTGCGGTCGCTGCACGTCCTGCGGTCACTGCGCGGATCGCAGGGGCGTGGCGGGCAGCGCCGTCGCACCACCCTACTGCGCCGACTGATCACGCTGCTCCCGCACCACCGCCGACAGCCGCGTCCCGGTCGGCCGCCGCCCCGCCGCCGTCCTCCCGGGGCGCGAGGGATCCGAAATCGCCGGTGTCCCCGAGCCGCACGAGGTAGGGGCGCAGCCGGGTGTAGCGGATCGCGGTGACCGAGCAGGGCTCGACGGAGATCCGCTGGAACAGGTCGAGGTGCATGCCCAGGGCGTCGGCGACCAGGGCCTTGATGATGTCGCCGTGCGAACACATGGCGTACACCGCCTCGGGGCCGTGCGCCTCCTCGGTCCGCGCGTTCCACTCGCGCACCGCGTCCACGGCCCTGGCCTGCATGGCGCGCATCGACTCGCCGCCGGGGAAGGCGGCCGCGGACGGGTGCTGCTGGACGACCTCCATCAGCGGCTCGTCGGCCAGCTCGGCGAGTTTGCGGCCCGACCAGTCGCCGTAGTCGCACTCGCTGATCCGGTCCTCGACGTGCAGCGTGAGCCACGGCCGGACCTCCAGCAGCGGCGCCACGGTCTCCCGGCAGCGCTGCAGCGGGCTGGAGACGACGGCGGTCAGCGGCACCTGGGACAGCCGTGCGGGCAGCGCGACGGCCTGGGCGGCGCCGCGCTCGTCGAGGGCGACACCGGGGGCCCGTCCGGCGAGCACTCCGGCGGTGTTGGCGGTGGAGCGGCCGTGCCGCACCAGGATCAGCGTGGGCATGGGCGCCACCCTACGTTCCCGGCCCGTGTTCCTGGCAGGTGGCGGTGCGAGGAGCGAGAATGCCGGTGTGATCGTGGACTGCGCCATCTACCGGGACGGCCGCCGCGCCGAGTGCGCGAGCGATTTCTCCCACGCGCTCCAGGAGGCGCGGGCCGAGGGCGACGCCTTCCTGTGGCTGGGGCTGCACGAGCCGACGGAGCAGGAGTTCGACCTCGTCAGCAGCGAGTTCGGGCTGCACCCGCTGGCCGTCGAGGACGCGCTCAAGGCGCACCAGCGGCCCAAGTTGGAGGTCTACGACGACTCGCTGTTCATGGTGCTGAAGCCGGTCACCTACGACGACACGGCCTCCACGGTGACCGCGTCGGAGGTGATGGTCTTCCTGGGCGAGGCGTTCGTGGTCACCGTCCGGCACGGCGAGGCCAGCCCGCTGGCGGCGGTGCGCCGGCGGCTGGAGGAGCACCCGGAGATCCTCCGGCACGGCCCCGGCGCGGTGCTGTACGCGGTCTGTGACGCGGTGGTCGACCACTACATCGACGTGGCCTCCGAACTCCAGCTGGACCTGGAGGAGTTGGAGGCGGAGGTGTTCGCTCCGGTGCGCCGGGACACCAAGAACACCGCGGCCGAGATCTACGCCTTCAAGCGCGAGGTGCTGGAGTTCCGGCGGGCGACCGGCCCGCTGTCCGCGCCGATGACCCTCCTGCAGAACCCCGGCGTGCCGTACGTCCACGACCACGCCCGGCCGTTCTTCCGCGACGTCGACGACCACCTCACCCGCGCCAACGAGTCGGTGGAGAGCCTGGACCGGCTGCTCTCGGACATTCTCGCCGCCCATCTGGCGCAGATGGGGGTGCGGCAGAACGACGACATGCGCAAGATCTCGGCCTGGGCGGCGCTGGCGGCCGTACCGACCCTGATCGCCGGCATCTACGGCATGAACTTCGCCGACATGCCGGAGCTGAGATGGAACCTGGGCTATCCCACGGTCCTGCTGGCGATGGTGGTCATCGAGGTCTCGCTCTACCGCCTGTTCAAACGCCGCGGCTGGCTGTGACCCCGGCGGCCGCGCATGCCCGACGGCTCAGGCGAACTCCGGCGCCGAGGCGGGCGGACCGCCCAGCGCGTCGCGGCGCTCGGGCATCCGGAGGCTGACCATCCGCCGCCAGCCGCCCAGCCGCTCGTAGCCGTACACCGCGCGGATCGCGGTGGTCAGCCCGCCGGACTTCGCCTTCGGCCACTTCAGGACGCGGCCCATGTGGTCCATCACGGCCAGGCTGACGTCCCGGTAGACGACCAGCTCGGCGCGGGCGCAGTCGTGCAGGATCCGCTGGATGGTCCGGCCGTGGCCGAGGCGGGCCAGCCGCAGCAGCTCCTCGTGGCAGTACGCCAGGTGGTTGTCCTCGTCGTGGGAGATGATCCGGATCGCCTTCCCCACCTCGGGGTGGTCGCCGAAGTACTTGGTGAGCATCACCATCTGGTCGGCGGCGCGCTGTTCGGTGACCCGGCTGTGGGAGAGGTAGGTGATGATGTCGAGCTCGGTGAGCGGCTCGTCGCGGCGCAGCTTGTCGTGCGCCAGGCCGATGCCCCGCCGCTCCAGCAGCGCGGTGTAGTCGGTCTCCTCGGGGACCGGGGCGGGCGTCAGGCCGCGCCGGCGCAGGAGGGCCTGGAAGATCCGGCCGTGCTTGTCCTCGTCGGCGCCGTGCCGGGTGACCTTGGGCGCCAGGTCGCGCAGCGAGGCGGGCATCAGCGAGGCGATCCGGCCGTTCTCCCAGCCGCCCTGTGCCTCGCCGCTGGCCGCGATGGAGCAGAACAGGCGGTAGGAGTCGTCGTTGTCGACGATCTCCTGGAACAGGCTTCGGGCCGAGAACATCTGCGCCACCTCCGAACGGACACACCCGTAAAGGAAAAGTCAAATGGGGCGTTCCGTGAGGGGCAACCCGAGCGGCCGCCCGTACGGCCGTTCGGGTGATGTCCGTCCTGGTGGCGGGCGTAACCCGGCCGTACGTCGGCACGTTGTGCCGCGTGACGGCCGCGGCGGGGAAGATCCCCCGAGCCCCCGCCACGGCCGCGGACCACAACGGCCCGGCGCCGGAAGCGCCGGGCCGTCGCGCGGTTCCGGGGCGGCCTGGGGCGCGGGGCCCGCCGGCTACGCCAGCCCGGCCCGCTCCAGCGCCTCGGTGCCCGCCCGCAGCGACGCGAGGCGGTCCTCCAGGGTGAAGCCCGCCGGGGCCAGCGTCAGGGTGGTCACCCCGGCCGCCGCGTAGGCCTGCATCCGCTCGGTGATCCGCTCGACGGAGCCGAGCAGCGTGGTCTGGTCGATCAGCCGCTCCGGGACGGCGGCGGCGGCACCGTCCTTGTCCCCGGACAGGTACTTGTCCTGGATCTCGGCGGCTTCCTTCTCGTAGCCCATCCGCCGCGCGAGCTGGTTGTAGAAGTTCTGCTTGCGGCTGCCCATCCCGCCCACGTACAGCGCGGTGTACGGGCGGAACATGTCGGCCAGCGCGCTGACGTCCTTGTCGGCGCCGACGGCCAGCGGCAGCGTCGGGCAGACGTCGAAGCCCTCCAGCGTCTTGCCCGCCTTCTCGCGCCCGGCCCGCAGGTGCGTGATCGCGGTCTCCTCCAGGTGCTCGGCGGAGGGGAAGATCAGCAGCGCGCCGTCGGCGATCTCGCCGGTCTGCGCCAGGTTCTTCGGGCCGATCGCGGCGATGTAGAGCGGGATGTGCTCGCGCTGCGGGTGGACGGTGAGCTTCAGCGGCTTGCCGGGGCCGCCGGGCAGCGGCAGCGTCCAGTGCTCGCCCTCGTAGGACAGCCGCTCGCGCGACATGGCCTTGCGGACGATGTCCACGTACTCGCGGGTGCGCGCCAGCGGCTTGTCGAACTTGACGCCGTACCAGCCCTCGGAGACCTGCGGCCCCGAGACGCCCAGGCCGAGCCGGAAGCGGCCGCCGGAGAGCGAGTCCAGGGTGGCGGCCGTCATCGCGGTCATCGCGGGGGTGCGCGCCGGGATCTGCAGGATGGCCGAGCCGATGTCGATGCGTTCGGTCTGGGCGGCGACCCAGGAGAGCACCGAGGGGGCGTCGGAGCCGTAGGCCTCGGCGGCCCAGCAGACGGCGTAGCCCAGGCGGTCGGCCTCCTTGGCCACCGCGAGATTGTCGGAGTCCATCCCGGCGCCCCAGTAGCCGAGGTTGATGCCAAGCCTCATGCCGCTCCCCTTACCGATCAGTAACGTCGCTGTTGCGGGGGACTGTAGCGCGCGCCCCCGCCGGCCGTCATCGGCGGGTTGTCCACAGGTCCCCTGTTCCCGGCGCGCGGCCAGTAATCTCAAGGCCCATGGAGCAAAGGCACCTCGGCCGTACGGGCCTTCGCGTGTCCCGTCTCGGGCTCGGCACCCTGAACTGGGCCCGCGACACGGACGAGCAGGAAGCCGCCGACCAGCTCAAGGCGTTCTGGGAGGCCGGCGGCACGCTGGTGGACACCGCCGACATCTACGCCGACGGCGGCGCCGAGTACCTCCTGGGCCGGCTGACGGAAGGACTCGTTCCGCGCGAGGACCTGGTCATCGCCACCAAGGCCGGCAGCGTGCTGGCGGCGGACCGCCGGGCCGACGGCTCCCGGCGCCATCTCCTCGCCGCCCTGGACGCCTCCCTGGAGCGGCTGGGCACCGAGTACGTCGACCTGTGGCAGCTGCACGCCTTCGATCCGCACACACCGCTGGAGGAGACGCTGCACGCCCTCGATCTGGCCGTCACCAGCGGCCGGGCGCGCTATGTGGGCCTGGCGAACTTCTCGGGCTGGCAGCTCGCCAAGGCGGGCACCTGGCAGCTCGCGGCGCCCGGTGTGCGCAACCGGCTGGCGAGCGCGCAAATGGAGTACTCCCTGCTCCAGCGCGGCGTCGAACGGGAGGTGCTGCCCGCGGCCCTCGACCTCGGCATCGGCCTGCTGCCGTCGTCGCCGCTCGGGCGGGGCGTGCTGACCGGGAAGTACCGCCATGCGACACCGGCCGACTCGCGCGGCGCCTCGGAGCATCTGGCGCCGTTCGTCGCGCCGTACCTCGACGAAACCGCGGGCCGGGTCGTCGAGGCGGTCACCACCGCCGCCGACGGACTGGCCGTCACCCCCCTGCAGGTCGCGCTCTCCTGGGTCCGCGACCGCCCCGGAGTGACCGCGCCGATCCTGGGCGCCCGCACGGAAGCGCAGCTCAGAGCCGCGTTGTCAGTGGAGACCCTTAGTCTTCCTGACGAGATCCGCCGGGCGCTGGACGATGTGTCGGCTCCGGTGCACCACTACCCCGATCACGACTGGAGCACGCTGTGAGTACCGACCGCCTCGCCGGCGAAACCCCGCCCGAGCAGGAGGCCGCGCCCGGGACTGCGGATGCCCAGACACCCGACGACACCGCGGCGCCGGAGGACACCGACGCCGCCGCTCCGGAGGACTCCCCGGCGGCGGCGGACGAGAACGCGCCGGTGAGCGACGAGCCGGCACCCGCGGCCTCCGGGGCCGGGACTCCGGACGCCGGTGCCGCGCAGGAGGCCCCGGGGGCGCCGTCGGCAGGGGCGCCGTCTTCAGGGGCGCCCTCGTCGCCCTCGCCGTCGTCGCCCTCGCCCTCGGCCTCGGCCTCGGCCTCGGCCAAGGCGACCGCGGATGCGCTGGCCGCCGCGGTCCGGGCCGTGGAGAGCGGCGAGCGCTCGGCCGCTTCGTTCTTCAACGACGCCCCGCGCCCCGCCCGGCAGACCCCGCCCGCCGCCCGGCCCGCCGAGGCGGGCCCGGCCACCGGCGACCACGCCCCGCAGGGCACGCCCCCGGCCCCCGCCGCTCCCGCCACCCGGCCGCGCCCGCCCCAGGAGACCGACGGTCCGGCCCGTCCCCCGGCCAACGGCACCACCGCCCCCGCCGGAGCACCGGCCCCGGCCGGCCCCGCTCCTGCCCCCCGTCCCGCCGTGGCCCCCGGCATCGAGGGCGTACGGCAGGTCCTCGCGGCGGGCGGCGCCCCGGAGGCGCTGGCGGAGCCGGCCGCCGAGGTGCTCGGGGAGCGGGCGGCCGAGGCGCTGGGCGAGGACCCCTGGCAGTTGCTCGGCGTGCCCGGGGTGCGCCCCGAGCAGGCCGACACCTTCGCGCGGGCGCTGCTCGGCGCCGCCTGCGGGCCGGGGGACGAGCGGCGCGCGCAGGCGCTGGTCGGCTGGCTGCTGGAGCAGGCCGCCCTCGCGGGGCACTCCGCCCTGGAGGCCGCCGCGCTGCGCGCCGCGCTCGCCCAGCGCGCGGTGCCCGACCCCGATGACGCCCTGCAGACCGCCATCGCGGACGGCGCGGTGCTGGTCTTCCAGGACGCGATCGAGGAACCGGGCCGGGCCCGCCCCGCCACCGGCGACGGCGAGGAGGAGGAACAGCCGGTCCGGATCCTGCTCGGCCTGGACCGGTATGCGATGGCCGAGGAGAGCGTCGCCGACGGTCTCGCGCGGCTGCTGAACACCTTCGAGGCGGTGGCGGAGCCGCCGCGGGACACCGCGCCGGACGGCGAGGCGCCCGGCGACGACACGACCGCCGCCGAGCCGGCGGAGCCCGACGCCGCCCCTGCCGCGGAGCCGTCCGCGGAGAGCGCCGCCCCGTCCTCCGACGCCGAAACCACCGGAGCACCGGCGGGCGCCGACGACACCGCCCACCGGCCCGTACGCCCCACCGCCGCCGCCTGGGAGGCCGCGGCGGCCGCCGCGCCGTCGCCGTCGGCCGCGGAGCTCATCCGCGCCGCCGCGCACAGCGGCCTGGTGGCGCACACCGGCGCCGAGGCGGCCCGCGCCGAGCCCGCCGCGCTGCTCACCGCGGCCCGCTCGCTGGGGCTGCGGGCGTTCGGCGCCACGCACACCGAGAACGGCCGCCGGCGCCTGGCCGCGGACCTCGCCCGGAGCGCACCGGACGCCACCGACGGGCCCGGGGAACCCGGCGCGGCCGCGGTGACCGTGGCCGGCCTGCTGTCCGGCCGGCAGGGTCCGGGCCGCGACGCCGACGGCGCCCTCGCACTCGACCTGCTGGTCGTGCTGGACGCCCCGCAGCTGGATCTGGAGACCGCCGCGCTGCTCGTCGAGTCGCTGACCGACGGGACCCGCCTGGTGCTCAGCGGCGACCCCGGTGTGCTGTGGTCCGCCGGCCCCGGCCGGCTGTTCGCCGATCTGCTCGCGGCACGCTTCTGCCCGCAGGTCGCCTCCCGCACCCCGGACTTCGGCCCGATCGGCGAGCTGGTGTCCGGCATCGGCATCGGCGAGCTGAGCCAGGTCGAGGCGCCCGGCAAGGAGGTGGTGATCGTCCCGGTGCGGGACGCCGGCGAGGCGGTGCACCGCACGGTCCAGCTGGTCGCCGACTCCGTGCCCCGGGCCCTGGGGGTCCCCGCCGAGCAGACCCAGGTCATCACGGTCGGCCACGGCGGCGCGGCCGGCACCCGCGCGCTGAACGCCGCCCTCAAGGGGCGGCTCAACCCCGGCCCCGGCCGGTTCGGCGGCTTCGACGCCGGTGACCGGGTGGCCTACGCCCCGGCCCCCGGCCGCACGGTCCCGGGCACGGTCACCGGCGCGGACGCGTCCGGCCTGCACCTCGACTGCGACGGCGCCGCGGCCGTGGTGCCCCGCGAGCAGGTCGCCGGGGGCGCCGTACGCCACGGCTGGGCGCTCACCGCGCACCAGGCGGCCGGGATGCGCTGGCCCGCCGCGGTGGTCGTGCTGCCCGGGGACGCCGCCGGCGGACTGACCCGCGCCTGGGTCTACACCGCCTTCAGCCGCGGCGAGCAGCATCTGTCGGTCGTCCAGGGGGTCGACCAGGCCCTTCCGCGCGCGGTCACCGAGGTGCCCGTCAAGGAACGCACCACCCGCCTGCGCACCCTCCTGCGCCACAGCGCCCAGGACGCCGAGGAGCCGTCGGCGGACAACTGACCAGCCCTGCGCCCTGCGCCCCGGCTCCCGGCTCAGACGCCCCACAGCCGCTGCTCCGGCCCGTCAGCAGTTTCCTGCCGTCGGACCGGGGCAGCGGCTGCCTCGGGTCGGAGTGCGACGCCGCCGGGGCAGCGCGCGCCCGGACGACCACCGGATGCGTCCCGGGGACGCGCCCGGCGGGGCGCCCCCCGGGACGGACTCACCTCTCTTGGTCGAGCGGCTCCAGGTCGTCGTCGCCCAGTTCCTCGTCGAAGACCGCGCTGACGTCGAAGCGGCACACCACCCGCTGGGGGTCCGCCTGATCGAACGGCGCGGACAGCCACTCCCCCGGATCGGCCGGATCGTCGGCGGCCGCCACCCACAGGGTGGAGTCGCCCTCCTCCAGCCCGAACTCCTTGTGGCGAGAGGCGATCTCGTCCGGCTCGAACTCCCCGAAGAGCACACCGAGCGCCGCGTGCACGCTGGTGCCGACAACTGCGGCGGCATCGGCGCCGGCGCCCGCCGCCTCGTCGGCGGCGTCCGGGTCCAGATCGGCGATGCGCTGGGCCTGGTGCAGCAGCCGCTGCGGTTCGGCGACGGTGTAGTCGCGCCGGATCAGGACGCTCAGCGCACTCGGCTCGTCCGGGCCCGCATAAGCGGGCAGGGCGTCGTTCCCGGGGATCTCGAAGGGGGTGACCTCGTCGTAGGTGTCGTAGAGCAGCTCGTCATAGACCTCAGCGGCCGCGGCGAGCTCGTCGAACGCGGCGTAGACGGCCGGATCATCCTGCCCCGAGCGGCGTTCGACCGCGTCGAGGTGACGGTCCAGCGCGGCTTTGACCGCCTCGGCGGCGGCACGTACCTCGGCAGCGGAAGGCTGCGCAGCATCAGACATAGTGCAGACGCTATCCGTACCGGGGCCGGTCCCGCACAATAGATGCGATGCCGGAATACGAATTCTGCGATGTGTACGTGCCTCGGGGAGTGTCCCGGAAGGCCGCCACACGCCTGCTGACCGACCATGCCGAGTACGGACACTGGGAGTTGGACCGACTGCGCCTGAACCCGGACGGGAGCCGCAAGGTGCGGCTGCGCCGCCGGATCATCCGCCAGCTCCGCGCCACATGGTGAGCGCCGCCGGCGCCTGAACACGGCAGAGCGGGCCCCGCTCGGCAGGGCCCGCTCCGTGGAGCGCCAGTGCGCTATCCCGTGCTGCTCACCGACGAGCGGCGCGCGCCTTGCGGTAGATCAAGGCGCCCCCCAGCAGCAGCCCGGCGCTGGCCGGAATCGCGTAGCCGACTCCGCCGGCACCCGTCTGCGCGAGGTGCCCGACCGGCTTGGCAGGCGTCACGATCTTGCTGTGACCCCCGGTCTGCGGCTTCGCCGGCGTGTGCGGCATCTGCTGACTGGGCGTGCCCGGGTGGTGCGGCTTCCCCGGGTGCTCCGGCGTGCCCGGCTGATGCGGCTTGCCGGGGTGGTGGGGCTTGGCCGGGTGGTGCGGCTTGCCCGGGTGGTGCGGCCTGGCCGGGACCGAGGCCCCATTGGCGCAGTGGTTGCCGAAGGCCGGGTTCAGCAGCCCAGCGGCCGAGACACTGTTGCCGCAGGCGTTCACCGGTACGTCGACCGGAGCCTGGACATTGTTGCCCGACGCGATGCCGGGCGAGTTCGTCGCCCCGCCGGCGGCGTTCGCGCCACCCTGGTGTCCGCCCTGGTGCGCACCCTGGTGGACGCCACCCTGGTGCCGGCCGACGTCATTGGCGCAGCGGTTGCCGAACGCGGGGTTCAGCAGCCCGACGACATTGACGGTGTTGCCGCAGGCGTTCACCGGAACGTGAACCGGTACCTGGACGTTGTTGCCGGATCCCACGCCGGGCGAGTTCGCCGCGCCTCCGGCGGCTCCCGCGTCGGCCTGTGCATAGCCGGCGGCCATGGCGAGTACGCCACTGGCGGCCGCCATGGTGATCAGGCCCTTTCGTGCGACCTGTCTCATAGGTTGTTCCCCTGCCTAGTGCCTTACAGGAATACGGGCAGGCGGTGATCTTCGGAAAGACCCACCGGCCCGTCGACTACCCAGCGGCTCCGGAATGCGTGGCGCGCGTTCCGGAGCCGGACCGAGTCAGACCCTTACGGATGCAAATACAACGCCAAAGGACGCCAGAAGGTCACTTGTTGACGCAGACCGCGCCGAACGCGGGGTTCAGCAGCCCGATCACGGAGACCGTGTTGCCACAAACGTTCACCGGAACGTGTACCGGCACCTGGATGGTGTTGCCGGAGACCACACCAGGAGAGTTCAGGGCAGCGCCCTGGGCACCCGAATCGGCAACGGCCAGGCCCGCACCGGCGAGCACGACACCACCGGCAACTGCCGCAGCGGCGACGACCTTCTTGATCATTATTCCTCCTTGTAGGCAATACGATCCCAGCCGCGGACCGCACTGACTGCAACGAGGAAAATGCTGTTGAAGCTACGAACACATCAGCGCGTTCACCCTTTTCAGCGAAGCCGGCGCGAAAGGCAGGAAAACCGCGCCGAATTCAGCTCTGGTCGATGAACCGATCGAGTACCCGCACCCCGAACTTCAGTCCGTCCACCGGCACCCGCTCGTCCACGCCGTGGAACATTCCTGCGAAATCCAGCTCCGGCGGCAGCTTCAGCGGGGCGAAGCCGAATCCGCGGATCCCGAGATCGTCGAAGGACTTGGCGTCCGTACCGGCGGAGAGCATGTACGGCACGGCGCGCGCGATCGGGTCCTCGGCCTGCAGCGCCGACTGCATCGCCTCGACCAGCGCGCCGTCGAACGTGGTCTCCAGCGCCTTGTCCGCGTGGACGTCCTCCCGCTTGACCCGCGGGCCCAGGATCCGGTCCAGGTCGGCCAGGAACTCCTCCTCGTGGCCCGGCAGGAAACGGCCGTCGACGTGGGCGGTGGCCTGGCCGGGGATGACGTTGACCTTGTAACCGGCGCCCAGCTGGGTCGGGTTGGCGGTGTTCTTGAGCGAGGCGCCGATCAGCTTGGCGATGCCGCCGAGCTTGGCCAGGGTGGCGTCCATGTCCTCGGGGTCGAGCTCGGTGCCCAGCGCGTCCCCGAGCTGGTCCAGGAAGGAGCGCAGCGTCTTGGTCACCCGCACCGGGAACTCGTGACGGCCCAACCGGCCGACCGCCTCGGACAGTTCGGTGATCGCGTTGTCCTTGTGGATCATCGACCCGTGGCCGGCGTTGCCGTCCACGGTCAGCTTCATCCAGTGCATGCCCTTCTGGGCCGTCTCGATGAGGTAGAGCCGCACCTGCTCGTTGACGGTGAAGGAGAAGCCGCCGACCTCGCTGATCGCCTCCGTGACGCCCTCGAAGAGGTGCGGGTGGTGGTCGACGAGGTAGCGCGCGCCGTAGGTGCCGCCCGCCTCCTCGTCCGCGAGGAACGCCAGCACGATGTCGCGCGGCGGCTTGCGGCCGGTGCGCAGCCGGTCGCGGACGACGGCCAGCGTCATCGCGTCCATGTCCTTCATGTCGACCGCGCCCCGTCCCCAGAGGCAGCCGTCGGCGATCTCGCCGGAGAACGGGTGGTGGGTCCAGTCGTCGGCGTTGGCCGGCACGACGTCGGTGTGCCCGTGGATGAGCAGGCCGGGCCGCGAGCGGTCCTCGCCCTCGATCCGGGCGACCGTCGAGGCCCGGCCCTTGTGGGACTCGAAGATCTGCGGTTCGAGGCCCACCTCGGCGAGCTTCTCCGCGACGTACTCGGCGGCGGCCCGCTCCCCCGGGCCCGAGTGGTCGCCGTAGTTGCTGGTGTCCATCCTGATCAGATCCCGGCAGAGGTCGACCACCTCGTCCTCACCGGTGACCGTACGGGCCGACTGCGACTCGCTCATGCCGAAACCTCGCTCCGCCCGGCCCCGCATGCGCGGGGCCCCCACCTCTCCATGGATCGCTCGCCCAGCTGACTCACGGTGCCTCCTCTGGCTTCACGGCCGCGTCACGCGCCCCGGGGAGCACGGACCGCGGCGGGGTCCACCGCCATCCTCCACCCGCCGCCCGCCGGACCCAAGGCCGCAATACTCCGGACATGCCCTGGTCACAGCGCCGCATCAGGCCGAATGCCGGGGTGATCGACCACCCGCGAACGTTTGCTATTGTTTTCCACGTCGGAACGGCCCAGGCCGCTCCGGCAGACACCTGGTCCGGGTGGCGGAATGGCAGACGCGCTAGCTTGAGGTGCTAGTGCCCTTTATCGGGCGTGGGGGTTCAAGTCCCCCCTCGGACACATCGCGCACGAAGGTGCCGGCCGATCTTCGGTCGGCACCTTCTGCGTTTGCCGGCACCTTCGCGTTCCCGGTGCGGGCCGCGCCGGCCCGGCCCCCGTCGGCGTTGCGTTGCCGGGCCGGCTGGGGTTCTCTTGCCGGGTGAGACGCAGATCCCCGGTTCCGCCCGCCCCGCTCCCCCAGCGTGACGGCATCGATCCCGTACGGGTGCGGCTGCCCGCCGACCCGGACGGGACGTGGGGGACCGTCCGGGAACATCTGGTCCACCGGTTCCAGGGGGCGATCGGGGCGGGGCGGGTGGACGCGATGCTGGGCGCGGGGCGGTTCGTCGGGACCGGCGGGGCGCTGAGCGGGGCGGAGCCGTACGAGGCCGGGCGGTACGTCTGGTTCCACCGGGACTTCGCGCCGGAGACGCCGGTGCCGTTCGCGGTGCGGATCGTGCACCGCGACGAGCGGATCGTGGTCGCCGACAAGCCGCACTTTCTCGCCACGACGCCGCGCGGGCGGCACATCACCGAGACCGCGCTGGCCCGGCTGCGGCGCGATCTGGCACTGCCGGCGCTGCAGCCCGCGCACCGGCTGGACCGGCTGACGGCGGGCCTGGCGCTGTTCGTCGTGCGGCCCGAGGACCGGGGCGCGTACCAGGGCCTGTTCGGCGGGCGGCGGGTGCGCAAGGAGTACGAGGCGGTGGCGCCGTACGACCGGTCGGTGGCGCTGCCGGTGACGGTGCGCAGCCGGATCGTGAAGGAGCGCGGGGTGCTGGCCGCGCGCGAGGAGGACGGGGCGGCCAACGCGGAGAGCCGGATCGAGCTGGTGGAGCGGCGGGGCGGGCTCGGGCGCTACCGGCTGCTGCCCACGACCGGGCGCACCCATCAGCTGCGGGTCCATATGAACGGGCTGGGGCTGCCGATCCTCCACGATCCGGTCTACCCGGTGGTCGGGGACCCGGACCCGGACGACTTCTCCGCTCCGCTCCAACTGCTGGCGAAGGTACTGGAATTCACCGACCCGGTGGACGGCAGGACGCGGCGGTTCGAGAGCGGGCGGCGGCTGGCGGCGTGGGACCCGGCCCCGATGGGGTGAAGCCCCTCGCGCGGCCGGGTCGCTCCCCCGCGGCCGGGCTGTCCTCCCCCACGGAATTTCCGGTGCGGACGGCCGCCGGGCGTGCCTAAGGTGCGCCGGTCGGTGGAGCGGAAGAGGGGTTGTCGAACGGATGCTGATTTTCGATGCGGACGACACGTTGTGGGAGAACAACGTGGTCTTCGAGCGGGTCATCGACGAGTTTCTGGAGTGGATGGTCCGCCCCGGACTCGACCGGGCCGCGGTGCGGGCGGTGCTCGACGGGATCGAGGCGGCGAACGCACGGACCCTGGGCTACGGCAGCAAGGTGTTCCTGCACAGCCTCGGGGAGTGCGTGGCGCGGCTGCGGGGCCGGGACGCGACGGCCGAGGAGGCGGCGCGGATCGCCGGGTGGGCCGCGGCCTTCGACCGGGACGGCGTGGAGCTGATCCCCGGGGTCGCCGAGACCCTGGCCGAGCTGGCCCGGCGGCACGACCTGTTGCTGCTGACCAAGGGCGACACCGAGGAGCAGCGGCGGAAGGTGACGGCCTCCGGGCTGAGCGGCCACTTCCGTGGCGTCCACATCGTGGCGGAGAAGAACACCGCCGCCTACGAGGAGCTGATCCGCGCCTACGACCTGGACGCGGCCTCGGCATGGATGATCGGCAACTCCCCGAAGTCGGACATCCTGCCGGCCCGGTCGGCCGGCCTGAACGCGGTGTTCATCCCGCACGACCACACCTGGGTCCTGGAGCACGGTGACCTCGACCCCGCTGACGAGAAGGTGCTGCGGCTGTCGGCGTTCGGCGACCTGCTGCGGCACTTCTGAGAGGGGCGGACGACATGACGGTGGCGGGACCCAGGGTGTCCTGTGTGTTCGTGTGCCATGACGGCGCGGGGCGGGTGCTGCTGGCCCGGCGGAGCGCGGGGGCCAGGGACGAGCCGGGGACGTGGGACTGCGGCGCGGGGGCGCTGGAGTTCGGTGAGTCCTTCGAGGCGGCCGTGGCGCGGGAGGTGTACGAGGAGTACGGCGTGCGGCCGCACGGCATCGAGCAGATCGGGGTGCGCAATGTGCTGCGCGGCGATCCGGTCGACTCGCACTGGGTCGCGGTGGTCTTCGCCGTACGGGTGGCGCCGGAGGCGGTGACGCTCGGCGAGCCGCACAAGTTCGACGCCCTCGCCTGGTTCGCTCCCGAGGCGCTGCCGGCGCCGCTGCATTCGCAGTGCGGGCGGACCCTGGAGCTGTTCGGCACGGGGGCCGGAGCCCGGCTGCTCCCTCGGCAGCGGAGCTGACGCGGGGCGGCGGCCGTCGCGGAGAACGGGACGGGGGAAGGCCCCCGTCCCGGTCCGTTCGCGGCGCGCGGTGTCCTACAGCGGTGCGATGTCGGTCAGTTCACCGTCCTCCAGGGCGAGCCACCGGGTGATACCGAGGTCCCGGAGGAACGTCAGGTCGTGGCTGACGACGAGGAGCGCGCCCTCGTAGGACTCCAGGGCCGTGACCAGCCGGCGCACCGAGGCCAGGTCGAGGTTGTTGGTCGGCTCGTCGAGCAGCAGCAGTTGCGGGGCCGGCTCGGCCAGCATCAGGGCGGCGAGCGAGGCGCGGAAGCGTTCGCCGCCGGAGAGCGTGCCGGCCTGCTGGTCGGCGCGCGCGCCCTTGAACAGGAAGCGAGCGAGCCGGGCCCGGATGCGGTTGTTGGTGGCGTCCGGGGCGAAGCGGGCGACGTTCTCGGCCACGGTCAGCTCCGGGTCGAGGACGTCCAGCCGCTGGGGCAGGAAGCGGTGGGGGACGTGGGTCTCCACCGTGCCCTCCCGCGGCGGGATCTCACCGGCGACGGTCCGCAGCAGGGTGGTCTTGCCGGAGCCGTTGCGGCCGGTCAGCGCGATGCGTTCGGGGCCGCGCACCTCCAGCTCCGCCGAGGCGCCGTAACGGGTGCGCAGGGCGTGCAGGGTGAGGACCGTGCGGCCCGGCGGGACGGCGGTGTGCGGCAGGTCGATACGGATCTCGTCGTCGTCCCGGACCGCCTCGGCCGCCTCGCCGAGGCGCTCCTCGGCCTCCTTGAGGCGTTCGGTGTGCAGGATGCGGTGCTTGCCT
The DNA here is from genome assembly GCF_019933235.1 of Streptomyces angustmyceticus. Taxonomy (NCBI): domain Bacteria; kingdom Bacillati; phylum Actinomycetota; class Actinomycetes; order Kitasatosporales; family Streptomycetaceae; genus Streptomyces; species Streptomyces angustmyceticus. The sequence goes on along the minus strand of NZ_CP082945.1, from coordinate 6,455,517 downwards.
GCGGAGACCTGGGCGTCCCTCTTGCGCTCGTTCATGACGATCTTCGGCTCGCGCTTGGTGGCGTTCATCTTGTTGCCGTAGCGGACCCGGCGGGCCAGCTTGATCCGGGCGTCGGCGAGTTCGCGCTTCTGGCGCTGGACATCGGCCTCGGCGGCCCGCACCGTCCGCTCGGCCGCCTCCTGTTCGACGGCCAGGGCGTGTTCGTAGGCGGTGAAGTTGCCGCCGTACCAGTGGATCCGCCCGTCGCGGAGGTCGGCGATCCGGTCGACGAGGTCGAGGAGTTCACGGTCGTGGCTGACCACGACGAGGACCCCGGACCAGCCGGTGACCGCGGCGTGGAGCCGCTCCCGGGCCGGCCGGTCGAGGTTGTTGGTGGGCTCGTCGAGCAGCAGGACGTCCGGGCGGCGAAGCATCAGGGCGGCCAGCCGCAGCAGGACGGACTCGCCGCCGGACACCTCGCCGAGGGTGCGGTCGAGGTCGAGGCCGGGCAGTCCGAGCTGGTCGAGGGTGGCGCGGGCGCGCTCCTCGACGTCCCAGTCGTCGCCGACGGCGGTGAAGTGCTCCTCGCTCGCGTCGCCGCCCTCGATGGCGTGCAGGGCTGCGCGCGCGGCGGCGATGCCGAGCGCCTCGTCGACCCGCAGGCCGGTCTCGAGCGGGGCGTGCTGCGGGAGGTAGCCGACCTCGCCGGCGACCTTGACGCTGCCCGCGGTCGGCGTCAGCTCGCCCGCGATCAGCTTCAACAGGGTGGACTTTCCGGCTCCGTTGAGGCCGACGAGGCCGGTGCGGCCGGGGCCGACGGCCAGCGGGAGGTCTTCGAGGACGGGCCTGCCGTCGGGCCAGGCGAAGCCGAGGCCGGTGCAGACGATGGCCGCGGAGGACGCGGAGGCGTGCGACATGGACACAGGGGTCTCCTTGGGCGCAAGGGGGGTGGGGGATGTGCGCTGGGAGACACCGCGTCATCGGAACGCCGGTGTGCGTCGGGTACGCCGTGGGTACGCCGAGGTCGCGGACGGGCCGCGCGAGGCATGATCCGCCGCTCCGGATTCCGGGAGCGCAGGGCGGATCACCGTCGCGGGCGCGGTGTCTCAAGACCTCAGACGAGCAACGGCCTTCTCCGATCGGCGGCAATGGGACGCGAACGACGATACGGGGGACACCGCCGAAACGCAAACGCTATTTTCGTTGCGTTTGCTTTTCCCCCGACGCGGCGGGGTGACGCGGGCCCGCTGTGCGGCGCGGCGCCCCCGTCCCGCCGTACGGTGCGGCGGCCCCGGTCCCTACCCGGCGGCTCCGTGCCGCGGGCGCAGACGCACCCGGGCCGGGCCGGTCGCCTGGAGGGTGATCCCGGCGGCGACCGGCACCTCCTGGTCCACGGCGTCGAGTTCGTACGCGCGCAGCAGCGTCGCCAGCGCCAGCACGGACTCCAGCATCGAGAAGTGCTGCCCGATGCAGGCACGCGGCCCGCCGCCGAACGGGAACCAGGCGTAGCGGTGCCGCTCGGCCTCCCGCTCGGGTGCGAAGCGCCGCGGATCGAAGCGTTCCGGGTCCTCCCACAGCTCCGGGCTGCGGTGGGTGACCCAGGGCGCGACGACCACATCGGCACCCGCCGGTATGCGGTATCCGCCGATCTCCGTGGCGGCCACGGCCCGGCGGCTGACGACCGGCGCCGCCGGGTACAGCCGCATGGACTCCTTGAGCGCCTGCGTCAGGTACGGCAGACGGTCCAGGTCGGCGGCCGTCGGAGTGTCCTCGCCCAGCACCCGGTCGACCTCTTCGCGGACCCGCGCCTGCTCCTCGGGGTGCCGGGCGAGGAGGTGGAGGGTGAAGGCCAGGGAGGTCGCGGTGGTCTCGTGCCCCGCCAGCAGGAAGATCAGGACCTGTTCGCGGACCTCGGTCGCGTCCAGGGAGCCGTCCTCGTCGTTGCCGGCGGCGGCCAGCAGGGACAGCAGGTCGTCGCCCTCGTCCGCCGTCGCTCCGGCCGTCCCGCGAGCCGTCCGCCGGTCCTCGATGACGCGGTCGCACAGCGCGTTCAGCTCGTCGGTGGCCGCGCGGGCCCGCAGGTTCCCGGGGGTGGGCCACTCCCGCGGGATCTTCACGGGGACGTAGGCGCGCCGTACGACATAGGCGTTGATGACCGGGGCGCACCGGTGGAAGGCGTCCTCGGCCGCCGCCGCGTCCAGGCCGAAAAGGATCCGGGCGACGGTGCGCAGCGCCAGCCGGTTCATCTCGGGGACCAGGTCGACGGTGCTCCCCGCCGCGGTGCGCCAGCGGTCCGCGAGAGCGCCGGCCTCGGCCGTGACGGCCGCCGCGTAGCTGTCGACCCGGCGCTTGGTGAACAGCGGCTGCACCAGCCGCCGTTGCCTCAGGTAGTCGGCGTCCTGGCTGGTCAGCAGGCCGTTGCCGAACGACTGCCGGACCTCCTCGTAGAGCGGGTGGTCCTTGCGGAAGTTGGCTGCCTGGGAGGCGAGGATCTGCTGTACGCCCTCGGGTGCGAAGACCGCGTGGAACACACTGCGCAGGCCGGGCGGCCCGGCCTCCAGACGCACCACGTCGCCGTGCGCGCGCCGGGCGTTGAGGAAGGTGCCGAGGGAGTCACGCCGCAGGTCGAACATCGAGCCGAGCACGGGAAGACCGGCCGGGCCGGGTATCGCGGCCTCGGGTACGGAACCGGGGTGGGGGTGGGACTCGGTTTGGGGCATGCCGGATGTCTATCCCGCGGGGCCGGGTTCCTAATCCGGGGCGGCGGGGTGCGCTCCGAGGGGGCGGGCGCCCCGTGCCGGGCCGCGCCCCGTACATCCCGGCCGCTCCCCCGCGTCCGCCGGCGCCCCGGGACGGTGGCCCCGTCCACGTCCCCTCCCCGTACGGGCCCCGGCAACGGCCCCGTAGCATGAGCCGGATGACCAGCAAGCCTGCCCGAAAGGCAGCCACCGCGACCCCGTGCCGGGTCACCGTGTGCCGCGGCTGCTGCTGCGGCGATGCGGCCAAGGTCCCGGGCGTCGACCACGCCGGGCAGATACCGCGGCTGCGCGCGGCGCTCGACGGCGCGGCGCCGGTGCGGGCCTCGGAGTGCCTGGACGTCTGCGACCAGGCGAACGTGGTCGTCGTCCAGCCGTCTCCGGCGGGCCGGGCGGCCGGCGGGCGTCCCGTCTGGCTGGGGCTGGTCAACGACGACGACGCGCTGGCGGACATCGCCGCGTGGATCCGTGCCGGCGGCCCCGGCCTGGCGGAGCCGCCGGGCGTCCTCGACCTGTACGCGATCACGGTGTCGCGGCGGGTCCGGGAGGGGCTGGAGGGCTGAGCCGCCGGGGCCGGACCGCCCGCGCCCCGCACCGGCCGCCGCCCGCCGCCGCCTTCGCGGGACACCGCCGCCGGTTACCGGATTCTTACGGCAGGGGGCCGGGCCGCCCGCCGCCGCCCGTCCTGGTGTTGGCTGGACCCATGACGCCCCTCCCGGGAAGGCCCCGCTGATCCCGTGCACCGACCGACACCGCCCTCCGCACCCGCCCCCGCGCCCGCCCCGCTGAACGGGCCGCCGCGCCGCGTCCTGGTCGTCGAGGACGATCCGACCGTCGCCGAGGTCGTCACCGGCTACCTCTCCCGCGCCGGCTACACCACCGAGCACGCGGCCGACGGCTTCGCCGCCCTCGACCGGGCCGCGGAGTTCCGTCCGCACCTCGTCGTGCTCGACCTGATGCTGCCGGGCATCGACGGCCTGGAGGTCTGCCGCCGGCTGCGCCGCGCCGACGACGGCCCGGCGGTCCCGGTGGTGATGCTGACCGCCCGCGGCGAGGAGGCGGACCGCATCCTCGGCCTGGAGCTGGGCGCCGACGACTATGTGACCAAGCCGTTCAGCCCGCGCGAGCTGGTACTGCGGATCGGCTCGGTGCTGCGCCGCGCGGAGTCCGCGCCGCCGGCCGCCGCGCCCTCGGCCGTCCTGCGGGCCGGGGACCTCCGGGCCGACCCGGGCGGCCGCCGCGCCGACCGCGCCGGGCGGGAACTCTCCCTCACCGCCCGCGAGTTCGACCTCCTGGTCTTCCTGATGCGCCACCCCGGGCAGGTCTTCTCCCGGGAGGAGCTGCTGGCCCGGGTCTGGGGCTGGGAGTTCGGCGATCTGTCCACGGTCACGGTCCATGTGCGGCGGCTGCGCGAGAAGATCGAGGCGGACCCGGCCGCGCCGCGGCTGGTGACGACGGTCTGGGGCGCGGGCTACCGCTTCGACCCCCGGGAGGACGAACTCCCGCCGGATCCCGGCCCGCTGGGGGAAGGCGGCCCGCTGCTGTGACGGACTTCCTGGTCATCGTGGCGCTGGCGGCGCTGGGCGCGGCCCTGGCGGGCGTGCTCGCGGCGCCCGCGGTACGGGTGCTGCGGCGGCGCTCGGTCGCGCTGTCGCTGTTCGCGGTGGCGGTGCTGGCGGTGGCCGCGATGGCGGCGGGCACGGTGGCGGTCGCCCAGGCGATGTTCCTGTCCGGGCACGACCTGGGCGTGGTGATGGCCGTGGTCGCCGTCTCCGGGGTGGTGTCGCTGGCGGCCGCGCTGCTCTTCGGCCGGCGGATCGCGGCGGGCAGCCGGGAGCTGGCGCGCGCGGCCCGTACGGTCGGCAGCGAGGGCGGCTTCGTGGCGCCCGCCGTACCGCCCACCGCGGAACTGGCCGCGCTGTCGCGGGCCTTGGAGGAGACCAGCGGGCGGCTCGCCGAGGCACGGGAGCGGGAGCGGGCACTGGACGCCTCCCGGCGCGATCTGATCGCCGGGATCTCGCACGACCTGCGCACCCCGCTCGCCGGGCTGCGGGCGATGGCCGAGGCCCTGGAGGACGGGGTCGCCGAGGACACCGCGCGCTACCACGCGCGGATGCGGATCGAGGTCGACCGGCTGGCCGCCATGGTCGACGACCTCTTCGAACTCTCCCGCATCCAGGCCGGGGCGCTGGCCCTGACGCTGTCGCGGGTGTCGGTCTACGACCTGGTGGACGACGCCCTCGCCGGGGCCGGGCCGCTGGCGCGGGCGAGCGGGGTGCGGCTGGTGGACGGCGGGGTGGCCCCGCTGCCGGTACGGGTGGACGCCCAGCAGATCACCCGCGTCCTGGGCAATTTGCTGGTCAACGCCATCCGGGCGACGCCGGCCGACGGCACCGTCGCGGTCAGCGCGCGGCACGAGCGGGGCCGGGTGGTGCTGGCCGTCGAGGACGGCTGCGGCGGCATCCCGCCGGAGGACCTGCCGCGGGTCTTCGACACCGGCTGGCGCGGCGGCGCGGCCCGTACCCCGCGCGCCGACGGCAAGGGCGGCGCCGGCCTGGGCCTGGCGATCGTCCGCGGCATCGTCGAGGCCCACGAGGGCCGCGCCACGGTGTGCAACGCCGGCTCGGGCTGCCGCTTCGAGGTGGAGCTGCCGGCGGCGGAACCGCAGGGGGACGCGCCGGCGGCGTGAGCGCTCGCCGGCCGCCGGCGGCGTGCGGGGTGCCGGCGCCGACGGCGGCTCACGGGCCCGTACGGCGTCGGCGTGTTCCGCAGGGCCGGGCGCCCTCGGTCCGCGTCCGAGGGGCCGGACGGCCGCTCACGGAGCGAGGGTCGTGAGCCAGTCGTCGACGGCGAGGGTGTCGGCCCACTGCGGGAACAGCCTCTCGGTCAGGACCCGGTGCACCTCGGGGTCGGTGTCGAGGCAGCCGTCCGTCAGGACGGTGAGGCCGAAGTCCATGTCGTTGGCCTGGCACAGGGTGGCGAGCACCACCCCGCTGGTGGCGATGCCGGCGAGGACGAGGCTGTCGATCCCGCGGGCCCTGAGCACCACGTCGAGGTCGCTGCCCGAGAACGCGCTCGCCCGCCTCTTGGTGACCACGATGTCGCCGTCCCGGGGCGCGACGTCGGGGTGGATGCCGGTGCCGGGGTCGCCCTCGGTGAACAGGCCCCGCCGGACGATGTCGGCGAGCACCCTGTTCCCCGGGCCGATGTCGGGGCTGCCCGGACGCAGCCCGATGACCACGTGGATCACCGGGATGTCCGCCGCCCTGGCCCCGTCGATCGCCCTGCGCAGGCGCGTCAGATACGCGGAATCGGCATCCACGATGTCCACGATGTCGCGCTGGACGTCCATCACGAGGAGAGCACGGTGTGCCATGTCTGTCGTCCTTCTTCCGGTGAGCGGGGAACGCGGCGGGTCCGGCAACCGGCCGTCCTCCACGGGGCATCCGGACCCTCATCGGTGCCGGGGCACCGCCGTACGCCGATCATGGGGCATGGGCACAGGTGTGCGGGGGCCGGGTGGCGGTCCGCGGGGAATCCGGCGCGAAATCGTGCCCCGTCGGCGTCAAACAGCCGGCCGCGGTCCGCGGTCCCCGGTGTGCCCGCCGTCCCCGCGCCCGTCCTCCCCCGGCTCCCCCGCCCGCCCCTCGGCCTCCTCCGGCACCCACAACGGGTGTTCCCGGCGGGCCCATCGGGCATCGACGGTGCCGGTGCGCAGGCCGCGGCGGGACTCGGGGTCGCCGTAGGCCCTCCATACGTGGCCGGAAATCACCAGGACGACCGCGAGCGCCAGCCAGTCGTGGACGAAGGTGGCGCCGGTGCGCCAGAGGAGCGGCGCGAGGTGGGGGAACCACATCAGCAGGCCGGTGCCGAGCATCACCAGCACCGCGCCGGCGATCCAGGCGGCGTAGAGCTTCTGTCCGGCGTTGAACTTTCCGGCCGGGCGGCCGCCCCTGCGGCGCAGTGCGGCGCGCAGCCACTGGCGGTCGTGCGGGCCGTAGCGGTTGAGGCGGGTGAGGTCGGCGCGCAGGGCGCGGGAGCCGAGGCCCAGCAGCAGCGGGACGGGCAGCAGGAGGCCGGACCACTCGTGGAGGGTGACCACCAGGGCGCGGCGGCCGACGAGTTCGGCGAGGAAGGGGAGGTAGAGGCAGCCCGCGGTGAGGACGCAGACGGCCATCAGGGTGGCGGTGGCGCGGTGCACCCGGTGCTCGGCGGGGGTGAAGCGGCGGACGCGGGGCCGGGGGGCGGCCGGTGCGGGCCGGGCCTCAGACGGTCGGGGCATCGTCGCGTCCGTTCGACCGGCCGACCCAGGCGTCGACGTCATATCCGAGGTTCTCCCAATAGCCGGGCCGGACCTGGTCGGTGACCGTGATGCCGGAGAGCCACTTCGCCGACTTGTAGAAGTACATGGGCGCGACGTAGAGGCGCACCGGGCCGCCGTGGGCGTGGGCGAGCGGCTTGTCCTGCATCCGCAGGGCGACCAGGACGTCGTCGCGGCGGGCCTGTTCGAGGGTGAGGGACTCGCTGTAGGCGCCGTCGAAGCAGGTGAAGCGGACGGCCCTGGCCCCGGGGCGGACACCCGCGGCGTCGAGGAGGGCGGAGAGGCGTACGCCCTCGAAGGGGGTGGCGGGCACCCGCCAGCCGGTGACGCACTGGACGTCGCGGACGATCCGGGTCTGCGGCAGCCGGCGCAGGTCGGCCAGGCTCAGGGCGGCCCGGTGGCGGACCAGGCCGTCGACGGTGAGGCGGTAGGTGTGCGCGTCCTTGGCCGGTACGGAGCCGGTCACGGAGTAGTAGCGGAATCCGCCGCCGCCCGGGAGCAGACCGGTCAGGCCGGTGGGGTCCCGCTGTGCGGCGGCGCCGAGGGTGCTGTCGTAGGCGCTCTGCAGGAAGGGGGCGGCGGCGACGCCCGCGGCACCGGCGGCGAGCATGCCGAGCACCACACGGCGGCCCACGGGGATGCCGTGCCCGTCCTCGCCGCCCGCCGCGCGGGGCCGGTTCGCGTCCTTGGTCACCCTCCGATTCGAACACCCCGTGGCCGCCGGGGCCAGCGTCCCGGCCCCGGCGTCAGACTTTCGTCATCGGTGCGCGGGGTCAGGGGCTCACGGGGACGCGGGCTCCCCGGCGCCGCGGAGTGCGAGGGCCCGTGCGGCCCGGAACGCGTCCGTGCCGTCGCGGCCCGGGTACGACCAGGGGGCGCGCGTGGGGTGCGGGCCGATCCGCTGGAACAGCGCGGCGGCCTCGGCCATCCGCCCCTGGTGGAACGCGGCGTGGGCGAGGAAGTTGAGATCGATCTTGCGGCGCGGGTGCTCCTCGCCCTCCCACTCCAGCCACCAGTCGACGGCGGCCTGCAGGACCTGCCGGGCGCGCCGGGTGGACCAGTGGGCCCAGTCCGCCGGGTCGGGGGGTGCCAGGCCCTCGGCGGCGAGGACGCGGTAGCGCTCGGCGTGCGCCACGACCGGGAGGAGGGCGAGCGGGGAGTCGGCGGGGGCGCGTGCGGCCGCGCGGGCCGCGAAGGCGTGGGCGGGGTGCCGCGGGTCGTCGGTGGCGGCCGGGCCCTGTTCGGCCAGGGCGGCGGTCATCAGGTGGTGGGCGTGGTGGTGGTCGCGGTGGCGGGCGCGTACCTGGTGGAAGGCGTGGGCCCGTTGGTGCGGGGTGCCGGTGCGGCGGGCGAGGATCAGCGCGCCGAGCCAGGGGGTGGGGTCGTCGGGCAGCAGCCGGGCGGCGGCGGCACAGGCGTCGGCGGCGGCTCGGGCGTCGCTCTCGCCGCGCAGGGCGAGGTGGACGGTGGCGAGGGCCAGGAGGGTGGCGGCGTCGCCGTTGTCGGGCTCGGCGAGCTGCCAGTCGCCGGCCCAGGCGGCACTGCCGGGGCAGGTGGCCAGCACGGTTAATCGGTGGCCGCGCAGATCCCAGTCCTCGCCGGTCTCGGCGAGCAGGGTGCGCACCCGCACCCACTGGCCGAGCGCCAACGCGTCGGCGGCGATGGCCAGTTGGGTGTCGTCCAGGGCCGGTGGGAGCACCGGGACGTCCGGGCAGGGGACGCGTTCGAGGGGTGGCGGGGTCGGCGGCAAGGGGGTAATCGACATCACGGGTCAAGGGCTCCATGGCGCGCCGCACCTCTCGCCCCACCGCACCGAGTCGTCCTCGGCGGGCTGGGACCGGATCCGCGCGCACCTCTACAGAGGGTGATGGCTTGGTCCGCACCAGTCATCACGCACAGCAAAGCGGCACGCAGAGCTCCGCGTCAAGACGAGAAGGGGAATGGCCGGATCCGCCGCCCCGATTCGTCCGCGGAAGGGAACGAACGACCGGATGGCCACGGGGCCCGCGGGCCGCGCACGCGCCGCCCCGCGGGCGCCGGCCCGGTTCTCCGGCCCGGCGCCCCCCGTACGCCCCGCCCGCCGGCCGCCCCTCCCCCGTACGCCCGCCCGTCAGGACACCGCCCGCGCCGCCGCGCGCCCCGCCGTCCGGCCGGAGAAGAGGCAGCCGCCGAGGAAGGTGCCCTCCAGCGAGCGGTAGCCGTGCACCCCGCCGCCGCCGAACCCGGCCGCCTCGCCCGCCGCGTACACGCCCGGCAGGGGCGCGCCGTCGTCGGTCAGCACCCGCGAGGAGAGGTCGGTCTCCAGGCCGCCGAGCGTCTTGCGGGTGAGGATGTTCAGCCGTACGGCGATCAGCGGGCCGGCCTTGGGGTCGAGCAGCCGGTGCGGCGCGGCGGTGCGGATCAGGCGGTCGCCGAGGTACTTGCGGGCGCCGCGCATCGCGGTGACCTGGAGGTCCTTGGTGAAGGAGTGGGCGATCTCCCGGTCGCGCGCCACCATCTCGCGGCGCAGCACGTCCGGGGATATCAGCGGCTCGCCGGTCAGCTCGTTCATCCGCCGCACCAGGTCGTCCGGGGACCGCTCGACGATGAAGTCGGCGCCGTGGTCCATGAACGCCCGCACCGGCCCCGGCGCGCCGGCCCTGGCCCGGCCCAGCACGCCGCGGACGCTCTTGCCGGTCAGGTCGGGGTTCTGCTCGGAGCCGGAGAGGGTGAACTCCTTCTCGATGATCTTCTGGGTGAGCACGAACCAGGTGTGGTCGTGGCCGGTGCGCGTGATGTGCTCCAGCGTGCCCAGGGTGTCGAAGCCGGGGAACAGCGGCACCGGCAGGCGCTTGCCGCGGGCGTCGAGCCACAGCGGGGACGGGCCGGACAGGATCCGGATGCCGTGCAGCGGCCAGACGGGGTTCCAGTTGTCGATGCCCTCGGTGTAGTGCCACATCCGGTCGCGGTTGATGAGCCGGGCGCCGGCCGCCTCGGCGATGCCCAGCATCTTGCCGTCCACATGCGCGGGCACCCCGGACAGCATCCGGCGCGGGGGCCTGCCGAGCCGTTCGGGCCAGTTGGCGCGCACCAGGTCGTGATTGCCGCCGATGCCGCCCGAGGTGACGATCACGGCCTGCGCCTTGAGTTCGAAGGCGCCGGCCACCTCACGGCTGCTGGGCCTGCCGCGCTCGGCGTCCGAGGGCTCCAGGACCTCGCCGCTGACGGTGTCCACGCTCCCGCCGGTGCGCGACAGCCCGGTCACCCGGTGGCGGAACCGCAGCTCCACCAGGCCGCGGGCCACCCCGGCCCGCACCCGCCGCTCGAACGGCGCCACCAGACCGGGCCCGGTGCCCCAGGTGATGTGGAAGCGGGGCACGGAGTTGCCGTGCCCGGTCGCGTCGTAGCCGCCGCGTTCGGCCCAGCCGACGACGGGGAAGAGCCGTACGCCCTGCCGGTGCAGCCAGGCGCGCTTCTCGCCGGCCGCGAAGTCGACGTAGGCCGCGGCCCACTTGCGCGGCCAGTGGTCCTCGGGCCGGTCGAAGCCCGCGGTGCCCAGCCAGTCCTGCCAGGCCAGGTCGTGGCTGTCGCGGATCCGCAGCCGGCGCTGCTCGGGCGAGTCCACCAGGAAGAGGCCGCCGAACGACCAGTGGGCCTGCCCGCCGAGGGACTGTTCGGGTTCCTGGTCGAGGAGGATCACCTTCCGTCCGGCGTCCACCAGCTCCGCGGTGGCCGCCAGCCCCGCGAGCCCCGCTCCGATCACGATCACATCAGCGTCGTACGCCATCTCAGCTTCTCCTCCACGGGGACGCCGGGCGCCCCGGCCGCCTGGTGGAACGATCCTCAGCGCACCCGACTGCCGCGTCAACCACCTGGTTACCGGGCGGTACACGAGGGCGCGCGGGAGAATGGTGGGTGACCAGGGCCACGCCACGCCCGCCGCCGGATGACTATCCTCAGGCGCATCCCCCGCCCCCCGATACGAGGTGCGACGTGACGGTGATACTGCTCGCCCTTGGAGCGGCCTGCTGTCTGGGACTCGGTTTCGTGTTTCAGCAGGCCGCGGCGCAGCACGCTCCGATGAAGGACTTCCTCTCGGTGCGCCTGCTCCTCGACCTGGTGCGGATGCCGCTGTGGCTGGCCGGTATCGGCCTGATGGTGGTCGGGATGGCACTCGGCGCGATGGCGCTGGGGATGGGCGACATCACTCTGGTGGAGCCCCTGCTGGCGACCAACCTGCTGTTCGCCATGGCGCTGTCGCGGCGGCTGACCCGGCAGCGGCTCGGCCGGAGCGGCTGGGCCGGGCTGTGGCTGCTGGCGGGCGGGGTGACGGCCTTCATCGTGGCCGGGCGTCCGCAGGGCGGGCAGCGCAGCACCGATCACCTCTGGCAGTGGCTGATCATGGGGATGGTGCTGGGCATCGCGCTGCTGCTGGCCGCGGTCGCCAAGCGGGAGCGGGTCCATGTGAGCCTGGAGGCCGCCCTGCTGGGCGTCGCGGCGGGGCTGATATACGGCCTGCAGGACGCGCTGACCCGGATCAGCGGGGAGCACTTCGGCGAGGGCGGCTGGACGGCCCTGCTCACCAGCTGGCAGCCGTACGCCATCGTCGTGCTCGGTGTGCTGGCGCTGGTGCTCGTCCAGAGCGCCTTCGAGTCGGCGCCGCTGCGGCTCTCGCTGCCCGCGCTGACCGCCGCCCAGCCGCTGGCCGGCATCGCCTGCGGGGTCGGGTTCCTGGGCGACCGGCTGCAGGTGACGCCCGCGGCGCTGGCGTGGGAGGTGACCGGCATCGTGGCCGTCGTCGCGGGCATCGTGCTGATCGGCAGCCATCCGGCGATGCCGCCGGGGTCCGGCCGGCGGGAGAGCGTGCGGGAGCTGCAGCCGCACTGAGCCGGCCGCCCGGCGGGTGCTGCGACGCGGCCGGGTGGTTGCATGGCTCCCATGACCGATCAGCAACCGCTCAACGCGGACGAGATCCTCGACATCGTCGACGAGAACGATCAGGTCGTGGGGCAGGCCCCACGCGGCGAGAGCTACGCCCGCAGGATGCGCACCCGCTGCGCGTTCGTCCTCGCCCGGGACGAGGCGGACCGGATCTTCGTCCACCGCCGCACCCCGCAGAAGCTCGTCTTCCCCTCGCACTACGACATGTTCGTGGGCGGGGTGGTCGGCGCCGGCGAGACCTACGACCAGGCGGCGCTGCGCGAGGCCGAGGAGGAGCTGGGGGTCCAGGGGCTGGCGCCGCCGCAGCCGCTGTTCAAGTTCCTCTACGAGACGCCCGAGCACACCTGGTGGTCCGCCGTCTACCAGGTGCGCTGCACCGTGCCGGTCGCCCCGCAGGAGTCGGAGATCGACTGGTCCGCCTTCCTGACCGAGGAGGAGCTCGCCCGGCGGCTGGACGAGTGGCCGTGGACGCCGGACGGGCTCGCCGCCTACCGGGAGCTGCTGGCCCGGCGGGAGGCGGGGGAGTTCTGATGCGCCCCGGGCAGGTCACCGGCCGGCCGATAGGGTTTCGGCCATGATCCTCACCGATGCGCTGCGGTCGGCCGGCGCGGCCGTCCGGCTGTGGTGCTCGCCGGCGCGGGTCCGCGAGGAGGGTACGACCCCCGACTACCGCTTCTCGCTCGCCAACGAACGCACCTTCCTCGCCTGGCTGCGCACCGGGCTGGCGCTGATCGGCGGCGGCTTCGCGGTGGACCAGTTCCTGCCGCGGCTGCACCAGGGGCTGCGGGTGACGTTCACCGTCGTCCTGCTGGTCGGCGGCGCGCTGTGTGCGCTGCGGGCGGTCAACCACTGGGTGCGCTGCGAGCGCGCGATGCGGCGCGGCGAGGACCTGCCGGTCACCCGCTTCCCCACGGCGCTGGCGCTGGGCGTCGGCGTCCTGGCGGTGGCGATGGTCGTGCTGGTCCTCCTGGGCCGGACCACCTAGCCGATGGCGGGCCACACGCCCCCGGACGCCGGGGCGCCGCGTCCGGCCCCCGACCGGGACCCCGGGCTGCAGCCGGAGCGGACCCGGCTGGCGTGGCGGCGCACGACGCTGTCCGCCACGGCGGTCGCGGTGCTGGCCGCCCGTCAGCTGCTGCGCAGCGCGGCCCCGGGAGCGGCGGAGGTGGCCCTGACGGTGCTGACCGGGCTGCTGTGGACCGGCTTCGTGGCGCTCGCGCACCGCCGCATGCGGGCCATGGCCACCGGCCGGCCGCCGGGTCTGTCCGCGCGCACGGCGGTGCTGCTGGGCGGCTGCACCGCCGCGCTGGCGCTGTGCGGCGCGGTGATCCTGGCGCGGCCCGGGCACTGAGGCGGGGCGCGGGGCCGGCCGGTGCGGGCGGCGGAGGTACGGTGACGCGACCCTCGCGATCCCGGAGCGGGCCCGACTCCCGCCCCGGCAGCGGGAACGAGGAACCACCGGACGAGGAGGCACACCCGCATGGGCGACTCGGCAGCACGGAACACGCCGGCCCGGACCCCCGTACCGCCCCCGGCGGCCCGGCCCACCGGGCCCGGCGCCCCCGGTCCGGAGGCGGCACCCCCGTCCGGCGCCGGGACCCCCGCGGACGCGCCACCCGCCGGGGAACCCGCCGTCCCCGAGCCCTACCTCACCGAACTGGCCGCCGGCGTCCACGCCTTCGTCCAGCCGGACGGCGGCTGGTGCCTGAACAACGCGGGCTTCGTCACCGACGGGGACGCCACGCTGGTCGTGGACACCGCCGCCACCGAGCGGCGGGCGCGCCTGCTGCGCCATCGGATCGCCGAGAGCGGCGCGCCCGCGCCCCGGATGGTGGTCAACACCCACCACCACGGCGACCACACCTACGGCAACTGCGTCTTCGCGCCGGAGGCGACGGTCGTCGGGCACGCCTCCTGCCGCCGGGAACTGCTGGCCGCCGGGCGGCAGCTGCACGCGGTGTGGCCCGAGGTGGAGTACGGCGACATCCGCCTGGCGGCGCCGGAGGTCACCTACACCGACGAGCTGGCCCTGCACGTCGGGGACATCGAGGTGCGGCTGATCCACCCGGGCGTGGCGCACACGACCGGCGACACCATCGTCTGGCTGCCGCGCGAGCGCATCGTCTTCACCGGCGACCTGGTCTTCCACGGCGGGACCCCGTTCGTCTTCATGGGGTCGCTGTCCGGATCGCTGCGGGCGCTGCGGCTGCTGCGCACCCTGGACGCGGTCACCGTCGTCCCCGGGCACGGTCCGGTGACCGGACCCGAGGTGTACGACGGCATCGAGCGCTATCTGGAGTTCGTCGGCCGGCTGGCGCGGGAGGGCCGGGCGGCCGGGCGTACGCCGCTGGAGGTGGCCCGGGAGGCGGACCTCGGCCCGTTCGCCGAGCTGGCCGAGAGCGAGCGGCTGGTGGCGAACCTGCACCGGGCGTACGCGGAGCTGGCGGGCACCGCGCCGGGCGCCCCGCTCGACCTGGCGGCCGGGTTCGGCGACATGACGGTGATGAACGGCGGGGTGCCGATGGCGTGCCACGCCTGAGCGCGGGCGGCGGCGCGGGAGCGGGACGGGGGCGGCCGGGGCGGCCCGGTGTGGCGGGAAGTACTCGGGTGACCGACGCCCCACGCTCCGGCACTGGACGCCATACCGACTAGTCGGCATGATCGTGCTGCGACCGATGGACCGTCCACTCCGTACGGAGGAGCACGATGAGCAAGGGCACCCCTCCCCCGCAGCCCCAGGACCGGGAGGACCCTCCCGGCCTCGACCTGGAGCGATTGCGCGAGCATCTGGGCCGGGAGCGGCCGGGGATGGCCGGCGGCCCGCTGCGGGCCCGGCTGATCGAGGGCGGGCGGTCCAATCTCACCTACCGCGTCACCGACGGGACCGCCTCCTGGGTCGTCCGCCGGCCGCCGCTGGGCCATGTGCTCGCCACCGCCCACGACATGCGGCGCGAGCACCGCGTCATCAGCGCCCTGCACGACACGCCGGTGCCGGTGCCCGAGACGCTGCTGCTGTGCGAGGACGAGTCGGTCATCGGCGCCCCCTTCTACGTGATGGAGCTGGTCGAGGGCGTGCCCTACCGCACGGCCGGCCAGCTGGCCCCGCTCGGACCCGAGCGCACCCGGGCCGTGGTGCTCTCCCTGGTCGACACGCTCGTGGACCTGCACGCCGTGGACCCCGAGGCGGTCGGACTGGGCGACTTCGGCCGCCCCGACGGCTTCCTGGAGCGCCAACTGCGGCGCTGGGGAAAGCAGTTGAGCGCGTCGAAGAACCGTGACCTGCCGGGGATCGACGAGCTGCACGAGGCGCTGGGCCGGGCGCTGCCCGCCTCGCCCGCCCCGGCCGTCGTCCACGGCGACTACCGCCTCGACAACGTCCTGATCGGGGCCGACGACACCCTCAAGGCCGTACTGGACTGGGAGATGTCCACGCTCGGCGACCCGCTGACCGACCTGGGCCTGCTGGTGATGTACAGCTCGGACCTGGGCCTGCCCGAGTCGCCGGTCAGCACCACCAGCGGCGCCCCGGGCCACCCCTCGCCGGCCGAGCTGATCGAGCGCTATGCCGCCCGCTCCGGCCGGGACACCTCCGCCCTCGCCTGGTACACGGCGTTCGCCTGGTTCAAGCTCGCCGTGATCCTCGAAGGCATCCACTACCGCTACACCCTCGGCCAGACCGTCGGCGCCGGGTTCGACCGGATCGGCGAGCTCGTCCCCGTCTTCATCGACCACGGACTCACCACCCTCAAGGAAGGCTGAGGCACCATGGACTTCGCATTCGACGCCCGCACCGAGGAGCTGCGCGAGCGGCTCCTGACGTTCATGGACGAGCACGTCCACCCGGCCGAGCGGACCGCCCACGAGCAGCGGGCCGCGCTCGCCTCGCCGTGGGACACCCCGCCGATCGTCGAGGAGCTGAAGGCCGAGGCCCGCCGGCAGGGACTGTGGAACCTCTTCCTCCCGGACGCGGAGCACGGCGCCGGGCTGACGAACCTCCAGTACGCGCCGCTGGCCGAAATCACCGGCCGCAGCCCCCAGTTGGCGCCCACCGCGCTGAACTGCGCGGCGCCGGACACCGGCAACATGGAGGTACTGGCCCAGTTCGGCGACGAGGCGCAGCAGAAGCAGTGGCTGGCGCCGCTGCTGGCCGGTGAGATCCGGTCGGCGTTCGCGATGACCGAGCCGGAGGTGGCCTCGTCGGACGCCACCAACATCGAGACGCGGATCGCGCGCGAGGGCGACGAGTACGTCATCAACGGCCGCAAGTGGTACATCTCCGGCGCGATGAACCCGCTGTGCGAGATCTTCATCGTGATGGGCAAGACCGACCCGGACGGCGCGGACCTCCGCCGACAGCAGTCGATGATCCTGGTCCCGCGCGACACCCCGGGCCTGGAGATCAGGCGCGCCATGCAGGTCTACGGCTACGAGGACCACTACCACGGCGGCCACGCCGAGGTGGTCTTCCACGACGTCCGGGTGCCGGCGGCCAACCTGATCGGCGAGGAGGGCGGCGGCTTCGCCATCGCCCAGGCCCGGCTCGGCCCCGGCCGGATCCACCACTGCATGCGCCTGATCGGGATGGCCGAGCGCGCCATCGAGCTGATGTGCCGCCGCGCGGTGGCCCGTACGGCCTTCGGCAAGCCGCTGGCCCAGCAGGGCGTGGTGCAGGAGTGGATCGCGGACGCCCGCGTGGCGGTGGAGCAGCTGCGGCTGCTGGTGCTGAAGACCGCCTGGCTGATGGACACCGTCGGCAACAAGGGCGCCCACACCGAGATCCAGGCCATCAAGATCGCCACCCCGCGCACCGTCGTGGACATCCTCGACAAGGCCGTGCAGCTGCACGGCGCGGGCGGCGTCAGCCAGGACTTCCCCCTGGCGGAGCTGTGGGCCGGCGCCCGCACCCTCCAACTGGCGGACGGCCCGGACGAGGTGCACCAGCGGTCCCTGGCGCGCCGCGAGTTGAAGCGCTACCTGTAGGTCCGACGGCCCGGGGCGGCCCCGGTACCGCAGCCGTGCCCGAGGGGGTGGGGACCTCGGGCACGGCTTGCGTACGCCGCGAGCTCGGCCGCTTGTCCACCGGTCGGAGCGGGCCCCGGCCCGGAGGGTCCCGCCGCTATCCTCGGGGGATGCGTATCGGAGAACTGGCGCGGCGGACCGGCGTTCCGGTTCCGTCGATCAAGTACTACACCCGGGAAGGCATGTTGCCGCCGGGCGAGCGCATCAGTCCCAACCAGGTCCAGTACGCCGAGTCGCACATCCGGCGGCTGAAGCTGATCCGCGCGCTGACCGAAGTGGGCGGTCTGTCCATCGCGGCCGCCGCCGAGGTGCTGGCCGGTATCGACTCCCCGGGCAGCACCCCGCACGGCATGCTCGGGACGGCACAGGCGGCGGTCAGCAAGGTGGCCGCCGAGCGGGGCACCGACGAGATGTGGGAGTGCGCCGAGCGCGAGGTCGCGGAGCTGGTGCGGCGGCACGACTGGGCGGTGCGACCGGAGAACCCGGGGTGGCGGACGCTGGTACAGGTCGTGGTGGCCTACCACGAGCTCGACCAGGGCGAGCTGCTCGGCCTGCTCGACCGGTACGCCCAGGCCGCCGGCTCACTGGCCGCCGCGGAGCTGGCGGCGTTCGACGGGGTCCCGAGCCTCGACGCCCAGATCGAGGGTGCGGTGCTCGGGACCGTCCTGGGCGACGCGGCGATGGCGGCCCTGCGGCGCATCGCCCAGGAGGACGTCTCCCGGCGGGTGCGGGAGCGGTCTCAGACGGGCTGAACGGGCTCGCCGGCCGGGACGAGGTGGTGCACCCGGGCCGGGGGCAGGTTGCCCAGCACCAGTTCGGTGCGGAAGGTGTGCCGGTCGAGTATGCGGCGCAGCGCGTGCTGCCCGTCGAGGACGTGGGCGCGGGCGGCCCTGCCGGTGAACGTGCGGCGCGCCGTGGCCCCGCCGACGTAGCCGAAGAAGGAGAGCGTGCCGCCGGGCCGCAGGGCGCCGAGCAGCCGGTCGAAGATGTCGGTCGTGGTCGGGGCGTCGAAGTTCGCGAACGGCAGGCCGCAGACGATGGTGTCGTAGGTGCCGAGTTCGTGCTCCTGCACCAGGCCGGTGAGGAACTGCAGCCGGGGGTCGCCGCCGTAGGCGCCGTGCAGGATGTCGACGAAGCGCGGGTTGGCCTCGACCAGGTCGAGGGTGTCCTCCCGGCCGAGCGCGTCGGCGATGTGGCGGGTCACCGCTCCGGTACCGGGGCCCACTTCCAGGACCGCGCGGGAGCGGCCGGGGCTGGGGATGAGATAGCGGGTCAGGGCCCTGCCGAGCCGGGGACTGCTCGGAGCGATCGCGCCCACCTCCCGGCGCGTCCGTGCGTACTCCCGGAGAAACAGCGTCACTTCAGCCACAGGGCCACCCACATCGGTAGTGATAGAGGAACTATCGATACCGTAGGTGACGGACGGCGGATGAGGACACCCCCGAGTTGCCGCCACCCCTTGAGTGTCACTGCCCGGGAGCGCATTCCCACTGGCCTTGCGCGCAATCCGACAAGTTTCCGGAGATCCGGTGAAGGCCCGCCGGAGGGCGCCGGGAGGCGGTCAGGACCGCCCCGAGGTGGCCGCGCGGACACGCACGGTGAGGGTGTGTGAGGGACGCCACTCCCGCCACTGTGGCCAACGGAACACCGCGGCGGGACGGTCCGGCGGCCCGTGGCGCGGTCCGCCTACGGCCGCAGGGCGCGCAGCAGCAGATCCGCGAGGTGGTCCGCGACCTGCTGCGGGCTGAGCGGGCCGTCCTCGCGGTACCAGGTGCCCAGGTGGTGCACGGAGCCGAAGTGGTAGTCCACGACCAGGTCGGCGGGGATGTCGGCGGCGAACACGCCGGTGCGCTGGCCCTCCTCGACCAGGGCCCGGAACCGCTCGTGGTAGCGGCGGCGTTCGGCGCGCACCTGCTTGTCCTTCTCCGGGCTGAGGTGGTGCATCGAGCGGAAGAAGATCTTGGTGTCGTCGAGGTTGTCGATGGTGGTGACGACCACGTCGGCGGCGGCGTCGCGCAGCCGCTTCTCCACTGGCGCGTCGGCGTCGGCGAAGTGGTCGAGCCGCTCCTGCTGGAGGCGCAGGACCCGGCCGTAGACCTCGTGGAGCAGGTCCTCCTTGGAGCCGAAGTAGTGGTAGAGGGCGCCCTTGGTGACGCCCGCCGCATCGACGATCTCCTGGACGGAGGTGCGGTCGTAGCCCTGCTCGGCGAAGAGCCTGGTGGCGGTGGCCAGCAGCCGCCGGGCCACCGGCTTCGTACCGCCGTTGCCGTTGCCGTCCTTCGTGCCGGCCATCGCCCTCACCTGTCCTTCGTGCTCGTCATGCGCGGTGGCGCAGCTCCCGTCGGAGGATCTTGCCACTGGTGGTCTTGGGAAGCTCGGCCAGGATCTCCACCGCACGGGGATATTTGTACGCCGCCAGCCGCTCCTTGCAGTACGCGGCCAGCTCGGCGGGCTCGGGGGCGGCGCCCGGGCGCAGGCTGACGTACGCCTTGACCGACTCGCCGCGGTAGGCGTCGGGCACCCCCACCACCGCCGCCTCGCGCACCGCCGGGTGGCTGTAGAGGACATCCTCGACCTCGCGCGGCCACACCTTGAAGCCGGAGGCGTTGATCATGTCCTTCTTGCGGTCGACGACGTACAGCCAGCCGCCGGCGTCCATGAAGCCGATGTCGCCGGTCCGCAGCTCACCGTCCGGGAGGGCCTCGGCGGTGGCGTCGGGGCGGCGCCAGTAGCCGGGGACCACCTGGGGGCCGCGGACGGTTATCTCGCCCTGTTCGCCGAACGGCAGGTCCCGGCCCTCCTCGTCGGTGATCCGCACGATGGTGTCGGGCCCCGGGACGCCCACGGCGAGCGTGCCGGAGACCTTGTCGACCGGGGCCTCCCGGCCCGGCGGGACGCTGGCGCAGGGGGCGGTGCACTCGGTCAGGCCGTAGCCGTTGTGCAGGTAGGGGCCGAAGTCGGCGCGGAACTTCTCGACGAGGGCGGGCGGCAGCGGGGCGCCGCCCGAGGACATGGTGCGGAAGGACGCGAAGTGGTCGCGGGTGACGTCCGGGTGGGCCATCAGCGCCATGTAGGCGGTGGAGGGGCCGACCGTGTAGGCGGGGCGGTGCTCCAGGAAGGCGTCCAGGACGACGCCGGCGTCGAAGCGGTAGGCGAGGGCGAGGGTGCCGGCGTTGGCGAGGCAGGCGGCCAGTTCGCAGACCATGCCGGTGATGTGGAAGAGCGGGGCGAGCGCGAAGTAGGTGGCGCCCTCGGGCAGTCCCAGGCCGGTGCGCTGGCGTTCGGCGTTGAAGGTGATGTTGCCGTGGGTGTTGGTGGCGCCCTTGGGGGTGCCGCTGGTGCCGGAGGTGTAGCTGATGAGCGCGAGGTCGTCGGCGGTGAGCTCCGGGTCGGTGGGCACCGCGCGGATCCTGCCCGCGCTGCGGGCGACGGTCAGCAGGTCGTCGGCGCCCTCCTGCGGCCCGAGCCGCTCACCGCGCAGCACCCGCCGGTCGTCGCGGGTCTGCAGATCCCGTTCCCAGGCGGTGAGCGCGATCCGTACGGACGGCGCCCCGGCGGCGGTGGCGCGCAGGAAGCCGTCCCAGGTGCGGTCGGCGCAGATGACGGCGGTGACCTCGGCGTCGTCCAGGATGTGCCGCATCTCGGCGGACTTGTACATGGGATTGACCGGCACCACCACGCCGCCGGCCTTCCACACCCCGAGCAGGGCGAGCACGAAGTGCGGGGTGTTCTGCAGCATGACCGCGGCCCGGTCGCCGCGCCGGAAGCCGCGCTCGGCGAGGTGGGCGGCGATGCCGTCGGAGAGCGCGTCGGTCTCGGCGTAGGACAGCCGGCCGTCGAAGTAGGCGAGCGCCGTGCGGTCGGGGACACGGCCCACCGCGGCCCGGAAGGCGTGCAGCGTCGAGGGGGGCGGCTGGACGGGGGCGCGCTGGGCGTCGGTGAGCTGTGCCAGCCACGGCATGTCCTGGTAGGAGGTCATCGGGGTGCGGCCCTTTCTTCCTGATCGCCTGATCATCCCTGCGGGGGAGACACCTGCGTGACGCGGGGTGGCGGGGGGCGCGGGGTGACGCGCCGGGCCCGGCCGGCCCGTCACCCCGCCCTGCCCGGGGCTCCTAGGAGCGGCCGCCCTCGGTCTCCTCCAACTTCCGCTGGAGGTGGTTCATCCCGCCGAGCCAGCGGTCGGGGTCCGCCGCCCGCGCGGTGTAGTAGCCGGCGACCTCGGGGTGCGGCAGGACGAGGAAGCGGCCCTCGGCCATCGCCGCGAAGAGGGCGTCGGCGACGTCCTCGGGTTCCACGGCCGTGGGCGTCAGCACCAGGTCCCCGGCGGCGCCGGTGGCGGCCAGCATGTCGGTGCGGACGCCCTGCGGGCAGATGGCGTGGACGTCGATGCCGCGGTGCCGGTAGGTGAGCGAGAGCCACTCGGCGAAGGCGTAGGCGCCGTGCTTGGTGACGCTGTACGGGGCGGCGGCGACCATGGTGAGCAGGCCCGCGGCGGACACCGTGGAGACGAAGCGCCCGCTGCCGCGCTCCAGCCACTCCGGCAGCAGCTCCCGCGCGGCCCTGACGTGCGCCATGACGTTGACGTCCCAGGCCAGCGTCCAGTCCTCCTCGGACGCCTCGGGCCCGCCGCCGGTGCCGACCCCGGCGTTCGCGCAGAAGATGTCGATGCCGCCGCCGAGCGCCTCGCGCGCGGCCGGGACGACGGCGGAGGCGTCACCGGCGACCGCGAGCGCGCCGATCTCCTCGGCGGTCTTCGCCGCCTTGGCCGCGTCCAGGTCGTTGACCACGACCCGGGCGCCCTCGGCGGCGAACCGGCGGGCCAGCGCGGCGCCGATGCCCCCGCCCGCCCCGGTGACGACAACGGCCTTGTCCCGTACGGCTTCCACGCTGGGTCTCCCTCGGTCGCGTCCATTCGGCCGACAGGCAGACTAACCAGTCGGTATGTCCCGGCGGAAGAGTCCCCGCCGTACCGGCCGGGTCCGTACCGGCCGGGTCCGTTCCGCCGCGGCCCCGCGGGCGTTAGCGTGCACATGGCACGTACCCGGTCGGTTTCTGATCACGGAGGTGTGCGGATGGCTCTGTCGAGACGCGTTCTGCTCGGACGGCTGGCGGCGACCGGAGCGGCCGGTGCCGCGCTGGCCTCGGGTACGGGACCCGCACGGGCGGCCGGGCCGGCGCCCGGCGGCGGGCGGCGGGTGCACACCGGCTTCGACCGGCTGGCCGCCGACGGCTACCGCCTCCTGGAAGGCCGCACGGCGGGCATCGTCACCAACCCCACCGGCGTCACCCGGGACCTGCGGCACATCGTGGACGTGATGCACGCCGACGACCGGGTGCGGCTGACCGCGGTCTTCGGCCCCGAGCACGGCTTCCGCGGCACCGCTCAGGCCGGCGGCTCCGAGGGCCGCTACGACGATCCGGCCACCGGGCTGCCGGTCTACGACACGTACAACAAGAGCGGCCGGGCGCTCGCGGACATCTTCGACGCCTCCGGTGTGGACACCGTCGTCTTCGACATCCAGGACGTCGGCGCGCGCTTCTACACCTACATCTGGACGCTGTACGACTGCATGGTGGCGGCGGCGCTGGCCGGCAAGCGCTTCCTGGTCCTCGACCGGCCGAATCCGGTCACCGGCCGGGCGGCAACCGGCCCGGTGCTCGACAAGGCGTACGCCTCCTTCGTCGGCCGGGAGCCGATCGCGCAGGCGCACGGGATGACGGTGGCGGAGCTGGCGCTGCTGTTCAACGGCGAGTTCGTGCCGCGGGCCGCCGGGCGCCCGGTGGAGCTGGAGACGGTGCGGATGACCGGCTGGCGGCGCACCGACTTCTTCGACGCCACCGGGCTGCCCTGGGTACCGCCGAGCCCGAACATGCCCACGCCCGACACCGCCCTGGTCTACTCCGGCACCTGCCTCTTCGAGGGCACCAACCTCTCCGAGGGGCGCGGCACCACCCGCCCCTTCGAGCTGCTGGGCGCGGACGGCGTCGACCGGCGGTGGGCCGCGGCCGCCACCGAACTGGGTTTGCCCGGCGTCCACTTCAGGGAGGCGTACTTCGCGCCGACCTTCTCCAAGTTCCAGGGCAAAACCATCGGCGGCGTCCAGCTCCACGTACACGACCGCGCGGCGTTCGACCCGGTCCGCACGGGCATCGGCCTCCTGGTGACCGCGAAGCGGGTCTGGAGCGGCTTCGCCTGGCGGCCGGACAACGGCATCGACCGGCTGACCGGTTCCTCGACGGTACGGACGATGATCGACGCGGGCGCGGGGACGGACGAGATCGCCGCCGCCTGGCGGGAGAGACTCGGCCGTTTCCGCGCGCTGCGGCGGCGGTATCTGCGCTACCCGTAAGGGTGTTGGGCCGGGCCTGTCCCCGTCTCAGGAACCGGGACAGGCCGTTTCGCCCCTTGACTGTCCTGGGCGCCGGGCCGGAAAGTGCGCTGGTGAGCAGTGACGCGACAGCAGCGCAGACATCGGCCGACGCCCCGCCGGACAGGGCGGAGGACGCCGCCGGCGGCGAGAGCCTGCGCCGGGTGGCGGTGGCCTCGTTCATCGGGACGGCCATCGAGTTCTACGACTTCTACATCTACGGGACGGCCGCCGCGCTCGTCCTCAACCAGGCGTACTTCCCGACGCTCGACCCGGTCAACGCCACCCTCGCGTCCTTCTCCACCTACGCGGTGGCGTTCGCCGCGCGGCCGCTGGGCTCGGTGCTCTTCGGCCACTTCGGCGACCGGGTGGGCCGCAAGTCCGTCCTGGTGGTCTCGCTGCTGCTGATGGGGCTCTCGACGGCGTGCGTCGGACTGCTCCCCGGCTACGGCAGCTGGGGTGTCTGGGCGCCGCTGCTGCTGATCGCGCTGCGCTTCCTGCAGGGCATCGGCCTGGGCGGCGAGTGGGGCGGGGCCGCGCTGCTCGCGGTCGAGCACGCGCCGCGCGCCCGCCGCGGGCTCTACGCGGCCTTCCCGCAACTCGGGCCGTCCGTGGGGTTCTTCGCGGCGACCGGGGTGTTCTGGCTGCTGTCGTCCGTGCTCGATGACGCCGCGTTCGGCTCGTGGGGCTGGCGGGTGCCGTTCCTGCTGTCGTTCCTGCTGGTCGGCGTGGGGCTGTTCGTACGGCTGAAGATCAGTGAGACGCCGGTGTTCGCGAAGGTGCTGGACGCCCGGGAGGCGAGCAAGGTCCCCGCCGTCGAGGTGCTGCGCCGTCATCCGCGCGAACTCCTGCTGGGCGCGGGCGGCATGATCGTCGCCTACGGCCTCTTCTACACCGCGACGACCTACTGCCTGTCCTACGCCACCGGCCCCCTCGGCGTCTCCCGCAACACCATGCTGGGGCTCTCCCTCGTCGCCTGCCTGTTCCTGGCCGCCGGCACCTGGCTCGCCGCCACCCGCTCCGACGCCGCCGGGCGGCGCCGGCTGATCCTCGCCGGTTGCGGCCTCGCCGCGGTGTGGGGCCTGGTCCTCTTCCCGCTGCTGGACACCGGGGCACCGGCGCTGATCGCCCTCGGCATCGGCGGCGCGCTGTTCTGCATGGGGGTGGTGTACGGCCCGATGGGCGCCTACCTGCCGGAGCTGTTCGGCGCGCGGGTGCGGTACTCGGGTGCCTCGCTCGCCTACAACCTGGGCGGCGTCCTCGGCGGCGCGGTGGCCCCGCTGGCCGCCACCCGGCTCCAGTCGGCGTACGGCTCGGCCTCGGTGGGCTGGTACGTCAGCGCGATGGCGGTCGTCTCGCTGCTGTGCGTGCTGGCGCTGCCGGAGACCCGGGAACGGGACCTGGACCACGGGGCCGCGCCCCGCTCATGAGCTGAGCCACCATCGCCCGCTCTCCCGGGACAGCGCGTCCCACAGGAGGTTGAGGGGGTGGCCGGGGCCGTAGGAGTCCCGCTCGCCCCGGCGGGTGAAGACGCCGACCAGCACCTCCGTCCGGGGGCCGACCTCGCCGACGATCTCCAGGGTGCGCAGCCCGCCGGCCTCCGGGAGGCGGCCGTCCGCGGCGGCCTCCCCGATGCCCCGGGTGACCAGCATCGCCCCGCTGACCACTCCCGACCGCAGCAGTTCGAAGCCGTAGTGCGCGGCCTCGATCTCGGCCGCCACGGACAGCTTGTGCCGGTAGTCGGAGCCGTACCAGGAGGTCAGGAAGCGGCCGATCAGGCCGCGGGCGGAGACGACCAGCGGCAGCCGGGGCAGCTCGCGGGCGTCGAACGAGGTGCCGGGGAGCCGCTCGGGCGGCAGGTTCGTCAGCAGCGAGAGCCCGCTGCGCCGCCACTCCATGACCTCGTACGGCGCCAGCAGTCCGGCCTCCTCGCCCTCGGTGACCACGACGCTGCCGCAGACCAGGTCGAGTTCCTTGGCGCGCAGCTTGGCGAAGAGGTCGCCGGTGCGGACGTGGGTGACCTTCAGGTCGACGTCGTCGCGCTCGTAGTCCTCGGTGACGCGCTCGACGGCGTCCAGCAGGAAGCCGAGGGTGTAGCGGGTGGTGCCGACCGAGACCGTCCGGCCGAGCCGGCGGCGGGCGTCGCGCACCCCCTCGGTCCACTCCCCCAGCGTGCGCCGGGCCAGTTCGACCAGCGCCTCGCCGGTCGCGGTGAACAGGGCGTCCCGCCCCCGGCCCTGCTTGAGGACCAGCTCCTCGCCGCACAGGGCGGCGAAGGTGCGGTTCATGGTGTCCAGCTGCTTCTGCACGCTGGACTGCTCGCGGCCCAGCTGCCGGGCCGCGCCCAGCGCGGTACCCGCCTCGTGGACCACGATCAGCGTGCGCAGCTGGTCCATGGTGGTATCCAGCAGCTCCGTCGGGTACTGCTGCGGACCTGACAAGGCCATGCCTCGCTTTCCCATCCCTGGAGTTCAGAACCCTGCAGCATATCCCCCTCGCAGATCGGGTCCCGAGGGCAGTCGGGCTTCCTGGCAAGGGAGTTCGGGCCTCCGCCACGGGACGGGGACGGCGGGGCACCCGGCGGGCACGCGAAGGCCCCGGGGCGCTGCCGCCCCGGGGCCCGGTCGTGCCGCGCTCCTTCTACCGGTGTGCCGGGAACTCCACGACCTGCTGGTAGGTCGGCCGGTTCTGCCAGCTGATGGTGTCGTGGGTCAGACCGCCCACCGCGCGGTGGATGATCGCGTCCGCGCACCACTGGTCGCCGGCCTTGCAGCTGTCGTCGCCGGGGTAGACCTGCTCGGCCGTCTTGCCGGCCGCCTGCCCGAGCGTGGCCAGCAGGGTGTCGCGGCAGGCGGACAGGTCACCGCCTCCGCAGTACGGCTCGGCGAGCGGTCCGGCCACCTTGTCGCCGAGCACCGAGCGCAGGTCCTTGTCGGCGTAGCTCCACCAGCCGTACTGGAACGCCGATCCGGCGTGCGCCCCGGTGGGGCCGTGGCCGGCCGACGGGGACTCGTCGATGCCGAGGTTGGCCCGCAGCGCGTCGTAGAGGTCCCCGCCGAGACCGGGCTGGAAGACCGCCTCGACCATCAGCGGCCACCAGGCGTCCATCAGGCGCACCGCGTCGGGATGGGTGTAGGTGTGCGAGCCGGCGGCGGTCTCCCGGCGCTGGGCGCCGTCCTTGCGCCATGCCTCCAGCTGCTGGACCGCGGTCTTCAGCTTGGGGTCGGTGACGGGCTTGCTGCCCAGGACCCGCAGGAGTTCGGGCAGCACGTCCTCGCCTCGCAGGTCGGTGACCGCGGCCTCGGACATGGCCCGGGTCAGCGACGCCCGGGTCACCCCGCCGGCCTCGGTCAGCGCGCGCACCCGGTCGTCCAGCAGGTTGCCGCGGTGCACCGACCCGTTGCCGAAGCCGGCCGAGTCGTAGTCCTTGGCCTGCTTGTTGTTCCAGGAGATGTAGTAGTCCTGGCCGATGGACTGGGGGTGCTGGGCGGGCGGGGTGTAGTCGGTGGTGTTGGTGTCCGGGTCGTAGCCCTTCCACTCGTAGGCGTCGTCCGCCTTGATGGGCAGCGCGGGGTCGACGTCGGGGCTGCGGACCGGGTTGAGGCCGCTGTTGTAGTACGCGATGTCGCGGGAGTCGGCGTAGAACCAGTTGAAGGCGTAGCCGATGTGCTCGGCGGCCTTCTGGAACGTCTTGGCGTCGCGGACGTAGGACGGGTCGTTGAACATCTGGAAGCCGATGATCGAGTCGGCCTCGTGACGGTAGGTGGAGCGCTGCGCGGTGTAGGCGACGGGCTTGCCGTCGACGGTGGCGCGGTGGGTGACGGTCCCGTACTTCGTCCGGAAGACCTGCATCCGGTAGGAGCCGGCCGCCGTCGGGTCGGCGGCGGTGGGCTTCCAGGAGTTGGTGCGCTCCAGCTTCTCCATGGGGACGCAGGCGCCGCGGTAGCGGTAGGAGGTGGACTCCTTGGAGGGCGCGGAGCCGTCCGCGTTGCACAGCTCGACGGCGTAGGTGTCGGTGATGTCCTGGCCGGCGGAGGTGGCGCTCCAGGAGTAGTCCTGGCCGCGGCCGAGCTGGACGTACATCCCGACGCCGGCGAAGGAGGCGCCGCGGGCGCTGATGCCGGGCCCCTGGATCTCCTGGAGCATCAGGAGCTGGGGCGCGAAGTAGCCGGTCTGCGGGCCGAAGACGGCGACGGGGTGGCCGCTGGCGGTGTGCTTGCCGGAGACCAGCAGGGCGTTGGACATCCCGCGGTGCTGGGTGGGGTCGAAGCTGCCCTTGGGCAGCACCCCGTCCTTGAAGAGGCCCTCCAGCTTCTTGTACTTCTTCGGCGCCTTGACCGGGTCGCGGGGCGGTGTCCCGCTCTTGACGGTGGCCGCGCCGGTGCGGTCGAAGACCAGCGGTTCGGGGGTGACCGAGCCGCGGTCGGGCAGCGCGGTGCCCTTCGCCTTGGCGGGCTTGACCGCGTACGGGAAGCTGCTGCCGTCGTGCAGGGTCTTGGCGGCCTCGGGATCGTTGCGCTCCCGGAAGGACTCCCAGACCTCGGTGCCCTTCTCGACGCCGTACTTCTGCTGGGCGGAGAGCAGCGCGAGGGCCGAGGGGACCTCGCCGCCCCCGCCGTTGCCGAAGAGCCCGCCGACGACGGAGGCGAGCGCTATCAGGTCGGTGAGCTTGAAGGGCTGGATCTCCCCGGCGTTGGTGATCGCGTCGACATGGCCGGTGAGGACGTACTCGCCGGGGAAGTAGCGGCCGTTCTTGGACTGTTCGCGATAGGCGTTGATGCCGTCGACGTACGCCTGGGCGTCCTGCATGGCCAGCTTGCCGCGCTCGCCGTTGGAGTCGCGGATGTTGTCGACCTGGGCCTGGAGGTCGGCCTCGGTGTACGGCGCCTGCGGCCAGAACTGCTGCTCCAGGCCCTGGTTGGCGAGCGCGCCGCCGGCGAAGGAGGTCAGTTCGCCGCGGCCGATGTGGCGGAAGAGGTCCATCAGCCAGAGCCGGTCCTGGCCCGCGGCGAAGCCGGCGCCGAACTCGGTGCCGTAGCGGGTGGTGCCCTTGATGTGCGGCACCCCGGTCTTCTTGTCCCGGGTGATGGTCACGTCGCTGCGGGGCGTGGTGACCTTGCCGACCTGGTCCTGGGGGACGCCGAAGGAGGCGTCGTTGAAGAATGTGGTGAGGGTGTCGTCGGTCAGCGACTGGTAGCCGCTCGCCAGCGCGCCGTACGGGCCGAGCTGGTCGGTGGAGTGCTCGGGGTGGGTGCCGAACAGCTTGTTGCCGAGGATCTCCACCAAGGTGGCGTTGCCGGTGGCGCCGGGCGGCAGGATGTCGCCGCACTGGCCCTGGCAGTAGTCGTCGTTCGGTGCGGCGGTCGCGGCCGCGGCGGGGGGCGGTGCCAAGAGCGTGGCACCCAAGGCGAACAGGGCCGCCGCGGCGGCGGTCCTGAGCCTTCCGGTACGTCGTCGCATTCCTGCTCCTCGGTGGGGGTCCCCCCTGCTCGTCACGAGCGCGGGGAAGGCTGGGCGGGACGTTACCGGCGGTTATCCCCGGCCGGAAGATGAACAACAGTCAACTTTCCCTCTCCCGGGGAAGATTCTGTGGACGCGGTCATGACACCCCGGACATCGACCCCGAAAAACCGCACGGAAATTCGAGGGATCCGTTCGGCGATCGGCTACGTCCCATCCCCGTCCAGTCGGATCCTCCCCACGGAGGTGGGATGAATGGCCGGTTTCAGAGCCCTCGCAGAACAGGTCCGCAATCCACGACTCGTCGCGACCCAGCGGCGCACCGCCCTGCGCAAGTGCCTTGAACGCTTCGCCCCTTACGGGCACCGGGCGACCTGGCACCACCTGTGCACCCGGGCCGGTATCGCCACCCAGGACCGCGACCCCGATCCGGAGCGGCTGGTGGCCGCGCTCGCCGAACTCGAAGAGGCCCGCACCCTCTGGCTCGCGTACGAGGAGGAGTTCGCCGCCCGGCGCCGCAAGGAGAAGCACGACGGCATCCGGCAGCCCGGCGCGATCGATGAATGGCACCGGCGTACCTGGGGCGGCTGCGACATCGTGCCGTGCGAGTCGCCGCAACGGCACCCCGCGGCCCGCCTCGCGGTGGTCCTGCGCCGCATGATCGTGGCGATGGAGACGGGGCGGCCGCGCCGTGACTGCCCGGTGTGCGGCGGCACCCGCTTCACCTGGCTCCCGGAGTCGGTGGACGCCCCGGCGCCCGGCCCGGCCTGCGAGCGGTGCGGGGTGCTGGCCCCGGTGTCGGTGCTGACGCACGAGGCGCTGAGCGCGGCGGGCCGGCTGCACGGGGCGGGGGCGTTCGCGGCGGCCTGACCGGCTCCGGGCGTCGGCCGAGCACCGCCCGCACCCCGGGGCGTCATGGACCGGGCGCACCGCCGGCCCCTGCTGTCATCATCGGGGGATGCTGCAGGTATGCCTCAACGGCCCCCGGACGGCGGCCGATTCCACGGCGGTGCCGATGTCACCGGCCGCCCTCGCCGATGCCGCGCGGCAGGCGGTGGCGGCCGGTGCCGACGACGTCCATGTCCACCCCAAGACCCCGTGCGGCCGCGACTCGCTCGCGCCGAGCGTGGTGGCCGCCGCCCTGGAGGCGATCCGGGCGGCGGTGGACGTCCCGGTCGGGGTGACGACCGGCGCCTGGGCCGAGCCGGACCCCGTGCGCCGGGCGGAGCGCATCGGGTCGTGGACGGTGCTGCCCGACCACGCCTCGGTGAACTGGCACGAGCCGGGCGCCGAGGCCGTCGCCGCGGCCCTGCTGGCGCGCGGCATCGGCGTCGAGGCCGGCCTCTGGTCGGGCACGGACGGCGTGGAGGCGTACGCCCGCTCCCCGCTCGCGCCGCGGGTGCTGCGGGTGCTGGCCGAGGTGACCGACACCGCCGCCGGGTCCGCGCGGGCCACCGCCCGCGCCCTGCTGACCGCCGTCGCCGGCGCCGCGCCCGGCCGGCCGGTGCTCCTCCACGGCCAGGACGGCGGAGTCTGGCCGGTGCTGCGGCTGGCCGGCGAGCTGGGCCTGGCCACCCGGATCGGCATCGAGGACACCCTCCTGCTGCCCGACGGCCGCCCTGCCGTCTCCAACGCCCAACTGATCTTCGCCGCAACGGCTTTGACGCGCGGTCTTCCGGGAGGGTGAGGCACGGGGTACGTTCCGCCGCATGCGCGCGCTCGCCCGATCCCGCACCGTCGCCCCGCCGGGATGGAGCCGATGGCTCGTCCCGCCCGCCGCCCTGTCCATCCACCTCGCCATCGGACAGGCGTACGCCTGGAGCGTGTTCAAACCGCCCCTGGAGTCCGCCCTGCACCTGTCCGGCACGGCCTCGGCGCTGCCCTTCCAGGTCGCCATCGTGATGCTGGGCCTGTCCGCGGCGTTCGGCGGCACCCTCGTCGAACGCCGCGGCCCCCGCTGGGCGATGTGCGTCTCGACGGCCTGCTTCGCCGCCGGGTTCCTGGTCGCCGCCCTCGGCGCGGCCACCGGCCTCTTCTGGGTGGTCGTCCTCGGCTACGGCTTCCTGGGCGGCATCGGCCTGGGCATCGGCTACATCTCCCCGGTCTCCACCCTCATCAAGTGGTTCCCCGACCGCCCCGGGATGGCCACCGGCATCGCCATCATGGGCTTCGGCGGGGGCGCGCTGATCGCCTCCCCCTGGTCCACAGGGCTCCTGGGCTCCCTCGGGTCGGACACCTCCGGCATCGCACGGACCTTCCTGGTCATGGGCCTGGTCTACGCGGTCTTCATGACCCTCGGGGTGCTGCTGGTGCGGGTACCCGCCGACGACTGGCGGCCGCCCGCCGAGGCGCCCGCGGGTGCCTGTGCCGCCCGCCCGCTCGTCACCACCGCCCAGGTCTCGGCCCGCAGCGCGCTGCGCACCCCGCAGTTCTGGTGCCTGTGGGTCGTGCTGTGCATGAACGTCACGGCGGGCATCGGCATCCTGGAGAAGGCCGCCCCGATGCTCGCCGACTTCTTCGCGCACACCGCGGCGCCGGTGAGCGCCCCGGCGGCCGCCGGATTCGTCGGCATGCTCTCGCTGGCCAACATGCTCGGCCGGATCGGCTGGTCCGCCGCCTCCGACCTGGTCGGCCGCAAGAACGTCTACCGGCTCTACCTCGGCGCCGGCGCCCTGATGTACCTGCTGATCGCGCTGGCCGGCGACGCCTCCAAGCCGCTGTTCATCGCCTGCGCCATGGTGATCCTCTCCTTCTACGGCGGCGGCTTCGCCACCGTCCCCGCCTACCTGAAGGACCTGTTCGGCAGCTACCAGGTCGGCGCGATCCACGGCCGGCTGCTGACGGCCTGGTCCACCGCCGGGGTCCTCGGCCCGCTGATCGTCAACGCCGTCGCCGACGCCGGGAAGTCCGCGGGCCGCAGCGGCCCCGACCTCTACACCACCTCGCTGTTCATCATGATCGGCCTGCTGGCGGTGGGCTTCGCCGCCAACGAGCTGATCCGCCCCGTCCACCCCCGGCACCACCAACCACCCGCGCCTGAAGGGCAGTTGGGGAAGGAGCCGACCGCCCCGAAGGGAGTCGGCCAGTGACCGCCCGCCGCGCCGTCCTGTTCGTCCTCGTCTGGCTCTGGGTGGGCATCCCGTTCATATACGGCCTTTACGAGCTGACCCTCAAACTGAAACAACTGTTCACGGGCTGACCCCCGCGCCGGCATCGCGCCCGGCCGGCGGCGGCCCTCCTGCCGGTCCGGCACCAGGGCCGGGCGGCAGTCCGAGGAGAGGGTGGACGTCCATGGCCGACCTGCACGATCTGACCGCGCTCGAACAGGCCGAAAAAATACGGTCCGGTGAGCTCTCCCCCGTGGATCTCACCGAGCACTATCTGACGCGGATCGAGCGGCTCGACGACGCACTCGGCGCGTTCCTCACCCGCACCCCGGAGATAGCCCGCAAACAGGCCACGGACGCCGAGAGCGAGGCCACCGCCGCCCGCCGCGAGGGCCGCACGCTCCCCCCGCTGCACGGCGTCCCCGTCCCCGTGAAGGACCTCAACCAGGTCGCCGGGGTGCGCTGCACGATGGGCTCGCGGGCGCTGGCCGAGCACGTCCCGACCGTCGACGACCATGTCGTGCGGAAGCTGCGGGACGGCGGCACGATCCTGCTCGGCAAGACCAACACCCCCGAATTCGGGCTGCCCTGCTACACCGAGAACGGCCTGGCGCCCCCCGCCCGCACCCCGTGGGACCCGGCGCGCTCGGCGGGCGGCTCCAGCGGCGGGGCGGCCGCCGCGGTGGCCGGCGGCCTGGCACCGCTCGCGCACGCCAGCGACGGCGGCGGCTCGATCCGCATCCCGGCCTCCGTCTGCGGGCTGTTCGGCATCAAGCCCAGCCGCGGCCGGATCAGCCCCGGCCCGCTGCTGCACGACATCTCCGGCCTGGCCACCTCCGGCCCGCTGGCCCGTACGGTCGCCGACGCCGCCACCCTCCTGGACGTCATGGCCGGCCCGATGCCCGGTGACCCGTTCGCGGCGCCGCCGCTGCCGCCCGGGGAGACCTTCGCCGGCCACGCCCGCCGCGACCCCGGACGGCTGCGGATCGCCTGCCTCACCGAGGCGCCCGTCCCCGGGGTCGAGGTCCACCCCGACTGCCGCACCGCCGCCACCGACACCGCCGCGCTGCTGACCGGGCTCGGCCACGACGTGGAGGAGCTGTCCCTGCCGGCCGACCAGGGCATCCTGACCGCCTTCACCCGCGTCTGGTCGGTGCTGGCCACCAACCGCCCGCTGCCACCGGAGCACGAGGAGCTGCTGATGCCGCTCACCCGCCATCTGCGGGCCCGGGGCGCCGAGGTCTCCGGCACGGACTTCGCCCGCGCGATGTACGCCTTCCGGCTCCTCGCCCAGTCCGTCGCGGACGGCCTGATGCCGCCGGGCACCGGCTACGACGTGCTGCTCTCGCCGACGCTGGCCGCGCCCCCGGTCCCGGTCGGCCACCTGCGCGACGACGACGACCCCCAGGCCGAGTTCGCCGCCATCGGGGCGTTCACGCCGTTCACCGCGCTCTACAACGCCACCGGCCAGCCCGCGGTGAGCGTCCCGCTGCAGTGGAACGCCGAGGGCCTGCCGATCGGCGTGATGCTGGCCGGGCGCTACGGCGACGAGGCCACCCTGATCGCACTGTCGGCGCAGCTGGAGCAGGCCCGGCCGTGGGCGGGCCGCACCCCGTCCATGTGGTGACACGGGCCGGAGTCCGTGTGCCCGCCCCGCCCGGGGCGGGCACACCCGCGCTCACGCCTGGGGGGTGTCGTCCGGGCAGCACCCCTGCGCGTGCCGCCCGCCCTGCCGGGCCCCCACGGGCCGCTGCTCGCCGCCGGCCCGCCGCTGCGCCCCCTCCGGGTCCCGGGCGCCGTGGTCGACCCGCAGCCGCCGGGCGCCCGGCCCCTGCGCGCCGAGGTTGTCGTACGGGTTGGACAGCGCGCAGGTCTGCAGCGAGAGACAGCCGCAGCCGATGCAGTCCGTCAACCGGTCGCGCAGCTCGACGAGTTGACTGATCCGCTCGTCCAGTTCGGCGCGCCAGACCTCGGAGAGCCTGGCCCAGTCCTCGCGGTTGGGCGTGCGCGCGTCGGGCAGCTCCGCCAGCGCGTCCCGGATCACCGCGAGCGGGATGCCCACCCGCTGCGCCGCCCGTACGAACGCGACCCGGCGCAGCGCGTCCCGGGTGTAGCGGCGCTGGTTGCCCGCCGTCCGGGTGCTGCTGATCAGCCCCTTGGACTCGTAGAAGTGCAGCGCGGAGACCGCGGCGCCGCTGCGCGCGGAGAGCTGGCCGACGGTGAGTTCATGAACCTTGTACGGAAGCTGGGGCACGGTCCCACCCTAGGTCGTGCCCGCCCGGCGGGCCCCGGACGGGCGCTTCCGGGGCGTTGACAGCGGGTACCCGCACCGAACATGCTGAGCAAGCGCTTAGTAAGCGTCGGCCGGTGCGCGGCAGCGGCGGACGGACCCCGAGGAGGCGGACGAGGATGGCACAGCCCCGAGTGTTCGGATCGCTCGACGAGCTGCGGAACGCGGTCGGCGAGGAGCTGGGCACCAGCGACTGGCTGGAGATCGACCAGAAGCGGATCGACCTGTTCGCGGAGGCCACCGGCGATCACCAGTGGATCCATGTGGACCAGGAGAAGGCCGCGGCCGGCCCCTTCGGCACCACCATCGCGCACGGCTATCTGACGCTGTCGCTGCTGCCCGCGCTCGTACCGCAGCTGATGCGGGTCGACAACGTGAAGATGGGCATCAACTACGGCACCAACAAGGTCCGCTTCCCGGCCACCGTCCCGGTCGGCTCGCGGCTGCGGGCCACCGCCCGGATCGCCGAGGTCACCGAGGTGACCGGCGGCGTCCAGCTCGCCACCGTCGTGACGGTCGAGCGCGAGGGCGGCGACAAGCCGGTGTGCGTCGCGGAGACGGTCAGCCGCTTCTACCTGTAGCGGGGCGACGACCGGGCCGCGGCCCCGGACACCCGGGGTCCCGGCCCACCTCCCCCCGGGGGCCGGCCTACGCGTCGCGGGAGCCGGCCCCG
This sequence comes from Streptomyces angustmyceticus, assembly GCF_019933235.1. NCBI lineage: Bacteria > Bacillati > Actinomycetota > Actinomycetes > Kitasatosporales > Streptomycetaceae > Streptomyces > Streptomyces angustmyceticus. Next base: position 6,420,624 of record NZ_CP082945.1, on the reverse strand, counting down.
TCCGCCGGGGCGCCCACCATGCGCAGCACGAGATCGGCGTAGAGGGTGCCGACCTCGTCCGGCGTGCGGGGGCCCTGGGCCGTGAACCAGCGGGCGACGTCCACACACAGCGAGAGCACCGCGAGCGTGGTGCCCGGCACGTCGTCGGCCCGGAACTCCCCGCTGTCCGCGCCGTCCTGGATGATCTGCCGCAGCAGCCGGTCCGTCCGGCGGCGCAGGTCGGCGATCTCGGCGTAGTGCTCGGGGCCGAGTGCCTGGAGCTCGTACTGGATGACCCGGGCGGTGGTGTGGTGCTCGGCGTGCCAGCGGGCGAAGGTGCGCACGGCGTCGCGGAGGCGCTCGGTGGCGCTGCCCCCGGCCCCGGCGGCTGCGCCCATGATGCGCAGCGCCTTTTCGTGGCCGATGCCGCTGATGCGGTAGAGCAGCTCTTCCTTGGTCTTGTAGTGGATGTAGAGGGCGGCCGGGCTCATCCCGGCGCGGCCCGCGATGTCCCGGGTGGTGGTGGCGTGGTAGCCGCGCTCGGCGAAGGCCTCGACGGCCGCCCCGACCAGGCGCCGTGCGGCGTCCGGGGTCACCCCGGCCCACTCCTGGTTCTCCTCTTCGGCCCGCTCCGCCGCCGCACCCATCGCGTACCCCGCTCCTCGATCCGCCAGGGACCCTCCACTGACGGATCGAACACCATATCGCGCCGCTGAGCAAGCGCTTAGGCCCGGCGGGCGGGCGGCCGGATGCCCGGGGACGGGCCGGTCAGAAGGCGGAGACCCCGGTCAGCGCGCGGCCGATGACCAGCTTCTGTATCTGGCTGGTGCCCTCGTACAGGGTCATCACCCGGGCGTCCCGCAGCAGTTTGCCGACCGGGTACTCGTCGATGTAACCGTAGCCGCCGAAGACCTGGAGGGCGTTGTTGGCGGCGCGCACCGCGGCCTCGGAGGCGAACAGCTTGGCCTTCGAGGCGGCGGTGTCGAACGGCTCGCCGCGGTCGATCAGATCCGCCACCCGCCAGGTCAGCAGGCGCGCGGCGTCCACGTCCACGGCGATGTCGCTGATCAGCTCCTGCACCAGCTGGTGGCGGGCGAGCGGCTTGCCGAACTGCTCGCGCTCGCCCGCGTAGCCGAGCGCGGCGTCCAGGGCCGCCCGGGCGATGCCCACGCAGCCGGCGGCCACCGACATCCGGCCCTTGGCCAGCGCGGACATCGCGACCGAGAACCCCTTGCCCTCGGGCCCCAGCATGGCGGCGGCCGGGACCCGTACGCCGTCCAGGACCAGTTCCGCGGTGGCCTGGCCGCGCAGCCCCAGCTTGCCGTGGATCTCGCGGCGCGCCAGGCCGGGACTGTCCGCCGGGACGAGGAAGGCGCTGATGCCCCGGTGCCCGGGTGCGTCGCCGGTGCGGGCGAAGAGCAGCACGACATCGGCCCAGGTGCCGTTGGTGATGAACATCTTGGTGCCGTCGATGACGTACGAGTCCCCGTCCCGGACCGCCCGGGTGGCGAGGTGGGCCGCGTCGGAGCCGGTGCCCGGTTCGGTGAGGCCGAAGCAGCCGACCGCCTCGCCGGAGGTGAGCCGCGGCAGCCAGGTCCGCTTCTGCTCCTCGTCGCCCCAGGCGGCGATGGTCTTGGCGACCAGCCCCAGGGACACCGAGACGATGCCGCGCACCGAGGAGTCGGCCCGGCCCAGCTCCTCGGTGACCAGGACGTAGGAGAGGTGGTCGCCGCCGGAGCCGCCGTACTCCTCGGGGACGGTGAGCCCGAGGAAGCCGAGGCCGCCGAGTTTCTTCACGATGCCGCGGTCGACCTGTTCGGCGCGGTCCCAGGCGGTGGCGTACGGGGCGATCTCGCGGGCGGCGAAGTCCTCGGCGAGCCGCCGGACCGCGGTCTGCTCCGCGCTGAGCTCCAGGTTCATCTCGGGCCCCTTGTGGACGAGAGCAGTTAATTAGCACTGCTAGTTTTTGGTGGGCGGCCTCTACTATGTGCGTCATGGCCCGACCCCGCAAGCCCCTCCTGAGCCGCGAGCGCATCGTCTCCACGGCGCTGGCGCTCATCGACTCCGCAGGGCTGCCGGCGCTCTCCACCCGTCGCCTGGCGGCGGAGCTGGGCGTGAGCGGGCCGTCCCTCTACAACCACTTCACGACCAAGGACGAGATCCTCGACGCGGTGGCCGACACGGTCATCGCCCAGGTCGACGTGTCGGGCTTCGAGGCGGGCGCGGACTGGCGCGCCGGGCTCCTCGACTGGGCCCGCTCCTACCGCGCGGCGCTCGCCGCGCACCCGCAGATCGTGCCGTTCCTCGCCCAGGGCCCCGGCCGCCGCCCGGCCGGCCTGAAGATGGCCGACGCGGCGTTCGGCGGGATGGTCCGGGCGGGCTGGCCGCCCGCCCAGGCCACCAGGGTCTGCGCCATGGTCCGGTACTTCGTGGCCGGATCGGCGCTGGGCTCGTTCGCCCGCGGCTTCGTGGACGACCCGAGCGCCTACGACCCCGCCGACTACCCGCACCTGGGCCAGGCCCACCTCCTGGCGGAGCATCAGCGCCAGGTGGACGAGGGCGCTTTCGAGACCGGCCTGCGGGCGCTGGTGGACGGTCTGGCGCTGCAGCACCCGGAACTCCTGCCGCCGGACGGCGGCTGACCGCACCGCGCGGGGCCCCGGCGCACGGCCGCGTCGCGGGCCCCGGCCGTCGAGGTCGCTACAGGCCGGCCCCGCCGGTGACGTCGATCCTGGTGCCGGTGATCCAGCGCGCGTCGTCGGAGGCCAGGAAGGCGACCGCGTCGGCGATGTCCGGGACCCGGCCGATCCGGCCGAGGGCGGTCAGGCCGATGGTGCGCTCCAGGTGCGCCGGGTCGGCCAGCACCTCCGCGGTCATGTCGGTGCGGGTGAATCCGACGGCGACGGAATTCACCGTGATGTCGCGGGGGCCGAGGTGCTTGGCCAGGGTGTGGCTGAAGACTTCGAGCGCGCCCTTGGTGAGCGGATAGCCGATGCCGTGGGCGGAGGCGAGACGGGTGGAGACGGACGAGATGTTGATGATCCGGCCCCCGTCGCGCAGTCGCGGCAGCAGCCGCTGGGTGAGGAAGAACGGCGCCTTGATGTTGACCGCGACCATCCGGTCGAACTCCTCGGGGGTGAGCACCTCGATCGGCCGCCCCATGAGGTTGAGCCCCGCGTTGTGCACCAGGATGTCGAGCGCCGCTTCCCCGTGCGCGCGCAGGCCCGCCTCCAGTCCGGCCGTGAGCGTGTCCACGTCGCCGGGCACGCCCAGTTCGGCGCCCACGGTGAACGCCCGGCCGCCGGCCCCGGCGATGGCCGCGGCGGTCTCCTCGGCCGCCGCCTCGTTGCTGCCGTAGTGCACGGCGACCAGCGCGCCGTCCCGGCCCAGCCGTTCGGCGATGCCCCGCCCGATGCCCCGGCTGCCGCCGGTGACGAGTGCGGCCTTTCCCCTGAGGTGTCCCATGCGCACTCCCCTGCTCGTGTGCCGCGGAGCCTCCCTCCACCTCAACGAGGTTAGTCACACCTAAGTTTGATGTTCCTTCAGGCATCGGGTTCGCGCCACTCGCGAAGGCGGCCGCCCCTCAGAACACCACCAGCGCCCGCCCTCCCCGGCCCGCCAGCATGGCGTCGAAGGCGGACGGGATGGCGTCGAGGGTGATGCGCTCGGTGACCAGGGCGGACAGGTCGAGGGCGCCGGAGCGGACGTGCCGGGCGATGACGGGGAGGTCGCGGGCGGGGTCACTGTTGCCGTAGACGCAGCCGGAGAGGGTGCGGCCGAAGTAGAAGAGCTCCAGGGCGGAGAAGGCGACCTGCTGATCCTGGCCGCCGATGCCGACGACCGTGGTGCGGCCGCCGCGCCGGGTCGACGACCAGGCGGTCCGGATGGTGTCGGCGCGGCCCACGCACTCCACGGCGACATCGGCCCCCACCCCGCCGGTGAGCTTGCGGATGCGCTTGGCGGTGTCGTCGCCCGCCACCAGGAACTCGGTGGCGCCGGCGGCGCGGGCGAGTTCCTCCTTCGCCGGGGAGACGTCCACGGCCACGATCGGGCCCGCGCCGGCGATCCGTGCGGCCTGCAGCGTGGCCAGACCCACCCCGCCGACGCCGAAGACCACGACCGACTCCCCGGCGCGCACCCGGGCACTGTGGTGCACGGCGCCCCAGCCGGTGAGCACCGCGCAGCCGAGCAGCGCCGCGTCGGCGAGCGGCACCCCGTCCGGCAGCGGCAGCGCGGCCCGCGCGGGCACCACGGTCTCCTCGGCGAACGCGGCGGTGCCGAGGCCGGGGTAGAGGTCGGTGGCGTCGGCGGCGAGGGTGGCGTACGGAGCGTCCGCGGCGTGGCCGGCGCGGGCGCACAGCCAGGGCTCGGCCAGACCGCAGAAGTGGCAGTCGCCGCAGGACGGCGCCCAGTTGAGGACGACCTGGTCGCCGGGGGCCACCGTGGTCACGTCGGGGCCGACCGCGGTGACGGTGCCCGCGCCCTCGTGCCCGAGGACGGCCGGGGCCGGCTGGCGCAGGGTGCCGTTGGACAGGGACAGGTCGGAGTGGCAGACGCCGGCGGCGGCGAGCCGGATCCGGACCTGGCCGGGGCCGGGCGCGGGCAGGTCGATCTCGGCGACCCGCAGCGGGGCGTTGACGGCGGACAGTACGGCGGCGCGGACCACGGAGGACTCCTCGGTGCGGAGGGCGGGGCGGGGCCGGCAGGGCCGGCGGGGAGGGGCGGGCGCCGCGGCGGGGTGCGGCCTCGGCCGTCCCCCGCCGCGCGGCCGGGTCAGAACTGCAGCGACTTGGTCTGCAGGTATTCGCTCAGCCCGTGCGGGCCCAGCTCGCGGCCGATGCCGGACTGTTTGTAACCGCCGAACGGGGCGAGGGGGTTGAACCGGCCGCCGTTGATGTCGACCTGACCGGTGTCCAGCCGGCGGGCGAAGGCCACCGCCTCCGCGTCGTCGCCCGCCCAGACCGCGCCGGCCAGCCCGTAGACGGTGTCGTTGGCGATCCGGGCGGCGTCGTCCTCGTCCTCGTACTTCAGGATCGACAGGACCGGGCCGAAGATCTCCTCCTGGGCGACGGTCATCTCCGGGGTGACGTCGGCGAAGACGGTCGGCGCGACGTAGTAGCCGGGACCGGCGGGCGCCTGCGGTCCGCCCGCCACGACCCGTGCGCCCTCGGCGACGCCCCGCTCGATGTAACCGCGCACCCGGTCCCGCTGCTCGGCGCTGACCAGCGGGCCGATCCTCTCGCCCGGGACGTACTTGGCCGCCGCCGCGGTCGCCAGCTCGACGGCCTCGTCGTACCGGTCCTGGTGGACCAGCATCCGGGTCCAGGCGCTGCAGGTCTGGCCGGAGTTGGCCATGACGTTGGCGACGCCGACGGCGACCGCCTTGGGCAGGTCGGCGCCGGGCAGGATGACATTGGCGGACTTGCCGCCCAGCTCCAGCGCCACCCGCTTGACCGCGGCGCCCGCGAGGGCGCCGATCCGCTTGCCGACGGCCGTCGAGCCGGTGAAGGAGACCAGGTCGACGCCCTCGTGCTCGGCGAGCGCCTGGCCTGCGACCGGACCGAGTCCGGTGACGAGGTTGAAGACCCCGGCCGGTATCCCGGCGGCATCGACGCACTCGGCGAAGAGCTGGGCGACCAGCGGGGTGTTCTCGGCGGGTTTGAGCACGACCGTGCAGCCGACCGCGAGCGCCGGGGCGACCTTGGCGACGATCTGGTGCAGCGGGTAGTTCCAGGGCGTGATCGCGCCCACCACCCCGACCGGTTCGTGCAGCACGGTCGAGTTGCCGATCTTCTCCTCGAAGGCGTGGCTGCCGGCCAGTTCGGCGTACGAGGCGCAGACCGCGAGCGGCACCCCGGCGTGCACGTTCGTGCTGAAGGCGAGCGGCGAGCCGAGTTCGGCGGTGACGGTCTCGGCGATCTCCTCGGTGCGCGCGGCGAGTTGGTCGCGCAGGGCGGCCAGCCGGGCCGCGCGCTCCCGGGGCGCCGTGGCGGCCCAGCCCGGCAGCGCGGCGCGGGCGGCACGGACCGCGGCGTCCACGTCCCGCGCCGAGCCGGCCGGGACGGTGGCGATGACCTGCTCGTCGGCCGGGTTGACGACCTCGATCGTGCCGCCGCCCTCCGCGGGCCGCCAGCTTCCGTCGATGTACATCGCGTCGTGCTGCTTCACGTCGTGGTCCTCCCGGGCCGACTGCTGGTCGCCCTCCAAACTAGCGCCGGTAGTTTTGCGGGCGCCAGGGCACCGCCGCGCCCCAGGGGGTGACGGTCGCCACGAGCCTAGGCCCCGACGCAACCGCCCGCCTTGGCGGATGGCCCACAGGTTTCCGGGGTCACGTGGGGGAATCCCGCCTTGCCGAGGCGCGCGGACGCCGTACACCGCGGGCCGGCGCGGACGGCTCGGCGGGCGCCCGCCCCGTACGGGCGGCCAGCGCGGCGGACGCCAGCAGCAGCGCCCCGAGCAGGACGAAGGGCGCGGCGGTGCCGGCGAGTCCGGCCAGCAGTCCGGCGCCGGCGGGGGCGGCGACCCGGCCGAGCCGGTTGCCGGTCAGGCGGAGCGCCGGCGCGGTGCTGCGGGCCCGGTCGGGGGCGGCACGGACGACCGTCGTCATCGGCAGCGGCTGACCATCAGCGCGGTGCGGCCCAGCCACCGGATCATCGGGGTCATCACCAGCGGCGGCCGAGCGGGACGGCGACCAGCAGCGGCAGCAGCGCGTAGACCGCGGTGATCACGCCGATGGCACGCTCTTCCCCAAGCTCTCAACTACGTTCGAGCAGGGGAGACCCCAACCCCCGGTGCGAGGGCCCGGCAGGAGACGGCCGGCCTGGCCATGCTCACCGCTCCCTGGGCGAAGGAGAAGGTGACGACCAGGCGCAGCAGCCATCCCCTGCCGGGCCCCGCGCTGCCGGTATCGGTACCGGTCATCTAGAGGATGCCGAAGAGCAGACCGGCGCCCAGGACCACCAGGGAGGTCAGCGCGGCCCACTTGACGGTGAACTTGGTGTGGTCGCCGAACTCGACCTTGGCCATGCCGACGAGGACGTAGACGGCGGGGACCAGCGGGCTGGACATGTGCAGGGCCTGTCCGACGAGGGAGGCACGGGCGATCTCGATGGGGGCCACGCCGTGGGCGGCGCCGGCCTCGGCGAGGATCGGGACGATGCCGAAGTAGAACCCGTCGTTGGACATGAAGTAGGTCAGCGGGATGCTGAGCACGCCGGTGACGAGGCCCATGTGCGGGCCGAGTGCGTCGGGGATGCCGCTGACCAGCCAGCGCGCCATGTGCTCGACCATGCCGGTGCCGGTGAGCACGCCGGTGAAGACGGCGGCGGCGAAGACCATCCCGGAGACGTTGAGCACGTTCTCGGCGTGGGCGGCGACGCGGGCCTTCTGGTCCTTCATGTGCGGGAAGTTGACAGTCAGGGCGAGGGCCGCGCCGAGGAGGAAGAGGACCGGGATCGGCAGGGCCTGCACGATCAGCAGGGTGAGCAGCGCGACGGTGAGCGCGGCGTTGAACCAGTAGAGCTTGGGGCGCAGGGTGGCGCGCCGCGGGTCCAGGACCTGGAGACCGTCGTCGTCGGCCGGGTCGCCGGAGCCGCCGTCCGCATCGGCGTCCTCGTCGGCGTCGGTGCCGGTGCCCGCGCCACCGGTGCCGCGCCGGGGACCGGCGGCGGTGCCCCCCGTGCCGCCGGCGCCCGCGCCCACCAGGACCTGCTCGGTCTCCTTCTCGTCGGCGGCCTCGGTCACCAGCCGGGTGTCGCCGAGCGTCAGGAGGCCGAGCCGCTTGCGCTCGCGGCGGCCGAGGACGTAGGCGAGGGCGAACACCGCGACCAGGCCGACGGCCAGGGCGGGGATCATCGGGACGAAGATGTCCCCGGCGTCGAGCTTGAGCGCGGTGGCGGCGCGGGCCGTCGGGCCGCCCCAGGGGAGGGTGTTCATCACGCCGTTGGCGGTGGCGGCGACACCGGTCATGACCACGAGGCTCATCTTCAGCCGCTTGTAGAGCGGGTAGAGCGCCGAGACGGTGATCATGAAGGTGGTGGAACCGTCGCCGTCGAGCGAGACGATCGCGGCGAGCAGGGCCGTGCCGAGCACCACCCGCACCGGGTCGGCCTTGCAGAACTTCAGGATGCCGCGGACGACCGGGTCGAAGAGACCGACGTCGATCATCACCCCGAAGTAGATGATGGCGAACATCAGCATCGCGGCCGTGGGGGCCAGGTCGCCGATGCCCTTGAGGACGTAGTCGCCCAGGTGCGCGCCCTGTCCGACCAGGACACAGAACAGCGCGGGGATGAGCACCAGCGCGGCCATCGGTGACATCTTCTTCATCATGATCAGCGCCAGGAAGGCGGCGATCATGACGAATCCGAGGATTGTCAGCATTGGAGGTACCTCACGTTCGCCCTTGAACCTCTGCCGGGGGGTGGCAGTTCAGGCGACGTTAGGTCCCGCAAACTTTTGTTAACAAGGTCTTGACGCGCGAGCAATACGAGCAAAACCCCAGGTCAATACGGATCTCCCCGGACGGGCACGCGCACAACCGGCACCCCGCGCCCGGCCGGCGGCCCCCTCATCCATCACCCCTCACCCCTCCCCCGCCCCGTCCAGATAGCGCGCCAGATAGGCCCGCAGCAGTTCCTTGGTCTCCGTGACGATGGCGGGATCGCCGGCCGGGTCGCTGCGGAAGGCGAGCTGGAGCAGCGCGTCGGCCGTCTCGACGCCCACCAGGAAGGCGGTGCGCAGCCGCTCGTCGGCCGCGTCCAGGCCGAGCGGGCCGGCGAGGAGGGCGCGCAGCCGGTCGGCCACCTCGTAGTTGGCCTGCCGTGCGGCGCGCGGGGCCGGGACGGTGAACTCCACCAGGGCGAAGCCCGGCACCGTCCGCTTCATCGCGAGGTACTCGTCGACCACCACGTCCATCGCCCGGCGCCACGGGAGCGGCCGGTCCGCCGGACCGGCCAGCCGGGCGGTGATGCGGTCCGCGTAGGCGTCGAGGTTGCGCCGGGCGAGGGCCTCGGCCATGGCGCGCTTGTTGGGGAAGAAGCGGTAGACGGAGCCGATCGGGACGCCGGCACGGCCGGCCACGGCCCGGGTGCTCAGCTCGTCGTACCCGGTCTCCTCCAGGACTTCGGCGCAGGCGTCCAGGATTCTGGCCAGGCGCTGGGCGCTGCGCCGCTGGACGGGCGCGCGGCGCAGGGAGGCGGGCGGTGTCGCGGGGCGCGGGTTCGGCTGCTGCACCCGTCCATCCTGCCCGCCCCCGCGGACGGGCGGAGCCCGCCCTCGCACGATCCGGCCGACCGCCACGATCCGGCCGACGCGGCCGGGAGTCTCCGTTGACGGCCCCCCACCGCAATCCTAAGGTCTTGCATAGGATTCCTTGAGCGGCGGGAGCACGCGATGGCAGGCACGGGCAACGAGCAGGCGAGGAAGACGGCCGAAGGGCTGGCGTACCACACCGGCTTCGGCAACGAACACAGCTCCGAGGCCGTCCCGGGCGCCCTGCCGGTGGGCCGCAACTCCCCCCAGCGCGCGCCCCTCGGGCTCTACGCCGAACAGCTCAGCGGCTCCGCGTTCACCGAACCGCGCGACCACAACCACCGCTCCTGGCTCTACCGCATCCGCCCCTCCGCCGCGCACCCGCCGTTCGTCCGCGCCGCGCAGGGCGCCCTGCGCTCCGCGCCGTTCACCGACTGCACCCCCGACCCCAACCGGCTGCGCTGGAACCCCCTGCCCGAGCCCGCCGGCCCGGTCGACTTCCTGGACGGGCTGTGGACGCTGGGCGGCAACGGCGACGCCACCCAGCGCACCGGCATGGCCGTCCACCTCTACCACGCCAACACCTCCATGGAACGGCGGGTGTTCGGCAACGCCGACGGCGAACTGCTGATCGTGCCGGAGCGCGGCGGACTGCTGCTGCGCACCGAACTCGGCCTGCTGCACGCCGAACCGGGCGAGGTGGCGCTGATCCCGCGCGGCGTCCGCTTCCGCGTCGAACTGCTGGACGCCGCGCCCGACGACGGCCGGGGCCCGGCCTCCCGCGGCTATGTCTGCGAGAACTACGGCCGGCCCTTCCAGCTCCCCGACCTGGGCCCGATCGGCGCCAACGGCCTGGCCAACGCCCGCGACTTCCGCGCACCGGTCGCCGCCTACGAGGACGTCGAGGGCCCCGTCGAGGTTGTCAACAAGTTCTGCGGCGCCCTCTGGACGGCGACCTACGACCACTCGCCGCTGGATGTCGTCGCCTGGCACGGCAACCACGTCCCGTACGTCTACGACCTGCGCCGCTTCAACGTCATCGGCTCGATCAGCTACGACCACCCCGACCCGTCGATCTTCACCGTCCTCACCTCCCCCTCCGACACCGCCGGACTGGCGGGCGTGGACTTCGTGGCCTTCGCGCCGCGCTGGCTGGTCGGCGAGGACACCTTCCGGCCGCCGTACTTCCACCGCAACGTCATGACGGAGTACATGGGGCTCATCGAGGGGGCGTACGACGCCAAGGCGGAGGGCTTCGTCCCGGGCGGCGGCTCGCTGCACAACATGATGTCGGCGCACGGACCCGACCGGGAGACCTTCGACCGTGCGAGCGCCGCCGAGCTGCGCCCGCAGAAGATCGACGACGGCCTGGCCTTCATGTTCGAGACCCGCTGGCCGCTGACCCTGACCGAACAGGCCCGCGACGCCGGGCATCTGCAGCACGGCTACGACGACGTGTGGCAGGGTCTCCAGCGCCATTTCCGCCCGTGACACCGGGGAACGCCGCCATGACCACCTTCGCTCCCGACTCGCTCGCCCTGAACCGCAAGCTGCCGCTGTGGTACCAGGTCTCGCAGTCGCTGCGCGCCTCCATACTGGGCCGCTCCCCCGAGGCACCGCTGCGGCTGCCCACCGAGGACGCCCTCGCCGCGCACTACGGCGTCAGCGTCCTGACCATGCGCCAGGCCCTCAAGGAACTGGAGGCGGAGGGCCTGATCAGCCGGCACCGGCGCCGCGGCACCTTCATCGAGCCGAGCGCGCGGCGCGGGTCGCCGGTGCGGCTGCTGGGCTCCGTGGACACCATCGTCGCCCAGCAGTCCGGGATGAGCACCGAACTGCTGGAGCACGGGCCCAGCCCCGTACCGCCCGAACTGGCCACGTACTTCCCCGGCCTGTCCGAGGTGGCCGGCTACCGCCGGCTGCGCGGCGACGAGGAGACCGGCGAACCGACCAACCACGCCCACAACTACGTGCACCCCGACGTCGCCGCGCGGATCGACCCCGCGGATCTGCAGCGCTGGCCGATGACGAAGGTACTGCGGGACGCCGTGGGCGTACGGATCAGCCGCATCACCGACACCGTCGAGGCCCGCCTCGCCGACCCGGAAACCGCCCGGCTGCTGGAGGTTCCCCTGCTCAGCCCGATCCTGCACTACACGGGCCTGACGTATGACGCCGACGGGCGGGTCGTCGATGTCGCACGGATCCACTATCGGGGGGACCGCTTCTCCTTCACGGTGTCGCTCGACGCTTAGTCGTTTCCCACGTTTTTGTCTTTTCCGCCGTGGTGGGTTCTCGCCGTGTTTCGCCCGCTTCGCGGTGCGCCCGCCGTGGCGCCTGCGGCGGGCGGGGTCCGCTGCGCGGGGCTGTGGGTGCGGTGACGGGCCGGAGGGGCGGGGGTGTGGGACTGCTTCGCTTTACGTCCCACACCCCCGCCCCTCCGGCCCGTCCCCTCCCGTGAGTGAGTGAAGTGATCGTGAGTGGGGGCGGGCGTCGATCACAGCCAATTCCCCGCGCCACAGCCATTTCCCGATGCCCACGGCCGTTTCCCTACGTCGTCCACAACACGCACCGGACCACCCAGATCCACCCCCACCGGCCTTCTTCCCACCCCCCAACGGGAGGGGACGGGCCGGAGCGGGTGGGTGTCCGGACGTAAAGCGAAGCAGTCCGGACACCCACCCGCGGAGGCCCGGCACCGCACCCCGACAGCCCCGCGCAGCGGACCCGGCCCGCCGGAGGCGCAACGCCGGGCGCACCCGCGCAGCGGGGCGAAACACGGCGACCAACCGCCACGGCGGAAAAGCCAAAAACGTGGGGCGCAAGCAAAGCGCAGCGGAACGGCGGGAAAGACAAATACGTGGGATCAAATTCTCTCAAGGCTACGGCCCGTGCTCCGTGGCCCCAGGAGCGCCACGTCCAGGCAGAGGAGGAGCATCAGGCCGGCCGAGCCGGTGAAGACCGCGGCGGGGCCGAGGGTGTCGAGGACGGGCAGGGCGACGAAGGGGAGGACGACCGACGTGAGGCGGGACAGCGAGTAGGCGATGCCGATCGCGCTGCTGCGCAGGCCGGTGGGGAAGAGTTCGGTCTGGTAGACGTGGAAGGCGTTGGAGAAGACGTTGCTGCACACGGTCAGCAGGAAGCCGAAGGCGACGATCGCCCAGGAGGCGGTGGCGAAGCCGAAGGCCAGTCCGCAGGCGGCGATGCCGAGGGCCGAGGCGATGATCAGCGTGCGGCGTTCGATCCGGTCGATGAGCGGGACGGACAGCGCGGAGCCGACCGGGTAGCCGCAAAAGCTCAGCGCCGCGTAGAGGAGCGACTCGGTGACGGTGTGGCCCTTCGCGGTGAGCACCACGGGGGCCAGCGACCCGAAGCCGTAGTAGCCGACGGTCTGCAGCACCTGGAAGATCCACCACATGAGGGTGCGCCGCCGCTGGTCGCCCCGGAACATCTCGCCCAGCGGCGCCTTCCGTTCGCGGACGGTCTCCGCCTCCGGGACCGACGGCAGGCTGCCGCCGCTCTCCCGGGCCACCCGTTCCTCCAGGCCGGACACGATCCGCTCGGCCTCCTCGCCGCGGCCCTGCACCGTCAACCACCGTGGCGATTCCGGGAGTCGGCGGCGCATCAGCTGGAGGAACCCGGCGCCCAGCGCGCCGGCGACCAGCAGCCAGCGCCAGCCGTCGACGCCCAGCGGCTGGTGTGCGGCCACCAGCCGGGCGCCGAGCAGCGCGGCGACGGGGACGCCGAGGAACCCGATGGTGTAGGCGTGGGCGATGTAGCGGCCGCGTACCGCCCGGGGCAGGAACTCCGCGAGGTAGGTGTCCACCAGCACGAGTTCGGCGCCCAGCCCCAGGCCGGACAGGAAGCGCAGCGCGAGGAACCAGGACAGGTTCGGCGAGAAGGCGCACAGCAGCGAGAAGAGCGCGTACGCCGCCAGGTTGACCAGGAACATCCGGCGCCGTCCGAAGCGGTCGGCGAGCACGGAGAGCACATTGGCGCCGGCGAACATGCCGAGGAACCCCGCGGCGATCACCCAGGACTTCGCGGTGGGGCCGAGGTGCCACTGGTCGGCGAGGGCGGCGGCCAGCACCCCGCCGAGGAAGATCTCGTAGAGGTCGAAGAAGGCGCCGATGCCGACGAGGAGGGTGATCCGGCGGTGCCACCGGGACGGCGGCAGCCGGTCCAGCCGGGCGGCGGCCCGGCTGCCGTCGGGGGTCCCCCCGCGCCGTTCCGGCGTGGGAGAGGTGGTGTCCGTCATGGCGGTCCTCCCCTGAGCAGGTCCCGGCGCACGGGCGGAGCCAGGTCCGTACCGCGTGGTCGGGCGTACGGCGAGGACCGTACTCCGCCAAGATCAGTTGGCGGAAGACCGCCTGTGCCGCCGCCCGTGCGGTGGACGCGGCCGGCGGATTCCCTCCCGCCGCCGGGCCGGTGGATACCATGCCGGGGTCAACCGAACGGTCCGGGAGGGGCTCCGCGTGACGGCGAAGCAGGACGCGCCACGGCTGTCCGATCTCATGCCCTGGTCCGTGGCGCCGCTGCGGCTCGGCCGCTCCTGGGTGCTCGCGCCGGACCCGGCCACGCTGCGCGCCCGCTGGGCGGCACTGGCCGCCGCGCACGACGCGGCGGCCCGCGAGCGGCTGTTCCGCCCGTCCCGGGCCCGGACCCTGCACTCCGCCGTCGGCCAGCTGCCGGGCCAGGCCACGGCCACCGAGCGGCTGTACCGGGCGGCCGGCCCGTGCCCCGAGCCGGTGCGGGTGACGCACGGCCCGTTCGACCAGCAGTGGCTGCTGCCCGATCACCGGCTGCTCGACGGCGCGCGGCCGGAGCTGTGGCGGGTGGCGGACGACCGGCAGGTGTTCGTGGTCGAGTGGGGGCAGGTGCCGCAGGTCCCCGGCCCGGCCGTGGTGTGCTCCGCGCTGCTGCCCGACGGGCGTTCCCCGGCCGGCCGCCCCGGGCGGATCCGTCCGTTCTACCGGCGGCCCGGCGGGCACGAGCCCAATCTCGCCCCGGGGCTGGCGGCCCTGCTCGGCCGGCGCCTGGACCGCCCGGCGGCGCCGGCGGACCTGCTCGCCTGGTTCGTGGCGAGCGCCCGGCACTCCCCCGACGGCTGCACCGTGCCGCTCACCGCCGATCCCGCCCTCTGGGACCGCGGCGTCGCGCTCGGCGAGCGGCTGCTCTGGCTGACCACCCGCGGCGCCCACGCCCCCGGGGCGGCCGGTCGGCGCGGCGGCGAGCGGCCCCGGATGCCGGGCGGACGGCGCCCGTACGTGCGCTCCGCGCTCCCCGCCGGCGGGCTGCCGCAGGACGTCGCCTACGACCCGGAGGAAGAGGCGCTGCTGCTCGGCGGCGGCCGGATCTCGCCGGTGCCCGCGGGCGCCTGGGACTTCCACGCGGGCGGCGTCCGTGTCCTGGAGGCGTGGCTGGCCGAGCGCACCGGCCCGGCCGCGGCGGGCACGGAGGCGCCCGAGGCCGGTTCGCTGGCGGCGCTGCGTCCCGCGAACTGGCCGCAGGAGTGGACCTCGGAGCTGCTGGAGCTGATCACCGTCCTGGCGCTGCTGGACGAACTTCGTCCGCAGGGCGTTCAGTTGGCGCGGGAGACGGCCGAGGGTCCGCAGGTGACGGCCGGTGAACTGCGGGCCGCCGGCCTCCTGCCGGCGCCGGTGTCCGCCCACCGTCCGGCGTCCGTGCTCGACCATCACGAGGAGGGCCCGGAGGGGCAGTTCGCGCTGTGGTGAGCACCGGGGGAGGCGGGTCGTCCCCTCGGGGGGCTCCGGGGCCGGCGGGCGGGCGTGCCGCGGGACCGTGCGCCGCCGAAACGCACAGAACCACCCGCTGCCGGGCAACGGGTGGTGGGGAGTGCGACGCCGGCCGGGCGGGGACGGGGCCGGGCGTGGAGCGGATGCCGTACGGCACCCTCGGGCAGGGGTTCCGCCCCGGCGAGCACACCGGCACGCTGCCGGTGCCCTGGGCCTGACGAGCGATCGG
Organism: Streptomyces angustmyceticus; assembly: GCF_019933235.1. Lineage (NCBI taxonomy): Bacteria > Bacillati > Actinomycetota > Actinomycetes > Kitasatosporales > Streptomycetaceae > Streptomyces > Streptomyces angustmyceticus. The sequence goes on along the minus strand of NZ_CP082945.1, from coordinate 6,405,408 downwards.
ACCGCAGTGCCGCGCCGGGACGGTGTGATCGCCCGAGATGCCGCTTCAGAAGCGGATCAGCCGTGACCGCCGAAGAGCGAACGCCGCAGCCTGCGCAGCGGCGCGAACAGCGACACCCTGGCGCCGCGGCCGTGCCTCGAACGGAAATGATCACGTGCGGTGAGTTCCTGCATCAGGGACGTCGCCCCTTCCGCCTCGCGCTGCGGGATGGCCGGACCACCCAGCACCGCGAGATGGCGGTCGAGACGCGCACTGGACGCACTGCTCCCGCAGCTGATGGCAGGGACTCGCGCCCTGCTACGCACTGTTATCTGTTCCATGACTCTCCCCACCCTACGAGGGCACCCGGCCCCGGGCAGGGTAACCCTATCTCTCTCGGAGGACACGCGTGCAGACCGGTCAACGGATTCACCTGCCCCGCCTTGACGTTGACGAACACCATACGGAATGTCACGTACACCGCATGGGCCAGGGCGAGTTGAGCGTCATCGGGCTGCCGCGGAGGCCCGGTGGAGGTCTGACGGACCGCCAGGACGCCCGGGAAGAGACCGGAATCTCACCCGCCCTCCCCGGGCGCCCGGCGGGCCGATGGTTACGCAGCGGAGGCGAAGACCGGCAGATAGCCGCCGGACTGCCCGGTGGCGGTGGGGTGGTAGGACTCCAGGACCGGATAGGTCACGCTGTGCAGCCAGGCGCTGCCGGAGCACAGCTCATGTCCGGAAAACGTGCTGTTGACGTCGGCGAAGGTGAAGCCGTGGTCGGCGGCCCGCTTGGCGGTGACGCCGTTGATGGCGTCGGCGGCCGCGTTGATCGCGGCGCGGGACTTTTCGGAGAGGCCGGCGATACAGGTACCGCGGAGCTTGTAGAAGCGGGGATAGCCCACGACCACCACATGCGCGGCCGGGGCCTTCCGGGAGATGGCGTCGTACACCCCGTCGAGCCGGCCGGGCAGGGTGGTGTCGATGTAGGTCCTGGCCTGGGCCACCCGGGACAGGCAGGCGCTCTCGCCCTGGAGCGCACAGGTCGTCATGGTGTCGGCGAATCCGGCGTCGTTGCCGCCGATGGTGATGCTGACCAGGCCGGTGGAGCTGTTGAGGGGGCCGAGCTGACCGCTGAGAACGTCACCCGTTCGAGCGCCGGAACAGGCGGTGAACTGGAAGGAGGAGGGGGAGTGCGCGGCGGCCCACAGGGCCGGGTAGGCCTTGGCGCTGCGCTTGCAGGAGCCGCTGGCACTGTCGTAGCTGCCGGCTCCGACACCGGAGGAGTAGGAGTCGCCGAGGGCCACATAGCCGGTGGCGGCGGGGAGTTGAGCGGACGCGGCGGCGCTCGCGCCGGTGAGCGCGAGCGCCGTGGTGACGAAGAAGGCGGATGTCAAGGCCGCGAATCGGGACAGTCTCATGGAACCTCCCTTAGCAGGATCTCTGCCACATTCGTCGTAGCAAAACTCGCGGGTAGCCGGAAGTGTCCATGCCAAAGTTCGTCGGCCGTTCACGGCAAATATGGCGATCCGGGCGGATGTTCACCGCCCCTGGGCGGTGTCGCGGGCGAGGCCGGGAACGAGGAAGGCGGTGGCCGCGATGACGACGGCCACGAGCAGGATCAGCAGCATCGGCCGGGTGCCCAGACCGAGCAGTCCGGCACCGAGGAGGCCCCCGGCGAACATCGCGGTGACCGAGAAGAGCCGGCGGCCCGCGGCGTGACTGCCGTACCCCAGCCGCCTGTCGCGCCCCAGCGGTGACCCGCTGACCAGGGCCGTCATCGCCCGGGTCTCGACCGTCGTGGTGAAGTCGGGGACGGCGGCGCGCATGGCGGTGACGTTGCGCATGCCCATCGCCACCGCCATCAGCCCGATGACCAGGAAGCGCCGGCCCGGCGGCAGCCCCCGGACCGGGCCCGCGTCCCAGGCGGCCGCGGCGGCGGCCACCAGCAGTGCCGCTTCCAGGGCCAGCGCGACCGGGAACCAGCGGTGCCGCCGCGCGGCCAGCGTCGACTCCATCCGGGCCCCGAACGCCGCCCCCAGGGCGAAGGCTCCGAGCGACACCACCGTCGCCAGGACCGACAGCCCGCCCTGCCCGGCGATACCGAAGCCGAGGAAGAGCAGATTGCCGGTCTGGGTGGCGGTGAAGACCTGACCGAGCGCCAGGAAGCTGACGGCGTCGAGCATCCCGGTGGCCACGGTCAGGCACACCATGATCACCGTCAGGGCGGTTCCGCTCGGCGGCTCCACCAACGCGGCTCCTTCCGGCGGTCACTCGCCTCGCGGCACGTCCCCCCAGTCTCCGGACCGCCGGCCCGCACCGCCGCCATTGCGCCGTCCGAGGGCGGCCCGCCACACCCGCCCCCGCGTACGGTTGCGCAGGTTTCCGGTCGTCTTCGCGTCTTGACGGTGCTCCGAGCGTTGCGCGACATTGAGGCCCGGCATCCGGCGCTTATGGGGGGCAAAGCTGCCAATGCACACCAAGACCATCGCCCGGCACGGCTCGCACGACGCGCCGCCGCCCGGGGACCGGCCGACGGGCGCCACCGCGGCACTGCTCGCGGGGGTGGGGACCGGCATCGGCGTCATGGGAGCCGTCCTCGCGCTCGCCGGCATCGCCTCGCCGCTGCGCGCCCCGTTCACCCTCTTCTTCCTGCTGATGGCGCCCGCCGCCGCGCTCGCCACGGCGCTCGGCCGGATGGATCCGCCGGGCCGCGCGGTCGCGGCCGGCGCCGGGGCGCTGGCGATCGACCTGCTGGTGGCGCAGGCCATGCTGGCGCTGCACCTGTGGTCGCCGCGCGGCGGCGTCGTCGCGGTGGCCGCGGTCAGCGGCGCCCTGCTGCTGGCCGTCGCGGTGCGCCGGCGCGCAGGCCGGGCCCCCGGAAGCCGGGCGGGCTGAGATGGACGTCGCCGTGCACCGCCCCGGCGAGCTGTCCGGGGCCGACCGGAGTGCCTGGACCGCCCTGCAGTCCCGGGCGTCCCTCCTGGGGTCGCCGCAGCTGGCGAACCCCTTCCTCTCCCCCGAGTTCGCACTGGCCGTCGGTCACTGCCGCGGCGGGGTGCGCGTCGCGGTGCTCCACGAGGACGGCGGGCCGGCCGCGTTCCTGCCCTTCCAGCGTTCGGCGCTGGGCATCGGGCGGGCGGTCGGCCTGGGCGTCTCGGATGCCCAGGGGCTGGTGCACCGGCCCGGGTTCCGGTGGGACGCCCGGGAGCTGCTGCGGGCCTGCGGGCTGTCGGTGCTGGAGTTCGATCACCTGGTGGCCGGCCAGGGCCCGTTCGCGGCGGCGTCCTTCCGCGGTCACGCCTCGCCCGTCATCGACGTGGACCAGGGCTTCGAGACCTACCTGGCGGGGCTGCGGGGCCGGTCGCCGAAGTTCGCCCGGACCACCCTCGCCAAGGAGCGCAAGCTCGGCCGGGACATCGGGCCGCTGCGCTACGTCCACGACGAGCGCGACCCGGCGGCGCTGCGGACGCTGATGCGGTGGAAGTCGGCGCAGTACCGCAGGACGGGGCGCAGCGACCGCTTCGCCCACCCCTGGATCGTCCGGCTCGTGGAGCAGCTGTTCCACACCCGTACCGCGTCCTTCGCGGGGCTGCTGTCGGTGCTGTACGCGGGCGGGCGGCCCATCGCGGCGCACTTCGGGCTGCGGTCGCCGTCCGTGCTGGCCTGCTGGTTCCCCGCGTACGACCCGCAGTTCGCGAAGTTCTCCCCCGGGCTGGTGCTGCATCTGCGGATGGCGCGGGCGGCGGCCGAGGAGTCCCTGGGCTATCTCGACCTGGGGCGCGGGGCGAAGGACTACAAGGACTCCCTCAAGACCCGTGAACTCACGGTGTCCGAGGGGTGGGTGGTGCGGCCGCATCCGGTGGCGCTGGGGCACCGGGCGCGGCGGGCGCCGGTGCGGGCGCTGCGCAACACGGTGCTGGCCAGGCCGGAGTTGTTCGCGCCGGCCGATCGTCTGCTCAAGCGGATGGGCCGGATCCGGGCAGGACACTGACGCAATACCGTCACCGGTGGCCGGTGTCAGGGTTTTGCGCGGTTCCGGACGGCGCAACGGGGCGTGCGCCGGTGCATTGATACGGGCGTGCCCCCGAGTGCACCGGCCAGTTGCCGCAAAGGGTATTTGACCCGTCTGGCGGTGCCCTACAGTCCCAGTCATCAATACCGACGCACATCCACCCGCACCGGACGATCATCGCAAGACGGCTCTTGGGGAGAGCCCGAGCGACACGGTGAAGCGGCCGGTGCGGTGCGCGGTGGGGGGGTCCCGTGCGCGCGGTCTTCGCTTGCCGATCACAGCTTGCCGAGGGCCGGAGCACGAGCCGCGCAGCCGGAATCACGCGTGCCTGCTCGCCTTGTCCGGACGGTGAACCCTGCCGTGCGGCCCAGGTGTGAACCCCCCTTTCGACCCGGATAACCACACGGACCGCCCGGGGGTGGGAGGTCCACCGGACGAGAGGGCAAGAATCCCGATGAGCTCGTTCCTTCGCCCGGCCGACGCGGAAGAACCATCGCTGACGCTGCTGCCGGACCAGGCCGTCTACCGTCCCGTCTCCTCGCATCTGGCCATCGCTCCACCGGTCAGTGTCGTCATCCCGGCGATGAACGAGGCGGAGAACCTGCCGTATGTCTTCAAGACCCTGCCGGACTGGATCCATGAGGTGATCCTGGTCGACGGGAACTCCACCGACGACACCGTCCGGGTCGCCCGTGACCTGTGGCCGGACGTCACGGTCGTACCGCAGCGCGGCAAGGGCAAGGGCGACGCGCTGATCAGCGGTTTCGCGGCCTGCACCGGCGAGATCATCGTGATGATCGACGCGGACGGGTCGGCCGACGGCGGCGAGATCGTCAGCTATGTCTCGGCGCTGGTGTCCGGGGCCGACTTCGCCAAGGGCTCGCGGTTCGCCAACGGCGGCGGCACCGACGACATGACACCCGTGCGCAAGCTCGGCAACCGCATCCTGACCGCCGTCGTCAACACCAAGTTCGGCGCCCGTTACACCGACCTCTGCTACGGATACAACGCCTTCTGGCGGCACTGCCTGGACGAAATCGCCCTGGACTGCGCCGGGTTCGAGGTCGAGACGCTGATGAACATCCGGGTGGTCAAGGCGGGGCTGCGGGTGCAGGAGATCCCCAGCCACGAGTACAACCGCATCCACGGCGTCAGCAATCTGCGGGCGGTGCGGGACGGGCTGCGGGTGCTCCGGGTGATCCTGCGCGAGCGGGGCTCCCGGCACAACCGGCCGGCCCGGCCCGCGCTGATCACCGGGAACGCCCGGTGAGCGCGGCGGGAGAAGCAGCCGGCCCGGCGCCGCGGATCTCCGTCGTCGTCTGCGTCCACACCCAGGACCGGTGGGGCGACATCCTCGCCGCGGTGGAGTCGGTGGACGGGCAGTCCCGTCCCGCCCATGAGCTGCTCCTGGTGGTGGACCATCACCCCGCGCTGCTGGCCCGGCTCAGGGAGCACTTCGGGGGCGCCCGCGCGGGCGCGTCCTCCGCCCGCGCTCCCGCAACTCCCCTGAGAATCATGGCCAATTCGGGACCCCGCGGGCTGTCCGCGGGGCGGAACACCGGTATCGCCGAGGCGCGCGGCGAGGTGGTCGCCTTCCTGGACGACGACGCGGTGGCCGAGCGGGACTGGCTGCGCCACTTCGCCGCGGCCTACGCGGACCCGGCGGTGATGGCGGTGGGCGGGCGCACCGAGCCGGTCTGGGCCTCCGGCCGCCGGCCGGCGTGGTTCCCCGAGGAGTTCGACTGGGTGGTGGGCTGCACGTACCGCGGTCTGCCGCCCGGCACGGCGCGGGTGCGCAACGTCCTGGGCGGCAACGCCTCCTTCCGCACGGCGGCGTTCGAGCGCGTCGGCGGGTTCGCCGTCGGGATCGGCCGGGACGCCGGGCGGCGGCCGCTGGGCGGCGAGGAGACCGAGCTGTGCATCCGCATCAGCCGCTCCCTGCCGGACGCGGTGCTGCTGATCGACGACCGGTCGGTCATCCATCACAAGGTCCCGGCCGTGCGGGAGCGGTTCGGCTACTTCCGCAGCCGGGCGTACGCCGAGGGCCTGTCCAAGGCGCTGGTGTCGCGCAGCGTCGGCGCGCGGGACGGGCTGGCGACCGAGCGGCGCTACACCACCCGGGTGCTGCCGGCGGGGGTGCTGCGCGGGGTGCGCGACGCGGCGCTCGGCCGCCCGGGCGGCGCCGGGCGGGCGGGCGCGATCGTGGCGGGGGTGGCCGCCGCGGCGGCCGGCTACGCGTGGGGCACCCTGCGGGCACGCCGAAGACCCCGCACCGGTACGGGAGCCGAGGAGCGGGCGGACGGCGCGGCGCCGGGCGCGGTCCCGGCGCGCGAGGGGACCGCGGCATGAGCACCCGGCCCCCGGCGGTGCCGATCGTGATGTACCACGCGGTGACCGCGGACCCGGCGCCCGCCGTACGGGAGCTGTCCGTGCCGCCGGAGTCGTTCGCCGCGCAGCTCGCGGTGCTGGCCGACGGCGGCTTCACCCCGCTGACCACCGCCGCGCTCGCGGCGGCCTGGCGCGGCGGCGGCCCGCTGCCGGCCAGGCCGGTGCTGATCACCTTCGACGACGGCTACGAGGGCGTGCACCGGCATGCGCTGCCCGCCCTCGCCCGGCACGGCTTCCCGGCCACCCTCTTCGTGTCGACCGGCTGGCTGCGCGGCCCGTACGACACCGGGGAAGGCCCGGACGCCATGCTCGACTGGGACCAGGTGCGGGAACTGGCCGCCGCCGGGGTGGAGATCGGCGGGCACAGCCACAGCCATCCACAGCTGGACGGCCTCGGCGACGCCCGGCTGCGGCACGAGGTACGGCGCTGCAAGGAGATCATCGCCGAGCAGGTCGGCACGCCGCCGGAGTCCTTCGCCTACCCCTACGGCCACTCCAGCCGGCGGGTGCGGCAGACGGTGCGCGCCCTGGGGTTCGCGCAGGCGCTCGCGGTGGGCAACGCGCTCGCGGACCGCCGCCAGGGGCCGTACGCCCTGGAGCGGCTGACGGTGCGGCGCCGTACGGACACCGAGGAGTTCGCCCGGATCGTCGAGGGCCGCGGCCTGCTCCGCTCCTTCGCCCGGGACCGGGCGCTCACCAAGGGGTACGCGGTGGTCCGCAGGGCGCGGCAGACGGTCCGGCTGTGCACGCGGGGCGGTTGAGCACGCCGCGGCGCGCGGCGGCGGGAGAAGTGGACGAAGGAGCGACGGAACCGGTGTCGGACACCACCACCAGGACCGAGGAGCGCGCGGAACCGGAGCCCCGGGGCGGCGGCCGCGGGCTGCGCCTCCCGGGGCGGGACGGCGGGAGTCCGCTGTTCCGCAACGCCTATGCGCTGATGCTCAACACCGGCGTCTCCGGGCTGCTCGGCCTGGGGTTCTGGCTGGTCGCCGCCCGGTACTACACCGAGGCCGCGGTCGGCCAGGGCTCGGCGGCCATCGCCGCGATGAAGCTGCTGGCGGGGCTGACGGCGGTGACGCTGACCGGGGCGCTGGCCCGCTTCATCCCGGTCGCCGGGCGGCGCACCGGCCGGCTGGTGCTGGGGACCTACGCGGGCAGTTCGGTCGTGGTGGCCGTCGCCGCGGCCGTCTTCCTGCTCACCCTCGACCTCTGGGGCCCCTCCTACCGCTTTCTGCACGGCCCGCTGAACGGCCTGGGCTTCCTGCTGACCGTGGTCGCCTGGTCGTTGCTCACCCTGCAGGACGGGGTGCTGACCGGGCTGCGCAGCGCGCTGTGGGTGCCGGTGGGCAACCTCGCCTTCTCCACGGTCAAGCTGGGGCTGCTGGTGGTCTTCGCCGCGGCGGTCCCCACCGCCGGGGTCTTCGTCTCCTGGGCCGCGGCGATCGCGGTCTCGGTGCTGCCGCTGGGCTGGCTGGTGTTCCGGCGGCTGGTGCCCCGGCACGCGCGGGCCGCGCCGCGCACCGCCCGCCCGCCGTCGCTGCGGGAGATGGGCCGCTTCCTGGCCGGCGACTCCACCGGCTCGCTGTTCTCGCTCGCGGTGGTCTACCTCGTACCGGTCCTGGTGGCCTCGCAGGTCGACGCGGCGGACAACGCGTACTTCTACATCACCACCACCATCGGCGGCACGGTCAACCTGCTCGCCCTCAACATGGGCGCCTCGCTCACCGTCGAGGGGGCGCACGACCCGGCGCAGCTGGCCCGGCACACCCGGGCCGCGCTGCGGCGGATGGCCCGCATCATGCTGCCGGTCTGTGCCGTCCTGTTCGTCGCCGCGCCCTGCCTGCTGGGCATCTTCGGCCCGGGGTACGCGGAGGCGGCGACGCCGCTGCTGCGCTGGTTCGCGGTGGGGGCGGTGCTGCGGGTGGTGATGGAGGTCCACTTCGCGGTGCTGCGCGCCCAGAGCCGTACGGCCGGACTGGCCGCGCTGCAGGGCCTGTTGTGTGTGCTGGTGCTCGGGCTGACACTGGCGCTGCTGCCGCGGATGGGGCTGACCGGCGCCGGTGTCGCCGAGGTCTCCAGCCTGGCGGTGATCGTCGCGATCGCGAGCGTCCGGCTGGGCCGGGTGCTGCGCGGGACGGAGTCCGCGCCACCCGGCCGGGCACCGGCCGGCGGCCCCGCCCCCGGCGGCGATCCGGCGGAACCGGCCGTCCACGGCGATCTGGGGGATGCGGTGCGGGTGCACGGCGAACAGTGCGCAGCGGCCGCCGACCCCGTGCCGGACCCCCCGCTCCGGGGCGGGCCGCCGGGCCGCCGCACCCTCCTCGCCCGCGTCCGCAGCCGCCCCGACCTCGCCGTCTGGGCGCTGCTGGCCACCGCGCTCGCGCTGTTCTGGCTGCCGCTGCGCGGGATGGGCGACAGCGCGCTGGACCGGATGAACGGGCTCGGGCTGATCTCGGTGCTGCCGGTGGCGACGCTCGCCGGGGCCGCCCTGCTGGTGGCCTCCTTCGGCGCGGCGCTGTCGCTCCCCCGTCCCCGGCGGGCGCTGCTCGCCGCGGTGCTGCTGCTGACGGTGGTGGCGCTGCACGCGCTGCCGGCCGTGCTGGAGACCGAGCCGCGCTTCCCGACGGCCTGGCAGCACCTGGGATTCCTCGACTACCTCTCCAGGACCGGCACCGCGGTCCCGGACCTGGACGCCCGCTGGAGCTGGCCCGGCTTCTTCGCCGCGGTGCAGTTCGTCGCCGGGGCCTGCGGCGTCACCGACTTCACCGAGGTGCTGCGCTGGTGGCCGCTCACCATCCAACTCCTGTATCTGGCGCCGCTGTTCCTGCTCCTGAAGGCGGTACGGGCGAGCTGGCGGGCCAAGTGGTGCGCCCTGTGGCTGTTCGCGCTGTGCGGCTGGGTCGGCCAGGACTACTTCTCCCCGCAGGGCTTCACCTACCTGCTGTATCTCGCGTTCGTGGCGATCCTGCTGGTGTGGTTCCGCGACCCCCGGCCGACATGGGGGGCGCGCCGGCCGGGCGAGGCGGAGGTGCGGCCGGCCGGCCGCGGGCAGCTGGTGACGCTGCTCGGGGTGCTGATCGCGCTGTTCGCGGCGTCGGTGGCGGGCCATCAGCTCACCCCGTTCGTGATGCTCGGCGTGGTGACGGTGTGGGTGCTGGTCCGGCGCTCCACCCTGCGCGGCCTGCCGCTGCTGCTCGGCGTGCTGGTGGCGGCGTGGGTGGGGTTCCTCGCCGAGCCCTACTGGTCGGGCCACTTCGACGAGCTGTTCGGCGGGCTCGGCGGCGTCGGGGGCAATGTCGCCTCGTCCGTCACCGACCGGATCGGCGGCGGCGACCCCACGCACAAGCTGGTGCTCTACACCCGGGTGGCCCTGGCCGGCGGCGTACTGGCGCTGGCCTGCTGGGGAGTGCTGCGGCGGCGGGCGGCGGGCTTCACCGAACGCGCGCTGCCGGTGCTGGCCTTCGTGCCGTTCCTGGCGTTCGGGATGCAGTCCTACGGCGGTGAGATGGCGCTGCGGGTGTTCCTGTTCGCGCTGCCCGGCGCCGCGGTGCTGGCGGCGCTGGCCCTGTTCCCGCGCGAGGGCGGCAGCCGGCGCGGCCTGGGGCCGCTCGCCGCGCTGCTGACGGGCCTGCTGCTGGCCTTCGGCTTCCTGGTCGCCCGCTGGGGCAACGAGCCGTTCGAGCGGGTCCGGCCGGGCGAGGTCGCGGCGATGGACTACGTCTACGCGCACGACCGGCCGACCGCACGGCTGCTGTGGCTGAGCAGCGACCCCGTCAACAGCGTCACCCCGGCGATGCCCTGGGGCGCGAAGGACATGGAGCGGGTGCAGTACGAACCGGCCCTGGCGCCCCGCGATCCGGACCGGGTGGGCCCGGTGGTGTCCGCGCTGCGCACGGCGGGCCCCCGGTCGTACCTCGTCGTCAACCACGCCCAGGCGGAGTCCCTGCGGCTGGACTCCGGCTACCGCGCGGGCTGGGAGACGCGGCTGCGCGCCGCCCTGGACCGGCGTCCGGACCTGCGGCGGGTGATGGCCAACCGGCACGCGGCGGTCTACGAGACGACGCGGCGCCCGGCGGGCGAGGTGCCGCCGCCCCGGCCCGGCCGGGCCGGTCCGCAGGTGACCTGGACGCCGTGGTCGGTGCTGGGCGCGCTGGCGGCGCTCGCGCTGATCGTGGTGCTGACGGCCCGCGAGGTGCTCCGGGTCGGGGTGGCCCCCGGAGTGCGGCAACTGCACTGGATCCAGGGCCTGTTCTGGTTCTCGCTGCCGCTGCTGGCGGTGTTCCTGGCGTCGCTGGTGCAGCGGTTCGCGACGATGTCATGAGGGGCGGCGACGGGCGCGGCTCCCGGGCGGGCGAGGCCGGCCGGACGGCGGTACGGCGCACCCGGCCCGGGGCCGCCCTCGGCCGCCTGCGGTCAGGAGCGGTCGATCCACCGCACCTGGTAGCCGTCGAGCGTGACGCGCTTCCCGTCCACCGTCGTCGCGGCGCTCCGGTCGGCGGTGTTGACCAGCAGCGCCGTCCGGGCGTCGGCCAGCCCCCGTACCGCCGTCCCGCCGGTGTCGAGGTCCTGCGGCCGGTCGCCCGGCGGGAAGGCGCGGGAGAAGCGGGACAGCAGGTCCATCATGGGCAGCGCCGCTCCCCCGTCGTCCCGTGCGGTGCTGGTCCACAGGCAGCCGGGGCAGTGCGCCCCCCGGGTCTCCGGGTTCCAGTAGAACCCGCTGCCGGCGCCGCCGGACGCCATCTCGATCAGGGCGGTGGCCTGGGTGGCGGTGCGGCGGCGCTCGCTCCAGCCGGCCCGGCCGTCGTTGCCGTCCGGGATCTCGACGTACCACTCCGCCCACCACAGCGGCAGCCCGCTCTCCTTGCGCAGCCACCGTCCCACGTCGGCGAACTTCCGGGTGGCGGCGAACGCGTCGGGGGCGTAGCGGTTGTCCTTGCTGTAGCTGGAGCCGTCGACGACCAGGAAGTCCGCGCCGTCCTTGTGCCGGTTCCAGTAGGCGAAGGCGTCGAGGGTGCGGCGGTCGACGCTGCCCCAGGGGCCCTTGAGGGCGGAGGCGTAGGTGTCGTCGCCCGGGACGTAACTGTCCATCACCAGGTACGGGCCGCCGACCTGATTGGCGCTGTTCACCTTCTTCACCGCGCGGTAGACGAGGTTGTAGAGGCGGGTGTACCCCTCGTAGTTCCAGCGGCCCCTGGCGTCGTCGAAGAACCCCTTGAACTCGTTCCAGACGACGAAGTGCCGCACGTCCGGATAGCGCTGGGCGACCTTCCCGGCGAGGGCCGCGAAGTCCGCGTAGTGCGCGGGCGTCGGCGCCTTCTCCAGGGCGCTCCAGTCGGTGCGCCCGGCCGTGCCGCCCTTCATCCAGTCCGGCGCGCAGCACAGGGTCAGCACGGGGGTGCCGCCGGTCCGGCGGATCAGGGCGAGCCGGCGGTCCAGGTCGGCGAAGTCGTACTGGCCGGGGCGCGGTTCGGGGTTGTCCGCGCCCCAGCCCATCAGGTGCTGGTTCTGCGGCATCGGGTGGGCGGCCAGCAGCCGGGCGGCCCGCGTGGTGGCCGCGCCGGTGCCGTCGTCCGCGCTGTACTGGGTGTGGGTGAACCCCCAGCCCACGGCGGGGCCCGCGGCGCGCGGGAGCGCGGGCCGTTTCGCGTCCCCGCCCTCGTCGCCCGGCAGGGAGCAGAGCACCAGCAGGACCGCCAGCACCGCCACTCCGGCCGCGATCGCGCGGACCGGACCCTGACGTTCCCCACCATGACGTCGCACAATGGGCAGGTTAGCCAGCGATCCCCCCACTACGCCCAGGTTTCCCCGTAACAGTTCTGTTCTGGTACGGGGAAAACGCCGGGATAATCCGTGTACGTCATGGGGCGTCGTGACCGATCATGGCGGAATGTGTGCCGATCACGTCCGGCCGACCGCCGCCGAGGAGTCCCTTCCGCTCCGGCTGACCATGGACGACAGCGATGCGCCCGCCGATGTCGTCGACGCGCTCTTCCTGGGGCGGTTCGCCAAGGGAGAGCAGCCGTACGCCCGCAGCCGGTCCGTGGACCGGGTGAAGTCGGGCCTGACGCTGCTGCCGCCGGGCGCGCGGGTGCTGCGCTCGGCGAAGGACGAGGACCGCAGCGCCACCCTCGCCGAGGGCGACGGCTTCACGGTGCTGGTCTCCCGCTGGAACCGCGGCGCCGATGTGACGGTCACCGCCGTCACCGACGAACTGGCCGAGAAGGTGCTGGGGCAGGCCGCCGACGGCGCGCAGGACGATCCCGAGCCGCAGCCGGCGAACGTCCCGATGGGCTTCTGGTACTTCTCGCCGCGCCGCGGGCCGCACCGTACGTCCCGGCAGATCTCGGCCGGCACCTGGGAGGAGATCCGCCCCAACTACACCGCGCCGGTGGCCGAGGCCATGGACCGGCTGATGAAGGCGGCGCCGGCGGAGATCGCCGGCCGGCTGCTGTTGCTGCACGGCCCGCCCGGCACCGGCAAGACCTCCGCGCTGCGCACGCTCGCGCGTTCCTGGCGCGACTGGTGCCAGGTGGACTGCGTCCTGGACCCGGAACGGCTGTTCCACGACGTCGGCTATCTGATGGACATCGCGATCGGCGAGGACGACAGCACCGGCAAGGGCCGCTGGCGGCTGCTGCTCCTGGAGGACTGCGACGAGCTGATCCGCGGCGAGGCCCGGCACGCGGCGGGCCAGGCGCTCTCGCGGCTGCTCAACCTGACGGACGGGCTGCTGGGCCAGGGCCGCAACGTCCTGGTCGGCGTGACCACCAACGAGGACCTGGAGCGGATGCACCCGGCGGTGGTCCGCCCCGGCCGCTGCCTGGCCCGGATCGAGGTCGGGCCGCTGACCCGCCCGGAGGCCGTGCGCTGGCTCGGCACGGAAGGCGGCATCGGGCGCGAGGGCGCCACCCTCGCCGAACTCTTCGCGCTGCGGCGCGGCACCCGGCCCGCGTCGGTCCCGCCCCAGGACTCGGGTGCCGACGCGGGGCTGTACCTCTGAGCCGCCGCGGCCGCCCGGCGTACGGGCCGCTCGCGGGCCCCGTCAGTGCACCCGCCCGCGCGGTTTCATGGGCACCGCCGGGAGGTCGGGGGCCCGCAGCCGCTCCCCGTCGTAGCCGTGCACCTCGCCGAAGCGGGTGCCGGTCATCCAGTCCTCGCGGGCCTTTTCGATGTCCTCCTGGGACCGGCCCACGAAGTTCCACCACATGAGGATCTTCTCCTCGAACGGCTCGCCGCCGAGCAGCATCAGGCTGCTGTCGCCGTCGGCGCGCAGCGGCAGCTCGGTGCGCCCGCAGCCGAGGTAGAGGAGGGCGCCGGGGGCGAGGCGGACGCCGTCGACCTCGCTCTCGCCGGAGATGGCCAGCGCCGCGTACTCGAAGTCGGGCTCGACCGGCAGGCGGGCGTCGGTGCCGGCGGCGAGGGCGAGGTCGGCGCCGACCAGCGGGGAGTAGGTGGTGCCGGGCGAGGCGGCGCCGGCCAGTTCGCCGAGGATGACGGTGGCGGACAGTCCGCCGCCGCCGTCGATCACCGGCAGGTCGGCGTGGTGCTCGAAGGCGGGGGCGGTGTCGCGGTGTGCGGCGGGGAGGGCCACCCACAGCTGGGCGCCGTGCAGGAGGCGGCCGTGGCCGGCCGGTGACTCCTCGGAGTGCGCGATGGCCCGGCCCGAGGTCATCAGGCCCAGCTCCCGCGGCCGTACGGTCTGCAGGCTGCCGAGGCTGTCGCGGTGCAGCACCTCGCCCTCGCGCAGCCAGCTGACGGTCTGCAGGCCCGTGTGCGGATGCGGCGGCACCTGCATCCCGGGCTCCCCGGCGATGTCGTCGGGGCCGTAGTGGTCGACGAAGCACCAGGCGCCGACCATCCGCCGGCCGAGGTTCGGCAGCAGTCTGCGGACGACGGTGCTCTCGCCGAGCGGCACCTGCTTGCCGGGCTGGACGTCACGGACCGGGCCCGTACGGCCGTTGCCGCCGCACGGGTGGGGCGCGGGTCTGAGGTCGAGGTTGCTCATGGCGTCACGATAGGCGGGGCCGGGCGGACGGTCCGGGCAGGCGCACGAGGCGCCCGGGACGGCGCCGCCTCACGCATACAGCTCGCGCAGTCGTACGGACAGGCAGGTCACACAGCCCTCCAGCTTCTCGAACTCGCCGATGTCCACGACGACCGGCTGATAGCCCAGGTCGGCGAAGAGTTCCGCGCTCCTGGGCGCGCTCGCGGAAAGCAGCAGTTTTCCGCCGCCGAGCAGCACGACGTGGGCGCCGGCCTCCTCGGGGACGGGCAGGAAGCGGGGGAAGGCGGCCGGGTCGTCGACCAGGGGCGGGTGGCCGATCACGGTGCCGTCCGGGAGCGCGGTCACCGCGGACTTGAGATGCAGCACCCGGCTCACCGGGACGGCGACCACGCGGGCGCCCAACGGCTCGAAGGCGGCGCGCAGTTGGCGCACCCCGTCGGCGTTGGTGCGTCCGCCGCGGCCGACGTAGACGGTGTCGCCGACCTTCAGGACGTCGCCGCCGTCGAGGGTGCCGGGCGCCCGTACCTCGTTGACGGAGCAGCCGAGCGCCTCCACGGCGGCGCGGGCGGCAGGCACCTCGGCCCGGCGGGCGCCGGCGCCGGGGCGGGCGAGCAGCGCGACGTTGCGGAAGACCACCATGGAGTCCTCGACGAAGACCGCGTCGGGGCAGTCGTCGGCGGGGCCGACCTCGGTGGTGTGCCAGCCGTGGTCGCGCAGCGCCTGGACGTAGGACTCCCACTGGCGCAGGGCGAGCGCGGTGTCGACCGGCCGCCGTTCTATGTGGGTGACCAGTCCCTCGGCGAGGCGGGGGCCGGGGCGGCGGACGAGCGCCTGCTTGCTGGGCATGCGGCTCCTTTCGGGCGGGTGTGCGGTGGTGTGGCGGTCCGGCGTGCGGTGGGGCGCCTCAGGCGTCGGCGCGGTAGGTGGCGCGCAGGGCGTCCTCGACGGCGGCGAGGGCGGCGCCGTGGTCCAGGCCCAGGCGCCGGACGCGGCGGGCGTAGCTCTCGGCGGCCGCGGCGGCCTCCTTGTCCGCGGCCTCGCCGGCCGCCGCGATGAAGCTGCCGTTGCGGCCCCGGGTCTCGATCACGCCGTCGGCCTCCAGGGCGCGGTAGGCCTTGGCGACGGTGTTGGCGGCCAGCCCGAGGTCCTCGGCCAGGCCGCGGACGGTGGGGAGCTTGTAGCCGACCGGGAGGCCGCCGTCCCTGGCCCGGTCCGCGATCTGGGTGCGTACCTGCTCGAACGGCGCGGCGGCCGCCGCCGGATCGATGGTGATGGTCAGGGTCTGCGGGGACACGGTGGCGCTCCTGGTGCTGGTGGTGGGGCGGGCGGATGCGCGGCGGCCGTCCCCCGGGGCCGTCCCGGGGGCGTGCCGTGCGTACCCGTCGGTGCGCGGTTTGTCGCACCCATTGTGCGTCAGGAGCGCCGGTCGTGCGGGGAGGTGTCACCCCTCGGGCGGTGTCACAGGTCCAGGGACGTGCCCGTGGTGCGCAGCCAGGCGTCCATGCCGAGGACGAGCTCGGCGGCCGGGCGGATGTCGCGGCCGGCGCCGTCGGCGGTGGCCGCGGCCAGGGCGGTCCGGTCCAGCAGCGGCCGCACGGGGGCGTCGCGGTCGGCGGCGAGGGCCGTGAGCCCGGCGCGCAGCGCCTCGTTGTAGCCGGGGTCCTGGGTGCTGGGGTAGGGGGACTTGACCCGGTCGGCGACCAGGTCGGGCAGGACGTCGCGGGTGGCGGCGCGCAGCAGCGACTTCTCCCGGCCGTCGAAGGTCTTCATCGCCCAGGGGGTGTTGAAGACGTAGTCGACGAGGCGGTGGTCGCAGAACGGGACGCGGACCTCCAGGCCGACGGCCATGCTGGCCCGGTCCTTGCGGTCGAGCAGGATCTGCACGAAGCGGGTGAGGTGGAGGTAACTGATCTCGCGCATCCGGCGCTGGTGGCCCGTGTCGCCGTCGGCGTAGGGCACTTCGGCGAGCGCCTCGCGGTAGCGGTCCGCCTCGTATCCGGGCAGGTCGAGCTTGGCGAGCAGGCCCTTGTCCAGCAGCGCCTCACGGGTGGCGTTGCCGCCGGCGAACCGTCCGGCGAGCCCGGCCGCGATCCAGGGGAAGGTGCCGGCGTGGACGGACTCCGGGTCGTGGAACCAGCGGTAGCCGCCGAACACCTCGTCCGCCGATTCGCCGGACAGCGCGACCGTGGACTGTTCGCGGACCGCCCGGAACAGCAGGTAGAGGGAGGTGTCGCCGTCGCCGAAGCCGTTGGGCAGGTCCCGGGCGGCGAGCACGGCGGCGCGGTGTCCCGGGTCCATCAGGGCGGTGGTGTCCAGGACGATGTCGTGGTGGTCGGAGCGGACGTGCTCGGCCAGGGCGTGGGCGTACGGGCCGTCGGGGGTGCCGCGCAGGTCGTCGGGGGTGAAGTTCTCGGTGTGGCCGGTGAAGTCGACGGCGAAGGAGCGGACCGGGCCGCGGCCCTGGGCGGTCAGCGCGCGAGCGGCGAGCGCGGTGAGCGCGGACGAGTCCAGGCCGCCGGAGAGCAGGGTGCACAGCGGCACGTCGGCGATCAGCTGGCGGGTGACGATGTCGTCGAGGAGGGCGCGGATGTGCGCGATGGTGGTGGCGAGGTCGTCGGTGTGCTCGCGGGCGGTGAGGGCCCAGTAGCGCCGGACGGTCACCCCGCCGCGGCCCACCCGGACGACATGGCCGGGGCGCACCTCGTGCAGTCCCCGGTAGACGGCGTGGCCCGGGGTCTTGGTGAAGGTGAGGAGTTCGGAGAGGCCCTCGGCGTCGACGACGGGGCGGACCGAGGGGTGGGCGAGGACCGCCTTGGGCTCGGAGCCGAACAGCACCCCGTCGGGGGTGGGGTGGTAGTAGAGCGGTTTGATGCCCATCCGGTCGCGGACCAGCAGGAGTTCCTGCTTCCGCGGGTCCCAGAGCGCGAAGGCGTACATGCCGTTGAGGCGCTCGGTGAACGCCTCGCCCCACTGGAGGTAGGCGTGCAGCACCACTTCGGTGTCGCTGTGCGTACGGAAGGTGCGGCCCAGCGCCTCCAGCTCGGCGCGCAGCTCCAGGTAGTTGTAGACCTCGCCGCTGTAGGTGGTGACGAGCAGGGTGCGGCCGTCCTCCTCGACGGCCATGGGCTGCCGGCCGCCGTCGAGATCGATGACCGCGAGCCTGCGGTGGCCGAGCGCGGCGTGGGTGTCGAGCCAGAAGCCCGCCGCGTCCGGGCCGCGGCAGGCCATGGTCCCCGTCATCGCCTCCAGCGTGGCGCGGCGGGTGGTGAGGTCGTGGTCGTAGGAGATCCATCCGGTGATTCCGCACATCCTCGCGGCTCCTCCCTCAGGGACGGCAGCGCCGCCGCATCCCGGCGACGGTCCGCGCGGTCACCGTAAGCCCAAGTAATTGCATGTGCCACTTAAACCGTCGGCGAGCGTCCGGAACGCGCCAGGGCCGCCCCACGGCGCGGGAAAGCGGCGGCACAGCGCACGCCAGGCAGGGGGAAAGGGGCGGTAAAGCGGGGGGCGCGCGGTGAAGCGGCGCCCCCTCACCAGCCGGGCCGCGCCCCGCTCACCCGCCGGGCCGCGCCCTCACCCGCCGGGCCGCGTCCCGTCGAGGGAGACCGCGCGGGAGGGGGCGGACGGGGCGTGGACGTCGACCACTTCGGTGTGCCGGCGCGGGAGCTCGGCGATCAGCACATACCGCTCGTCGTTCACCTCACCGCCCCACAGCGCCCGGTCGTGCGCGAGCTGCTCGACGTACGCCCGCGCGGCCAACGGCCGGATCAGGGCGGTGAGTTCACCGGCCGGGATGCCGATCGGGTCGGCCTCGCCCCAGCGGCCCTCGACCAGCACCAGCCGGCCGCCCGGACGGAGCAGGGCGGCCCAACGGCGCAGCGCGGCCGCGGGATCGGGCAGCGCCCACAGGACATGACGCACCAGCACGACGTCGAACCGCCGCTCCCCCACGGGCGGTTCGGCGGCGTCCCCGGCCAGGAACGCCGCGTCCCGGCCCGCGAGCTTGCCGCGCGCCCGCTCGATCATGCCCGGTGAGCGGTCGACGCCCGTGACCCGGTGGCCCTGCTCGGCGGCGAGCAGCGCCAGGCTTCCCGTGCCGCAGCCCAGGTCGAGGACGGCGGCGGGGGCCGAGGGGAGCCAGGAGCGCAGCCGGGCGGCCCAGGCGGAGCGGACCGCGGGGTCGCGCAGGCCGTGGTCCGGCTCGTCGTCGAAGGAGGCGGCGGCCGCTTCCCAGTAGGCGGCGTCGGCGGTCGGCAGGGCCGATCCCCCCTGGCCGGCACGGGGGTTGGCGGGTCGGTCGGCGGGCTGCGGTGCAGGGTCGGCGGGCGCGTCGGTGCTCATGTACCGAGGGTCTCAGCGACCACTGACAACGGCCGCGGGGACGCCGGGGCGCCGGGTGCCGGACGGCCCGTGGGGCGGCTCCGGGAAGAGCCCCGGGCAGGGGGAGGGAGTACCGTGGTAAGGGCCGGTCGGATGCGGCGGCGCCGCCCCGGACAGAGCGTCTGCCGCATGGTGGGACCGGCATTGGACCGGCCAGATGAGTGCTTCCCAGAGCAGCCGTCTCTCCGGAGACGGGGTCTTCGACCTCACACGGACGGCCGTGGTGATGGCCGATCGCGCGGGGGTGGCGCGGGGCTGGACCGCGGGCGCCGAGCGGCTCCTGGGCTACGGGGTCTCCGAGGCCGTCGGCAGGCCGCTGACGGACCTCTTCGCGGTGGTGGGCGCGGGCCCGGGGCCTGACAGCAGGTGGACCGACCGGCTGGCGTCGGCGACCGGCTGGAGCGGGCTGGAGGCCGTGCGCCACAAGGACGGGCACCGCCTGGACCTGGAGTTCCGGGTGCTGCCGGTGCTGGACGGCCGAAAGGGCTTCTCGCGGCTCGTCCTTGCCGCGGAGCTGACACAGACCCCCTGGTCAGGGGCGAGCCGGTCGTTTCTGGAGGGCATTCTCGGCATGTCGCCGATCGGCGTGGCCATGGTGAACGCCGATCTGCAGTTCATCTGGCTGAACGACTCCCTGGAGCAGATGGGCGGCACCAGCCGCGAGCAGCGCCTCGGCAAGCGCCTGGGCGAGGTGCAGCCGGGCCTGGCCGTGAAGGCCATCGAGGAGGAGATGCGCCGGGTGCTGCGCACCGGCACCCCCTCCGTCGGCTACGAGTACCTGGGGCGCCCGCAGTCCGATCCACAGCGCGAGCACGCCTACTCCACGTCGTTCTTCCGCATGGAGGACGAGGCGGGCCAGGTGCTCGGCATCTGCTACATGGTCCTCGACGTCACGGAAAGTTACCGGGCGCGGCAGCGGATGACACTGCTGAACAAGGCCGGTGAACGCATCGGCAGCTCGCTGGACGTCTGGCGGACCGCGCAGGAACTCGCCGAGGCCGCGGTCCCGGACCTCGCCGACTTCGTCACCGTCGACCTGCTCGACGCGCTGCTCTCCGGGGAGGAGGCGGCACCCGGGGAACTCGACGCGGCGGATCTGCTCGCCATGCGCCGTGCGGGGCAGCAGTCCGTGCGCGAGGGCTGCCCCGAGGCGGTGATCACCGTCGGGGAACCGACCGCCTATCCCCCGTCGGCGCCCGTCGTGCGCAGCCTCACCGAGGGCGACTCCACGCTGCTCCAGTCACTCGACCTCGCCGACGGCGGCTGGGCGGCCGAGGGCCCGGTCCGGGCCGCACACCTGCGGTCCCTGGGCTTCCACTCGCTGATGGTGGTGCCGCTGCGGGCGCGGGGCGTCTTCCTGGGGGCGGCCGCGTTCTCCCGCTGGCAGGCCACCGGGCCGTTCCAGCCCGACGACCTGGTGCTCGCCGAGGAATTCGTCGCCCGCGCGGCGATCTCCATCGACAACGCCCGCCGCTACACCCGCGAGCACAACGCGGCCCTGACCCTCCAGCACAGCCTGCTGCCGCGCGATCTGCCCGAGCAGTGCGCGGTGGAGGCCGCCTGCCGCTATCTGCCGGCCGATTCGCTGAGCGGGGTCGGCGGCGACTGGTTCGACGTGATCCCGCTGTCCGGGGCGCGGGTCGCGCTGGTGGTCGGTGACGTGGTGGGCCACGGGATGCACGCCGCGGCCACGATGGGGCGGCTGCGCGCCGCGGTGCAGGCACTCGCGGACCTGGACCTGTCCCCGGAAGAAGTGCTGGCGCACCTGGACGACATGCTCAACCGGGTCGCCCACGACGCGAACGCCGACGACGGGGTCATCGGGGCCACCTGCCTGTACGCCGTCTACGACCCCGTCAGCTGCCGCTGCACCCTGGCCCGCGCCGGCCACCCCGCGCCGCTGCTCGTCGGCCCCGACGGCGCGGGCGAGCTGCTGGACCTGCCGACCGGCCCGCCGCTGGGACTGGGCGGCATGCCCTTCGAATCCGTCGAACTGCCGCTGCCGGAGGGCAGTCTGCTGGCGCTGTACACCAACGGGCTGCTGCTGGGGAAGGCCCTCGACCTCGACGGGGGCATCACCCGGCTCCGCCGTGCGCTGGCCGATCCCGGGGCTCCGCTGGAGGACCTCTGCGACACGGTGATCGGCGGCCTGCCGGGCGGCCGGCCGGTCGACGACGTGGCGCTGCTGCTGGCCCGCACCCGGGCGCTGCCCCGGTCGCAGCTGGCCACCTGGGAGATCCCCGCCGATCCGTCCGCGGTCGGCGAGGCCCGCAGGACCGCGGCCGGGCGGCTGCGGGAGTGGGGTCTGGAGGACCTCGGCTTCTCCACCGAACTGATCGTCAGCGAGCTGGTCACCAACGCCATCCGGCACGCCACGGGCCCCATCGGCCTGCGGATGATCCGGGCACGGGACCTGATCTGCGAGGTCTCCGACGCCAGCAGCACCACACCGCACCTGCGCCACGCCCGGACCACCGACGAGGGCGGCCGGGGCCTGTTCCTCATCGCCCGGTACGCCCAGCGCTGGGGCACCCGCTACACCGCCCACGGAAAGATCATCTGGGCCGAACTCCCCCTCGCCGCCGCCCCCGAGGCCGAACCGTCGAACGACCTGGACACCCTCCTCGAAGACCTCGGCGGCGACCCGGCCGACTTCACCGGCGCCGAGGACAACTGACGTCCATCTCAACGGCCTTGGGCCACCGCACGACTCCCGATCGCCGTCGCCCGCCCTCCCCCGCCCGGCATCTCCCCGCCCCGCCAACGGACTTGAGCCCACGGCCCGGCCCCGCCGCCGGCGGTGCACGACGGGCGGGCCGGCCCACGAAGGCGGCCGGCAGAGCGCCCCGGCACGCCCCGTGCCCGTTTCCTCCCCGCCTGCCTGTGCCCCCGCTTAGCCGCTCCTTAAGCCCGCCATAAAGATCCTCCGCAACCGCCCTTCGGCGGCAAATGCGCTGTTCAGCGGGGCTAGCGTGCTTCTCGTGAGGCGGCGCTGCGGGCCGTCGGCGCCGCCACCGGGGGAGGCGCCGCGGGCCGTGTTCCGACCCCCCACCGCTGTGCCGCCTCACGCCCCGCTCGACGCAACGACTGAAGGAGACCCCCACGATGACCGCTCGTCGCAAGGCCACCGGGATCGCACTGGCCGGCATCGGCCCGCTCGTGCTGACCGTGCTCACCGCGAGCCCGGCCGCCGCGCACGGTTCGATGACGGACCCGGTCAGCCGGGTGTCGGCCTGTTTCGCGGAGGGGCCGGAGAGCCCGAAGTCCGCGGCGTGCAAGGCGGCCGTCCAGGCCGGCGGCACCCAGGCCCTCTACGACTGGAACGGCGTACGGGACGGCGAGGCCGGCGGCAAGTCCACGTCCCGCATCCCGGACGGCAAGCTGTGCAGCGCCAACAACCCCGAGTACAAGGGCCTCGACCTGCCCCGTGCCGACTGGCCCTCGTCCGCGATGCGGGCGGGGAAGCACACCTTCCACTACAAGGCCACCGCGCCCCACAAGGGGTACTTCGAGCTGTACCTCACCAAGAGCGGCTACAACCCGGCCAAGCCGCTGAAGTGGTCCGACCTGGAGTCGAAGCCGTTCGCGAAGGTCACCGACCCGAAGCTCGTCAACGGGGAGTACATCTTCGACGGGAAGGTGCCGGCGCGGTCCGGGCGCCACCTGATCTACAGCATCTGGCAGCGGTCGGACAGCGCGGAGGCGTTCTACACCTGCTCGGACGTGGTCTTCGGGAAGGGTGCCAAGAACGCCGCCACGAAGTCCGCGCCCACCGCCTCGGCGCCGACCGACCGTCAGGTCGCGGCGGCCGCCGGAAAGTCGTCGATGGACATGAGCCGGCACCACCACGGCGGCAGTGGGACGGGCGCCCACACCGACGCCGTCGCGCCGGGACACACCGGTTCGGTCACGGCGGCGGACGCCCCCGCGAAGACCGACGGCAACGCCGCGCGGCAGCAGGGCGGCGGCAAGCCGGTCGACGGACAGCAGCTGGCGGAGACCGGTGGCGACAGCTCCACCACCCCGCTGGCCATCGGCGGCGGCGCCGTCCTGGCCCTGGGCGCCGGGGTGCTGTTCACCACCGGCCGCCGCCGGGCCGCCCGGCACCGCGGCTGAGCCCCGCGCCCGGGCCGCCCGGGAAGCGACGCCGCCCCCTTCCGTCAGCCGGGGGCGGCGTCACCCTGTCTCCGGCCGCCGCGCCGGTGCCGCCGGCACGCCGCACTCCCCTGTGGTGCGGCGTGCGCGCGGGCACCCGGCCGGCGGCCGGCCTCACCCGGACGGCGGTACCGCCCGCCGGGCCACGGCGGGGCCGGGGCGGGCGGGGCGAGGGTGGTACGGCACGGCAGGGTGCGTCCCCGCGTCCCTCCCGCGCCCGCCGGCACCTCGTTCTAGAGGAACATCTCCAATATAGTGGAGAGTACCCTCTAGAACATGGCCAGGCCACCCCGCTTCGACACCTCGAAGCTCCTCGACGCAGCCGTGCGCCTGGCGGCCGAGTCCGGCCCCTCGGGCGTCACCATGTCCGCGGTCGCGGCGGCCGTCGGCGCACCCAGCGGCTCGCTCTACCACCGCTTCACCGGCCGTACGGCGCTGCTCGCCGAGGTGTGGCTGCGTACCGTCGAGGGCTTCCAGGAGGGCTACTTCGAGGCCCTGGAGTCGTCGGACGACCCGCGCACCGGGGGCCGGGCGGCCGCCCGGCACATCGTGGCGTGGAGCCGCGCGCACCCGGCGGAGGCCGCGCTGCTGCTGTACGGGGCCGGGGAGTTCGGGCGGGAGGACTGGTCCGACGCGCACCTGCTCCGCGCGGAGGAGGGGAACATCCGGGTCCGCGCGGCGGTGGCGGCGCTCGCGGGGGCCCTGGGGGTGCACGGCAGGGCCGGCCTGGACCGGGTGACGCTCGCCGTCATCGACCTCCCGCTGTCCGTGGTGCGCCGCCATCTGCGCGGCGGCATCCCCCTGCCCGAGTACGCCGAGGACCTGGCGGAACAGTGCACCGACGCCCTGCTGGCCGGCGGCTGACGGCGGCGGCCCGGCCCGGAGGCGCACGGTCCGGCCCCCGCGCGGGCGGGGGCCGGAGCGCTCCCTATCAGCCCGACACGCAGGTGGTCGGGGTGGCGTGCGCCGGGTCGAGGGCGTTGGCCGTCTCGTGGAAGGCGACGCGGTCGGCGAGGCCGACGGCCACATGCTCGGAGAGGTCGAGGGCGCACAGGTCCTGGAGCACGACGTTGTGCACGTCGGGGCCGCTGAGGAACTGCGTCCGGTAGGGGGTGACGACCTCGTCGTACTTGCTCGCGATCACGGTGTAGTGCACCCCGGGGACGGTGTCGCCGCCCTCGTTGAGGCGGTTGAGGATCTCCGAGCCGGCGATCTGGTCGGTCAGTCCCGGCGTCGCCCGGTCGAGGTACTGCTTGGCGCCGGGGAAGTAGGGCAGCAGGCGGGTCAGCCCGTCCAGGTCGGTGCCGTGGTTGTCGGGAGCCAGCCCGACCAGCGTGTTCACCTTGCCCGCGCCGCCGTGGAACTTCATGTACACCCGCGGCATCATGCCGCCCTGCGAGTGGCCGACGATGTCGACCTTCGAGGTGCCGGTGGCGGCCAGCACCCGGTCGACGTAGTCGGCGAGCTGCTGGGCGGAGGCGTCTATCGGCCCCAGCCCGTGGAAGAACGGGACGCCCGGCAGCTGCCCGTAGTCCAGGGAGAAGACGCAGTAGCCGCGGGCCACCAAGTAGGGCGCGAGGCCGAGCCAGTTGTCGACGGCGTTGCCCAGGGTGCCGTGCACCAGGACCACCGGGCGCGGGTGGTCGGCGGACGGCTTGCAGGAGTAGTTGTTCCAGCCGCTGCGGATGGTGGGGGCATCAGCGGCGGCTGGGGCGGTGGCGGTGAGACCGAGGGCCAGGGCGAGGGCGGGCAGCAGGGTCAGCGTTCTTGACCAGCGCAGCTTCATACGATGCTCCTTGCGGGGTGAGGGGACTCCGAAGTGCTCGGTGAGCCGTTCACGCGATCCGGATCGCAAGGGCCAACGCAGTTGACTGGCAAGTAAGTTACGGCCGCGTAAGCAGCGAGTGCCAGCGGCGTGACGGTGAAGGAAACCGCACACGACCCTCACCGGACGTCCGGGGGCAAAGCGCCAAGGGTGTGCCGGTGCCCCGGGTCCCCTGCGGCACGGCTGCCGGGGGCCGGTGCCGTCCCGTACAGTCGGCAACGCCTTGACCAGTGACATCACCGCCGACGGCGTCTTGACCAACGACCGCGGCACGGAGGACAGGAGGGGGACACCGATGACACCGAGCAAGAGCGCGGGGGCCGCGGATCCGACCGGGATGGTGGAGATTTCGTCGGAGGAGGAGCTGCGCGAGCTGATCGGGGAGCCCAGCTCCCACGCCGCGAACAAGACCCGCCACCGGCTGCACGACCTGGACCGCCGGTGGCTGGCCCGCTCACCGTTCTGTGTGATCGCCACCGCGGACGCGCAGGGCCGGTGCGATGTCTCGCCCAAGGGCGACCCGGCGGGCTTCACCGCCGTCCTGGACGACACCACCCTGGTGATCCCGGACCGGCCCGGCAACAAGCGCCTGGACGGCATGCGGAACATCCTCGGCAATCCGCACGTCGGGCTGGAGTACTTCCTCCCGGGGCGCGGTGACACCCTGCGGATCAACGGCCGCGCCCGGCTGCTGCGCGACGCCCCGTTCTTCGACGAGCTGACCGTGAAGGGCAACCGCCCGCGACTGGCGCTGCTGGTGGAGGTCGAGGAGGTCTTCTACCACTGCTCCAAGGCGTTCCTGCGCTCGGAGCTGTGGAATCCGGAGACCTGGCAGCCCGACGCCCTGCCGTCGCGGGCCCGGATCGTCAAGGGCGTCGAACTCCAGGACATGCCGCTGGAGGAACTGGAGCGGCACTACGGCCCCACGTACGCACAGAAGCTCTACGGCTGAGGCGCCGGGGCGCGCGCCCGGGCAACTGTCGCCTACGGCCGGGCGGTCCCGGGCCCGAAGGGCTTGGTGCCCGGGGGCGGGGGCGTACGGCCGGGCGGGCCGAGGGCCGCCGCGGGGCGTACGCTCCCGGTGCCGAAGCGCGCTCGGGCCCGGTCGACGGCCGCCTCGATGCGGTGCGCCCTGTCGTCGGACGGGTCGAAGGTCAGCTGCCGCGCGGCGAGTTCGGCCCGGCACAGGTCCTCCGCGCGCAGCGCCACGGACCGCACCCGCGCCCGCTGCAGCCCGAGCGCGGCGTGCAGCGCGTAGGCCGCCCCGGTCAGCGCGGGCCCGTGCGCGGTCGGCCCGTCGAGCCGGCGGGTGCGGGTCGTGGTGGAGCGGTCGGCGTAGCGGACGGTGAGGGTGAGCGCACGGGCCACCTGTCCGCTCGCGCGCATCCGGGCGCCGAGGTCGTCGGCGAGCGAGAGCAGTGCCCTGCGGCGCCTGGCCGGGTCCAGCTCGTCGTGGGCGAAGCGGTGTTCCGCGCCCATCGAGCGGGCCGCGGCGTTGGGCGTCACCGGCGTCGGGTCGATGCCGCGGGCCCGCTCGTACACGATCCGGCCGGTCTTCGCGCCGAGGATCCGCTGCAGGGTCGCGGGCGGTGCGGCGGCGATCCGGCCGACGCTGTCGAGGCCGTACGCGCACAGGGCGCGGGCGGTGGCCGGGCCGACGCCGTGCAGTGCCGAGGCCGGGCGGCGGTCGAGGAACGCGGCGACCGCTCCGGCGCCGCCGGGGGCGGACCGGATCTCCCCGGGCGCGGCCCGGCCGGCCGCCATCCGGGCGAGCAGCGGGTTGGCGCCGATCCCGATCGTGCACCGTACGCCGTACCAGGCCAGGGCGCGCAGCCGCACCAGTTCGGCGATGCCCGCCGCGTCCCGGTCGAAGTAGCGCAGCGCGCCGCGCACATCGGCCAGCACGGCGTCCGGCGGAAGCGCCTCGACCACCGGGGTGAACTGCGCCAGGAGCCGCAGCAGTTGCTCGAACTCCCCGGCGCTCACGGGGGTGTCGCCGGCGGCCCGGAAGCGGATGTGGAGCAGGCCCGGCTGCCGCGGGGCGCCGGACGGCTCCGGCGGTGCGGCGGGCGGCCCCGGCGCGGGGGTCATCCCGCGCTCCCCGGGCTGGCGTGCCACAACTTGCGTCCGGTGGCGGCGCGTTCGCCCGCGGGCTGGAGGTCGGCCCACGGGTGCAGCTCGTAGCCGGTCTCCAGCCGGAGGGTGCGGCCCGGCCCGTCCCGCCCGTCGTCCGTCCCGGCCGCCGGCTCGTGCCGCCCCTCCTGCCGCTCCGGCTTCTCCGGTGCCGTGGCGAGCCGGGCGGCGACCGCCTCCAGCCCGCCCTCGCGGCGGAGTTCGGCCAGCTCGGCGAGGTTCCAGGCGGCGGCGCCGACCACGCTGAGGCTGCGCGGCCCGCGCCGCTGGACCGTACCGCGCACCAGCAGCAGCCAGGAGTGGAAGACGGTGTGCGCGCACGCCTCGTGGGAATCGTCGAAGAAGGCGCAGTCGACCAGGCCCGTGCTGTCGTCGAGCGTGGTGAAGACGACCCGGCGGCCGGAGCGGATCGGCGGTGTCTGCGTGGCCGCCTTGGCCCCGGCGACCAGCACCGTCTCGCCGTGCCGGGCGCCGCGCAGCAGCCGGGCCGGCAGGGCGCCCAGCTCGGCGAGGAACTCCCGGTGGTCGGCCATCAGATGGCGGGAGGCGTCCATGCCGAGGACGCCCAGCTCGGCGCTGAGCCGTTCGACGTCGCCGAGGTCGGGCAGCCCCGCCGGCTCGACCGCGTCGACCGGCTCGCCCCGCTCCGCGCCCGCCCCGTCGAGGGCCCCGGACGGCAGCGTCAACTGGCCGGTGGACGCCTGCCGTCCGTGGCGGTGCAGCTCGGCGACGTACAGCAGCAGATCCCGCCGGTTCGCGCCGAAGGCGTCCAACGCGCCGACCCGGGCGAGGCGTTCGGCCACCGGGCGGCTCGGCCTGGCCCGCTGCCACAGGTCCTGCAGCGAGCGGTAGGGCTGCCCGACCTCGATCCGCCGCGCCTCGGCCTCGCTCATGCCGTGCACATCGCAGAGCGCGAGCCGCAGCCCCCAGAGCGCGCCGGAACGGGGCCCGCCACCATGCGAACCGGACACCAGTTCGATCCGATGAGCGACCGCCGACCGGTTCACGTCCAGCGGCAGCACCGGCACCCCGCGCCGCCGCGCGTCCGCGAGCAGCAGCCGCTTCGGGTACATCCCGGGGTCGTGGGTGAGCAGCCCGGCGTAGAAGGCCGCGGGGTGGTGCGCCTTGAGCCAGGCGGACTGGTAGGTGGGCACCGCGAAGGCCACCGCGTGCGCCTTGCAGAAGCCGTACGAGCCGAACGCCTCGACGATCTCCCAGGTGCGCGCGACGACGTCGGGCGCATAGCCGCGCCGCTCGGCGCACCGGGCGAACCAGGCGCGGAGCCTGCCCTGCTGCTCGGGGTGCGACAGGGCCCGCCGCTTCTCGTCCGCCTCGTCCCGTGCGCAGCCCGTCATGATCCGCAGCAGCTCGATGACCTGCTCGTGGAACACCACCACCCCGTAGGTCTCGCGCAGCGGCTCCGCCAGGTCCGGGTGCGGATGGCGGACGGGCCTGCGGCCGTGCCTGGCCTCGATGAAGGGCCGCACCATGTCGGCGGCGACCGGGCCCGGCCGGAAGAGGGAGATGTCGACGACCAGGTCGTGGAAGGTGGCGGGCTGCAGTCTGCCGACCAGGTCGCGCTGGCCCGGCGACTCGATCTGGAAGCAGCCGAGGGTCTCGGTCGAACGGATCAGGTCGTAGGTCGCCTCGTCGCCGGGCGGCACCTGCGCGGGGTCGTCGAGGTCGATCCGGCGCCCGGTGGCCCGGCCGATCTCGGCGACCGCGTGCGCCATCGCGGACTGCATCCGTACGCCCAGCACATCGAGCTTGAGCAGCCCCAGGTCCTCCACGTCCTCCTTGTCGAACTGGGACATGGCGAGGGGAGCGCTTCCCGTGCCCTCGAGGCGGTGGGGGATCTCGGTGCTGGTGGGCACGACCGGCGTGCGGTCCAGCAGGGTGGCGTCGGAGAGCAGCACCCCGCACGGGTGCATGGCGATCCCGCGCGGCAGCGCGTCCAGCGCCTCGACCAGCGGCCACAGCCGCTCCCCGCCGGCCTCCCGGATCCCGCGCAGCTCCGGCAGCTCGGCCAGCGCCGCCCGGGCGTCGCCGGCGCGGATGTGCGGGAAGGACTTGGCGAGGCGGTCCACCCGTGCCGGGTCCATGCCCAGGGCGGCGCCCACGTCCCGTACGGCGTGCCGGACGCGGTAGGTCTCGGGCATCGAGACGGTGGCGACCCGCTCGGCGCCGAAGCGGTCGAAGATCGCGCGGTAGACCTCCAGCCGGCGGGCGGACTCGACGTCGATGTCGATGTCCGGCAGCGCCGCCCGCCGCTCGGACAAGAAGCGCTCCATCAGCAGCCCGTGCTCGACCGGGTCGGCGTGGGCGATGCCGAGGAGGTGGTTGACCAGGGAGCCGGCGCCGGACCCGCGGGCCGCGACCCGGATGCCCATCCCCTTGACGTCGTCCACGACCTGAGCGACCGTCAGGAAGTACGAGGGGTAGCCGAGCCGTTCGATCGTGCGCAGCTCGTCGTGCAGCCGCACCCAGCGCGCGCGGTCGCGGTCGTAGCCGCGCAGCACCATCGCGGCGGCGCAGCGCGAGCGCAGCACCCGGGCGGCGGTGCGCCGGCCCGCGCCGACCAGCCGCGGCTCGGGGAAGTGGACCCGGCCGAGCCCGATGTCGTCCTGCGGGTCGACCAGGCACGCGCCGGCGGTCTCCTCGGTCATGGTGAGCAGCCGGTGGGCCAGGGCGCGGCGGAATCCGGCCGCCTCGGCGACCCGCTCGGCGGTGTGGCGCATGGCGGCGGCGTCCTTGAGCCAGCGCTCGCCGCCGTCCCGGGCCTCGGGCCGGTGCCGGTCCACCGGCACCAGGCGGCGGGCGGAGTCCAGGATGTCGGCGACCGGCCCCTGGCCGGGGTCGGCGTAGCGGACCGCGTTGGTCAGCACGGCGTGGACGCCCTGGTCGACGGCGAAGCCGAGGGTGCGGGCGGCCAGCCGCGGGGAGCCGGGGCCGCTGCCGGGCCGCCCGTGGTCGACGACTTCCAGGCGCAGCGCCTGACCGCACCGCTCGCGCCAGGGGGCGAGCAGCCGGGCGGCGCGGTCCGGGCGCCCGGCGGCCAGCGCCCGGCCGATCTCGGAGTCCGGCCCGAGCAGCACGGTCAGCCCGCCCGCGGCGGATTCCAGGGCGCTCCACGGGAGGACGGGCTGCTCCCCCCGCCCGGCGTGGGCGGCGGAGACCAGCCGGCACAGGGCGGCCCAGCCGGCCGCGCCGTCGCGGGCCAGGAAGACGGCGCGGGCGGCGGACTCGTCACGGAAGGCGCCGCCGCGCACCGGGGTGCGGCGGCGCGTGGCGGCAGCGTGGGGCGCGGGGTCCGACTCCCGCTCCGCCACGGCGAGTTCGGCGCCGAACAGCGGGCGGATACCGGCCTCGGCGGCGGCCTTGGCGAACCGTACGGCCCCGGAGAGCCCGTCCCGGTCGGTCAGCGCGAGGGCGTCCATCCCGCGTTCGGCGGCACGCTCGGCGAGCCGCTCCGGATGGGAGGCGCCGTAGCGCAGGGAGAACCCCGAAGCGGTGTGCAGATGCGTGAACCCGGGCATCCGCACCTCCTGCGCCTCATCCGCCCCCCGGCTGACTCTGTGTCCCTCGTTCCTCCCCTCCACCATAACCCGCCATCGAACATTCGTACGAAGACCTGCCCGGGGAGCCCCGCCCGCCTCCCGCTCGCCATCCGCCGATCGGCCCCGCCCGATCTGCGCACCCCCACCGCCAAACGGAAGATAACGGAGCAAAAGCACCCAGCGCGCCGGACCGGCAGCCGGCAGCGTGACGAGGAGCGACCGCATGGCCACGACGGACGACGGCACCCGCACCACCTTCCTCCGGGAGGTGCGGAGCGCGGTGACGCCCCATGCCTCGCTGCTGGTGCTCGGCGTGCTGGGCCTGATGATCGCGTTCATCACGTCGTACACCGGCGCCTTCCACCACCCCCGGCCCACCGATGTGCCGTTCGGCGTGGTCGCCCCGGCCCAGGCCCGCGGGCAGCTGGTGGGCAAGCTGAGCCGGCTGCCCGGCTCCCCCCTGGACCCGCGCGCGGTGCCCTCCGAACGGGCCGCGCGGGCCCGGCTCGCCGACCGGACCCTCGACGGCGTGCTGATCGTCGACCCGCGCGGCCGCACCGACCGGCTCCTGGTGGCCAGTGGCGGCGGGGCCTCCCTCGCCCAGGCGGTCGAACTGGTCGTCCGCTCGGCGGAGAAGGCCGAGCGCCGCACCGTGCGCACCGTGGACGTGATCCCCGCGGACCCGGGCGACAGCCGCAGCCTGTCGTCCTTCTACCTCGTCGTCGGCTGGTGCGTCGGCGGCTACCTGTGCGCCGCGATCCTCGCGATCAGCGCCGGGGCGCGCCCCTCCAACGGGCACCGGGCGGTCATCCGGCTGGCCGCGCTCGCCCTGTACGCGCTCGCCGCCGGACTGGCGGGCACACTCATCGTCGGGCCCGTCCTGGACGCACTGCCCGGCACGTTCTTCGGCCTGTGGGGCCTGGGCGCGCTGGTCGTCTTCGCCGTCGGCGCCACCACCCTGGCCTGCCAGGCCCTGCTGGGCATCATCGGCATCGGCCTGGCGATCCTGCTGATCGTCATCCTCGGCAACCCCAGCGCGGGCGGCGCCTACCCCTACCCGATGCTGCCCCCGTTCTGGCGCGCCCTCGGCCCCGCCCTCCCCCCGGGCGCCGGCACCTGGGCCGCGCGCTCCCTCGCCTACTTCCGCGGCAACGCGCTCACCGGCCCGCTCCTGGTGCTGTCCGCCTGGGCGGCGGGCGGCACCGTCATCACCCTGGCACGTTCGATCCTCCGCACGAAGGACGGGAACCCCTCATGACCCTCTCCGCCAACCGACTGTCCGACCCCGCGGTACGAGCCCTGGTCACGGCCCTCAACGACAACGACGAGCAGGCGTTCTTCGACGCCCTCACCCCCGACGCCACCATGTCCGACGACGGCTCCGACCGGGACCTGCGCGAATGGTGCGACCGGGAGATCTTCGCGACACGGGGACACATCGACGTCCGGTCCGAGTCCCACCAGGGCCTCTCCCTGGTCGCGGACTACCGCAACGACACCTGGGGCGAAATGCGCACCCGCTGGCGCTTCACGGTGGAAAACGGAAAGGTGAGCCGCTTCGAAACCGGACAGGCGTGAGGGGGTCGATCTGCGACACTGGGAGAAACACGCCGGCGTGCGCAGCGGTGGGCATCGGCGTCACGGCCCGACGGTGAACCGGGCCGGATCGACGACGGCCGGGAGCCGATGACCAGGGCCGTTCAGGCAGGCCCCGAGAGGCGTTCGAACCTGGCGCCACGAGCGGCATGACGGCCGGATCTCACCATCACGTGGGAGGCATCCGATGCCCTTCATCGACATCAAGGTGATCGCCGGGGTATTCACCCCCGAGGAAAAGCAGAAGATGGTCGAAGACGTCTCCGAGGCGTTGATCGCCATCGAGGGCGAGGCACTGCGACCGGTGACACATGTCGTGATCACCGAGACCCCCAGCGGCGCATGGGCCATCGGCGGCAAGGCCCTGACCGCCGAGGACGTCCAGACCAAGCGGGCCGGCTAGCACCGGGGCTTCTTCGAATCCCTACGGCCGCCGGGCAGCAGCACACCCGTTGAAATCCCTCTTCGCTCATTCAAGGCGACTCGCTCCGCTCACCGCGCGCAGATCCTGCCCCCGGGAAGGCCCACGGTGGAAGCCGGGGCCTCAGGGTCGATCAGCATGGCACGGGATTGCGCACGGACACAGGCGCGGGCAACTTGAACGCGGCCCAGACGGCCTTGCCGAGCCCCTTGCGAGGCGCGATACCCCAGTCGTCGGCAAGGGCATTGACAAGGAAGAGGCCACGCCCGGCCTCGTCATCGTCTGCCGGGGCTTGCAGCCGAGGTGGGCTGTCGCCCGCGTCGTGCACTTCGATACGCAAGAGCATCTCGTTGACAATCACGCGCACGAGGATGAGGTGACCAGCAGGGCTGCCGTGCCGCACCGCGTTGGTGACCAGCTCGGACACACAGACCGTGATGTCGTCGATCCGGTGGCCGAGTTGTTCGGCGGGGAGTGCGGCTCGGACGAAGGCGCGCGCCTTGCCGACGGACGTGGCCGAACGGTTGAAGCGGAGTTCACTCTGTTCGTCCATGCGTCCTGGTCTCCTCCCTGCTGTGACGACGTCGCCGGAAGGAGAGGCACCGGGCAGGCAGGGCACCGGCAGGAGCCGGCGATGCTGCCCCGCGCCCCGGTCCACTTCGTAGATCCTCAGCAACGGGTCTCCTTGACGATCGTTGGCAGAAGCGATGGCAGATCGAGCGGTGCGATCTGCTGAAGCAGCCCCACGGAACCGCTCCCAGGCAGGCGGAACCAGAGCAGAATTGGGGCGAGGACGGGGCATCACTGGGGCACACCTGGGACCGACCTGGGATGCCGCTTCGCCATCGAGGCCGAAGACAACCGGGGAGAGTTGACCCATGGCGGTGAAGAGGCACGACCTTGTTCGATGTCGACGTGCTCTGGGATTCACCCAGGAGACCCTTGCCGAGGCTCTCGGGGTTGAGCGCTCCACGGTTCGTCGCTGGGAGTCAGGCGATTCGAGCCCGCTCCCGTTCCAAAGGCCCCGCCTGGCACGACTCCTCCAAGTGGGCACCAAGGAGTTGGAAGACCTGCTGACGGTGGCGCCGGCGACGACGTCCAGGAGCACGGAGCGCGTCGGCTATGCGCTGCGACGTCCGTCGGGAGTCGACCTGATCGTGGCAGCGGAGCTGCGCTCCGAGATGGAAAGCCTCACGATCCGCTATGACGCCGTTGCCTCGGCGACGCTCCTCGCTGAGGCCGGGCAGCAGCTCAACAAGGTGGCCTTCCTCGCCGACGAGGCCCCGGCCGGACGCGTGCAGCGTGAACTGCGTTCGCTCCAAGCCGACGCGGCTACGCTGATGGGCCAGTTGATCTGGGACACGTCGCAGCGGCGAGACCATGAGTCAGCCCGCGCCTACTACGCACAGAGCCTGGAGGTGGCACGCCATCTCCGTGATCGCGCAACCGAGGGGCATGCCCTGCTCCGCACCTCCTATGTCGCCTTGTACGGGGCGAACGACCACCGCCAGGGCCTCGAACTAGCGCTCCAAGCAGCTCAGACCACCCGGAAGGCGAGCCATGCCCTGACGGGTCTGGCTCTGCTGCACGCTGCGGAGGCCCACGCCTTCCTCGGCGAAGACAGCAAATGCGAGCGCGCCCTGTTCGGAGCCGAGAAGCACCTCGAACGCTCCGACGGGACGGACGCGGCCCATGAACTGTTCACCCCGACACACTTCGGTCGCCTCGCCGGCTCCTGCTGCCTGTCTCTCGGGAGGTTCGACAAGGCGCAGCAGTTCTTACAGGACACCGCATCGCGCATGCAGGGGCGCCGCAAGTCGCGCGCGATCGTCCTGGGCAACCTCACTCTCACCGCGATCCGCCGAGGTGACCTCGACGACGCGCTCGTCGTGTTCAACGATGCCGTTGACGAACTGCAGGGAACGCGCGGAGGTGGTGGAATGAACATCGTCTTCCGTGCCGCGCGCGAACTCCGTCCCTGGCGAGCTGAGATCGCGGTACAGGAGGCCCAGGATCGCCTGTTGGCGCTGATGGAGGCGGCATGAACGACGAGCAGATGTCCACGGACCTGGACCGCGAGAAGCAACGAGTGCGCGAGCGCGTGTGGGCCGTCCTGGACGCCAACTGCGCCAGCCACGACGTCACCACGCACGGTCGCATCCCGAACTTCGTCGGATCACAGGAAGCAGCCGCCAGGCTCGGCGAGCTGCCCGCCTGGAAGCACGCGTGGGTGATCAAGTCCGTACCCGACAAGGCTCAGCTCCCCGTGCGCGCGCTCGCGTTGTCCGAAGGCAAGACCGTCTTCATGGCGGTGCCCAAGCTCGCCGACCCCCACCCGTTCTACCTGCTGGACCCCACGGCGCTCACGATCCCGCCAACCGAAGCCGCCTCCAGTCGGGTTGCTGCCGGCGTCGCCCCCAAAGTGGGGGTGGACGCCCTCCAGCCGGTGGACATGGTGGTGCTGGGCAGCGTCGCCGTGAATCGAGCCGGGGTGCGCATCGGCAAGGGCGCCGGCTACTCCGACCTGGAGTTCGCGTTCCTCACCGAGGCCGGGCTCATCGGCGAACACACCGTCGTCGTCACCACCGTGCACGAGCTGCAAGTCCTCGACGAGGCCATGCCGGCGACCGAGCACGACGTCGGCGTCGATGTGATCGTGACGCCAAGTGAGGTCATCACCTGCCGGTCGCCACATCGTCCCTCCGGGCTGATGTGGGAGCACCTGGACGCGCGGAAGATCGCCTCCATCCCCGTCCTGGCGGCACGAGCCCCGGGGCACTGAAGTCCGGTGGTCCCTGCGGAGTCAGGGCAAGGCAGTCCGCCCGACTGGGGTCGAGCAGTCGGAACAGTGACTCGCCCCCGCGCGGCCGTGGGGCACTCGGCCCGCCCGTAGGAGCCACCAGCCCGTAGTCGTGCTCCCCAGGGCAGCCCCGGCCGGACACCCGCTCCCCGTGCCTCACATATGCGTGCCGCCGTCGATGCGGATCTCGGTGCCGGTGATGAAGGCGCCGTCGTGCGAGGCGAGCATCGCGATGACGCCCGCGACCGTGTCGGGGCTTGCGAAGCCCTCGCCGAGGGCCGGGAAGAGCTTGTCGAAGAGGCCCGTGTCGGCGTCTTCGGGCAGGCCGGGGACGGGACCGCTGGTCATGCCGCTGTCGATGGAGCCCGGGGCCACGCACACCGCGCGCAGGCCCTGCTTGGCGTACTCGGCGGCGATGGCGTGCGTCATGGACTGGATGCCGCCCTTGCTGGCCGCGTACGCCGACATGTACGGGTGCGCGAACGAGGCGGAGGTGGAGCTGAAGTTGACCACCACGGGGTTCCGGCCCGCCAGCAGCGCGGGCAGCGCCTCCCGGATCATCAGGAAGGTGCCGGTCAGGTTGACCGAGATGACCCGCTGGAACTCCTCCAGGCCGGTCAGGTGGGTGTGCGAGGAGCGCAGGATGCCGGCCGCGTTGACCAGGACGTCGAGGCCGCCGAGACCGGAGACCGCGGCGGCGACGGTGGCGCGGACCGATGCCTCGTCGGCCACGTCGAGCACCGTGGTCTCCAGCCGCCCGGCGCTGCCGTCCGCGGCCGCGCGCTCGGCGGTGCCGCGCAGACCCGCCTCGTCGATGTCCGCCGCCACCACCCGGCCGCCCTCGGCGAGGATCCGGTGGGTGGTGGCCCGGCCGATGCCCGAGCCGGCTCCGGTGATCAGGGTGCGGCGGCCGTCAAAGCGGTTCATGGTCCAGCTCCGTTCTCAAGGTAACGCGCACGGTATGCCGATCTGGCACAGTGTGCCAATTTCGCGTGCCGTGCCGAAATCGGCAGGGACCTCCGTAAGCTGGCGCCATGCCCACCGCCGCCCGCCCCGCCGCACTCCCCCGCCCCTCGCTGACCGAGCGGCGCAAGGCCGCGACCCAGCGGGAGATCGCCCGCACCGCGGCCGCCCTGTTCACGGAGCGCGGCGCCGCCGTCACCGCCGACGAGATCGCCCGCGCCGCCGGGGTCGCGCTGCGCACCTTCTACCGCTACTTCCGCACCAAGGAGGAGGCGGTGGTACCGCTGCTCGCCGACGGGGTGCGGCAGTGGGTCGACGACCTGGCCACCGCCGCGCCCGGCCCGGACGCGCCCTCCGTGCGCGAGGTGCTGGAGCGGACGGCCCGCCGGTCACTGACGCCCGCCGACGAGCCGGCCGCCGAGGCGCTGCGCTGGACCCGCGGGCTGCTGCGGGCGATGCCGGGCGATCCGGCGCTGCGCACGGTCTGGCACCGGGTGCACCACGACGCCGAGGAGGCACTGGTGCCGGTCCTGGCGCGGCTGGCCGGCGCACCGCCGCTGGAGGTACGGCTGGCCGCGGCCGCCGCGAACACCGCGATGCGGATCGCGGTGGAGGAGTGGGCGACGGGCGACGGGGCGCCGGACGACGACGGGCCGGAGGGCCCCGCCGCGCTGGTGGCCCGGTGCCTGCGGGCGCTGACGGCCGGGCTGCCACAGCTGGACGGGGCGGCGGGGGACAGCGCCGGGCCCCAACCCGGACCCGCGTGATGGCCCGTCGGCTCCGAAGGTCCGCATGACGGCCGCCCTCCGGGCCTCCGTGTGACGGCCGCCCCCGACACGTACTCGGCGACCGCCCCGGAACTCACGGCCCGTACACACAACGACCCCACGCCGCGCCCGACTTCGCGACGGCAAAGCAAAGAACGGGCGGCGGTAAGGCGAGCAGCGAGTGGCCGGTTCTTACCGCGTCGGGCGCCTCGGGCAGCACGGAGGGCCCCTCCGCCCCTCCTCTTCAGCCAATCGACGGAGATCGAAACCCTCCCGAACGACCGGTCGGCGGCCGGATTCATTCCTTCCGGGTTCCGGCGACCTTTGCCAAGGGCATGACCGGCGCCGCATCCCCGCTGGCCGCACCCCCCTTTGCCCGAACCGCCACGGGCCACCTCCGGCCCGTTCGCGCCATTACTCTCAGCTTTCAGCTAATGACTAAAAGCGATCGCCTTGTGCTCACTCAAGATGCTTTCGAGGTGCGGTTGGGCCAGACTCCCGTCCGGTATCTGCACCTTCGAGCAAGGGAGTGTTCGTCATGCGGTACATCACTGGGGCGGTCGCGCTCGGCGCGGCACTGGTCCTGGGCACACTGGCCACCACCGCTCAGGCCGCCGCACCGGCGCAGCCGTCGCGGACCGGCGGCCTGTACGCCCCGACGGAACTGGTGCTGACGGTCGGCCAGGGCGAAAGCCGTGCGACCGCCACGGTGCAGCGTGCGGTGACGCTCAGCTGTATGCCGGGAGCCAGGGGCAGCCACCCGAACCCGCTGGCCGCCTGTACCCAACTGCGTGCGGTGGCCGGCGACTTCAACGCGATAACCGCCGCCACCTCGGACCGGCTGTGCACCAAGGAGTGGAACCCCCTCGTGGTCACCGCCGACGGCGTGTGGCAGGGCAAGCGGGTCTCGTACAGCTACACCTTCGCCAACCGCTGCGCGATGAACATCGACAGCGACACGGTCTTCAACTTCTGACCGGTCCGGCGTGAGATCCCCGGGCACCGGTGGATGGTGCCCGGGGATCGTCCTGTGCGGCGGACACCGGGCGGAGCCGGTGCGGCTCCGGTCAGCCGATCTTCGCGCCGTAGGCCTTCAGGGCCTCGGTGACGGGCTGGAAGAAGGTCTCGCCGCCCTGGGAGCAGTCGCCGCTGCCGCCGGAGGTGAGGCCGATCGCGGCGTCGCCGTCGAAGAGCGCGCCGCCGCTGTCGCCGGGCTCGGCGCAGACATCGGTCTGGATCAGACCCTCGACCGTGCCCTCCTGGTAGTTGACGCTGGCGTTCAGGGCCTTGACCGTGCCGCCGTGGACCTGGGTGGTGCTGCCGCTGCGCTGCACCTTCTCACCGACGGTGGCCTCGGCGGCCTTGGTGATCTTCTGCGTGCTGCCGTTGTAGAGGTCGACCTCGCTGGGGTGCGGGGTGTCGCCCGTGTACTTGGCGAGGGAGAAGTCGTTGCCCGGGAACTTCGAGTCCTCGGTGGTCGCGATCGCCGAGCCGCCCTGCTTGTCGGACCAGCTCTTGATGTCGTTGCCGCAGTGGCCGGCCGTCAGGAAGTACGGCTGGCCGTCCTTGACGACGTTGAAGCCGAGCGAGCAGCGGGCACCGCTCCCCCAGATCGCGTCGCCGCCGCCGATGAAGGGTTTGAACTCGCCCTTGCTGTGGCGGACCTCGACCTTGTCGCCGAGCGCCTGGGCGACCTTGGTGAGCCGGTCCAGCCTGGTGCCCTTGACCGTGCGGTCCGCGGTCACCACGACCTTGTTGCTCTGCGGGTCGATGCCCCAGGACGTGCCGGGGATGGTCGCCTTCGACTTCAGGGTCCGCCGGGCCGAGTCGAGCTGGGCGAAGGTGTGCTTGACGAGTCTGGCTTCCGCGCCCTTGGCCCGCACGGCACGGGCCTGCGCCTGGTTCACGACGTTCACGACCAGCTTCTTGGCCTTGGCGTCGTAGAAGGCACCGGCGGTGTCCGTCTTCAGGTGCGAGGCGAGGCCGGCCGCCGCGGCGGAGGTCAGCTTGGCGAGCGCGGGGGTGCGGGCGGGGGCCGTGGACGCGTTGGCGTTGGCGAGCGTGACGGTGGCGGTCGCGGCGAGCGCCAGGGCTCCGGCACCCGCGATGATGACGCGCCGGTTGGGTATGCGACGGTGCTTCAAGTCCGAGCCTCCGTGGGGGGAAGAGCCCGGAAACTGTGGGGAGTTGCCCGGGCCCGGAGAGTGAGGGGGTGGAGCAGGAACGGCTCCGCCCGAGGAACCGGCCCCAAGGAAGCGCGTCCATGCCAACGTGCGGAGCCGAGTATTCCCATCCGCCTCACTCGCGCACAAGACCGGGTTCCGGTCTCCCGTGCGGGAGTTCACGGTTTCGCCACACGGCGGTCACACCGATGCCGGTCGCCCGCGGCCCCGAGTGCGGACCTCAGCGGCGCGCGAGGCGCTCGGCGGACGGCAACGTGTGAGGACTATAGCTGGCCGGAAACCAGCGCCCGGGAGCCGCCCCCCGGGCAGCGGGAATCGCCGTAAGTACCCACCTCAACAGGAACGTACGGCGATCAGACGGACATCAGGGACGTATCGGCGCTCCGCCACTACGGCGGAATTTCGACCTGCGGCAGGCCCTCCACCCGCGGCAGGCGGGCCCTCGGCCTACGGCAGATCCTCCGACTCCGGGAGGTCCTCCAGCTCCGGGGGCGGCGCACCGTCCGTCCCGGCCCCGGCCCCGGCGGCCGGCCGCGGGGATCCGGGCGCCGCCGGGCCGGCCGGTTTTTCGCCGACGCTCCGCTCCGCCTGGGCCGCGGCGGTCTGGGCCTGCGCCTGCAGCCCGGAGCGCTCCAGGAAGCGCAGCAGCTCCACGGGGAAGGGCAGGACGAGGGTGGAGTTCTTCTCGGCGGCGACCGCCACCACGGTCTGCAGCAGCCGCAGTTGCAGCGCGGCGGGCTGGTCGGACATCGCCCCGGCCGCCTCGGCCAGCTTCTTCGACGCCTGCAGCTCGGCGTCGGCGTTGATCACCCGGGCGCGCCGGTCGCGGGTGGCCTCCGCCTGGCGGGCCATCGACCGCTTCATCGTCTCCGGCAGCGAGACGTCCTTGATCTCCACCCGGTCGACGGTGACGCCCCAGCCGATGGCCGGGCTGTCCATCATCAGCTCCAGGCCCTGGTTGAGCTTCTCCCGGTTCGACAGCAGATCGTCCAGTTCGCTCTTGCCGATGATCGACCGCAGCGAGGTCTGTGCCATCTGCGAGACCGCGAAGCGGTAGTCCTCGACCCGTACGACCGCGTCGGCGGCGTCCACGACCTTGAAGTAGACGACGGCGTCGACCCGGACGGTCACGTTGTCCCGGGTGATGCCCTCCTGGGCGGGCACCGGCATCGTGACGATCTGCATGTTGACCTTGCGCAGCCGGTCGATACCCGGAACGATCATGGTGAACCCCGGCCCGCGCACCTCGGAGGCCAGCCGCCCCAGCCGGAGCACCACGCCGCGCTCGTACTGCTTGATCACCCGCGCCGCGGCCACGAAGTACACGGCACCCACGGAGGCCAGCGCCACCCCGGCCGTCACCAGTTCTTCGACCATCACGGCTCCCTGAAACCTGCCGCACACCGTCCGAATCGCGTTGTTTACCATGGTATGCCCGGCTCGGGAGGGCGGTCGAGGCACGCTCGCGCGCGGCCGGGCCCCCGTCCGCCGGCGGACGGGGGCCCTCGTACCGCCGGATCCGGATCCGGCGCTCGTGCACGGGACGCTCCGCGCGGGCCGTCCGGTGCGCACCGGACGGTCCCTACGGACGTCAGCCGGGCGGCGTCAGTAGACGCTCACCCCGTAGGCGCTCAGCGCCTCGGTGACCGGCTGGAAGAACGTGGTGCCGCCGGAGGTGCAGTCGCCGCTGCCGCCGGAGGTGAGGCCGAGGGCCTTGGTCCCGGAGTAGAGGGGGCCGCCGCTGTCGCCGGGCTCGGCGCAGACGGTGGTCTGGATGAGTCCGGAGACGATGTCGCCGCCGCCGTAGTTGACGGTGGCGTTCAGCGCGGTGACCTTGCCGCTGTGGGTGCCCGTGGTGGAGCCCCGGCGGGTGACCGTCTGGCCGACGGTCGGGGTGCCGGCGCTGGTGATGTCCTGGCTGCCGACGGTGCCCGCGTGCGACACCGAGCCGGTGTACTTGATGATGCCGTAGTCGTTGCCGGGGAAGCTGCTGCCCGCGGTCGGGCCGATGCTCGCCCCCGAGCCGGTGGTCCACGGCGGGTTGCCGTCGGTGCAGTGACCGGCGGTCAGGGCGTAGTAGGTGCTGCCGCTGCGGACGTTGAAGCCCAGTGAGCAGCGCCAGCTGGGGGCGTAGATGGCGTCGCCGCCGGAGATGAACTTGCGGAAGGTGCCCGCGATCCGGTCGATGCGGACCGCGTCGGCGTTGCTGCCGGCGGCCCGCTCGATCCTGGCGATCTCGGCCTGGGAGACCGTGCG
Source organism: Streptomyces angustmyceticus (assembly GCF_019933235.1). Taxonomy (NCBI): domain Bacteria; kingdom Bacillati; phylum Actinomycetota; class Actinomycetes; order Kitasatosporales; family Streptomycetaceae; genus Streptomyces; species Streptomyces angustmyceticus. The sequence continues at coordinate 6,363,986 of NZ_CP082945.1, read as the reverse complement.
GTCGGCGGTGACGATCAGGGTGTGGGTCCTGCTGTCGACCCGCCAGGCGGTGCCCGCGACATCCGCGGTGCGCACCGCCTGGCCGGCGGCGGAGAGCTGGGTGGCGCTGAACGTCTTCGTGGGGGCGGGTATCTGTGCGTTGGCGGTGGGGATGGCGATGGCACCGACGGCCACCAGTCCGGACGCCACGGCGATCAGCCGGGTGCGTCTCGCTACGCCGCTGCGGGGGATGGTGCGCTCGTTCCTCACTGATTCCTCCGAGGGGGATCGGGGGGCCGCCGGTGGGCAGCCCGTGAGGCGCAGCCGAAGGGCACGCGGGAATCCGCACGTTCATTTTCAGCGTGCCCCTGACAAGCGCTGAGCGGAGTTTCGGGCGCGCCGCCCCCGCGGCGCAAGAGGCTCACACGAATGTCTTGTGCCGGATACACCCGCTTCACGGCCGCACGGCCCCAACACAGCGCCCCGGCAGCCGCGTTGCGGGCCGCCGGGGCGGCGCTGACCCCCTCGGTCGGAGATGGGACGAACCGGCGGCCGAGGCGGTTCCGCGGCCGCGGGCCGAGCGCCGCCGCGCCCGCCACGGATACGGCCTCGGACGCCAGGAAGGACGAGCCCACATCCTCGGCCCCGAAGACGTCCCGGATCGGCCCGCCGGAGACCCGCCGACCCCGGCCACCGGAGCGGCCGGGCATCCGCACTGGTCGCACACCTGAACCGACCCGCTGGTCCGGTCCGCCCGGCACTGACCGCTTTGCCACCGCCACCGGGTCAGGTACCGACCGTCACGTTCTTCATACTGTCAGTTTCCTTACGGGGCGCATGAGCTGATGCCGCGCCACCCTCTTTGCACCAGATGTGTCACGAACCCCCCGTGCGGCGGCTATCCACTTGGCACACTGTCGGCCTGATGGACGACGATAGGGGTACACACACAGACACCGCGGGTGAGAGGAGGCGTCAATGGGATCGGTGCGCAAGGCGAGCGCCTGGCTTGGCCTCGTCGACGACAGTGATGACGAGCGCTACTACGACGACGACTACGCCGAGGGACCCGATGCCGGCGACTCGGGCGAGAGCCCCTGGGTCACCGACCCCCGGGTCCGGGTGGCCGACGAGGCCGCCCAGGACCAGGGCACCCGCATCGCCACGGTCACTCCGGAGAGCTTCCGGGACGCCCGCGGCATCGGCGAACTCTTCCGGGACGGCGTCCCGGTCATCGTCAACCTGACGGCCATGGAGCCCTCCGACGCCAAGCGCGTGGTGGACTTCGCGGCCGGCCTGACCTTCGGGCTGCGCGGTTCGATCGAGCGGGTCGCCACCCGGGTGTTCCTGCTGACCCCCGCCGACTACAAGGTCGTCAGCGGCGAGGCCCGCGGGCACCGCAACGGCGGTTTCTTCAACCAGAGTTGAGCGCGACCCGCGTGCTGTCGGCCGGGGTCCGGGGGCCCGCGGCGGCAGGCGCGAAGGAGCGGGCCCCCGGATCGCACAGCGGCCGGCGTCAGCGGGCGGGCCCGCTCACCGGAAGGCGTCCAGGCCGGTGAGCGCCTTGCCGAGCACCAGCTGGTGCATCTCGACGGTGCCCTCGTAGGTCAGCACCGATTCCAGGTTGGTCGCATGCCGCATGACGGGGTACTCCAGCGAGATCCCGTTGGCGCCGAGGATCGTCCGGGCCGTGCGGCAGATCTCGATCGCCTCCCGGACGTTGTTCAGCTTGCCGAAGCTGATCTGCTCGGGGCGCAGCCGCCCCGCGTCCATCCGCAGCCCCAGGTGATGGGCCAGCAGGATGCCCTTGTGCAGCTCGACGGCCATGTCGGCGAGCTTGGCCTGGGTGAGCTGGAAGCCGCCGATGGGCCTGCCGAACTGCTCGCGCGACTTCGCGTAGTCCAGCGCCGCCTCGAAGCTGGCGCGGGCGGCCCCCATGGAGCCCCAGACGATGCCGTAGCGGGCGTGGCTGAGACAGCCGAGCGGGCCGCGCAGCCCGGTGACCTCAGGGAGCACCGCGTCGGCCGGCAGCCGTACGTCGTCCATGACCAGTTCGCTGGTCACCGAGGCCCGCAGGGACCACTTGTGCTTGATCTCGGGGGCCGAGAACCCCGGGGTGTCCGTGGGGACCACGAACCCGCGGATGCCGTCGTCGGTGCGGGCCCAGACCACCGCGACGCCGGCCACCGAGCCGTTGGTGATCCACATCTTGCGGCCGTTGAGCACCCAGTCCCCGCCGTCGCGCTTGGCGTGGGTGCGCATCGCCGCGGGATCGGAGCCGATGTCGGGCTCGGTCAGGCCGAAGCAGCCGATGGCCTCGCCGGCCGCCATCCGGGGCAGCCACTGCTGCTTCTGCTCCTCGGAACCGAAGCGCCAGATCGCGTACATGGCGAGCGAGCCCTGGACGGAGACCAGCGAGCGGATGCCGGAGTCGGCGGCCTCCAGCTCCAGGCAGGCCAGGCCGTACTGGACGGCCGAGGCCCCGGCGCAGCCGTAGCCGGTCAGGGACATCCCGAGGGCGCCCAGGGAGCCCAGTTCGCGGGCGAGTTCACGGATGCCGGGCAGTTCGCCGCGCTCGTACCAGTCGGCGATCCCCGGCAGCACCCGGTCGGCGGCCCAGCCGCGGACGGTGTCGCGGACCGCGCGGTCCTCGTCGGTCAGCAGGTCGTCCAGGCCCAGGGGGTCACCGGGGTCGAACGGCGGCACCGCGGAGGAAGCTCGGAACGGCTGTGCGGACATGACGGGGCCTCCGGCGGGTTCGGCGCTCGCGCGAAAAACTAGCAGCGGTAGTTATCTCGCTCCCGACGGTACGGCCCGCCGTGCCGCGCGGCAAGGGTCACCGCCGCCACGGCGGGGCGGCCGCGCGGGACGCCGCGCCGGTCAGCGGCCGGAACGCGCCGGGGCGGGCTCGCCCTCGCGGGCGGCGCCGGCCGTGCCCTCGCCCGGAGCAGGCTCCCCGTCCGCCTCGGCCCGCTCCGTGGAGTCCGCCGCCCGGCGCGGCAGCCGCAGCGCGATGCCCGCGCCGATCAGCAGCAGCACGGCGCTGGCGACGAGGGTGACGTGCAGCCCGCGCACGAAGGACTCCCGGGCGGCCTCGCGCAGCGCGGCCCTGGCGCCCTCGCCCAGTCCCGCGGCCACCTTGTACGCCTCGCCCAGGGAGTGCGCGGCCGAGGCCGAGGCGTGCCGGGGGACGCCGTCGACATGGTTCAGGCCCGGGGCGTAGGCGGCGTTCATGACGCTGCCGAGCAGGGCGACGCCGATCCCGGCGCCGAGCTGGTAGGAGGTCTCCCCGATCGCGGCGGCGCCGCCCGACTGCTCGGCGGGCGCCTCGCTGAGCATCGACTCGTACGCCCCGAACAGCGTGGACTGGAAGCCGAAGCCGAGCAGGACGAAGCCCAGGGACAGCAGCCACGGACGGTCCTGGCTGCTCATCGCGGTCAGACAGAGCACGGCGGTCGCGGTCAGCACGAAGCCGAGGGAGACCATGGCGCGCGGCCCGAGGGCCTGCAGCATCTTCGAGCCGGTCAGGCCCGCGGCCATCGCGGCGAAGACCAGCGGCAGCATCCGCAGGCCGGTCTCCAGCGGGCTCAGCCCGAGGACGAGTTGGAGGTACTGGACGGCGATCAGCTGCAGGCCCACCAGGGCGAGCATGGCCAGCACGATGCAGCCGACGGAGGTGCCGAACGCGGGCCGGGCGAACAGCCGCATGTCGATCAGCGGGTGCTCGCGCCGGCGCTGGCGGCGGACGAACACGACCAGCAGCAGCACCCCGAGGACGATGGGCAGGAGCGTGGTCACGCCCAGCACGGCCGTGCCGCTGCCGATCCGCTTCACGCCGAGGACGACGCCCAGCACTCCGAGGGCCGCGACGATCGCGCCGATCACGTCCCAGGGGCCGTTGCGCTCACCGCGCGACTCCGGCAGCAGCCACCGCCCGACCAGCAGCATCACGGCCATCATCGGGATGTTGATGAGGAAGACCGAGCCCCACCAGAAGTTCTCGACGAGGAACCCGCCGAGCACCGGACCGACCGCGGCGCCGACCGCGGCCACCGCGCTCCACACGCCGATGGCGACCGCTCGCTCGCGCCGGTCGGGGAAGACCTGACGCAGGATCGACAGCGTGGCCGGCATGATCATGGCGCCGCCGATGCCGAGCAGGGCGCGGGCCACCATCAGGATCTGCGGGTTGGGCGCGAGCGCGGCGGCGGCCGAGGCGAGACCGAAGAGGCCGTAGCCGAGAAGGAGGATGCGGCGGCGGCCGACGCGGTCGCCGAGGGTGCCGAAGAGGATCAGCAGCGAGGCCGCGATCAGCGGGTAGACGTCGACGATCCAGAGGAGTTCGACCGGCCCCGGCCGCAGGTCCTCGGTGACGGAGGGCACGGCGACGTACAGGATCGTGGTGTCCAGCGCGACGAAGAGCAGGCTGACGCACAGCACGATCAATACGGTCCAGCGGTTCGCGCCGCCGCCGGTGAGCCGGGGAACACCAGCCGTCCGTCCACTGCCGGACGCGGTCGTCCCGGACATGCAGCACCTCCAGTCATGCTCTCGCGGCCACGGATCAGGGCGCGACAACGCCCCGGGGGAACCGGCGGCACAAGCGAGTAGAGACGTCAGACTACGCGAGTCCCGGTGGGTGCCGCGTGGCTCACCTCACGATGAGACGCTCATCGCAGCCCTTTGCGTTGCCCTCCCGCGGCCGGCAGTCGCTCCTCGGCCACCCTGGATAATCCTCGTGATGAACGATCTTGCCTCCGCCGCCGTTCCCGGCCGCCCGCCGCGCGCCATCCCGGCCGTACGCGCCGCGCTGCGCCGGGCCGCGCCCGCACTCGCGGCCTTCGCGGCGGTCCGGCTGCTGGGGCTCGTGGTCCTCGCGGTCTGGTCCGCGGCCGACGGCAAGGACTGGCACACGCTGCTGACCGCCCGCTGGGACGCGCTCTGGTACACCCGGGTCGCCGAGCAGGGTTACGGCTACACCGTGCGGCTGCCCACCGGCGAGGTGCACTCCAACCTGGCCTTCTTCCCGCTGCTGCCGTGGCTGGAGCGCGGCCTGTCCGCCCTGTCGCCGCTGTCGGCCGCCGACGCCGGGATGGTGGTGTCCTGGCTGGCCTCGCTGGCCGCGGCCTGGGCGCTGTACGCGACCGGCGAGCGGCTCCACGGACACCGGGCCGGGGTCGCCCTGGCGGCGCTGTGGGCCGCGGTGCCGGTCGGGATCGTGCAGTCGATGGCGTACTCGGAGTCGCTGTTCACCGCGCTCGCGGCCTGGAGCCTGTACGCCGTGCTGACCGGGCGCTGGGCGGGGGCGGGGGTCCTGGCCTCGCTGGCCGGGCTGACCCGGCCGGTGGGCGCGGCGGTGGTCGCGGCGGTGTGGATCACCGCGGCGGTGACGCTGTGGCGGCAGCGGTCCTGCGGCGCGGGGGTGCGCGCGGCGCTGCGCGCCCGGCCCGGCCTGCTGCCCGGTGTGCTGCTCGCCCCGCTCGGCTGGTGCGGCTTCTTCCTGTGGGTGGGCGCGCGGCAGGGCTCGTTCACCGGCTACCTGGACGTCCAGGGCGAGTGGGGCAACGGCTTCGACGGGGGGCTCGCCTTCGGCGCCTTCGTCTGGCGGCAGCTGTCGGGGCCCGCGTTCGCGGCCGGGCTCGGGCTGCTCGTCGGCGTCGGGCTGGTGGTCTGGCTGTATCTGCGCGGCGTGCGGCAGGGCCAGCCGCTGCCGCTGGCGGTCTACTGCGGGGCCGTGCTGCTGCTCGCGCTGACCGCCAAGGGCTACTTCGGCTCCAAACCGCGGCTGATGCTGCCGGCGTATCCGCTGCTGCTGCCGCTCGCCGCGGGGCTCGCGCGATGGCGCCCGGTGCGGGCCTGGGCGGTCGTCGGCCTGGTGGCGGCGGGCTCGGCGGCGTACGGGGCGTTCTGGCTGAACGGGTCCGGGCCGCCCTGACCTCCGAGCACACACCGTCATCATGCGAACCCTCTCCGTGATCCACCCCGGGAAACGACGAGCGGCCCCCGGGCGACGGCCGGATAAACTCTGCCGGCGAAAAGCAGATAAGGCGCTCAGGGTGACGACACGCGGGCCCGGGGAAGCGTTTGGGAATCGCCGGGAATTCTCTTCCAAATCCTTGTAACGAAGCCCCGATTGAGACACATTCCACATCACATCGTCATTACAAAGCGCACAGTTTGACCAAGCACCTACATCACACGCGGTAACGTCGATTGAGTGCGTACCGATGACAAGCTCGACCAGATGGAGGAGCGCCCGACCGATCGCGTCCGACCGCCCAGCATGACCCGGACCCGCATGTGGCTGTTCTGGGGCACGCTGGCGGTGTATCTCGCGATCGTGGCCGGGGTGCTCGCCACTTCATGGCTGGTCACGTTCGACTGGCAAGTCATGTTCTTCAGGCCGTACAAGCAATGGCCCGAGATCCATGCCTTCCTCGACTACTTCGTTGTACTGGGGCAGCGCGGACCGACCGCGGTGGCGGTGGCGGCCTGGCTGGGCTGGCGCTGCTGGCGCCAGCGCAACCTCCACCCGCTGCTGGTGCTCGGCGCCTCGCTGCTGCTGCTGAACATCACCGTGGGCGCCGCCAAGCTCGGCATGGGCCGGCTCGGCCCGCACTACGCGACCGTGGTCGGCGCCAACGAGATGGGGCTCGGCGGCGACATATTCCCCTCGGGCCACACCGCGAACGCCGTGGTGACCTGGGGTGTGCTGGCCTACCTGGCGACCACCTCGCTGCGCCGCCGGACGCTGTCGGTGATCGCCGCGCTGGGCGCGCTGGGCGTCGGCATGACCACCGTCTACCTCGGCACCCACTGGGTCAGCGACGTGCTGCTCGGCTGGGCGGCCGGACTGCTGGTGCTGCTGGCGATGCCGTGGCTGGAGCCCGGGATCACCTGGTTCGAGGACCGCCTCATGGGCATCCTGCTGCGGCTCTGGCTGCGGCTGCGCCCCGATTCGCTGCGCGGCCCGCTGCCGGTCGGCTCACTGGCCCCCGGCGTCTCCCGGCAGCGCATCGCCCCCGACGGCGAGGTGCTCGTCCGCGAACCGATCTCCGCGGGCACCGGCGGCCGGTCCGCCGCCCATACCCCGGACGGCTGGCCGCACCACCCGTCGCGCCCGTACACCATCCGCTCGGAGCGCGCCCCGGCCGCACCGGCCGGCAGCCGGCGGCCGCCGCACGCGGACCGGATGCCGCGCACCATTCCGCTGAGCCCGACGTCCGGGCGCGGCCGCAACGCGAGCGGCTGAGCCCACCACAGGCGGCGGGGCCGGTACGCACACCCCACCCCGCGACGAAGGACCCGCCCGCTCCCCGGGGAGCGGGCGGGTCCTTCGTCGTCGGTGCGGCGCTCAGCCCTGCCAGGTGCGGTGCACCGTGCCGTCCTCGACCTCGAAGTTGATCCGGCCGGCCAGGTACTCCATGGTGACGATCGCGCCCGGCGGCAGCGCGCGGACGGTCGTCCAGCCACGCCCCCTGGCCTGCTCCTCGGCGTCCTGCTGGGCGAGGCCGACATACGCGTCGATGTCGTCCTGGGGGTTGTCGGGAAGGTTCGGTACGTCCATGACAGCCACCGTAGGCGCCCCCGGCGGCCCGCGGAAGGGCGGCCCTCGCACACCCCGGTGACCACCCGGTCCGGCGTTGGTCACACTTGTGTCACAGCCGACACCGGTGCGTTTGCCGGAACTTCCGTCACCCTTACGCGCCGTGCGATCGCGCATCCGGGTGGAATTTTGCCCGGCCGGAATTCCACCTTGATCGAATGCGAAACGGGAGCGTTTGCCCGGCACCTCGCGGCGGGCCGTCCGAAAACAATCCTCCGTAAACGGCGGATTCCCTTTACCCGGTGCCCTTATCGGCCGCCGGGAATTTGTCCCACGCGCCACACTCCGCACACATTTTCCGCACATCGCCCGGCTTGCCGGTCCCGGCGGCCGCTCCGGCCCGCCCGCCGGCCGCTCCGCCGGCCCCGCCCGATCCCACCGGAACGGACCGGAGCGCCACCTCGCTCCGCGCCGTCCGCGCGAGCATCATGTGCCGGGCCCCAGTACACCTTCGACGAACGAGGTGCAGCGGATGGTTACGGACACCGACCGGGCCGCTCTCCGGCCCCCGGGGGCCCGGCGCCGCGGGGCGGTGCTGGTCGACTGGCTGACGACCACCGACCACAAGAAGATCGGGCATCTCTACCTGATCACCGCGTTCGGCTTCTTCCTGGTGGGCGGGCTGCTCGCGATGGTGATGCGCGCCGAACTGGCCCGGCCAGGGCTGCAGATCATCGACGCGGAGGAGTTCAACCAGGCGGTGACGATGCACGGCACGATCATGCTGCTGCTGTTCGCCACCCCCGCCTTCGCCGGTTTCGCCAACGAGATCATGCCGCTGCAGATCGGCTCGCCGGACGTGGCCTTCCCGCGGCTGAACATGCTCTCGTACTGGCTGTTCCTCTTCGGCGGCCTGATCGTGCTGGGCAGCTTCCTCACGCCCTTCGGCGGCCCGGCCTTCGGGTGGACGGCCTACGCACCGCTGAACTCGATGGTCCGCTCCCCCGGCGTCGGCGCCGATATGTGGATCATGGGGCTGGCGCTGGCCGGCTTCGGCACCATCCTCGGTGCCGTCAACTTCATCACCACGATCCTCGTGCTCCGCGCGCCCGGGATGACGATGTTCCGGATGCCGGTGTTCACCTGGAACATCCTCTTCACCTCGATCCTGGTCCTGATGGCGTTCCCCGTCCTGGCGGCGGCGCTGCTGGTGCTGGAGGCGGACCGGCAGTTCGGGTCGGTGGTGTTCGAGGCGCAGTGGGGCGGTGCGCTGCTGTGGCAGCACCTGTTCTGGTTCTTCGGCCATCCCGAGGTCTACATCATCGCGCTGCCGTTCTTCGGCATCATCACGGAGATCATCCCGGTCTTCTCCCGCAAGCCGATCTTCGGCTATGTGATGCTCATCGGCGCGACGATGGCCATCACGGCCCTGTCGGTGATGGTCTGGGCGCACCACATGTTCGTGACGGGGGCGGTGCTGCTGCCGTTCTTCTCCATCATGTCGTTCCTGATCGCGGCGCCGACCGGGGTGAAGTTCTTCAACTGGATCGGCACCATGTGGCACGGCTCGGTGTCCTTCGAGACGCCGATGCTGTGGTCGATCGGGTTCCTGGTGAGCTTTCTGTTCGGCGGGCTGACCGGCGTCATCCTCGCCTCACCGCCGCTGGACTTCCACGTCACCGACTCCTACTTCGTCGTCGGCCACTTCCACTACGTCGTCTTCGGGACGGTCGTCTTCGCCACGTACGCGGGCTTCTACTTCTGGTGGCCGAAATTCACCGGCAAGCTGCTCGACGAACGGCTGGGAAAGATCCACTTCTGGACACTGTTCGTCGGCTTCCACACCACCTTCCTCGTCCAGCACTGGCTGGGCGTGGAAGGCATGCCGCGACGCTACGCCGACTATCTGGCCGCCGACGGCTTCACGGCCCTGAACACCCTCTCCACCGTCGGCTCCTTCCTGCTCGGCCTGTCCACGCTGCCGTTCCTCTACAACGTCTGGCGGACCACCCGGCACGGCACCAGGACCGCCGGCGACGACCCCTGGGGGTTCGGCCGCTCCCTGGAGTGGGCGACCTCCTCGCCGCCGCCCCGGCACAACTTCACGACCCTGCCGAGGATCCGTTCCGAGTCCCCCGCGTTCGATCTGCACCATCCGGAGGTGGGGAAGCAGCCGGTGGCGGCGCCGCCAGTGCCCGGGACAGCCGGTCCCTGACCTCCCGGACGCGGTCGAGCAGCTCCGGCGGCTCACGGACCTCGAAGTCGAAGCCCGTCAGCACGATGTGGAGCACCATCAGCTCCAGGCTGTGCGCCCCGGTCCGCAGCAGGCAGGTCCGCTCGTCGACTGCTTCGAGGGTTCCGGCGGCCGGGCCGATGCGCTCCGCGGCACGCTCCAGCGGGGCGTGCAGCAGCACGGTGGCCCGCCGGGCGTAGACCCGGGTGGAGATGCCCCGGGCGACGTACTCGGCGAGGTCCTCGGCCGGTGGCGGGCGGGGCGTGAAGCGCGGCCCGTGCGGCGGGGTGGGGGTGAGGCGGTCGGCCCGGTAGGTGCGCCAGTCCCCGCGGTCGGTGTCCCAGGCGACGAGGTACCAGGTGCGCCGGGCGCTGACCAGGCGGTGCGGTTCCACGATGCGGCGGGAGACCGTGCCGTCGTGGGCGGTGTAGTCGAAGCGGATCCGGTGGCGGTCCCGGCAGGCGTGCGCGAGTTCGGTGAGGACGTTCGGGTCCACCCGCGGCCCGCCGCCGGGCAGCGGGACGGTGAAGGCGTTCAGCGCACCGACCTGGCGCCGCAGCCGGTGTGGCAGCACCTGTTCCAGCTTCGCCAGCGCCCGCACCGAGGACTCCTCGATGCCCTCGACCCCGCCCGCCGCCGCGGTGCGCAGCCCGACCGCGACCGCCACCGCCTCCTCGTCGTCCAGCAGCAGCGGCGGGAGTGCGGCGCCGGCCCCGAGGCGGTAGCCGCCGGCGGTGCCCGGCGCCGAGTGGACCGGATAGCCCAGCTCGCGCAGCCGGTCGATGTCCCGGCGCACCGTGCGCGGGGTGACGTCGAGCCGGTCGGCGAGCTCCGCGCCGGACCACTCGCGGTGGGCCTGCAGCAGGGAGAGCAGACGCAGCAGACGTGCCGAGGTCTCCAACATGGTCCGAGTCTCGCAGCCCTTGCGGACAGCCGCGGTCCTCGATACGTCACGAGGACCGCGGGCGGACCGCGGACGGGGCCCGTCAGTCCTCGGCGGGGCCCGCGACCCGTACGGCCAGGTCGTTGTCGAGCGTGTAGTACGGACCGACCCGGAGCCGCCCGGTGCCGGAGGGCACCGGCAGCGCCGGGTAGCTGAAGACCTGCTTCTTGTCGGCGACGTCGTCCAGGAGGCGGGCCAGGCGCACCGGCCGGGCGCCCTCGGCGGGGCGCAGCCACAGGTCCCAGGGCTCGCTGCCCTGCTCCCAGCGGGCGGCCAGCTCCTCGTAGGGCAGGGTGAAGGTGAACTCCGTGCCCTCCACGGTCAGCGGGACGGTGACGGTGGCCGGCGCGGCGTCCGTCGAGGCCGCATCGCGGCGCGCACGGGCCTCGGCGCGGGCACCGGCGCCCGGCGCGGCGCCGTAGAGCCGGCCGGAGACCGTCATGCCGTCGGGCGCGACGAGGATGTCACCGGCCTCGGCGTGCGGACCGCGCCGCCAGCTGCGCAGCGCGAGGTTGCCGAACTTGGTCGCGTACGGGATGCGCACCCCGAGCCGGCCGATGCCCGCCAGCGGCCGGCGGTCCACCAGCGACCGCAGGTCGTTGAGGCCCGGCAGCAGGCGCCGCGGGTCCTGGCCGTCGCCGAGGTCGGCGTAGGCGTTCCAGCGGCCCTCGGCGAGGGGGACGGTGCTGGGCAGCACGGCGCGCAGGCGCCCGGCGCCGTTCGGCCCGAGCGGCAGCCGCACCTCGTCGTCCGCGCCGTCGCCGCCGCGCAGCCGCAGCACCAGCGCCGCGCTCCAGGCGCCCGGGGTCTCCTGAGGGGCGTTCAGGTCGAAGGTGAGGCCGCCGGCGGAGTCGGCGATGCAGTCGGCCCTCAGCTCCACCGGCGCCGCCCCGGCCGGTTCGGCCGCCCGCTCGGGGCGGTCGGTTCCCGCGCGCGCCGGAACCATGGGTTCTGGATCGATGGCGGAGGACTCCTTCATCTCGTCTCCGGTGACCGTCAGTCGGCTCGGCGCGGTCATACCGTCCGCACCCCTCTCAGTGCGGCGCGGGCCGCGTCCTTGGTGGCGTACGCGCCGCCGAGCAGGGCTCCCCGGGCGCGATGCAGGCTGCCGCGCAGCCGGTTGCCCCGCCCGCGGGCGAGCAGCTCGCCGAAGAGCTCCTCGTAGCGTCCGGCGACCGCGGCCGGGTCGAAGCGGGCCGACGAGACCAGCGCGGCCTCGCCCATCCGCTTGCGGGCGGCGTCGTCGTTGATCAGCGCGAGCAGCGAGCCGGCCAGCGCCTCCGGGTTGCCGACCGGCACCAGCCGGCCGTCCACCCCGTCGTCGATGATCTCGCCGGGCCCGTGCGGGCAGTTGGTGGCGACCACCGGCAGCCCGCAGCGCATGGCCTCGACGATCGTCATCCCGAAGGACTCCAGGCTGGAGGAGACCGCCGCGATCGAGCCCTTGGCCCACTCGGGCTCCAGGGGGTTGGCCGGACCCATCAGGAAGACGTGGTTGTACAGGCCGAGTTCGTCGATCAGGGCGCGCAGCGCGGCCTTCTCCGCGCCGCCGCCGTAGATCCGCAGCCGCCAGTCGGGCCGCTCGGCGGCGACGTGGGCGAAGGCGCGGATGAGGACGTCGTAACGCTTGACGCGGGCGAGCCGGCCGGCCGCGACGACCCACTTGCCGCTGCCGTCGGCGGGTGCGAGAGCGGGCTCCGGCACGCTGTTGGGCACCGCCTCGACGCGCACTCCGGGCAGCCGCAGCGTCCTGCGGTAGGTGCGGGCGTCGGCCTCGGTGACGGTGGTGACCGCGTCGAGGCGCGGATAGGCGCTGCGCAGCGCCAGTTTGAGCGCCCGGCTGTGGGTGTCGAGGGTGAGGTGCTCCTGGCCTATCCGGACCGGGCCGCGGCGCGCCTGCTTGGCGATGTGCACATTGAGTCCGGGCCGGGTGCCGACCACCACGTCGGTCTCCAGCCGGCGCAGGTGCTGGGCTATCCGGCGGTCGGTCAGCTCGCTGTACTGGCCGAACCGGTTCTCGGCGGCGGGGAATATCCTGGCGGGGCGGGCGTGCGCGGGGTCCGCGCCCTCGTAGCCGGGGCTGTTCTCCCTGAGGTCCACCAGGTGCCGCAGGGCGACCCGCGGACCGAGGTCGAAGACCGGGTCGTCGCGGTGGCGCAGCACCGACACGATCTCGACCTCGTGCTGCTCGGCGAGCGTGCGCGCGAGGTTGAACGTCGTCCTGATCGTCCCCCCGATGCCGTAGGCATTGTGTATCAGGAATGAGATGTGCATCCGTCCCCGTGTCCCCTGGTCTTCCGGTCGTGGTCTCCCCGTGGGCCGCGTCGCACCCCCCTCCCGTTGGCGCGACGCGGCCCCCTGCCGACCGGTAGGACCGCGAATCAGGGTTCCTGGTTGGGCCTTTCGCCAAGTTGTTCCGCAAAAGTTAGGTCATCGGAAGCCGGGCCGGGGAACCCTCCGGGCCGAAATCCCCTCGGTCCGCACCGCGTGACCAGGCCCTGCGCCGGGCCGGACCGGGGCGCGGGACGGCCGCCGTCCGGGCCCGGCCGGGCTCCCGCCGTCCGACCGTCAGTCGTCGCTCTCCGGCCGGGAGTGCGCCTTCGCCTTCCGCGGGAGCCGCAGCTTGATGCCGACCGGCAGCTTGCGGGGGTCCGGTCCGATGGTCGAGCGGTTGGCGCTGTACAGCGCCCGCCAGCCGCCCTTCACGTGGTACTTCTCGGCGATCTCGCCGAGCGTCTCCCCGCGCCGTACGACATGGGTCCGGGCGGGCGGGATCAGCCCGTAGCGCTGGGCGCACTCGGGCCAGGCGCCCCATCCCTGGGCGGCCTGCACCCGCTTCGCGATCTTGATCTGCTCGCCGCGGCTGGCGAGGTCGGCCCGCTCCGCGAAGTCGAGGCCGCCGAAGGCCTCCCAGGTGGGCTGCCAGAACTGCAGCCCGCCGTAGAAGGTGTTGCCGGTGTTGACGTGCCAGTCCCCGCTGCTCTCGCACTCGGCGAGGCAGCCCCAGGGCCACTGGTCGGCGGCGCAGGCGTGCGCGCCCTTGCCCCCGCCGCCGTCGCCGCCCGCCCCGTCGGCGACGGCGTCGCCGGGCAGGCACAGCACGAGGGCGGCGGCCGCGGTGAGCAGCCCGACGGATCCCACGAAGCGCCGAGGCGCCGAAGAGTTGTCCGACATAGCCGGTGACGGTAAGCAGCCGCCGGGCGCTGACCAGCGCGCCACGCCCGCGGGCCCCCGCACCCACCCGGTCCGGTGTACGGAACACCGCCGACTGCAGCAGGTTCTGCGCAAGAGTTGGCGTTATGTGACCGCTTCTGGGGCGGCTTTCCATGGATTTCCGCTGTGCGGGGATTGGTTCGATTCTGTTCCCGCCCTCGCGTGACTCCTGCCGCAGGTCACCCGTTGTCCTGGTACGAGCCGGGAGACCACCCGGCTGACGCACAGAGATCGAGGAGCCACCCGTGCCGCGCATGCTCGACGTCAGCGACGACGTTCGCGCCGAGATCGGCGACGAAGAAGCCGACCGCCTGCTGGCCGGTGGCGACGCCCCCGGCAGCTACGACTGCACCTCCTGCCGGACCCCCGGCGACAGCGAGCAGGAGCGCACCAGCACCGTCCTGTTCGTGGGCGAGGAGACCGCGGTGCTCGCGTTCGCCCACGCCACCTGCATCCCCTCGCAGGTCGTCCCGGTGTCGGAGGAGCAGCTCCAGGGAGCCGTGCGCTCCATCACCGGAGAGGACGCCGCCCCCCAGAACCCCGCCCCGGCCGTCCCGCTCCCCACCGCCCCGCGCCAGGCCACCCTCGGGATCACCTGCGGCCTGGTGCTGGTCGAGAACGACCTGCGCCCGGCCCTGGTGGTCGAGCCGGACGGCCCGATCGCCCGCCCCGGCTCGGCCGGGCCGGACGACGCGTTCCTCCCGCTGCTCCTGGAGCAGGGCTTCCAGCCGGTGACGGACATGAACCAGCTCCCGGCCCCGAACCCGGGCTGGTCCGCGCTGCTGGCCATGGGCAAGCTGCACGCCGTCCTGCAGCCGGGCGCCGCCGGCCAGCAGGCCGCCTGGTGGCAGGCCCACCAGCCGCTGGCCGTCTCCGACGGCTGGCGCGCCGCCGCCAACAAGGCGCAGTCGGTGCTGATGTACGCGGCGCCCGCGGGCTCCATCGGCCACCAGCCCCGCGAGGACCTGATGCGGGAGGCGCTGGAGAACGCCGCGGCCAAGGGCGCCCTGGTCGCCGCGGAGATGCCGCTGGCCGGCACCTGACCGTCCCCGGCACCCGATCGCGGGGGCAGGACCGCCGATCCGGACGGTCATGCCCTCGCGATCAGCCATTTCCGCACGAAAGCCGCATCCCGCGGCCACCGGGGTCGTTGGCACATACGTGCACGCATACGACCCCTCCGCCCGCGCCCCGTACAGCCCCCCGATCCCCGGCATGCGCCCGTCCTACGAACACCGGACGGCGCAGCCCACGGACCACGCCGCGGCCACGCCGATCTACGACGCGCTGTACGCCGAGTACCGCCGCGCCTTCCGGGCCCTGCCCGGGGACCGTACGGACGAGCCGGAGCTCCCGGAGTCGCTGCGCGGCAGCGGGAGTTGGAGCCGCGCGGCGGGTCCCGCGGGCCACTGGGAGGTCGTGAGCCGCCCGTCGTACCACCCGCGGGGCCATGTTCCGGCGGCGCTGCCGCCGGCGCGGCGGGACACCCGGCCGCACGGACACTGATCCGTCCGCGCGGCCCGGGGCCGCCGCTACTTCTTCTTGCTGCGCTTCTCGCGCACCCGCACCGAGATGTGGATCGGCGTGCCGTCGAAGCCGAACTCCTCGCGCAGCCGCCGCTCGACGAAGCGGCGGTAGCCGGCCTCCAGGAAGCCGGAGGCGAACAGGACGAAGCGCGGAGGCTTGGTGCCCGCCTGGGTGCCGAAGAGGATGCGGGGCTGCTTGCCGCCGCGGATCGGGTGCGGGTGGGAGGCGACGATCTCGCCGAGGAAGGCGTTCAGCCGCCCGGTGGGGATCCGGGTCTCCCAGCCGGCCAGCGCGGTCTCGATCGCCGGGACCAGCTTCTCCATGTGGCGGCCGGTGCGCGCGGAGACGTTCACCCGCATCGCCCAGGGGATCTGCACGAGGTCCCGCTCGATCTCCCGCTCCAGGTAGAAGCGGCGCTCCTCGTCGAGGGTGTCCCACTTGTTGTAGGCGATGACCAGGGCGCGTCCGGCCTCCACGGCCATCGTCACGATGCGCTGGTCCTGGACGCTGATGGACTCGGACGCGTCGATCAGGACGACGGCGACCTCGGCCTTCTCGACGGCCGCCGCGGTGCGCAGCGAGGCGTAGTAGTCGGCGCCCTCCTGGAGGTGCACCCGGCGGCGGATGCCGGCGGTGTCCACGAACTTCCAGGTCTTGCCGCCCAGTTCGATCATCTCGTCGACCGGGTCGCGGGTGGTGCCGGCGATCTCGTTGACGACCACCCGCTCCTCGCCGGCGACCTTGTTCAGCAGCGACGACTTGCCGACGTTCGGGCGGCCGATCAGCGCGATGCGGCGGGGGCCGCCCAGCGCGGTGCCGAAGGTCTGCGCGGGGGCCTCGGGCAGGGCGTCCAGGGCGGCGTCGAGCATGTCGCCGGTGCCCCGGCCATGCAGCGCGGAGACCGGGTAGGGCTCGCCCAGGCCCAGCGACCACAGCATGGCGGCGTCGGCCTCGCCGGACGGGCCGTCGACCTTGTTGGCGACCAGGACGACGGGCTTGCCGGCCCGGCGCAGCAGCTTGACGACGGCCTCGTCGGTGTCGGTGGCACCGACCTTGGCGTCGACGACGAAGACCACCGCGTCGGCCGCCTCGATGGCGAACTCGGCCTGCATCGCCACGGATGCGTCGATGCCGAGGACGTCCTGCTCCCAGCCGCCGGTGTCGACGACCTTGAAGCGGCGGCCGTTCCAGTCGGCCTCGTACGTGACGCGGTCGCGGGTGACGCCCGGCCGGTCCTCGACGACCGCCTCGCGGCGGCCGATGATGCGGTTCACCAGGGTCGACTTGCCGACGTTGGGGCGGCCGATGACGGCGAGGACGGGCAGCGGGCCGTGGCCGGCCGCGGCGATGTCGCCCCCGACCTCCTCGAGATCGAAGCCCTCCTCTGCGGCGAGCTCCATGAACTCCGCGTACTCGGCGTCGCCAAGCGCACCGTGCTCGTCGCCGGTAGGGATCTGGTCGTTCATGAAGTCCGTTCCTCACGCATTCAATGTGCGGCTACCGCCGCGTGGTCCTCGTGGCCGGTGGGCCGCTCGTCCGCGGCCCACCGGCTCAAGTCTGGTTCAGCGCCCGGTCAGGCGCCTGGCCTCTGCCAGGTGGGCGGTCAGCCGCTCCTGGATCCGTACGGTCGCCTCGTCGAGCGCCTTACGGGTGCGCCGTCCGCTGCCGTCCCCTGCCTGGAACCCGTCACCGAAGACGACGTCCACGCGGGAGCGCAGCGGCGGCACGGCCGACGACAGCCGGCTTCGCCCGTCCTTGCCGCCGAGCACCGCCACCGGCACCACCGGGGCGCCGGAGCGCACCGCGAAGTACGCCAGGCCCGCCCGCAGGGAGGCGAAGTCGCCCTCGCCGCGGGTGCCTTCCGGGAAGATCCCCAGCACGCCGCCCTGGTCCAGCACCCCGAGGGCGTCGGTGATCGCCTTGCGGTCGGTGGTGTCGCGGTCCACCTTCAGCTGCCCGATGCCCCGCAGGAACGGGTCCAGCGGGCCGACGAAGGCTTCCTTCTTGATCAGGAAGTGCACCGGCCGCGGCGCGGTGCCCATCAGCATCGGGCCGTCGATGCCGTGCGAGTGGTTGACCGCGAGGATCACCGGCCCGGCCGACGGCACCCGCCAGGCGCCCAGCACCCGCGGGCGCCACAGCCCGTACATCAGACCGATGCCGATCCGCCGGCCGACCGCGGCGCCCGCCTCGCTCGGGGCCCCGCCGCTGTCGGTCACCGGGCGACCCGCCCTGCCTTCTCGGCGCCGGCGCCCTCGATGAGGGTGACCACGCACTCGATGACCTGCTCCAGCGTGAGCTCGGTGGTGTCGACCTCGACGGCGTCGTCCGCCTTGGCCAGCGGGGAGGTCTTGCGGCCGGAGTCGGCGGCGTCCCGCTTGATCAGCGCCTCGCGGGTGGCGGCCAGGTCACTGGCCTCCTTGCCCTTGAGCTCGCCGCTGCGGCGGGCCGCCCGCGCCTCGGGGGAGGCGGTCAGGAAGACCTTGAGGTCGGCGTCGGGCAGGACGGTGATGCCGATGTCCCGGCCCTCGACGACGATGCCGTCGGGCGCCTCGGCGGCGATGCTGCGCTGCAGATCGGTGATCAGGGTCCGGACCTCGGGCACGGCGCTGACGGCGCTGACCGCGGAGGTGACCTCCTGGGTGCGGATCGGGCCCGCGGCGTCCAGGCCGTCGACCGTGATGGTCGGGGCGGCCGGGTCGGTGCCGGAGACGATCACGGGCTTGGCGGAGGCGTCGGCCACCGCGGTGGCGTCGTTGACGTCGATGCCGTTGCTCAGCATCCACCACGTGATCGCGCGGTACTGGGCGCCGGTGTCGAGGTAGCCGAGGCCCAGCTTGGCGGCCACGGCCTTGGACGTGCTGGACTTGCCCGTGCCTGCGGGGCCGTCGATGGCGACAATCACTGCTGCCGGGGCGGTCCGGGCGGCGGTTTCCACGGTGACGAACACCTTTCTTGTTACACGGGGCGGGGGTCCAAGGGCCATAAGGGCCTCGGACAAGGTTACTGGCTCACCCGCACGGCGCCGTCCACGGTGTCACTGCCGGATGGACCAGCCCCGCTCCCGCAGCTCGGCGATCAGCCCCGGCACGGCCTGCGGCTCCACCATGAGCTGGATGAAGCCCGCCTGCTGGCCGGTGGCGTGCTCGATGCGGACGTCCTCGATATTGACCCCGGCCCGGCCGGCGTCGGCGAAGATCCGGGCCAGCTCGCCGGGCTGGTCGCCGATGTGCACGGCGACGATCTCGTAGGTGGCCGGGGCGGCGCCGTGCTTGCCGGGCACCCGCTCGCGCCCGGCGTTGCCGCGGCGGAGCACGTCCTCGATGCCGCCGGCGCCGCTGCCGCGCTTCGCGTCGTCGGCGGACTCCAGGGCGCGCAGCGAGCGGACCGTCTCGTCCAGGTCGGCGGCGATCTCGCCCAGCACATCGGCGACCGGGCCCGGATTGGCGGCGAGGATGTCGATCCACATCGCCGGATCGGAGGCCGCGATCCGCGTCACATCCCGGATGCCCTGGCCGCAGAGGCGCACGGCGGTCTCGTCGGCGCCCTTGAGGCGGGCCGCGACGAGGCTGGAGACCAGCTGCGGGGTGTGCGAGACCAGGGCGACGGCGCGGTCGTGCGCGTCGGCGTCCATCACCACCGGGACGGCCCGGCACAGGGCGACCAGCTCCAGGGCGAGGTTGAGCACCTCGGTGTCGCCGTCGCGGGTCGGGGTGAGCACCCAGGGCCGGCCTTCGAAGAGGTCGGCGGTGGCGGCCAGCGGGCCGGAGCGCTCCTTGCCGGCCATCGGGTGGGTGCCGAGGTAGCCGGTCAGCGCGCAGCCCATGGCCTCCAGCTCGCGGCGCGGGCCTCCCTTGACGCTGGCGACGTCGATGTAGGCGCGGGCCGCCCCGCGCCGGATGGCACCGGCCAGCGCCGCCGCGACATGGGCCGGCGGCACGGCCACGATGGCCAGGTCGACCGCCTCCGGGGGCGGCTCGGCGGTGCCGGCGCCCAGCGCGGCGGCCGTCCGGGCCTGGGCCTGGTCGTGGTCCTCCAGGAAGACCTGGACGCCCCGCCCCTGCAGCGCGAGGGCGGCGGAGGTGCCGATCAGGCCCGTTCCGATGACGAGTGCGGTCCTCACTGCGCGATGTCCTTTCGCAGCGCCCCGGCGGCGCCGAGGTAGACGTGGGCGATCCCGGCCTTGGACAGATCGGTCTCGACGTGGGCGAGCACCCGCACCACGCGCTCCATGGCGCCGGTGATGTCCAGCTCCTGGGCGCAGATCAGCGGGACGTCGGTGATGCCCAGGGCGCGCGCGGCGGCGGCCGGGAAGTCGCTGTGGAGATCGGGGGTGGCGGTGAACCACACGCTGATCAGGTCGTCCGCCCGGAGGCCGTTGC
The DNA here is from genome assembly GCF_019933235.1 of Streptomyces angustmyceticus. Lineage (NCBI taxonomy): Bacteria > Bacillati > Actinomycetota > Actinomycetes > Kitasatosporales > Streptomycetaceae > Streptomyces > Streptomyces angustmyceticus. Next base: position 6,344,163 of record NZ_CP082945.1, on the reverse strand, counting down.
GTTCGAGGAGGGCGGTGAGCAGCTCGCCGACCTGCTCCTGCATGTGCTCCGCGTCGTCCCGCTCCAGCTGGACGGCCCCGCGGACCGCTCGTACCGCCACGTCACTGCTCCCCTGCGTCCTGTGCCGCGTCACGTCACGCATCTGTGCGCGCACTGATCAGCGTAACCAGCCGCACCGGCAATCCGTACGCGCAGGCCGTACGGCGGGACGGCCGCGCGGGACGACGGCGGACTCTCCGGGCGCCGCGACCGGCCGCCCACCGACGGTGACACGGCTTCCGGAGTGCGGCATTCCGCCCCGGAAACCTGGTGACATTCGCCGTCCCGCCAGCGACAATCGCCGCCATGTCCGAAGCCGCCGAAGGTCACACCCTGGTCGCCGAGCACACCGTCTACGCCTGTGTGATGGGCTCGCGCGCCTTCGGTCTGGCCACGGAGACCAGTGACACCGACCGGCGCGGGGTCTTCCTCGCCCCCACCCCGCTGTTCTGGGGATTCGAGAAGCCCCCGACCCATGTGGAGGGGCCGCGCGAGGAGGAGTTCTCCTGGGAGCTGGAGCGGTTCTGCCACCTGGCGCTGCGTGCCAACCCCACCATCCTGGAGTGCCTGCACTCCCCGCTGGTGGAGCGGGTCGACGCCACCGGCCGGGAGCTGCTCGCGCTGCGCGACGCCTTCCTGTCCCGGCAGGCCCACCGCACCTTCGCGGGCTACGCCGGCGGCCAGCTCAAGCAGCTGCGGGCGGACGTGCGCCAGCACGGCGCGCCCCGCTGGAAGCACGCCATGCACCTGCTGCGGCTGCTGGCCTCCTCCCGCGATCTGCTCCGCACCGGCCGGCTCACCCTGGACGTCGGCCCGGACCGGGAGGAGCTGCTGGCGGTCCGGCGCGGCGAGGTGGCCTGGGAGACGGTGGAGCGCCGGATGGCGCGGCTGGCCGAGGAGGCCGAGGCCGCGGTGTCCGGCTCACCGCTGCCGGCCGAGCCGGACCGGGGCCGGGTGGCCGACTTCCTGTTCCGGGCCCGGCGCGCCTCAGCGCTGGGCTGAGGTGCCGGCCGTCCTGACGCGGACGAGGAGGTCGTGCAGCGCCTCGTGGGCACCGGGAGCGTCCGGCAGGGCCGTCGCGTCCTGCGCGGCGTCCAGCCGGGCGTGCAGCGCCTCGACGTCCCTGCGCAGCCGCTCCGGGCCGGCCACGCCGCCTGCCGTGCCGTGTTCGGCCTCCTCCTTGGCCGCGATCAGCTCCGGTATGTAGGCGGGCGCGGCCAACTCGTCCGCCAGCGTGGGCAGATGGGGCTGGACCCGGCCGCTGTCCATGAGGTGGATGCCGGTGAGCAGCACCCGCAGCGTGTACAGCAGCGGCTTCAGCTCGCCGGTCTTCTCGAACAGCCGCCACTGGGTCCCGGCGAAGCCCCGGTAGTGGTGGGCGTGGTGGGAGGTGAGCAGGTCCGGCACCAGCGCGAGCAGCTCGTCGTGCACGGCTGTGGTGTGCACGACCAGGGGCGAGACCAGCTGCTCCAGGACGTAGCCGTTGCGCCGGAGCAGAAGCCGGGCGAACTTGCGCAGGTCGTGCGAGACCAGGTCCAGCTCGGTGCGGCCCTGCTCCCACATCCGGGTCCGGGTCTCCTCCGGCTCGTGCAGCCCGAGGAGGGCGGCAGCCGGCAGGAGGTGGGCGCCGCGCAGGTCGACGTCGGAGTCCCGGGACGGGAAGCCGTACAGGTGCGCGCCCGATACCGTCGCGAAGACCAGCGGATCGTCCTGTCCGGCGACCACGGCCCCCAGGTCGACGGCGGGCAGCCCGGCCGCGCGCAGGACGGCCTCCCGCGCGCTGACCGTTTCACCGGCTACCGGGTTCTCACGCATCCCGGACCTCCCCCAGTGCCGGCAGTTCGCCGCGGTACTCGATACGGGCCGCCCACTCCTCGGGCCGGGCGCCGGCCCCCAGGTGGGCACCCGCGAAGGCGCCGGTGAGGCAGGCGATCGGGTCGGAGTCGGCGACGGTCCCCGTGACCCCCGTGGACAGCATGGAAAACCACCCCTTAATGTCGCAGTGACATTAAGGGGTGGCCGGGCGGGCCCGCAAGGCGTTTCCCGTCCTGCGGGCCCGCCGGAGACGGCGGCGGGTCTAGAGCTCGACCTCGCGCATCAGCATGCCGACCTCGGTGTTGGTCATCCGGCGCAGCCAGCCCGACTTCTGGTCACCCAGGGCGATCGGGCCGAAGCTCGTACGGACCAGCTTGTCGACGGGGAAACCGGCCTCCGCCAGCATCCGGCGCACGATGTGCTTGCGGCCCTCGTGGAGCGTGACCTCGACGAGGTAGTTCTTGCCGGTGTTCTCCACGACCCGGAAGTGGTCGGCGCGGGCGTAGCCGTCCTCCAGCTGGATGCCGTCCTTGAGCTGCTTGCCCAGGTCGCGCGGGAGGGGGCCCTGGATCGCGGCCAGGTAGGTCTTCTTGACGCCGTAGCGCGGGTGCGTCAGACGGTGGGCCAGCTCGCCGTGGTTGGTGAGCAGGATGATGCCCTCGGTCTCGGTGTCCAGCCGGCCGACGTGGAACAGCCGCGTCTCCCGGTTGGTGACGTAGTCGCCCAGGCACTGGCGGCCGTCGGGGTCCTCCATGGTGGAGACCACACCGGCCGGCTTGTTCAGCGCGAAGAAGAGGTACGACTGGGTGGCGACCGTCAGGCCGTCGACCTTGATCTCGTCCTTCTCGGGGTCGACCCGGACGCCCTGCTCCATGACGATCTGGCCGTTGACCTCGACCCGCGCCTGCTCGATCAGCTCCTCGCAGGCCCGCCGCGAGCCCATACCGGCCCTGGCCAGCACCTTCTGCAGGCGCTCGCCCTCCTGGTCGCCGAACGTCTTGGGCGTCTTGACCTGCGGCTTGTTGTGGCGGGCGCGGTTGCGCTCCTCCACCTGGGCGTCGTACTCACGGGGCCGCGCGGGCGCCTGGCCGCGGCCGCGCTGCGGGCCGCCCTTGGCACCGGGGCGGGACCCCTTGGAGGCCGCGCCGGTGCGCGGACCGCCCTTGGCGCCGCCGCGGGCCGCCGCGCCCCGGCTGCCGCCGCTCTTGGGGCCGCCGCTCTTGGGACCACCGCTCTTGGCGCCGCCGCGGCCGTCCTTGCCTCCGCCCTGGTCGCCGGGGCCGCCCACGTCGTAGCGGCGCTCCTCGGGACGGGGACGGCCGGCGCGCTGCTGCTTCTCGTCCCTCTTGTTGCCCGCGCCGCGGTAGTTGCCCCGCCCGCTGTCGTTGTTCCTGCCGCTGCTTCGCATCAATGATCCGTCTGAGAGTCGCCGCTGTCGTCTACGTCGAACGACGGGATACCTTCCGGGGAATCGCCCTCGACCGCGTCCGCCTCGGGGAGGAACGGTGCGAGCTCAGGGAGCTCGTCCAGGCCGCGCAGGCCCATCCGCTCCAGAAAGTAGTTCGTCGTCCTGTACAGGATCGCACCTGTTTCAGGTTCCGTCCCCGCCTCCTCCACCAGGCCGCGCTGGAGGAGCGTGCGCATCACACCGTCACAGTTCACGCCGCGTACGGCCGAGACACGGGAACGGCTGACCGGCTGACGGTACGCGACCACGGCCAGAGTCTCCAAAGCCGCCTGGGTGAGCCGGGCCTGCTGCCCGTCCAGGACGAAGCTCTCCACCGCGTCCGCGTACGCGGCGCGGGAGTAGAACCGCCAGCCGCCGGCCACCAGCCGCAGATCGAAGCCCCGGCCCTGGCGGGCGTAGTCGTCGGACAGCTCGCGCAGCGCCAGCGCGACCGCACGGCGGGGCCGCTGCAACACCCTGGCCAGGTGTTCCTCGGTCGCGGGCTCGTCGACGACCATCAAGACGGCCTCCAGCGCGGGCTTCAGCGCCAGCTCGGCCACGCCCAGCGCCCCGGCCGGTGCGCCGGACCGCTCCCCGGGGGCCTCGCCCGCGCCGGCCTCCGCCTCCGTGATGTCGTACGCCCCGCTGTCGGCCACGCCGCTCATGCCCGCTCCTTCGCCGTGTCTGCTCCCTGCTCCGCCGCGTCGTCCCGCGGCCCCGGCTCCCGGTCGAACTCGTCCGTGACCACCGGCTCGGCCCCCTCCGCGCCCGTCCAGCGCACCTGCAGCGCCCCCAGGGCCTCCTCCTGCTCCAGGACCACCACCCGCTCCCGGTAGAGCTCCAGCAGGGCCAGGAAGCGCGCCACGACGGTCAGGGTGTCCGGCGCGTCCGCGCACAGTTCGCGGAAGCCGGCCTCGCCCGCCTCCCGCAGCCGCGCCATCACCACCTCGGCCTGCTCCCGCACGCTCACCAGCGGCGCGTGGATGTGGTCGACATAGACCTGCGGCCGGGCCTTGGGCTGCATCGCCTTCACCGCGAGCCTGGCGAACCCGTCCGCTCCGGTGCTGATGACCACCTCGGGCAGCAACTCGGCGAGGTACGGCTCCAGCCCGACCGTACGGGGATAGCGGCGGGCCTCGTCCGCCAGCCGGCCGCTGAAGATGTCCGCGATCCGCTTGTAGGCGCGGTACTGCAGCAGCCGGGCGAAGAGCAGGTCGCGGGCCTCCAGGAGCGCGAGGTCCGCCTCGTCCTCCACCTCGGCCGCGGGCAGCAGCCGGGCCGCCTTCAGGTCCAGCAGCGTCGCCGCGACGACCAGGAACTCGGTGGTCTGGTCCAGATCCCAGTCCGGCCCCATGGCCCGGATGTGCGCCATGAACTCGTCGGTCACCTTCGACAGCGCGACCTCGGTGACGTCCAGCTTGTGCTTGGAGATCAACTGCAGCAGGAGGTCGAAGGGCCCCTCGAAGTTGTCCAGGCGGAGGGTGAACGTCCCGTCACCGGGCTCCGGGGGCGTGTCGCCGGCCTCTGGTGCCTCGGAGGCCGGGAAGCCGCCGGGGCCCTCCTCGGGAGCCGAGGCTGCTGCCGGGGGCGCGTCGCCGGCCTCCGGTGCCTCGGCCGCACCTGCCGCCCCGGTCGCCTCGGTATCGTCCGACGCGTCGGGCCGAACCGGTGCCGCGGGCTCATCCGGCGCCACCGGCTCCGCGGCGGCCCCCCGCCCGAGAGGTCTGCGGGCGCGGGGCGCGGGGGCGTCGTCGTTGGTCGTCGGCATCGCGGTCCATGGTGCTGCGGTCCCGCGCCGGGGGCGGCGGGCTGGTCAGGGGCGGGAGACCCCGCCGAGGAGGCAGGCTATCCCGCCGCGCCCGTGCCATGGCCGACCCGGCGCGGCCGGCCCCGCGCGGCGTGACGTTTCCGCACCGCGGCCACCGTCACAGGACATCTCCGCCGCCCCGGCGGGCGGCCGTCACAACGGCGTCCCACGGGCACCGGACCGGCCGCGCGGGCGCCGGGCGTCAGCGCCCCCGCAGCCGCCGCACGAGGATGCTGGCGTCGCCGCGCGACTCCAGGTCGGCGAGGACGACGGCGACCGCCTCGCGGACGATCCGGCCGCGGTCCACGGCGAGGCCGTGTTCGCCGCGCAGCACCAGCCGCGCGTGTTCGAGGTCCATGAGCTCCTCGGCGGAGACATAGACGGTGATCTTCTCGTCGTGCCGTTCCCGGCCGCTGGGGCGGCGGTTGGCGCCGCGGGAGCCGCCGCGCCGGCGGCCCTGGCCGCCGGCCTGCGCGGCCGCCGCGGCCGCGTCGGAACCCGCCTGGCCGCCCTGGCCCGCCGCGGCCCGGTGGCCCTTGGCGGTGTCGCCGTCGCCCTCCCGGCCGCTGTGCTCGGCGGGGGACCCGACGGCGGGCACCCGCGGCGGCGTGGCCGGTCCGCCGTCACCGGCCGTCGCCGCCGGGGCGTCCCAGGCGCCGGGGGCCCCGGGCCGGCGCTGCCGTACGGCGGTGGCCGTCTCCGGCGTCTCCTCCGCGGTGTCGGGCTCGCCGGCCGGTGCGGGCACCCGGGGCGCCTCGCCGCCTGCCGCGGAGCCGTTCGCCGCGCGGCGGGGGCTGGAGGGCTGCAGCCCCACTCCCCCGGTGGTACGGAACAGTTCGTCGGCTCCCGGCAGACTCACTCGGCGTGACACCGGGCGAGCACCTCCCTGGCGAGCTGGCGATAGGCGGCGGCGCCGACGGAGTTGGAGGCGTACGTGGTGATCGGCTCGCCCGCGACGGTGGTCTCGGGGAAGCGGACCGTACGGCCGATGACGGTGTGGTAGACGTGGTCGTCGAAGGCCTCGACGACCCGCGCCAGGACCTCGCGGCTGTGCACCGTGCGGGAGTCGTACATCGTCGCCAGGATGCCGTCGAGCTCCAGCTCGGGGTTGAGCCGCTCCTGGACCTTCTCGATGGTCTCGGTGAGCAGCGCGACACCGCGCAGCGCGAAGAACTCGCACTCCAGCGGCACGATGACCTTGTGAGCCGCCGTCAGGGCGTTGACGGTGAGCAGGCCGAGGGAGGGCTGGCAGTCGATGACGATGTAGTCGTAGTCGGCCAGCAGCGGCTTCAGGGCGCGCTGCAGGGTCGACTCGCGCGCGACCTCGCTGACCAACTGCACCTCTGCCGCGGACAGGTCGATGTTGCTGGGCAGCAGGTCCATGTTGGGGACCGCGGTCTTCAGGAGCACCTCGTCGGCCGCCATGCCCCGCTCCATGAGCAGGTTGTAGACGGTCAGGTCGAGCTCCATCGGGTTGACGCCGAGTCCGACCGACAGGGCGCCCTGCGGGTCGAAGTCGACGAGCAGCACCCGTCGTCCGTATTCGGCGAGCGCGGCACCGAGGTTGATGGTCGAGGTGGTCTTGCCGACCCCGCCCTTCTGGTTGCACATCGCGATGATCTTGGCGGGGCCGTGCTCGGACAGCGGTCCCGGGATGGGGAAATAGGGGAGCGGGCGTCCGGTCGGGCCGACGCGCTCCCGACGCTGGCGCGCGGCGTCCGGCGCGAGCGTCGCGGCGTATTCGGGGTCCGGCTCGTACTCCGCGTCCGGGTCGTAGAAGTGCCCCTGGGGCAGGTCGTCGTAGTCGGCGAGACGGGCGGGTTCTCCACTGCCCCGGTCGCCGGCCATGGCGTTCACGTGATGGCCGTCCATGCTCTGGTGGGCTGTCGTGGAAATGCTCTGGTGGGCTGCGAAGGTGTGGACCGCGACGGAGCCGACAGCCTCGCGCCCCGAGGGGTCCTGGCCCCCTGCAACCGCTCCTGGTTGACCACCTCCGGGAGTAAATGTCGACTCATTCACAAGTCGTCTTACCTCCTTGGATGTGACCAGGAAACTTTATCGATAGGTCAGCGTGGCACCATGCCGACGGTTGGCGACTCTATGGCGTGTCGGGCGTCCGCAGCAACACAATCCACCGGACCCGGCACGATGTGTCGGTAACCGGACCCCCGATGTCAAGGGCGCACGTCGCATCGGACCGAAGTTTCCGGGGTGCGCGAAACGGCTAAAGGGTCACGTTCGCGGCGAGTTGGGGGCCGGCGTTCCGGAACAGGGGCTTCCGTGCTCCCCCAATGCGACCGGCCGGGCCTTGTTGCCAAGGCCCGGCCGGATATGCAGCGTTGACGCGCGTCGTTGACGTCTCAGCCGAGGAGGGTGCGCAGTTCGACGTGCTCCAGGCCGTGCGCCTCGGCGACGGGGCCGTAGACGACCTTGCCGTCGTGCGTGTTCAGGCCCTTGGCCAGCGCCGGGTCACGGCGCAGCGCCTCGACCCAGCCGCGGTTCGCCAGCTCCACGATGTAGGGCAGCGTGGCGTTGGTGAGCGCGTGGGTGGAGGTGTTCGGCACCGCGCCGGGCATGTTGGCCACGCAGTAGAAGACCGAGTTGTGGACCGCGAAGGTCGGCTCGGCGTGCGTGGTGGGACGGGAGTCCTCGAAGCAGCCGCCCTGGTCGATCGCGATGTCGACAAGAACACTTCCGGGCTTCATCTTGGCGACGAGCTCGTTGGTGACCAGCTTCGGGGCCTTGGCGCCGGGGATCAGGACCGCGCCGACGACGAGGTCGGCCTCGACGACGGCCTTCTCCAGCTCGTAGGCGTTGGAGACGATCGTCTGCACCTTGGTGCCGAAGATCTTGTCGGCCTCGCGGAGCTTGTTGATGTCCTTGTCGAGCAGGGTGACGTGGAAGCCGAGGCCCACGGCGATCTGCAGGGCGTTCCAGCCCGAGACGCCGCCGCCGATGATGACGGCCTTGCCCGCGTGGACACCGGGGACACCACCGGGCAGCACACCGCGGCCGCCGGCCTGGCGCATCAGGTGGTAGGCGCCGACCTGCGGGGCGATACGGCCCGCGACCTCGGACATCGGGGCGAGCAGCGGCAGCTGGCGGCCGGCCGTCTCGACGGTCTCGTAGGCGATCGCGGTGGTGCCGGACCCGAGCAGCGCGTCGGTGCACTCCCGGGAGGCGGCCAGGTGCAGGTAGGTGAAGAGCGTCTGGTCCTTGCGGAGGCGGTGGTACTCCTCCGCGATCGGCTCCTTGACCTTCAGCAGCAGGTCAGCGGTGCCCCAGACCTCGTCGGCGGTGTCCAGGATGGTGGCACCGGCGGAGACGTACTCCTCGTTCGGGATGGAGGAGCCGACGCCGGCGTCCTTCTCGATGAAGACCTGGTGGCCGTGGCGGACGAGTTCGTTGACTCCGGCGGGCGTGATGGCCACGCGGAACTCGTTGTTCTTGACCTCGCGGGGGATGCCGACCTTCACGTCGATCACGGTCCTTGAAAGAGAGGGTGCAGGAGGAATTATCCCCTCATGCGTTGCATGACGGAACTGACCGCGCCGAACGCGGCCCGGCCAGTCTATTGAAGGAGCTCTCGTTGTCTAGCCTTGCAAAGCATTAATTCTCGCGAGAAGCACTACCGATTTCGCAGGTCACTCGGAGTGATCTTCGAGGAGTCGCTCCCCCACGGCCCGATGGAGCCGTGCGGCTGCCGGATCTCCGAGCCGGTCGAGGGTGTCCGCAATCCGTAGCTGCAGTGCCGCCTCCAGTCGTCCGTCGCCCGCCTTCCGGGCGATGCCGAGGGCCTCCAGGCAGGTCCGCAGCGCCTCCTCGGGCCGTCCCGCGTACTCCTGCACCCGGGCCACCTCGCCGGTCGCCCGCGCCTGACCCGCCACGTCGCCGGTCCTGCGGTACGTGCCGACCGCCGCCCGCCACGCCTTGAGCGCCTCGCCCCACCGGCCCGCGTAGGTGTGCGCCCCGCCGATCCGGCCCTGCAGCCGCGCCGCGTCCCCGCTCTCGCCGCGGGCCAGCCGTAGCTCCAGCGCCCGGCCGTACCAGTCGGCGGCCCGCTGCCAGTCGCCCAGCGCGGTGTACGTACCGCCGAGCGACTCCAGTGCCCGCCCGGTCGCGACCGGGTCCTGCACCGAGCGGGCCGCCTCCAGCGCCCCCCGGTAGCGGGTCAGCGCCTGGGCGGTGCGGCCGGCCTGCCCGTCCAGGTCCGCGAGGTTCAGCAGGGCGGCCGCCTTCTCCCGCGGCAGCTCGCGCCGCTCGGCGACCTGGAGGACGAGTCCGTGCAGCGCGTAGAGGTCCGGCGCGGCGGCCTCGGGGCCCTGGTGCACGAGCAGGGTCCGGGTCAGCGCGGCCATCAACCGCCGGTCCAGGGTGTCGAGTTCACCGTCCGCGACGGCGATCCTGGCGGCGTCGAGCAGCGCGCCGCGGCGGCTGCGCAGCCAGTGCGCGGCGGCGCCCCGGGAGCAGAAGCGCAGCGAGCGCGGCAGTCCGTCGACCTTCTCCCGGGCGGGGGAATCGGCCGGTTCGCCCATCGCCCGGCAGGACTGGAGCAGCCGTACGGTCCGCTCCAGCATCCGGGCGCGGGCGAGCTGGATGTCGGCGGGGCGCTCGTGTTCCCGCAGCAGTTCGCGCGCCAGCGGGTCGAGGCAGCCGGGCAGCCGGTACCGGGGGCGCAGGGCCGGGTCGGGCGCGCCGGTGCCGGCGTCCGCGGCGGGGGCCTCGTCGTCCTCGGGGGCGACCGGGCGCAGCAGGCCGAGCGCCGTGAAGTCGGCGAGCGTCGTGGCGGCCGCCGCCACCGAGCAGCCGGCCAGGGCGGAGGCGATGTGCGCGTCCACCAGACCGCCCGGCGCCAGGGTGATCAGCCGCAGTATGCGGGCGGCGGGCGCCGGCAGCGCGTCGTGGGCGAGCCGGAAGGCGCGGAACAGCGGGCGGGCGCCGGTCGGCAGGTCCGGGGGCAGGTCGACGGCGCGCAGCGCCTGGTACAGGTCGGCGACGGAGGACTTGGGGCGGGCGGCGAGCCAGGCCCCGGCCAGCACCAGCGCGGCGGGCTGGCCGCCGCACTCCTCGGCGACGCTGTCGGCGGTGCGCGGGTCGACGGTGATCCGGGTCGGCCCGGCGTAGCGGCTGAGCAGTTCGACGCCGGCCGCGCTGTCCAGGCCGCCCAGGGCGCACGGCCGGACGTCGGGGATGCCGGTCAGCGGCCCCTGCGAGACCACCACGACCAGGCAGTCGGGGGCGTCGGGGAGCAGCGGTTCCACCTGTTCGGCGCCGGGTGCGTCGTCCAGGAAGAGCAGCGCGCGGCGCCCGGCGAGGGCTTCGCGCAGCTGCTCGGCCAGCTCGTCCTCGGCGGCGCCGGGCGGGGCGTCGGCGCCGAGCGCGGCCAGCAGGTCGCGCGCGGTGCGGCCGGTGTCGGCCGGTTCGCCGCCCGGCCCGGTCAGCGTGGCCCGCAGCACGCCGTCGGGGTGGCCGTCCGCCAGCTCCCGCAGCAGTTCCTCGGCGAGGGCCGTGCGGCCGGAGCCGGGGCGGCCGGCGATCAGCAGCACCCGGCTGCGGGTGCCCTTGCGGCCGGAGAGGGTGTCCAGACCGGCCCGGGCGATGTCGGCGTGCAGCTCCTTGAGCTCGCGGCGGCGGCCGGTGAACCCGGTGGTGGAGTGGCGGGCGGAGGCGCCGTCCGCGCGGGGCCCCGGCGCCCGCTGTCCGGGTGCCGCCGTGACCGGCCCTTCCGCCATCCCGGGCGGGAGGTGCCCCCCGCCCACCGCCTGGTCCGTCACCGGTCACGCTCCCGTCCACCTGCGCATATGCGTCCGCCACGGGGACGGAACGCTGCCGAGCGTAGTTCACGGGCCGTCACCTCCCCTGCAGAGCGGGGCGGTTGCGTCACCCGATCGGATCGGCCGATCATCCGACCGGCTCCCGGTGGCGGAGCGGCGGGCCCGGCGGCTCAGGCCTCGAAGGGGCGGGCCGGCCACGGGGCGTCGGCCGGCCGCAGCGCGTCCAGGCCCGCGCCGCCGCGGGCGGCGCTCAGCGCCAGCACGCCCACGACCAGGCAGTTGTTGTGCAGCTCACCGGCGAGGACGAGGCGGACCAGCTCGTCGTGCGGTACCCGGGCCAGCTCCATGTCGGCCTCCTCCTCGGAGACCTCGAACCGCTCCCCCTCGGCCTCGGAGAGGCCCCGGGCGAGGAAGATCCGTACGGCCTCGTCGCAGCCGCCGGGCGTGGTGTAGACATCGGTCAGCACCCGCCAGTCGGCGGCCTTGACGTGGGCCTCCTCGTACAGCTCGCGCTGCGCCCCGTGCAGCGGGTTCTCCCCGGGGACGTCGAGCAGCCCGGCGGGGATCTCCCACAGCTTCTGCCGCACGGGGTGGCGGTACTGGCGCAGCACCAGCACCCGGTCCTCGTCGTCGAGGGCGAGGACGGCCACCGAACCCGGGTGGACCTGGTAGTCGCGGGTGACGGTGCTGCCGTCCGGCATGACGACCTCGTCGGTGCGCACGCTGGTCTTGTTCCCGGTGAACGGGGTCCTGGACGCGATGACCGTCCACTCCTCGGGGGTGTCCTTGATCGTCATGGCGCGTCCTCCTGTGTGTCGCCTGAACCAACGCAGAAACCGGGGCACGGCCTCCGAAGAGGCCGTACCCCGGCAACCGTATCCGCCGCGGTGTCCCTTACTTCGCGGTGCCCGTCTTGCGCGCGACCGCGGCCTTCACCAGCCCGGCGAAGAGCGGGTGCGGGCGGGTCGGGCGGGAGCGCAGCTCGGGGTGCGCCTGGGTGGCGACGAGGTAGGGGTGCACCTCGCGCGGGTACTCGACGTACTCGACGAGCTTGTTGTCCGGGGAGGTGCCGGAGAACTGCAGCCCGGCCTTCTTCTCCAGCTCACCGCGGTAGGCGTTGTTGACCTCGTAGCGGTGGCGGTGGCGCTCCTCGACGTAGGGCTGGTCGTCGTAGACCTCGCGGACGATGGAGCCCTCGGCGAGCTTGGCCGGGTACATGCCCAGCCGCATCGTGCCGCCCATGTCGCCCTCACCCGCGACGATGTCCATCTGCTCGGCCATCGTGGAGATCACCGGGTCGGCGGCGGCCGGGTCGAACTCGGTGGAGTTCGCGCCCTCGATGCCGGCCAGGTTGCGGGCCGCCTCGATGACCACGCACTGCAGGCCCAGGCACAGGCCGAGCAGCGGGAGCTTGTTCTCCCGGGCGTAGGTGATCGCGCCGACCTTGCCGTCCACGCCGCGGTCGCCGAAGCCGCCGGGGATGCAGACCGCGTCGCAGTCGGCGAGCTGCTCGGCGGCGCCGGCCGGGGTCTTGCAGTCGTCGGAGGTGACCCACTTGAGCTTCACGCGGGTGCGGTTCGCGAAGCCGCCGGCCCGCAGCGCCTCGGTGACCGAGAGGTAGGCGTCCGGCAGGTCGATGTACTTGCCGACCAGCGCGACCTTGACCTCGTGGTCGGGGTTGTGGACGCGGTCGAGCAGGTCCTCCCACTGGGTCCAGTTCACGTCGCGGAACGGGAGGTCCAGCTTCCGTACGACGTAGGCGTCCAGGCCCTCGGTGTGCAGCACCTTGGGGATGTCGTAGATCGACGGGGCGTCGATCGCGGCGACGACCGCGGCCTCGTCGACGTCGCACATCAGCGAGATCTTGCGCTTGATCGCGGTGGGCACCTCGCGGTCGGCGCGCAGCACGATCGCGTCGGGCTGGATGCCGATGTTGCGCAGCGCGGCGACCGAGTGCTGGGTCGGCTTGGTCTTCAGCTCACCGGAGGGGCCGATGTAGGGGAGCAGCGAGATGTGCACGACGAAGACGTTGTCCCGGCCGACCTCGTGGCGGACCTGGCGGACGGTCTCCAGGAACGGCAGCGACTCGATGTCGCCGACGGTGCCGCCGACCTCGGTGATGACGACGTCGACGTCCTCGGTCGCCATCCGCCGGATGCGGTGCTTGATCTCGTTGGTGATGTGCGGGATGACCTGCACGGTGTCGCCGAGGTACTCGCCGCGCCGCTCCTTGGCGATCACGGTGTTGTAGACCTGGCCGGTGGTCACGTTCGCGGAGCCGTCGAGGTCGACGTCCAGGAACCGCTCGTAGTGGCCGATGTCCAGGTCGGTCTCGGCGCCGTCGTTGGTGACGAAGACCTCACCGTGCTGGAACGGGTTCATCGTTCCCGGGTCGACGTTCAGGTACGGGTCGAGCTTCTGCATCGTGACCCGCAGACCGCGCGCCTTGAGGAGAGCACCCAGGCTGGAGGCGGTGAGCCCCTTGCCGAGAGAGGAGGCGACGCCCCCGGTGACGAAGAGGTGCTTGGTCGTCGTGGATTTGGGCGGCATGGCCAAGAGGGAGCTCCCGTGGTCGCGAGGTGGAGAGGTGCGAAGCGGCATGGGACCTGGGATTCAGGGGTGCCGTCGCTGCGGTTCGGGGGTGCCGTGACGTCTGCTGGGTCCCACCGGTCCACGGGGTACCAGGCTATCAGCGACCGGGCATGGTCGTGCCCTCCGCACGGCGGAACCTGGAAGTGATGGTTCCGGATGACGCTGTCACGTGACGGAGGCCACCCGTTTGGACCGCTTCACTCGTCGCGAGGGTCGCGCGGATCACCCACGTGCGTCGTATCCTGCTCGGACATTCGCGACGAGCCGTCCGGGAAGGCACCACCCTCCCCCAGCCACCGCTGGTCGGTGCCCCCAGCTACCGCTGGTCGGTGCCCCGGCCCGATTTCCGGTCCCGCTGCTCGGCGACGTTTCATGGGCAGGACGGACAGACCACAACGTCCCATGGGGGGCGTGACTCCAGTTCGACGGGAGATGCACGTGGCCGGGCGCATCGAGGACTACGCACTCATCGGCGATATGCAGACCGCCGCTCTAGTGTGCAGGGACGGCACAGTCGACTGGCTGTGCCTGCCCCGCTTCGACTCCCCGGCGGTCTTCGCAGGGCTGCTGGGCACGGAGGAGCACGGATTCTGGCGGATGGGGCCGGTCAACGGTCCCGGGGGCCGGCCCGCACCGGCCGACCGCCGGCGCTACCGGGGCGATTCGCTCGTCCTGGAATCGGAGTGGGACACCCCGCGCGGCACGGTCCGCGTGATCGACTTCATGCCGCCGCGCGACGGGGCGCCGCAGCTGATCCGCATCGTGGAAGGCGTCAGCGGCCGGGTTCCGATGCGCTCGGAGCTGCGGATGCGGTTCTCCTACGGCTGGGTCGTGCCCTGGGTGCACAAGGTGGACGACCGTACGGTCGCGGTGGCGGGCCCCGATTCGGTGTGGCTGGACACCGAGGCGGAGACCTACGGCAAGGACCTGACGACGTTCTCCGACTTCACGGTCTCGCCGGGTGAGCGGATCGCGTTCACGATCAGCTGGGAGCCCTCCCACAAGCCGCCGCCGGCCGTCGCGGAGCCCGAGGCGTCGCTGGAGGCGACCGAGGAGTTCTGGCGCGAGTGGGTCGAGCACTGCACGTACCACGGCCCCTACCGCGACGCGGTGGTGCGCTCGCTGATCACGCTCAAGGCGCTGACGTACGCGCCGACCGGCGGGATCGTGGCGGCCCCGACGACCTCGCTGCCGGAGTGCCTGGGCGGCGTGCGCAATTGGGACTACCGCTTCACCTGGCTCCGGGACGCCGCGATCACCCTCTCGTCCCTGCTGCGCACCGGCTACCGCGAGGAGGCGCGGGCCTGGCGGGAGTGGCTGCTGCGGGCGGTGGCCGGCGATCCGGAGAACCTGCAGATCATGTACGGCATCGCCGGTGAGCGGGAGTTGGGCGAGAACGAGCTCGACTGGCTTCCCGGATACGAGAATTCGCGTCCGGTGCGGGTCGGCAACGGCGCCGCCGGGCAGCTCCAGCTCGATGTCTACGGCGAGGTCACCGAGGCGCTTCACCTGGCGCACATGACGGGCCTGGCGCGCAACGACTACGCCTCGGTGCTCCAGCTCAAGCTGATCCAGTGGGTGGAGAAGCACTGGGACGAGCCGGACGAGGGCATCTGGGAGGTCCGCGGCCCGCGCCGGCACTTCGTGCACTCCAAGGTCATGACCTGGGTCGCGGTCGACCGGACGGTCAAGCTGATCGAGTCCGGGGACGTCGACGGGCCGCTGGAGCGCTGGAAGGACCTGCGCGAGACCATCCACCGGGACGTCTGCGAGAACGGCTACGACAAGGAACGCAACACCTTCACCCAGTCCTACGGCTCGCAGGAGCTGGACGCCTCGCTGCTGCTGATCCCGCAGATGGGGTTCCTGCCGCCGGACGACAAGCGCGTCATCGGCACGATCGAGGCGATCCAGCGGGAGCTGTCCACCGAGGACGGGTTCGTGCTGCGCTACCCGACGTCCGGCGCCGACGACCTCGGGGTGGACGGCCTGGAGGGCGAGGAAGGGGCCTTCCTGGCGTGTTCGTTCTGGCTCGCCGACGACCTCGCGATGATCGGCCGGGTCGACGAGGCCCGCAAGCTCTTCGAGAAGCTGCTCTCGCTCCGCAACGACCTGGGACTGCTCGCCGAGGAGTGGGACCCCAAGGCCCAGCGGCAGGTGGGCAACTTCCCGCAGGCGTTCAGCCACGTTCCGCTGATCGACACGGCGCTGCGGCTGACGGCCAGCGGGGCCTACGGGGGTTAGCGCCCTCTCCGGGGCGCCGGCCTCTGGGCGTTCCGTGGTGCCGTCCGGGTTTCCGGACGGCACCTTTTCGCTGTCAGAACGGGGTCAGGGTGAGGGTGATCTCCCGCGGCGCGCCGTCCTCGATGTACGAGGCGAAGCCGGCCACGTCGTCGAAGGCGAAGCCGTAGGCCCTGCCGTCCCGCGTCGCGGCGTGCATGGCCTTGGCGTAGTGGTTGGTCAGCCGCTGCCGGTAGAAGGCGGCCGGGTCGGTGGCGGGCTGCCGTGCCTGAGAGGTGAGGGTGGAGCGGTTGAGGGCGGCGCCCAGGACGGCGGCGACCGGGCCGCGGGCTCCATCGTTGGGGGCCGCGAGGGTGCCGTCGCAGAAGAGGACGTCGCGGGTGGACGGCTTGTCGAAGGAGACCGGGCCGGCGGGCGCGGCCGCTCGGCCCACGGCGCCCCGGGGGCCGGTGAAGGAGAGCGTGCCGCCGCTGACCCGGCCGGTGAAGGTGCCGGCGTCGGTGGTGACGGTCAGGTCCTTGCCCGCGTAGGCGGACCATGCCTCGTCGATGGCCGGGGCGAAGTAGTCCTTGTCGAAGAGCCCGGTGTCGAGACCGTGGCCGGGGGCGATCACGCGCTTGTCGCCGATGACCAGGCGGTCGAAGCCCTCGGCGGCCTTGACGTCGGAGAAGACCGTGGCGCGGGCACCGTCCTTCAGCGTGCCGGTGGTCTGTTCCGCGGCGCCGGTGAGCGTGATGGCGAGCGGGACGCTGAACATGTCGACCATCGTGGTGTTGCAGTACATCCCGCCGGAGTTGTAGGTGAACTCCGCGCAGTCGTGGAGGACGTCGTAGTTGGGGTCGGACGGGACCCAGCCCGCCGGGTAGGCGAGCGCGGCCTTCCCGTTGCCGTCCTCGACCGCCTTGAACTTGAGCCTGCCGCCCAGCGCGGTGTAGATCCGGCCGGACATCCGCGGCAGTCGGAGGGTGGTGGTGCCGCTCGCGGCGAGCGGGATCGCGTAGTCGGTGTAGCCGTCCGGGCCGTTGTCGGCGAGCGCGACGGGCCGGAGTGCGCCGTCCGGGGTGACGTGCACCTGCTGGGTGCCGTCGTTGCCGACGATGTAGATCCAGACCGAGGAGTTGGCGTAGGCGCCGGAGTGGTTGACGAGGTGCAGGGGCATCCCGTCGGCGGCCCGGCCGGACCGGGCGGCGGAAGCAGGGGCAGGAGCGCCGAGGGCATGGCCGGCCAGGCCGAATCCGGAGGCGGCGGTACCGACGGCGAGTCCGCCGAGCAGGCTGCGGCGAGTGATCACGAGGCGGCTCCTCGCGGGGCGGGGCGCCGGGACGGCCGGACGGTGCGGGACGGGGCGGGGCCGCCGAAGTCCGTGTATCTCATGCTCATGACATTCTTTCCTGGCAGTGGGGGGTGGGGAGTTCCGTGGAGCCAGTCAGCGTGAGAGCGCTCTCATGTCGTGCGCCGTGAACCCTGCCCACTCGACCGAACACCGTCACGTCACCGTGAAGAAAAAGGAGTTGAATGGTGCCTGAGCCGAACGGTCCGCGCCCGACGCTGGAGGCGGTCGCCGCGCTCGCCGGGGTCTCGCGGGCCACGGTCTCCCGCGTGGTCAACGGCGGTGCGGGCGTACGGGACGAGGTCCGCGAACGCGTCCGCGAGGCGGTGGCCGAACTGGGCTACGTCCCCAACAGCGCGGCCCGCTCCCTGGTCACCCGCCGCACGGGAGCGGTCGCCGTGGTCATCGCGGAGCCCGAGACCCGGGTCTTCAGCGACCCGTTCTTCGGGCGCCAACTGCGGGGCATCAGCCGCGAGCTGGCCGGCGCCGACACCCAGCTCCTGCTGATGTTCGTCGAGCACCGCACCGACTACGACCGCATCGGCCGCTACCTGTCGGCCGGGCACGTCGACGGCGCGCTGATGTTCTCGCTGCACCGCGACGACCCGCTGCCCGCCATGGCCGAGCGGGCCGGCCTGCCCACCGTCTACGGCGGCCGGCCCGACTGGGCGGGCGCCGGCCGCGCGCCCCGGCCGCTGTACGTCGACACCGACAACCGCGACGGCGCCCGCCAGGCCGTACGCCACCTCCTCGGCCGCGGCCGGCGCCGGATCGCCGTGATCACCGGGCCGCTCGACCAGACCTCGGCGGTGGACCGCCTCGACGGTTACCGCGAGGCGCTCGGCACACCGGAGCCGGACCCGCGGCTGATCGCGGACGGCGGGTTCACCGCGCAGGGCGGCGAGCGCGCCATGGCCGAACTCCTCGACGCCGCACCGGACCTGGACGCCGTCTTCGCCTGCTCCGACCTGATGGCGAACGGCGCGCTGCGCACGCTCCGGGCCCGTGGGCGCCGGGTGCCGGACGACGTGGCGGTGGTCGGCTACGACGATCTGGAGCCGGCCACCTGGGCCGATCCGCCGCTGACCACGGTGCGCCAGGACGTGGAGGAGATGGGGCGGCTGATGGCCCGGTTGCTGCTGCGGCTCCTGGACCCGCGGAAGGCCGAGGGGGCGGACGGGGGCGCCGGGGCGGGGCAGGTGCCGGGGGACGGTCCCGGCGGACTCGCTCCGGTGATCACGGGGGCCCGGCTGGTGGTGCGGGAATCGACGTGAGGGCGGCCGGTGGCGGCGGGCCCGTCGGCCGCCGGGGTCCTGGCGCCGCCGGGCGCGGGCGGGCGGGGCGGCGAGGGGACGGGCCGACGCGGCAGCAGGAACCGGACCGCGCGGCTCCGGATAGCGGACTACGGGTACCGTTCCACGCCATGGGGCCGGAAGCGAAGATCGAAGCCGAGATCACGGTACGCAGGGCGCTGGAGCTGCCGGCGCTGCGACGCGGCCTGCCGGAGGTGCTGGCCGGCGCCGACCGGCTGGACCGCCCGGTGCGCTGGGTGCACGCGGGCGAGGTCCCGCACATCGCCTCGCTGCTCAAGGGCGGCGAACTGCTGCTGACCACCGGGCTCGGGCTGGGCGCCCGGCCCTCCGAACAGCGCGCCTTCATCCGCAAGCTCGCGGACCGCGAGATCGCCGCGCTCGTCGTGGAGCTGGGTTCCCGCTTCGAATCCCTGCCGGCCGCACTCGTCGACGCGGCCCGGGACTGCGGCCTGCCGCTGATCCAGCTGCACCGCGAGGTCCCCTACGTCACGGTCACCGAGGCGATCCACACCGAGATCATCAACAGCCACTACGCGCTGCTGCGGCGCGCCGACGAGATCCTGCGGCGCTGTACGGACGTGCTGCTGCGCGGCGGCGGCGCCCCCGAGGTGCTCCGGCTGCTCGCCGACTTCACCGGCAACCCGCTCTGCCTGGAGACCCCCGACGGCAGCCCCCTCTACGCCGCGGGCCCGGACACCGGCGACGGCGGCCCGGCGGACGCCGACCCGCTGCTGGCCTGGGAGGGCCTGCGCGACACCGGCGTCCGCATCGACGTCCCCGGCGGCGGCCCCGGCCCCGACGCGGTCCGCGCCCGCCTCGTCCTGCTGCCCGTCAACGCCCCGCTGGCCCCGGTGCACCGGATCGCCGCCGAGCGGGCGGCCGACCTTCTCGCCGTCGTCATGCTCCAGTCCCGCCAGGAGGAGGTGCTCGCCGCCCGGGGCCGCGGCGACTTCCTCGCGGACCTGGCGGAGGGCCGGATCTCCGCGGCGGAGGCGCCCGGCCAGGCCCGCCTGCTGGGCTTCCGCCCCGGCACGGAACCGGTGCTCCCGGTGGTGATGCGGCTGCCCGCCGGGCTGCCCTCCCCCGGCGGCTGGGCGCTGCTCGCCCAGGCCCTGCGCGAGGAACTCGCCGCCCCCGGGGTGCCGGTGCTCCTCGGCGTGCGCCCCGTGGAGGGCCGGGTCCCGCTGCTCGTCGCGCTGCGCGCGGGCCAGGACCGTGAGGCGCTCGCCGACCGGATCGCCGCGGCACTGCGCGCCGGGGTCGTCCGCGCCGGCCTGGACCGGCCGGCCGCCCCCCGCCCGGTGGTCGTGGTCGGCACCCCGGGCGACTGGGCGGCGGCGGGCCCCGGCCTGCGGCACGCGGCGGAGGCGGCGGCCGCGGCCCAGGGGCTGCCGGAAGCACCCTGGTACGACGCGCGCCGCCTGGACATCGAGCTGTTGCTGTGGCGGATGCGCGAACACGGCGAGCAGGGGGTGCTCACCGACTTCGTGGAGCGCGCCATCGGGCCGCTGCTCGCCCATGACCGCGGCGCCCGGCAGCCGCTGCTGCCGACGCTGGAGGCCTATCTGGCCAGCGCGGGCCGCAAGGCGGAGACCGCCCGCGACCTGAACGTGAACCGGCAGACGCTGTACGACCGGCTGGCCCGCATCGCGCAGTTGCTGGGCACGGACCTGGACGATCCCCAGACGGTCCTGGGCCTGCGGCTGGCCCTGCGCGCCAGGCGCCATACGGACCACCCGTAGGGCCCCCGCCCCGGCCTGACCTGCCCGGCCGGCCGGGCAGGTCAGGCCGGCTGCGCCGGCTGGGTCAGTTCGTCGTAGACGCTGAGGACCTGGGTGACGGTGTCGTTCTCGCTGGGCCAGCCGGCCGCCTGGGCGCGGCCCGCCGCGGCGAGGGCGTCCCGCCGTACGGGGTCGGCGAGCAGCGCGAGGACCGCACGGGCCAGCGCGGCGGCGTCGCCGTACCGCACCAGTTCCGCGGCCGGGCCGACCAGTTCGCGGGTGCCTCCGGTGTCGGTGGCGACCAGCGGCACCCCCGCGCGCAGCGCCTCCTGGGCGATCAGCGAACGGGCCTCCCACCTGCTGGGCAGCACCACCAGGTCGGCGGCGGAGAGGAGTTCGGGGACGTCGTCGCGGCGGCCGAGCAACTGGACGGGCAACTGCTCGGCGTCGATGCGCCGCTGCAGCGCGGCCCGCTGCTCGCCCTCCCCCGCGATGGCGACCAGCGGCTGCGGATCGAGCGCGCACCAGGCGTGTGCCGCGTCCAGCAGCAGGTCGTGCCCCTGACTCGGGTCGAGCCGGCCGACCACGAGCAGCAACGGGCGGTCCACCGCGCCCAGTTCGGCCCGTTCCTTGCGACGCATCCGGTCGTGGCTCTCGGGCTCGGCCGCAGCGCCGCCCGGCCGGGGGCGCGGAATCGCGACGGGCGCGAGCCGGGCATCGCGCGCTCCCCGCTCACGCGCCCGGTCCACGAGGTCGGAACAGGCCCCCAGGACCACGGCGGCCGCCCGCGCCACCCGCCGCTCCATGAGATGCACCAGGCCGGCCCGCGCGCCCTCGATGTGCGCCTTGGTGTGCCAGGTGATGACCAGCGGGACCCGCCGTCCGCCCCGGGGGCCGCGCAGTCCGCGGAGCGCCATCGAGGCCCGCAGCCCGGCCCGCAGCCCGTGCGCGTGGACGAGGTCGGCGTCCCAGCAGGCGCTGCGCAGCGCGGCCACGCTCGCCGGGTCCGTCCGCGGCGGGACGTACACGAACCGCGCGCCCGAGCCGGTGAAGTCGTAGGCGTCCTCGGTCTCCTGCGTGGCGCAGACGGTCACCCGCACCCCGCGGGCCACGAGCCCTTCGGCCAGCGAGCGGACGTGCGCCGCGCTGCCGGCACTGCCGTGTCCCAGCACCTGGACCGTGCGCAGCGGCGACAGCCCGTGCGCCGAGGTCGGGGTGCTGATCACGTGGTCGGGGCTCCTGGGTCGGGGGCGGGACGGTCCGTACCGGCGGGTCGGTCCGTTTGCTGCGGGGTGCGGCCTCGCGTGCGGGCGTTCGCCCGTCTGTCCGGCAGGGCGGTCAGGACGGGGCGAGCACGCCCGAGTCCGCGCACCGCGCCCAGGATGCCAGTCCGGCGACGTCAATTCGGCACCGTCGGCCCGCCGTTCCGGTGGGAAGTCTCACCCCGGCGCCCACCAGATCACCCACATGGGCGACAAACCGCCCGCGCGGGTTAACGGCTCGTTCGAGTGAGTCCACCTCCGGGGGTGCGCGTGCGCCGGAGCAAGGGGCGTGTGCGCCGCCGTCGGGAGCGCGAGAGGTTTGTCCGGATCGGCCAGATACGGGGAGGGAGGTGGTGTCGGGGGCGGGCCGGGCGGCCTCAGAGCGCCGCTGCCGTCCGGCTGACGCGGTCCCCGGCGGCCGCGGCGGCGACCAGGGCCGCGGCGTGTGCGGCCAGCCCGCGGCGGCCGTTGCCCGTGACGATGGCGACGCCGAGGGCCGCGCCGAGAGCGTGCGCCCCGGCGTCCCCGAGCATCGTGCGCTCCCCCAGGTCGTCGCCGATGACGGCTGCCGCGGCCCCCATGGGTGCCGCGGACAGCGGACCGGCCGGACCGCGGCGCAGCAGACCGGGAGCGCCGGCGGCCAGTACGGCGCCGGCCGCCCGGCCAGGCCGGACGTCCAGGAGGTTGACCAGATGGGCCGAGCCCGCGATCACCACGCCCGCCAGGAGCTTGTCGGCCGGGCGCTCCTTGAGGAAGGCCCCCGCCGCCAGGCCCGCGGCCCCGATCCCGAACAGCTTCACGGCGCCGCTGGTGACCTCTTTGTGCCGGAGCGCCGAAAGGTGGGCCCGGAATCCCCGGCGGGGGTCACCGGCACCGAACACGTCGTCGTACGCCCCGCAGCCCCCGGCGGCCAGTACGGCCAGCGCCGTGGCGGCCCGGGTCCGGGCGGGCAGCCCCGGTGCGGTGGCGGCGGCGAGCGCGGTTCCGGTGGCCGTGGCGAGCCCCGCGTGCAGGTCCACGGTTCGGCCGGCGTAGTTCTTCCGCTCCCACAGGACGGCACCGCCCGGCGGCCGCTTCCGGAGCGCCGCATGGGCGGCCCTGGTCGTCCCTGCCGCCCCCAGGAGCGCCGAGATCCGCCCGAGCACCCCGTTGCCTGCCGCCGCCATGCCGCTCCCCTCGCCCGGCACCCTGCCGCGCTCACCTCCGGTCACCCTAGGCGCGGCCCCGTCGCACCCTCTGCGGGAGGGTCGGTTCAACCCTTCGGCGCGGACGTCACCTGCTGGTCGTCGTGCAGTTCCCTGAAGAGCTTCTTCGCCCGCGGCAGGTCCCACCGCACGGCGCTGCCCTTGGGGGTCCTGACGCCGAGGCCGGAGACGGGGACGTGGAGGCGGGTGCCCTGGCCGGCCGAGACGCCCTTCATCGCTTCGAAGAGCGAGGTGAGGTTCCACAGGCTCATGCCCTTGTCGACGATGAGCGTGTCGAGGCCCGCGTTCACCGTGGGGTAGACCGTGGACGGGTTGAGCAGGGTGCCGGGTTGTGCGGCCTTGTGGGAGAGCGCGGCCAGGAACTTCTGCTGGTTTTGGCCGCGGCCGAGATCGCCCTGGGCCTCTTGGTGGCGCTGGCGGACGAAGGCGAGCGCCTCCCGGCCGTCGAGCGTGTGGCAGCCCTGTGCGAGGTTTTCGCCGGACTTCTCGTCCCTGACGGCCTTGTCCAGGCACATCGGCACACCGCCGACCGCGTCCACGATGCCGACGAAGCCCGCGAAGCCGATCTCCGTGTAGTGCCCGATGCGCAGGCCCGTGTTGTGCTCGACGGTCCGGACGAGCAGCTCGGGACCGCCCCGCGAGAACGCCGCGTTGAGCTTGTCCTTCGACGCGCCGTAGCGCTTGCCGGTTTCCGGGCGGACGTGGGGCGGGATGGTCACCCAGGAGTCGCGCGGCAGGCTCATCATGGTGGTGCCGTGGGCGCCGGTGTGCAGCAGGATCATCGAGTCGGTGCGGCGCCCCGCGTCCGCCGAGCCGCCGGTGTGCAGGTCCTTCAGCTGCTTCCCGGACAGGCCCTGGCGGCTGTCGGAGCCCACGATCAGATAGTTGGCCCCCTTGCCCGGCGCCGGCCGGCCGGTGAGCCGGCCGAGGTCGACGTCGCGCTCCAGCTTGGTGTCGGCCCAGGTGTAGGTGCCTATGGAGGTGAGCAGCGCCACGACGCCCACCAGGCCGGCGAGCCGCAGGATCCGGCGGCGCCAGGTGGGGCGGGTGGCCGCGGGCCGGGTGCTTCTGCGCCTGGGACCGCCGGGACCGCCGTAGGGGCCGGGCATCGGCCGGCCGGCGGCCGGCTGCGGCGGACGGGAGCCGGGCTGCCGCACCTGCCCCGTGACGGCACGCTCCGGCTTCCCCGCGCCACCGCCACGGTGGGCGCCGGGGGCACCGTCCAGCCAGTCACTCATGGGCGGACAGTCTGCATGCTCGCGAGCCTTTCACCAAATAGTCCGGAATTCTGCGTGACAGCGACGGGCAAGTCCGTACTGAGTGGCCCACTCACCTCGATGACAGGCTCCGGTACGCCGCCGGCTGCCCGATCTGCTGCCCCGCGGTCCCCGAGCGGTGCATCCGGTGCCACTTCAGGCGGGTGCCGAGCAGGAAGGCCACCACGGACTGGATGACCACCAGATACATCAGCTGCCGGTAGACCAGGAGCTGGAACGGCATCGCCCACAGCGACCGCAGCTTCTCGCCATCCAGCCGCAGCGCGTATCCGGCGCAGAGCAGCTGCACGAGCAGGAAGCCGCACCACACGCCGGCCGACTGCCAGGGCCCCAGGAAGAGCAGCCCGTACAGCGCGAAGATGTCGACGACCGGCGCGAACAGGGGCAGGGCGACCTGGAAGAGGACGAGGTAGCTCAGCCCGCGGCGGCCCGAGCGCCCGGCCGGGCCCAGTCTGACGACGGCCCGGCGGTGCTTCCACATGGCCTGGATCGTTCCGTAGCACCAGCGGTAGCGCTGCCGCCACAGCTGCCGCAGCGAGGTGGGCACCTCGGTCCAGGCGACGGCGGACTCCTCGTAGACCACCCGCCAGCCCGCCTGCCACAGGGCCATGGTGAGGTCGGTGTCCTCGGCGAGGGTGTCCTCGCTGACGCCGCCGACACCCATCAGCGCGTCCCGGCGGAAGGCCCCGATGGCGCCGGGGACCGTCGGCATGCACTCCAGCACCTCGAACATCCGCCGGTCGAGGTTGAACCCGAAGACGTACTCCAGGTGCTGCCACCGGCCCAGCAGCCGGCGACGGTTGCCGACTTTGGTGTTGCCGCTGACCGCACCCACCGCCGGGTGGGCGAGCGGCTGGATGAGGTGGTGGAAGGCGTCCGGTTCGAAGACGGTGTCGGCGTCGACCATGACGATGATGCCGTACCGGGCATGGGCCAGGCCGGTGTTGAGGGCTGCCGCCTTGCCCGCGTTGGTCTGCCGGATCACCTCCAATCGGGGATCGCCGATCCGCGCGGCGATGTCCGCCGTCCGGTCCGTCGACCCGTCGTCGATCACGATGACCTGTAGTCGCCGGTGGGTGGAGGCGAGCAGCGAACGGACGGTGGACTCGATGCCCGCCTCTTCGTTGTAGGCCGGGACGAGCACCGTCACCGGGTCGGTGACCTCCCGCAGCCAGGTCGATCCGGGGCGGATACGGGTCAGCCGCCGGACGTGGGTCCGGGCGAAGAACACCAGCATCGCCAGCCTCAGCAGTCCCAGTCCGCCAGCTATGGCGAGCACCCAGGCCATCGCGCTGATGAAGGCGTGCCCCAGGGCCTTGGCCCAGATCAGGGCCGTACCCGACCAGCGCTCGACGGCGGAGGCCGGGACGTCGGGCGAGGGCCGGCGTACCCCCGCCGTCACGGTGGTGAACCTGTCGGCCTTCGGGTTGTCGAGCAGTTCCTTGGAGCCCAGGTAGCCGAGGCCGTTCTGGCCGAACTGCCGGATCACGCCCTGCGAAGGGTTGCGGTACCAGCGGTCGGCGGCGACCAGGGTGTAGCCCTCCGCGCCGGCCTTCTCGGCGGCCTTCCACTCGGCGCCGCACAGGGTGTCGACCGCGGTGGTCTGCGGCATCCGCAGCAGCCTGGTGTGCAGGCCCGCGCTGCCCGCCAGCGCCTTCTGCGTGAGCGACAGCTCCAGGGAGGCGCGCAGCGGCGAGGACGCGCCCATGGCCGCGCCGGTGTAGGTGTTCGAGCCGATCTCATGGCCCTCGGCCTTGATCCGCCGCACCAGGTCCGGGTGCTCGGCCGCCTGGGCGCCGCGGAGGAAGAACGTGGCGTGGGCGTGGTGCTTGCGCAGCAGGTCGAGCAGCCGCGGCGTCCACACGGGGTCGGGCCCGCCGTCGTAGGTGAGCGCCACCGTGCGGGCCGGCACCGAGGACGAGACCGCCTTGCCGTCGTGGAACCGGAGCACCGGGCCGCCCTTGTCGACGGACCGGGGCACGGGGCTGGCGCAGTCCTTGCGGGTCTTGGCGGCGTCGACCTCGTGGGTGGTCCAGCCCTCGAAGAGCAGGGCACCGAACATCACCGGGAGCACCATGATCAGCAGCAGCCAGTGACCGCGCGGGTCGCGGGAGCGCCGGTGCCGGGCCCGGTTCGCGCGGCGTCTCACACGGCCCCCGGGCGGCCGGCGGCCGGCGCCGGTGCGGGGCGGCCGCGGACCGCACGGGTCCGGTGCGGGGCGTGTGCGACGGTGGCGAGCGGATTCACCGAGGCCCCCGTGCACCTGACGGAAGCGTCGGCGCACGGACGGTCACTGCGCGATTTGCGCTGTTTTGCATACCGTCTGGGCTCGCACATGGTCGGCGAGTGTACTCACGACCGGCCCCGGGCCCGCCGTGAGGGATGCCACTGCGCGGGCGGGCCCGCCGGCCGACGGCGCAGCGGGGGAGGTGACGCCGCTCACCTCAGGGTCTAGCTCCCCGTGCGCGCCGTCTCCAGCAGTTCCTCGGCGTGTGCGCGGGCCGTTTCGGAGTCCTCCTGGCCGGCCAGCATCCGGGAGAGCTCGCGGACCCGCTCCTCACCCTCCAGGACCGTGACACCGCTCCTGGTGACCGACCCGTCATTGGTCTTCGCCACCAGCAGTTGGCGGTCCGCGAAGGCCGCGACCTGCGGAAGGTGCGTGACGACGACGACCTGCGCGGACTTCGCGAGCCTGGCCAGGCGCCTGCCGACCTCGACGGCCGCCTTTCCGCCGACCCCCGCGTCGACCTCGTCGAAGAGGTAGGTCGGTACGGGGTCGGAGCCGGCGAAGACCACCTCGACGGCGAGCATCACCCGGGAGAGCTCACCACCGGACGCCCCCTTGGCGATCGGGCGGGGCGGTGCGCCCGGGTGCGGGGCCAGCAGGAGCTCGACCTCGTCGGCGCCGGCCGGCCCGTAGGCCACGGTGCGGCCGCCGACCTCGATGCCGTCGGCGTCCTCGGCCACCTCGGTCTGGCGGATCTCGACCGTGACCCGGGCGTGCGGCATGGCGAGTTCGGCGAGTTCGGCGGTGACCGCGTCGGCGAAACGCTTCGCCGACGCCGTGCGGGCATCGGTCAGGGTCTGCGCCAGTTCGCCCAGTTCGGCGCGGAGGGCATCCCGCTCGGCGGCCAGTTCGCCGATCCGGTCGTCGTCGCCGTCCAGTTCGGCGAGCCGGGCGGCGCTCTCCTCGGACCAGGCCAGTACCGCCGCGATGTCCTGGCCGTACTTGCGGGTCAGGTGGTTGAGGGCGGCGCGGCGTTCCTCGACCGCGGCGAGCCGCAGCGGGTCGGCGTCCAGGCCGTCCGCGTAACTGGCCAGCTCGCCCGCCACGTCCGCCATCAGGATGCCGATCTCGCCGAGCCGCTCGGCGAGCGCGGACAGCTCCTGGTCGTGACTGCGCACGGCCTCCAGCGCGCGGTGCGCGCCGGCGACCAAGGTCGTGGCGTCGACGCCCTCGGGGTCCTCGGGGTTGCCGGCCAGCGCGGCGTGCGCGGCGCTCGCCGCGGAGGCCAGGGCCTCGGCGTGGCCGAGCCGCTCGGCCTCGGCGGCCAGCTCGGTGTCCTCGCCGGGCAGCGGCTCGGCCTCGGCGATCTCGTCGAGGCCGAAGCGCAGCAGGTCGGCCTCCTGCGAACGTTCGCGGGCCCGCGTCGTCAGCTCGTCCAGCTCGGTGGCGACGGCGCGCAGCCTGCGGTGGGCGGCGGTGTACTTGGCGAGCGGGACGGCCACCGTGTCCCCGGCGTAGCGGTCCAGCGCCTGCCGTTGGCGGGCCGGCCGCAGCAGGCCCTGCTGGTCGGTCTGGCCGTGCACGGCGACCAGGTCGTCGGCGAGTTCCGCCAGCAGGCCGACCGGCACGGAACGCCCGCCCACATGGGCGCGCGAGCGGCCCTCGGCGGAGAGCGTGCGGCTGATCAGCAGCGCGCCGTCGTCCAGCTCGGCGCCGGCCTCCTCGGCCCGTACGGCGGCGGGCGCCTGGGGGCCGACGCCGATCCTGCCCTCAACGACCGCCGATTTGGCGCCGATCCGCACCAGGGCGGGGTCGGCGCGCCCGCCGAGCAGCAGGCCGAGGCTGGTGACGACCATGGTCTTGCCGGCGCCCGTCTCGCCGGTCACCGCCGTGAAGCCAGGGGACAGCTCGACAACGGCGTCATCAATGACACCCAAGGACCGGATCCGCATCTCCTCCAACACGGATACGACCTTACGAGGTCCCGGGGCCGCCCCGCGACGGCCTCCCCTCACTCCTGCCGCCGCCCCCGCGGAATCCCCACCGGAAAACGGAGGAATTCCTCAGGGTGCGCGCTCACGCTCCGCCGTCACGATGATCACCGCCAGCGAGGAAGGGGACTGCGGGCCGGCTGGGGCCGTGCCGACGGTGTGGGGCGGCCGGCGCCGCGCGCGGACGAGGGCGTAGCCCGCATTCGCCGAGGCAGGGGCGGCAACGCCGTGTTCCGCGACGGCGGTCGGCGCGGGGCGGACGAGGCGTCGTGGGGCCGGTGCGGACAGCACTTTGTGCGGCGCGCGGCGGACGCGGGCGGGCCACCGCGCCGGGAGAGACGGCTGCCGCTCGCCGCCTCGTCGGCGCCCCGCGGCTCCTCGGACCGGCCCGTATGCCGATATACAGATTCGCCTCGACGGGGGAACGGCCGCTCCCCCGAGGCAGACACCCGCGCCCCGACCGGACCGCGGAGGCAGGAGGGACCGCTACGGCCGGGCCGCGCGGCGCCACAGGCCCGTCCACAGGAAGGGTTCGCCGAAGCGTGGGGACGCCGGTTCCTCGTCGCGCATGCGGCGCAGCTCCACCTCCGACAGGTCGGAGAAGATCCAGCGCAGGGAGTCCGCGGTGTAGGCGAGACCGCCGTGCAGGCCGGATTGGCGGTAGAAGTCGCTGTCGCCGAGTTCGGAGCCCATCGCGCCCGCCGCGAAACAGGTGAGGCCGAGATGGCCGTCGGGTGCCAGGGCACGGTCGAGGAGGGCGAGGTAGCTGACGCGGCGGTGGGGCGGCAGGTGGTGGAAGCAGCCGGAGTCGTAGATCAGGTCGTGGGGGCCGTGGAGTGCGGTGTCCGCGAGGGCGAACGCGTCGCCGCACAGGAATCGGACGTCGGCCCCCGCCTCGCGGGCGCGGTCCGATGCCCAGGCGACGGCCGCCGGGGAGAGGTCGACGGCGTCCACCGTGAAGCCGGCGGCGGCGAGGTGGAGGGCGTTGCGGCCCGGACCGCATCCCAGGTCGAGGGCGCGTCCGGGAGTGACCAGGCCGCGTTCCAGATACGCGACCAGGTTCTCGTCGGGCTTCGCGACGAAGAACGGCACCGGCCGGGAGCGGTCGGCATAGAAGTCGTCCCACCACGAGGCTCCCCCGGCCGTCCAGCGGTCGGCCTCCGGCGCGAACAGACCGTCCAGGAGCCGGAGTACGTCCTCCACGCTGCGGATGTTCCGTTCCATTCCCTGCCCCCTGTCTGCTCCGCCGTCCCGTCGCCGTCGCCGTCCGGTGATCGTAGGCCGGGAGGGCACCGGGGCCCAGAGCGGGAGAGGCGGCCGGATGCGGTGGCGGGCCGGGTGAGCGGCTCGGGCGGGGACGGGCGGGGCGCGGCTCAGGGCCGGGGGCGGGGCGCCGTCCAGGTCCCCGGCGCGGGGCCGCACGGGGGCGGTTTCCGCCGCGCCGGGCCCGGTTTTCCGTTCTTTTCCGGTGCGGTGCCGGACAGCTCCGGGGAAACCCCGTCCGGGGCTCGGCCAGGGGCTGTCCGGCTCTTCGTCCGCCGGACGGTGTGCCTACTGCGGGGCCCCTCGCCACCCCGCCACCGGGAGGGCGAACTTGGCGACCAGACGATCCGTGAAGGAGGCGTGATGCAGCCGGGCCAGGCGCACGGGTACGGCGCCGCGGCGGACCTCGACGCGGGCGCCGGCCGGGAGTTCGATGCTGCGGCGGCCGTCGCACCACAGCACGCCGTGCGGGGTCTTGGGCTGCACCTCGACCGCCAGGACGGAGCGCGGCGAGGTGACCAGCGGCTTGGCGAACAGGGCGTGCGCACTGATCGGGACCATCAGCAGGGCCTCGACCTCGGGCCAGACCACCGGCCCGCCGGCCGAGAA
This sequence comes from Streptomyces angustmyceticus, assembly GCF_019933235.1. Lineage (NCBI taxonomy): Bacteria > Bacillati > Actinomycetota > Actinomycetes > Kitasatosporales > Streptomycetaceae > Streptomyces > Streptomyces angustmyceticus. Next base: position 6,314,250 of record NZ_CP082945.1, on the reverse strand, counting down.
GGCGTACGCGGTGGAGCCGGTCGGCGTCGCGCAGACCACGCCGTCGCCGCCGAAGCGCGAGACGGGCCGGCCGTCGACCTCGGTGACGACCTCCAGCATCCGTTCCCGGGCGGCCTTCTCCACCGACGCCTCGTTGAGGGCCCAATCGGTGTAGACGACGCTGCCGTTGTTGCGGACGAGGACGTCGAGCGTCATCCGCTCCTCGACCTCGTAGGCGCGGGTGACGACCCGGTCGACGACCTTGTCGAGGTCGTCGCGTTCGGCCTCCGCGAGGAAGCCGACCCGGCCGAGGTTGACGCCGAGCATCGGGACGCCGGACGTCCTGGCGAAGTCCGCGCCGCGCAGCAGCGTGCCGTCCCCGCCCAGGACCACCAGCAGTTCGCAGCCCTCGGCCGCGCACGGCTCCGTCTTGACGCGCTCGACGGACGGCGGCAGCGGCAGGTCCGCGGCCTCCTCCGCCAGCACCCGTACGCCGATGCCGCAGCGCAGCAGCCCCTGGACGACGAGTTCGGCACTGCGGATGGCCGCGGGGCGGCCGGTGTGGGCGAGCAGGAAAACCGTCCGCGCGGCTTTGCTGTTCCCGTGTGCTGCGCTGCCTTCAACTGCCTGGGTAGTGGTCAACGAGGCCCCTCCGCCACTGCACGGTCGACGTCCGCCGGGTCCAGTGCGGGCGCCCCGGCGCGGAGCCACAGAAAGTACTCGACATTTCCCGAGGGGCCGGGCAGCGGGCTCGCAGTTACGCCAAGTACGCCAAATTCCAGCTCGGCCGCGCGGCTCGCGACCGCGCGCACCGCCTCGGCCCGCAGCTCCGCGCTGCGCACCACGCCGCCGCTGCCCAGCCGCTCCTTGCCGACCTCGAACTGCGGCTTGACCATCAGCACCAGGTCCGCATCGGGCGCCGCGCACCGCGCCAGCGCGGGCAGGACGAGACCCAGCGGAATGAACGAGAGGTCGCCGACAACGAGGTCGACGGGCTGCGAGTCGATCTGTTCGAGGGTCAGCTCGCGCACGTTGGTGCGGTCCTTCACGGTGACCCGCTCATCGCTCTGCAGCGACCAGGCGAGCTGTCCGTATCCGACGTCGACGGCGACGACATGACCGGCGCCGGCCCGCAGCAGGACGTCGGTGAAGCCACCGGTCGAGGCGCCCGCGTCCAGCGCCCGGCGCCCTTCGACCTTCAGGCCGAGCGGCACGAAGGCGGCGAGCGCGCCGGCGAGCTTGTGCCCGCCGCGCGAGACGTAGTCGGGGTCGCTCTCGTCCTCACGGACGACCACGGCCGCGCTGGTCTCCACCTGGGTGGCCGGCTTGGTCGCGGTCGCGCCGCCGACCGTCACCCGGCCCGCGGCGATCAGCTGGCTCGCGTGCTCGCGGGAACGGGCCAGCTTGCGGCGCACCAGCTCCGCGTCGAGTCGGCGTCGTGCCACTCCTGCCACCTGTGGTTCAGCTCCTGTTGTCGTGCGGCGTCGGGGAAGGTGCGGGCGGCCCGGGGTGCTGGTCGAGACCGGCCAGCACCTCGCGCAGCCCACGGTGGACATCCTCGTACACCCGCAGGTGTCCGCTCGCCGGGAGGTGGTCGGCATCGGCGAGACGGCGCAGCGCGGAGTCGACCGCGGCCTCTCCGGTCGCTGTCGTGCCCACCCCGATCGGCTGCGGCCCGGCCGGTCCGTCCGGCTCGGAACGCTGCCCGGACGGCTCGCCGCGTCGGCCCGCCGGCTCGGTACGTCGCCCCGGCGGCGCGGGCTCCCCGGGCGGGGGCTCCTCCTCCGGCGCGGGCTCCCCCGGCCGTACGGGGTCCGCCGGCGCGGGGTGCCCCGGTCGCGCGGGGTCGCCTGGAGCGGTTCCCGCGGGTGCCTCCGGCTCCGGGCCGGACGTCGGCTCTTCCATGCCCCCGACGCTACCTCGGCGCAGGCCGACAAGGGGGAACGAGCCGTCCCCGACCTGGCGTATCGTCGATCACGATGGCAACCCTCGACCAGTGCCGCGCCGCTCTCGACCGGCTGGCCCAGAACCTGTCCTCGGCGGACGGCAGCGTCCGCAGCGCGGCGGCGCTCGACCGTTCGCTGAGCTGCCGCATCACGGACCTCGATGTGACCTTCCTCGGGCGGCTGTCCGACGGCTCCATCCAGGAGGTGACCAGCGTCCCCGGCCCGCCCCCGCACAAGGCCGAGATCCGCCTGGCCATGTCCGGCGACGATCTCGTCGCCCTGGTGGACGGCACGCTGAACTTCGCCAGGGCCTGGGGCAGCGGCCGCGTCAAGCTGGAGGCCGGCCTGCGCGACCTGCTGCGCCTCAGGACGCTGCTGTAGGCGCCGTCTCGCCCGTCCGGTCCGCCGCGGCAGCGCTGTCGCCGGCCGCGTCTGCGTCGCTCACGTTCCCGTCGTTCGCGTTCCCTTCGGTGGTCCGCTTCGCCTCGGCCGCGCCGCCGTCGGCCCGTCCCGCTCCCGAGCCGGTGCGACGGCGCTTGCGTGCGGCCGGGACGACGAGCGGGGTGCCGGTCTCCGGGTCCTCGATGATCTGGCAGCCGAGCCCGAAGACCCGTTCCACCAGTTCCGCGGTGACGATGTCGGCCGGCGCGCCCTCGGCGAGGACCGCGCCGTCCTTCATGGCGATCAGATGGGTGGCGTAACGGGCCGCGTGGTTGAGGTCGTGCAGCACCGCGACCAGCGTCCGCCCCTGCTCCTCGTGCAGCTCGGCGCAGAGGTCCAGCACCTCGATCTGGTGCTGGATGTCCAGATAGGTGGTCGGCTCGTCGAGCAGGAACAGCGGCGTCTGCTGGGCGAGCGCCATCGCGATCCACACCCGCTGGCGCTGCCCGCCGGACAGCTCGTCGACATGGCGTTCGGCGAGCTCGCCGACGCCGGTGGCGGCCATCGACTCCTGGACGATCCGCTCGTCGTCGGGCGACCACTGCCGCAGCAGCCCCTGGTGCGGATAGCGGCCGCGCGCCACCAGGTCCGCCACGGTGATCCCGTCCGGGGCGATCGAGGACTGCGGCAGCAGCCCGAGCGTCCTGGCGACCTTCTTGGCCGGCAGTGCGGAGATCGCCGAGCCGTCCAGCAGCACCGAACCGGTGGCCGGCTTGAGCATCCGCGAGAGCGCGCGCAGCAGCGTGGACTTACCGCAGGCGTTGGGGCCGACGATGACGGTGAAGGAGCGGTCGGGGATGGCCACCGAGAGGTTCTCGGCGATGACCCGCTGGTCGTAGGCGAGGGTGACGTTCTCAGCCGCGAGACGGCTCACTTCGGAACTCCTGGGGTTGTCGTGTGCTGTGCTGTTGCCCGGCGCGCTGCCGCGGCCCTACCCGGCCCGGGGCGGCCGCCCGGCTCTTCGGCGCTGCCCTTCCCCGGCGCGCCGCGGTTGCCCGGCTCCTCGCCGTCGCCCCCGCCCGCTCATACCCGCCCCGCCCTGCGCTCCGTGGCCAGCAGCCACAGCAGATAGCCGCCGCCGAGCACGCCGGTGAGGACGCCCACCGGCAGCTGGTCGGCGCCGAACAGCCGCTGGGCGGCCCAGTCCGCGGTGACCAGCAGCGCGGCGCCCATGAGGGCGGACAGCAGCAGGTTGGGGCCGGGCAGCGGGGCGCCCCGCCCGGCGCCCTTGAGGAAGCGCGGCAGGGACATCCGGCGGGCCAACTGGGGCGCGGTGAGCGCCACGAAGGAGATCGGCCCGGCGGCCGCGGTGGCCGCGGCGACGAGCACGACCGCCACCAGCAGGACGACGACGCGGACCCGCTCGACGCGGACGCCCAGCGCGCTGGCCGCGTCGTCGCCCATCTCCAGCATGCGCAGCGGACGCCCGTAGCACAGCAGCAGCGGGACGAGGACGGCGCAGACCGCGGCCAGCGGCCCGAACTGGTCCCAGTCACGGCCGTTGAGGGATCCGGTCATCCAGGTGGTGGCGCGGGTCGCCTCGACGATGTTCGCCTTCGTCAGGAGGTAGAGCACCATCGCGTACAGCATGGCGCCGGCGCCGATGCCGACGAGCACGAAGCGGTAGCCGTGGATGCCGCGCTTCCAGGCGAGGAGGAAGATCGCGACGCCGGTGAGCACCCCGCCGGCGACGGCTCCGGCGGCGACCGCGAGGGTCCCGGCCTGGAAGTAGACGATGGCGACCAGCGCGCCGACGGACGAGCCCTGGGCGAACCCGAGCACGTCGGGGCTGCCCAGCGGATTGCGCGAGACGGTCTGGAAGACCGCCCCGGAGATCCCGAACGCCGCGCCGGCCAGCAGCCCCACCAGCACCCGCGGCAGCCGCAGGTCCTGCACGATGAACTCCTGGCCGGGGTCCCCGCCACCGGTCAGGGTGGTGATCACCTCGGACGGGGTCATGGGGTAGTCGCCGGAGCCGATCAGGGCGACACCGGCGGCCAGCGCGACGGCCAGCAGCACCAGTCCGGCCACCACGGCGGGCACGTCGAGCCGTACCGAGCGCCCGCCCGGAGCCCGCAGCACGGTGACCCGCCGGCCGGCCCCGGTCCGCGGGCCGCGCCCGGCCCCGGCCTTCTCCTCGATGCCCTTGCCCTTGCCGGGCTTCACGGTCGCGCTCACAGCTGGGCCATCCTCCGACGCCGTACGAGATAGATGAAGACGGGGCCGCCGACGACGGCCGTGACGATGCCGACCTGCAGCTCACCGGGCCGGGCGACCACCCTGCCCAGGACGTCGGCGCCGAGCAGCAGGACCGGCGAGAGCACCGCGGAGTACGGCAGGATCCAGCGCAGGTCGGGCCCGGTGACGGCCCGTACGGCATGCGGAACCATCAGGCCCACGTACACGATCGGGCCGCAGGCGGCGGTCGCCCCGCCGCACAGCAGGGTCACCGCGGCCATCGCCAGCACCCGGGTGCGGGTCAGCCGGGCGCCCAGCGCCCGCGCCTGGTCGTCGCCGAGCGCGAGGGCGTTCAGCGGCCGGGCGATCAGCAGCGCGAGGACGCCGCCCACCGCGAGGAACGGCGCGATCCCGGTGACCGTCGGCAGGGTGGCCGCGGCCAGCGAACCCACCGTCCAGAAGCGCATCTTGTCGAGGGTGGCGGTGTCCAGCAGGTTCACGGCGTTGATGTAGCCGACGAGGACGGCGGTCAGCGCGGTGCCGGCGAGGGCGAGCCGTACGGGTGTGGCGCCGCGGGTGCCGCCGAGGACGTACACCGCGACGGAGACCACCGCGGCGCCGGCGAACGCGAACCACACGTAGCCGGTCAGCGAGGTGACGCCGAGGAAGCTGATGGCGGTGACGACCGCGGCCGAGGCACCGGCGTTGATGCCGAGAACTCCCGGGTCCGCCAGGGGATTGCGGGTGAGCGCCTGCATGACCGTGCCGGCCAGGCCGAGCGCGGCGCCGACGAGCAGGCCCAGCAGGGTGCGCGGGAAGCGGACGTCGCGGATGACCACGTCGGTGTCGGAGCCGGTGTAGTGGAACACCCCGTGCCACACCTGGTCGAGGGGGATCGGTTTCGCGCCGACGGCGATGCCCAGGACGGCGACGGCCGCGAGGACGGCCACGGCGGCCACCAGCCCCACGGAGCACAGGAGATGACGCCGCCGCGGCTTCACGGGGACCGGGGCCGTTGTTGCTTCGGGGGGACTGTCAACCAACACGATGGTTAGGTTAGCCTACCCTCACAATTTCTTCCTCGGCCCCTCCCAGAGAGAAGCACCGCCATCATGAGCACCTCCGGTAGCCTCACCCCGTCCCGCCGCGGCATCCTGGCCGCGGGTGGCGCCCTCGGCATCGGCGCCCTGCTCGCCGCATGCGGCGGGGGCAAGGACTCGGCAGGCGCCAACGGCGATGCCAAGCCGTGGTCGTTCACCGACGACCGCAAGCAGAAGGTGTCCCTCCAGCACACCCCGCGGCGCATCGTCGCCTTCACCGGCACCGCCGCGGCACTGCACGACTTCGGGATCGACGATCAGATCGTCGGCGTCTTCGGCCCCACCAAGCTCAAGAACGGCAAGCCCGATCCGCAGGCCGGTGACCTGGACGTCGACAAGGTCACCATCATCGGCAACGCCTACAACCAGTTCAACGTCGAGAAGTACGCGGCGCTGCGGCCCGACCTGCTGGTCACCAACATGTACGAGCCGGGCGCCCTGTGGTTCGTGCCGGACGACAGCAAGGACAAGATCGCCAAGCTGGCCGAGTCCGTCGCCCTCACCTCCTCCCGCACTCCGCTCATCAAGATCATCGAGCGCTACGCCGAGCTGGCCGGGTCGCTCGGCGCCGACCTGAAGGCCAAGAAGGTCACCGACGCCAAGGCCCGTTTCGAGAAGGCGTCCGCGGCGCTGCGCAAGGCCGCCAAGGCCCACCCGGTCAAGGTCCTCGCCTGCTCCGGCAGCCCCGACCTCTTCTACGCCTCCAACCCCGGCATCAACGCCGACCTCATGTACTACAAGTCCCTCGGCGTCGACCTGATCGTCCCCGACCACCTGGACAAGGGCGGCTACTTCGAGAGCCTGAGCTGGGAGAACGCCGACAAGTACCAGGCCGATGTCCTCCTGCTGGACAACCGGACCGCCACCCTCCAGCCCAAGGACCTGGCGGCCAAGCCCTCCTGGGCCAAGCTGCCCGCCGTCAAGGCCGGCCAGATCACGCCCTGGTCGAGCGAGCCGCGCTTCTCCTACGCGGGCGCCGCGCCGCTGATCGAGTCGCTCGCCAAGGCGATCGAGGGCGCGAAGAAGGTCAAGTGACGCCCGTCCGCGGCGGCTTCGGCGGCGGGTGCGGACCGGTCGCGCCACGACCGGTCCGGCCCGCCCCCGGCCAACGGCATCGCCCCCGGCCGCCACGGACGCCCGCCCGGCCACCCGGCCGCCCCGCACCAGCCACCGCACCCCACCGCCGAACGCCCCAGCATCCTCCCGGGAGGTTCCCCCGCATGACCACGACCGCCGCCCCCGCCACCGCACCGTTCCGCTTCTTCGATGTGCACGTCGTCCGGTCCCGGCGGCTGAGCCCGTCCGTGGTGCGGATCACCTTCGGCGGCGAGCGGCTCGCCGACCTGGCCTCCGGCGGTCGTGACCAGCGGTTCAAGCTCTTCCTCCCGCAGCCCCACCAGGACCGGCCGGTCCTCGACGACACCGGCGACGGCTGGTACACCGCCTGGCGGGCGCAGGACCCGGCCGAGCGGGCGGTGATGCGCTCGTACACCATCCGCGAACAGCGCCACGAACCGGCCGAGTTCGACGTCGACTTCGCGCTGCACGGCGCCGGTCCCGACGCCGCCGCCACGGCGGGCGGCCCCGCCTCCCGCTGGGCATCCGCCGCCCGGCCGGGCGACCGGCTGACCGTCCTCGCCCCGGCCGTCGAGGACAACGGCGGCGTCGACTTCCGCCCGCCGGCCGGCACCGACTGGATCCTGCTCACCGGCGACGAGACGGCGCTGCCCGCGATCGCCGGCATCCTGTCGTGGCTCTCCCCCGGCACCCGCGCCGAGGTCTGGATCGAGATCGCGCACGAGGACGACCGGCAGCCCCTGCCGACCTTCGCCGACGCCGACATCCGCTGGCTCGTCCGGGACGGGGCCGGCGCCGCGGCCGGCGAACCGGTGCTCGACGCGCTGCGCGCCGCCGCACTGCCCGAGGGCACGCCGTACGCCTGGGTCGCCGGCGAGGCGGGGACCGTCAAGGCGGTGCGCAGGCACCTGGTCCGCGAGCGCGGCATCGACCGCAGGGCCGTGAAGTTCACCGGCTACTGGCGCCGGGGTGCCAGCGAGGAGGACCTGCTCGCGGAGCTGACCGCCGCCGCGACGGCCGCCGCCGCGGGCTGAACCGGACACCGGCGGCCCGGCCCCGCACGGCCCGGCCGCCCGCATCCCGCACCGGCGGCCCGGCCGCATACCCACCGGGCCGCCCCGCGGCCGCGCCTCCGCATCGCCTCACCTCGCGGGCCGCGGCCCCGGCCCGCCCCTCACACCCCGATCCGCTCCAGCGCCTTGCCCGCGTCCGCCCCGCAACCGCCGTCCCCGGCAGCGGTCCAGGCGGCCGCGCACAGCGCGCGCAGCCCGTCCAGCGGCGTCCCCTCACCGGTCACGGCCAGCGCGTCGCCGGCCGCCTCGGCCCGCCAGCCGCCGCACCGGAAACCGCCGTCGTCGTCGGTCACCTCCGGCTGCGGTGCCAGCAGTCCGCGCAGGTCCGCGGCCACGTACGCGGGACGGTGCCGCGGCGGGGCGGCCAGCAGCTCCGCGGGGGTGGTGACGCCGGTGAGCACCAGCAGCGAGTCGACCTCGCCGTTGTGGGCGCCCTCGATGTCGGTGTCGAGCCGGTCGCCGATCACCAGCGGCCGCCGGGCACCCGTGCGCAGCACCGTCTCCCGGTGCATCGGCGGCTGCGGCTTGCCCGCCACCTGCGGCGACCCGCCCGCGGCGATGCGGACCACCTCCACCAACGCCCCGTTGCCGGGGGCGATGCCCCGCTCCTTGGGGATCGTCAGATCCGTGTTGGACGCGAACCACGGCACCCCGCGCTGCACCGCGTACGCGGCCTCGGCCAGCCGCTCCCAGTCGAGCATGGGATCGAAGCCCTGCACCACCGCGGCCGGGTCGTCGTCCGCGCTGCGGACGGGTTCGAGGCCGCGCTCGCGCAGCGCCACCCACAGCCCCTCGCCGCCGACCGCCAGCACCCGCGCGCCCGCCGGCACCTGCTCGGAGATCAGCCGGGCCACCGCCTGCGCCGAGGTGATCACATCGTCCGGACCGGTCGGCAGCCCGAAACCGGACAACTGGCCGGCGACGGCCTGCGGAGTGCGGGCGGCGTTGTTGGTCACATACGCGAGGTGCATCCCGCCGCCCCGCGCGGCGGTGAGCGACTCCACGGCATGGGCGAGTGCCCGCCCGCCGGCGTAGACGACCCCGTCCAGATCCAGCAGCGCCGTGTCGTACGCCTCGCTCAGCGGGCGCGGGCACCCGTCGGGCCGCCTGCGAACCTGCTCGTTCATGCCGTCTCGCTCCTCGCTCCCACATGTCGCGCGAAGGAGCCCGCCGCGCACCGGGCGCGCGCTCGCCGCGCCGGCCGGTACACCGCTTCTCCCTCGCGCGCATCCCGATATTTCCAGCCACACAGGGGCTGTCCCCCGATCTTCCCTCATCGGCCCGGCGGCATAGCATTCTTCAATGACCAGTACCGACGGCCTCCGCCTCCTCCCGTTCCGCGGGCTGCGATACGACCGCGAGCGGGTCGGCAGCCTGACCGCTGTGACGTCCCCGCCGTACGACGTGGTGGTGCGGCCGGACGGCGTGCGCCATCTGGAGACCGCCGACCCGTACAACATCGTCCGGCTGATCCTGCCGCACGCCGCGGACCCCACCACCCGCCACCGCCAGGCCGCCGACACCCTGCGCCGCTGGCGGTCCGAGGGCGTGCTGCGGCAGGACGCGGAGCCCGCCCTGTACGTCTACGAGCAGCGCTCCGGGACGGTGCTGCAGCGCGGGCTGATCGGGGCGCTGGGACTGGACGGGCCGGTGCTGCCGCACGAGGGCGTCATCCCGGAAGTGGTCGAGGACCGGGCCGCCCTGATGCGCGCGGCGGCCGCCAACTTCGAGCCGCTGCTGCTCTCCTACCGCGGCCAGGGCACCGCGACGGGTGCCGCCGCCGTCATCGAGCGCACGGTGGAGCGCGAACCGCTGCTGGCCACCACCACCGAGGACGGCTTCGGGCACCGCCTGTGGGCGGTCACCGACCCGGCCGATCTCGCCGCCGTCGACGAGGATCTCGCCGGCCGGCAGGCGCTGATCGCCGACGGCCACCACCGCTGGGCGACCTACCAGCGGCTGTACGAGCAGCAGCCCGGCGCCACCGCCGCCTCCCCCTGGGCCTTCGGCCTGGTCCTGCTGGTGGACACCGCCCGCTATCCGCTGCAGGTCCGCGCGATCCACCGGGTGCTGCCGCATCTGCCGCCCGCCAAGGCACTGGCGGATCTGGCCGGGGCGTTCCGGGCCCGCGCCCTGCCGGGCGACCTGCCGGCCGCCCTGGAGACCCTGGAGGAGACGCCCGGCACCGCCTTCGTGCTCGCCGGCGGACCGGACTCCTTCCACCTCCTGGACCGCCCCGACCCCGGGCTGCTGGAGCGCACGATCCGCCGGGACCGCCCCGAGGCATGGCGGCGGCTGGACGCCACGGTGCTGCACTCCGTCCTGCTGGACGAGGTCTGGCACATCCCGGACCACCCGTCGGACATCGGCTATCTGCACCACACCGGCGCCGCCGTCGAACAGGCCGCCCGGCACGGCGGCACCGCGGTCCTGATGCGCGCCACCTCCGAGGAGACGGTCCGTCATCTCGCGGAGCGCGGCGTGACGATGCCGCGGAAGTCCACGTCCTTCGGGCCCAAGCCGGCCACCGGTCTGGTCCTGCGGACCCTGGACGACCACCACAACTGAACCCCGGGCGGCCGCCGCCGCGGCACCCCGCACCCCACCCGAGACGTAATTAGGTTAGCCTTACCTAACCACGTCGCTCGGGTGGGTCTCCCTGCCCCTGCGCGCACCTCAGCGTGCGCCGGACGTGGTCAAGTCCGCACCAGGGAGGACACCTTCATGGATCTCCTCGCGCGCCCCGCCGAGGACCCGGCCGACAGCCGGACGTACCTGCTCAACCAGAAGACGGCCCAGGACTACCGCACCGCGGTCTCCGAGAGCGTCGCACGCGTCGGCGCCAAGATCGCCGGCACCGACCGCCCCTTCACCGGCATCACCGTCGACGGCCTCGCCCCCACCGTCTCCGGCATCGACCTCGACACACCGCTGCACGACACGGCCGCCGCGCTCGACGAACTCGAAGAGGTCTACCTCCGCGACGCCGTCTACTTCCACCACCCGCGCTACCTCGCCCACCTCAACTGCCCTGTGGTGATCCCCGCCCTCGTCGGCGAGGTCGTGCTCTCCGCCGTCAACTCCTCCCTGGACACCTGGGACCAGAGCGCCGGCGGCACCCTCATCGAGCGCCGGCTCGTCGACTGGACGGCCGAGCGCATCGGCCTGGGCGAAGCGGCCGACGGGATCTTCACCAGCGGCGGCAGCCAGTCCAACCTCCAGGCCATGCTGCTCGCCCGCGACGAGGCGTGCCGCCGCGCCCTGACCGGTGCGGGCGTCCCCTCCCCCGAGCCCGGCACTCCCGCGCCGAGCCGCCTCACGGACGTCCTGCCCCGGCTGCGGATCCTCACCTCGGAGTGCAGCCACTTCAGCATCCGCAAGTCCGCCACCCTGCTCGGCATGGGCGCGGAGGCCGTCATCTCCGTCCCCAGCGACGAGCACAAGCGGATGCGCACCGCCGACCTGGCCGACGAACTGGCGCGCTGCCACCGCGACGGACTGATACCCATGGCGGTCGTCGCCACCGCCGGCACCACCGACTTCGGCTCCATCGACCCGCTCCCCGGGATCGCCGAGCTGTGCGACCGGTACGGCGCCTGGATGCATGTCGACGCCGCCTACGGCTGCGGCCTGCTGGTCTCCCGCCGCCGCGCCCTGCTGGCCGGCATCGAGCGCGCCGACTCGGTGACCGTCGACTACCACAAGTCCTTCTTCCAGCCGGTCAGTTCCAGCGCCGTCCTGGTCCGCGACCGCGCCACCCTGCGGCACGTCACCTACCACGCGGACTACCTCAACCCGCGCCGCATGGCCGAGCGCCGCATCCCCAACCAGGTCGACAAGTCGATCCAGACCACCCGCCGCTTCGACGCCCTCAAGCTCTGGCTCACCCTGCGCACCATGGGCGCCGCGGCCGTCGGAGAGCTCTTCGACGACGTCATCGACCGCGCCGCCGAGGCATGGAAACTGCTCCACGACGACCCCCGGTTCTCCGTCGTCGTCGAACCCCAGCTGAGCACCCTGGTCTTCCGCTACGTGCCCAGCACCGACCAGGACCCCGAACTCTGCGACCGGGTCAACCTGCACGCCCGGGACGCCCTGTTCGCCTCCGGTGACGCGATCGTCGCGGGCACCGTCGTCGACGGCCGCCACCACCTCAAGTTCACCCTGCTCAACCCGGAGACCACGCTGGAGGACATCGCCGCCGTCCTCGACCTGATCGCCGAGCACGCCGGCGCCTACCTCGCCGAGCAGCCCCGGCCGGCACTCAGCGCGCGCTGACCCCCTCCCCCGCCTCTCCACCGCAGACCTCCCCCATCGGAGACCTCGTGTCCGCCCCTTATGACTTCATCGCCATCGGCCTCGGCCCGTTCAACCTGGGCCTGGCCTGTCTGACCGAACCGGTCGACGGGCTCGACGGCCTGTTCCTGGACGACAAGCCGTCCTTCGACTGGCACCCCGGCATGATGCTGGACAGCAGCCACCTCCAGGTGCCGTTCCTGGCCGACCTGGTCACCCTCGCGGACCCCACCTCGCCCTTCTCGTTCCTGAACTACCTCAAGGAATCGGGACGGCTGTACCCCTTCTACATCCGCGAGAACTTCTATCCGCTGCGTGCCGAGTTCAACGACTACTGCCGCTGGGCGGCCGGCAAACTCGACAGCGTCCGCTTCGCCCACCGCGTCACCCTCGTCGAGTACGACGGCGCCGCGGAGCTCTACGTCGTCCACGCCGAGCACCTCCCCACCGGCGAGCGCACCACCCACCGCGCCCGCAAACTCGTCCTGGGCACCGGCACCCCGCCCTACGTCCCCGACGCCTGCCGGGGCCTGGGCGGCGACCTGCTGCACAACGCCGACTACCTGGCGGCCAAGCCCGCCCTCCAGGCCAAGGAGAGCATCACCCTCATCGGCAGCGGCCAGAGCGCCGCCGAGATCTACCACGACCTCCTCCAGGACATCGACAGCCACGGCTACCACCTGACCTGGGCCACCCGCTCCCCGCGCTTCTTCCCCCTCGAATACACCAAGCTCACCCTGGAGATGACCTCACCGGAGTACGTGGACTACTTCCACGCCCTCCCGCAGGCCACCCGCGACCGGCTCAACGCCTCGCACAAGAACCTCTACAAGGGCATCGACTCCGAGCTGATCAACGACATCTTCGACCTGCTCTACCAGAAGAACCTGGCAGGCCCGGTCCCCACCCGTCTGCTCACCAACACCGCCCTGCACCACGCCGGTTACGACGAGGACAACGGCACCTACACCCTCGGCCTGCGCCAGGAGGAACAGGGCGCCGACTTCACGCTCGACACCCAGGGCCTGATCCTCGCCACCGGCTACCGCTACCGCGTACCGGACTTCCTCGCCCCCGTCCACGACCGTATCGCCTGGGACGACGCCGGCCGCTACGACGTCGCACGCAACTACAGCATCGACACCACCGGCCACGGCATCTACGTGCAGAACGCCGAGCTGCACACCCACGGCTTCGTCACCCCCGACCTCGGCATGGCCGCGTACCGCAACGCCTGCATCATCCGCGAGCTGCTCGGCCGCGAGTACTACCCGGTCGAAAAGGCCATCGCCTTCCAGGAATTCGCCGCCCCGGCCGGCCCGCACCACCCCGTGGAGATCCCCGCATGAGGCCCACGCTGTTCACCCGTACCGACCCCGCGCTCGGTGAGTTCGCCCTGCGCCCGGTGGACCCGCCCGCCGACGCCGCGCTGCTGCACCGCTGGGTCACCGACCCCAAAGCCGTCTTCTGGCTGATGCAGGACTGCGACCTCGCCGCCGTCGAGAAGGAGTTCGCGCGCATCGCCGCCGACCCCTTCCACGACGCCTTCCTCGGCCTGCACCACGGCACCCCCGCCTTCCTCATGGAGCGCTACGACCCCGCCCACCGCGAACTGGTCGGCGTCCACGCCGCCGAGCCCGGTGACGTCGGCATGCACTTCCTGGCGGCCCCCACCGACACCCCCGTGCACGGCTTCACCCTCGCCGTGCTCACCACCGTCATGGAGATGCTCTTCGCCGACCCGGGCACCCGCCGGGTCGTGGTCGAACCCGACGCCCGCAACACCGCCGTCCACGCCCTCAACAAGGCCGTCGGCTTCGAGGTCCTGCGGACCGTCTCCCTCCCCTCCAAAGACGCCTGCCTCAGCACCTGCACCCGCGACCAGTTCCTGGCCACCCGAGGAGAGAACCGATGACCGCCCCCTCCGACGGCACCCCGCACCTCCCCGCCCGGGACGCCGTCGCCCACCTCACCCCCGCCCACTGGTCCCGCGCCAACCGCCTGCTGATCCGCAAGGGCCTGGCCGAGTTCTCCCATGAGCGGCTGCTCGCCCCCCAGCGCCTCCCGCAGGACGGCCACTACGTCGTCCACAGCGACGACGGCGCCACCGCCTACCGCTTCGCCGCCCGCAGACAGGCCCTGGACCACTGGCAGGTCGACGCCGACAGCATCACCCGCCACCGAGACGAGCGCGAACTCCCCCTGGACGCACTGGACTTCTTCCTCGAACTGCGCGGCGCCCTGGGCCTCGGCGACGAGATCCTGCCGGTCTACCTGGAGGAGATCAGCTCCACCCTCTCCGGCACCGCCTACAAACTCGCCGCCGACCGGCCCACCGCCGCCGAACTCGCCAAGTCCGGCTTCCAGGCCATCGAGACCGGCATGACCGAGGGCCACCCCTGCTTCGTCGCCAACAACGGCCGCCTCGGCTTCGGCGTCCACGAGTACCACGCCTACGCCCCGGAGACCGCGAGCCCCCTGCGGCTCCTCTGGCTCGCCGCCCACCGCGACCACACCACCTTCACCGCCGGCGCCGGCCTCGACTACGACACCCTCGTCCGCGACGAACTCGACGACGCCACCCGCACCCGCTTCGCCGCCACCCTCACCGGCCTCGGCCTCGACCCCGGCGACTACTTCCTCTTCCCCACCCACCCCTGGCAGTGGTGGAACAAGCTCTCCGTCACCTTCGCCGCCGAGATCGCCGAACAGCGGCTGGTGTGCCTGGGCCCCGGCGACGACGACTACCTCGCCCAGCAGTCCATCCGCACCTTCTTCAACACCAGCCACCCCGACAAGCACTACGTGAAGACGGCCCTCTCCGTCCTCAACATGGGCTTCATGCGCGGCCTCTCCGCGTCGTACATGAAGGCCACCCCGGCCATCAACGACTGGCTGGCCCGCCTGATCTCCGCCGACGACACCTTCCGGGCCGCCCGCTTCTCGATCATCCGCGAGCGTGCCGCCCTCGGCTACCACCACCGCCCGTACGAGTCCGCCACCACCAAGGACTCCCCGTACCGCAAGATGCTCGCCGCCCTGTGGCGCGAGAGCCCCGTCCCCACCCTCGAACCGGGCCAGCGCCTGGCCACCATGGCCTCCCTCCTCCATGTCGACCGGGACGGCGGCTCGTTCGCCGCAGCGCTGATCGAGGAGTCCGGCCTGGAGCCCGCCGTCTGGCTCCGCCGCTACCTGGACGCGTACCTCACCCCCGTCCTGCACGCCTTCTACGCCTACGACCTGGTCTTCATGCCGCACGGCGAGAACGCCATCCTGGTCGTCGAGGACGGCGCCGTGGCCCGGGTCGTCTTCAAGGACATCGCCGAGGAGATCGCCGTCATGGACCCGCACGCGGTCCTGCCCCCCGCCGTCGAACGCATCCGCGCCGACGTCCCCGAGGACAAGAAACTGCTCTCCGTCTTCACCGACGTCTTCGACTGCTTCTTCCGCTTCCTCAGCGCCACCCTCGCCGACCTGGGCATCCTCGACGAGGACGCCTTCTGGCGCACGGTCGCCTCCTGTGTCCTCGACTACCAGGCGTCCGCTCCCCACCTCGCCGACAAGTTCCGCCAGTACGACCTGTTCACCGACGAGTTCGCCCTCTCCTGCCTCAACCGCCTCCAACTGCGCAACAACCAGCAGATGGTGGACCTCCAGGACCCCGCGGGCGCCCTCCAGCTCAGCGGCACCCTCCGCAACCCCCTCGCCCCGTACGCACCGACCACCTGATCCACCCCGCAAACGCAAGAAGGGCGGGCCCCTCGCGGGGTCCCGCCCTTCTCTCCGTCCGCGTCCGCCTCAGCGCACCTGCCGCCTCAGCTCACGACGACCGCCCGGCTCAGTCCTGCGCCGGCCCCTCGTCGTCCCGCGCGCCCTCGCTGTCGTCGGAGCTGCCGTCGGACTCGCCCTCGCTCTCGTCGGACTCCTCCAGCGCGTCGGTGAACTCCACCCCGTCCAGCGCCGCGAGCCGGTCCGAGGCATCCGTCGTGCCGCCCTGGTCGGCCTCCAGCGCCCTGGCGAACCAGTCGCGCGCGTCCTCCTCGCGACCGACCTCCAGCAGCGCGTCCGCGTACGCGTACCGCAGCCGCGCCGTCCACGGGTGCACCGCGCTCGACGCCAGCTCCGGGCTCTGCAGCGTCACCACCGCGGCGTCCGCCTGCCCCATGTCCCGCCGGGCACCGGCCGCGACCAGCCGCATCTCGACCTGTCCGGCCTTGTCGAGCTTGTGCACCTCGGGCTCGCCGGCCATGGCCAGCGCCTTCTCCGGCCGCCCGAGACCGCGCTCGCAGTCCGCCATGACGGGCCACAGCTCCACGCTGCCGGTCATCCGCCGCGCCGCCCGGAACTCCGCCAGCGCCTCGCTGTACTTGCCGACCGCGTACGCCGCGAAGCCCGCGGCCTCCCGCACCGCCGCCACCCTGGACGCCAGCCGCAGCGCCACCCGCGAATACCCGTACGCCTTCTCCGGGTCCTCGTCCAGCAGCTTCGCCACCATCACCAGGTTCTTGGCGACGTCTTCGGCGAGCGTCTTCGGCAGGCTCAGCAGCTCCTGCCGCACATCCTTGTCGATCTCGTCACCGGTGACGTCCTCCGGAATCGGCAGCCGCTTGATCGGCTCCCGGTCCCCCCGCCGGTCATCGCGCCGGTCGTCCCGACGGTCGTCCCGCCCACGCCCCGCGCCATACGGCCGCCGCCCGCGCTCATCGTCCCGCCGGAACCCACCACGGTCATCCCGCCGCGGCCCCCGGTCATCCCTACGGAACCCACCGCGCTCGCCCCCACGGTCATCCCGCCGGAAGCCCCCACGATCGTCCCGCCGGTCGCCACCACGGAACCCACCACGGTCTCCGCCCCGGTCATCACGGCGGTCGTCGCGCCGGAAGCCACCGCGGTCGCCACCCGACGGACGATCGTCACGACGGAACCCGCCACGGTCACCACCGCGGTCGTCGCGCCGGTCGTCCCTGCGGAAGCCACCACGGTCGCCACCCCGGTCATCACGACGGTCGTCCCGCCGGTCGTCCCGCCGGTCGTCACGCCGGAAGCCGCCCCGGTCGCCACCCGACGGACGGTCATCACGACGGAACCCACCACGGTCGTCACGCCGGTCACCACCGCGGAACCCGCCACGGTCACCACCGGACGGACGGTCATCACGACGGAAACCACCACGCTCACCACCGGACGGACGATCGTCCCGCCGGTCGTCACGGCGGAAGCCGCCCCGGTCGCCACCCGAGGGACGGTCATCACGACGGAAACCACCACGGTCATCACGCCGGTCACCACCGCGGAACCCGCCACGGTCACCACCGGACGGACGATCGTCACGACGGAACCCACCGCGATCTCCACCGCGGTCGTCACGGCGGTCATCACGACGGTCGTCACGGCGGAAGCCGCCCCGGTCGCCACCCGAGGGACGGTCATCACGACGGAACCCACCACGGTCATCGCGCCGGTCACCACCGCGGAACCCGCCCCGGTCACCACCGGACGGACGATCGTCACGACGGAACCCGCCACGGTCGCCACCGGACGGACGGTCATCACGACGGAACCCGCCACGGTCGCCACCGGACGGACGGTCATCACGACGGAACCCACCCCGGTCACCACCGCGATCGTCCCGTCGGTCGTCACGGCGGAAGCCGCCACGGTCGCCGCCCGAGGGACGGTCATCACGACGGAACCCGCCGCGGTCCCCGCCGCGGTTGTCCCGTCCCGCGTAGCCGCCACCGCCGGCCGGGCGACCGCCACGGTCGTTGTCCCGACGCGGCCCCCGGTCGTCACGCCGGAAACCACCGCGGTCGCCGTCGTCGCGCCGCTGCGGCCGGCGCTCCGAACGATCGTCGGAAGAGTTGGTGGACATCGACGTGACTCCTGTCTTCGGTACTGCATTCATTCTCACGCACCGATGTGTCCGGCGCGCTTCGGCATAAAACAAAAAGGACCCTTGGTCCCAGCGTGAACGCTGGGACCAAGGGTCCTGAAAGATTGTTCGGCGGCGTCCTACTCTCCCACAGGGTCCCCCCTGCAGTACCATCGGCGCTGAAAGGCTTAGCTTCCGGGTTCGGAATGTAACCGGGCGTTTCCCTAACGCTATGACCACCGAAACCCTATCGGGTTCGAGCGAACAAGCACACTCTTCAGTTAAATGAAGTGAAACTTGGTTCAACCAGCGATTGCGACTGTTCGCAACCCGGGAACCACACAGTGGACGCGAGCAACTGAGGACAAGCCCTCGGCCTATTAGTACCAGTCAACTCCACCCGTTACCGGGCTTCCATATCTGGCCTATCAACCCAGTCGTCTACTGGGAGCCTTAACCCCTCAAGGGGGTGGGAGCCCTCATCTCGAAGCAGGCTTCCCGCTTAGATGCTTTCAGCGGTTATCCTTTCCGAACGTAGCCAACCAGCCATGCCCTTGGCAGGACAACTGGCACACCAGAGGTTCGTCCGTCCCGGTCCTCTCGTACTAGGGACAGCCCTTCTCAAGACTCCTACGCGCACAGCGGATAGGGACCGAACTGTCTCACGACGTTCTAAACCCAGCTCGCGTACCGCTTTAATGGGCGAACAGCCCAACCCTTGGGACCGACTCCAGCCCCAGGATGCGACGAGCCGACATCGAGGTGCCAAACCATCCCGTCGATATGGACTCTTGGGGAAGATCAGCCTGTTATCCCCGGGGTACCTTTTATCCGTTGAGCGACGGCGCTTCCACAAGCCACCGCCGGATCACTAGTCCCTACTTTCGTACCTGCTCGACCCGTCAGTCTCACAGTCAAGCTCCCTTGTGCACTTACACTCAACACCTGATTGCCAACCAGGCTGAGGGAACCTTTGGGCGCCTCCGTTACCCTTTAGGAGGCAACCGCCCCAGTTAAACTACCCACCAGACACTGTCCCTGATCCGGATCACGGACCCAGGTTAGACATCCAGCACGACCAGAGTGGTATTTCAACAATGACTCCACAACCACTGGCGTGATTGCTTCAAAGTCTCCCACCTATCCTACACAAGCCGAACCGAACACCAATATCAAGCTATAGTAAAGGTCCCGGGGTCTTTCCGTCCTGCTGCGCGAAACGAGCATCTTTACTCGTAATGCAATTTCACCGGGCCTATGGTTGAGACAGTCGAGAAGTCGTTACGCCATTCGTGCAGGTCGGAACTTACCCGACAAGGAATTTCGCTACCTTAGGATGGTTATAGTTACCACCGCCGTTTACTGGCGCTTAAGTTCTCAGCTTCGCCGACCCGAAGGTCGACTAACCGGTCCCCTTAACGTTCCAGCACCGGGCAGGCGTCAGTCCGTATACATCGCCTTACGGCTTCGCACGGACCTGTGTTTTTAGTAAACAGTCGCTTCTCGCTGGTCTCTGCGGCCACCACCAGCTCAGAGTGCAAGACTCATCACCAGCAATGGCCCCCCTTCTCCCGAAGTTACGGGGGCATTTTGCCGAGTTCCTTAACCATAGTTCACCCGAACGCCTCGGTATTCTCTACCTGACCACCTGAGTCGGTTTAGGGTACGGGCCGCCATGAAACTCGCTAGAGGCTTTTCTCGACAGCATAGGATCATCCACTTCACCACAATCGGCTCGGCATCAGGTCTCAGGCTTCAAGCTGTCCGGATTTGCCTAGACAGCGCCCTACACCCTTACCCCGGGACAACCACCGCCCGGGCTGGACTACCTTCCTGCGTCACCCCATCGCTTACCTACTACCACCTTGGATCGGCGGCTCCACCACGTCCCTTCGTCCGAAGACTCCAGGCCGGCTTCACGGCCTTAGCATTAATGGATTCGATATTGGGCGTTTCAAAGCGGGTACCGGAATATCAACCGGTTGTCCATCGACTACGCCTGTCGGCCTCGCCTTAGGTCCCGACTTACCCTGGGCAGATCAGCTTGACCCAGGAACCCTTAGTCAATCGGCGCACACGTTTCCCACGTGTGTATCGCTACTCATGCCTGCATTCTCACTCGTGAACCGTCCACAACTCGTTTCCACGGCTGCTTCACCCGGCACACGACGCTCCCCTACCCAACACAGCCTCCGTTAGGAGTATTACTGCATTGACACGACTTCGGCGGTGTGCTTGAGCCCCGCTACATTGTCGGCGCGGAATCACTTGACCAGTGAGCTATTACGCACTCTTTCAAGGGTGGCTGCTTCTAAGCCAACCTCCTGGTTGTCTCTGCGACTCCACATCCTTTCCCACTTAGCACACGCTTAGGGGCCTTAGTCGATGCTCTGGGCTGTTTCCCTCTCGACCATGGAGCTTATCCCCCACAGTCTCACTGCCGCGCTCTCACTTACCGGCATTCGGAGTTTGGCTAAGGTCAGTAACCCGGTAGGGCCCATCGCCTATCCAGTGCTCTACCTCCGGCAAGAAACACACGACGCTGCACCTAAATGCATTTCGGGGAGAACCAGCTATCACGGAGTTTGATTGGCCTTTCACCCCTAACCACAGGTCATCCCCCAGGTTTTCAACCCTGGTGGGTTCGGTCCTCCACGAAGTCTTACCTCCGCTTCAACCTGCCCATGGCTAGATCACTCCGCTTCGGGTCTTGGGCACGCTACTCAACGCCCTCTTCGGACTCGCTTTCGCTACGGCTTCCCCACACGGGTTAACCTCGCAACATACCGCAAACTCGCAGGCTCATTCTTCAAAAGGCACGCAGTCACGACACAAGGACAAGTCCTTGTGCGACGCTCCCACGGCTTGTAGGCACACGGTTTCAGGTACTATTTCACTCCGCTCCCGCGGTACTTTTCACCATTCCCTCACGGTACTATCCGCTATCGGTCACCAGGGAATATTTAGGCTTAACGGGTGGTCCCGCCAGATTCACACGGGATTTCTCGGGCCCCGTGCTACTTGGGTGTCTCTTAAACGAGCCGTTGATGTTTCAGCTACGGGGGTCTTACCCTCTACGCCGGACCTTTCGCATGTCCTTCGCCTACACCAACGGTTTCTGACTCGTCCCACAGCCGGCAGACTGCAGAAAAGAGATCCCACAACCCCAGCCACGCAACCCCTGCCGGGTATCACACGTAACTGGTTTGGCCTCATCCGGTTTCGCTCGCCACTACTCCCGGAATCACGGTTGTTTTCTCTTCCTGCGGGTACTGAGATGTTTCACTTCCCCGCGTTCCCTCCACACTGCCTATGTGTTCAGCAGCGGGTGACAGCCCATGACGACTGCCGGGTTTCCCCATTCGGACACCCCCGGATCAAAGCTCGGTTGACAGCTCCCCGGGGCCTATCGCGGCCTCCCACGTCCTTCATCGGTTCCTGGTGCCAAGGCATCCACCGTGCGCCCTTAAAAACTTGGCCACAGATGCTCGCGTCCACTGTGCAGTTCTCAAGCAACGACCAGCCACCCACCACCCCAACCCGAAGGCTGAGTTCACTGGGGCCGGCATCGCGAAGGTCCAGACTCAACAGTCCGTACCCTCAGATACCCAACAACGTGCCCGGCCCACTCGACCTCCCGGATGCGTTCCACGCCGAAGCAGTACTAACTTCCAGAGAATCAAGTGTGCCGAATAGTCAACGTTCCACCCATGAGCTATCCACCGTCGGACGTTTGCCGACGTAGTGGCTCTGGACAACCTTGCGGCCGTCTAGATGCTCCTTAGAAAGGAGGTGATCCAGCCGCACCTTCCGGTACGGCTACCTTGTTACGACTTCGTCCCAATCGCCAGTCCCACCTTCGACGATTCCCTCCCACAAGGGGTTGGGCCACCGGCTTCGGGTGTTACCGACTTTCGTGACGTGACGGGCGGTGTGTACAAGGCCCGGGAACGTATTCACCGCAGCAATGCTGATCTGCGATTACTAGCAACTCCGACTTCATGGGGTCGAGTTGCAGACCCCAATCCGAACTGAGACCGGCTTTTTGAGATTCGCTCCACCTCGCGGTATCGCAGCTCATTGTACCGGCCATTGTAGCACGTGTGCAGCCCAAGACATAAGGGGCATGATGACTTGACGTCGTCCCCACCTTCCTCCGAGTTGACCCCGGCAGTCTCCTGTGAGTCCCCATCACCCCGAAGGGCATGCTGGCAACACAGAACAAGGGTTGCGCTCGTTGCGGGACTTAACCCAACATCTCACGACACGAGCTGACGACAGCCATGCACCACCTGTACACCGACCACAAGGGGGACCCTGTCTCCAGGGTTTTCCGGTGTATGTCAAGCCTTGGTAAGGTTCTTCGCGTTGCGTCGAATTAAGCCACATGCTCCGCTGCTTGTGCGGGCCCCCGTCAATTCCTTTGAGTTTTAGCCTTGCGGCCGTACTCCCCAGGCGGGGAACTTAATGCGTTAGCTGCGGCACGGACGACGTGGAATGTCGCCCACACCTAGTTCCCAACGTTTACGGCGTGGACTACCAGGGTATCTAATCCTGTTCGCTCCCCACGCTTTCGCTCCTCAGCGTCAGTATCGGCCCAGAGATCCGCCTTCGCCACCGGTGTTCCTCCTGATATCTGCGCATTTCACCGCTACACCAGGAATTCCGATCTCCCCTACCGAACTCTAGCCTGCCCGTATCGAATGCAGACCCGGGGTTAAGCCCCGGGCTTTCACATCCGACGTGACAAGCCGCCTACGAGCTCTTTACGCCCAATAATTCCGGACAACGCTTGCGCCCTACGTATTACCGCGGCTGCTGGCACGTAGTTAGCCGGCGCTTCTTCTGCAGGTACCGTCACTCTCGCTTCTTCCCTGCTGAAAGAGGTTTACAACCCGAAGGCCGTCATCCCTCACGCGGCGTCGCTGCATCAGGCTTTCGCCCATTGTGCAATATTCCCCACTGCTGCCTCCCGTAGGAGTCTGGGCCGTGTCTCAGTCCCAGTGTGGCCGGTCGCCCTCTCAGGCCGGCTACCCGTCGTCGCCTTGGTAGGCCATCACCCCACCAACAAGCTGATAGGCCGCGGGCTCATCCTTCACCGCCGGAGCTTTCCACCACCAGACCATGCGGTCGGAGGTCGTATCCGGTATTAGACCCCGTTTCCAGGGCTTGTCCCAGAGTGAAGGGCAGATTGCCCACGTGTTACTCACCCGTTCGCCACTAATCCCCTCCCGAAGGAGGTTCATCGTTCGACTTGCATGTGTTAAGCACGCCGCCAGCGTTCGTCCTGAGCCAGGATCAAACTCTCCGTGAATGTTTACCCGTAATCGGGTCAACACACACGAGAGCGGAACAACCAGACGGAATAGGTCCGGTCGTTCACAGCGTCCTCGCTGTGTGTGCCACCCCGACCCATGGGGCCGTGGTGGGCTTTTCAAAGGAACCTCATCCACCGAAGTGGACGGGGTATCAACATATCTGGCGTTGACTTTTGGCACGCTGTTGAGTTCTCAAGGAACGGACGCTTCCTTTGTGCCTGTTTCACCAGGCTCTCCGGGCGCTTCCCTTCGATCTTGCGTTTCCGACTCTATCAGATCCTCGCGGTCCTGATTTTCGCCGGCGCGTTTCCGCCTTTCGGCTTCTTCGCGTTTCCGACTCTATCAGATCCGGCTTCTTTCGATTCCGGTTCCGATTTCCGTCGGAGGGTCGCCTCGGAGCAGTTATTCACTGCTGCCCTTTCGGCGTGGTCACTACTTTAACGGCTTTCCCTGGCGACTCATAATCGAGGCGGCTGGATCGAATTTCGGCAACGCGAAATAGGACCCGTGAGGGTGCCGATCGGAGTAGTTGGTTGTGCCGCCTGGCGGTCTGCGCAGATAGCGCTGCCCGTCTCCAGCGGCTCGGGCTACGTTAGGCGGTCGGCCATGCAGAGTCAAGTAGTGCTGGTGGTGCGGCGTCGGGGGGTGTGGGGGCGGTAGGGGCTGACGGTCGGGTCGTCGGCGATCCAGTAGCGCCAGGGGTGGTCGGCGCCGTCACCGCCGACACCCGTGCGCGGGCCGTTGCGGACGAGTTCGCGGGCGGGCGGCCGGCCGTGCAGGACCGAGAGGGGGGCCGTGCCGCCGGTGCACAGGTCGGTGCCGTCGAGGGTGCGGTCGATGTCGAGGGCGGTCGCCAGGCGGGCCGGGCCCTTCGCCAGTTCGTTGGCGCTGCGGGCCTTGGGGCGGCGGGCGGCTGCCAGGGGCGCGCCGGTGAGGATCTCGCCGGCGCGCAGGAGGACACCGCTCGCCTTGTCCTCGGGACCGCAGACCGCGTTGAGGCTGAACCACATCCCGTAGATGAAGTAGACGTACGCGCGGCCGGGCGGGCCGAACATGGTGGCGTTGCGCGCGGTGCGGCCGCGGTAGGCGTGGGAGCCGGGGTCGGTGTCGCCGTCGTACGCCTCGACCTCGGTGAGGCGGAGCTCGATCGGGCCGTCGGGGGTGTTGCGGCGGAGGATGCGGCCGAGCAGGTCGGGGGCCACGTCGACCACGGGGCGGTCGAAGAAGTCGTGGGTGAGCGGCATACGTTCCGGTACGTCGGTCATGCGGACCGAGAGTAGTGGAGCCGGTCGGGAGGGCGGCTGGCCATGGGGGCGCCGGGGTTGGGAAAGTGAGGGCCGTGGAACCGGGTCGTACGGTTTCGCGTTCGTAGGGATCAGGCCGAGACCTCGGCGCGCATGACACAGCACAGGCGTTCCGCCTGGGGAGGACGAGCATGGGATTCAAGAAGCTGCTGGCGAGCCTGGGCGCCGGGGGTGCGTCGGTGGAGACGGTGCTCTTCGAGGAGAACGTCGTCCCGGGTGGGGTCGTACAGGGCGAGGTGCGGATCCAGGGCGGGTCCGTGGCCCAGGACATCCAGGGGCTGTCCGTCGGGCTGCAGGCGCGCGTCGAGGTCGAGAGCGGCGACGAGGAGTACAAGCGGAACATCGAGTTCACCAAGGTGCAGCTGGGCGGTGCCTTCGCGGTGCAGCCCGGTGCGGCGCACACCGTGCCGTTCGGGCTGGAGATCCCGTGGGAGACGCCGATCACCACGTTCCTGGGGACGCATCTGCACGGGATGAACGTCGGCGTGACGACGGAGCTGGCGATCGCCCGTGCGGTGGACTCCGGTGACCTCGACCCGGTGAACGTGCACCCGCTGCCGGCGCAGCAGGCGATCCTGGACGCGTTCGGGCGGCTCGGGTTCCGGTTCAAGGCGGCCGACCTGGAGCAGGGGCACATCCGGGGGACGCGCCAGCGGCTGCCCTTCTACCAGGAGATCGAGTTCTACGCGCCGCAGCAGTACCGCGGGCTGAACCAGGTGGAGCTGTCGTTCGTGGCGGACGACCGGGAGATGGACGTCGTCCTGGAGATGGACAAGAAGCCGGGGCTGTTCAGCGAGGGGTCGGACACCTACCGGTCGTTCACGGTCGGGCTGCACGACTTCGAGGGGACCGACTGGGCGGCCTACCTCAACCAGTGGCTGGCGGAGGTCGGCGGCAAGCGGAACTGGCTCTAACCTGGGCGGACAGGTGTCAGCAAGCGACCAGGAGGTGTTGCAGTGTCCGAGCTGAAGCGGCGGCCGCTCCCGCACGATTTCCATCCGCCGGTGCCGGAGTTCACGGTGCTGAGCGACGAGGTGGAGCCGGGCGGGACGCTGCGGCCGGAGCAGGTCTACGCCGAGGGGAACCGTTCGCCGCAGCTGCGGTGGGAGGGCGCTCCCGCGGGGACGAAGAGCTACGCCGTCACCTGCTACGACCCGGACGCGCCGACGGGCAGCGGCTTTTGGCACTGGTCGCTGTTCGACATCCCGGCGTCGGTGACGGAGCTGCCGGCCGGTGCCGGGTCCGGGGAGATGAAGGGGCTGCCCGAGGGCGCCGTGCATGTCCGTAACGACTACGGGACGCGGGACTTCGGGGGCGCGGCGCCGCCGCCCGGGGACGGTCCGCACCGCTATGTCTTCACGGTCTACGCGGTGGACCAGGAGAAGCTCGGTCCGGATGCCGGGGCCTCGCCCGCGGTGGTGGGCTTCAACCTGCGTTTCCACACGCTCGGGCGGGCTCAGCTGATCGCCGAGTACGAGATTCCCGCGGCGGGCTGAGCGCCGTAATTCCGTTGCGCCCCGGCGCTTCCCGCACGCAAAGTGGTACCCGTGCCGCCGCCCTTCATCAGGGCGTCGGGCAGCTGGTACCGCAGTGGCGGGAGCGGCGGGGCGCAGGTGTGTCGCCGGCCGCTTGTCGGAGCCCGCATGTGCCGGGTGTCCTCGCCGGCTGCCGTTCGCTCCGGGTCTCGCGTAATTCACGGGGGTGGGACCCGGGGCGCACGCTTTTCCGGCGCCGTGCGGCGCTGAGGGAGCACCTCCTTTTCATCTGCCGATCGCCCTCCATTTCCCTTGTGGCATGCGGAAATTGCGTTGTTCGGGGAATACCTGCCGCTGCACAGTGGAGCAACTTCGCCACGGGGGCGGAGCGGGTCCGGGAGGGTGGACGGGATGCGCGAGACGCTGGTGCTCAATGCGAGCTTCGAGCCGCTGTCGACGGTGTCGCTGCGGCGGGCGGTGGTGCTGGTGATGCAGGACAAGGCCGTCGTCGAGCACGCTCACCCGGGGCTGCGGATCCGTGCCGCTTCGGTGGATCTGCCGGTGCCGCAGGTGATCAGACTGAGCAGATACGTCCGGGTGCCGTTCCGACAACGGGCGCCCTGGTCGCGGCGGGGAGTGCTGGTGCGTGACCAGCACCGGTGCGCGTACTGCGGGCGGCGGGCGACGACCGTGGACCATGTCGTGCCGCGGTCGCACGGCGGTGGGGACACCTGGCTGAATACCGTCGCCTCATGCGCGGAGGACAACCACCGCAAGGCGGACCGTACGCCCGAGCAGGCGGGGATGGCGCTGCTGCGGCGGCCGTTCGAGCCGACGCCGGCGGACGCGCTGCTGTCGACGCTGGGGGTGTCGGTGCGGGACGCGCTGCCGGAGTGGCTGGCGCTGCCGGCGTAGCGCGCGCCGCGGGAATCCGTCGTCCGGCTCCCCCTACTTCAGGAGGAGTTGGACGATGGCCAGCAGGCCGACGAGGACGATGATGCCGCGCAGGGCGGTGGGCGGCAGCCGTCGGCCGACCTTCGCACCGAGCTGCCCGCCGAGGGTGGAGCCGACGGCGATCAGGGCGACGGCGGTCCAGTCGAAGTGGGCGACGAAGAGGAAGAAGACCGCCGCCACGCCGTTGACGATCGCGGCGAGGACGTTCTTGAGGGCGTTGAGGCGCTGGAGGTCCTCGGTGAGCAGGACGCCCATCAGCGACAGGTAGATCACCCCCTGCGCGGCGCCGAAGTAGCCGCCGTAGACGCTGGCCAGCATCAGGCCGAGGAGCAGGGCCGGGCCGCCGTCGCGGTGGGCGGTGGTGCCGTTGCGCTCGCGCCGGGCGCGGATCCGCGCGGCGAGCCTGGGCTGCACGACGACGAGGACGAGCGCGACGGCGATCAGCGCCGGGACGATGGTGTCGAAGGCCGTGGAGGGCAGTGCCAGCAGCAGGATGGCGCCGCCGAGGCCGCCGATGAGGGCGGAGGCGGAGAAGCGCAGGATCCGGCGGCGCTGGCCCGCGAGTTCGCGGCGGTAGCCGATGGCGCCGCTGATCGAACCGGGCACCAGACCGAGGGTGTTGGACACGTTCGCGGTGACCGGCGGCAGGCCGAAGGCGAGCAGCACCGGGAAGGTGATCAGGGTGCCGGAGCCGACGACGGTGTTGATCGTACCGGCGCCGATTCCGGCGGCGAGGACTGCGACTGCTTCCCCGATGGACAAAGGTCCTCTCCTCACATGGTCAGGGTCGCCTCCCCGCCATGAAGGTCGAGGGGCCACCGCTGATCATGCACGAGGCCGGGCGGTCAGTCGATGGGCGGTGCTTCCCGGTTGGGGGAGCTGGGCTTGGGGATGGAGCCGCCGCCGGTCGGCGGGGTGAAGTTGCCGATGGCGCCGCCGAGGCCCTTGAGGGCGTCGCCGATCTCGCTGGGCACGATCCAGAGCTTGTTGGCGTCGCCCTCGGCGATCTTCGGGAGCATCTGGAGGTACTGGTAGGAGAGCAGCTTCTGGTCCGGGTCGCCGGCGTGGATGGACTCGAAGACCACCCGGATCGCCTGGGCCTCGCCCTCGGCGCGCAGGGCCGCGGCCTTGGCCTCGCCCTCGGCGCGCAGGATCGAGGACTGCTTCTCGCCCTCGGCGGTGAGGATCTGGGACTGACGGACACCTTCGGCCTGGAGGATGGCGGCGCGCTTGTCGCGGTCGGCGCGCATCTGCTTCTCCATCGAGTCCTGGATGGAGGTCGGCGGCTCGATGGCCTTGAGCTCGACGCGGTTGACGCGGATGCCCCACTTGCCGGTGGCCTCGTCGAGGACGCCGCGCAGCGCCGCGTTGATCTCCTCACGGGAGGTCAGGGTCCGCTCCAGGTCCATGCCGCCGATGATGTTGCGGAGCGTGGTGACCGTGAGCTGCTCGATGGCCTGGATGTAGCTGGCGACCTCGTAGGTCGCGGCGCGGGCGTCGGTCACCTGGTAGTAGATGACGGTGTCGATGTTCACGACCAGGTTGTCCTGGGTGATCACCGGCTGCGGCGGGAACGGCACGACCTGTTCGCGCAGGTCGATGCGGTTGCGGATGGAGTCGATGAACGGGACGACGATGTTCAGGCCCGCGTTGAGGGTGCGGGTGTAGCGGCCGAAGCGTTCGACGATGGCGGCGCTGGCCTGTGGGATGACCTGGATCGTTTTGATGAGTGCGATGAACACGAGCACCACCAGGATGATCAGGACGATGATGATCGGTTCCACAAGCGGCTCCCGTGCCCTTCGTTGCTGGTCCGCGCCGGCCGGTGACCGGCTTGCCGTTGATCAGTCTTTCAGAGACGTGGCTCGTCGCGCAGCGTGTTCGGGTCAGATGACGACGGCGGTGGCGCCTTCGATCTCGACGACGTCGACCTGCTGGCCCGGCTCGTAGACCTGATTGCCGTCGAGGGAGCGGGCGGACCAGATCTCACCCGCGAGTTTGATGCGGCCGCCGACCCCGCCGTCGACCCGCTCCAGGACCGTGGCGCTCCGGCCCTTGAGCGCGTCGATGCCGGAGGCGAGTGGGGGGCTCTGGCCGCGGTGGCGGTTGGCGAGGGGGCGTACGACGGCGATCAGCGCCACCGACACGGCGACGAACACGAGGAATTGCGGGACGGTGCCGCCACCGAGGCCCGCGGTGACGGCACCGGCGACGGCGCCGACCGCGAGCATCCCGAATTCGGGCATCGCGGTCACGACGAGAGGAATGCCCAGTCCTACGGCGGCGATCAGCCACCACACCCATGGATCCACCGCTTCATGGTAGATCCGTGCGGCGGCCCGGGACAGGGCGCGATCGGCCAGGCGCGGGCGCTCAGGTCAGGGGCAGGCCCTGGGCGGTCCAGCGGTCGTTGCCGTTGCGCTCGACGATCAGCGGGAGGCCGAAGCAGTGGGAGAGATTGCTGGAGGTGAGTTCGAGCTCCAGGGGGCCGGCGGCCAGCACCTTGCCCTGACGGATCATCAGGACGTGGGTGAAGCCCGGGGCGATCTCCTCGACGTGGTGGGTGACCATGATCATCGAGGGTGCGTACGGGTCGCGGGCGAGGCGGCCGAGACGGCGGACCAGGTCCTCACGGCCGCCGAGGTCGAGGCCGGCGGCCGGCTCGTCCAGCAGCAGCAGCTCGGGGTCGGTCATCATGGCGCGGGCGATCAGGGTGCGCTTGCGCTCGCCCTCGGAGAGGGTGCCGAACTTCCGGTCGAGGTAGTCGTTCATCCCGAGGCGGTCGAGGAAGGCGCGGGCGCGCTGCTCGTCGATGTCCTCGTAGCTCTCCTGCCAGCTGGCCGTCATGCCGTACGCGGCGGTGAGCACGGTCTGCAGGACGGTCTGGCTGCGGGGCAGCTTGTCGGCCAGCGCGATGCCGGCCATGCCGATGCGCGGGCGCAGGTCGAAGACGTCGACCTTGCCGAGCTGCTCGCCGAGGATCGACACGTCGCCGGCGGTCGGGAAGAGGTAGCTGGAGGCGACATTCAGCAGGGTGGTCTTGCCGGCGCCGTTGGGGCCGAGGATCACCCAGCGCTCCCCCTCCTTCACCGACCAGGAGACCTGGTCCACCAGAGCCCGTCCTTCGCGGACCACGGATACGTCCACCAGCTCCAGCACATCGCTCATGAGCGCGTTGTCTCCCATTGCTTCTCGGTCGTCGCGTACACCTGTAGGCGCAGCCCCCCTGCAAACCTACGCCACTCGTTGTCAGTGCTCTTCCCTAGGCTGGGGGGCATGCTCGATGAACCACGTTCAGGACGGCTGGCGGCATGGGGAAATGCCCTTTTGGCCGGACTTGTCTCACCTGATGAAGCCGCGCACCGGATCGCGGACGACGACGCGGTGCACCGCGTGGCGGGCCTGCCCGGGGAGGAGGTGCCGGTCGGGCTGACGCTCGCGCTGGGGCGGCTGCGGACGCTGGGGGCGACGGGCCTGCGGGTGGCCCTGCCGGTGTCCGGGCATCCGCTGGGGCTGTGCGGGCCGCCGGAGTTCAACGCGCGGGCGCTGGAGGCCGGGGAGGCGGTGCTCGCCTCGGGGGCCGGGCTGGGACTGGTCCCGGAGACGTACGAGGCCGGGCCCGAGGGCGGTATTGGTCCCGATGTGCATGTGGAGGTGGTCTGGCACTGCCTGCCGGTGCGGGAGGCGCCGCCGGCCGATGTGCCGTCACTGGGCGAGGCCGAGCGGGAGCTGGCGGAGGCGCTGCGGGAGGCGACCGAGCTGCTCTCGAAGCTGGACGTGGCCGGGTCCGGGCCGGTGGCGCAGGCCGCGCTGGAGGCGTACCGGGCGCGGGCGGAGGCCGGCCGGCAGGTGCTGGCGCCCGGATATCCGCCGCGGGCGGTGCGGGTGCTGGAGCTGGCGCAGCGCGTCGGCGCGCTCATCGGCATCGCGCAAGGCGCCGGCGGGGACGGCAGGGAGCACGGCGCGGCGGTGAGTTCGTCCGAGATCGCGGCCCGCGCCGAGGCGCTGCGGCCGGTGGAGCGGACGGCCCGGCGGGCGCAGGTGGCGGCGTACAACTCCGCGGTGGAGGAGAGGGAGCGGCACCGCGGGTAGAACGAAAGCGGCCCCGCCGGACCATTGTGTGGTCGGCGGGGCCGGTGCCGGCCGGGCCGGACGCCTCTGGGCAGGCGAAGCCGTGCGGCCCGGACGGACGACCTCAGGTGTCCGAGGTGGCGTTGCCGAAGGCGGGGTTGAGCGCGCCGGAGGGGGACGGGGCCGGGCGGCCCGACCCGCGCGGACCATGGCGTCGCGCGGGTCAGGCGGTGGCCTGCGGGCCGTCTGTGATCAGACGTTGGCGCAGGGGTTGCCGAAGGTGGGGTTGAGCGCGCCGATGACGGTGGCGGTGACGCCGCAGGCGTTCACGGGAACGTGCACCGGGACCTGGACGACGTTGCCGGAGACGATGCCGGGGGAGTTCACCGCACCGCCCTGCGCCTGCGGGGAGTGGGCGGAGGCGATGCCGGCGCCCGCGAGGGCGAGACCGCTCGCCATCATCGTGACGGCCGCTGCGCGCTTGATGTTCTTCACTTCTGACTCCTCGTTGCCGTTGCCGTGGCCAGCCGCCACGACTGCACTGGACAACGCCCCGGGCAGGGAAGGGATACGCCGAACGGGCTACGGCTACACGACAGTATGAATCTCGGATCTGAAGACGACATTCCGCTTGTGCGGACGGTAGAGGAGCGCCGTCGTCCCCGGCGCTCCTCCACCGGCGTTCAGGCCCCGATGCCGTGCCGTACGGCCCACAGCGCGGCCTGTGTGCGGTCGGCGAGGTCGAGCTTCATGAGGATGTTGGAGACATGGGTCTTGACCGTCTTCTCCGACAGCACCAGCGCGCGGGCGATCTCGCGGTTGGAGCGGCCGTCCGCGATCAGGGCCAGCACCTCGCGCTCCCGGTCGGTGAGGGAAGTGCCGCGCCCCTGGGTGCCGTTGTTCTCCTCCTGCGTGAGCAGGGCACCGGCCACTTCGGGCTGCAGGAGGACATGGCCCGCGTGGACGGAGCGGATGGCGCCGGCCAGCGCGTCCGGGTCGATGTCCTTGTACACGTAACCGGCCGCGCCCGCGCGCAGCGCCGGGACGACCGTGCGCTGTTCGGTGAAGCTGGTGACCACCAGCACCCGGGCGGGGTTGTCGAGTTCGCGCAGCGCGCGGAGCGCCTCGATGCCGTCCATGCCGGGCATCTTGACGTCCATCAGGACGACGTCGGGGCGCAGCTCCTCGGCGGCGGCGATGCCCTCGGCGCCGTCGGACGCCTCCCCCACCACCTCGATGTCGTCCTGGACCTCCAGGAACGTCCGCAGCCCGCGGCGCACCACCTGGTGGTCGTCGACGAGCAGCACGCGGATCGCCTGCCCGCCGCCCGCGCCGCGGTGCCCCGGACCCGTGCCGGCCTCGCGCGGGGGCGTCCCCGTCGCGCCGTCCCTGTCCCTGTCAGCCACCGGGCACCTCCATCTCGACAGCGGTGCCCTTGCCGGGCTCCGATTCCACGGTGAGCTTGCCGCCGACGCCGCTCGCGCGGTCGCGCATCGAGACCAGGCCGAGATGGCGGCCGGCCCGGCGGACCGCGCCGGGGTCGAAGCCGCAGCCGTCGTCGGAGATCCGCAGCAGCGCGCCCTGGCCGCTGCGGGCGAGGGTCACCTCGACCAGCTCGGCGCCGGAGTGCCGCAGGGCGTTGTGCAGCGCCTCCTGGGCGACCCGCAGCAGCGCCTCCTCCTGGGCGGCGGGCAGCGCCCGGACGCTGTGGGCGGCGAAGGTGACCCGCGCCGAGTGGGCCCGGTCCAGGACCTGGGCCTGGGAGCGCAGGGTGGCGATCAGGCCGTCCTCGTCCAGGGCGGCGGGCCGCAGTTCGACGACGGCGGCCCGCAGTTCGTCGGCGGCCTCCGCGGCCAGTGCGGCGACCTGGTGCAGTTCGTCCTTGGCGCGCGCCGGGTCGCGGTCGACGAGGGCGGTGGCGGCCTGGGCGGTGAGGCGGAGCGAGAAGAGCTTCTGGGCGACCGCGTCGTGCAGCTCGTGGGCGAGGCGGGCGCGCTCCCCGGCGATGGTCAGTTCGCGGCTGCGCTCGTAGAGGCGGGCGTTGGTCAGGGCGATGGCGGCGTGCTGGGCGAGTATCCCGAGCAGCCGCTCGTCCTCCTCGGTGAAGCCGCAGCCCTCCCCGTGGGAGGCAGGGGCCTGGGGGCGGCGCTTGTTGGCCAGGAAGAGCGCGCCGAGGATCTCGTCGCCGTCGGCGACCGGCAGGCCGAGGAAGTCGGACATGTCGGGGTGGGCGGCCGGCCAGCCGCCGAAGCGGGGGTCCTCGCGGACGTCGGCGAGCCGCTCCGGCGTGGCGTTGTGCAGCATCGCGGCGAGGATGCCGTGCTGGCGGGGCAGCGGGCCGATGGCCTTCCACTGCTCGGCGCTGACGCCGTCCACCACGAACTGGGCGAAGCCGCCGTGGTCGTCGGGCACCCCCAGCGCCGCGTATTCGGCGTCCAGCAGCTCGCGGGCCGAGGCGACGATCGTCTTGAGGACGTCGCGCACCTCCAGATGCCTGCTCATCGCCAGGATCGCGGTGCTCACCGCGGGGATCCCGGCTCCCGGTCCGTTGGTCATGGCCTCACCGTACCGGCGGGGCGACCAGGGCGTATCGGTCCGATGACGGCCCTCTCCTCCGTCCCCCGGCCTAGGGCGAATGCCCTGGCCACGGCCGGTCCGGCGCCCGACGCCCGCGGGGCGGCGGCGTTCCTGCCGTGAGGCCGGGGCCGGACCGGGTCCCGCGTCGGGGAAGGGGAGACGATCATGCCGGTGGCGATCATCACGGGGGCGTCGAAGGGGCTGGGCCGGGCCCTGGCCTCGGCGCTGGCCGCGCGGGGCTGGGATCTGGTCGTGGACGCCAGGTCGGCCGGGCCGCTGGAGGACGCGGCGCGGGAGCTGCGCGGGGCGGGGGCGCGGGTGGTCGCGCTGCCCGGGGACGTGACGGACGGCGGGCACCGGGCGGCGCTGGTGGCCGCGGCCGGTGAGCTGGGCGGGCTCGATCTGCTGGTGAACAACGCGAGCGTGCTGGGGGCCGAGCCGCTGGTCCCGCTGGCGGACCATCCGCTGGCGGGGCTGCGGGCGGCGCTGGAGGCGAATGTGGTGGCGCCGCTCGGCCTCACGCAGGAGACTTTGCCGCTCTTGCGCATTTCCTCCTACCTGTCCTCGTATGAAGGAGTCGCCCCCTTTATAGGAAACGATCCATATACAGGGGATGCCGGAAATGCCATGAGGTACGATCCACACCCTTATATCGGTAATGCCCGAAATGCCGGAACGTCCGATTCGCCCCCTTATGTGGAGGTGGAAGATGGACCTAAGGGAGCGAAACGGACATCCGTTCCGGCGGGTGGGGCGATTCTCAACATCAGCTCGGACGCGGCGGTCGAGGCGTACCCGACCTGGGGCGGCTACGGCTCCGCGAAGGCGGCGCTGGACCAGCAGTCGGCGGTGCTCGCCCAGGAGGAGCGGGGGCTGCGGGTGTGGTGGGTGGATCCGGGCGACATGCGGACCGACCTGTACGCGGCCGCCGTACCGGACGACGACGCCTCCGGACGGCCGCTGCCCGGCACGGTGGTCCCCGGGCTGCTGGGCCTGCTGGACGACCGGGCCCCCAGCGGGCGGTACCGCGTGGCGGCCGGGGTCGCCACGCCCGACGGGGCGGGCTCCCGGTGACCGCGGAGGCGCTGCAGGTCCCTGCGGAGCTGTCGGCCGCGGTACCGGCCGAGCAGCGCGGGCCGGGCCTGGGCCGGGACTCGGTACGGCTGATGGTGACCCGGGGGGCCGCCGGGGCCGGTCACCACCTGTTCGGCGAGCTGCCGGAGCTGCTGACGGCCGGGGACGTGCTGGTCGTGAACACCTCACGGACGCTGCCCGCCGCCGTGGACGGCCGGGTCGGCGACGGAAGGGGGCGCGGCGAGCCGGTGGTGGTGCACTTCTCGACGCGGGCGGACCGGTGGCATCCGGCGGGGCGGTCGGTGGCCGGCTGCTGGGCGGTGGAGCTGCGGACGCCGGACGGACGGGGCAGCACCGGGCCGCGGGCGGGCGGCCCGGCCGGCACGGTGGTACGGCTGCCCGGCGGGGCGCGGCTGATCATTCAGGCCCCGCTGGACCCCGGGAGCGGGCGGCTGTGGTGGGCGCGGGTGACGGGCGCGGAGGTGCCCGAGCTGATGCGGCGCCACGGGCGGCCGATCCGCTACGGCTATACGGACCGGGACCAGCCGCTGACCGCGTACCAGACGGTGTTCGCGCAGGACTCCCCCGGCGGCGGCAGCGCCGAGATGCCCAGTGCCGCCCGGCCCTTCACCGCGGCGCTGGTGGCGCGGCTGGTCAGCAGGGGCGTGGTCGTCGCGCCGGTCTCGCTGCACACCGGGGTCGCCTCGGCGGAGGCGTTCGAGCCGCCGTATCCGGAGCGGTTCGCGGTGCCGCCGGCCACGGCCTGGCTGGTGAACGCCGCGCGGGCCCGGCACAGGGCGGCGGCGCGGCGGCATGCG
This sequence comes from Streptomyces angustmyceticus, assembly GCF_019933235.1. Taxonomy (NCBI): domain Bacteria; kingdom Bacillati; phylum Actinomycetota; class Actinomycetes; order Kitasatosporales; family Streptomycetaceae; genus Streptomyces; species Streptomyces angustmyceticus. The sequence continues at coordinate 6,278,697 of NZ_CP082945.1, read as the reverse complement.
GCGCCGGGCGGCCCGTCCGGGCGGATCGTGGCGGTGGGGACCACGGCGGTACGGGCCCTGGAGTCGGCGGCCGGCCGGGACGGGCGGGTGCGGGCCGCGGCCGGCTGGACGGAGCTCGTGGTGACGCCGGAGCGCGGGGTGCGGGCGGTGGACGGCCTGCTCACCGGGCTGCACGAGCCCACCGCCTCCCATCTGCTGATGCTGGGGGCGGTGGCGGACGGCGAGACGCTGGGGCGCGCGTACGCGGAGGCGGTGCGGGGGCGCTATCTGTGGCACGAATTCGGCGATCTGCATCTCGTGCTGCCGGACTGAGCGCCGGGGGCGTGGGGGCGAACGGCCGGGGCCGGGCTCGGGCGGTCGATGACGGCCCGGGCCCGGCCCCGGAATGCGAATGGCGGAAGGTATTCCGCGGCCGGTCGGCCGGGTCTTGGTGGAGTTCTCACGCGTACGGACTGTGCGTTTGCAATTACGTCCGGCGAGACAAACACGGCCGCACTGTGACGCCGCGCATAGGACGCAGGTCACTTACGAGCCCGGTTAGTGGACCCTCTAATACTGCGTGAGCTGGGAAAGTCCTATTCGGGACGCAATATCCGCCAGCGGGGTTCCACTAACCCGGATCGTACGTCACACCTTTGCCGGGGGAATTTCCGGCCGCTAAGAATGGCTCACGTCGCTCGGCGCCGTGATCGGAATACGGCGTTCGCCACCGCTCTGGGCCCGTGCGGCGTCCCCCCATCGGAAGGTCTGTCCCCGCCATGCCTCAGCACGCCATTTCTGGTCTCCACCGCCTGACCCGGACGCACAAGCTCGCCGTCGCCGGTGTCGCCACCGCCGGTGCCGCAGCTCTGGTCTTCACCGCCGTTCCGGGTGCCGACGCCGATCAGGGCAAGACCCAGGCGACCTCTGTCGAGAACATCAAGCCGGTCGCCTTCAGCGCGGTCGGTACCGCCGCCCACGCCCAGCAGGCCACCATCGCCCAGCAGGCGGACAAGTCCGCCGCCGCGGGCAAGGCCGAGAAGGCCGCCCAGGTGAAGGCCGCCGCCGTGGCGAAGGCCAAGGCCGCGAAGGCGCGTGCCGAGCAGGCCGCCGCGAGCCGCTCCGCCGTACGCACCGCGATCCCCGCGGCCGCGCCGAAGGCAGCCCCGACGAAGGCCGCTCCGAAGCCTGTCGCGAAGACCTACCCGAACAACCTGGACGGCTGGATCCGCGAGTCGCTGGACATCATGGCCAAGAAGGGCATCCCCGGTTCGTACTCGGGCATCCACCGCAACATCATGCGGGAGTCCAGCGGTAACCCGATGGCCATCAACAACTGGGACATCAACGCGATCAACGGCACCCCGTCCAAGGGCCTGCTGCAGGTCATCGCCCCGACCTTCAAGACGTACCACGTCGAGGGCACGTCCTGGAACATGTACGACCCGGTCGCCAACATCACCGCCGCTTGCAACTACGCGGCCGCCAAGTACGGCTCGATGGACAACGTCAACTCGGCGTACTGAGCCGCCGGTTCGGGCAGTCCGCAGCACGCACACCGCCGAGGGGCGGCACCCGGTCGTCGGGTGCCGCCCCTCGGGCGTGCCGGTGCGGTGCGCGGCGCTACTTGCGCATGACCTCGGGTTCGTGGCGGCGCAGCAGCCGGGCGACGACGAAGGCGAGCCCGATGCCCAGGCTGATCAGGATGATCATGTCCATCACGTAGACGCCGGTGTGGTGCTTCCACAGCGGGTCGGGGTTGCCCGGCTCCCACGGCAGCAGGGTGTTCATGTCGGCGGTCGCGCCCATCGCGGCGACGGCCCAGCGCGACGGCATCAGCCAGGCGAACTGCGCGACGCCCGGGGTGTCGAAGAGCTGGAAGAGCACGCCGGTGAAGACCACCTGGACGATGGCGAACATGACCAGCAGCGGCATGGTCTTCTCCGCGGTCTTCACCAGCGCGGAGATGATCAGGCCGAACATCATCGAGGTGAAGCCGAGCGCGATGATCGCCAGCGCCATCTCCACCGCCGGGGCCTTCGCGACGATCAAGCCCTCGGTGGGCATGTTCCGGGTGGAGAAGCCGATCGCCGCGATGATCACGCCCTGGACGGCCGTGACCACGCCGAGCACGATCACCTTGGACATCAGATACGCCGACCGCGACAGGCCGGTGGCCCGTTCGCGCTCGTAGATGACCCGCTCCTTGATGAGTTCACGGACCGAGTTGGCGGCGCCGGAGAAGCACATGCCGACCGCGAGGATCAGCATGATCGTGCTGGCGTCGCGGTTGGTGCGGTTCTTGTTCATCGGCCCGTAGCCCAGGCCGTAATCGCTGGGGATCAGCATCGAGACCACGCCGAGCACCGCGGGCAGGATCAGCATCAGGCCCAGGAAGCCCCGGTCGGAGGCGAGCACCGAGACATAGCGGCGCATCAGCGTCCACAGCTGCGAGCCCCAGCTCTGGGACTTCTGTATCCGGGCCGGCGGCACCTGGACGTTGACCGACTGCGGGGCGACGGCGTCGATGTCCGCGGCGTACATCTGGTAGTGCGGGGAGCCGCGCCAGCGCCCCATCCAGTCGTAGTCGCGGTAGTTCTCGAACGCGGAGAACACATCCGCCCAGGTGTCGTACTGGAAGAAGTTGAGCGCTTCCGCGGGCGGGCCGAAGTAGGCCACGCCACCGCCCGGGGCCATCACCAGCAGCTTGTCGCACAGCGCGAGTTCGGCCACCGAGTGCGTGACGACCAGGACCGTACGGCCGTCGTCGGCGAGACCGCGCAGCAGCTGCATGACATCGCGGTCCATGCCCGGGTCGAGGCCCGAGGTCGGCTCGTCCAGGAAGATCAGTGACGGCTTGGTCAGCAGCTCCAGGGCCACCGACACACGCTTGCGCTGGCCGCCGGAGAGCGAGGTGACCTTCTTGTCCTTGTGGACGTGCAGCTTGAGCTCGTGCAGCACCTCGTCGATCCGGGCCTCGCGCTCGGCCTCCGCGGTGTCGCCGGGGAAGCGGAGCTTGGCCGCGTAGCGCAGCGCCTTCTGGACGGTCAGCTCCTTGTGCAGGATGTCGTCCTGCGGGACCAGACCGATGCGCTGGCGCAGTTCGGCGAACTGCTTGTAGAGGTTCCGGTTGTCGTAGAGGACATCGCCCTGGTTGGCGGGGCGGTAGCCGGTCAGCGCCTTGAGCAGCGTCGACTTGCCGGATCCGGACGGGCCGATGACCGCGATCAGCGACTTCTCGGGGACCCCGAAGGAGACGTCCTTGAGGATCTGCTTGCCACCGTCGACGGTGACCGTGAGGTGGCGGGCCGAGAAGGAGACCTCGCCGGTGTCGACGAACTCCTCCAGACGGTCGCCGACCATGCGGAAGGTGGAGTGGCCGACGCCGATGATGTCGTTCGGGCCGACCGGTGCCTTGCCGGACTTCGGGACCGGCTGGCCGTTGATGTAGGTGCCGTTGTGGCTGCCGAGGTCGTGGATCTCGAAGCGGCCGTCGGGGGTGGCGCGGAACTCGGCGTGGTGGCGGGAGACCTGGAGGTCGGAGACGACCAGCTCGTTCTCCAGCGCACGGCCGATGCGCATCACCCGGCCGGTGTCCAGACGGTGGAAGGTGGTCGGGCTGCGGTCGCCGTGGACGGGCGCGCCGGCCGCCTGCTGCGCGGGGCGCTGCGGGGACTGCTGCGCCCGCTGCGGGGGAACGGCCTGCTGGGGCTGCCGGTCCTGCTGCGGCGGGACGTACGGCGGCTGCCCGTCCTGCGGCGGGGCCTGCCAGCCCTGCTGGGCGGGCGGCTGCTGGGCCGGCGGCTGCTGCGCGGGGGGCGCCTGCCAGCCCTGCGCGGCCTGCTGCTGCCGCGCCCCCGCGGGCTGGGCGCCATGGCCGTCGGCGGCGGGCGCCGCGGCGGACAGGGTCACCCGGGGGCCGTCGGTGGCGTTGCCCAGATGCACGGTCGAGCCGGGGCCGATCTCCATCTGGTGGATCCGCCGGCCCTGGACGTACGTGCCGTTGGTGCTGCCCTGGTCTTCGATGAGCCAGCCGCGGCCGGCCCAGCGGACCGTGGCGTGCCGCCAGGAGACCCTGGCGTCGTCGAGCACCATGTCGCCCTGCGGATCACGGCCCACGCTGTAGGACCGGGACGGGTCGAGCGTCCAGGTCCTACCGTTCAATTCGAGTACGAGTTCAGGCACTCCACGCCCCATTACATAGTCCCCCGAGTGACGCCCTCTGTATGGGAAGTCCAGGGTTGGCGAACATCGTGAGGAACTATTTCAGGCTCGGCCCTCCGACCGGTAACCGGGACGGGGCCGGGGTGCGGGGAGTCCGCCCCGGTCCCGCCGGGCACTCCCGGAGCGGGAGAAAGCCCATGGAAGCGGGAAGGCCGCGGAAGGGCAGGGATCACCGGATTACGGGTGTTCCGGGCGGCCGGGCCCGGCGGGGATGCGGCAGGGACCGCCGGGGACGCCGTGCGCGCCCGCACCGGAAGCCGCATGATGGGAGGAAGCGGGCACAGCGCCGCCCGACGGCGCGGTCCGCCGCGGTGGCGTGCGGCGGTGGCGTGCCCCGGGCGCGCCGAACCGGTCGCCCCGGCAAGGAGGTTGGGCGCCCGAACGGATCCCCTGGTCGGGACGGTACGCGGCGAAGCCGGACACGACTCCATAACGATCCAGGGGCGGCCGGAGGCCGGAGGTGTGGGTGCGGGCGCGGCTCCACGGTGCGGTGCCGGTCCGAACCCCGGACACGCGTACGGCGGCGGCCGCCCGGCGGTTACCGTAAGGGCACCATGAGCGCATCGCAGACCCCGCCTGCCACCGCCGTACCGGGCGATGACGTACCGACCCTTCTCGTGAAGATCTTCGGGAAGGACCGGCCCGGCATCACCGCAGGTCTCTTCGACACCCTCGCTGCCTACTCCGTCGATGTCGTGGACATCGAACAAATGGTGACCCGGGGGCGCATCACGCTGTGCGCGCTGGTCACCGCCCCCTCCCCCGCCGAGGGCTCCTCCGGCTCCTCCGAAGGCGACCTGCGGGCCACCGTGCACAGCTGGGCCGAATCGCTGAACCTCCAGGCGGAGATCATCTCCGGCCGCGGTGACAACCGGCCGCGCGGCACCGGGCGTTCGCACGTCACCGTGCTGGGGCATCCGCTCACCGCGGAGACCGCCGCCGCGATCGCCGCCGCCATAACGGGCACCGGCGGCAACATCGACCGCATCTTCCGTCTCGCCAAGTATCCGGTGACCGCCGTCGAGTTCGCGGTGTCCGGTGCGGCGACCGAGGCGCTGCGCAGCGTGCTGGCCCCCGAGGCCGCGCGGCTCGGCGTGGATGTCGCGGTGGTGGCGGCCGGGCTGCAGCGCCGGGCGCAGCGGCTGGTCGTCATGGACGTCGACTCGACGCTCATCCAGGACGAGGTCATCGAGCTGTTCGCGGCGCACGCCGGCTGTGAGGCCGAGGTCGCCGAGGTCACCGCCGCCGCGATGCGCGGCGAGCTGGACTTCGAGCAGTCGCTGCACGCCCGGGTCGAGCTGCTCGGCGGGCTCGACGCGTCCGTGGTCGAGGCCGTCCGCAAGGAGGTCCGGCTCACCCCCGGTGCCCGCACCCTGGTACGGACCCTCAAGCGGCTCGGCTACCAAGTCGGCGTCGTGTCGGGCGGTTTCACGCAGGTCACCGACGCGCTCCAGGAGGAGCTGGGGCTGGACTTCGCCTCCGCCAACACCCTGGAGATCGTCGACGGCAAGCTCACCGGCCGGGTCACCGGCGACATCGTGGACCGGGCGGGCAAGGCCCGGCTGCTGCGGCAGTTCGCACAGCAGGCCGGGGTGCCGCTCGCGCAGACCGTGGCGATCGGGGACGGCGCCAACGACCTCGACATGCTCAACACCGCCGGGCTCGGCGTCGCCTTCAACGCCAAGCCGGTGGTGCGGGAGGCCGCGCACACCGCGGTGAACGTGCCGTTCCTGGACACCGTGCTGTATCTGCTGGGGATCACCCGCGAAGAGGTCGAGGCGGCGGACACCCTCGTCGGCTGAGCGGCCTGCGCGGCGCGGGCCGGGCGGCGCTCCGGGGCGGCCGCGACGGGTCCGGGCCGTGGTACGGAGCGCGTCCGCGGCCTGGAGCGCGGCCGGGGTACGGGCACGGGCCGCGGGGCACCGCCCCCGGCGGAGGTCCGACGACGCACAGGAGAGGGCCCCGGCAGCGGTCTGCCGGGGCCCTCTCGGCGTGCCTACCGCTCCCCCGCGCGGGGCGGGGGCCCGGCGTTACTCGTGGGGGCTCCAGTAGGCGACCAGGCGCCCGACGCCGTGTTCGAGCGACTTCCAGGAGCCGCTGAAGGAGAGCACGGCCAGCGAGGCCGTCGGGAAGCCGCTGCGGTTCATCCGCGGCAGCAGATCGCCCTCGGCGTCGCCGGAGAGCGCGTCGGCGAGGGCGTGCACACCGGGGTTGTGGCCGACCAGCATCAGGTCGGTGACGTCGTCGGAGGTCTCGTTCAGCAGCGCGATGAGCTCGCCCAGGGAGGCTTCGTAGATCCGCTCCTCGTAGACGGTCTTGGGCCGCTGCGGCAGCTCGTGGACGGCGAGCTTCCATGTCTCGCGGGTGCGCGCGGACGTCGAGCACAGGGTCAGATCGGGGGTGATCCCGGCTCCGGCCAGCCAGCGGCCGGCGACCGGGGCATCCTTGCGGCCGCGCTCGGCGAGCGGACGCTCATGATCGCTGGTCTCCGACCATTCGGCCTTGGCGTGTCGGAGGAGGACAATCCGGCGGGGTGTATCGGCGCTCATGGGTCCCAGCTTCGCACGAAAGGCGGCGCGGGGCGCGGGGTGTTGAAGTGCTCGTTCCGCCGGGCGGGACAGGGGCGGCGGGCGGACATCAGGCGCCGCCGCGCACGAGCGCGGCCAGGAGTTCCAGCAGCGGACCGAGGCCCTGCGGGACGCTCACCGCCCGCGCCTCGGCGGGGCTCGCGACGAGTGCCAGCAGGAGGGCGAAGGAGAGCACCGGCAGGGTCAGTGCCCACCACGGCAGGCGCGTCCGCAGGCGGGGAGCCTTGGCTGCGGGTGACCGGCTGGACGCGGCGGGCATGCGGATCGCCTCCGGGGCGCGAGGGGGACCTGCGCGGCCGCGGGCATGCGGCGCGCCCACCGCTGCGGGCGGTGTACGTCGAAGCTACGGGCCCCCGGCGGCCGTTCCCATCAGGGAAGCCACCCACTCACCCCTGAGGCCCGTCCCCTAGGGGACGGGCCTCAGGCGCGCTACGGCGCCGCGATACTCGCGATGATCGCGACGACGACGGTCACGCCGAGCATGACGCCCAGGACGAGGAGCAGCTTCTTCTGGCTGCCCTGCGGATTCGGTTCGAGCACTGGCATGCGCCCAGTGTCGCACTCAGGTCTCGTCCTCGATCCGGCGGTCCCGCCCGGCCAGCACGCCCACCGCGATCTGCGGCACCATCAGCCCGGCCATCAGGGCGATCGGCAGCCCCCAGCCGCCGCTGTGCTGGTAGAGCGTGCCGACCAGCAGCGGTCCGGGGATGGAGATCAGATAGCCGACGCTCTGCACGAAGGCCGAGAGCTTGACGACCCCGGCGGAGCTGGTCGCCCGCATCCCGATCATCGTCAGGGCCAGCGGGAAGGCGCAGTTGGAGATGCCCATGAGCAGCGCCCAGGCCCAGGCGCCGGCGGCCGGCGCCAGCCACAGCCCGGCGTAACCGGCCAGGCCGCACAGGCCCAGCAGCACCGCGAGCGGCCCCTGGTGCCGCATCCGGGACGCCAGCCGCGGCAGGACGAAGGAGAGCGGGACGCCCATCACCATCGTGACCGCCAGCAGCACCCCCGCGGTGCCCGCCGAGACCCCGGCGTCGCGGAAGATCTGCGGCATCCAGCCCATCGTGATGTAGGCGGCGGTGGCCTGCAGGCCGAAGAAGACGGCCAGCGCCCAGGCGGTCGGCGAGGAGGTGATCCGTACGGGGTTCCCGGAGGTGCGCGCCGGGCCGTCCGCGGCCGGCCGGCCGGCGCCCGCGCGCTGCCGGGCGACCACGAGCCAGGGCAGCACCGCGACCACGGCGAGCACCGCCCACACCGCCAGACCGGTCTGCCAACTGCCGCCCAGCGCACCGGTCATGGGCACGGTGAGCGCCGCGGCGAGCGAGGTGCCCAGGGCCAGCGCCATGGAGTAGAGACCGGTCATCGAACCGACCCGGTCGGCGAACCAGCTCTTGATGACGACCGGCATCAGGACGTTGCTGACCGCGATGCCGGCCAGGGCGAGCGCGCTGGCGGCGAGGAAGCCGCCGGTGCCGCCGGCGAAGGGCCGCACCGCGACGCCCGCGGCGATCGCGACCATGCCGGCGCAGACGACAGCGGCGGGCCCGAAGCGCCTGGCCAGGCGGGGTGCGGCGATGCCGAAGGCGGCGAAGCAGAGCGCGGGTACGGAGGTCAGCAGTCCGGCGACGGTGCCGCTCATGCCCAGGCCGTCGCGGACCTCCTCCAGGAGCGCACCGAGGCTGGTGATGGCCGGGCGGAGGTTGAGCGCGGCCAGGACGAGACCGGCGATCACGATCCGCGGCAGCCAGCGGCCGGTCGCCGGGAGGCCGTCCGGGGCGGGGGCGGCCGCACCGGGGTCCGGATGCGGCGCTCCCGCGCCGCCGGCGGGCCGGTCGGCGTGGGGGGTGCGGGCCCCGGCGGCGGGGGCGAGGGTCGCGAGGTCGTCGTCTGCCATGAGGCCCATCATAGAATCATGGGATGAATGCCTGTCCAGCCGATATCGATACCCTCTGCTGGCCCGGTCGGCGCCGGGGGCCGCAAGGGTCCGGCGGGCGCCGCACCGCCCCCGTCCGCCGTCGTCTGCCTTCCGGAGCGCAGCCATGCCTCTGACCTCGCCCCGCCGGTCCGCCCTGGCCGACCAGGTGATCGCGCAGCTGCGCGCCCAGATCACGTCCGGCGAGTGGCCGGTGGGCGCCCGCATCCCGACCGAGCCGGAGCTGGTCGAGCAGCTCGGGGTGGCCCGCAACACCGTCCGCGAGGCCGTACGGGCGCTGGCGCACAACGGGCTGCTGGACATCCGGCAGGGGTCGGGCACCTACGTGGTGGCGACCAGCGAACTGGCCGGGGTGATGAACCGGCGGTTCGCGGCGGCCGAGCCCGGACACGTCGCCGAGCTGCGCAGCGCCCTGGAGGCGTCGGCCGCCCGGCTCGCCGCCGAGCGCCGCACCCCGCAGGACCTGCGGCAGCTCGACACCCTGCTGGAGCGGCGCGAGCGCGCCTGGGAGTCCGGCCGCGCGGAGGACTTCGTGGAGGCGGACGCGACCTTGCACCTGGCGATCGTGGCGGCCTCGCACAACGAGGTGCTGGCCGAGATCTACGCCGACCTCGGGGGCGTGCTGCGGGACTTCCTGCGGGCCGACGTGGGCGAGGAGCTGCGGCCCGAGGCGCACATGGACCATTCCCGGCTGGTCGAGGCGATCCGTGCGGGCGACGGCGAGCGGGCCGCCGCCGAGGCGAGCGCGCATCCCTTCGGCTGCCGGCTCCGCCCCCTGGGACAGGACTGACGCCGGCCGTCGCCCGCGTCCGCCCCGCAAACGCCCGCTGCCCGCCCCGGCGGACCGGGGCGGGCAGCGGAAAGGCGTCGGTGCGTCAGGCACCCATCATGTGCACACCGCCGTCGACGTGCACGATCTCGCCCGTCGTCCGCGGGAAGAAGTCGGACAGCATGCCGACGACGCCGCGGCCGGCCGGCTCCGGGTCGGCCAGGTCCCAGCCGATCGGGGCGCGGTGGTTCCACACGTCCGCCAGCTCCTCGAAGCCGGGGATGGACTTGGCGGCCATCGACTTGATGGGGCCGGCCGAGACCAGGTTGCAGCGGACGCCCTTGGGGCCGAGGTCACGCGCGAGGTAGCGGTTGGTGCTCTCCAGCGCCGCCTTGGCCACGCCCATCCAGTCGTACTTCGGCCAGGCGATCTGCGCGTCGAAGGTGAGGCCGACGACCGCGCCGCCGTGCTCCATGAGCGGCAGGCAGGCCATGGTCAGCGACTTGTAGGAGTACGCCGAGACCTGCACCGCGGTGCCCACGTCCGACCACTCCGCCTCCAGGAAGTTGAAGGCGCCCTGCGGGCCGAAGGCGATGGAGTGCACGATGCCGTCGAGGCGGGCGCCCTCGCCCTGGTGCTCGCGGATCTTGTCGGCCAGGCCGTCCAGGTGCTCCTGGTTGGTGACGTCCAGCTCGATGACCGGGGCTTCCTTGGGGAGCCGCTTGGCGATCCGCTCGACGAGGGAGAGCCGGCCGAAGCCGGTGAGGATGACCTCGGCGCCCTCGTTCTGGGCGACCTTGGCCGCCTGGAACGCGATCGACGACTCGGTCAGGACACCCGTGACCAGGATGCGCTTGCCTGCGAGGATTCCACTCATGCTGATCAGTGACCCATGCCCAATCCGCCGTCGACGGGAATGACGGCTCCGGTGATGTACGCGGCCTCGTCGGAAGCCAGGAAGCGGACCGAGGCGGCGATCTCCTCGGGCTGCGCATAGCGCGCGAGCGGCACCTGCTTGACGATGGCGTCCCGCTGCTCGTCGGTGAGCACGCGGGTCATGTCGGTGTCGACGAAGCCGGGTGCGACGACGTTGACGGTGATGTTGCGGCTGCCGAGCTCCCGGGCGAGCGAGCGGGCGAAGCCCACCAGGCCGGCCTTGGACGCGGCGTAGTTCGCCTGGCCCGCGCCGCCCATCAGGCCCACCACGGACGAGATCAGCACGACGCGGCCCTTGCGGGCCCGCAGCATCGCCCGGTTGGCGCGCTTGACCACCCGGAACGTGCCGGTGAGGTTGGTTTCGAGGACCGAGGTGAAGTCCTCCTCGGACATCCGCATGAGCAGCTGGTCACGGGTGACGCCGGCGTTGGCCACCAGCACCTCGACCGGACCCTGCTTCTCCTCGATCTCCTTGTACGCCTGCTCGACCTGCTCGCTGTCCGTGATGTCGCACTTCACGGCCAAGAACCCCGAGGGCGGCTCGCCCGAGCGGTAGGTGATGGCGACCTTGTCGCCTGCCTCGGCGAAGGCACGGGCAATGGCGAGGCCGATGCCGCGGTTACCTCCGGTGACCAGAACCGAGCGGCTCAAGAGATCACCCTTTCCGTTTCCAGTCCGTCCTGCGTTCGATAAGAAACTATCGGTCACGGGGCCCTCAGGTGGAATCCAGCACGGACAGGCACGCGCGCCGGTCACTGTCGGGTCTCCACAGAACCGCCACGGCGGCGGGCGCCCCGGCAGCCTCCCGGACCGTGGCGCGCCGGCGCCCGTCGCCCCGCGCCGCGGCCCCCTCGCCTGGCCGACTCCCGGCGCCCCGCCCCGCCACGCCCTGGGCCGCGGACGCCCGGCAGGGCATGATGCAGGCGCCGACCACGGGAGGACTCCTTGCCTGCACCCCATGCCGTTGACGAAACATTCCTGGCGCTGCCGCTGCGCGCGCTGGCCGACGCGGCGCTGGCCCGCGCCCGCGCGCTGGGCGCCGACCACGCGGACTTCCGCCTGGAGCGGATCCGCAGCGCCTCCTGGCGGCTGCGGGACGCCCGTACGTCCGGGACCTCGGACACCACCGACCTCGGATACGCGGTCCGGGTGGTGCACGGCGGGGCCTGGGGCTTCGCCTCCGGGGTGGACCTGACCATGGACGCGGCCGCCCGGGTGGCCTCCCAGGCCGTGGCGATGGCCAAACTTTCGGCCAAGGTCATCCAGGCCGCCGGCTCCGACGAGAGGGTGGAGCTGGCCGACGAGCCCGCCCACCCGGACCGCACCTGGGTCTCCTCCTACGAGATCAACCCGTTCGACGTGGCGGACGCCGACAAGAGCGGGCTGCTGGCGGAGTGGAGCGCGCGGCTGCTGGCCGCCGAGGGCGTGGCCCATGTGGACGCCGCGCTGCTGACCGTCCAGGAGAACAAGTTCTACGCCGACAGCGCGGGCACCAGCACCACCCAGCAGCGGGTGCGGCTGCACCCGCAGCTGACCGCGGTCGCGGTGGACCCCGCCAGCGGCGACTTCGACTCGATGCGCACCCTCGCCCCGCCGGTGGGCCGCGGCTGGGAGTACCTGACCGACGGCCGCTACGACTGGGACGGCGAGCTGGCCCGCCTGCCCGAGCACCTCGCGGAGAAGATGCGCGCGCCGGGCGTCGAGGCCGGCACCTACGACCTGGTGGTGGACCCCTCCAACCTGTGGCTGACGATCCACGAGTCGATCGGCCACGCCACGGAGCTGGACCGGGCGCTGGGCTACGAGGCGGCTTACGCGGGCACCTCGTTCGCCACCTTCGACCAGCTCGGCAAGCTGGCCTACGGCTCCGAGCTCATGAACGTCACGGGCGACCGGACCGCCGAGCACGGGCTCGCCACGATCGGCTACGACGACGAGGGGGTGGCCGCCCAGTCCTGGGACCTGATCAAGGACGGCACCCTCGTCGGCTACCAACTCGACCGCAGGATCGCCCGGCTGACCGGCTTCGCCCGCTCCAACGGCTGCGCGTACGCGGACTCCCCCGGTCATGTCCCCGTCCAGCGGATGGCCAACGTCTCACTGCAGCCGGCGGCCGACGGACCGTCCACACAGGACCTGATCTCGGGCGTCGAACGCGGCATCTACCTCGTCGGCGACCGCTCCTGGTCGATCGACATGCAGCGCTACAACTTCCAGTTCACGCAGCAGCGGGCGTACGCGATCCGGAACGGGCGGCTGGCGGGGCAGTTGCGGGAGGTGGCCTACCAGGCGACCACCACCGACTTCTGGGGCTCGATGGCCGCCGTCGGCGGACCGCAGACCTATGTCCTGGGCGGCGCCTTCAACTGCGGCAAGGCCCAGCCGGGGCAGGTGGCCGCGGTGTCGCACGGCTGCCCCTCGGCGCTCTTCGAGGGCGTGAACGTTCTCAACACCACGCAGGAGGCCGGTCGATGAGCACCCGTACGCCGCGCAGGAACAGGCCGCACGAGATCGTCGAGCGGGCCCTGGAGCTCTCCCGTGCCGACGGCTGTGTGGTGATCGCCGACGAGCACTCCAGCGCCAATCTGCGCTGGGCGGGCAACGCGCTCACGACCAACGGCGTCACCCGCGGCCGCACCGTCACCGTCGTGGCGACCGTGGACGGCGGGCAGGGCACCGCGTCGGGCGTGGTCTCGCGCTCCGCGGTGACCGCGGAGGACCTGGAGCCGCTGGTGCGGGCCGCCGAGGCGGCCGCCAGGGACGCCGGACCCGCCGAGGACGCGCAGCCACTGGTCGGCGGCGAGAAGGTGTCCGCCGACTTCACCGAGGCGCCCGCCGAGACCTCCTCGGAGGTGTTCGCGGCGTTCGCGCCGGCGCTGGGCGAGTCCTTCCGGCAGGCCCGCGCCGGCGGCCGGGAGCTGTACGGCTTCGCCCACCACGAGATCGTCTCGTCGTACCTGGGGAACTCCTCCGGGCTGCGGCTGCGGCACGACCAGCCCACCGGGACGCTGGAGCTGAACGCCAAGTCCCCGGGTACGGGCACGGCCGGGCCCCGCTCGGCCTGGACCGGCCGCGCGACCCGCGACTTCACCGATGTCGATCCGCGGGAGCTGGACGGCGAGCTGGCCCGGCGGCTGGACTGGGCCGGGCGGCGGATCGAGCTGCCCGCCGGGCGGTACGACACCCTGCTGCCACCGACCGCCGTCGCCGATCTGCTCGTCTACCAGATGTGGTCCTCCGGGGCCCGGGACGCCGCCGAGGGCCGTACGGTCTTCTCCCGCCCGGCCGACGGCGACGGCCCGACGGGGCCCGGGGCGGGCACCCGGGTGGGCGAGCGGCTCTGCGAGCTGCCGCTGACACTGCGCAGCGACCCCTGGGCGGCCGGTCTGGAGTGCGCGCCGTTCGTCCTGGCGCACTCCTCGGGCGACGATGCCTCGGTCTTCGACAACGGCCTGCCGCTGGCGGCCACCGAGTGGCTGCGCGAGGGCGTGCTGCACCGGCTGCCGACCACCCGGCACAGCGCCGCGCTGACCGGTCTCCCGGTGGCGCCCGGCATCGACAACCTCCTCCTGGAGGGCGGTGGTTCGCGGTCGCTGGACGAGATGGTGGCGGCCGCCGGCCATGACGGTCCGGCGCTGCTGCTGACCTGCCTGTGGTACATCCGCGAGGTGGACCCGGCGACCCTGCTGCTGACCGGTCTGACCCGGGACGGTGTCTACCTCGTCGAGCGGGGCGAGGTGGTCGGCGAGGTGAACAACTTCCGGTTCAACGAGTCGCCGGTGGACCTGCTGTCCCGGGCGGTGGAGGCGGGCCGTACGGAGCGGACCCTGCCGCGCGAGTGGGGCGACTACTTCACCCGGGCCGCGATGCCCGCGCTGCGCGTCCCGGACTTCAACATGAGTTCGGTCAGCCGCGGGGTGTGAGGCCGTGGGCGCCCGCCCGGCCGGTGACGAGCCGGGCGGGCGGACGGACGGGCGGACGGCGGGCTGACGGCGGTCGGTCGCGGCGCAGGGGCGGACGGCGCCGGAGTGTCACTCCGGGCGAATAGACTGTTCGCTTGTCCTCCCGTTTGGGAACCACGATCGATCAGGAACGCCATGACACGCCTCGGCGAATCCGTCGCCCGCGCCACCGCCCTGCTCTCCGCCGACCTCTCCTCGGACGCCACGGTCCAGGAGCTGCTCCAGGAGACGGGCGCCCGGCGCTCTCTGGATCTGACGGACCTGCCCGCCAAGGAGCAGGCCGAGCTGATCGCGGCCCGTACGGTCGAGGTCCTGCCGGGCGTGGAGCAGCTGGCCGAGCGGATCGAGGAGCGCCGGGCGGCCGGCAAGGGCCTGCACATCAAGCTGGGCATCGACCCGACGGCGACCGATGTGCACCTCGGGCACGCGGTGCCGCTGATCGTCCTGAGCCGGTTCCAGCGGCTGGGCCACGACGTCACGCTGATCATCGGTGACTTCACCGCCAAGATCGGCGACCCGTCGGGCCGTACCGCCGAGCGCCCGCCGCTGACCGACGAGGACATCGCGCACAACCTCGCCACCTACCGCGAACAGGTGCGCCCCTTCTTCGACTTCGAGAAGGTCAGCTTCCGGCAGAACAGCGAGTGGCTGGCCCCGTACACCTTCCCCGAGCTGCTCACCCTGCTCGCCCAGGTGCCGGCCTCCCAGCTGCTGCAGCGCGAGGACTTCCGCAACCGCCTGGCGGCCGGCTCCGGTCTGACCATGACGGAGCTGCTGTACCCCATCGCGCAGGGCCTGGACTCGGTGGCGCTGGAGTGCGATGTGGAGCTGGGCGGCTCCGACCAGCTGCTCAATCTGCAGATGGGCCGCAAGCTGATGGAGCTGCGCGGGCAGCGTCCGCAGCTGGTGGTCACGATGCCGCTGATCGAGGGCACGGACGGCACCGGCGCCAAGATGTCCAAGTCCAAGGGCAATTACGTCGGGCTGGGCGCGCCCGCCGACGACGTCTTCGGCAAGATCATGTCGGTGCCGGACCGGCTGATGGAGCCGTACCTCCAGGCCTGGACGGAGTGGACGGACGAGGAGATCGCCCTCGTCCTGGGCCGGGTCACGGACCGCTCGCTGCACCCGATGGACCTCAAGAAGATCCTGGCCGGCGAGGTCGTGGCCGCGCTGTACGGCCTGGAGGCGGCGATGGCGGCGCGGGCCGGTTTCGTGGCGCAGTTCTCCAAGAAGTCGTTCTCGGACGTGGACTCGCTCCCGGTCGTCGACGTCGCCGCGCACGGCGCGGAGACGGTGGCGACGGTGCTGACCCGGGTCCTGGAGTTCACACCCAGCGCCTCGGCGGCGCGGCGGCTGGCCAAGCAGAACGCGCTGCGGCTGGTCGTGGAGGGCGAGGACGGGCAGCAGACCCTGGTGCTGGCGGAGGCCGATTCGGTCCGTCCGCTGGGCGAGGTGCTGGCCGAGAAGCTGGCGGACACGGCCGGGGTCGCCTACCTCAAGGCAGGCCGCAAGCTGGCCCAGCTCGACGGCCGCTGAGACGGCGGAAGCAACGGGCGGCCGGAGCGCATCGCTGCGCTCCGGCCGCCCCTTCGTACGGCACCGTTCAGGCCGGGCTCGCGCGCCCGGCCTGAACGGGGAGATGGGGAGTACCGCCTAGGCGGCGTGTTTCTTACGGTCCCGCATGGAGACCCAGAGGCGGTCGCCGACGGCGACGATGACGATCGCGCCGGCCAGTTGCAGCACGTGCCGGATCCAGTCGATGCCCTTGGTGTCGTTGACCCCGATGCCGGTGGCGACCCAGTTGCCGAGGACACTGCCCAGCATGCCGAAGATCACCGTCAGCCAGAGCGGGATCTGCTGCTTGCCCGGGATGATGGCCTTCGCGATCAGGCCCAGCACCAGGCCCACGATGATGGCCCACAACCACGTCATGTCGACTCCTCCTGCGCCACGGTGCAGATGACACTCGCCCCGTCAGTGTCGCCCCGCATCGACTACGGCGCACGCCGGGGACCGTCGTCCCCACCGGTGCGGTGCGGGCCCCCGCCGAAACGGGCACCACCCGGTCTCGTAGACGGCGCAGCCGCGGCGTACCGTGGAATCCGACCGGATACCGGGGAGAATCCGGCACGACTGATCAGGTGGTGGAACGTGATGCGGAAGCAGAGCAGCGGCCAGACCTTCCGGATCACCGGGGCCAGGCAGGGCCTGTCCGAGGACGTACGCGGACGGCAGCGCCGGTATGTGATCTCGATGGCGGTGCGAACGGTGTCCGTGGTGCTCACCGTCGTGCTGTGGAACATCGAACGGCCGGTCGCCATCGCGACGCTGGTGCTGGGCCTGGCCCTGCCCTATATCGCGGTGGTGATCGCCAACGCGGGCCGGGAGAACGCCCCTTCGCTCCCGAAGACCTTCATCGCGGGCCCGACCCGGACGATGCTGACGCCGGGAGCGGACAGCGCGCCGGCGGAACCGGTTCCGGAGCGTCCCGCGGCGGGCTCCTCCGCCACGCCGCACGACCCGAGCTGATCAACGCCGGTCTGCAAAGCTCAAGAAAAGCTCAGATCAATCATGGAGTTCCGGTGCACCAGGCACCATCCCCCGTGACATACTGCGTACGCGCTCCGCATCCCCCGTCGGAGCGACGGACCGACGCCGGGCGGCTCCCCCCGTGGCTGCCCGGCGTCGTCATGTCCGCAGGTCCGCGGGTGCGGTGGCCGGAGCCGGTGCGGTGATCACCAGGACGTAGGGTTGAGGCCGTGAACTCCCCGAATCCCCAGGAAGCCGCCGAGGGCGCCGTCATCTGTTCCGCGAAGGGCTGCCGGGCCGCCGCCGTGTGGGTGCTGGCCTGGAACAACCCGAAGCTGCACACCCCGGACCGGCGCAAGACCTGGCTGGCCTGCGAGGAGCACCGGGAGCACCTGTCGCAGTTCCTCGGCGTGCGCGGCTTCCTCAAGGATGTCGTGACGCTGGAGGAGTGGGAGGCGTCGGCCGCCGACCGCTGAGGCGGGCCGGGGCGGCCGCCGGTCGCGGTTCGCCGGTCGCCGGTCGCCGGTCGCCGGGGAGCGGACCGGGTCAGCCGCCGATCGCGGACATCGGGCGCTCCGGCTGCAGGAACGACGGGTCGTCCAGGCCGGAGCCCGCCTTCTTGCCCCACATCGCGCGCTTCCACAGGGCGGCGATCTCATCGTCGGGGGCCTCGGAGCGCAGCGCGGTGCGCAGATCCGTCTCCTCGGTGGCGAACAGGCAGGTACGGACCTGGCCGTCGGCGGTCAGCCGGGTGCGGTCACAGGCGCGGCAGAACGGGCGGGTGACGGAGGCGATCACCCCGACGCGGTGCGGCCCGCCGTCGACGATCCAGCGCTCGGCGGGCGCGGAGCCGCGCTGCTCCTGGCCCTCGGGGGTGAGCGTGAAGCGGGTGCGCAGCGAGGCGAGGATGTCGCCGGCCGTGATCATGCCGTCGCGCTTCCAGCCGTGCTGGGCGTCCAGCGGCATCTGCTCGATGAAGCGGAGTTCGTAGTCATGGGCGATGGCCCAGGCCAGCAGGTCGGGGGCCTCGTCGTCGTTGAGCCCCGGCATCAGGACGGTGTTGACCTTGACCGGGGTCAGGCCGGCGGCGTGGGCCGCCTCCAGACCGCGCAGGACGTCGTCGTGCCGTTTGCGGCGGGTCAGGGCCTGGAAGACGTCCGGCCGCAGGGTGTCGAGGGAGACGTTGACCCGGTCGAGGCCGGCGTCGCGCAGGGCGGTGGCCGTGCGCTGCAGGCCGATGCCGTTGGTGGTCAGCGACATCCGGGGGCGCGGGGCGAGGGCGGCGACGCGCTCGACGATGCCGGGCAGGCCGGGGCGGAGCAGCGGCTCGCCGCCGGTGAAGCGGACTTCCTCGATGCCCAGGTCGCGTACGGCGATGCCGATCAGCCGGACGATCTCGTCGTCGGTGAGCAGGTCGGGTTTGGCGAGCCACTGCAGGCCCTCTTCGGGCATGCAGTAGGTGCACCGCAGGTTGCACCGGTCGGTGAGTGAAACACGCAGGTCGGTGGCCACACGACCGTAGGTGTCGATGAGCATTGGGCCCCCTCCCCAAGGGTGATGGCTCGGTACCTCTCCTCCGGTGGATCAGTACGCCTTCGAGCCTACGCGATGGGTGTGACAGCCAGCAGGGAGGAGAAGCACGAGGTGGGCGGGGCGGCCTCGTAGATCTCTACGAGGCCGCCCCGCCCGGGTCCTGTGGGGACCCCCCGCGGGGCGCCTCAGTGGGCTCCGGTCCCGGTCAGCGAGCGGACCTCCAGTTCGGCGTACTTCCGCGCGTCCGGCTCCTCCTTGGACAGCAGCGACCCCAGCCAGCCGAGCAGAAAACCCAGCGGGATGGAGATCAGGCCCGGGTTCTCCAGCGGGAAGACGGCGAAGTCGGCGCCCGGGAACATCGAGGTCTCCTTGCCGGAGACGACCGGGGAGAAGAAAACCAGCAGGACGGAGGAGACCAGGCCGCCGTAGATGGACCACAGGGCGCCCCGGGTGGTGAAGCGCTTCCAGAACAGGCTGTACAGGAGGGTCGGGAGGTTGGCGGAGGCGGCGACCGCGAAGGCGAGCGCCACCAGGCCCGCGACGTTCAGGCCGCGGGCGAAGACACCCAGGACGATGGCGACGGCCCCGATGCCGACGGTCGCCCAGCGGGCCGCGCCGACCTCTTCCTTCTCGGTGGCCCGGCCCTTGCGCAGCACGTTGACGTACAGGTCGTGCGCGAAGGACGAGGACGAGGCGAGGGTGAGGCCGGCGACCACCGCGAGGATGGTGGCGAAGGCGACGGCGGAGATGACGGCGAGCAGGATGGCGCCGCCGGTGGAGCCGGCACCGCCGCCGATCGCCTCGGCGAGGAGCGGGGCCGCGGTGTTGCCCGCCTTGTTGGAGGCGGTGATCGTCCCGGGCTTGATGAGGGCCGCGGCGCCGAAGCCCAGCGCGATGGTCATCAGGTAGAAGACGCCGATGATGCCGATCGCCCAGTTCACGGACTTCCGGGCGGCCTTGGCGGTGGGGACCGTGTAGAAGCGGATGAGGATGTGCGGCAGGCCCGCGGTCCCCAGGACGAGGGCGAGGCCCAGCGAGATGAAGTCGATCTTCGAGGTGGCGGTGGCCCCGTACTTGAGGCCGGGCTCCAGGAAGGCGGAGCCCTTGCCGCTGTTCTCGGCGGCGGCGCCGAGCAGGTCGGAGAGGTTGAAGTGGAACTTCAGCGCCACCAGGAAGGTGATCAGCAGGGTGCCGGCGATCAGCAGCACCGCCTTGATCATCTGGACCCAGGTGGTGCCCTTCATCCCGCCGATGGTGACGTACAGGATCATCACCACGCCGACGAGGACCACCACCAGGATCTTGCCCGCCTCGCTGGTGATGCCCAGGAGCAGGGTGACCAGGGCGCCCGCGCCCGCCATCTGGGCGAGCAGGTAGAAGATCGAGACGATGATGGTGGAGGTGCCGGCGGCGGTGCGGACCGGGCGCTGGCGCATCCGGTAGGCGAGGACGTCGCCCATGGTGAAACGGCCGGAGTTGCGCAGCGGCTCGGCGACCAGGAGCAGCGCGACGAGCCAGGCGACGAGGAAGCCGATGGAGTAGAGGAAGCCGTCGTAGCCGAAGAGGGCGATGGCGCCGGCGATGCCCAGGAAGGACGCGGCGGACATGTAGTCGCCGGAGATGGCCAGACCGTTCTGGAATCCGCTGAACTGCCGCCCGCCGGCGTAGAAGTCCTCCGTGCCCTTGGTCTGCCGGCCGGCCCAGACGGTGAGCCCGAGGGTGGCGGCGACGAAGACCGCGAAGAGGGTGACGATCAGGGTGCGGTGCTCGCCCGCCCCGCCGGCCGCGAGGTCGAGCGCGAGGGGAGGGTGCAGTGGGCTCATGCGTCACCCTCCAGGCGGGACTTGAGGGCCTCGGCCCGGGGGTCGAGCTCGGCGGCGGCGTGCCGGGAGTACCACCAGGCGATGAGGAAGGTCGTGGCGAACTGGGCGATGCCGAGGACGAAGGCCACGTTGAGGTGGCCGAGGACCTTGGTGGCCATGAAGCCGCCGGCGTAGCTCGACAGCAGCACGTACCCGAGGTACCAGAGGACGAAGGCGACGGTCAGCGGGAAGGCGAACGAGCGGTGTGCGCGGCGGAGTTCGTCGAATTCCGCGCTCGACTGCACCTGGATGTAGTCGGGCGGTTCGTGCGTCCCCGGGTCGAGGGTCGGTGCGGCGCTCACGGAATCTCCTGACGCGAAGGGGCGGGTCCCCGGGCCGGCCTCGCGGAGCGGCCCGGGCCGGGCCCGGTCGGCGGTAAAGCTCACGTAAGTGATCTGGATCACGCATCGTAGAGGTGCGTCGGACGATACGACAGGGGCGCGTTGGTTGAATCCCAGAAGAAACCGGGGGAATCCCCGGCGCCGCCCGCCACCGCCCGGGAGGCGCTTCGTTGAGCCCGGTGTGAATCCGCCGCCACAGCAGGCCCCGCAGCCACCCGCACCCCGCCGGCGCCCCTACGGCAGCGTCCGGCTGCCCGCGCCGCTCCCCCTCGCCCCGTCGGAGCCGCGGCCGGGGGCGGACGGCGGCGCGCGCCGCTGGTACGGTCCGCGGATCGCGCTGCCCCCGCTGAGCATCACCGCCCTGCGGCGCCACGGCTGACCTGCCCTGACGGATGCTCATACGGGGCGGGATCAGCTGACG
Organism: Streptomyces angustmyceticus; assembly: GCF_019933235.1. NCBI lineage: Bacteria > Bacillati > Actinomycetota > Actinomycetes > Kitasatosporales > Streptomycetaceae > Streptomyces > Streptomyces angustmyceticus. The sequence goes on along the minus strand of NZ_CP082945.1, from coordinate 6,257,617 downwards.
CGCTATCAATTCCACACTCCTGGCGGGTTTTCTCCCCGTTTTTTCGCACCATTCCATTGCTGCACAGGAGTGATCGCCGATAGCTTCACATCTCATTGCACCCGCCCGTGCGCACGCCGTGCACGGGCGGTCTCACGGATGATGTGGAGTATCCATGGCACATCCCCGATCCAGACGCATGCGGGCGCTGGCCGTACCGCTCGGACTGGCTCTGACCGCGTCCCTCGGTTTCCTCCCGAACGCGGCCTCCGCCGCGCCGCAGGACTCCGCCCCGGCCGCAGCGGCCCAGGCCGACGGCCCGCTGCTGTCGTACGTCGTGAACACCACGCCCGGCCGTGCCACGGTCGGCAAGGTCGAGAAGGCGATAGCCACGGCCGGCGGGAAGGTGATCGTCGCCCATGAGCAGATAGGCGTGATCGTCGTCCACTCGGCCAACCCCCAGTTCGCCACCACCCTGCGCACGGTGCCCGGTGTGCAGTCGGCGGGCGCGACCCGCACGGCGCCGCTGAAGGCGCAGGGCACCACCGACATCGGCAAGCCGCAGAAGATCGACCTGTCGAAGTCCCAGCTGGCGGCGGCCGGCAAGGCGGCGAAGGCGAACGGCGAGGAGCCGCTCGAACCGCTGCAGTGGGACCTGCCCGCCATCAAGGCCGACAAGGCCGCGAAGGTGAACCCGGGCAGCAAGAAGGTCACCGTCGGCATCATCGACACCGGTGTGGACGACACCCACCCCGACCTCAAGGCCAACTTCTCCGCGAAGCAGTCCGCCAACTGCGTGGGCGGCGTGGCCGACACCTCCAAGGGCGCCTGGCGGCCCTGGAACCCGGACGAGGACTACCACGGCACCCATGTCGCGGGCACGATCGCCGCGGCCCGCAACGGCGTCGGCGTGGCGGGTGTCGCGCCGGGCGTGAAGATCGCCGCCCTCAAGGTCAGCGAGCCGGAGACGAGCCTGTTCTACGCCGAGAGCGTGGTGTGCGCCTTCGTCTTCGCCGCCGATCACGGCATCCAGGTCACCAACAACAGCTACTACGTCGACCCGTGGATGTTCAACTGCAAGGACGACGCCGACCAGGCCGCCATCATCGACGCGGTCGGCCGTGCGGCGAGCTACGCCCAGCGCAAGGGGGCGATCAACATCGCCGCGGCGGGCAACTCCGGCCTCGACCTGGCGGCGCCCCAGCTCCCCGACGCCTCCAGCCCGAACGACTCCACCCCGGTCCAGCGCACCATCAACCCGAAGACCTGCTGGGACGTTCCCACCCAGCTGCCGGGCACGGTGACGGTCGCGGCGGCCGGCGTGAACAAGCTCAAGTCGTACTACTCGAACTACGGCCTCGGCCAGATCGACGTGGCCGCGCCGGGCGGCGACTCGCGGCAGGTGCCCGAGCTGCCCGCCAAGAACGGCAACATCCTCTCCACCATGCCGGGCGGTGACTGGGCCTACCTGGCCGGCACGTCCATGGCGACCCCGCACGTCGCGGGCGTCGCGGCGCTGATCAAGAGCGCCCACCCGAAGGCCGGCCCGCAGGAGATCCAGTGGCTCCTCAAGGAGCAGGCGGACAACCCCGGCTGCCCCACGGGTGACGCCACCTGCACCGGCACCAAGCACGTCAACAGCCACTTCGGCTACGGCATCGTCGACGCGCTGGACGCGGTGAAGAAGTAACGTCCGGACGGTTTCCGGTACGGACGGGGAAGGGCCGGGTGGTGCGTCACCCGGCCCTTTTCCCTGCGGTGCGGGCGGGGCCCGCGCGGCGGGTCAGGCCGGGTCGCGGCCGAGGAAGGCCGCCAGCCGGTCCGTGGCGTGCGCGCCGGGCGGGGCGGGCCGCTCCGGGGCGAACGAGCCGCCCTCGGTGCGCGGCGCGGCACCGTAGATCCGGCGGGCCGCGGCCAGGGTCTCCTCGGCGACGCCGGGCGCCAGGCCGGTGGGCGCGCCCGTCGCCCGCGCCAGGTCCCAGCCGTGGGCGAGGAGTTCGACCACGACCTGCTGGACGAGCATCGCGCCGGGCGCCTCGTAGGGGCCGAAGGTGCGGTGCAGCATTCCGCTGCCGGTGAAGACGGCGAGGGCGGCGCGGGCGGAGTCCTCGAAGGCGGCGCGGTGGTCGGCGCCGAGGTGGTCGGCGGTGAGGTCGTCGCGCGGGGTGCCCTCGGCGACCGAGGCGGCCATCAGGTTCTCCCACACCATGTGGTCGAGCAACTGCCGTACGGTCCAGCCCGCGCACGGTGTCGGCAGGTCCAGATCCTCGGGCCGTACGGCCGCGACCAGCGCGCCGACGTCCCGGATCACCTGCGTGCAGGCGTGCAGCACCCGGTCCGGGTCGGCGGATGCGAACGCGGAACGGTCCAGCTCGTACGGCCGGAGGTGGGCGCGCAGCGCGGCCGTGGTCCAGGCGCCGGCGGTGCCCCAGCGGGGTGGCGCGGGGCGGCCGGTGACGGTGCACAGCAGCTGCCAGTAGCGCTCGACGGCCGGTTCGGCGGCGGTCTCCAGTTGTTCCAGCAGCCGGCCGCGGGCCCCCGGGCCGTCCTCGGCGGGCGGGTCGGCGGTACCGGCCTGGGTGGGGATCCAGGCGGCGACCAGCTCGGCGACGACGGGCTCGGCGGCCGGGGAGTCCGGGGCGAGGCCGGCCGCGACGGCCGCCTCGCCGCGCTCCCGCATCAGCTCGGCGACGCGCACGGCGGCCTGTTGCTGCGCGGTCTGCTCCTGCGCGGCCGGGGCCGTCTCCGCCGCGGGGCGCGGCTCGTCCTCCGCCGGCGTCGTACGGGCGCTGTACTCGGCCAGCCGGCGCAGCGCCGCCCGCAGTTCGGGTGCGCGGACCAGGGCGGACAGTTCTCTCCAGGCGTCGAGCTGCTCGGGGGTGGGGTCGTCGGGCAGGTCGGGCACCGCGGCCAGCAGGCCGCTGCGGTAGTCGGGGGCGGGTACGTTGCCGAGGGCGTCCTCGACGAGGTCCGTGATGATCCGGCGGCGTTCCCGGTCCGACAGGCGGGCCAGTTCGGTCATGTGCGGCAGCTCCTCCGGTGTGCTCCCCCGCAGGGCCACCGCACGCAGCACGGCGCGACGCAGCCGAAGAGCGCGGATCTGCGCGTCCAGCGCGTCCGCCCCCTGCCGGGCCGTCTCGGCGACGGTGCGCTCGCGGTGCAGCACGGACCGGATGGCCGCGAGCCCGATGCCCAGGTCGCGCAGGCTGCGCACGATCTCCAGGCGGGCCGGCGACTCCGGGCCGTAGAGCCGGTAGCCCGCGGGGGTGCGGGCGGCGGGCGGCAGCAGGTCCTGGTCCGACCAGTTCCGGATGGTCTTCACCGGGACGCCGGTCAGGCGCGCCAGGGCGCCGATGGTGAGCAGGCCCGTGCCGTCCTCGTACATGGGCTCCACTGTCGGGTCTCCCACGGGGGGAGACTCAAGCGGCGCCGTGTCCGGCCGCCGGGACCGGCTCTTCGCCGGGCTGGGGTGCGGGGCGGGCAGGGCCGGTGCCGGCGGCCCGCAACACGCCGCCGGCCAGGGCGAATTGGGCCGCGACGTAGGTGAGCATGATGCAGAACTGGGGGGCCGGGAGCTGCGGCCAGTGGGCGATGCCGCTCGCGATCAGGGTGTCGGAGAGGAGGAAGAGCAGTCCGCCCGCGGCGGCCAGGGGGCCCGCGCGGAGCGCGCCGAAGGCCATCGCGGTGAGCAGCAGGCTGTAGCCGGCGACCGGGATCCGCAGGTCGGCCGGGAGGTCCGGCCACAGCAGCGCGACCGTGCCGGCCAGCAGTACGGCGTACGCGGCGCCCGCCGCGTACGTCCGGCCCCGCCGGCCGGGCCCGGGGGACGTCCCGTGCCGGGCGAACAGCAGCAGGTAGCAGACGTGTCCCGCGGCGAAGGAGCCCATCCCCACCAGGAAGGCGAGGTCCCCGCCGATCTGGAGGAAGGTGTCGCCGCCGCAGCCGCACAGCAGCGCACCGGCGAGCAGCCGGGGGCCGCCGCGGGCGAGCACGCAGGCGGCCAGCACCGGCATCAGCGCGGGCTTGGTGAGCTGCACCACCGTCGTGACGTGTCCCAGGAGCGCCGCCAGGTGCACGACGGACAGCACGGCGCCCGCCCACAGCAGCGGTCGTACGGCCCGCGGCCGGCGTGCCGTCATGCGGCCGGCTCCTGGACGGAGGCGCGCACCCCGGCACCGGTGGGCGTCTCCTCCGCGGGGGCCGGCGCGGCCGGCTGCCAGCCCGGCCCGCGGAACACCCGCCCGGCGCGCTCGCGCCAGCTGTCCGCGGCCCGTATGTCGCGGGCGATGGCGGCGTACTCATGGGTGGCCACCCGCAGCGGGTTGAAGCTGTTGACGTTCTTGGTGAGCCCGTAGACCGGCCGCTCCGTCTCGGGGACGAACGAGCCGAACATCCGGTCCCAGATGATGAGGATCCCGCCGAAGTTGCGGTCCAGGTAGCAGCCCTGCGAGGCGTGGTGGACCCGGTGGTGGGAGGGGGTGTTGAAGACGAACTCGACGGGGCGGGGCAGTGTGCCGATCCGCTCGGTGTGCACCCAGAACTGGTAGACGAGGTTGGCCCCGGAGGTGAAGGCGATCGCGGCCGGATGGACGCCGAGGGCGATCATCGGGACGTAGAAGGGCCAGACGGTCCAGGTCGTCCAGGGCTGGCGCAGGGCGGTGGTGAGGTTGAACTTCTCGCTGGAGTGGTGCACCACGTGGCAGGCCCACAGGACGCGGATGACGTGGTGGCCGCGGTGCGACCAGTAGTAGAAGAAGTCCTGGGCGAGCAGCATCAGGGGCAGCGTCCACCACAGCACGGGTATCCGCAGCGGGGTGAGTTCGTAGACGGCCGCGTAGATCGCCACGATCGGGATCTTCCACAGCGCGTCGAACACGAGGCTGCCGAGCCCCATGCCGACGCTGGTGGCGGCGTCCTTGGCCGCATAGCCCTGCGCTTCCTCGTCGGGATGCAGGCGGTAGCTCACCATCTCCACCACGGTGAGCAGGACGAAGGCAGGTACGGACCACAACACGACATCGGGCAGGTGCGGCATGTCCCGCACCATAAATCGGTGGACGGCGGTGCCGCTAGGGGTTGTTACTGAGAAGTATGTGAGACGTGCCGTCAGCTGCGTCGCGGCGGCGGCCGCACAGGAGGTCCCGCGACGACCGGAATCGAGGTCCCATGCCCCGCACACCGACCCTCGCCCTCCTCGGCGGCGGCTTCTCCGACGACCCCGACACGCTGCTGGACGACTTCGTACTGGAGGCCTCCGGGCGGCCCCGGCCGAAGGTCTGCTTCCTGCCGACCGCGAGCGGCGACGCCCCGGGATACATCGAGAAGTTCCACACGGCGTTGGCCGCGCGCGCCTGCGAGCCGGTCCATCTGGAGCTGTTCCGCCGCACCGTGACCGATCTGCGGGCATTCGTCCTTTCCCAGGACGTCGTGTACGTCGGGGGCGGCAACACCGCCAACATGCTTGCCGTCTGGCGGGTGCACGGCCACTACGACAGCGAGCCGTCGCGCCGGCCCGGCTATCTGGCGGCGGTCAACGACCTTGCGCTGCCGGGAGGTTGGGCCCTCGACGACGGCGCCGCCGCGCTGTTCACCGGCGGCCGCCTCGTGGACGTCGTCACCCGCAGGCCGGGCGCCACGCTCCGCCGGGTGGACGTCGGCGCGGACGGCGCGGTGACGGAGACGGCGCGGCCGGCGCGGCTGCTGGGGACGTAGCGCCGGGCGCCGGATCCCGGGCACGCCGTCAACTCCGGTGGCGGTCCCGGGACTACGGCACACGGGGCGCGCGGCCGCCCCGCGCGCCCCACGCCGGTTCGGTGGCTGTCAGTGGCGGCCCGTATCCTCAGTGACCATGCTCGAAGACCACATGGCAGCAGCCGACCCGATCGCGCCGAAGATCGGCCAGCAGCCGGGCCCGCAGACGCCGCCGGCCCCCTGGCCGTCCGCCTATCCCCAGGGGTACGCGGTGGTCGACGTCGAGACCACGGGCCTGGCCCGGGACGACCGGATCATCTCCGCGGCCGTGTACCAACTCGACGCACACGGCGAGGTCCAGGACCACTGGTACACCCTCGTCAACCCGCAGCGGGACCCGGGGCCGGTCTGGATCCACGGACTCACCAGCGCCGTGCTGGCCGACGCCCCGCTCTTCGGGGAGATCGTCCCGGAGCTGTCCCGCCGGCTGGCCGACCGGGTGCTGGTCGCGCACAACGCCATGTTCGACTGGTCGATGATCGCCCGCGAGTACGCCCGCGCCGCGGCGACGGCACCGGTCCGGCAGCGGCTGTGCACCATCGCCCTGTCCAAGGAGCTGCGGCTCCCGCTGCCCAACCACAAGCTGGAGTCCCTCGCCGCCCATTACGGCGTGGTGCAGGAACGCGCCCACCACGCGCTGGACGACGCGCGGGTGCTGGCCGAGTCGTTCCGTCCCAGTCTGCACCGCGCCGCGCGGGAGAACCTGCGGCTGCCGCTGCTGAGCTGCCAGCCGCTGACGGAGTGGTCGGACGCCCCCGCGCCCCGGCAGCGCTCCACCGCCACGGCGTACCGCCCCACCTCCTGGCGGCCCTCCCGCAAGCGCCCCGCCTGCCCGTACCCCAACCCGGGGCGCTACGAGGCCGGCGGCCGGCTGGTCCAGGGGATGCGGGTCGCCTTCTCGGGCGACACCTCCGTGGACCGCGAGCTGCTGGAGGACCGGGCGACCGAGGCCGGGCTGCACGTCGCCACGAGCCTGTCCCGGCTGACCAGCCTGCTGGTGACCAACGATCCCGACGCCCGCACCTCCAAGACCGCCAAGGCCGCCTCGTACGGCACGGTCGTGGTCGACGAGGCGGCCTTCATGCAGCTGCTGCAGGACGTCGCGCCGGCCGGCTCGCCGCCTGCGTCCGGGTGAAGCCCGCCCAACACACCCGTCGCCACCGCCTCCCGCGAGGGCGCCGCCCGCACCCTGTGGCGCATGGCACGTTGTGAGGTCTGCGGAAACGAATACGGCATGACGTTCGAGGTGCACGCGCAGGGCGCGGTGCACGTCTTCGACTGCTTCGCCTGCGCCATCCACCGCATGGCGCCGATCTGTGAGCACTGCCGGTGCCAGATCATCGGCCAGGGCGTCGAGGCCGACGGGCGGTGGTACTGCGGTGCGCACTGCGCCCGGTCGGACGGGAGGGTGGGCATCGTCGACCGGGTCTGAGCCACCGGGGCCGCGGGGACCGGCACCGGCCGCGCCCCGGTCCTCCCGGACGGCGCCGGGGGACCCGCGGCCCGGGGGCCGCGGCGCCCCAGGTACCGTCGAGGCCGTGTACCGCTTCCTGTTGTCCCGGCAGTGGGTGATCCTCACCCTTCTGGCTCTCGTGCTGATCCCCGTCATGATCAAGCTGGGCTTCTGGCAGCTCCACCGCCATGAGCACAAGGTGGCGCAGAACCAGCTGATCGCGAGCAGCCTGGCCGCCAGGCCGGTCCCGGTCACCGAGCTGACCGCGCCCGGCCGGAACCTGCCGCACCACGACATGTGGCGCACGGTCACCGCCACCGGCACCTACGACACCGCGCACGAGGTCGTGGTCCGCCAGCGCACCGCCGCCGACGAGCAGAGCATCGGCTACTACGTCCTGACCCCGCTGGTGCTCGGCGACGGCCGGGGCGTGCTGGTCAACCGCGGCTGGATCTCGGCGGGCAACGACCTGACCAGGTTCCCGGACGTTCCGCCCGCCCCCAAGGGCAAGGTCACCGTGACCGGCCGGATGATGGCCGACGAGACCACCGCGGTCAGCGGCATCAAGGACACCAAGGGCCTGCCCGCGCGCCAGATCATGCTGATCAACAGCAAGGAGCTCACGCCGCGGATGGGGCGGCCGCTGCTCGGCGGCTACATCGAGCAGACCGGGCCCGCGCCGCACGGCGGCAAGCCCGAGCTGGTGCCCGAGCCGGACCACGACTCCATCGGCCCCCACATGGCGTACGCGATCCAGTGGTGGCTGTTCGCGGCGGCGGTGCCGGTCGGCTGGGTCGTCCTGGTCCGCCGCGAGCGCCGCGACCGGGCGGAGGCCGCCGCCGCGGAGGCCGGCGCGGACCCGGACGGCGAGGACGCCGGCGCGGACCCGGCGGCGGTTCCGGCGAGCAGGTAGCCCGTACAGCCGCCACCCCGCGTGGCGCGCCCGCCGCGCGGGAAAAGCCGCTGAGTGCACCCACATATCGAGGACTATGCGCTCATCGGCGATCTGCAGACCGCCGCTCTCGTCGGCCGCGACGGCTCCATCGACTGGCTGTGCCTGCCCCGCTTCGACTCCGGGGCCTGCTTCGCCGCGCTCCTGGGCCACAAGGACAACGGTCACTGGCGGCTGTCCCCCCGCTCCCCCGAGGCCCGCGCCGAGCGCTCCTACCGCGGCGACTCGCTGATCCTGGACACCGTGTGGGAGACCCCCACGGGCAGCGTCCGGGTCATCGACTTCATGCCGCAGCGCGACCGCCAGCCCGATGTCGTACGGATCGTCGAGGGCCTGAGCGGCAGCGTCGAGATGCGCGGGGTGCTGCGGCTGCGGTTCGACTACGGCCGGGTGGTGCCCTGGGTGCGGGCCACCGAGGGCTGCCGGGTCGCCGTCGCCGGACCGGACTCGGTGTGGCTGCGCACCCCGGAGCGGAGCACCACCTACGGCAAGGACTTCAGCACCCGCTCGGACTTCGCCGTCACCGCGGGCGAGCGCACCGCGTTCGTGCTGACCTGGCACCCCTCGCACGAGCCCCGGCCGGTCCGGATCGACCCGTTCGAGGCGCTCCAGGACACCCTGGACGACTGGCAGACCTGGTCCGCGCGCTGCCGCTACACCGGCCCCTACCGCGAGGCCGTGATCCGCTCGCTGATCACCCTCAAGGCGCTCACCTACCTCCCCACCGGCGGCATCGTCGCGGCCCCCACCACCTCGCTGCCGGAGGAGCTGGGCGGCGTACGCAACTGGGACTACCGCTACTGCTGGCTGCGCGACGCCAGCCTCACCCTGAACTCCCTGCTCTCCGCCGGATATCTGGAGGAGGCCGGGGCCTGGCGGGACTGGCTGCTGCGCGCGGTGGCCGGCGCCCCCGACGACCTGCAGATCATGTACGGGCTCGCCGGTGAGCGGCGGCTGCCGGAGGCCGAGCTGCCCTGGCTGTCCGGATACGCCGACTCCGTGCCGGTACGCATCGGCAACGCCGCCGTCGAACAGCGCCAGCTCGACGTCTACGGCGAGGTGCTCGACTCCTTCCACATCGCGCGCACCGCGGGGCTGCCGTCGGAGCCGCACGCCTGGAGCATCCAGCGCGCGCTGGCGGACTACCTGGAGTCCTCCTGGCGCGACCCCGACGAGGGGCTGTGGGAGATCCGCGGGCCGCGCCGGCACTTCGTGCACTCCAAGGTCATGGCCTGGGTGGCCGCCGACCGGGCGGCGCGGACGGTGGAGGCGAACCCGAAGCTGGGCGGGGACGCCGACCGCTGGCGGGCGATGCGCGAGGAGGTGTTCCGGGAGGTGTGCGAGCAGGGCTACGACGCCGACCGCGGCACCTTCACCCAGTTCTACGGCTCGGCGGAGCTGGACGCGGCGACCCTGCTGATCCCCCGGGTCGGCTTTCTGCCGGGGAACGACCCCCGGGTCGTCAGCACCGTCGACACGGTGCGCAGGGAGCTGACGCACGGGGGGCTGGTGCGCCGGTACAGCACCGAGGGCGGCTCGGTCGACGGGCTGCCGGGCGACGAGGGCACCTTTCTGGCCTGCTCGTTCTGGCTGGTCGACGCCCTGCGGCTGAGCGGGCGGCGGCACGAGGCCCGGGAGATGTTCGAACGGCTGCTGGACCTGCGCAACGACCTGGGGCTGCTCTCCGAGGAGTACGACCCGGCGGCCGGCCGGCAGCTGGGCAACTTCCCGCAGGCGTTCAGCCACATCGGCCTGGTGGGGACCGCCTTCGGACTGCAGGACGGGGCGAGGGCAGACTAGGGCCATGGATCTTGGACTCACCGACCGGACGTACCTCGTCACCGGGGCGACCCGCGGCCTCGGCTTCGCCACCGCCCGTGAACTGGTCGCCGACGGCGCCAACGTCGTGCTCTCCGGGCGCACCGAGGAGAGCGCGGCCGCGGCCGCCGCCTCGCTCGGCGAGCGCGCCCTGGGGGTGGCGGCCGACAACGCCGACCCGGCGGCCCCCGGCCGCCTGGTGGCCGCGGCCAGGGAGCGCTTCGGCCGCCTGGACGGCATGCTCGTCAGCGTGGGCGGCCCGCCGCCCGGCGGCGCCCTCGACAACACCGACGACCAGTGGCAGCAGGCGTTCGAGTCGGTCTTCCTCGGCGCGGTACGGCTGGCCCGCACGGCCGCCGCCGAGCTGGCGGAGGGCGGCGTGATCGGCCTGGTGCTGTCCGGCTCGGTGCACGAGCCGATCCCCGGGCTCACCATCTCCAACGGGCTGCGCCCCGGCCTCGCCGGCTTCGCCAAGTCGCTCGCCGACGAGCTGGGCCCGCGCGGCATCCGCGTCCTGGGCCTGCTGCCCGGCCGGATCGCCACCGACCGGATGACCCAGCTCGACGCGCTCTCCGGCGACCCGGAGGGCACCCGCGCCCGCAACTCCGCGGCGATCCCGCTGCGCCGCTACGGCAAGCCGGAGGAGTTCGGCCGGACCGCGGCGTTCCTGCTGTCGCCGGCCGCGTCGTACGTCACCGGGGTGATGGTGCCGGTGGACGGCGGGGCCCTGCACGGCTTCTGACGGGGTGCCCGCCCCGGGCCGGAACGCGCCACGGCACCGGCCGCACCGGACTTCACCGCGGCGGAAACGCCCTAACTCACCCGCTCGGGCCGGTGCTTGACCGCGCGCAGCCGGACGTCCCCCGGCAGCCGGTCGAGGCCGGCCGAGCGGCGGGCGTGCGCCACCGCCTCCTCCGACAGGCGCCGGACCACGGTCCCCGGGTCGGCGTGCGGGGCGAGGGCCAGCAGGGCCCGCACCCGTGGTGCGCGCCGGCGGCCGGTCAGCAGCACACCGGCCCGGTCGACGCCGTCCAGCGCCTCCGTCTCGGCCTCGAGGACACCCTCCAGCGCCCGGCCGCGCAGCGTGGCGCCCTCGCCGTCGCCGCTGTCGACGAGGATCTCGTGCAGCCGGTGCCGCCGCAGCTGCGACAGCAGCCACCACAGCATCAGCAGCACGAGGACGGCCAGCGCGGCGATCACGCTGGGCCACCACCAGCCCTGGCCGGTCCAGCGGGTGCGCTGCTGCGCGGACAGCAGGACGTCGCCGGGGCGGGACCAGGGCCAGTGGGCGGGCAGGTCCAGATGCTCCTTCGCGGGCAGGTCCAGGCCGCCGAGCAGCGCCAGGCCACCGGTGCCCAGCAGCACCACGCCGACGACCCCGAGCAGTACCCGGTTGACCGTTCTGCTGATCTGGCGCATCGCTCGCCTACCTCTTCTTCGGGCGCCGGACGTGCACGGTCAGGCCGAGCCGGTGCGCCAGCCCCAGCTGCCGCAGGCCCTCGCCCAGCGCGGTGCCGAGGTCGGCGCGGACCTCGTCCAGCCCGCGGAAGTGCGAGACGGCATGGGCCCTGGCCTTGCGGCGGCCGACCTTCATCCGTACGGACTGGACGCCGGCCACCTCCATGGCGCGGTCGCGCAGCACCAGTGCGGCGGCCGCCCGGTCCAGCCCGGCCCGCAGGTCCGGCGCGGCCGGCCGCATCGGCAGCACCCGGCGCAGGCCGGGGGTGAGGGCCAGCACGATCAGCCAGACGCCGAGCACCATGGCGAGCGCGGCGGCGGCCAGCACCCAGGGGGTGTCGAGGTGACGGGTGGCCAGTTCGCGGGCGAGCCACCGGCGCCAGGCCATCGCGGGGTGGTGGGCGCGCACCGCGACCACGTCGTAGAGCAGCAGCCCCGCGGCGGCCAGCAGCACCAGCGCGACCACGGCGGCCGGCACCCGGCGGGCCGACCAGAAGCGCCCGGCCCGCCCGCCGTCCGCGGTGTCCGTCGCGGCCGCGTCCGGGGCGCCGCCGGCGCCCTCGGCCGAGGGGTCCGGCACCGGGTCGAGGGTGGGCAGCCGCCGGGTGTCCGGCTGCCGCGCGTCGTCGCTCATCGCACCCTCCCGCGGCCCGTGCGCTCCAGCAGCGGGGAGTGCAGCCGCTCGACGTCCACGGCGACCTCGGGCACCTCCATGTGCGCCAGCGCCGTGACCCGCTCGGTGACCCGGCGGCGCACCGCCCGGCACTGGGCGCCGATGTCGGAGGGGTAGCCCAGCTCCACGGCGATCCGCACCCGCGCCTCGCCGAAGTGCCGGCGGTCGTCGCGCCGGTGGACCGTCACCGTCGCATGCGCGTCGGCCTGCGGGGACTGCCCGCGCAGCGCCTCCCGGGCGGCGCGTGCGGCGATCTTCGCCACCACCCGGTCGGCGATTCTGGTCGCGCCCCGCTCACCCGCCGGTACGCCGGCGGTGGCGGCGACCGGGGACATCGTCGCCACCCGGTCTCACCGCCGCCGGTCGTCGCGGCCGCTGCCGCGCGGACGGAAGAAATCGCCGGCTTCCAGATCCCCGTCCAGGAGTCTGCCGGCCACGAACCCGATGGCGCCCAGCGCCGCCACCAGCACGAAGGCGCCGAAGCCGCCGAAGTATCCGGCGAAGCCCAGCGCCATGCCGGCCAAGAGGCCGACCACGGCCATGCTCATCGTGCGCTCCTTCGCTACCACTCCGACGGACCCGGCTACTGGAGCCGCGGCTCCGCTCCCTCTTCTTCGTCTTCCTCGTCGGGCAGCTTGACGTCGCTGACCGCGATGTTGACCTCGACGACCTCCAGGCCCGTCATCCGCTCCACCGCGGAGATGACGTTCTCCCGTACGGAGCGGGCGACATCGGCGATGGCGACGCCGTAGTCGACGACGATCTCCAGGTCCAGCGCGGTCTGCACCTCGCCGACCTCGGCCTTGACCCCACGGGTCACGGTCGCCGACCGGCCCCCGCCGGGGACCCGGTCGCGGACGGCGCCGAGCGTACGGGCGAGGCCGCTGCCCATGGCGTGCACACCGAGGACTTCCCGGGCCGCCAGGCCGGCGATCTTCTCCACCACACCGTCGGCGATGGTGGTCCGCCCACGGGTCGCGGGATCGCCGCCACCCCGTCTGGCCGGGGTCCGCGTCCCCTCCGCGTGCTGCTGGCTCTCGCTCATCGCCGTCGTCCCTTTCCGCGAGGAGAAACGGTCCGCCCGCTCCGTTGCCCACAGTAGGTCCGGTCGCCGGGGGCCGCCCCAGGGATGCGGCAGCGGAGTGCTCCGTACGGCGGTGTCCGGCGCACCGCCCTGCCGCCGGGGCCGGTCTGCGGCAGGCTGGGGGCGTGGTCCGGGACGGGTCAGGGAACAGGTCCGGGCCCTGCCGGGAAAGGGGTGACGCGGTGGCCGCGAACCAGTTGGCACAGTCGGTGCGGGCGCAGCTCGGGATCGGCCGGGTGCTGCCGCTCGGCGGGCCCGCGGACGGCTCGTGGATCACCGAGCGGGCGGCCGCCGGGGCGCTGCGGGCCGCCGCCCGGACACCGGCCGGCGTCCGCATCGGGACGCTGCGGCTGTCCGTCGCCGACCCCGGCCACGCCACGGAGCCCGCGGTGCCGGCCCCGCCGAGCGCCCTGCCGCCCGGCCCGCTGCGGATCGAGGCGGACTTCGCCGCGGTCGCCGGCCGGCCGCTGCCCGCCGTCGCCGACCAGGTGCGCACCGCGCTGCTGGAGGCATCGGTGCAGGAGCTGGGACTGGTGGTCGGCGTGGTGGACCTGCGGGTCAGCGCGCTGCTGGCGGAGGACGAGGCAGCACCGCCGCCCGCCGCCCCGACGGAGGAGCCCGCCGCCCCCGCGGCGGACGACCGGAGCGGGGCGACGCAGGAGGGCCCGGCGGGGATCACCGCCGTCGCGCGGGAGGTGCCGGGCGTGGCCCGCCTGGCACCGGCGCTCGGCGGGCGCTCCCGCGCGGTGCGGCGCACCGACGGGCATGTGCTGATCCAGCTGGCGACCGCGCCGGGCCACCGGGCCCTGGACGTCTCCTGCGCCGTGCGGCGGGCGGTGGCGGCCACGCCCGCGGCGCCGTCGACGGTGGCCGTGCTGGTCACCGCCGTCGAACAGCGCTGACGGGCGCCCCCGGCCAGGGGGACGCCCGTCAGTGCGGGGAATGCGGCGGGGCTACTCCCCCACGCCCGCGAGATCGCGCAGTCGGCGCGCCTGCGCGGCCCGCTCGGCGCCGCGCTGCTCCTCGTAGGTGCGGCCCGCGGCGCCGGCCAGCAGGGCCTTGGTCTCGATGACGGCGTCCCTGGGCGCGGCGGTGAGCGCGGCGGCCAGGTCGGACACCGCGGCATCGAGCTGGTCCGCGGGCACCACGAGGTTGGCCAGGCCGGTCCGCTCGGCCTCCTCGGCGTGCACGAAGCGCCCCGTGGCGCAGATCTCCAGCGCCCGGGCGTAGCCCACCAGCCCCACCAGGGGGTGGGTACCGGTCAGGTCCGGTACGAGTCCCAGGCTGGTCTCGCGCATGGCGAACTGGACGTCGGGCGCGACCACCCGCAGATCGCAGGCCAGGGCGAGCTGGAAGCCCGCGCCGATGGCATGCCCCTGCACGGCGGCGATCGACACCAGGTCGTTGCGCCGCCACCAGGTGAACGCTTCCTGGTACTCGGCGATCGTGGCGTCCAGAGCGCTGTCGCTGCCACGCGCCAGATCGATGAACGACGGCTCGCCGTCGAAGCCCTCGGGCGTGAACGCCTGGCGGTCGAGGCCGGCGGAGAAGGACTTGCCCTCACCGCGGAGCACCGCGACCCGGACGTTTCCCGGCAGCAGCGAACCCGCCTCGGCGAGCGCCCGCCACATGGCCGGTGACTGCGCATTGCGCTTCGCCGCGTTGGCGAGGGTCACCGTGGCGATCGCATCGTCGACGGTGAGTCGCACACCGTCCTTGTCCAGCAGAGTCATGAGCGCCTCCGAGTCAGCCAGCCGCACCTGCGTGCGTAAGTGACTGAACGGTAACCTCCCGGTCGACCGCTCGGTCGACCGGGGGGACACCGCTGCACCCGGAGTCGCAGCCGTCAGGCCGATGTGGCCTTCTTGCCCCTCGTGGCTCCGCCGCGACCGCGCAGGACCACACCGGATTCGCTGAGCATCCGGTGCACGAATCCGTAGGAGCGGCCGGTTTCCTCGGCCAGCGCCCGGATGCTCGCACCGGAGTCGTACTTCTTCTTCAGGTCTGCCGCGAGCTTCTCGCGCGCGGCGCCGGTCACCCGGCTGCCCTTCTTCAGAGTCTCGGCCACCCGTGCCTCCTCGTGGGAAGTGCGCTCTGGACTCTCATGATCACCCCTCCCCGGCTTCCTGGCCACCCATTCCGCAAGGTCAGTACGACATCCTTTGCCGTCCGGCGGCCGCCCACCGAGGCCGGAATGCCGCATTCCGCCCTGGTGGAAGGCCGCCCTCGCCCGGCTTTGCGCAAGAAGTGGCAGGTCAGGTGGTATGCCGCCGAAATGGTGACGGCCGGGCCCCACGGGCCCGGCCGTATGCCGCAGACTCGCCGATGTACGAGCCGTTCTCACTCAGATGATGGATCACACGTCGGCCGAATGATCCATACGGCATGATCCAATCGCCGCTGTCAGGCCAGCGCGACCAGGTCCGCGTAGTCCTGGCCCCACAGGTCCTCGACGCCGTCGGGCAGCAGGATGATCCGCTCCGGCGACAGCGCGTCCACGGCCCCCTCGTCGTGCGTCACCAGGACCACCGCGCCCGTGAAGGTGTGCAGCGCGCCGAGGATCTCCTCGCGGCTGGCCGGGTCGAGGTTGTTGGTGGGCTCGTCGAGCAGCAGCACATTCGCGGAGGAGACGACCAGCGTCGCCAGGGCGAGCCGGGTCTTCTCGCCGCCGGAGAGCACCCCGGCGGGCTTGTCGACATCGTCGCCGGAGAAGAGGAAGGAGCCCAGCGTCTTGCGGATCGCGACCAGGTCCATGTCCGGGGCGGCGGAGCGCATGTTCTCCAGGACCGTGCGGTCCGGGTCCAGGGTCTCGTGCTCCTGGGCGTAGTAGCCGAGCTTGAGGCCGTGCCCCGGGCGGACCTCGCCGGTGTCCGGCTGCTCGACGCCCGCCAGCAGCCGCAGCAGGGTGGTCTTGCCGGCGCCGTTGAGGCCCAGGATGACGACCCGGGAGCCCTTGTCGATCGCCAGGTCGACGTCGGTGAAGATCTCCAGGGAACCGTAGGACTTCGACAGGCCCTCGGCGGTCAGTGGCGTCTTGCCGCATGGCGCCGGGTCCGGGAAGCGCAGCTTGGCGACCTTGTCGGAGGCGCGCACCGCCTCCAGGCCCGCGAGCAGCTTGTCGGCGCGCTTGGCCATGTTCTGCGCGGCGACGGTCTTGGTGGCCTTGGCCCGCATCTTGTCGGCCTGGGAGTTGAGCGCCGCGGCCTTCTTCTCGGCGTTCGCACGCTCGCGCTTGCGGCGCTTCTCGTCGGCCTCACGCTGCTGCTGGTAGAGCTTCCAGCCCATGTTGTAGATGTCGATCTGCGAGCGGTTGGCGTCCAGATAGAACACCTTGTTCACGACGGTCTCGACCAGGTCGACATCGTGGGAGATCACGATGAAGCCGCCGCGGTAGGTCTTGAGGTAGTCGCGCAGCCACACGATGGAGTCGGCGTCGAGGTGGTTCGTCGGCTCGTCCAGCAGCAGGGTGTCGGAGTCCGAGAACAGGATCCGGGCCAGCTCGACTCGGCGGCGCTGACCGCCGGACAGGGTGTGCAGCGGCTGGCCGAGGATGCGGTCGGGCAGCCCGAGACTGGCGGCGATCGTCGCGGCCTCCGCCTCGGCGGCGTACCCGCCCTTGGTGAGGAACTCGGTCTCCAGGCGCTCGTACTTCCGCATCGCCTTCTCGCGGGTGGCGCCCTTGCCGTTCGCCATCCGGTCCTCGTTCTCGCGCATCTTGCGCAGCACGGTGTCCAGATCGCGGGCGGACAGGATGCGGTCGCGGGCCAGCACGTCGAGGTCGCCGGTACGCGGGTCCTGCGGCAGGTAGCCGACCTGGCCACCGCGGGTGACCGACCCGGCGGCGGGGATGCCCTCGCCCGCCAGCACCTTGGTCAGCGTGGTCTTGCCGGCGCCGTTGCGGCCGACCAGGCCGATGCGGTCGCCCTTGGCGATACGGAAGGAAGCGGACTCGATGAGGACGCGGGCGCCGGCACGCAGCTCGAGGCCGGAGGCGGTGATCACGGAAAAACTCCAGGGCAGGAAGACGGCGGATTGGACGGACGGTCCGAGAGCGGGCTACGCCGTCTAATGAACCCGGGGGAGAACTGCCATGGGAGGCAGTCTAACGGTAGTTTTTCTTCCCACGTTTGTGTCTTTCCCGACGTGATGGGTTCTCGCCGTTTGTCGCCCGCTGCGCTTTGCTCCCGGCCCACGTTTTTGGCTGTCCCGCCGTTGCTCCCCCACTGCCTTAAGGGCGTGGGAGGTACCCCCACGCGGCGGGCGGGTCCGCTGCGCGGGGCGTTTCGGGTGCCGGTGCCGGGCCTCCGCGGGTGGGGTGCCGGACTGCTTCGCTTTACGTCCGGCACCCCACCCGCTCCGGCCCGTCACCGCACCCACAGCCCCGCGCAGCGGACCCCGCCCGCCGCAGGCGCCCCGGCGAGCGCACCGCGCCAGCGGGCGAAACACGGCGAGAAGAACCCACGGCGGGAAAGCCAAAAACGTGGGATCAAACCCCACCGGTATGGACTTGGAACGCCGCCCGCCGCACGGCCTTCGCGAGGGCCGGGTCTGGGTGCGCCGCGGCCAACGCCACCAGGACCTGGACGGTCCTGGGGTGGCCGATGGCGCGGACCTCCTCCAGGAGGCGGGGGACCGAGCCCTGGACCGCCGAGTCGAGGTGCCGGACCAGGAGTTGGGTCTCGCCGTGGTCGGCGACGGCCGCCGCGGTGTCGACCCAGAGCCAGGTGGACTCCTCGCGGGTGAGCACGTCGGGGGCGGTCTCCGGGTCGCCGCCCTCGTGCTCGACGAGCCAGAGCAGGGCGTACGGGCGCAGGGCCGGCTCGTCGGCGGCGGCGCGTACGGCGGGCTCGGCGGGGGCGCCGACCGCCCGCAGTGCCTCGAAGGCCAGGCCGCGCAGCAGCGCGTCCTCGCCGCGGGCCACGGTCAGCAGTTCTTCGACGGCCGCGCCGACCGAGCGGGCGGCGAGCCAGGCGCGGTACTCGGCGCGGGCCGGTCCGGGGGTGAGCCGGGCGCAGCCGCGCAGCATCGCCTCCGCGGACTGTTCGATGTGGCCGGCCGGGCTCTGGGCGGCGACGCAGATCTGTTCCAGCTTGACCCACACCGACCAGTTGCCGAGCGGTGTGAGCTGCGCCTCGGAGGCGTCGTGGAAGGCTTCGTGGACGCCGTCGTGCGCGCCGTCCGGGGGCACCAGCGCGCCGACGGTCAGCAGGGCGTCGAGCGCCCAGCCCAGCAGTTCGGCCAGCGACGCCCCCGCGGCGTCGTCGGCCGCCGGCGCGGCGTGGTCGGCGCTGCCCGGGGCCGGGTCCTGGCCGTAGGGGACCTCGCAGCGTTCGGTGCGCAGCTCGGCGACGCGCTGATCCAGCATGTCGAGCAGCACCGGGAGCCGGACGGGCCCGGCCGAGAGGTGCAGCAGGGACAGCAACTGGGGCAGTGCCTCGACGACTTCGGCGACTATCGCGGGGCCGGCCGTGGCCGGCGCGGGGCGGGCCAGCGACCAGGCGTCGAAGAGGGCGACCCAGCCGCGCAGCACGGCGGTGTCGTCGCGGTCCCAGGCGCGCAGCCGCCAGCCGGGGCGGGCGAGGCCGTCGTGGAGTTCGACGAGGCCGGAGAGCCGGGCCCGGTCCCAGTCGGTGCGGACCTGCCGCGGCGTCAGACCCAGGGCCTCGGCGGCGCGTTCCGCGGCGGCCTCCGGGAGCGTCCCGTCCGCACCGGCGCGCAGCGCGGCGCCGTCGGCCCAGCGGGCGAGGCGGGCCGCGCCCGCGAGTACGGCGCGGGCCTGCCGGGCCAGTTCCGCGGGCGGCGGCGTGCCCTCGGGCGGGCGGGGCGCCGGACGCTTGGTCCGGGTTGTCACCGCCCGGCGGGCGGCCGCAACCGGTTGACGGGGGACGAGTCGGAGCCGGGAGTCGCGCGGGGTACGGGACGTCACAGGAGCAGTGTTCCCGCTGTCGGCCCGAAAGCCCAATCGGAACCCTGCTTGCGATCTGCCGGGGCCGCGCCGCCGTGCCGACACGTCCGCGATGAGGGGAGTTGTCGCGCCGTGGGTCCGGGCGTCATCCGGGGGCGCGCGGATCGCGGCCGGGGCGGCGGGCCCGTGGCCGGGGGCGGGGCGGTTCGCGGGGGCCGCTGTCGGGCCCGGTGCGCGGGCCGGCGCCCGCGCGCGGCGTCACATGAGCGGGGTGAGGAAGCGCCGCAGTGCCTCTTCGTAGGCCGGCGGGTCGGCGTTCCACATCGCGGCGTGCGGTGCGTGCGGAACCGGCTGGAAGGTGACCAGGTCGGCGCGGCGGGCGGCGAGGGAGCGGGAGGCCGTCCAGGGGGCGATGAGGTCGTCGGGGCCGTGGAAGAGCAGGATGGGGACGTTGAGGCCGTCCACGTCGACGGCGTCGGCGGGGCGGTCGACGGGCATCCCCGTGGCGCCCTCGGCGGCGCGTACGGCCAGCGGCAGCAGGGCGCGCGGGACGCGGCGGGCGGCGGCCAGCGCCCGGACGGTGGCGCCCCGGTCGAGGACCGGGGAGTCCAGGACGAGGCCGCTGATCCGGGCGCGCAGCGCGGAGTGGGTGGCGGCGCGCAGGGCCATGGTCGCGCCGGTGGACCAGCCGTGGAGGACGATGTCCTGGGCGCCGTAGCGGACCGCGTAGCGGATCGCGGCGTCGAGGTCGCGCCATTCGGTGTCGCCGAGGTGGTCGATGCCGTCGGCGGTGCGCGGGGCGCCGATGTCGTTGCGGTGGGCCACGTCGAGGACCGGCAGCCGGTGCCGGTGCAGGAACGGCATGACCACCATGGGGTGTTCGCGGGTGGTGCCCAGGCCGTGGACGGTGATGACCCAGGTGTCGCGCACTCCGGGGAGGAACCACGCCGGCAGGGCGCCGAGTTCGCCGGGGACGTCGACGTCGGCGCAGTCCAGGCCGAGGGCGTCGCGGGGGTTGCCGAGGTGGACCTGAGGGGTGAGCCGCATCCGGTTGCCCGGCCTGAGGGTGCCGTGGGTGACCCGCACCAGGCGGCGCACGACCGCGTCGGCGGGGTGCGGGACGCCGTGGACGACGTCGCCGATCACGGCGTGGCAGCCGGAGCCGGTGAGCCCGTAGGTGCCGGGCCGCAGGGACGCCAGGCTGCGGGTGAGGGCGACGCGGCTCTCGGTGGCGGAGTGCACGGTGAGCCGGGGGTCGCCCGGGAAGGGGTCGTCGGGCGACGGTTTCAGGGCGACGTCGCCGGCGTACCGGCCGACCGCCACGGCGGCCGCCCCGGCACCGATCACGGTGGTGGCGGCCACGGCCGCCGCGGTAACCAGGCGCACCTCACCAGTGTGCGCAGCGGCGCCGGACACGGCCACTTGGCGGTGTCCGGCGGGTGACCGGGGGGGACGGCGGCCCGTGCCGCGCCGCCGTCCCCCCCGGCGGGCGCTCAGCCCTGCCGGCCGTAGTCCCGCAGCCGGTCGGCGGCCGCGTCGAGCTGCTCGGCGGACAGCAGGCTGGGTGCGTGGCCGGGCACCGAGCTCGCGGTCAGCCAGACCCGGCACATCCACTCCAGCTGGGCGGTGCGGTCCAGCGCCTGGCCGAGGCTGTCGCCGTAGGTGAGGGTGCCGTGGTTCTGCAGCAGGCAGCCGGTGCGGTCGCGGAGCGCCGCCAGCATGTGCGCGGCGAGTTCGTCGCTGCCGTAGAGGGCGTAGGGGGCGACGCGGACGGGGCCGCCGAGCGCCGCGGTCATGTAGTGGACGGGCGGGAGTTCGGGGACGAGGGTGGAGACGGCGGTGGCGCAGGGGGCGTGGGTGTGGACGACGGCGGTGGCCGTGGTGCTGCGGTAGACCGCCAGGTGCATGGGGAGTTCGCTGGTCGGCCGGAGCGTGCCGATGATCTGGCGCCCTTCGAGGTCGACCGCGGTGGTGTCGGCGGGCCCGAGCCGGTCGTAGGGGACGCCGCTGGGGGTGACCAGCACCAGGTCCTTGATGCGGCACGAGACATTGCCCGAGGTGCCGACGACCAGGCCGTCGGTGACGGTGCGGCGGGCGGTGGCGACCAGGTCGCCCCAGGCTTCGGCGAGGCGGTCGGCGCGGTCCTTCATGGGTCCTCCGGCGCGGTGCGGCGAATGGGCGGACGCGGTGCGCGTCACCGTACGAGCAGGCCGGGGCACCGTACGCCGGGGGCCCGCTTGTCCGCTATCTGCCATATAGGGATATCTTGCCCACTGTGGCGGATTGGGCGGAGATGAGCCATCTTGCGTTCTTCCTCCGTTCACGTCACGCCGGAGCCGGCGCACGGCGCGACCGGGGAGACGCCCGTCGCCCCAACTCACCGAGTTCGCCAACGGATGAGGCGGAAGTGACGGCGGGGACTCCTTCCCGTGAACACTGCGGGGGTGTCACCACCGCGCCCGTCCCAGTTCACTTTCCGTTCACCCGCTCTCCGTACGGTCCCAACGACACTGACCTTCGAACTGATTGCCCGGGTGAATGGAACACATCACGCTTCTCATCGGGATCGTGATCGTCACGGCCTTGGTGTTCGACTTTACGAACGGCTTCCACGACACGGCCAACGCGATGGCCACCACCATCTCCACCGGCGCCCTGCGACCCAGGACCGCGGTGGCGATGTCGGCAGTGCTCAACCTCGTCGGTGCGTTTCTGTCCGTGGAGGTGGCCAAGACCATCTCCGGCGGGATCATCGACGAGAGCGCCGGCATCCGACCTGAAGTGATCTTCGCCGGCCTGGTCGGCGCGATCGTCTGGAACCTGCTGACCTGGCTCGCGGGCCTCCCTTCCAGCTCCTCCCACGCGCTCTTCGGCGGTCTCATCGGCGCGACCCTGGTGTCGGTCGGCACCCACGGGGTGCACGGCGAGGCCGTGGTGATGAAGGTCCTGATCCCGGCGGTGGCCGCCCCGATCGTCGCCGGCCTGGCCGCGATGGCGGCGACCCGGCTCACCTACCGGCTGACCCGCAACCGCGACGAGGCGGACACCGCCAAGGGCTACCGCGCGGGCCAGATCGCCTCCGCCGCCCTGGTCTCCCTCGCCCACGGCACCAACGACGCCCAGAAGACGATGGGCGTGATCACCCTCGCGCTGATCACCGGCGGTGTGGTCGCCCCGCACGCCGACCCGCCGCTGTGGGTCATCGCCTCGGCGGGCCTGGCCATCGCGCTCGGCACGTACCTGGGCGGCTGGCGGATCATCCGCACCATGGGCAAGGGCATCACCGACATCCAGCCGCCGCAGGGCTTCGCCGCCCAGACCGGCGCCGCGGCCACCATCCTGGCCTCCTCCCACCTCGGCTTCGCGCTCTCCACCACCCAGGTCTGCTCCGGTTCCGTGATGGGCTCGGGTCTGGGCCGCAAGGGCGGCGTGGTGCGCTGGTCCACGGCCGGCCGGATGGTCCTCGCCTGGGGCCTGACGCTGCCGGCCGCGGGTCTGGTCGCGGCGGGCGCCGCGTTCCTGGCCGGCCAGGGCGACTGGGGCGTGGCGGCGGTGGCCGTCCTCGGCCTGGGCATCTGCGGCGCGATCTGGGCCGCCTCCCGGCGCAAGCCGGTCGACCACACCAATGTCAACGACGGTCCGGCCGCGGAGCCGGTGGGCGTGGTGACCGCCGCGCTGCGCTCCGTCTCCCCGCCCCCGGCGGGCCAGCCGGCCCCGGCCGACGCCCCGGTGGCCGACACCCCGGTGGCCGACGCCGCAGCGGCCGTGGCCGAGTCCCCGGACGCCGCCGGGATTCCCGCCCAGGCGTCCGGCGCCGACTCCTCCGCTCCTCCTGCCCCGCGCCCCCGGGCCGCGACGGTCTCCCGCTAGCCGCCCTCACCTAAGGAACCCCATGAACATCGACTGGGCAGCTCTCGGCCAGGTCTTCGGCGTCACCCTCGCGGTGACGGTCGGGATCGTGGGCCTGTTCACCGTCGGCATCGTCGGGACGTCCCGCAAGCCGCAGACCGAGGGCGCCACGGCCGCGGGCACCGCACCGGGTACGGGCGCGCGGGCCGGCGCGGTGACCGCCTTCGCCCTGTGCGCGGCGGCGGTGGCCTACGGCATCTACCTGATCGTCGCCGCCTGACCCCACGGGAGACGGCAGCACCGGACGGCACCCGGCGCCCGGCGGACCTCGGCATCAGCCGTCGTCCGCCGGGCGCTTCGTCGTCGGTGCGCCCCGTCCGCCGAGGGCGTCGTCCGCCTCGCGGGCCAGGCGGTCGGCGATGGCCGTGCCGCCGCGGCCGTTGAGGAAGGCGGACACCCCGAGCTGCACGACCTTGCTGAAGGTCTGGTAGTGGGCGCTGCGCGGGCGGGGCTCGGCGGCCAGCAGCGCCTCGTGCAGGGTGCGGGTGTCGGGCCGCGGCTCCGGCGCTCCCGGGGTGCCGTGCTCACCGCGCTCCGTACCGCTGTGCGACGGGCAGCGCGGCGCCCCGGCGCTCTCCCGGTACGCCGACTCGCGGGTCGCCGCGAACCCCCGCTCCAGCAGGCAGCGTTCGCTGCGCGGGCCGGTCAGCGCCTCGATCAGGGACCGGGCGCCGGCCGGCCGCTCGCTGGCGGCCGAGATCGCCAGATTCTGCCCGCCCAGCACGGACATCCGTCTGCCGTCGCCGCGGCGGGCCGGCAGCTGGGTGACGTCGAACTGCACGCCGGGCGTGAGCTTCTCGGCCACCGAGGCGTACTCGACCGGCCAGTTGCGCATGAACAGGGCCCGGCCGTCGGCGAACCAGCGGCGGCTCTCCGTCTCGTCCATGGTGGTGGCCTCGTGCGGCATGATCGCGTCGAGCCGGCCCTTGAGGTCGGTGACGCCCTGCTGGAGCGCGCCGACCTGCTCGTCCTTGGTGAAGCTGGTGGCGTCGGGGTCGCCGCCGTCGGCCCAGGCCGACTCCAGGGTGTTGACCGTCAGCCCTTCGTAGGGCCGCAGCTGGGCGACCATGCCGTACATCCGCGGCGGCTTCCGTCCGGCCCCGCGGGCGGCTCCTGCGGCCTTGCGGTTGTAGGCGCCCGCCACGTCCTGCGCCGTCTTCTCCAGCTCGTCCCAGTCGGACGGGACGGGGCGGTGGTACTCCGCCAGGAGGTCCTTGCGGTAGTAGAGCAGCCCGGCGTCGGTGTTGAACGGGACGCCCCACACCTTGCCGCCGTACTCGACCGTCTTGGCCACGCTGTCGAGGAAGTCGCCGTCCAGATGGTCGGCCCAGGGGCGGATGACGCCCGCCTCGGCGAACTCCGCGGTCCAGGCGACATCGAGGTTGAGCACGTCGTAGCCGCCGTTGCCGGACTGGCCGGCCGCCAGCAGCTGGCTGCGCTGGCCGTCGGCGGTGTCGGGGAGTTTGACGATCCGGACCGTGCGGCCGTGCTCCTTCTCCCAGGCGCGGATCAGGTCCTGGCGGATGCCGGAGCTGCTGAGGTCGCTGCCGGTGGCGAGGACGATCGCGCCCCGCTCCGGGCCGGTGGGCTCCCCCGCCGTGCAGCCGCCGGCCGCCGGCAGGAGCGCCAGGCAGACCAGGACGGCCCCCGTCCGGGCGCGCGGGATGGTCATCGGTCCCCCTTGGTGGCCGTGCCGATGGAGGCGATCCGCCCGGCGAGCGTGTCGACGGCCTGCGGGCCGCTGGGCACGCACTGGCCGTGGGAGGCGTCGGCCAGGTGCTGGAGGGCGAAGGTGTCGCAGCCCGACTTGCCCATCACCAGCGCCAGGACGGGGACGTCGGGCCCGTCCTCGACGAGGGTGCCGAGGGTGCGCTCCACGCCCGCCGCGCGCCCGGCCGCGCCGTCGTCCTGGTCCAGGACGAGCACGATGGCCTTGTTGGTGGCCGGGGAGGTCTTCATCGTCCGCAGGGCCCGGGTCAGCGCCTCCTCCATCGCGGCGCCGTGGTCGACCAGTTCACCGTCCGGGCGGCTCGCGATCCGGTCCAGGGCGGCCCGGCCCCGGGCGGGATCGGCGCTGCCGAGCGGGACGAGTTCGCGCACCGCGTCGCGGTCCCCGGGGCGGGCGCGGTCGGGGAAGGTCCACAGGCCGTAGGTGTGCCGTGGTCCGGCCAGTTCCACGGCCCGCCCGGCCGCGCCGAGGGCGACCGGGAGCTTGCCGTTCTCCGCCATGGAGGTGGAGGCGTCCAGGAGGATCAGCACCTGGCTGGAGCGCTGTGCCTTGTCGTAGCCGTCCAGGACCCGGGAGACCTGTTCGGGGTCCGCGGTGAAGGGGACCGTGGGGGCGACGAGGGGACTGACGTCCGCGCGGCTGTCCAGCAGCGGCGAGCCCCGGCGCGGGCCGCTGTCGCGCACCCCGCGGTAGCCCTGGGCGGTCAGCGTGCGCTGGCCGCCGTCCGGCTCGCGCAGCCAGGTCGCGAAGCGGGCCACGGCGGCCTGCCGCGGGGCGGCGTCCGCGGTGCCGTGCCAGTCGACGCGGATCAGGGGGTGGTCGAGCGCGGGGACGTTGCCGGGGTAGTAGGCGATGTACCGGTCGCGCAGCGGGAGCGGGGAGTCCAGGGCGGGGCAACTGCCGATGGCGTGGCCCAGGTTGTAGTCGGCGAGGGACTTCTCCGAGACCAGGGGCGCGGACCTCGTCCGGTCGACGGAGCCGGCGGCGTCGGTGTCGGGCCGCAGCGAACACAGCAGTTCGGTGCTGCCCGCGTACTGGCTGCCGGGGGCGGCGAGGCGCTCCTCGGCCTGCCGGGCGAGGGCGGGGTCGGGGGTGCCCGCCGACGCGGCGTCCGAGCCGTCGCGGGCGAGGTAGAGGCCGAGGGTGTGCAGCAGGCCGGTGCCGGACAGGACGGGGCTGGGCCGCAGCAGCCTGAGGTCGCGGTGGTCGCGGTCGGTGCCGGTGAGCAGCTCGGGCCAGGACGCGCCGGCCGGTTCGACGTCGTCCAGCCGCCGGGGCGCCGGGATGCCGACGACGAGGGGGGTGTAGGCGACCGGGGCGGTGTAGTGGAGGGTGGCCGGGGAGCCCTTGGGGGGCATGCCGCGGCGAGCCTCGTCGTAGTCGGCGGTGGACTCCGGGATCCAGATGTCGGGCTGCGGTCCCGGCCGGTAGAGGGGGTCGGTGACCTGGCCGCCCGGCCGGTCCTCGCCGGTGCCGCGGGCCTCGCCCTGCCAGCGGTCGGCGGCCGCGAAGCCCTGGTCGACCTGGTCCTTGGCGGCGGAGTACACGGTGATCTGGGCGCGCCGGCAGCCGTCGGGGAGGTCGCCCTCGCCGCTCAGCGGCCGGGTGTTGGCCTCGGACATCTCGTAGTCGAAGGCGGCCCGGCGCAGCGCGGGTTCGGCCTCGGGGGCGGTGAGCAGCCGCAGTTCGAGGGCGGGCGGGCAGGGCGCCTCGCGGTCCGGGAGCGTGAGCAGGACGACGCCGCTGGTGGCCGGGACGAGGACGATCGCGAGGATCAGCAGGATCCTGGGCCAGTGCCGGACGTACGCCTTCAGGCGGCGCCGCAACCGGATCCGCAGCGGGGTCGGCGGGCGGGCCTCGGGGGTGGCGAAGGACAGCACGACGTCGTCGACGGTGTTCTGCTTGGCCGAGCGCGGCTCCCACACGTCGCCCATCGGGGTGCGTTCCGCGGCCAGTTGGTCGCGCAGGGAGCGGACGAGGTCCTCGAAGGTGACGAACCGTTTGCCGGGTACGCCCTGCTGCAGGGTCCGCACCAGGGCGCGGTTGAAGACGCTGCCGCCGGTGGGTTCCTCGCCGCTGAAGATGCGGCGGTTGGGCTGCGCGGCCATCAGCAGCGAGGTGGGTTTGCGGCAGGCGTAGAAGGCCTCGCTCGCGTTGCCCGCGTAGCAGCACTCCAGGACGATCACGATCCGGTCGGCGCGTGCGTTGTCCAGGTAGGGCAGCACCATGTCCTGCCAGGAGACGGTCTTGTGGCGCGGTTCCGAGGCGCCGACGGTCAGCTGCAGATTGCCGCCGTCGCGGCCCACCCGGCCGTGGCCGGAGAAGTACACCAGCAGCAGTCCGCGGGCCTCCTGGGTGACGGCGTCCAGCGCCTGTTCCACCTCCCAGGGCTCCTGGGGGCGGCAGACGACGACCTCGCCGCGGGTGAACAGGTCGGTGCCGGGGGCGAGCAGGGCGCGTTCGAGTTCCTGCGCGTTGTCCTTCACCGCGGGGAGCGGGGGCAGGTGCCGGTAGTCGTCGACGCAGATCAGCAGCGCCCGGTTGACCTTGCCCCGCGCGTCGTATTCGGACATCCGGCTCAGTCCCCGGCGGTGCTGCCGCTCCCGTCCGCCGGGCTGCCGGGATCGGGGTGTTCGGGGGCCGCGGCGTCCGGGCCCGCCTCGTCGAGCGGCCGCGGGTCGCCGTCGCCGGCCCCGACCGCGACGGCGGGCCGTTCGCCGGTGTCGCGCTCCTCCCGGCGCCGTCGCAGCCACTCCTGCAGGGCGATGCCGAGGCTCTTGGTGATCTCGGCGGCCACCGCACCGACGACGACCAGGATCAGGTCGTCGACGCCGACGGCCATGTCGCCCGGCCCGTCCGCGCCCCCGCCGGCGGGCCGCGGCCGCAGCAGCCAGTCGTGCCGGCGCCGGTCCAGCCACGGCTCGCGCTCCAGCCACGCCTTGAGGTCCTCGATGTCCTGTTCGGGATTGTTCGTGCCCGTGATCCTGATGCGGATCTCATGTCGGTCAGCGCGCTGCGGCATCCCCCGGCCCCCTTCCGGCGGCCCCGTCGCCGCCGTGCACCAGATAGTGACGCGGGATCAGGTGCGCGGGCAACCGTGGGTGATGCCGCCACCACGCTGTGGCGTGCGCCACAGTGCCTGCCACAGGGCTGCGTCGCAGGTCAAGAGTGAGTTGACGGGCATTCGCGGGACGTGGTGGACTGCCGGAGCCATTCGGCGACAGCTGAGGAAGTCCGGTGCGAATCCGGCGCGGTCCCGCCACTGTCACCGGGGAGCGTTCCTCCAGCGAAGGCCACGGTCCGCCTCGCCTGCGTCCGCCGACGCACGCGGGACTGGAAGGCCGGAGGGCCGCCGATCCGGGGAGCCAGGAGACTCTGGTCGCCGACACGTCGAGCCAGGGCGCGGACCCTGAGTGAGGACATACCGCCATGCCCGGCTGCCCGTCGAGAGCCCCACTGCCCGCTGCCGCAGGGCCCCTTCGAGGCGTGGCACGTCGTGGACACGCCCTGGCGGCGGTCTGATCCGGTGCGCGGCGAACACGCGGGATATGCGTGCGGCGCGGCCCTCGGCTTTCTCGGCGACCTGATCGCGGCGGACCCCCGGCGCGGCCATCCCGTGGCCGCTTTCGGCCGGGCCGCGGCCGCCGTCGAACGCCGCCTCTGGCGCGACCACCGCGGCTGGGGAGCGGCGCACACCGTGCTGTGCGCGGGCGGTGCCGCCGCCGGTGCCGCGCTGGTGCGGCGCGCCGTACGCTCCGCCCCTGCCCCCCTGCGCGACGGTGCCGGGATCGCGCTGACCGCGGCGACGGCCTGGGCCGTGCTGGGCGGCACCTCGCTCGGCCGGGAGGCGCGGGCCGTCGGCGGGGCGCTGGCGGCGGGCGACCTCGACGTGGCGCGGGAGCGGCTGCCCCATCTGTGCGGGCGCGACCCGCAGGCGCTGGACGGGCCCCAGATGGCCCGCGCGGTGGTGGAGTCGGTCGCCGAGAACACCTCGGACGCCGTGGTGGGCGCCCTGGTCTGGGGCGCGCTGGGCGGCGTGCCCGGCCTGGTGGCGTTCCGGGCGGTGAACACCCTGGACGCGATGGTGGGGCACAAGTCGCCGCGCCACCGCCGCTTCGGCTGGGCCTCGGCCCGGCTCGACGACCTCGCCGGCTGGCCCGGCTCCCGGCTGACCGCCGCCCTCACGGTGCTCGCGGGCCCCGACCGGCGCGGTGCGCTGCGGGCCTGGCGGGCGGACGGCGGTGCGCACCCGAGCCCCAACGCGGGCCCCGTGGAGGCGTCGTTCGCGGGCGCGCTGGGCGTCCGGCTGGGCGGCACGCTGGCGTACGGCGGGCGGGTGGAGCACCGGCCGGTGCTCAACGACGGGGCGCCGCCGGTCGCGGTGCCCGACATCGAACGGGCCGTGCGGCTCTCGCGCCGGGTGAGTGCCCTGGCGCTGGTGACGACGGTGGCGGCGCGGCTGGCGGCCGGTGCGGTGCGGCGGGCCCCGTCGTCCGTCTCCCGCCGGGCCGCGGGTGCGAGGACACGCGCGGCGGTGGGCGCACTGGCGCGCACGGCTCACGACAGCCGGGGCCCCGGCGCATGAGGAGGACCCGGTGAACGGGCGGTTCGAGGCATCCGGCGGTGCCGTCGGCGGTGGCCTGTTGGTGGCCGGCACGACGTCCGACGCCGGCAAGAGCGTGGTGACGGCGGGCATCTGCCGCTGGCTGGTCCGGCAGGGCGTGCGGGTGGCGCCGTTCAAGGCCCAGAACATGTCGCTGAACTCGTTCGTCACGCGCGAGGGCGCGGAGATCGGGCGGGCCCAGGCGATGCAGGCGGCCGCGGCGCGGGTGGAGCCGAGCGCGCTGATGAACCCGGTCCTGCTCAAGCCCGGCAGCGACCGCAGCAGCCAGGTGGTGCTGCTGGGGAAGCCGGTGGGCGAACTCAGCGCCAAGGGCTACCACCAGGGGCGCCAGGAGCAGTTGCTCGGCACGGTCACCGACTGCCTGGCGGAGCTGCGGCGCACCCACGACGCGGTGATCTGCGAGGGCGCCGGCAGCCCCGCCGAGATCAACCTGCGGCGCACCGACATCGTGAACATGGGGCTGGCGCGGGCCGCCCGGATCCCGGCGGTGGTGGTCGGTGACATCGACCGCGGCGGGGTGTTCGCCTCCTTCTTCGGCACCACCGCGCTGCTGTCGAAGGAGGACCAGGCGCTGGTCGCCGGGTACCTCGTCAACAAGTTCCGCGGCGATGTGACGCTGCTGGAGCCTGGCCTCGACATGCTGCGCGGCCTGACGGGGCGGCAGACGCTGGGCGTGCTGCCCTTCTCGCACGGCCTGGGCATCGACGAGGAGGACGGCCTGCGGGTGTCGCTGCGGGGCGCGGTGCGCGAGAGCGTGGTGGCCCCGCCGCACGGCGCCGAGGTGCTGCGGGTGGCGGTCTGTGCCGTCCCCCTGATGTCGAACTTCACGGACGTGGACGCGCTGGCCGCGGAACCGGGCGTGGTGGTGCGGTTCGTGGACCGGGCCGAGGAGCTGGCCGACGCGGACCTGGTGGTGCTGCCGGGGACCCGGGGCACGGTCCGGGCCCTGGCGTGGCTGCGCGAGCGCGGGCTGGCGGACGCGATCGCCCGGCGGGCCGCCGAGGGCCGCCCGGTGCTGGGCATCTGCGGCGGCTTCCAGATGCTGGGCGAGCGCATCGAGGACGACGTCGAGTCGAAGGCGGGCGTGGTCGACGGGCTGGGGCTGCTGCCGGTGCGGGTGCGGTTCGCGGTGGAGAAGACCCTGGCGCGGCCGGCCGGCGAGGCGCTGGGCGAGCCGGTGACCGGCTACGAGATCCACCACGGTGTCGCCGAGGTGACCGGCGGCGACGAGGAGTTCCTCGACGGGTGCCGGAGCGGCTCGGTCTGGGGCACGCACTGGCACGGCTCGCTGGAGAGCGACGGCTTCCGCCGGGCCTTCCTGCGGCGGGTCGCGGCCGGCGCGGGCCGGGCGTTCGTCCCGGCCCCGGACACCTGCTTCGAGGCGCTGCGCGAGGAGCAGCTGGACCGGCTGGGCGATCTGATCGAGGAGCACGCGGACACCGCCGCGCTGCTGCGGCTGATCGAACAGGGAGTACCGGAGGGGCTGCCGTTCGTGCCTCCGGGGGCGCCATGAGGGTACGCACGGGAGGGACCGCCACGGACACCGACGACGCAGCCGGCCGACGATCTGGAGGACGACACAGCATGACGACCGCGCACAACACGACCCCGCAGTACCCCTTCACCGCGGTGGTCGGCATGGACGACCTGCGCCTCGCGCTGCTGCTGAACGCGGTGAGCCCGGCAGTGGGCGGCGTGCTGGTCCGCGGTGAGAAGGGCACCGCCAAGAGCACCGCCGTACGCGCGCTGGCGTCGCTGATGCCGCCGGTGGACGTGGTCGGCGGCTGCCGGTTCGCCTGCGCCCCGGCCGCGCCCGACCCCGGCTGCCCCGACGGGCCGCACCAGGCCGCCGCCGTCGAGGAGCGCCCGACGCGGATGGTCGAACTGCCCGTCGGCGCCTCCGAGGACCGGCTGGTGGGCGCGCTGGACATCGAGCGGGCGCTGTCCGAGGGCGTGAAGGCCTTCGAGCCGGGCCTGCTGGCGGACGCGCACCGCGGCATCCTCTACGTCGACGAGGTCAACCTCCTCCACGACCACCTGGTGGACCTGCTGCTGGACGCGGCCGCCATGGGCGCCTCGTACGTGGAGCGCGAGGGCGTCTCGGTCCGGCACGCGGCCCGCTTCCTGCTCGTCGGCACCATGAACCCCGAAGAGGGCGAGCTGCGGCCGCAGTTGCTGGACCGGTTCGGGCTCACCGTCGAGGTGGCCGCCTCCCGCGAGCCCGACGAGCGGGTGGCGGTGGTCCGGCGCCGGCTGGCCTACGACGCCGATCCGGCGGGCTTCGCGGCGGGCTGGGCGGCCGAGGAGGACGCGCTGCGCGCGCGGATCGCCGCGGCCCGCGAGCTGCTGCCGCGGGTGACGCTGGGCGACGGGGCGCTCCGCCAGATCGCCGCGACCTGCGCGGCGTTCGAGGTGGACGGGATGCGCGCGGACATCGTGATGGCGCGCACCGCCACCGCGCTGGCCGCCTGGGCGGGCCGGAGCGAGGTCCTGGAGGAGGACGTGCGGCAGGCGGCGCTGCTGGCGCTGCCGCACCGCCGGCGCCGCAACCCCTTCGACGCGCCCGGCCTGGACGAGGACAAACTCGACCGGACGCTGGAGGAGTTCGGCGCGGACGAGAACGCGGACGGCGACGACGACCCGGAGCCGGACGGCCCGGACGGCGGCCCCGGCGGAGGCGGTCCGGACGGCGGCGGGCAGCCCCCGCAGGACGGCGGCCCGGACGAGTCCCCGCTCCCGCCGGAGGCCGAACTCCCGCACCAGCAGGACCGGGAGGCCCCGCAGCCGCCCGAGCGGACCGAACGGCCCGAGCCCGAGGGCGCGCCGCAGGGGGCCGCGGCCGGGGAGAGGCCGGCGGTCGGCGCGGCCGAGCCGTTCCGCACCCGGCGCCTCGACGTCCCGGGCCTGGGCGAGGGCGCGGACGGCCGCAGGTCGCGGGCCCGGACCGCGCACGGCCGGACGACCGGGGCGCGGCGCCCGCACGGCGCGCTGGGCAAGCTGCACCTGGCGGCGACCGTGCAAGCCGCGGCGCCGCACCAGCGGGCGCGCGGCCGGCACGGCCGGGGCCTGGTGGTGCGCCGGGACGACCTGCGCGAGGCGGTGCGCGAGGGCCGGGAGGGCAATCTGGTCCTGTTCGTCGTGGACGCGTCCGGTTCGATGGCGGCACGGAAGCGGATGAGCGCCGTCAAGGGCGCGGTGCTCTCGCTGCTGCTGGACGCCTACCAGCGGCGCGACAAGATCGGCATGATCACCTTCCGGGGCACCGGCGCCGAGCTGGCGCTGCCCCCGACGTCCTCGGTCGAGGCGGGCGCGGCGCGGCTGGAGCAGCTGCCGACGGGCGGCCGTACGCCGCTGTCGGAGGGGCTGTTGAAGGCCCATGAGGTGCTGCGGGTGGAGCGGATGCGGGACGCCTCGCGGCGGCCGCTGCTGGTGGTCGTCACCGACGGCCGGGCGACCGGCGGCCCGGAGCCCGTCGCCCGCGCCGCCCGCGCGGCCCGGCTGCTGGCGGGCGAGGGCACCGCCTCGGTGGTCGTGGACTGCGAGGCGGGCCCGGTGCGGCTGGGGCTGGCGGGCGAGCTGGCCCGTGACCTGCAGGGCACCGCGGTCACCCTCGACGAACTGCGCGCGGACAGCGTCTCCGCGCTCGTACGGACCGTGCAAGGCAACAGGAAGGCAGCGTAATGCCACAGGGACAGCCGGCCGTCGTGCCGGACGACGGCCTCACCACCCGCCAGCGCCGCAACCGCCCGCTGGTGTTCGTGCACACCGGGCAGGGCAAGGGCAAGTCCACCGCCGCCTTCGGGCTGGCGCTGCGCGCCTGGAACCAGGGCTGGCCGGTCGGGGTGTTCCAGTTCGTGAAGTCGGCGAAGTGGAAGGTCGGCGAGGAGCGGGCGCTGAAGGTGCTCGGGGAGTCCGGCGAGGGCGGCACCGTCGCCTGGCACAAGATGGGCGAGGGCTGGTCCTGGGTGCAGCGCGACATCGCCTCCAGCGAGGACGCGGCGCGCGAGGGCTGGGAGCAGGTCAAGCGGGACCTCGCCGCGGAGACGTACAAGCTGCTGGTGCTGGACGAGTTCGCGTACCCGCTGAAGTGGGGCTGGATCGACACCGAGGAGGTGGTGTCGGCGCTGCGCGGGCGTCCCGGTACGCAGCATGTCGTCATCACCGGGCGGGGCGCCCCCGAGGCGCTGCTGGACTTCGCGGACCTGGTGACGGACATGACGAAGGTCAAGCACCCGATGGACGCCGGCCAGAAGGGCCAGCGGGGCATCGAATGGTGAGCGGGGCCGGCCGGGCGGGCGCGGCATGAGCACCGGTGCGATCCCCCGGCTGGTGATCGCCGCGCCGTCCTCGGGCGCGGGGAAGACGACGGTGGCCACCGGCCTGATGGCGGCGTTCGCCGAGGCCGGGCTCGTGGTGTCGCCGCACAAGGTGGGCCCGGACTACATCGACCCGGGCTACCACTCCCTGGCCACCGGGCGCCCCGGCCGCAATCTGGACGCCTACCTGTGCGGGCCCGGCCGGATCGCGCCGCTGTTCCTGCACGGCGCGGCGGGCGCCGATCTCGCGCTGGTCGAGGGCGTGATGGGGCTGTTCGACGGGGCGTCCGGCATGGGCGAGCTGTCGTCGACGGCGCAGGTGGCGAAGCTGCTGCGGGCACCGGTGGTGCTGGTGGTGGACGCGTCCTCGCAGTCGCGGTCGGTGGCCGCGCTGGTGCACGGCTTCGCCTCGTGGGACCCGGAGGTGCGGCTGGCCGGGGTGATCCTCAACAAGGTCGGCTCGGACCGTCACGAGGAGCTGCTGCGGGAGGCGATGGACTCCTCCGGCGTGCCGGTGCTGGGCGCGCTGCGCCGGGACGGGCGGGCCGGTACGCCGTCGCGGCACCTCGGCCTGGTGCCGGTCGCCGAACGGCGGACCGAGGCGCTGGAGTCGGTGGCCGAACTCGCCGCGCGGGTCCGGGAGGGCTGCGACCTGGAGGCGCTGCTGGCGCTGGCGCGTACGGTGCCCGAGCTGCCGGACGCGCCCTGGGACCCGGCGGCGGAGCTCGCCCCCGCCGCGGGGACGGCCGCCTCGGGGACGAACGCCTCCAGGCGGCCGCTGATCGCCGTGGCGGGCGGCGCCGCGTTCACCTTCTCGTACGCCGAGCACGCCGAGCTGCTGGCCGCCGCGGGCGCCGAGGTGGCCCCGTTCGACCCGCTGCGGGACGAGCGACTGCCGCCCGGCACCCAGGGGTTGGTGATCGGCGGCGGCTTTCCCGAGATGTACGCACCGGACCTGTCGGCGAACGCGCCGCTGCGGGCCGCGGTGGCCGCGCTGGCCGCCTCCGGGGCGCCGGTCTCCGCCGAGTGCGCCGGGCTGCTCTACCTCTCCCGGTCGCTCGACGGGAAGCCGATGTGCGGGGTGCTGCCCGCCGAGTCCCGGATGACCGAGCGGCTCACCCTCGGCTACCGGGAGGCGGTGGCGCTGCGCGACAACGCGCTCGCGGCGGCCGGGACCCGGGTGCGCGGCCACGAGTTCCACCGCACGGTGCTGGAGCCGGGCGCGGGCGCGGACCCGGCCTGGGGGCTGACGCACCCGGAGCGGCGGGTGGAGGGCTTCGTCTCCGGCGGGGTGCACGCCTCGTACCTGCATGTGCACTGGGCCGCCGAACCATCGCTGGCCGGACGCCTGGTGGCGGGCGCGGCAGCTGCGGCGCACGACGGCGGGGCCCGGAGCGCCGCCCGATGACCGCCGGGGGCGGCGGCCGGAGGCGGGCGGGATGACCCTCCGGGCGGCCGCCGAGGCCGGCGAAGCCCCCGCGCCGTCCCCGGCCGACGCGCCGCGCGCGCCTCTCGTGCCGCTGGTCGCCGGCCTGGGCGCGCGCCGCGGCGTCCCGGTGTCCGAGGTGCTGGAACTGCTCGCGGCGAGTTGCGCGGCGGCGGGGTACGCCGTCCGGCAGGTCACCGCCCTGGCGACGGTGGCGGCCAAGGCGGCCGAGCCGGGGCTGACCGGGGCGGCGCGCGAACTGGGGGTGCCGCTGCGGCCGTTCCCGGCGGCGGCGCTGGCGGCCGTACGGGTACCGGAGCCGTCCGCGGCCGCGGCGGCCGCCGTCGGCACGCCGAGCGTGGCCGAGGCGGCCGCGCTGCTGGCCGCGGGGCCGGGCGCCGCCCTGGCCGCCGGAAAGCGGAAGTCGGCGCGGGCGACCTGTGCGCTCGCCGTGGGGGCTGTAACGGAAGACGGGGCCCTTACCGCTGGTAGGGAGGGAGCGGCCGCCGTGCCCGCAGCCGGGGCGGTTATCGTCATGACCTCCCCCAACCCGCCCCGCCGTGGCCCGGATCGGCGGACGGCGGACATCGGCGACCCGGCGCCGACTGCGCACCCCCGGCACCAAGGAGATCCAGTGACCACTCCTCCCGCACTGCTCATCGCCGGTCATGGCACCCGTGACGAAGGCGGGGCCGAGGCTCTGCGCGCGCTGGTGCGTGTACTGGGCGAGCGGCACCCCGAAGTGCCCGTCGCCGGCGGGTTCTTCGGCGTCCCGGCCTCTCCCCTGCCGCTGGACGACGCCGTCGACGGGCTCGTCGCGCGGGGCGCCTCCCGGCTCGCCGTGATACCGCTGCTGCTGGCCCCGACGGGGCCGGTGCCCGAGGCGCTGCCGTCCGCGCTGGCGCGGGCGGCGGAGCGCCACCCGGGGCTCGGCTACGCCTGCGGGGCCGAACTGGGCCCGCACCCCAAGGTGCTCGACGTGCTGGAGCGCCGGCTGGACGAGGCGCTGGGCGGCGGCGCCCGCAGGCCCGAGGACCGGGCCCGCACCACGGTGCTGCTGGTCGGGCGCGGCGCCTCCGATCCGTACGCCAATGCCGAGGTGGCGCGGGCCGCGCGGCTGCTGTGGGAGGGGCGCGGCGTCGCGGGGGTGGAGACCGCGTTCGTCTCGCAGGCGGCGCCCGACGTGCCGGCGGGCCTGGACCGCTGCCGGGCGCTGGCCGCCGCCGCGGCGCCCGGCCGGCCGGCCCGGATCGTGGTCCTGCCCTACTTCGTCCTCCCCGGGGGCCTGTGGGAGCGGCTGCGGATGCAGGCCGAGGGCTGGTCCGCCGCGTACCCCGGCACGGAGGTGACCGTGGCGGCGGCGCTCGGCGCGGAGGCCGAGGTCGCCGAGGTGGTCATGGAGCGCTACCGCGCCACGGTCGCGGACGGGGCGCCGCCGGCCGGCGCGGCGTGCGGCTGCCCGGCGGCGGAGGGCGCCCGGCGGCCGGACGGCGCGGCGCCGCGCAGCGCCCCGGTGGCGACGGACGCCGGGGAGCGGTGAGCATGCCGGCACACACCGGGCCCGCGCCGCTCCGGGCCCCCGGGCCGGACGCACCGCCCCGCGAACCCGATCTGCGGCACCACGGCGACGCCGAAGTCCGGGGCGCGGACGGCGCCCTGACGGATCTGGCGGTCAATGTCCGCACCGGCACTCCCCCGGCCTGGCTCAAGGCCCGCATCGCCGCGTCGCTGGACACCCTCGCCGCCTACCCCGACGGCCGCGCGGCACGCCGGGCGGTCGCGGACCGGCACGGTCTGCCGGTGGAGCGGGTGCTGCTGACGGCGGGGGCCGCGGAGGCGTTCGTACTGATCGCGCGCGCCGTGCGGGCCCGCCGGCCGGTCGTGGTGCACCCGCAGTTCACCGAGCCCGAGGCGGCGCTGCGGGACGCCGGGCACGACGTCGGGCGGGTGCTGCTCGACGCGGGCGACGGCTTCCGGCTGGATCCGGCCGCGGTGCCCGAGGACGCCGATCTGGTGGTCGTCGGCAACCCCACCAACCCCACCTCGGTGCTGCACCCGGCGGGCGTGCTGGCCTCCCTGGCGCGGCCCGGCCGGACGCTGGTGGTGGACGAGGCCTTCATGGACGCGGTGCCCGGTGAGCGGGAGGCGCTGGCCGGGCGCACGGACCTGCCGGGGCTGGTCGTGCTGCGCAGCCTCACCAAGACCTGGGGGCTGGCCGGGCTGCGGATCGGCTATGTGCTGGCCGCCGCGGACACCGTCGCCGCCCTGGAGCGGGCGCAGCCGCTGTGGCCGGTCTCCAGCCCGGCGCTGGCCGCCGCCGAGGCGTGCTGTACGCCGCGGGCGCTGGCGGAGGCGGAGGCGGCGGCCGGGGAGATCGCCGCGGACCGGGACCATCTGCTGGCCCTGCTGGGCGCGTTCGGGCAGATCCGGGCGGCCGGCCCGGCGGCGGGCCCGTTCGTGCTGATCCGGCTGCCGGACGCGGACGCGGTACGGGCCGCGCTGCGGGCCCGCGGCTTCGCGGTGCGCCGCGGTGACACCTTCCCCGGCCTGGGCCCCGGCTGGCTGCGCCTCGCGGTGCGGGACCGGGCCACGACGGACCGGTTCGCGGCGGCGCTGGGCGAGGTGCTCGGGTAGCGGCGCCCGGGGCCGCGGCCGGCCGGAGCGGGGGTGCCCGGCGGCCGGAGCCGCCGGGCGGACCTCGCCGGGGTCCCGCACACCACGTTCGAAGGCCCCCGGCGAGGGTGAGGTGCGCCGTACCGGCTGTCTCCGGCCCGGCCGGCGCACCTCGGCCGTACCCCGCGCGCGACGCCCCCACAGCACCGAGCGCGGTGTACGGGGTCCGTCAGTCGCGGCCGCCCGGTGCGGCGTTGCGGCGCCGGCGGGCGTAGGCGACCGATCCGGCGCCCGCGGCGACCAGCAGGGCCGCGCCCCCGGCGAGGTACGGGGTGGCCGAACTGCTGCCGGTCTCCGCGAGGTTCTGGGTGGCGGGCCGCGAGCCGGTCTGCGTCACCGCGGTGTCCTTGCCGCCGGCCGGCTTGCTGTCCCCCGCGGGCTTCGTGCCGGCGGTGGGCTCGGTGCCGCCGGTGCTGTGGTGCTCGGGTGCCTTGACGCCGGGCGCGGTGCAGGCGGCGCGGGCCAGGGTGACCCCGCCGCGCACCTCGGCGACGCCGAGCTTCAGCGGGTTGAGGGACACCTTCAGGTCGAGCGCGGTGGCCGCGGCGCTCTTGGACAGCACGTTCCTGCGGGACAGGTCGAGCCGCACCTCGCCCACGCCCGGCACCTTGACCTCGGTCGTACCGCCCGCCGTGAGCCGTACCCGCTTGCCCAGCACGAGGACGTCGCCCAGCACGTTGGCCTCGGCGCGGGGCCGCTCGCCCGCCTCGCACACCGCCTTGGCGGTGACCTGCTGGACCTCGACCAGCGACCGCAGGGCCAGGCCGGGCAGGTGCACCTTCGCCCGCACGAGGTTGGCGTAGCCCTCGGTCCTGCCGTGGCCCTGGGTGGCCCGCGCGGTGGCGACGTCGGCGCGCAGCACGCTGAACGGCCTGCCCTGGTTCAGCCCGTCGAGGCGGACGGTGAGTGCCGTCCTGGACGCCGAGGCCGGGGCGTGCACCTCGTTGAGCGTGGTGTTCAGCGGGACGTCGAGCGTCTTGTGGAGCAGCCCGACGTTCAGGCCGGTGCGCAGCACGACCGCGTCGGCGGTGCCGCGGGCCGGGCCGTGGGCTCCGGTGGCATGCGCGGGGACGGCGCCGAGCAGGAGGGCGGGGCCGGCCGTGAGCGCGGTGGCGACGACGGTGGCGGCGAGCCGCCTGGGCATGCCGGAGGAGCAGGTGGGACTGGTGGACACGTGTGTGGAACCCTCACAGGAGAAATGGAGCCGCCGGCCGCGCCAATGGGGGACATCACGCGGGCCGACGACCTCGACCCGCACATCGTGTCGGCACGGAGGGTGAACGGGCAGCCACGTGAGGTCAGTTCATCCCAATGGGTGGTTTCCGCGTAATTGTTCGATTCCTGCGGCACGGAGAACCACCCCCGCCACAGCGGCCACACCACCCGGGTGACCCCGGTTGACCAGCCGGGTTGCCCCGGGTCACCCCTTCGGGCACCCGGGGCGCGGCTCCCCGGCTACCCCACGACCTGACCGCGCAGCACCACGCGCCGCGGCGCGGCCAGCACCCGGACGTCCTCGCGCGGATCGCTCCCGTAGACCACCAGGTCCGCCGGGGCGCCCTCGGTGAGGCCGGGGCGGCCGAGCCAGTCCCTGGCGCCCCAGGTGGTGGCGGAGAGGGCCGCCGTGGCGGGCAGGCCGGCCCGGGTCAGCTCGGCGGCCTCCCCGGCGATCAGGCCGTGGGCGAGCGAACCGCCGGCGTCCGTGCCGGCGTAGACGGGCACACCGGCGTCGTAGGCCGCCCGCACGGTGTCGTAGCGGCGCGCGTGCAGCCGCCGCAGGTGGTCCGCCCAGCGCGGGAACTTCTGCGCGCCGCCGTCCGCGAGCCGCGGGAAGGTGGCGATGTTGACGAGCGTGGGCACGATGGCGACGCCGCGCTCCGCGAACAGCGGGATGGTGTCCTCGGTGAGCCCGGTGGCGTGCTCGACGCAGTCGATGCCGGCCTCGACGAGCGGGGCGAGGGACTCCTCGGCGAAGCAGTGCGCCGTCACCCGGGCGCCCAGCCGGTGGGCCTCGGCGATGGCCGCCTCGACCGCGCCCGGGGGCCAGCAGGCCCCCAGATCGCCCGTCGAGCGGTCGATCCAGTCGCCGACGAGCTTGACCCAGCCGTCGCCGCGGCGGGCCTCCTGGGCGACGTAGGCGACCAGGTCCTCGGGTTCGACCTCGTGCGCGTAGTTGCGGATGTAGCGCTTGGTGCGGGCGATGTGGCGGCCGGCGCGGATGATCCGCGGCAGGTCCGCGCGGTCGTCGACCCAGCGGGTGTCGGACGGGGAGCCGCAGTCGCGGATCAGCAGGGTGCCGGCGTCACGGTCGGTGAGGGCCTGCTTCTCGCTGGTGG
Organism: Streptomyces angustmyceticus; assembly: GCF_019933235.1. Taxonomy (NCBI): domain Bacteria; kingdom Bacillati; phylum Actinomycetota; class Actinomycetes; order Kitasatosporales; family Streptomycetaceae; genus Streptomyces; species Streptomyces angustmyceticus. Next base: position 6,217,531 of record NZ_CP082945.1, on the reverse strand, counting down.
GGGCGTCCACCGGGCCGTGGGCGTCCAGGCCCACGTGACAGTGGGCGTCGACCAGGCCGGGCAGTACCCAGCCCGTCACGGTGGTGGCATCCCGTGCCATGGCCGGCCGGTCGTAGGTGACCCGGCCCCCGACCACCCACAGCTCGTCGCGCACGTCGTCCGGTCCGACGAGGACCCTCCCCTTGAGGTGCAGCACCGCACCTTCGCTCATGGACGTCATACCGGCACTCTAGGCGGCGTCACACCGCGTGCGGCGGCCCCCGCCGGGCCCACCGGGCGGGCGCATTCCCCGGGCCGTTCCCCGGAAAGCCGTCAGCGCGCCGCACCTTTCGCCCCGGTCGCTCTCCGTGGAGCTTCCGCACGTTCCGTGCGCGCCTTTACCCGCGTTCTCCGCACGCTTTGGGACAACTTCTCGCGCGTGTTCCCGAAGCCCTTGCCACGGCCTTGTCACGCGGGTTTCGATGGGCCTTGCGCCACGCCTTCCGGGGACGAATTCCCATTTCCCTGGAGTACAGCTTCCCGTATTCTTCTGCCCGCTTTTCCGCAGCTCAAACGCCACGATTTTGTGGGCGCCGGGTTCCGTAATTCGGACGGATCTCATCCGCGTTACGGAGCTGTGACCGACTACACACCGTGTCCGTTTCGCCCCGAACATCCAGGTCAAATGGGGACATCACGCGGTGGCATCGCGCGTACGGGCGCCCCCGCGCGATAACACATCTTCGGCGCTTCCGTAACCCCTGCCCGCGATGCAATTTCCTTTTTCCCTGGGTAAATTTAATTTCTATGACCGCCGCACAAGCAGACCATGCAGGTGCCCGAAGCGATATCAGAGAATTTCCGGAGGGCTTCAAGCTCGACACCCCACGCGTGGAGGACGGAGCCGCGATCTGGCGTATCGCCCGCGACTCGAAGGCGCTGGACCTCAACTCCTCGTACAGCTACCTCCTGTGGTGTCGCGACTTCGCCGCCACCTCCGTCGTCGCCCGCGACGCGGAGGGCGAGCCGGCCGCCTTCGTCACCGGGTACATCCGCCCCGAGCGCCCGGACACGCTCGTCGTCTGGCAGGTAGCCGTCGACGACGCGCACCGCGGCCAGGGGCTCGCCGCCGCACTCCTGGACGGGCTCAGCGCCCGGGCCGGGGAAGAGCTGGGCATCCGATTCGTCGAGACCACCATCACCCCCGACAACGCCGCGTCCAACCGGCTGTTCGCGTCCTTCGCCGAGCGGCACTCCGTGCCGATCAAGCGTGAGGTGCTCTTCGACGCGGGGCTGTTCCCGGAGCAGGGCCACGAGCCGGAGGTGCTGCACCTCATCGGCCCGTTCGAACCACCGGCCCGCCCGGAGCACTGACGCCCCAGGACCGCGCGGCCACCGCGCCGCAGCGGCCACGCGGGAGCCGGCACCACACCCGTGACACCGCCGGCACCGCCCCACAGACTTCCTGATCCTTTTCGCCACTCATCTCCCAGGAGCATGTTGTGACCATCACCCAGCCCGACCTGAGCGTCTTCGAGACCGTGGAGTCCGAGGTCCGCAGCTACTGCCGCAGCTGGCCCACCGTGTTCGACCGCGCGCAGGGCAGCCGCATGACCGACGAGGACGGCCACACCTACCTCGACTTCTTCGCCGGGGCCGGATCGCTCAACTACGGGCACAACAACCCGGTGCTCAAACGCGCTCTGATCGACTACATCGAGCGGGACGGCGTCACCCACGGCCTGGACATGTCCACCACGGCCAAGCGGGCGTTCCTGGAGTCCTTCCAGAACATCATCCTGCGGCCGCGCGACCTGCCCTACAAGGTCATGTTCCCGGGCCCGACGGGCGCCAACTCCGTCGAGGCCGCGCTGAAGCTGGCCCGTAAGGTCAAGGGCCGCGAGTCGATCGTGTCCTTCACCAACGCCTTCCACGGCATGTCGCTGGGCGCCCTCGCCGTCACCGGCAACTCCATGAAGCGCGCCGGCGCCGGTATCCCGCTGGTGCACGGCACCCCGATGCCGTTCGACAACTACCTCGACGGCACGTACCCGGACTTCCTGTGGTTCGAGCGGCTGCTGGAGGACCAGGGCTCCGGCCTGAACCGGCCCGCCGCCGTGATCGTCGAGACGGTCCAGGGCGAGGGCGGCATCAACGTCGCCCGTGCCGAGTGGCTGCGCGCCCTCTCCGACCTGTGCCAGCGCTGGGACATGCTGCTCATCGTCGACGACATCCAGATGGGTTGCGGCCGTACGGGTGCCTTCTTCTCCTTCGAGGAGGCGGGCATCGTGCCGGACATCGTCACCGTCTCGAAGTCCATCAGCGGCTACGGCCTGCCGCTCGCGCTCACCCTGTTCAAGCCTGAGCTGGACATCTGGGAGCCGGGCGAGCACAACGGCACCTTCCGCGGCAACAACCCGGCGTTCGTCACCGCCGCCGCGACGCTGGACACCTACTGGGCCGACGGCCAGATGGAGAAGCAGACTCTCGCCCGCGGTGAGATTGTCGAAGCACACCTCAAGGCCATCGCCGAGGAGCACCCGGAGGCCATCGCCGAGTACCGCGGCCGCGGCCTGGTGTGGGGCATGGAGCTCAACGACAAGCCCGTCGCCGACAAGATCGCCAAGCGCGCCTTCGAGCTGGGTCTGCTGATCGAGACCTCCGGCCCGGAGAGCGAGGTCGTCAAACTGCTTCCCGCGCTGACGACCACCCCCGAGGAGCTGGACGAGGGCCTGCGGATCCTCGCCCGCGCGGTCCGCGACTGCGTCTGAGCCACTCCAGAGTTCCTTACCGTTCCACAGAAAGGCACCGAGTCACCGTGATCGTCCGATCCTTCAAGGACATCGAGGGCACCGACCGCCACGTCAAGGCGAAGTCGGGTACCTGGGAGAGCAAGCGCATCGTGCTCGCCAAGGAGCGCGTCGGCTTCTCGCTGCACGAGACCACCCTGTACGCCGGTACGGAGACCTCGATGTGGTACGCGAACCACATCGAAGCCGTACTCTGCGTGGAGGGCGAGGCCGAGCTCACGAACGACGAGACCGGCGAAAAGCACATCATCACGCCCGGCACGATGTACCTGCTCGACGGGCACGAGAAGCACACCATGCGGATCAAGAAGGACTTCCGCTGCGTCTGCGTCTTCAACCCGCCGGTCACCGGCCGTGAGGACCACGACGAGAACGGGGTCTACCCGCTGCTCACCGAGCCCGAGCCGGAGACCGAGGCGGTCTGACGGCGTCGGCCGCCTGCCCCGTCCGGCAGGAGGAAGGCACGCCCACACGCACGCAAGCCGCAGACCGTACGAGAGGAGAGGAAGGCAACACCATGACCACCGCACCCGAGCGCACCGCCGACCTGTACCCGACCCGTGGGACCAATGAGGTCATCACCCCGCGGAAGGACCCGGTGGTGTGGTCGCAGCCCGGAACGGCCGGCCCGTTCGCGCCGTCCGAGCTGAGCGACTTCGAACGCGACGGCTTTTTCGCCATCGGAGAGCTGCTGACGGCGGACGAAGTCGCGGTGTACCGCGCCGAACTGGACCGGCTCGTGCTCGATCCGACGATGCGCGCCGACCCGCGCTCCATCGTCGAGAAGAAGTCACAGAGCGTGCGGTCCGTGTTCGAGGTGCACAAGATCAGCGAGGTGTTCGCCAAGCTGGTCTCCGACCCGCGTGTGGTCGGCCGTGCCCGGCAGATCCTCGGCTCGGACGTCTACGTCCACCAGTCGCGGATCAATGTGAAGCCCGGCTTCGGTGCCTCCGGCTTCTACTGGCACTCGGACTTCGAGACCTGGCACGCCGAGGACGGTCTGCCGAACATGCGCACCGTGTCGGTCTCGATCGCGCTGACGGAGAACTACGACACCAACGGCGGGCTGATGATCATGCCCGGTTCGCACCAGCACTTCGTGGGCTGTGAGGGTGCGACGCCGAAGGACAACTACAAGCGGTCGCTGCAGATGCAGGACGCGGGCATCCCGTCGGACGAGGTGCTGACGAAGATGGCCGACAAGCACGGCATCCGGCTGTTCACCGGCAAGGCCGGCTCGGCGACGTGGTTCGACTGCAACGCCATGCACGGTTCGGGCGACAACATCACGCCCTACCCGCGCAGCAACGTCTTCATCGTCTTCAACAGCGTGGACAACGAAGCGGTGGAGCCGTTCGCGGCGCCGATCCGGCGCCCGGAGTACATCGGAGCCCGGGACTTCACGCCGGTGCGGTAGGCACGGCGGAGCACGGGTGGCGCGGCTGCCGCACAGCAGGGACTGTGCGGCGGCCGCGCTGGTGTGTGCGGTGCCTGCTCAGGCGTCCAGCGCCGGGTAGTCGAGGTAGCCGGTGTCGTCGCCGCCGTAGAAGCTCTCCCGGACGGGGGTGTTGAAGGGGCCGCCGCGGGCGAGCCGCCGGGGCAGGTCGGGGTTGGCGAGGAACTGCCGCCCGAAGGCGAGCAGATCGGCCGTGCCGTCCTCGATCAGCGGCAGGTCCTCGGGGCCGGCGGGGCGCCCGCCATCGGCCGGGTTGAGGACGAGCGGGCCGGTGAAGTGCTCGCGCAGGCGGGCGATCAGCTCGTGGTCGGGCACGTCGCACAGGTGCAGATAGGCCAGGCCCAGGGGCTCGACGGCCCGCAGCAGCGCGGTGTAGAGCGGCTCGGGGGCCGGCTCCTCGATGCCGTTGAACGGGTTGCCCGGGGAGAGCCGCAGACCGGTGCGGTGGGCGCCGACCGCCTCGGCCACCGCCCGGGTGACCTCGACGGCGAAGCGGATCCGGCCCTGCGTCGTACCGCCCCAGTCGTCGGTGCGCAGATTGCTGTTGGGGGCCAGGAACTGGTGCACGAGGTAGCCGTTGGCGCCATGGATCTCCACGCCGTCGAAGCCCGCCTCGACGGCGTTGCGGGCCGCGGCCGCGAACTCCTCGACGGTCGTGCGGATGTCGGCGTCGGTGAGCTCGTGCGGCGTGACGCAGTCCTTCATGCCGTCCTCGGTGAAGACCTGGCAGGCCGCGGCCACGGGGGACGGGCCGACCGGGACCAGCCCGTCCGGCAGCAGCACCGGGTGGCCGATCCGGCCGCCGTGCCACAGCTGCGCGAAGATCCGGCCGCCGGCCGCGTGCACCGCGTCGGTCACCCGGCGCCAGCCGGCGACCTGCTCGGGCGTGTGCAGCCCCGGGGTGAAGGGGTAGCCCTGGCCCACGGCGCAGGTCTGGCTGGCCTCGGTGACGATCAGCCCGGCCGAGGCGCGCTGGGCGTAGTACGTGACCATCGAGTCGGTCGGCACCCCGCCGCCCCCGGTGGCACGGTTGCGGGTCATCGGGGCCATCACGATGCGGTTGGCGAGCGGGATGCCGGCGAGGTCGACGGGGTCGAACGCGGTGGTCACTGAGGGCCTCTCAACTGCTGTACGGAACAAGATCGTTGCCCATTACATCAGCTTCCCCCGCTCCCACGCCCGCCCCGTCCTCCCCCTAGTCCAGCAGGCTCAGCAGCCGGTCCACGTCGTCGGTCGAGTTGTAGAGGTGGAAGGCCGCGCGCAGCAGTCCGCCGCGCACCGCGACCCGGACGCCCGCCGCGGCCAGCCGCTCCTCCGCGTCCGCGAGCCCGGGGGTGGAGACGATCGCCGAGCCGGGCGCGGGGCGGGGCGTCAGACCGCGCTCGGTCAGGCCCGCGCGGTAGTGGTCGGCGAGCGCGGTGTTGTGGGCGTGGACGGTGGACACGCCCAGCTCCGCCAGGAGGCCGAGGGAGTGCTCGGCGGCGACGTAGGAGTAGTGGGCGTGCGGTTCGTCGAAGCGCCGGGCGGTGGCGGCCGGCCGGATCGGCCCGTAGTTGGACGCGCCGATGTCCTCCCCCGCCACCCAGCCCGCGTGGAGCGCGGCCGGCCACTCCTCGCCCCGGCCGAGGTCCCCGCCGAACGCCATGAAGGTCGCCCCCTTCGGGCACAGCAGCCACTTGAAGGCGCCGGCGACGACGAAGTCGAAGTCCGCGGCGCGCAGCGGCAGCCAGCCGGCGGCCTGGGTGACGTCCAGGTAGGTGCGCGCCCCGTGGGTCCGGGCGGCGTCGCGGACCGCCGCCAGGTCGGCGATCCGGCCGTCCAGGGACTGCACGGCGCTGAGCGCGACCAGCGCGGTGCCGGGGCGCACCTCGTCGGCGAGCGCCTCCAGCGGCACGGTGCGCAGCTTGATCCCCGGGTGCGCGGCGAGCGGGTTGACCAGCGAGCTGAAGTCGCCCTCGGGGGCGAGTACTTCGGCGCCCGCCGGGAGCGAGGCCGCGACGAACGCGGACTGCACCGCGACCGAGCTGCCGAGGGCGACCCGGTCGGCGGGGACGTCCATCAGCCGGGCGAAGGCCGCCCGGGAGGCCGTGGCGGCGGCGAAGTAGTCGCGGCCCATGGTGCCGTAGGAAACGGACTCCTCCACGGCCGCGCGCAGGGCGGCGGCGCTGCGCCGGGGCAGGAGGCCGCACGAGGCGGAGTTCAGATAGGTCGTCTCGGGGGCGAACTCGTCCCCGCCGAGTGGCTCGATTCGCTGCATGCCCCCACTGTGCTCGGCGAAGTGCGCCGCGTCCATGGCGAATCCGCTTGGCCGGCCCGCAAGCGCTCCTTATCCGTGCAGGTCACAGGGGGGTGCGAGCGGGCCGGCCCGCGGTCACTTCCCGGGCACGGCGCAGCCGTCGTCGCCGCACACCGCGGCCTCGCCGCCGGCCGCGGGCGGCGCCGGGGCGTCCTCGTGCGCGCGCTCCAGCGCCTGCCGGAAGACCTCGGCGGGCTGGCCGCCGGAGATGCCGTAGCGGCGGTCGATGACGAAGAACGGGACGCCGGTGGCGCCCAGCTCCGCGGCCTCGCGCTCGTCGGCGCGCACCTCCCGGGCGTAGGCGCCGGGGTCGGCGAGCACCCGGTCGGTCTCCTCGGCGGGCAGCCCCGCGCCGACGGCGACCGCGCGGAGCACGGCGGGGTCGCCGAGCGTCCTGGCCTCGGCGAAGTTGGCACGGTAGAAGGCGTCGAGCACCGCGTCCCGCACCCCGTGCGCGGCCGCGGCGTGCAGCAGCCGGTGCAGGTCGAAGGTGTTGCCGTGGATCCGGTCGGAGCGGTAGCCGAGCCCCTCCCCGGCGGCCGCCTCGGCGACCCGGGCCTCCATCGCCTCGGCCTGCTCGCGGGTGACGCCGTACTTCGCGGCGAGCATGTCGAGCACCGGGACGTCGGTGGCGGCCGGTGCCTTCGGGTCCAGCTCGAAGGAGCGGTGCACCACCTCGACCCGGTCGCGGTGCGCGAAGGCGGCGAGCCCGGCCTCGAAGCGGGCCTTGCCGATGTAGCACCAGGGGCAGGCGATGTCGGACCAGATTTCGACGCGCATGAGCCGGCTTTCCTCGTCGTGGATGGGTCCCGGTGCAACCCCGGGGGACGGCGGGGTATTCCGTGGGTACCGTCCCCGCATGACCTCGTCACAGGGATTTCTCGGCTTCTGGGAGACGACCGGATCGGCCAAGACCTTCACCCATCCGCTCGATCCGGCCTTGCTGGACGTCTATGTGCCGCGCGGCGCGCGGGTGCTGGACTACGGGTGCGGTTACGGGCGGCTGACCGCCGAGCTGGCCGGGCTGGGGTACGGCGCGGTGCGCGGGGTGGACGTCTCGGCGGCGCTGATCGCGCGGGGGCGGCGCGAGCACCCCGGGCTGGAACTCCTGCACTGCGCCGGGTTCCCGCTGCCGTTCGGGGACGGTGCCTTCGACGCGGCGCTGCTGTTCGCGGTGCTCACCTGCGTTCCCGGGGACGCGGACCAGACGGCGATCGTCGCGGAGCTGGGGCGACTGGTGCGGCCCGGCGGGGTGGTGTACCTGAGCGACGTTCCGCTGCAGGACGATGCCCTCAACCGGGAGCGGTACGCGCGCTTCGCGGACCGCTACGGAACGTACGGGGTCTTCGAGACGCCGGACGGCGGGGTGTTCCGGCACCATCCGCCGGAGCGGCTGCGCGGGCTGCTCGGGGAGGCCGGCTTCGCGGTGCGCAAGGAGCGGGCGGGGGTGGTGGGCACGCTGGACGGGCGGACGGCGGAGCGGCTGCAGCTCATCGCCGTCAGGGAGCCGGCGGGGCCGGAGCCGTCGCCAGGTCCAGCGTCAGGGTGAGGTGGGTGGCGTCGGGGGCGGGGCGGCGGTCCGGGTCGGGGCGCCAGCCGAGGCCGGCGTAGAAGGCGCGGGCGCGGTGGTTGTGCCAGAGCACGTCGAGGCCGGCCCGGGTGAAGCCGTCCGTGTGCCAGGCCCGCAGGCAGGAGGCGTGCAGGGTGCGGCCGACGCCGGTCCCCCAGTGGCCGGGGTCGACCTGGAGCTGGTGGAGCGTGACGGCCGGCCGGCCCGCGCCGTCGCGCCGGCGATAGGCGGCCGCGCCGACGACCGTGCCGTGCCGTGCGGCGCACAGCACGGGGGTGTCGTCGGCCGCAAGGTCGCGCGACCAGGCGTCGTGCCGGCGGGTGTGTTCGGCCGGGGCGTCGAAGGGGACGCCGGGGAAGCGGGCGCGGTGCAGGGCGGCGTGGGCGCCGGTGTGCAGGGCGGCGATCGCCGCCAGGTCCGCGCGGGTCGCGGCACGGATCCGGAGGGCGGCGTCGGGGGCGGGGCGCACGGTGCCTACGCGCCCTCGGCGCGGTCGTCGACCCGGCGCGGCAGGCCGAGCGGGTTGTCCTCGCGCAGCTCGGGCGGCAGCAGCGCGGCGGGGGCGTCCTGGTAGGCGACGGGGCGCAGCCAGCGTTCGACGGCGGTGCCGCCGACGGAGGTGGACGTGGAGGTGGTGGCCGGGTAGGGGCCGCCGTGGTGCTGGGCGGGGGCGACCGCGACACCGGTCGGCCAGCCGTTGACGACCACCCGGCCGGCGAGCGGGGTGACCGCGGCCAGCAGCCGGGCGCCGGCACCTGCGTCGTCGGTGCCGGCGCTCTCCGCGTCGCCGAGCTGGAGGGTCGCGGAGAGGTTGCCGGGCAGCCGGGCGAGGACGGCGCCGATCTCGGCCTCGTCGGTGTAGCGGGCGACGACGGTGACCGGGCCGAAGCACTCCTCCAGCAGGAGGTCGTGCGGGCCTTCGGCGGCGAGGCGGGCGGCGGGGACGGCGAGGAATCCGGCGCTGACGGTGTGCGGGCCGCCCGCACCGGGGGTCACCGGCGCCTCGACGTCGGGAAGGGCGGCGCGGGAGCGCACCCCGTCGAGGAACGCCTCCCGCATCCGGTGGTCGAGCAGCACTCCGGCCTCGGTGTCGCTCACGGCGGCGGTCAGCGAGGTCAGCAGCCGGTCGCCGGCCGCTCCCGCGGGCGCCAGGACCAGGCCCGGCTTGACGCAGAACTGTCCGGCGCCGAGCGTCATCGCGCCGGCCAGCCCGGCGCCGATCTGCTCGGCGCGTTCCCGGGCCGCGGCCTCGGTGACCACGACGGGGTTGAGGCTGCCCAGTTCGCCGTGGAAGGGGATGGGGTGCGGGCGGGCCGCGGCGGCGTCGTACAGCGCGCGGCCGCCGCGCACCGAGCCGGTGAACCCGGCCGCGGTGATCAGCGGGTGGCGCACCAGGTCGATACCGGCCTGGAAGCCGTGCACCAGGTGCAGCACACCCTCCGGCAGCCCGGCCTCGGCGGCGGCCCGGCGCAGCAGCGCGGCGCACAGCTCGGAGGTGGCCGGGTGGTCCGGGTGCGCCTTGACGACGACGGGGCAGCCGGCCGCCAGCGCGCTGGCGGTGTCGCCGCCGGGGACCGAGAAGGCGAGCGGGAAGTTGCTGGCGGCGTAGACGGCGACGGCGCCCAGCGGGATCTTGTAGCGGCGCAGGTCGGGCCGGGGCGGGGTGAGGCCGGGGTCGGCGTGGTCGATCCGTACGTCGAGGAAGGAGCCCTCCGCCACCTGGTCCGCGAAGGCCCGCAACTGGTAGGTGGTGCGGGCGAGTTCGCCGGTGAGCCGGCCGGGGCCGAGGGCGGTCTCGGCGTCGGCGGCCTCGATGACCGCGTCGCCCGCCTCGTCGAGCAGGTCGGCGGCGCGGCGCAGCAGGGCGGCGCGCGGGGCACGGTCGGCGAGCGCTCCGCGGGCGGCGTGGGCCGCGCGGACCACGGAGTCCACCTCGCCGGCTGTGGCCTCCACCGCAACCTGCTCCCGCTGCTTTCCGGTTCGGGGGTCGACACTCCAGACTGGTGCTGCTGTCACCGTGCATTCCTCCCGGGCGATGCCTGCCGAGTCTTTCCGCATCCTGCCGCATTGCGGAGCGTTCGATATGCTGAACGCTGTCCCAGATGGTGAACAACTGGGACTCTATGGCTGTCGGAACAGGGGGGTCAAGGGCGATGCCAGCTGCCGAGACCGGTGGATCCCAGGTCAAATCCGCCGTGCGGACGGTCGAGTTGCTCGAGTACTTCGCGGGCCGCCCCGGCATGCACAGCCTGGCGTCCGTCCAGGAGGCCGTCGGCTACCCGAAGTCCAGCCTCTACATGCTGCTGCGCACCCTGGTCGACCTGGGCTGGGTGGAGACCGACGCCACCGGCACCCGCTACGGCATCGGCGTGCGCGCGCTGCTGGTCGGCACGTCCTACATCGACGGCGACGAGGTGGTCGCCGCGGCCCGGCCGACGCTGGACCGGCTCTCCGACGACACCACCGAGACCATCCACCTCGCCCGCCTGGACGGCACCAACGTCGTCTACCTCGCCACCCGCCAGTCGCAGCACTACCTGCGCCCCTTCACCCGCGTCGGCCGGCGGCTGCCCGCCCACTCGACCTCGCTGGGCAAGGCGCTGCTCGCCACGTACACCGACGACCAGGTGCGGGCGCTGCTGCCGCCGGCCCTCGCGCAGCTGACCGAGCACACCCTCACCGACCGCGAGCAGCTGATCGAGGAGCTGCACGCGGTGCGCGAGCAGGGCTATGCGGTCGACCGCGAGGAGAACACCCTGGGCCTGCGCTGTTTCGGCGTCGCGATCCCGTATCGCACCCCGGCCAGGGACGCGATCAGCTGCTCGGTGCCGGTGGCCCGGCTGACCCCGGCGCACGAGCAGCTGATCAAGGACACCCTGTTCGACGCCCGCGACCGGCTGGCGCTGGCCACCCGGCGGCTGTGACGCCCCGGCCTTCGCCTCCCCCGTACGGCGGAGGCGGATCGCCGCCGGGGACGACGCGCACCGGGACGGCCTCCGGAAGGCTGGGCGCCATGAACCCCCGCACCGGCCGCCCCGCACGGGCATCGCAGCCGTCAGCGCCCGACCGTCCCCAGGCCGCCCCACGCGAGGCGGTCCGGTGCGGCTGACCGGCAGGCGCTGGGTCCATCTGGTGCTGGGCGGCGCGCTGTTGATGCCGTTCTTCCTACTGGTCGCGGTGGTGATCCCACTCGTGGTGGACGGCGCCGATCCGCTGCGCGACGTGCGCTGGCAGTTCGTCGCGTTCGGCTGCGCCCTGCCGCCGGCCGCCCTCGCCGGGCTGCTCTTCCCGCTGGTGCGGCCACTGGAGGTGGCCGCCGTACGCGCGCTGTGCGCGGTGCCCGCCGAGCTGCTGGCCGAGGGGCCGGCGCTCTCGTGGGCGGCCCGGCGGCGCACGGCACTGTGGTTCACGGCGCATCTGCTGGCGGGTGGCGTCGTCAGCGGTATGACGCTGTCCGCGCCGCCGGCCGCGGTCGTGCTCCTGATGCTGCCGTTCGCCGATCCGCTGCGGCACACCGCGCTGGGCCGGCCCGAACTGCCCGGCGTACTGGGGCCGCTCGCGGGGCTGGCGCTGCTGGCCCTGACGACCGGCACCGCCTGGGGGGCAGGCGCGCTGCTGGGGCGCCTGGCGCCGGTGCTGCTGGGGCCGACGCCCGCCGACCGGCTGGCCGCCGCCGAACGCCGGGCCGCCGATCTGGCGACCCGCAACCGGCTGGCCCGCGAGCTGCACGACGCCGTCGGGCACGCGCTGAGCGCGGTCACCCTCCAGGCGGGCGCGGCCCGCCGGGTGCTGGACGCCGACCCGGAATTCGCCCGCCGGGCGCTGGCCGCCATCGAGGAGACCACCCGCGAGGCGGTCGCCGAACTGGACACCGTACTGGGCCTGTTGCGCGCGGAGGACGGCACCGATCCGGCCGCGCCCGCACCCGCTCTGGACGCCCTTCCGGCGCTGCTCGGCCGGACCCGGGCGGCGGGCGTGGCGGTCGAGGCGACGGTCGAGGGGCGGTGCGCCGGCCTGGCGCCGGTGGTCTCGCGGGCGGCCTACCGGATCGTGCAGGAGGGCCTCGGCAACGCGCTGCGGCACGCCGGACCGGTACCGGTCCGGCTTCATCTGCGGTCACATGAAGGGGAGTTGACGATCCTGATGGAGAATCCGGTGGCCGGGCCAGGGGCCGCCCGCCCCGCTGCGGCGGCCCGTCCGGGCGGCGGCCACGGGCTGCGGGGGATCGCCGACCGGGCCCGCCTGCTGGGCGGCGAGGCCACGGCAGCGGCCCGGGACGGGGTGTGGCGACTGGCGGTCCGGCTGCCGTCGGCGGGGGCAGGGCCGAGGACGGGGACGGGGACGGGGCCAGGGCCAGGGCCAGGGCCGACGACAAGGACCGGGACAGGAACGGGGTGAGCGGCGCATGACCACGCCGGGAGACATGACCATGCCGGGAGACATGACCATGCCGGGAGACATGACCATGCCGGGGGACATGACCACGCGGCAGGAGCACGGCCACGAGGCGCCCGGCGGGGACGGCCCTCGCCCGCTGCGCCTCGTCCTCGCCGACGACGAGCGGATGGTGCGGACGGCGCTGCGCGCGATCCTGGGCGCCGAGCCGGACATGGAGGTCGTCGGCGAGGCGTCGACCGGCGCGGAGGCGGTGCCGCTGATCCGTGCGCTGCGCCCCGACGTCGTGCTGATGGACGTGCGGATGCCGGAGATCGACGGCATCCGGGCGACCGAGCAGGTACTCGCCGGGATGCCGGAGCCGCCGCGCGTCATCGTGGTGACCACCTTCGAGAACGATGCCCACGTCTACGACGCGCTGCGGGCCGGCGCCAGCGGGTTCCTGCTCAAGCGGTCCGGCGCGGAGGACCTGGTGCAGGCCGTACGGCTGGTGGCGCGCAGCGACTCGCTGCTGTTCCCCGCCGCGGTCCGCCGGCTGGCCGCCCGGCACGCCGGGGAGCGGGCCGCGGCCGACGCGGCGGCGGCGCTGCGGGCCCGGCTGTCCGGGCGGGAGCGGGCGGTGCTGCGGCTGATGACGGCCGGGCTGACGAACGCCGAGATCGCGGACCGGCTGGAGGTGGGCGCGGCCACGGTCAAGACGCACGTGGCGGGGGTACTGGCCAAGCTCGGGGTGCGGGACCGGACCCAGGCGGTGATCGCCGCGTACGAGTGCGGGTTCGTCCGGCCGGGGTGAGGCCGGCCAGGGGTGCGCGACTCCCGCGCCGCAAGCGGATTCACCGAGCCCGTCAAGCGCCTTGACCGGCCGAAACCCCGCTTCCTAGCGTGTCCGCACATCTGAATGCCGACGGGCAGTCAGCCCTGGCGTTTCCCTGGAGTTCAGCCGGAGGAGTACCCGCCCATGACCGCACCCCGCACCGTCCTGCTCACCGGCGCCGCCGGCGGGCTCGGCACCCTGATGCGCGAGCTGCTGCCCCCCTACGGGTACCGGCTGCGGCTCTTCGACCGGCGCCCTGTCGAGGGCGAACCGGACGCGATCACCGCCGAATTGGCCGACACCCGGGCGCTGCGCGAGGCGGTGCGCGGGGTCGACGCGGTGATCCATCTCGCCGGCATCTCCCTGGAGGCCGGGTTCGAGGAGATCGTGCGCGCCAACATCGAGGGCGTGCACCACCTGTACGAGGCGGCGCGGGAGGCGGGCGTGCGCCGTGTCGTCTTCGCCTCCTCCAACCACGCCGTCGGCTTCACCCCGCGCCCCGCGGACGGCTCCGGCGCCATACCCGTCGGCGCGCCCCGCCGCCCCGACACCTACTACGGGCTGTCCAAGGGCTTCGGCGAGGACCTGGCCTCGCTCTACTGGGACCGGCACGGCATCGAGACCGTGTCGGTCCGCATCGGCTCCTGCCTCCCCGAGCCGGCCTCGGTGCGGATGCTGTCGATCTGGCTGAGCCCGGCCGACTGCGCCCGGCTGCTGCACGCCGCGCTCACCGCACCCGATGTGGGCCACACCGTCGTCTACGGCTCCTCCGCCAACACCCGCCTGTGGTGGGACCTGTCGAGCGCCCGCGCTCTGGGGTACGACCCGCAGGACGACTCCGAGCCGTACGCGGAAGCGCTGCTCGCCGCCCAGGGCGCACTGGACCCCGCGAACCCCGGCCACGCCCACCTCGGCGGCACCTTCTGCACCGACCCGCCGCGGTGGCAGCACTGATCCGGCCGCCTCGACGGCAGCGCCGACCCGCCGCCCGGCCCGGGAGGGGAACGTGGCCCCTGCCACCCCGCGGAACCCCCGCCGCCCGCCCGGCGTCCTGGTCTGTGTACCCACCCGTCGCGCAGGAACGAGGAACGCATCATGGGCATCGTCAGCTGGCTCGTACTCGGGCTGATCGCGGGCATCATCGCGAAGGTCCTGCTGCCGGGACGGGACCCGGGCGGCATCGTCGGCACGACCCTCATCGGCATCGTGGGGTCCTTCATCGGCGGCTGGCTCTCCACGAAGTTCCTGCACCGCCCGATCCCCAAGGACTTCGGCGAACCGTCCATGTGGATCGCCTCGATCGCCGGAGCGCTGGTCCTGCTGATCGCCTACCGGCTGCTCTTCGGCAACTCCCGCGAACGCCGGTGACCGGTCCGGGAGGGCGGCGCGCAGGTAATGGAACCGCAAAGGCGGGCCGATCGTTGAGCCCGGCATGACCGCTATGACTCCTGGCTCGAACCTCCCGCTCAACGCCGTGCGGGTGGCGGTGGACGTCACCGCCCCCGTGCGGCTGGACGTGTCGGGCCTGCTGCTCGCCGCCAACGGCAAGGTGCGCTCCGACGACGACTTCGTGTTCTACAACCAGCCCAGCGGACCTGGCGTGACGCACTCCGCCGCGGCCGGCGGCGGCGACACCATCACGGTGGACACCGCCGCCGTCCCCGAGGGCATCGAGAAGATCGTGGTCACCGCGAGCCCGGACGCCCCCGGCGCGACCTTCGCCGGCACCGAGCCGACCGGCACGGTCCGCAACGCCGACGACGGCAGCGTCATCGCCTCCTTCACCCCGCCGCGGCTGGGGTCCGAGACCGCGCTGGTGGTCGTCGAGATCTACCGCCGCGGCGGCGTCTGGAAGGTCCGGGCCGTCGGCCAGGGCTACGCCAACGGGCTGGCGGGGATCGCCACCGACTTCGGTGTCACCGTGGAGGAACCGGCCGCGCCCGCCGCCCCGCAGGCACCCCCGGCTCCCCCGGCACCGCCCGTCGCCCCGGCCCCCGCGGCCCAGTGGGGACCGCCCGCGGGCACCCCGGCCCCGGCCGCCCCGCCGCCGGCCGCCGCTCCCCCGGCCCCGGCCGCCGATCCGGCGGCGGCGCCCGCACCCGGCTCCGGCAAGATCAACCTCGACAAGGGCCGCGTCAGCCTCCAGAAGAACCAGACCGTGTCGCTGGTCAAGGGCGGTAGGCCGCTGCTCACCTCGGTCACGATGGGCCTCGGCTGGGAGCCCGCCTTCCGCGGCAAGAGCATCGACCTGGACGCCTCGGTCATCGCCTACGGCCCGGACCGCAAGAAGATCGACAACTGCTTCTTCGGCAAGCTGATGATCCTGGGCGGCGCGATCCAGCACTCCGGCGACAACCTCACCGGCGAGGGCGCCGGCGACGACGAGGCGATCACCGTCCACCTCGGCGGGGTGCCGCCGGAGGTGACCGGCCTGGTCTTCGTCGTGAACTCCTTCTCCGGCCAGAAGTTCTCCGACGTCGCCAAGGCGTACTGCCGCCTGGTGGACGCCCAGAGCGGCGCGGAGCTGGTCCGCTTCGACCTCACCCACGCCGAGCCCCGTACCGGCGTGATGATGGCGAAGCTGATCCGGCAGTTCTCCGGCGAGTGGGAGATGACCGCGATGGGCGAGTTCGTCGACGCCCGTACGGTGCGCGGCATGGTCAAGCCCGCCGCGCAGGCCCTCTGAACCGCTGACCCCGGCGTCCCCGGCGGCCTCCGGGCGCGCCGGGGCGGCGGGAGCGTCGCGGGGCGCCCTGGTGCGGGAGCGGCCCAGGGCCGAAGATTGTGGCGTCCGTGCCCGCCCCTGGCGGCGTTCGCGCCCTCCGGCGCACCGCCGCCCGGCCCCCGTCCGCCCGCCCCGGCGCGTCCCCACGGCACACACGAGGAGCGTTCGATGACGCAGCATCCGCCGCCGGCCCAGCCCGCCGGTCCCCCGGACGGCCCAGCGGGCCCGGACCTTCCCGACCGGGTCGCGCGGGTCTACGGCGAGCTCGACCTCAGCACGGTCCCCGCCTTCGCCGGCGGCTTCATCAACTTCGGCTACTGGACGGGCCTGCCGGGACCCGCCGGCCGCCCGCTGACCGAGGACGACCGGGTGCGCAGCGAGCAGGACCTCTACCGTCTGGTGCTCGGCGCCTTCGACCGGCCGCGGGGCCGCACCGCCCTGGAGGTGGGCTGCGGGCGCGGGCTGGGCTCCGCGCTGGCGCTGCGGGAGTTCGGCCTGGGCACCGTCATCGGCATGGACGCGCACCCCGACCAGATCGCCCGTGCCCGGGAGGCGAACGCGGCGCTGCTGGCCCCCCGAGCGGGCTCCCCCGGGCGGCTGGAGTTCCTGCGGGGCGCGGCCGAGCGCATCCCGCTCCCCGACGACCGCGTCGACTGCCTCTTCTCCGTCGAGGCGGCACAGCACTTCCGCGATCTGCCCGGTTTCGCGCGGGAGGCGGCGCGGGTCCTGCGTCCGGGCGGCCGGCTGGCCCTGACGACGTTCTTCGCCCGTACCCCGGAGGCCGCCCGCGCGCTGCCCGCCCTGCTGCCCCCGTTCGCCGACGGCCTGGACGTCCCGCACGTGATCGACGAGGCCGCCGCGGCGCTGCGGGCGGCGGGCCTGCGCGAGGTCCGGGTGCGGTCCGTCGGCGACGGCGTCTGGGAGTGCTACGACCGCTACATGGCCCAGCAGCCCGCCCTCCGCGACGAGTGGCCGCGCCGCTATCTGACGGCGTACGAGACCGGGCTGCTGGACTACTACCTGCTCACGGCCGGGGCGGGCTGACAGACCCGCGGGCCGCGGCGGTGCTACCGCTGACGACGGTGCCGCTTCCAGGGGCCGGTGATGGCCAGCATGATGCCGGGCTCCTGGATGTTGGCGAACAGCGTGCGCCCGTCCGGGGAGAACACCGGCCCGGTGAACTCGCTGAACTCCGGCTTGTCCGCGGTGCCGATGTTGAGCTCGTTGCGGGCGATCGGGTAGGTGCGGCCGTCGTCGGTGGCCCCGAAGAGGTGCTGTACGCCCTCGCCGTCCTCGGCGATGACCAGCCCGCCGTAGGGCGAGACGGTGATGTTGTCGGGGCCGTCCAGGGCGCCGTCCTTCGACGGTTCCTTGTTGACGCCCAGCAGCACCTTCAGCGTCAGGGTCCGCCGCCGCGGGTCGTAGAACCAGACCTGGCCGTCGTGCTGGACCGGGCTCTCGTCCCGGGCGTACGACGACACCACGTACGCGCCGCCGTCAGCCCACCACAGGCCCTCCAGCTTGCGGGCGCGGGTGACCTGACCGGCCGTGAACTGCTTGCGCACCGAGACCTTGCGGGCGTCACGGTCGGGGACCTCGACCCAGTCGACGCCGTAGACGGTGCCGGCCTTGGTGGCGCGCGAGAGGTCGTCGACGAACCGGCCGCCGGAGTCGAAGCACTTGAATGCCTCCAGCACGCCCGCGTCGTCGGCGAGGGTGCGCAGCGCTCCGCGGCCGTGGCGGAAGCCGTGCGGCGGGGTCCAGCGGTAGAACAGGCCGTTGGGGCCGGCGGCGTCCTCGGTCAGGTAGAGGTGGCCGCGCCGGGGGTCGACGACGACGGCCTCGTGGGCGTAGCGGCCCAGCGCCTTGACGGGCCGGGGGTCGCGGCCGGCCTTCACGTCGTGCGGGTCGACCTCGAAGGCGTAGCCGTGGTCCTTGGTCATGCCGTGCTCGCCGGCCTTGTCCTCGCTCTCCTCGCAGGTGAGCCAGGTGCCCCACGGGGTGGTTCCGCCCGCGCAGTTGGTGGAGGTACCGGCGATCCCCACCCACTCGCCGACCGGCGTACCGTCCTTGGCGACCTCGACGACGGTGCAGCCGCCGGACGCCGCGGGGTCGTAGACCAACCCCTCGGCCAGCGGCACCGGGTGCGGCCAGTCGGCGCGCGGGCCCTTCAGCTCGTGGTTGTTGACCAGGAGGGTGCTGCCGCGGTGGCCCGGGAAGGTGCCGGTGCCGTCGTGGTTGGAGGGCGTGGACTCACCGCTGTCGAGCTTGGTGACGCCGGTGCGGGTGATGATCCGGTACGAGAACCCGGCGGGCAGCGCCAGGATGCCCTCCGGGTCCGGGACCAGCGGGCCGTAGCCGGCGGCGTGACCGTCCGCCGCGTCGCCCTGCGCGGAGTCCGGCAGCTCCTCGCCGATGGCCCCGGGCGCGGTGGCCAGCACCCCGACGCTGCCGGCCAGCGTGACCCCCGCGCCGGCGAGGGCGGAACGCTTGGCGAAGTCTCTGCGGGTGAGCGGCATTCTCATCTCCTGGATGGCCGGTGTCTTCCCCTGTGCCTGCGCCGCACACGCTCTCGTGCGTCGCCGAACTCCAGTTGAACGCCGCGCGACATCCAGGAAGCAGTTGGGGCCGGTCCGCCGGACCGGCCCCGGGGGCGGTGATCCGCCCCGGCCGTGTCCGGTGTCCGCGTCAGCCGGACTGCCGCGAGCGCGCCTTGAACGCGGCCTTGCGGGCCTCCTTGGCGGCCTTCTTGTCCGGGTGCAGCCGGCCCATGGCCTCCAGGACGTCGGCGGTGGCCGGGTGGTCCACCCGCCAGGCGGTGTCGAAGAACCCGCTGTGCTGCTCGGTCAGGCCCTGCACCAGGTCGCGCAGCTCGTCCGCGGCGTCCTCGTCGGCGCTCTCCAGCTGCGCCGCGATGGTGTCCACCGTCAGCCAGAAGATCATCTCCTGGGAGGGCTCGGGGATACCGGGCAGCGCGCGCTCGGCGAGCCAGACCCGGGCCAGGCCGCCGAGCTGCCGGTCGTCGAGCACCTCGCGCAGCGCGTCCTCGGCGTCCGGCGAGACCAGCGAGAGGGTCTGCTGGGCGGCCAGCCGGCGCCGCGGGGCGCGGTCGTCGTCGCCGCGGGCGGCGGTGAGCAGGTCCCGGGCGGCGTCCAGGGGCGTACGGGCGGCGAGCCACTGCTCGGACTCGGCCTGGGCGAGCGCCTCGGGGTAGTCGGGCAGCGCGTCCAGGAGGACGTCGGCGCCCTTGTCGGCGAGGTCGCCGACGGCCGGGGCGTGCACCCCCGCGTCCAGCATCCGGGCGCGCACCCCGTAGACGCCGAGCGGGGTCAGGCGCACCAGGCCGTAGCGGGAGACGTCCTCGTCCGACAGCGGCTCGGCGCCGGAGCCGTCCGAGGAGGCCGCCGGGCTCAGGACCGTCTCGCCGTCCTCGTCCAGCTCCTCGATGAGCGCCTCGTCGACGGGCCGGTAGGCGACCAGGCCGATCGGCTCCAGCACCCGGAACTGGTCGTCCAGGCGCATCATCGCCTCGGAGACCTCTTCGAGGACGTCGTCGGTGGGCTCGTCCATGTCGTCCGGGACGATCATGGAGGCGGCCAGCGCGGGCAGCGGGACGTCCTGGCCGGGGTGCTCGTTCAGGGCCGTGAGCAGGTAGAGGTTGCCGAGGATGCCGTCGAGCAGCTCGGCCTCCTCCTCCGGGTTCCAGTCGATGGCGTCCAGGTCGAGTTCGCCGCCCTCGGTGAGCTGGTCGGCGAGGTCGGCGAGGTCGGGGGCGGCCGCGTCGGCGAGCACCGTCTCCATGCCGCCGAGCCAGATGTCGAGGATGTCCTGGGGGCTGCCGGAGGTGAGCAGGCCGAGTTCCTCGCCGGGGGTGGCGGTGCCGGCGGCGGCGTCGTCGGGGAGGTCCTCGCCGTCCTCGCTGTCCGCGGTCTCCTCGATCTCCACGAGTCCGGTGTCCACGGCCAGCTGCCAGGCCTCGGCGGTGCAGGCGGCGCCGTCCTCGTCGCCGGCCAGGCCGAGGAGCTCGGTGGCGGCGGCCAGCGGCTCGTCGAGGATCTGGCCGCCGACGCCGACCGGGACGCCCCGTTCGGCCCAGCGGGCCAGCTTCGCGGCGCGGGCCAGCAGCGGGGTGCTCAGCGCGTCCCTGGCCAGTTCCGCTTCGGAGTGCAGCCGCACCGGCGGCAGGGTGGGGCGGTCTGCGGACATCGGGTGTTCAGCTCCTCGGACGGACTACGGCTGGGGGTACTCCCAGCGGTGCCGGGAGCGCCGACCAAGCGTAGACGGAATTCGCCGTAACTCGGACGGTTCACCCACGCGTCCCCTCCCGGTCATCGGGAGAAAGCTTGACAACTCCCCTCCGTGCGCAAGAGATTGACGCGCGTAGCGTGCTGGTTACCGACCCGTAGGCACGCTGCGCCGACCACCCCCCATCACCCTCGGAGGCATGCATGCCGTCCCGTCGTTCGCTCCGCACACCGGTCGCCGTCAGCGCGGTGGCCTGTGCCGCCCTGGCCGGCGGACTGCTCACCGCCACCCAGTCCGCCTCGGCGGCGGGTGCGCGCATCCACGACATCCAGGGCAGCACCCGGATATCCCCGCTGGCCGGACAGCAGGTCAGCGAGGTGCCCGGTACGGTCACCGCGATCCGTTCGTTCGGCTCGGCGCGCGGTTTCTGGGTGCAGGACCCGCACCCGGACCGCAACCCGGCCACCAGCGAGGCGGTCTTCGTCTACACCGGGAAGGAGACTCCGAAGGTCGCCGTCGGCGACGCGATCACCTTCTCCGGCACGGTCAGCGAGTACTACCCGGGCGGCAAGGACGCCGGCCTGCAGTCCGTCACCGAGATCACCGACGCCACCTGGAAGGTGGCGTCCTCCGGCGCGCCGCTGCCGGCCGCCTTCAAGCTCAACCCGGCCTCGGTGCCGAATCGTTACGCCCCCACCGCGGGCGACGGCAAGAGCATCGAGTCGCTGAAGCTGCGCCCCGGCTCGTACGCCCTGGACCGCTACGAGTCCCTGGAGGGCATGCGCGTCGCGGTCGCCGACGCCCCGGTCGTCGGCGCGACCAACACCCACCACGAGCTGTGGACGACCGCCGAGCCCCGCCACCACCGCACGGCCCGCGGCGGCACCCTCTACCGCTCGTACGCGGACCCCAACGGCGGCCGCATCAAGCTGGCGTCGCTGATCCCGTTCGCCGAGCAGCCGTTCCCGGTGGCCGACGTCGGCCAGAAGCTGACCGGCACCACCGCGGGCCCGCTGGACTACGACAACTTCGGCGGCTACACCCTGCAGGCCACCGAACTGGGCAAGGTCGCCGGCACGAGCCCGGAGCCGGAGACCACCCGCAAGCAGAAGTCCGACGAGCTGGCGGTCGCCACGTACAACGTCGAGAACCTCTCCCCCACCACCCCGCAGGCCAAGTTCGACCGGCTGGCGAAGGCGCTGGTGCACAACCTGTCCTCGCCCGACGTCGTCGCGCTGGAGGAGGTCCAGGACGACAGCGGCGCCAAGGACAACGGGGTGGTCACCGCCGGGGAGACGCTCAAGAAGCTGACCGACGCCATCAAGGCGGCCGGCGGCCCGGCGTACGAGTGGCGGCAGATCGACCCGGTCAACGACAAGGACGGCGGCCAGCCCGGCGGCAACATCCGCACGGCGTTCCTGTTCAACCCCGACCGGGCGTCCTTCACGGACGTCAAGGGCGGCGACGCCACCACCCCCGTGAAGGTGGTCGACGACCACGGCAAGGCGACGCTGTCCGCGTCCCCGGGCCGGATCGCGCCCGCCGACGAGGCGTGGAAGGACAGCCGCAAGCCCCTCGTCGGGCAGTTCTCGGCCAAGAGCCGCCCCGGCAGCCGGGTGTTCGTGATCGCCAACCACTTCAACTCCAAGGGCGGCGACCAGAGCCTGGACAGCCGCTTCCAGCCCCCGGCCCGCAGCTCCGAGACCCAGCGCACCGCCCAGGCCCGGCTGGTCAACAGCTTCGTCAAGGACCTGCTGGCCAAGGACCCGAAGGCCGGCGTGGTGGTGGCCGGCGACCTCAACGACTACGAGTTCTCACCGGCGCTGAAGGACCTCACCGCCGGCGGCGTGCTCACCGACCAGGTCCGCCGGCTGCCCGCGGCGGAGCGCTACGGCTATGTCTACAACGGCAATTCGCAGGTGCTGGACCACATGCTCACCACCCGTCCGCTGACCCGGTCCGACTACGACATCGTGCACATCAACGCCGAGTACGCGGACCAGGCCAGCGACCACGACCCGCAGGTCCTGCGCATCAAGCCGTGACCGAGGAACATCACCCCGCGTGACCCTCCTGTCACCCGCCTGGCCCACGCCGGGGGGCCGACTGCCGCGGGGGGTGCGGTACTGGGCATGTAAGAACCATTCGGCGAGACATAGGGAGTCATCATGCCGAAGTCCCAGAACCGTAAGTCGGGCAACAAGGACCGTGCCGCCGAGCGGCGCACCGACCAGCGGAAGCCGAAGTCGTCGGAGGAGTCCGCAACCGAGCGGACCCAGGACCTGAAGCGTTCGCGGAATGGCCTGACTGGCGCGTGATGGGCCTGTGATGCCCGAGCGGCCGTCGCACCGTAAGGCGCGGCGGCCGCTTCCGCGTTCCGGCCCCGCACGGAGCGCTGTCCGAGGAACCAGCCGGCACCACCACGTTGGACGTGACATATGAGGCACCCCCAGACTCCCGGCGGGGAGACCATGCCCGCCCCCCTCGTACCCCCGGTCGCGGCCTCGCCCTTCGGCCGTACCGCGACCGCCATGATCACCCCGTTCACCGACGACGGGGCGCTCGACACCGACGGCGCGCAGCGGCTCGCCACCCACCTCGTCGACGAGGGCGGCTGCGACGCACTGGTGCTGAGCGGCACCACCGGGGAGGCCCCGACGACCTCGGACGCCGAGAAGGAGGCCCTGCTGCGGGCCGTGGTCGAGGCCGTCGGCGACCGGGCACGGATCATCGCCGGGGTCGGCACCAGCGACACCCGGCACTCCGTCGCCCTCGCCCGCGGCGCCGAACGGGCGGGCGCACACGGCCTGTTGGTGGTCACGCCCTACTACTCACGGCCCACCCAGGAGGCCGTCGCCCATCACCTGCGGACGGTCGCGGACGTCACCGGGCTGCCGGTGATGCTCTACGACATCCCGGGCCGCACCGGCGTCGCGCTGGCCTGGGACACCCTTCTGCGGCTGGCCGCCCATCCGCGGATCGCGGCCGTCAAGGACTGCGGCTACGACCTGCTGAAGTCGGCGAAGGTCCTGGCCTCGACGGACCTGGCCTACTACGCGGGCTGCGACGAGCAGATCCTGCCGCTGCGCGCGCTCGGCGGCGCCGGCTGTGTGAGCACCGCCGCCAACGCCGCGCCGCGGGCGGTGCGCGCCGTCCTGGACGCCTTCGACGCCGGCGACACGGCCGGGGCGGCCCGCCGTCAGCTCGCGCTGGTCCCGCTCGTCGAGCAGCTGACCGGCGGCCAGGCCCCCGGCACGGTCACCGCGAAGGCACTGCTCAACCACCTCGGCCTGCCCGCCGGACCGGTCCGCGGCCCGCTGCTGGCGGCGGACGCCGACCTCACCAGCCGGCTGGTGGACGCGCTGCGGACGACCCTGGACCGGACTGCGGATACGGATACCCCTGCGGTGCCTGCGGCTGTCCCTGGTTAGCGGGGAACCCCGCGGGGGCCGGCCCGAAGCCGCCCGGCGCGCCCGGCTGCCCGTACGGGGCGCCGGCGGCCGGTCCCCGCGCGGCCGCGCCCTCGCCCCGCTCCGGCGCGGGCGGCTCCTCCTCGTCCGCCATCAGGTCCCGCACCAGCAGCGTCGCGCCGGCCACCGCGCCCGGCATCAGCACGACCGCGACGAACGGGATCAGGAACAGCAGCACGACCGGGGTACCGAAGCCGACCGCGAGCCCCTTGCGGCCCCGCAGCAGCCGCAGCCGCTCCCGCACCGGAACGTCCCGGCGCTGCATGGCCACCGAGGTCAGCTCGACGGCGAGGAAGAAACCGGAGACGCAGAAGCCGATGGCCGGGATCACGGTCTGCCCGACGAAGGGCACGAACCCGAGGACGAACAGCAGGATCCCGAATCCGGCGGCCCGCAGCAGCACATGGACGCTGTCCCGCAGGGCGATCCAGATCTCCTGCCACAGCGGCCGGTCCGGGGACGGCGGGCAGTGGCCCTCGGACTCCTCCACCTTCTCCGACAGCGACTCGTAGAAGGGGTCGCCGATCAGCAGCGTGACCGCGGTGAACGTCAGCACCGACAGCGTCAGCCCGCCGGCGATCAACAGCGCCACGAACACCCCGCGCAGCAGCCCCTGCCAGGGCGTGCCCCAGCCGTCGGCGAACGGCGTCGCCCAGGCCGCGATGTCGCCGGACCAGAGGGCGAGCACGGTCAGCACCGCCGCGTACAGCACCAGGGCGATCAGCGCCGGGATCAGCCCGAAGCCCCACCACCGGCCGTGCTGGGCGACCCAGCGCTGCCCCTTGCCCAGATACCGCATCCCCGCTACAAGATCACGCATGACACACAGCCTATCCGCGTCCGGGCGGCGCGGGGAGCGGGGCGGCGGGGGCGGAAGCCGAACGGCCCGGCGGATCTCCCGCCGGGCCGCTGACGCCGCCGTGCCGGGCCGGCCGCACGGCCTGCCCGGTCCGTCGCCTCAGTTGTGGCTGTGCAGCACCTCGTTGAGGCCGCCCCAGGTCGCCTTGTTCGGGCGGGCCTCGACCGTGCCGGTGGTGGAGTTGCGGCGGAAGAGGATGTTGTCCGCGCCGGACAGCTCCAGGGCCTTGACGATCTGGCCGTCGGGCAGCGTGACGCGGGTACCGGCGGTCACGTACAGCCCGGCCTCGACGACGCACTCGTCGCCGAGCGCGATGCCGATGCCCGATTCGGCGCCCAGCAGGCAGCGCTCGCCGATGGAGATGATCTGCTTGCCGCCGCCCGAGAGGGTGCCCATGGTGGAGGCGCCGCCGCCGATGTCGGAGCCGTCGCCGATGACCACGCCCGCGCTGATCCGGCCCTCGACCATGGAGGTGCCCAGCGTCCCGGCGTTGAAGTTGACGAAGCCCTCGTGCATGACGGTGGTGCCGGCCGCGAGGTGCGCGCCCAGGCGCACCCGGTCGGCGTCCGCGATCCGCACCCCGGCGGGCGCGACGTAGTCGGTCAGCCGCGGGAACTTGTCGATGCTGGTGACCTGAAGGTGCAGCCCCTCGGCGCGGGCGTTCAGCCGCACCGTCTCGACCTGGTCGACGGCCACCGGGCCCAGCGAGGTCCAGGCGACGTTGGCCAGCAGCCCGAAGAGGCCCTCCAGGTTCTGGCCGTGCGGCTTGACCAGGCGGTGGCTGAGGAGGTGGAGGCGCAGGTAGGCGTCGTGCGCGTCCAGCGGCTTGTCGTCGAGGGAGGCGATGACCGTACGGACGGCGACGACCTCGACACCACGGACCGGGTCGGGACCGATCGCCTTGAGCACGGCGGCGCCCAGCAGTTCGGTGGCGCGTGCGTCGTCGAGGTGCTCGGTGCCGGCCGGGCCGGGCGTGCTCACCAGCTCGGGGGCCGGGAACCAGGTGTCCAGCACGGTGCCGTCGGCGGTGACGGTGGCGAGCCCGGCGGCGACGGCGCCGGTGAGAGAGGAAGCGGAAACAGCAGCATCGGTCATATCCGAAACCTAACCGGAGGGCGCCCGCCGAGGCGAACCGGTCTCAGCGATCGGGCCAGGTCCGCGGCCGCGGCCGCCCGTCCGCGGGTCCCGCGCACCGGTCCCGCCGACGGCTCAGCCCAGCACCCCGGCCAGCCCGGCCCGCACCGCCTCGGGGTCGAAGGGCTGCCCGGTCAGCAGATGCTGCAGCACCAGCCCGTCGGTGAGGGCCACCACCGTCCGCGCGGTGCGCAGGTCGCCGATCCGCGCTCCGAGCAGCCGCACCATCTCGTCCAGGCACTCGGCGGCGATCGGCCGCACCGCCTCGTGCCGCAGCGCCGCCAGATACAGCTCGTACTCCAGCTCCATCCGCCGGCGGTCGCCGGACAGCGTGTCCTCGACCAGCCGCGCGACCTCCTCGGCGAGCGGCGCCGCCGGGTCGATGTTGTCCACCCAGCGCGCGAAGTCGGCCAGGCACACGACGTTGGACTGCCGCAGCGCGGCAACCAGCAGCTCGTCCAGGGTCGCGAAGTGGTAGGTGGTCGAGCCGAGCGGGACATCCGCGGCGGCCGCCACGGCACGGTGGCTGAGCCCGGCGATCCCGCACTCGCCGACCACGGCGATCGCCGCGTCGATGATCCGCTGCCGCCGGTCCGGGTCGTAGCGCCGGGCCATCAGTGCGCCCCGTCCAGGTTGAGCACCACGACCCCGGCGATCACCAGCAGCACCCCGAGGATCTTCAGCGCGCTGGCGCTCTCCCCCAGGAACACCATCCCGATCGCCGCGATCACCGCCGTCCCGGCGCCCGACCAGATCGCGTACGCGGTCCCGACACTCATCGACTTGAGCGTCTGCGCCAGCAGCACGAAGGCGACCAGATACCCCGCCCCCGTGGCCAGCGACGGCCACAGCCGGCTGAACCCGTCGCTGTACTTCATCGCGGTGGTCGCCAGGATCTCGGAGAGGATCGCGGCGGCGAGCGTCACATAGACCATGCGTACGAGCGTACACAACGATGCGTACGGGCGTACATAAGCGCGCGTTCCCCTGTGCCCCCACAACGCCGAAACGGCCGTGCCCGCCAGTGGTGGCTGGCGGGCACGGCCGTACTGCTCGGGGGAGCTCGTCAGACGTTGAAGCCCAGCGCGCGGAGCTGCTCGCGGCCGTCGTCGGTGATCTTGTCCGGGCCCCACGGCGGCATCCAGACCCAGTTGATCTTGAGTTCGTTGACGATGCCGTCCGTGGCGGACTTCGCCTGGTCCTCGATGACGTCGGTCAGCGGGCAGGCCGCGGAGGTCAGCGTCATGTCGATGGTGGCGATGTTGGCGTCGTCGACGTGAATGCCGTAGATCAGCCCGAGGTTGACGACATCGATGCCCAGCTCGGGGTCCACGACGTCGTACAGGGCCTCGCGGACCTCTTCCTCGGACGCCGGCTTGGTGGTGGTCGGGGTGTCGGTCATGCGGTCTTCGCCTCCTCGGAGAGGGCCTTGGCCGTGGCGTCCTTCCAGGCCATCCAGCTGAGCAGCGCGCACTTCACACGCGCCGGGTACTTCGAGACACCGGCGAACGCCACCGCGTCCTCCAGCACCTCCTCCATGGCGTCATCCGGCTCGACCTGCCCCTTGGACTGCATCAGCTCCAGAAACGTCTCCTGGATCTTCTGCGCCTCGCCGAGCTCCTTGCCGACCAGGAGGTCGTTGAGCACCGACGCGCTGGCCTGGCTGATGGAGCAGCCCTGGCCCTCGTAGGACACATCCTCGATCGTCGTGCCGTCCAGCCGCACGCGCAGCGTGATCTCGTCGCCGCAGGTGGGGTTGACGTGGTGCACCTCGGCGTCGCCGTCCCGAAGACCGCGCCCGTGCGGGTGCTTGTAGTGGTCCAGGATGACGTCCTGGTACATGGAATCCAGCTTCACGGCTCAGTCAGTCCTCGTCCTCATCCGCTGTGCTTGTTTAACCGAAAAAGTTGCGGACGTGCTCCAGGCCCTCGACCAGGGCGTCGACCTCGGCCGGGGTGGAGTACAGATAGAACGACGCTCGCGTGGTCGCAGGAATTCCGAAGCGCAGGCAGACCGGCCGCGCGCAGTGGTGACCCACGCGGACCGCGATGCCCTGCTCGTCCAGCACCTGGCCGACGTCGTGCGGATGGATGTCACCGAGCGTGAAGGAGAGCGTCGCCCCGCGCTCCTCGGCCGTGCTCGGGCCGATGATGCGCAGGTCGGGGACCTCCAGCAGCCGCTTGACGGCGTACTCGGTGATCGCGTGCTCATGCGCGGCGATGTTGTCCATGCCGATCGAGGAGAGGTAGTCCACGGCCGCGCCGAGGCCGACGGCCTGGGCGATCGGGGGCGTACCGGCCTCGAACTTGTGCGGCGCGGGCGCATAGGTCGAGGAGTGCATCGAGACGGTCTCGATCATCTCGCCGCCGCCGAGGAACGGCGGGAGGTCCTCCAGCAGCTCCTGGCGGCCCCACAGCACACCGATGCCGGTCGGGCCGCACATCTTGTGGCCGGTGAAGGCCACGAAGTCGGCCTGCAGCGCCTGGACGTCCAGCACCATGTGCGGGGCGGCCTGCGAGGCGTCGATGCAGACCAGCGCGCCGACCTCCTGGGCACGGCGGATGATCGTCTCGACCGGGTTGATGGTGCCCATGATGTTCGAGACCAGCGTGAAGGAGACGATCTTCGTCTGCTCGGTGATGATCTCGTCGATGTTGGACAGGTCGAGACGGCCGTCGTCGGTGATGCCGAACCACTTCAGCTTCGCGCCGGTGCGCTGCGAGAGCAGCTGCCACGGCACGATGTTGGAGTGGTGCTCCATCTCCGTGATGACGATCTCGGTCTCGCGGTCCACGCGGTAGGGCTCTTCGGCCCAGCCGAGCATGTTGGCCACGAGGTTGAGCGACTCCGAGGCGTTCTTGGTGAAGATCACCTCGTCGCGGCTCGGCGCGTTGATGAAGGCGGCGACCTTGTCGCGGGCGCCTTCGTACAGCGCCGTGGCCTCCTCGGCGAGCACGTGCACGCCGCGGTGGACGTTGGCGTTGTGACGTTCGTAGTAGGCGTTCAGGGCGTCGAGGACCTGACGCGGCTTCTGCGAGGTCGCCGCGTTGTCCAGGTACACGACCTTCCGCCCGTCGTGGATCTGGCGATCCAGGATGGGGAAGTCCTTACGGATCGCCTCGGTGTCGAGGAGGCCCGGCAGCTGTGTCACGCGGTTGCGCCACCCTTCGTGTACTGCTCGTAGCCCTCGGCCTCCAGCTTGTCGGCGAGCTCGGCGCCGCCGGACTCGGCGATGCGGCCGTTGGCGAAGACGTGGACGTGGTCGGGCTTGATGTAGCGCAGGATGCGCGTGTAGTGGGTGATCAGCAGGGTGCCGACCTCGCCGGTCTCGCGGACGCGGTTGACGCCCTCGGAGACGGTGCGCAGCGCGTCGACGTCCAGACCGGAGTCGGTCTCGTCGAGGATCGCGATCGCGGGCTTCAGCAGCTCCAGCTGGAGGATCTCGTGGCGCTTCTTCTCACCGCCGGAGAAGCCCTCGTTGACGTTGCGCTCGGCGAAGGAGGGGTCCATCTGGAGCCGCTCCATGGCCTCCTTGACCTCCTTGACCCACAGCCGCAGCTTGGGGGCCTCGCCGCGGATCGCGGTCGCGGAGGTGCGCAGGAAGTTGGAGACGGAGACGCCGGGCACCTCGACCGGGTACTGCATGGCGAGGAAGACGCCGGCCCGCGCGCGCTCGTCAACGGACATCTCCAGGACGTTCTCGCCGTCGAGGGTGACGGTGCCGCCGGTGATCGTGTACTTGGGGTGACCCGCGAGGGAGTAGGCGAGGGTCGACTTGCCGGAGCCGTTGGGGCCCATGATGGCGTGCGTCTCGCCCTGCTTCACGGTCAGGTCGACGCCCTTCAGGATCTCGCGCGGGCCGTTCTCGGCCTCGACGGAGACGTGCAGGTCGTGGATCTCAAGCGTTGCCATGGGGAACTCAGGACTCCTGGGTGACGGAGACGAGCACGTCGTCCCCTTCGATCTTTACGGGGTATACGGGGACGGGGCGCGTCGCGGGAAGGCCGCTCGGCTTGCCGGTGCGCAGGTCGAAGCTCGAACCGTGCAGCCAGCACTCGATGGAGCAGTCCTCGACCTCGCCCTCGGAGAGGGAGACGTTGGCGTGCGAGCAGATGTCGTTGATCGCGAACACCTCGCCCTCGGTGCGGACCAAGGAGACGGGC
This sequence comes from Streptomyces angustmyceticus, assembly GCF_019933235.1. Classification (NCBI taxonomy): domain Bacteria; kingdom Bacillati; phylum Actinomycetota; class Actinomycetes; order Kitasatosporales; family Streptomycetaceae; genus Streptomyces; species Streptomyces angustmyceticus. The sequence goes on along the minus strand of NZ_CP082945.1, from coordinate 6,187,615 downwards.
GTGCCGTCGAGTTCCACCCGCTTGGGGGTGTCCTCCTCCAGCTCGCTGAGCGCCGCTGCGCGTACGTAGGTCATGCCGCGGCCGCTTCCAGCTCGGCCTCGACCTTGCTCATCAGACGCTCTTCGACGTCCGGGAGACCGATCTGCTGGACCAGCTCGGCGAAGAAGCCGCGGACGACCAGCCGGCGGGCCTCGTCGGCCGGGATGCCGCGGGCCATCAGGTAGAAGAGCTGCTCGTCGTCGAAGCGGCCGGTCGCCGAGGCGTGGCCGGCGCCGACGATCTCGCCGGTCTCGATCTCCAGGTTGGGCACCGAGTCGACCCGCGCGCCGTCGGTGAGGACGAGGTTGCGGTTGAGCTCGTAGGTGTCCGTGCCGGTCGCCGAGGCCCGGATCAGCACGTCGCCGATCCACACGGCGTGCGCGTCGTCGCCCTGCAGCGCGCCCTTGTACACGACGTGGGAGCGGCAGTTGGTCGCCTCGTGGTCGACGAAGAGACGGTGCTCGTGGTGCTGGCCCTGCTCGGTGAAGTACAGGCCGTAGAACTCGGCCTCGCCGCCGGGAGCCGCGTAGGTGACGCGCGGGTGCAGGCGGACGAGGTCGCCGCCGAAGGTGACGACCACGGACTTGAAGGTGGCGTCCCGGCCGACGAGGGCGTTGTGCTGGCCCGCGTGGACCGCGTGGTCGTCCCAGTCCTGGACGGAGACGACGGTCAGCTTGGCGCCGTCGCCGAGGAGGTAGTCGACGTTGGCGGCGAGCACCGCGTCACCGGTGTGGTCGATGACCACGACGGCCTCGGCGAACGCGCCCAGCTCGATGACCTGGTGGCCGTAGGCCGTGCCGCCCTCGCCGTGGACGCTGATCCGGATCGGCTCGGCGAGCCGGGCCTCCTTGGGGACCGAGATCACCGACGCCTTCTCGAACGAGCTGTACGCCTGGGCGGCGACCCGGTCGACGGGCTTGCCGGCCTTGCCGACCCGCGGGTCGGCGCGGTCGACCAGCTCGTGGGTGACGCCCTCGGGAGCGGTGATGTCGATCTTCAGGTCGGGACCACCGGCCTCGGCGCTGCCGTCGTGCAGGCCCTTCAGGCGCGCGAGGGGGGTGAAGCGCCACTCCTCCTCGCGGCCGTGCGGCACGGGGAAGTCCGCCACGTCGTAGGACGGCGGGGCGCTCATCCGGGTGGCGACGGTGGACTCCGCAGCCACCGCAAGGGAGCCGGTGGTCGTGGAACCGGCCGGGATGTTCTGAGCCTCAGCCATGGCTGTTGTCGTGCTCGCTTTCTGGTTGCGATCCTCGGCCTGCCCGCAGGACGGCCGCCGCGTCGGTCGTTGGGTGTGCCGGGGCCGTCAGCCGACCGCGCCTTCCATCTGCAGCTCGATCAGGCGGTTAAGCTCCAGCGCGTACTCCATCGGCAGCTCACGGGCGATCGGCTCGACGAAGCCGCGCACGATCATCGCCATGGCCTCGTCCTCGGACAGGCCGCGTGCCATCAGGTAGAAGAGCTGGTCCTCGCTGACCTTGGAGACGGTCGCCTCGTGGCCCATGGACACGTCGTCCTCGCGGACGTCGACGTAGGGGTAGGTGTCCGAACGGGAGATGGTGTCCACCAGCAGGGCGTCGCACAGCACGTTGGACTTGGAGCCCGCCGCGCCCTCGCCGATCTCGACCAGACCGCGGTAGGAGGTGCGGCCGCCGCCTCGCGCCACCGACTTGGAGACGATGTTGGAGGAGGTGTTCGGCGCCATGTGGACCATCTTGGAGCCGGCGTCCTGGTGCTGGCCCTCGCCCGCGAAGGCGATGGACAGGGTCTCGCCCTTGGCGTGCTCGCCCATCAGGTAGACGGCCGGGTACTTCATGGTCACCTTGGAGCCGAGGTTGCCGTCGACCCACTCCATGGTCGCGCCCTCGTAGGCGACGGCGCGCTTGGTGACCAGGTTGTAGACGTTGTTCGACCAGTTCTGGATGGTCGTGTAGCGGCAGCGGCCGCCCTTCTTCACGATGATCTCGACGACCGCGGAGTGCAGCGAGTCCGACTTGTAGATCGGCGCGGTGCAGCCCTCGACGTAGTGGACGTAGGCGTCCTCGTCGACGATGATCAGCGTCCGCTCGAACTGGCCCATGTTCTCGGTGTTGATCCGGAAGTAGGCCTGCAGCGGGATGTCGACGTGGACACCCTTGGGCACGTAGATGAACGAGCCGCCGGACCACACCGCGGTGTTCAGCGACGCGAACTTGTTGTCGCCGACCGGGATGACCGTGCCGAAGTACTCCTGGAAGATCTCCGGGTGCTCCTTGAGCGCGGTGTCGGTGTCCAGGAACAGGACGCCCTGCGCCTCCAGGTCCTCGCGGATCTGGTGGTAGACGACCTCGGACTCGTACTGCGCGGCGACACCGGCGACCAGGCGCTGCTTCTCCGCCTCGGGGATGCCGAGCTTGTCGTAGGTGTTCTTGATGTCCTCGGGCAGGTCCTCCCAGGAGGCGGCCTGCTGCTCCGTGGAGCGGACGAAGTACTTGATGTTGTCGAAGTCGATGCCCGACAGGTCCGAGCCCCAGTTCGGCATGGGCTTCTTGTCGAACAGCTTCAGACCCTTGAGGCGGAGCTTGAGCATCCACTCCGGCTCGTTCTTCTTCGCCGAGATGTCGCGGACGACGGCCTCGGAAAGACCGCGCTTGGCGGAGGCGCCGGCCACGTCGGAGTCGGCCCAGCCGTATTCGTACTTGCCCAGGCCCTCGAGCTCGGGGTGAGCAGTCTCCGTGGGGAGCGTCATGCGGGGTTCCTCCCGGCCGTGCTTGCAGATGCTGTGGTGGTCTTGGTGGTGCGTGCGGTGCTGTGCGCGGCCGCCTTGCCGGCGCCGGCCTTCGGGACGAAGGTCGTGCACACCCCGTCGCCGTGGGCGATGGTGGCGAGCCGCTGCACATGGGTCCCGAGCAATCGGGAGAAGACCTCGGTCTCCGCCTCGCACAGCTGCGGGTACTGCTCGGCGACATGGGCGACCGGGCAGTGGTGCTGGCAGAGCTGTTCACCGAGCTGGGGATTGGGGGCGCTGCGCGCCGTAGCAGCGTACCCGTCCGCGGTCAACGCCTTCGCCAGGGCCTCGGTACGGGCCTGGGGATCGGCGCTCTCCACGGCCTCGCGGTAGCCCTCCGCCTGGGCGGCGAGCCGTGCGCGGGCGAACGCGGCGACGGCGGCCTCGCCCTTCTCGCCGCCGCCCGCGCTCTGCGCGATCCAGCGCAGCGCGTCGGAGGCGAGCTGGTCGTAGGCCTGGTCGAAGGCGTCCCGGCCGCAGTCGGTGAGGACGAATGCCTTGGCCGGGCGGCCGCGGCCGCGCGCGCCGTAGACCCGCTTCTCGCGGGGTTCGACGACGCCCTCGGCGGCCAGCGCGTCCAGGTGCCGGCGTACGGCGGCCTGGGTCAGCTTCAGCCGCAGTGCCAGCTCGGCCGCGGTGGACGGACCGTGGTCGAGGATGGAGCGGGCGACGCGGTTGCGGGTGCCCTGTGCTTCGTCGTGCGGCGCCGGGGCGGGCGCGGCGTCCGGTGCGCGGCGCTCGGTCTGCTCGGGCGCGGAGGGGGCCGGCCCGGCGGTCTGCTCGACCTCGGGCCCTTCCTGTTCCTCGCTCGCGTATTTCACAACGCCATTGTTGCGTAATTAATCGAAGCGATACAAGCCTCGTCCGGATCACGGACGGGTGGCCTCTATCACTTAGGCTGCCCTAATTCAAGCGCCTTCCGAGCCCCTCACCACCGCCCCGACCTGCGACGGGCCGGTCCCGCCCGGAGGGGCGCACCAGGGCGCGCGACGCGGCGGAATCAGGGCGGCCGCACACCGCCGTATTGCGTACCCCGGCGTGAAAAAGCTCCGGCGCCCCCGTTGAAGAACGCCCCGCCACTCTCCGTAGACTGCCCGCCATGCCCAGCACCTCCCCGGGGGGCGACCCCCGGCCCCCCGGACGAGAGCCTGCCGTCGAGATCGTCGGCCTGGTCAAGCGGTACGGGACCAAGACCGCCGTGGACGGCCTCGACCTGACCGTCGCGCGCGGCGCGGTGACCGCCGTGCTCGGCCCCAACGGCGCCGGCAAGACCACCACCGTCGAGACCTGCGAGGGCTACCGCCGCCCGGACGCCGGCCGGGTCCGCGTCCTGGGCCTGGACCCGGTCGCCGACGCCGCCGCGCTGCGCCCGCGGATCGGCGTGATGCTGCAGTCCGGCGGCGTCTACGCGGGCGCCAGGGCGGAGGAGATGCTGCGGCACACCGCCACCCTGCACGCCCACCCCCTCGACGTCGGGGCGCTCATCGAGCGCCTCGGCCTGGGCAGCTGCGGGCGCACCCCCTACCGGCGGCTGTCCGGCGGCCAGCAGCAGCGCCTCGCGCTGGCGATGGCCGTGGTCGGACGCCCCGAGCTGGTCTTCCTCGACGAGCCGACGGCCGGCCTCGACCCCCAGGCCCGGCACGCCACCTGGGACCTCGTACGGGAGCTGCGCGCCGACGGCGTCAGCACCGTGCTGACCACGCACTTCATGGACGAGGCCGAGCAGCTCGCGGACGATGTCGCGATCATCGACGGCGGCCGGGTGATCGCCCAGGGCACGCCGGACGAGCTGTGCCGCGGCGGCGCGGAGAACAGCCTGCGCTTCACCGGACGCCCCGGCCTCGACCTCGCCTCGCTCCTCAAGGCGCTGCCCGCCGACAGCGCCGCCGCGGAACCGGCCTCCGGCGTCTACCGCGTCCACGGCAAGGTCAACCCGCAGCTGCTGGCCACCGTCGCCTCCTGGTGCGCCCAGAACGGCGTGATGCCCGACGCGATAGCCGTCGAGCGCCACACCCTGGAGGACGTCTTCCTGGAGCTCACCGGCAAGGAGCTGCGCGCATGAATCACGGCCACCCGATGTCCGGCCGGGGGTCCGGGGGTCGCCCCCCGAGAAAGCACAGCCTGGAGCTCACCGGCAAGGAGCTGCGCGCATGAATCACGGCCACCCGATGTCCGGCCGGGGGTCCGGGGGTCGCCCCCCGGGAAAGCACAGCCTGGAGCTGACCGGCAAGGAGCTGCGCGCATGACCGCCCTGGAGGCCGGAAACGGCACCGCCGCCGGCACCGGCACGTTCGCCCCGCGGCCCGGCGCGGCCCCGCTGCCCCGGATGATCCGCGCGCAGGCGGCCCTGGAGACCAGGATGCTGCTGCGCAACGGTGAGCAGCTGCTGCTGACCGTCATCATCCCGACGCTGCTGCTGGTGCTGTTCTCCGCCGTCGACATCATCGCGGTGCCCACCGGCACGGCCGGCGGCAAGGGCAGCGCCGTGGACTTTCTGGCGCCCGGCATCCTGGCGCTCGCCGTGATGTCGACCGCCTTCACCGGCCAGGCCATCGCGACCGGCTTCGAGCGGCGCTACGGCGTGCTCAAGCGGCTCGCGGTCTCGCCGCTGCCGCGCTGGGGCCTGATGGCCGCGAAGACCTGCGCGGTGCTGGTCACCGAGGTCCTGCAGACCGTGCTGCTGACGGCCGTGGCCCTGGCGCTGGGCTGGTCCCCGCAGGGCAACCCGCTCCACGCGGTGCTGCTGCTCGCGCTGGGCACCGCCGCCTTCTCGGGCCTGGGCCTGCTGATGGCCGGCACGCTCAAGGCGGAGGCCACCCTGGCGGCCGCCAACCTGGTGTTCCTGCTGCTGCTGGTCGGCGGCGGCGTGATCGTCCCGCTGGACAAGTTCCCGGAGGCCGTGCAGAGCGTGCTCGGGCTGCTGCCGATCGCGGCGCTGTCCGACGGGCTGCGCGACGTCCTCCAGCACGGCGCCGGCATCCCCTGGCGCGACCTCGGCGTCCTGGCCGTCTGGTCGGTGCTCGGCCTCGGCACGGCGGCCCGCTTCTTCCGCTGGGAGTGAGCCGCGCGGCGGCCGCCGCGGTGCCGGCCGGCTGCCCGGCGCACCCCTCGTGAAAACATGCACAAGGACCCGCCTACGATGTCTCCCGTGCCGAACTCGCTGAACCCCCTTGAGCTGATCGCCCGCCGCTGGCAGCCGTCCGCGGCCTTCGTGCGGCGGGCCGCGCTGGCCACCGTCGTGATGGCCGTGATCATCGTCGTCACCGGGGGCGCCGTCCGGCTCTCCCAGTCCGGACTGGGCTGCTCGACCTGGCCCAAGTGCACGCCGGACAGCCTGACCCCGACCGCCGCGATGGGCATCAACGGCATCATCGAGTTCGGCAACCGCATGCTGACCGACGTGCTGTGCGTGGTCGTCGGGCTGTTCATCATCGCCGCCCGCGCCCGCCACCCCCGGCGCCGCTCGCTCACCCGCCTCGGCTGGGCGCAGTTCTGGCTCGTCATGACCAACGCCGTCGTCGGCGGCATCACGGTCCTCACCGGCCTGAACCCGTACATCGTCAGCTCGCACTTCCTGGCGGCCACCGGCCTGCTCACGGTCGCCATGCTGAGCTGGAAGCGGGCGTGCGAGGGCGACGAGGAGCCCCGCGAGCTGGTCGCCCGTCCGGTGCGGCAGCTGGCGTGGCTGCTGGTGGGGGCGGCCGCCGCACTCACCGTCATCGGCACGGTCGTCACCGGCGCCGGCCCGCACGCCGGCGACGCGAAGAAAGTCCACCGCATCCCGCTGGACTGGCAGGAGATCACCCAGCTGCACGTCGACTTCGTCTACATCGTCGTCGGCCTGACCGTCGCGCTGTGGTTCACCCTGCGGGCCGTCAAGGCGCCGGCCGCCCCGCGCCGGACGGTCCTGGAGCTGTTCGTCTGCCTCCTCCTGCAGGGCGTCATCGGCTACGTCCAGTACTTCACGGGCCTGCCCGAGATCGTCATCGGGTTCCACATGCTGGGGTCGGCCCTGGTGTGGGTCTGTGTGCTGCGGGTCGCCCTGTCGCTGCGCGACCGCGGGCCGCTCCCGGAGGAGGACCCGGCCGGGTCCGTTCCCACGGGCGAGGCGGAGGCGCCGGAGCCTCAGCCCGCCTCCGCGCTCAGCCGGTAGACCCGGCGGGCGGTCCCCGACCCGACCATCTCGGTGATCCGCCGCCCGTCCTCGGCGCCGCACAGCCCCTCGTCGGCCCACTCCCGGACCAGGCGCCCCATGGCGCGCAGGAAGCGCTGCGCGCCGGTCACATAGAGCTCGGGCAGCCCGCGGGCGCCCGAGGAGAACAGCAGCTTGCCGAACGGCGCCCGGCCGAGCGTCTCCTCGGGGCACGGCCCGGCGTCCGCGTACACATGGGGGTGCACCGCGGCGAGCTCCGCCGCCCGCCGGTGGTGCGGCGCCCGCGGCAGCAGGACGAGGTCGGGGCCGATGCCGGCCGTGGCGCGCAGGAAGCCCGCCAGCGGCCGCGGATCGCGGCAGTGCAGCTGCACCGGAAGGCCGGCCGCCACCGCGCTCCACAGCAGGTGCCGTACGAGCGTGGGCTCGCCGAGCCGCTCCCCGGGGCGGCGGCCGCACAGCCAGCGGTCCGCGGCGCGCCGTACCTCGCCCGCGCCGGGGGCGTGCCCGTCGCAGTGGGCGGCCCCGGAGGCGAAGGCGGTGGCGTGCTGGGCCGCGGCGTAGAGGGCCTCGGCGGTGTAGCCGAGGAAGGAGTCGACGCTGCCGGAGGTGTCGGCGACCTGCTCGGCGAGCGGTTCGAGCCGGACGATCTCGTGGGCGCCGGTCCCGGCGGCGGTGGCCAGTTCGCAGGCCGAGGTCAGCTCGCCGGGGGCGCCGGCCTCCAGCAGGAACGTGCCGATGCCGGAGCCCCGCAGCAGCAGCCGGCCCGCCCGGTAGGCGCCCACCTCGCGCCTGCGGGCCAGGTAGCGGGCGGGCGGGCACCGCGGTTCCAGGCCGAGCAGCGGGGGGCACCAGCGGCGTATCGCCAGGCCGGTGAGGCTGTCGAAGTAGGTGGTGCCGACGGGGGCCGGGCCCCGGGCGCCGACCGCGGCGGCGAGGTGGGTCTCGAAGGAGCCGAGGCCGAGCTCACCGTGCACCGCGCCGTGGCTGTGCTGGTCGATGAGCGGTGGAAGCCCGTCCATCCGCTCCTCCTCGCCGTGGACCCGCCGGGCGCGGCCCGAGCGCCGCGCCCGGTGGGCTTAACGGGCGAGGAGGTGGTGAGGTAGCGGGCTCCGCTTCCGGCGTGCGCTCCGGCGCACGGCGCGCGGCCCCGGTGGGTCAGCCGTTGGCCGGGCCGCCCACCTGGATGCCCGCCATCCGGGACCACTCGTAGCGGCCGGTGCGGACCTTGGCGGCGAGGTCGCCGTCGAAGTCGTCGTGGAGCGTGAGGCCCGCCTTGCCGGCGGCGTCCTGGGCGGATCCGAAGGTGTCCGCGACGAGGTTGCCCCACTCGCCGTCGGCGCCGACCAGCGCGATCCGGGTGCGGCCCCGGCCGATGTGCGCGAGCTGGCCCTCGGCGCTGCCGCCGTGTGCGGCGGCGAAGGCGCGGATCTGCTTGGCGAGCCGGTCCGCCTGCTTGCCGGCCCGCTTGTCGGTGCGCGTCCGGGCCGCCGCGTCGGCCCCGGTCTCCGTCTGCTCGTCCGCCTGCTGGGTGTCTGCCATGAACAGCATGCTACCCATCGGTAATCAACGAAGGAAGGGATCCACGGCGACGGCGACGAAGAGCAGCGACACATAGGTGATGGACCAGTGGAACAGCCGCATCTCCTTGAGCTTGGCGCCGGTGATCCCGGCCTTCGCGCGGGCCTGGAGACCGTGCGCCTCCTTGAGCCAGAAGGCGCCGCAGGCGACCGCGACGACGGTGTAGAACCAGCCCGTGTAGCCCAGCGGCTGCAGCAGCAGCGACACGGCCACCATCACCCAGCTGTAGGCGACGATCTGCCGCGCGACGACCTTGTTGCCCGCGACGGCCGGCAGCATCGGCACCCCGACCCGCTCGTAGTCGTCCTTGACCTTCATCGAGAGCGGCCAGTAATGCGGCGGCGTCCAGAAGAAGATGACCAGGAAGAGGATGAACGAGGCCCAGGAGACGGAGTTCGTCACCGACGACCAGCCGATGAAGACCGGCATGCAGCCCGCGATGCCGCCCCAGACGATGTTCTGCGTGGTGCGGCGCTTGAGGATCATCGTGTAGACGACCACGTAGAAAAGCAGCGCACCGAGCGACAGCATCGCCGACAGCGGGTTGACGAGGAACCAGAACAGGGCCGTGGACCCCACCGCGAGGGCGGTCGCGAAGACCAGGCACTCGCGGGGGCTCACCATGCCGGTGACCAGGGGCCGCTGGGACGTACGGTCCATCAGCGCGTCGATGTCGCGGTCGAGGTACATGTTGAACGCGGCGGCACCGCCGGCGGAGAGGTATCCGCCGACGCAGGTCACCAGCACCAGCCACAGGTTCGGCACACCACCGGCGGCCAGGAACATCACCGGCACCGTGGTCATCAGCAGCAGCTCGATGACCCGCGGCTTGGTCAGCTCCACGAACGCCTTGACGCGGGCCCCGAACGGCCGGTCGCCGGGACTCCCGGGGACCGGAGAAAGCGCCCCCACAGGACGGGATTCGACGGCCGTCACGCACACCCCTGGAAGTAACATCAGCGGCCTGTTGCCGCGGAAGAAATTAGGCCTGCAAGCCCATCCGGCCGTGAATACCCGGTGAAGGGCCTGCGCGTACCACGCCACTTTAGACGTTGGCCATAGAGCGATCTTCGCGGGGGTGGGGTCGTGTTGGGTGCCGCGCGGCGGGCGCCCGGCGGCATCTTCCGGCGGCCGTCCGCCCGGTGTTCGGGAGGCGAAGGCGACCGCCTCCCGGCAGTCTGGTGCGTAGGACCGTCGCCTCGGGGACGGGAATGCTCCCGGCCCCGGTGCGGTTGCCCGAAGCGACGAGCTGTCGTGCCGTTCCGGCCTGCGACTGAGCGCCGGGAACATCGACTGAGCGTCGAAAAGACGCACGCACTTGCGGGGGTAGGCTCGACACCGCCTGGCGGACATACCGTCCGCGGCATTCGACATGTGGAGAGGAGCCCTGACTCAGGGTGAGCACCAAGCCGACCACCACAGACCTCGAGTGGACCGAACTGGATCAGCGGGCAGTGGATACGGTCCGTGTCCTGGCCATGGATTCCGTGCAGAAGGTCGGTAACGGCCATCCGGGTACGGCCATGAGCCTGGCTCCGGCCGCCTACCTTCTCTTCCAGAAGATGATGCGGCACGACCCGGCGGATCCCAACTGGACCGGCCGCGACCGTTTCATTCTCTCCGCGGGCCACTCCAGCCTGACCCTCTACATCCAGCTCTACCTCGCCGGCTACGGCCTGGAGCTGGACGACCTGAAGTCGTTCCGCACCTGGGAGTCGAAGACCCCCGGCCACCCCGAGTACGGCCACACGGCCGGCGTGGAGACCACCACCGGCCCGCTGGGCCAGGGCGTCGCCAACGCGGTGGGCATGGCGATGGCCGCCCGCTACGAGCGCGGCCTCTTCGACCCGGACGCGCCGGAGGGCAGCTCGCCCTTCGACCACCACATCTACGCCATCGCCGGTGACGGCTGCCTGCAGGAGGGCATCTCCGCGGAGGCCTCCTCGCTCGCGGGCCACCAGAAGCTCGGCAACCTCATCATGCTGTGGGACGACAACCACATCTCGATCGAGGGCGACACCGAGACCGCCGTCTCCGAGGACACCTGCAAGCGCTACGAGGCCTACGGCTGGCACGTCCAGCGGGTGGCCCCGAAGGCCAACGGCGACCTCGACCCCGAGGCGCTGCACCACGCCATCGAGGCGGCCAAGGCCGAGACCGGGCGCCCGTCGTTCATCGCGATGCGCTCGATCATCGCCTGGCCGGCCCCCAACGCGCAGAACACCGAGGCCGCGCACGGCTCGGCGCTGGGCGAGGAGGAGGTCGCGGCCACCAAGCGCGTCCTCGGCTTCGACCCGGAGCAGTCCTTCGAGGTCCCCGAGGAGGTGCTCGCGCACACCCGCGCCGCCCTCGACCGCGGCCGCGACCTGGAGAAGGAGTGGGACAAGCGGTTCGCCGACTGGCGCACCACCAACCCCGAGCACGCCGCGGAGTTCGACCGCGTCGCCGCCGGTGAGCTGCCCGCGGGCTGGGAGGACCACCTCCCGTCGTTCGAGACCGGCAAGGCCGTGGCCACCCGCGCCGCGTCCGGCAAGGTGCTGCACGCGCTCGGCGCGGTCATCCCCGAGCTGTGGGGCGGTTCCGCGGACCTCGCGGGCTCGAACAACACCACGATCGACAAGACCTCGTCGTTCCTGCCGGAGGGCAACCCCCTGCCGGGCGCGAACCCGTACGGCCGCACGATCCACTTCGGTATCCGCGAGCACTCCATGGCCGCGGAGATGAACGGCATCACGCTGCACGGCAACACCCGGGTCTACGGCGGCACCTTCCTGGTGTTCTCCGACTACATGCGCAACGCCGTCCGGCTGTCCGCGCTGATGCACCTGCCGGTGACGTACGTGTGGACGCACGACTCCATCGGCCTGGGCGAGGACGGCCCGACCCACCAGCCGGTCGAGCACCTGGCCTCGCTGCGCGCCATCCCGAACCTGAACGTCGTCCGCCCGGCCGACGCCAACGAGACCGCGCTCGCCTGGCGCGAGATCCTCAAGCGCTGGACCAAGGAGTACGGCGTCGGCGCCCCGCACGGCCTCGCGCTGACCCGCCAGGGCGTGCCGACGTACCCGGCCGACGAGAACACCGTCAAGGGCGGCTACGTCCGGTTCGAGGCCGAGGACGCCGACGGCAGGGCCGTCACGCCGCAGGTCGTGCTGATCGGTACCGGCTCCGAGCTGCAGCTCGCCGTCGAGGCGCGCGAGCAGCTGCAGGCCGAGGGTGTGCCCACCCGCGTGGTGTCGATGCCGTCGGTCGAGTGGTTCGACCAGCAGGACCAGGCCTACCGCGACAGCGTGCTCCCGCCGTCCGTCAGGGCCCGGGTCGCCGTCGAGGCCGGCATCGGTCTGACCTGGTACCGCTTCGTCGGTGACGCCGGTCGCATCGTGTCCCTGGAGCACTTCGGTGCCTCGGCCGATGCCAAGACCCTGTTCCGCGAGTTCGGCTTCACCGCCGACGCGGTCGCCTCCGCCGCCCGGGAATCCCTCGCCGCCGCCGCGCGCTGACGACGCCCGCACACGACAAGTAGGAGATGCAGAACCCATGACAGACGCACTCAAGCGCCTCTCCGACGAAGGCGTCGCGATCTGGCTGGACGACCTGTCGCGCAAGCGCATCACGTCCGGCAACCTCGCCGAGCTGATCGACCAGCAGCACGTCGTCGGTGTCACGACGAACCCGTCGATCTTCCAGAAGGCGATCTCCGCGGGCGACGGCTACGAGCAGCAGGTCGCCGACCTCGCCGCCCGCAAGGTCACCGTCGAGGAGGCCATCCGCATGATCACGACGGCGGACGTCCGCGACGCCGCCGACATCCTGCGCCCGGTCTTCGACGCCACCGGCGGCCAGGACGGCCGGGTCTCCATCGAGGTGGACCCGCGCCTGGCGCACCACACCGTCCCGACCATCGCCGAGGCCAAGCAGCTGGCCTGGCTGGTGGACCGCCCCAACACGCTGATCAAGATCCCGGCCACCAAGGCGGGCCTCCCGGCGATCACCGAGGTCATCGGCCTGGGCATCAGCGTCAACGTCACCCTGATCTTCTCTCTGGAGCGCTACCGCGAGGTCATGGACGCCTACCTCGCGGGCCTGGAGAAGGCCAAGGCCGCGGGCCTGGACCTGTCCCTGATCCGTTCGGTCGCCTCGTTCTTCGTGTCCCGGGTGGACACCGAGATCGACCAGCGCCTGGAGAAGCTGGGCACGGACGAGGCCAAGGCCCTCAAGGGCAAGGCCGCGCTGGCCAACGCCCGGCTGGCCTACCAGGCGTACGAGGAGGTCTTCTCCTCGGAGCGCTGGGCCGCCCTCGACAAGGCCGGCGCCAACAAGCAGCGTCCGCTGTGGGCCTCGACCGGCGTCAAGGACCCCGCGTACAAGGACACCCTGTACGTCGACGACCTGGTCGCCCCGGGCACGGTCAACACCATGCCGGAGGCCACCCTGGAGGCCACCGCCGACCACGGCCAGATCACCGGTGACACGGTGCGCGCCACGTACGACGCCGCCAAGGCCGACCTGGCGGCGATCGGGAAGCTCGGGATCTCGTACGACGACGTCGTCCAGGTCCTGGAGGACGAGGGCGTGGAGAAGTTCGAGGCGTCCTGGAACGACCTGCTCAAGTCCACGGAGGCGGAGCTCGAGCGCCTCGCTCCCTCGGAGGGCTGATCTCCCTTGTCTGATGCACACGGAGCCAACCCGCTTCGTGACGCCCTGGACCGACGGCTCCCGCGTATCGCGGGGCCGTCGGGTCTGGTGATCTTCGGCGTCACGGGCGATTTGTCCCGTAAAAAGCTGATGCCCGCCGTCTACGACCTGGCCAACCGCGGTCTGCTGCCGCCGGGCTTCTCGCTCGTCGGGTTCGCCCGCCGCGAGTGGGAGCACGAGGACTTCGCGCAGGAGGTGTACGCGGCGGTCAAGGAGCACGCCCGCACGCCGTTCCGCGAGGAGGTCTGGCAGCAGCTGGTCCAGGGCTGCCGTTTCGTCCAGGGCAACTTCGACGACGACGAGGCCTTCGAAACGCTGAAGGAGACGATAAACGAGCTCGACAAGGCGCAGGGCACCGGCGGCAACTTCGCCTTCTACCTGTCCGTGCCCCCGAAGTTCTTCCCCCAGGTCGTCCAGCAGCTGAAGAAGCACGGGCTGGCCGACCAGAAGGAGGACTCCTGGCGGCGCGCGGTCATCGAGAAGCCCTTCGGGCACAACCTGGAGAGCGCCAAGGAGCTCAACCGGATCGTCCACGAGGTCTTCCCGCCCCACGAGGTCTTCCGGATCGACCACTACCTGGGCAAGGAGACGGTCCAGAACATCCTGGCGCTGCGGTTCGCCAACACGATGTTCGAGCCGCTGTGGAACCGCAGCTATGTCGACCACGTCCAGATCACGATGGCCGAGGACATCGGCATCGGCGGCCGGGCCGGCTACTACGACGGCATCGGCGCCGCCCGTGACGTCATCCAGAACCACCTCCTCCAGCTGCTCGCGCTGACCACCATGGAGGAGCCCGCCTCCTTCGAGGCCGACGCGCTGGTCGCGGAAAAGACCAAGGTGCTGGGCGCGGTCCGGCTGCCCAAGGACCTCGGCAAGGAGACGGTCCGCGCGCAGTACGCGGAGGGCTGGCAGGGCGGCGAGAAGGCCGTCGGCTACCTCCAGGAAGACGGTATCGACCCCAAGTCGAAGACCGACACCTACGCCGCGATCAAGCTGTCGATCGACAACCGCCGCTGGGCGGGCGTCCCCTTCTACCTGCGCACCGGCAAGCGCCTGGGCCGCCGCGTCACCGAGATCGCGGTGGTCTTCCAGCGCGCCCCGCACTCCCCCTTCGACCGCACCGCCACCGAGGAGCTGGGGCAGAACGCCCTGGTCATCCGGGTGCAGCCGGACGAGGGCGTGACCGTCAGGTTCGGCTCCAAGGTCCCGGGCACCTCGATGGAGGTACGGGACGTGTCGATGGACTTCGCCTACGGCGAGTCCTTCACGGAGTCCAGCCCCGAGGCCTACGAGCGGCTCATCCTCGACGTGCTGCTCGGCGACGCCAACCTCTTCCCGCGTGTGGAGGAGGTGGAGCAGTCCTGGCGGATCCTCGACCCGATCGAGGCGTACTGGGAGAAGCACGGCAGGCCCGCGCAGTACCCGGCGGGCACCTGGGGCCCCGCCGAGGCGGACGAAATGCTCGCACGAGACGGACGGAGCTGGCGTCGGCCATGAAGATCGATTTGACGGACACCACGTCCAGCAAGATCAACAAAGCGCTGGTCGACGGGCGCCGCGCGATCGGCACCCCGGCCATAGGCATGGTGCTCACCCTCGTCATCGTCACCGACGAGGAGAACGCCTACGACGCGCTGAAGGCCGCCAACGACGCGTCCCGTGAGCACCCCTCGCGCACCCTCGTCGTCGTCAAGCGGGTCAGCCGGTCGCCGCGCGACCGCGCCAAGGCGCGCCTCGACGCCGAGGTGCGGCTCGGCACCGACGCCGGCACCGGCGAGACGGTCATACTCCGGCTCTACGGCGATGTGATCGACCACGCCCAGTCGGTGGTGCTCCCGCTGCTGCTGCCGGACGCGCCGGTCGTGGTCTGGTGGGCGGTGAACGCCCCGCTGGACCCCGCCAAGGACCCGCTCGGCGCGCTGGCCCAGCGCCGCGTCACCGACGCGTACGCCGCCGAGCAGCCCATCGAGGAGCTGTCGGCGCGCGCGGACACCTACACCCCGGGCGACACCGACCTGTCCTGGGCCCGCATCACGCCCTGGCGCTCGATGCTGGCGGCGGCGCTCGACCAGGCCCCGTGCACGGTCAGCTCGGCCGAGGTGACCGGCGAGGAGTTCAACCCCAGCTGCGAGCTGCTCGCCATGTGGCTGGCCGACCGGCTCCGGGTCCCGGTCACCCGCAAGGTGTCCGACGGCCCCGGTCTGACGGCCGTGCGGCTGGAGTCCAGCAGCGGCGCGATCGTGCTGGACCGCCCGGACGGTTCGCTGGCCACGCTCTCCATGCGCGGCCAGCCCGACCGCGCGGTGGCGCTCAAGCGGCGGGACACCGCCGAGCTGCTCGCCGAGGAGCTGCGCCGGCTCGACCCGGACGAGATCTACGCCGGCGCCCTGCGGTACGGCGTGGACCGGATCGGAGACGGCACCGCCGGTCAGCCGGCGGCCGCCGAGGAGGCACCGGCCAAGCCCGCGGCGAAGAAGGCCGCCAAGAAGGCGGCCGCCAAGTGAGCGCTCCGCAGGTCGTCGTCCACCGCGACAAGGAGCTGATGGCCAAGGCCGCGGCGGCCCGGCTGATCACGAAGATCGTGGACGCCCAGTCCGCCCGCGGCTCTGCCTCCGTGGTGCTGACCGGCGGGCGCAACGGCAACGGGCTGCTCGCGGCCCTCGCCGAGGCGCCCGCCCGCGACGCCGTGGACTGGTCCCGCCTCGACCTGTGGTGGGGCGACGAGCGGTTCCTGCCGGACGGCGATCCGGAGCGCAACCACACCCAGGCCCGGCAGGTGCTGCTGGACAGCGTCCCACTGGACCCGGCCCGGGTGCATCCGATGCCCCCGTCGGACGGCCCGTGCGGCAACGACGCCGACGCGGCCGCCGCGGCGTACGCGACCGAACTGGCCGCCGCCGCGGGCCCCGAGGACCACGGCCCGGTGCCCTCCTTCGACGTCCTGCTGCTGGGCGTCGGCCCGGACACCCATGTGGCCTCGCTCTTCCCCGAGCTGCCCGCGGTCCACGAGCAGGAGCGGACGGTGGTGGGGGTGCACGGCGCGCCGAAGCCGCCGCCCACCCGCACCTCGCTGACCCTGCCCGCGATCCGCGCGGCACGGGAGGTCTGGCTGCTGGCGGCCGGCGAGGACAAGGCCAACGCCGCGGCCATCGCCCTCTCCGGCGCCGGGGAGGTGCAGGCCCCGGCGGCCGGCGCCCGGGGCCGCAGCCGGACCCTGTGGCTGCTGGACGAGGCGGCGGCGGCCCAGCTCCCCCGCGGCCTCTACCCGCCGGCGTCGGCCTGAGGGCCGCACCGGAACAGGCCGAAGGCCCCGCACCCCCGAGGGTGCGGGGCCTTCGGCGTCACCGCGGTCACCGGGCCGCCGCCTCCCGGCTCAACGCCCGCGCAGCGCCCGGTACTTGGCGACCAGACCTGCCGTGGAGGCGTCCAGGCCCGGCACCTCGGCGCCCTCCGTCAGGGCCGGTTCGACACGCTTGGCGAGGACCTTGCCCAGCTCCACGCCCCACTGGTCGAAGGAGTCGATGTTCCAGACCGCGCCCTGGACGAACACCTTGTGCTCGTAGAGCGCGACCAGCTGGCCCAGCACCGAGGGGCTGAGTTCGCCGGCCAGGATGGTGGTGGTGGGTCGGTTGCCAGGGAACGTCTTGTGCGGCACCAGTTCCTCTGCCACGCCCTCGGCACGCACCTCCTCGGGCGTCTTGCCGAACGCCAGCGCCTGTCCCTGGGCGAACAGGTTGGCCATCAGCAGGTCGTGCTGGGCGACCAGGCCCGGCTGCAGATCGTCGACCGGCCGGGCGAAGCCGATGAAGTCGGCCGGGATCAGCTTGGTGCCCTGGTGGAGCAGCTGGTAGTAGGCGTGCTGGCCGTTGGTGCCGGGCGTGCCCCAGACGACGGGGCCGGTCTGCCAGTCGACGCGGCGGCCCTCGCGGTCCACGGACTTGCCGTCGGACTCCATGTCCAGCTGCTGGAGATAGGCGGTGAACTTGGAGAGGTAGTGGCTGTAGGGCAGCACGGCGTGCGCCTGGGCGTCCCAGAAGTTGCCGTACCAGACGCCCAGCAGCCCGAGCAGCAGCGGGGCGTTCTCCTCCGGCGGGGCGCTGCGGAAGTGCTCGTCGACGAGGTGGAAGCCGGCCAGCATCTCGCGGAAGCGCTCCGGGCCGATCGCGACCATCAGCGACAGGCCGATGGCGGAGTCGTAGGAGTAGCGGCCGCCGACCCAGTCCCAGAACTCGAACATGTTGTCCGTGTCGATGCCGAACTCCGCCACCTTCCCGGCGTTGGTCGACACCGCCACGAAGTGCTTGGCGACGGCCTCCTGGCCGGCCCCCAGACCGGTCAGCAGCCAGTCGCGCGCCGAGGTGGCGTTGGTGATGGTCTCGATGGTGGTGAAGGTCTTCGAGGCGACGATGAACAGTGTCTCGGCCGGGTCCAGGTCGCGGACCGCCTCGTGCAGGTCGGCGCCGTCCACGTTGGAGACGAAGCGGAACTGCATGTCCCGGTGGCTGTAGGCGCGCAGCGCCTCGTACGCCATCGCCGGGCCCAGGTCCGAGCCGCCGATGCCGATGTTGACGACGGTCTTGATGCGCCGGCCCGTGTGGCCCTTCCAGTCGCCGGAGCGGACCCGGTCGCTGAAGGTGCCCATCCTCGTCAGGACGTGGTGCACGCCGGGCACGACGTTCTCGCCGTCGCTCATGATCGCCTCGGAGGCGGGGGCGCGCAGCGCGACGTGCAGCACGGAGCGCTGCTCGGTGATGTTGATCTTCTCCCCGCGGAACATCGCGTCCCGCAGCTCGGCCACGCCGGTCGCCGCGGCCAGGTCGCGCAGCAGCCGCAGCGTCTCGTCGGTGACCAGCTGCTTGGAGAAGTCCAGGTGCAGGTCGCCGACCTGGAGGGTGTAGCGCTCGGCGCGCCCCGGGTCCCGCTCGAACAGCTCGCGCAGATGCACCTGCGCCATCTGCTCGCGGTGCTTGCCCAGCGCGGTCCACTCAGGCAACTGATCGAGCCTGCTGCGGCCTTCTGCGTTCATCTCGGACATCAGCCTTCTTCATCTCGTACCGGCCCCGCCGCCCCCCAACCTAATTGATCAGCGCGCGAGGGGAGCACCTCCCACTCGAGCGAAGCCGAGAGCGGGGGAAGGTATCTGTCCGCCGCGGGACGGGGCGCTGTCGGACACCTGAAGAACAGGTGGCGGCGCCGGCGCCCCGGGGGCCGCCGCGCGGGGCGGCGGATACGCGAGCGGCCCGGCCGGAGGGCGGTGTGTCCCTCCGGCCGGGCCGGCCGGTGTGTCTGCGGGTCCGTCAGATCTCGCCGCGGAGCTTGGCGAGTGCCTCCGCGAGGATCGCCTCGCCGTCGGCGTCGCTGCGCCGCTCCCGGACGTAGGCGAGGTGGGTCTTGTACGGCTCGGTGCGCGGCGGGTCCGGCGGGCTGTCCCGGTCCTTGCCTGCCGGGAAACCACAGCGCGGGCAGTCCCAGGTGTCCGGAACCTGCGCGTCGCCGGCGAAGCTGGGCTGCGTCTCGTGCCCGTTGGAGCACCAGAAGGAGATGCGGGTGCGCGGCGCGGACTCGCCGCGCTCGGCCTCCCCCATCGGCCCCGCCCCGACCCGACTTCCTCGGATCGCGTTGCCACTTGCCACGGTCGTAACTCCCTGCGTAATGGTGCTGCACAGCCTCTCGCAGCAGCTGCGCTGCGGAACGCCCCAGTCTACGTAAGGCCCAACGCGCGTCCAGTGGCTGGAGTTACCCGTCCGAGGACGCCTCCCTCAATGATAGGCCGCACCTCCGACGCAGCGTCAGTTGCTGAGCTTCATCAGGATGCCGAGCACCACGATGCAGGCGAACCACAGCAGACCCACCACGATGGTGATGCGGTCGAGGTTGCGCTCGGCGACCGAGGAGCCACCGACCGAGGACTGCATACCGCCGCCGAACATGTCGGACAGGCCGCCACCCTTTCCCTTGTGCATGAGCACCAGCATCATCAGCAGCAGGCTGAAGACGATGAGGGCGATCGAGAACCCGATGACCACGGCTGGACCAACTCTCTAGGACTGACGGACGGACGTTTGGATCACGATATCCGCACGAGACGGTGCGGGGCCGGGGGCGGCGCTGCTGCACCGGTCCCGGCCCCGACAGGGTACGACGAGGGCTCCCCCTCGTCATAGCTGCTACTGGTCGCGGAAGCGGACGATCTTCACGAACTCGTCCGCGTCCAGCGCCGCGCCGCCGATCAGCGCGCCGTCGACGTCGGGCTGCGCCATGATCGCGGCGACGTTGCCGGACTTGACCGAGCCGCCGTACTGGATGCGGACCTTGTCGGCCAGCTCCTGGCTGTAGAGCTCGGCGAGGCGGCCGCGGATGGCACCGCAGACCTCCTGCGCGTCCTCGGGGGTGGCGACCTCGCCGGTGCCGATGGCCCACACCGGCTCGTAGGCGATCACGATGGTCTCGGCCTGCTCGGCCGGGACGTCCAGCAGGCCGCCGTCGACCTGGGCGAGGGTGTGCGCGACCTGGTTGCCGGCCTTGCGGACGTCCAGGCCCTCGCCGACGCACAGGATCGGGGTGATCCCGTTCTTGAACGCGGCCTTGACCTTGGCGTTGCAGATCTCTTCGTTCTCGCCGTGGTACTGGCGGCGCTCGCTGTGCCCGACGGCCACGTAGGCGCACTTGAGCTTGGACAGCATCGCGCCGGAGATCTCGCCGGTGAAGGCGCCGGCGTCGTGCGCCGAGATGTCCTGGGCGCCGTACTTGATCCTGAGCTTGTCGCCGTCGACCAGCGTCTGCACCGACCGCAGGTCGGTGAAGGGCGGCAGGACGGCGACCTCCACGGCGTCGAAGTCCTTGTCGGCGAGCGCGAACGCGAGCTTCTGGACGTGGGCGATGGCCTCGAGGTGGTTGAGGTTCATCTTCCAGTTGCCCGCCATCAGCGGGGTGCGGCCGTTGTTGAGAGCGGTCACGTTGTTCAGTCCTCCAGAGCGGCGAGGCCGGGCAGCGTCTTGCCTTCGAGGTATTCGAGGCTGGCGCCGCCACCGGTCGAAATATGGCCGAATGCATTCTCGTCGAAGCCCAGCAGGCGCACGGCGGCGGCCGAGTCACCGCCGCCGACGACGGTGAAGGCGTCCGAGTCCAGCAGGCCCTGCGCGACGGCCTTGGTGCCGCCGGCGTAGTCGGGGTGCTCGAAGACGCCCATCGGGCCGTTCCAGAAGACGGTGCCCGCGTCGGCGAGCTTCGCGGCGTAGAGCTCGCGGGTCTTCGGGCCGATGTCCAGGCCCTCCTTGTCGGCCGGGATGGCGTCCGCGGCGACGATGTCGGGGTGGGCCGGGGCCTTGGTCTTCAGGTCCGGGAACTCGGCGGAGACCAGCACGTCGACGGGGAGGACGAACTCCACGCCGCGCTTCTCGGCCCGCGCCAGGTACTCCAGGCAGGCCGGGACCTGGTCCTCCTGCAGCAGCGAGATGCCGACCTCGTGGCCCTTGGCCTTGAGGAAGGTGTACGCCATGCCGCCGCCGACCAGGATGCGGTCGGCCTTCTCGATGAGCTGGTCGATGACGGCGAGCTTGTCGGAGACCTTGGCGCCGCCCAGCGCGACGACGTAGGGGCGCTTGACGTCCTCGGTGAGCTTCCTCAGGACGGCGACCTCGGCGGCGATCAGGTCACCGGCGGCGTGCGGGAGGCGCCGGGGCAGGTCGTAGACCGAGGCGTGCTTGCGGTGCACCGCACCGAAGCCGTCGCCGACGTACAGGTCGGCGAGGGCGGCGAGCTGGCCGGCGAAGGCGCCGCGCTCGGCGTCGTCCTTGCTGGTCTCGCCCGCGTTGAAGCGGAGGTTCTCCAGGACGGCCACCTGGCCGTCGGCGAGGCCGCCGGTCACGGAGCGGGCGGAGTCACCCACCGTGTCGGTCGCGAACGCCACGTCCTGCCCGAGGATCTCGCCCAGCCGCCGGGCCGCGGGGGCCAGCGAGAAGGCGGCGTCCGGAGCACCCTTGGGACGGCCCAGGTGCGAGGCGACGATCACCTTTGCGCCGCGCTCGGCGAGCTTGGCGATCGTCGGGGCGACGGCGCGGATCCGGCCGTCGTCGGTGATGGTGGTGCCGTCCAGCGGCACGTTGAGATCAGCGCGGACAAAGACGCGCTGTCCGGCGACCTGGAGGTCGTCGATCGTCTTCATGAGGAAGTGACTCCGTTTGCGTAGGTCGGTCACGGGACGGGGCCCGTACGACGCATCTTCGCGTCATACGAGCCCCGTCCTCACATCTCGGTGCCTCAGGTGTCAACCAGTGATCAGAGCTGGCCGCCGACAAAGGTGGTCAGATCCACCAGACGGTTGGAGTAGCCCCACTCATTGTCGTACCAGCCGACGACCTTGACCTGCTTGCCCTGCGACATCGTCAGGGAGGAGTCGAAGGTGCAGGAGGCCGGGAAGTTCACGATGTCCGAGGAGACGATCGGGTCCTCGGTGTACTCGAGAATGCCCTTGAGCTGGCCCTCGGCGGCCTTCTGGAACGCGGCGTTGATCTCGTCCTTGCTGACCTCGCGGTCGAGCTCCAGCACCAGGTCGGTGACCGAGCCGGTGGGGACCGGGACGCGCATGGCGATGCCGTCCAGCTTGCCCTTGAGCTGCGGGAGGACCAGGGCGGTGGCCTTCGCGGCACCGGTCGAGGTCGGGATGATGTTCTCCGCGGCGGCCCGGGCGCGGCGCAGGTCGCTGTGCGGGAAGTCCAGGATGCGCTGGTCGTTGGTGTACGCGTGGACCGTGGTCATCAGGCCCTTGACGATGCCGAAGTTCTCGTCGAGCACCTTCGCCATGGGCGCCACACAGTTGGTGGTGCAGGAGGCGTTGGAGATGACGTGGTGCTTGGCGGCGTCGTACTTGTCGTTGTTGACGCCCATCACGATCGTGATGTCCTCGTCCTTGGCGGGCGCGGAGATCAGGACCTTCTTGGCACCGGCCGCGAGGTGCTTCTCGGCGTCGGCCTTCTTGGTGAAGATGCCGGTCGACTCGATCACGATGTCGGCGCCGAGCTCACCCCAGGGGAGGTTCGCCGGGTCGCGCTCGGCCATCGTCTTGAAGGTCTGGTTGCCGACCGTGATGGTGTCGTCGGTGTGGCTGACGTCCTGCTTGAGGCGACCCAGGATGGTGTCGTACTTCAGCAGGTGAACCAGGGTGGCGTTGTCGGTCAGGTCGTTGACACCGACGATCTCGATGTCCGCGCCCTGCTCCAGGAGCGCGCGGAAGTAGTTACGACCAATGCGGCCGAATCCGTTGATGCCTACGCGGATCGTCACGAACCGATCTCCTCGTTAGGTACGCCGATGGGTTACCGGCGAGCTGTATGGGCTGTCCCCGACCGCCTCCGACCCTACCCCCTGCAAGAGACGTACGTGACATTGACATCGGCGCCGAAAGATGCTCAAGTGAGCGCCCTTCAGCCCCTCTGACGTGCACCCGGGCGCGCCCCGTCGTCGCCCCGCGCAGCACTGCGCCCCCGGTGCCCAGTGCGGGCGCCGGGGGCGCGTACGGGAGAAGGCCCGGCGGGGTTTCAGCCGACCATGCCCTCCGCCAGCTCCTCGGTGAGGTTGGACTCCGTGCCGGGAATGCCGAGGTCCTGGGCGCGCTTGTCGGCCATCGCCAGCAGCCGGCGGATCCGGCCGGCGACCGCGTCCTTGGTCAGCGGCGGGTCGGCGAGGGCACCCAGCTCCTCCAGGGATGCCTGCTTGTGCTCCATGCGCAGTCGGCCGGCCGCGGCGAGGTGCTCGGGCACCTCCTCGCCCAGGATCTCCAGGGCCCGCTGCACCCGGGCGCCGGCGGCGACCGCGGCACGGGCCGAGCGGCGGAGGTTGGCGTCGTCGAAGTTGGCGAGGCGGTTGGCGGTGGCCCGCACCTCGCGGCGCATCCGCCGCTCCTCCCACGCCAGCACCGACTCATGGGCGCCGAGCCGCGTCAGCAGCGCGCCGATCGCGTCACCGTCACGGACGACGACGCGGTCCACGCCGCGCACCTCACGGGCCTTGGCGCCGATGCCGAGCCGGCGGGCGGCGCCGACGAGCGCGAGCGCCGCCTCGGGCCCGGGGCAGGTGACCTCCAGCGACGAGGAGCGGCCGGGCTCGGTCAGCGAGCCGTGGGCCAGGAAGGCGCCGCGCCAGGCCGCCTCGGCGTCGCAGGTCGCGCCGGACACCACCTGGGGCGGCAGCCCGCGGATGGGGCGGCCGCGGCCGTCCACCAGACCGGTCTGGCGCGCCAGCTGGTCCCCGCCGGCGACGACCCGTACGACGTAGCGGCTGCCGCGCCGCAGGCCGCCGGGGGCCATCACCACCAGGTCGGAGCTGTGCCCGAAGATTTCCAGGATGTCCTTGCGCAGCCGCCGGGCGGCGATGCCCGTGTCCAGCTCCGCCTCGATCACGATGCGCCCGCTGACCAGGTGCAGACCGCCCGCGAACCGCAGGATCGACGAGACCTCCGACTTCCGGCAGCAGGTCCGGGTGACGGGGAGCCGGGAGATTTCATCCTTCACCGCTGCCGTCATCGCCATGGGCCGATCCTTCCATGCATCCGAAAAATACGGTCGTACGCGGCTGCCAGCAGCTCCGGGTCGTGCCGGTCGGGGGCTCCCCCGGCGCTCGACCGGGCGTCGTCTCCTTGTGCGGCGACCGCCGCCAGCTCGACCTCGCTGCCGACCAGCTGCTTCGCGGCAACCGTCAGACCTTCGGTGTCGGGCACGGCGGCCTTGTCGGCCAGCACCACGTCGAAGGCGAGTTTAGGGGCGTGTCGGGCCAAAACCTCCAAATGACGCTGCGGGGAGAAGCCATCGGTTTCGCCGGGTTGGGGCGCAAGGTTGAGCGAGAGGACCTTCCGCGCCTTGGTCTCCTCCAGGGCCTCGCGCAGCTCCGGCACCAGCAGATGCGGGATCACGGAGGAGAACCAGGAACCCGGTCCGAGCACCACCCAATCGGCGTCACGCACCGCGGCGACCGCCTCGGGAACGGCCGGCGGGTCCTCGGGGACCACATGGACGGACTGCACCTCGCCACGGGTGAGCGCGACGGTGGCCTGGCCGCGGACCGTGGTGATCGCGTCCGGGCTGCCCGGTTCATGGCCCTTGACCTGAGCCTGGAGCTCCAGGGGCACCGCCGACATGGGCAGCACCCGGCCGTGCGCGCCGAGCAGCCTGCCGACCAGGTCGAGCGCCTGGACGTGGTCGCCGAGCTGCTCCCACAGCGCGACGATCAGCAGGTTGCCGACCGCGTGGTCGTGCAGCTCGCCCTCGCTGGTGAAGCGGTGCTGGATCACCCTCGACCAGGTCTGGCCCCAGTCGTCGTCGCCGCACAGCGCGGCCAGCGCCTTGCGCAGGTCGCCGGGCGGCAGGACGCCCAGCTCGTCGCGGAGACGGCCGCTGGAGCCGCCGTCGTCGGCGACCGTGACGACCGCGGTCAGGTCGCCGGTGATCCGGCGCAGCGCCGTGAGCGAGGCGGACAGGCCCATGCCGCCGCCCAGTGCCACCACCTTGGGGGTGGCCCCCTTCGTCATACGGCCGCTGGGGACGAATCGCCGGACCCGGCGCAGCCGTGGTGCCCGCCCGCTCACTCGCGCCCCATGTCGCGGTGGACGATGACGGTTTCCACCCCTTCGGAGACCAGGCGGCGGGCGAGCTTCTCGGACATCGCGACACTGCGGTGCTTGCCGCCCGTGCAGCCCACGGCGATGGTCACATAGCGCTTGCCCTCACGGCGGTAGCCCTCGGCCACGATCCGCAGCAGCTCGGTGTAGCCGTCCAGGAACTCCTTGGAGCCCGGCTGGCTGAAGACGTAGCCGCTGACCTCTTCGTTCAGGCCGGTGAAGGGGCGCAGCTCGGGCACCCAGTGCGGGTTGGGGATGAACCGGCAGTCGATGACCATGTCGGCGTCGACCGGCAGGCCGTACTTGAAGCCGAAGGACATGACCGTGGCGCGCAGCTCGGGGACCTCCTCGCCGGCGAACTGGGCGTCCATCTTGGCGCGGAGTTCGTGGACGTTGAGGCTGGAGGTGTCGATGACCAGGTCGGCGTCGCCGCGCAGCTCGCGCAGCAGGTCGCGCTCGGCGACGATGCCGTCGACGATCCGGCCGTCGCCCTGGAGGGGGTGCGGGCGGCGCACCGACTCGAAGCGGCGCACCAGGGCCTCGTCCGAGGACTCCAGGAAGACGATGCGGCGCTTGACGTTCTGCGCGTCGAGGGTGGCCAGCGACTCCTTGAGGTTGGCGAAGAAGCGGCGGCCGCGGACATCGACGACGACCGCGATCCGGGCGACGTTGCCCTGCGAGCGGGCGCCCAGCTCGACCATCGGCGCGATCAGCTCGGGCGGGATGTTGTCGACGACGAACCAGCCGAGGTCCTCCAGACACTTCGCGGCCGTGCTCCGGCCGGCGCCGGACATCCCGGAGATGATCACCAACTCGGGGATCGCGGCGCTCTCGCCCTGGTCGGTCGTGCCCGTACTCACCTGTGCACCGTCTCTCTCGGGTTCCTGCGCTTCGTGCGGTGTGCTCATCGTTCCTGCCCCCGTTCTGCCGACAACGCGGCCGGTGGGGCCCCGTCATCCTCAATGATCTCTCCTGTGGCGGTGTTCACCGCGGGGGCGGACGGCGCCGCCCCGGCCAGCGCCGCGGCGACCGTCTCCGCGGTCTTGCGGCCGACGCCCGGGACTTCGCAGATCTCGTCGACCGTCGCGGCCCGCAGCTTCTTCACCGAACCGAAGTGCTTGAGCAGCGCCTGGCGGCGGGTGTCGCCGAGTCCGGCGACGGCGTCGAGCGGGGAGGACTTCAGCCGCTTGCCGCGCTTGCTGCGCTGGTAGGTGATCGCGAAGCGGTGCGCCTCGTCGCGGACGCGCTGGAGGAGGTAGAGGCCCTCGCTGCTGCGCGGCAGCACCACCGGGTCGTCCTCCTCGGGCAGCCAGACCTCTTCGAGGCGCTTGGCCAGGCCGCATACGGCGACATCGTCGATGCCGAGCTCGTCCAGGGCCCGGCGGGCGGCCGCGACCTGCGGGGCGCCGCCGTCGACGACCACGAGCTGGGGCGGGTAGGCAAACCGCTTGGGGCGGCCGTCCTCGTCGGTCGGGCGGCCGGCCAGGGGGTCCGGCTCCGGTTCGCCGTCGTGGACGGTGACGCCGCCGCTGCTGCCGGTGACGCCGTTGACGTCCCCCTGGGGGTCCCCGGCCGGCTCCTGTGTCCACTCGCCGGACTTCTGCTTCTCCTGGAGGTAGCGCTTGAAGCGGCGGCCGATGACCTCGTGCATGGACCGGACATCGTCCTGGCCCTGGAAGGTCTTGATCTGGAAGCGGCGGTATTCGCTCTTCCGGGCGAGACCGTCCTCGAAGACCACCATCGAGGCGACGACGTCGTCGCCCTGGAGGTGGGAGATGTCGAAGCACTCGATGCGCAGCGGCACCGCGTCCAGGCCGAGCGCCTCGGCGATCTCCTCCAGGGCGCGGGAGCGGGTGGTGAGGTCGGAGGCGCGCTTGGTCTTGTGCAGGGCCAGGGCCTGCTGGGCGTTGCGGCCGACCGTGGCCATCAGGTCCTTCTTGTCGCCGCGCTGCGGGATGCGCAGCGAGACCTGGGAGCCGCGGCGCTCGGAGAGCCACTGCGCGACCGGCTCGACCGGCTCGGGGAGCGCCGGGACCAGGACCTCCTTGGGGACGGCGTCGCCCCGCTCCTCGCCGTACAGCTGCTGGAGGGCGTGCTCGACGAGGCCGCCGGTGGTGACGGCCTCGACCTTGTCCGTCACCCAGCCGCGCTGGCCGCGCACCCGGCCGCCGCGGACGTGGAAGATCTGGACGGCGGCTTCGAGTTCGTCCTCCGCGACGGCGATCAGGTCGGCGTCGGTGGCGTCGGCGAGGACCACGGCGCTCTTCTCCATGGCCCGCTTGAGGGCGCCTATGTCGTCGCGGAGCCGGGCGGCGCGTTCGTACTCCATCTCCTCGGCCGCGTCCTGCATCTGCCGCTCCAGGCGGCGGAGGTAGGCGCCGGTGCGGCCGGCCATGAAGTCGCAGAACTCCTCGGCGAGTTCGTGGTGCTCCTGCGGGGAGATCCGGCCGACGCAGGGGGCCGAGCACTTGCCGATGTAGCCGAGCAGGCAGGGGCGGCCGATCTGCGCGGAGCGCTTGAAGACGCCCGCGGAGCAGGTCCGCACCGGGAAGACGCGCAGCATCAGGTCGACGGTCTCGCGGATGGCCCAGGCGTGGCCGTACGGACCGAAGTAGCGCACGCCCTTCTTCTTGGCGCCGCGCATGACCTGGACGCGCGGGAACTCCTCGTTGAGGGTCACCGCGAGGTACGGATAGCTCTTGTCGTCGCGGTACTTGACGTTGAAGCGCGGGTCGAACTCCTTGATCCAGGTGTATTCGAGCTGGAGCGCCTCGACCTCGGTGGTGACGACGGTCCACTCGACGGCGGCCGCGGTGGTGACCATCGTGCGCGTCCGCGGGTGGAGTCCGGCCAGGTCCTGGAAGTAGTTGGCCAGGCGCTGGCGCAGGCTCTTGGCCTTGCCGACGTAGATGACCCGGCCGTGTTCGTCGCGGAACTTATAGACCCCCGGCGAGTCGGGGATCTGTCCCGGCTTGGGTCGGTAGCTGCTGGGGTCTGCCATGCACACCACCCTACTGACCGGGACCGACAATCACCGTTCCCGGACCGTCGCCGTCCGGCATCGGCGGCGGCGAACGGCGGCGGGGCGGGCGGGAGGTGGGTGGGCGTTGCGCGCCCCCTCCCCCTCCGCCCCTCCTCAGCCGCTGCGCCGCCTCCGTAGTGGCGCCGAGGCGGACAGTGCCAGGGCGAGCAGGGCGGCGGCGCCCGCGAGGGTCGTGGCGGCGGTCACCGGCAGGCTGTCGTCCGCGAGCCCGGCCGTCGTGACGGGCCGCGGGGCGTGCGGCTGCCGGGCACCGGCCCCCGTGGCGGTCCCGGCCCCGGCCACCGGACCGTAGCCGCCCGCCGCGCCGCGCCGGTCGTACGCGGTGCCGGGGAGCTTGTCCCCGTAGGCCCGCGCGACCCGTTCCCGGTAGGCGGCGACCGTGGTGCCGTGCGCGCCGACGGCCTGCCGGGCTTCCGCGTCCAGCGGCTCGACGCGGTCGCCGCGCTGCACGTACCAGGCGTCGGTCCCCGGCTCGCGGAAGACCGTGCCGCCCTTCGCCCGTGCGGCCCCGGCCGCGCTGTAGCGGGTCTCGTCGTCGCCGGCGGCGATGCGGACGATCTTCCAGGCGGCGCCCCGCCGCGCGATCCGCACCGAGGCCGTGCGGCCGTCGCCCGCGACGGCCCTGCCGGCGAGGAACGCCAGGCGGGCGACGGGGGCACCCTCGCGGCCGCGGACGAAGTCCGGTGACAGGACGTAGACGGGCACGACGGCTCCCTCGACGCGCGGCGCGGCCCGCACGGCGCCGGGGCCACCGGTGCGGGCGCCGCCGCGCTCCCGCTCGGCCGCGAAGAACCGGGCGACGGTGTCGAGGGCCGCGGGGGCGGTGGCCGCCGCATGGGCGGCGGTGAGGCTCGCCGCGGGGGTCCGTGGCACGGGGGCGGGCGCGGCCAGGGCGAGGTGCGGGGTGAGGCCGAGGAGGGCCGTGGCGGACGTGCCGGTGGCGACGGCACGGAGGGCGGTACGGACGGCGGTGCGCTTCCTCATGGCCCCAGGCTCCTATCCGGTACGGGGAGTGTGTCCAGGAGAAGGCGCCGTCGTTCGGGTTGTAGCCGAAATCGCCCCAGTTGTAGCGGTTGTTGGCCGATCATGGATCACCCCGGTGCGCCCGGTGGCGGTCCGTGTCATATCCGTGGATCACATGCAGGGGGCCACTGCCGGCGGCCCATGGGGCCCCGGTCCCGACGGGCCGGTCGGCGTCGGTCTCGCTCGGCGGGGTGCCACAGCGAAACCAACCGGTCGCGTACGCACCGGAGTCGACCCCATCCGGCCGGAAGCGTGCTGCGCGGGGGCGGCACTCCTCCCGACCCCGGGGTGAAGGGAAGAGGAGCGCCTCCGGATACCGCGCAGGAGCGTCAGGTGTTGTCGCAGGCAGGTCGACACGCTTCAATGCGGGGTGGCATGAGGGTGTGGACGGACCGCCCCCATGGGAACGGCCGGTGCCCGGCGTACTGCGGTGAACAGGCAGGCGGCGCCCACAGCGTGCGATCCGGTTGTGAACGTTCACCCCGCGCGACCGGAGGACCGAAACCATGGCACAGGACACCCCCCGGTCGGCGGAGCTGGCCCAACTGCTGCGGACCGGGCCGTTCCATCTCGCGCTGCGCTCCGCACTCACCGAGCGGGGGCTCGCCCTCACCCGCGTACAGCACAAGCTCGCCCAGCGCGGCGTCACCATCGGGGTGACCAGCCTCAGTTACTGGCAGCAGGGAGCCCGGCGGCCGCAGCGCCCCGAGTCGCTGCGGGCGGTGCGCGCCCTGGAAGAGGTCCTCGACCTGCCGGCGCGCTCGCTGCACCGGCTGCTGGTGCCGGAGGGCGGTGCCCGCCCGGAGGCCGAGCGGCCGCCCGCCCGCTCGTACCGCTCGCCGGCGGCGCCCGCCACCACGGTGCGGCGGCTGTTCGACGAGCTGGACGCCCCGGTGGACGGCGGGCTGCACACCGTGGGCCATCACGAACGCGTCCGTATCGGGCCCGAGCGCCGGCTCCTCGCCCGCGAATCGCTCCACGTGGTCCGCGCGCACCGGGACGGCGTGGACCGCTTCGTGGCCGTCCACCGGGGCGACGCGGGCTGTGATCCCTCCCGGGTGCGGGTGCGGGCCGCCGAGAACTGCCGGCTGGGCCGGGTGCGCGGGAACGCCGAGGCCGGAGTGGTGATCGCCGAGCTGCTCTTCGACGCCCGGCTGCGGGCCGGTGACACCCATGTCTTCGGCTACGGCTTCGAGGACGGCAGCGGCGGCCCGAGCACGGAGTACCAGCGCGGTTTCGGCGTCGCCGGCGGGCAGTACGTCCTGCAGGTGCGCTTCGACGAGGCGGCGCTGCCGGTGCGCTGCACCCGCTTCGCACAGGTCGCGGCCGGCGCCCCGCGCAGCGGCCGGCAGGAGCTGCCGCTCAGCGAGCACCACCGCGCCGTGCACCTCGTGGAGCAGGGGGTACGGCCCGGGATACTGGGGATCGCCTGGGACTGGGAGTAGGCCGGGGTCACCGGGGCCCGGCCCTGGGTGGCGGCCCGCGCCTCAGCCCGCGATCAGCTTGCCGTTCTCGGCCTTGACCGGGACCTCGGGCAGCGGCTCGGACGCCGGGCCCTGGACGACCTTGCCGGTGGTGACGTCGAAGCGGCTGCCGTGGCAGGGGCAGCCGCCCTCCTTCTTCTCGACCTCGGCCAGGATGCAGCCGGCGTGTGTGCACTTGGCGCTGAAGCACTTGTAGGTGCCCTTGGCGGGCTGCGAGACGACGAGGCGGTCCTCGCGGTAGAGCTTGGCACCGCCGACCGGCACCGCGGCGGCGGCCCCGAGGTCGACCGGTTCGGCGGGCACCGCCGAGGCGTTCGCGCCGGAGTCCCCCGTCGAGCAGGCCGTCAGGCCGAGGCCCGCGGCACCGGCGAGCGCGGCCCCCCGCAGCACGGTCCGTCGGGCGGGGGGCTGGCTCATGGCTGCTCCAGAGGTCAGGGCGTCAGTGGTGGGCGGCTCCCGACGATACCGGCACAGACCGCTCCGCTTCCGGCCGGGCCGGACGCCCCCGCAGCAGGTCCTGCTCGATCTCCTCCAGGCTGCGGCCCTTGGTCTCCGGCAGCAGCCGCTGCACGAAGAGGAACGCCAGCAGGGTCGTCCCGGCGAAGAACAGGAAGTTGACGCCGGCGCCCCAGGTCTGCAGCAGCGAGGGGAACACCAGCGCCACGATCATGTTGAACAGCCAGTTGAAGAGCACGCACAGGCCGACCGCGGCCGCCCGGATCCGCATCGGGAACAGCTCGGGCAGCATCACCCACTGCACCGGCCCCCAGGAGACGGCGAACGACGCGATGTAGAGCGCGATCCCCAGGAGGGTGAGCGCGGACAGCAGCGCGCCGTAGCCGAGTCCGGAGAGGTTGGTGACGGCCAGCAGCACCATCGCCGCGCACATGCCCAGCGCGCCCCACCGCAGCAGCGGCTTGCGCCCCCGGCGGTCGATGAGCCGCATCGCCGGGAGCGTCATCAGCATGTTGAGCAGGCCGATGCCGACGTTGGCGAGGATCGCGCCGTCCGAGCCGAAACCGATGTCGGTGAGCAGGGTCGGCGCGTAGTAGATGATCGTGTTGATGCCGACGAAGTTCTGGAAGAGGACCAGCAGCATCCCCACCACGAACACCGGGCGCAGCTGCGGCGACAGCAGCCGCCGCAGGGTCAGCGGCTCGCTCTGCGCCCGTTCGGCGTGCTCGGCCCGCTCGATCTCCGCCAGCTCCTCCCCCGCCGCGCCGGCGTCCCCGCGCAGCCGGGTCAGCACCGTACGGGCCTCGTCGGTGCGGCCCTTGCGCACCAGCCAGCGCGGGCTCTCCGGCTGGGTGAGGATGCCCAGCGCCAGCACGGCGGCCGGGATCACGCCGAGGCCGATCATCCAGCGCCAGGCCCCGGCGCCGGCCAGCAGGTAGTCGGTGCCGTACGCGACGAAGATGCCGACCGTGACCAGCAGCTGCATCAGGGACGTCAGCCCGCCGCGCACCTGCTTGGGGGCGAGTTCGGTGAGGTAGAGCGGGACGACGACGGAGGCGATGCCGACGCCGATGCCGATCACGAACCGGGAGGCGATCAGCGAGGCGGGGCCGAAGGCGAAGGAGGCGCCGAGGGTGCCGAGGATGAAGACCCCGGAGGCCGCGAGGATCAGCCGGCGGCGCCCCCAGGAGTCGCCCAGCCGTCCCGAGAGACCGGCGCCGAGCATGGCGCCCACCAGGAGGCCCGAGACGACCAGGCCCTCCAGGAGCGGGGTGAGGGCGATGTCGTTCTTGATGAAGAGCATGGCGCCCGAGATGACTCCGGTGTCATAGCCCCACAGGATGCCGCCGAGGGCCCCGAAGACCCAGATCAGTGCGTTCTTGATGCGTGTGGGCACCGCGCTCAGCCCTTCTGCGGGGCGATGTGGATCTTCCGGCCGGTGCCCGCCCGGAACCGGGCCACCGCCTCGTCGAACTCGTGCAGACCATAGACGTCGCTGACCAGGGCGTCGAGGGCGACCGTCCCGGAGGCGAGCAGGTCGATGGCGGGCTGGAAGCTGTGGTGGACCGCCATCGAACCGATGATGTCGATCTCGTGGTGGTAGACGCGGTACGGCGAGAAGGACGCCGTGCCCGCCGGGTCGGCGACGCCGAACTGCAGGAAGGTGCCGCCGCGGCGGACCCGGCCCAGCCCGTCCTCGATGGCCGCGACGGCGCCGGTCGCGTCGACCACGACCTCGAAGCCGGGCGTGCGCCCGAGCCGGTCGGCGCCGGTCACCGCCACGTCGACGCCGAAGGACTCCGCGAACGCCAGCCGGTCCTCGTTGAGGTCCACGACGGACACCGAGGCGGCGCCCGCGGCCTGGACGAGGGCGGCCATCATCAGGCCCATGGTGCCGGCGCCGTAGATCAGGTAGTGCTCGCCGGGCCGGCGCGGCAGCCGGTTGAGGCCGTGCACCGCGCAGGACAGCGGCTCGACGAGTCCCGCCGCGGCCTCCGAGAGCCCGTCGGGCAGCACGTAGCAGCAGCGTGCGGGCACGGCGACCAGCTCGGCGAAGCCGCCGGCGCGGGTGACGCCGACCGCGGTGTAGTCCTCGCAGAGGTTGCCGCGGCCGATCCGGCAGTAGTGGCAGGCGCCGCACGGCATGTTGGGGTCGACGGCGACGCGTTCCCCGACCGCCCGGCCGGTCACCGCGGCGCCCACCGCCACGATCTCGCCGGTCAGCTCGTGCCCGGGCACCAGCGGATAGACCGCGGCCGGCAGCTCGCCGCCGAGCAGGTGCATATCGGTGCCGCACAGCCCGCAGGACGTGACGCGCACGACCACCTCATCGGGCTCCGGGCAGGGGTCGGGCAGCTCGGTGACAGCGGTGCTGCCCCCCTTGCCCGGTGCGGTGACCACGAGAGCGCGCATCGGCGCCTCCTCACGACGTCGTGCGGGATTGCGATGCCGGGAAGGTAGCTTGGGCGTAAACGCTTACGCAAGCGTTTACGATTCGGGGCGGGTGCTCGTAGTGTGGTGGACTTCGCGGGACGCGGCCGTGGGAGGCCGCGGCACCGACGGGGTGCCGCACGCTCGGGGAGGAAGAACCGGATGACGACGATGACGGATGTGGCACGGCGCGCGGGAGTCTCCGTCGCCACGGTGTCGCATGTGCTGAACGACACCCGTCCGGTCCGCCCCGACACCCGCGCCGCGGTCCTCGGCGCCATCGAGGAACTCGGCTACACCCACAACACCCTGGCCCGCTCCCTGGTCACCTCCCGCACCCGCTCGATCGGCCTGGCGGTCTCCGCGATCAGCAACCCGTACTTCACCGAGATCCTCCAGGGCGTCGAGGCCGGCGCCCTGGAGGCCGGCTACAGCCTGCTGATCACCGATCCGCACGACGACCCGCGGCACGAGCGCAAGGTCGTCCAGCTGCTGCACGAGCGCCGCGTGGACGGCATGATCGTGGCGCCCTCCGCGGAGCCCGCCGGGCTGGTGGAGTACCTGACCCGCCGCGAGGTGCCCACCGTCTTCCTGGACCGGCTGGTCGGCGACGACCACGACCAGGTGTGCGCCGAGAACGCCGGCCCGGTGCGCCAACTGGTCGGGCATCTGGCCGAGTCGGGGCACACCCGGATCGGTCTGGTGGCCGGTCTGCCCGGCCTGAGCACGACCACCGAGCGGGTCCAGGGCTACCGCGAGGGGCTGCGCGCCGCCGGCCTGCCCTTCGCGCCCGGACTCCTCGCCGGCGGCAACTCCGAGGCGGCCGGCGCCGAGGACGCCACCCGCCGGCTGCTGGCCGCCCCGAAGCCGCCCACCGCGCTCATCACCGCCAACAACGCGATGACCATCGGCACCCTCCGGGCACTGCGCGACCTCGGCCTGGAGGTGCCCCGCGACATCGCGCTGGCCTGTTTCGACGACTTCTCGTGGGCCGATCTGTTCACCCCGCGGCTGACCGCGATCGCCCAGCCCAGCAAGGACATCGGGGCGGCGGCGGTCCGGCTGCTGCTGGAGCGCCTGGCGGAGCCGGACCGGCCCCCGCGCACCGTCCGTCTCCCCTGCACCTTCGTGCACCGTACGTCGTGCGGCTGCGCCGAACCCGCCCCGGCCACGCCCTCGGCCGCCCAGGAAAGGAACCCCGCCCCGTGATCGTCGTCGCAGGCGAGGCACTGATCGACCTCGTCCCCAGCCCGCAGGACACCTCCCCCTCCGACGGGGGCACCGGCGCCGCCACCGCGGACGGCAGGTTGCCGGCGCTGCTGCCGCGGCGCGGCGGCGGCCCGTACAACACCGCGGTCGCGCTGGGGCGGCTGGGCTCGCCCGCCGCGTTCTGTTCCCGGATCTCGACCGACAGCTTCGGCGAGGCGCTGCTCCAGGGGCTGCGCGGCGGCGGTGTCGACACGTCCTTGGTGCAGCGCGGCGGCGAGCCGACCACCCTCGCCGTGGCGGACATCAGCGCGGACGGCTCGGCGGGCTACGGCTTCTACGCGGACGGCACCGCCGACCGGCTCTTCACCCTGCCGCCGGCGCTGCCCGCCGCGGCCCGCGCGCTCTCCCTGGGCACCTGCTCGCTCGTCCTGGAGCCGGGCGCGAGCGCGTACGAGTCCCTGCTGCGCCGCGAGGCCCGGCGCGGTGTCTTCACCGCCCTCGACCCGAACATCCGGCCCGGTCTGATCCCGGACCCGGACGCCTACCGGGCCCGCTTCCGTTCCTGGCTCCCCGACGTCGCCCTGCTGAAGCTGTCGGAGGAGGACGCCCTGTGGCTGGCCGGGCCCGGCGCCGCGGCCGGCGGCACCTGGGAGGCGGTCACGGCGGCGGCGAAGGGCTGGCTGGCCGCCGGGCCCGCGGCGATCGTCCTCACCCGCGGGGGCGACGGACTGACGGTGCTGACACGGGGCGGCGGGGAGGTGACGGTCCCCGGTGAGCGGGTCACCGTCGTCGACACCATCGGGGCCGGCGACACCGTCAACGCCGCGCTGCTGCACCGTCTGGACGTCCACGGCGCCCTCTCGTACCCCGCCGTGGCCGCTCTCGGCGACGACGACTGGCGCGACATCCTGCGTTTCGCCGCCCGCGCGGCCGCCGTCACCTGCTCCCGCGCGGGCGCGGAACCGCCGTTCGCCACGGAGTTGGCGGCGTAGGCGGCGGTGGCGGCGGCGAAACGGGCCGCCACCGCTCCCTCGTCTGGAGAGCGGTGACGGCCCGGCCGGTGCCGTCCGGCGGTATCAGGCCTTGCGGGCCCGCGCCGTCGTCTTCTTGGCCGCGGTCTTCTTCGCGGCCGTCTTCTTTGCCGCGGCCTTCTTGGCCGCCGGCTTCTTCGGGGTGGCCCCCACCGGCGCGGCGTCGCTGACGCGGTCGCCGAGGATCTCCCGCAGGAACTTGCCGGTGTGGCTGGCCGGGATCGACGCGACACCCTCGGGGGTGCCCTCGGCGACGACCAGGCCGCCGCCGTTGCCGCCTTCGGGGCCCATGTCGACGACCCAGTCCGCCGTCTTGATCACATCGAGGTTGTGCTCGATGACGATCACCGTGTTGCCCTTGTCCACCAGGCCGGACAGCACATTGATCAGCTTGCTGATGTCGTCGAAGTGCAGACCGGTGGTCGGCTCGTCGAGGACGTAGACGGTGCTGCCCGTCGAGCGCTTCTGGAGCTCGCTGGCCAGCTTGACGCGCTGCGCCTCACCACCGGAGAGCGTCGGCGCGGACTGGCCGAGCCGGACATAGCCGAGGCCGACCTCGTTGAGCGTCTTGAGGTGCCGGGCGATGGTGGGCACCGCCTCGAAGAAGCTCAGCGCCTCCTCGATGGGCATGTCCAGCACCTCGGCGATGGACTTGCCCTTGTAGTGGACCTCCAGCGTCTCCCGGTTGTAGCGCGCGCCGTGGCAGACCTCGCACGGCACGTACACGTCCGGCAGGAAGTTCATCTCGATCTTGATCGTGCCGTCGCCGGAGCAGTTCTCGCAGCGGCCGCCCTTGACGTTGAAGGAGAAGCGCCCCGGCAGGTAGCCGCGGACCTTGGCCTCCATCGTCTCCGCGAAGAGCTTGCGGACGTGGTCGAAGACGCCGGTGTAGGTGGCCGGGTTGGAGCGCGGGGTGCGGCCGATCGGCGACTGGTCGACGTGTACGACCTTGTCCACCAGGTCGTCGCCGGCCACCCGGGTGTGCCGGCCCGGCACCGACTTGGCACCGTTCAGCTCGCGCGCCAGGTGGGTGTAGAGGATGTCGTTGACCAGCGTCGACTTGCCGGATCCGGAGACGCCGGTGACGGCGGTGAACACCCCGAGGGGGAAGGAGACGTCGATGTCGCGGAGGTTGTTCTCCTTCGCGCCGTGGACCGTCAGCTGCCGCGACGGGTCGGCGGGCCGCCGGACGTCGGGGGTCGCGATGGTCTTCTTGCCGGAGAGGTACTGGCCGGTGATCGACTCCTTGGTGGCCAGCAGCTGCTTCATCGGGCCGCTGTGCACGACCTTGCCGCCGTGCTCGCCCGCGCCGGGGCCGATGTCCACCACCCAGTCCGCGACCTTGATGGTGTCCTCGTCGTGCTCGACGACGATCAGGGTGTTGCCCATGTCGCGCAGCCGCACCAGGGTCTCGATCAGGCGGTGGTTGTCGCGCTGGTGCAGACCGATCGACGGCTCGTCGAGGACGTAGAGCACGCCCACCAGACCGGAGCCGATCTGGGTGGCGAGGCGGATGCGCTGGGCCTCGCCGCCGGAGAGGGTGCCGGCCGCGCGGTTCAGCGAGAGGTAGTCCAGGCCGACGTCGACCAGGAACTTCAGCCGCTCGTTGACCTCCTTGAGGACCCGCTCGGCGATCTTCTTCTCGCGGGCGGTGAGCTTCATCTCCCGCAGGAAGTCGGCGCAGTCGCTGATCGACATGGCCGCGACCTCGGCGATCGACCGCTCCTGGACCGTGACGGCGAGCACGATCGGCTTCAGCCGGGTGCCCTCACAGGTCGGGCAGGGCACCTCGCGCATATAGCCCTCGAAGCGCTCCCGACTGCTGTCGCTCTCCGCCTCGGAGTGCCGCCGCTTGACGAACGGGACGGCGCCCTCGAAGGGGGTGGTGTAGGCGCGCTGGCGGCCGTACCGGTTGCGGTAGCGCACCTCGATCTGGGTCTTGTGGCCGTTCAGCAGGGCCTTCTTGGCGCGGCTGGGCAGCCCGGCCCAGGGGATGTCCGTACGGAACCCGAGGGCGTCCGCCAGCGCACCGACCAGGCGGCCGAAGTACTCCTTGGTGTGGCCGTGCGACCAGGGGTGGATGGCGCCCTCGTCAAGGGAGCGGTCCTCGTCGGGGATGATCAGCTCGGGGTCGACCTCCATGCGCGTGCCGATGCCGGTGCAGTCGGGGCAGGCGCCGAAGGGGGAGTTGAAGGAGAAGGAGCGGGGCTCCAGCTCCTCGAAGGAGAGGTCGTCGTAGGCGCAGTACAGATGCTCCGAGTACATCCGCTCGCGCTGCGGGTCGTCGGCGTCCAAATCGACGAAGTCGAGGATCACCATGCCGCCGGAGAGCCCGAGGGCGGTCTCGACGGAGTCGGTCAGCCGCCGCTTGGCGGACTCCTTGACCGTGAGGCGGTCGACGACCACCTCGATGGTGTGCTTCTCCTGCTTCTTCAGCTTCGGCGGCTCGGAGAGCTGGATGGTCTCCCCGTCGACGCGGGCCCGGCTGTAGCCCTTGGTCTGGAGGTCGGAGAAGAGATCGACGAACTCGCCCTTGCGCTCGCGCACCAGCGGCGAGAGCACCTGGAAGCGGCTGCCCTCGGGGAGTTCGAGCACCTTGTCGACGATGGCCTGCGGCGACTGCCGGGCGATCGGCCGCCCGCACTCGGGACAGTGCGGCTTGCCGATACGGGCGAAGAGCAGGCGGAGGTAGTCGTAGACCTCGGTGATCGTGCCGACCGTCGAGCGCGGGTTGCGCGACGTCGACTTCTGGTCGATGGATACCGCGGGGGACAGGCCCTCGATGAAGTCCACATCGGGCTTGTCCATCTGCCCGAGGAACTGCCGGGCATAGGAGGAGAGCGACTCGACATAGCGCCGCTGCCCCTCGGCGAAGATCGTGTCGAAGGCGAGCGAGGACTTGCCCGACCCGGAGAGCCCCGTGAAGACGATGAGGGAGTCGCGGGGGAGGTCGAGCGAGACGTTCTTGAGGTTGTGCTCGCGAGCGCCACGGACGATGAGACGGTCGGCCACGCCGGTCGGCACCTTTCTTGGAGGGGGCGGAGGGCCGCGGCTCTGCGTCCGCCGCGCGGTGGGTGAGCAGAGGCGACGGAGCGGAGCGGAGCCCCCGCCCCAGGGTATGGGGCCCGCCGCGGCACTGTCTTTGCGATGCCACACACGAGCTTATAGCACGCGCATTCGATTTAGCGGGCTCGCAAGTCCTCTTCACCCGAACGTGTGGCGGAGCCACAATCTTCCCGCCCCGCCGCACGCCCGTGCGCTGCGGAAATGCTCCCGTCAGACGTCGCGGGCCAGTGCCCGCTCCAGCGCATCGAACGTGCGCCGCAGCACCTCCGCCTGTTCAACGGCCACCGCCGCCACCGGGTCACCCCCGAGCTGCCGGGTCACCGCTTCGACGAAGGCCGCCCGGATCCCCGCGATGATCAGTGCCGCGGCCAGCCGGTCCGTACGGCCGGGGCGCTCCGGGTCGCCGCCCGCCGCCTCCGACAGCAGCGCGGCGAGGGTCTGCTCCAGTTCCTCGACCGCCTCGCGAGCCCGCGCACGCAGCGCCGGCGAGTCCAGCACCGTGCGCCAGAAGTGCTCGAACCCCTCCCCCACCCCGGCCAGCGGATGCCGCTCGGCGAGCAGACCGAGGGTGAGCCGGCGCAGCGCGGCGAGCGGCGTCTCGTCCGCGCCGCGCTCCCGGACGGCGCGGGTGATCCGCTCCCCCGCCTCGGGGATCCGGTCGAGGAAGAGGTCCTCCTTGCGCGGGAAGTAGTTGAAGACCGTCATCGTGGACACCTCGGCGGCGCGGGCCACCTCGGCGACGGTGACGTGGTCGAAGCCGCGGCGGATGAACAGCAGCGTGGCCTCGCCGG
This sequence comes from Streptomyces angustmyceticus, assembly GCF_019933235.1. Taxonomy (NCBI): domain Bacteria; kingdom Bacillati; phylum Actinomycetota; class Actinomycetes; order Kitasatosporales; family Streptomycetaceae; genus Streptomyces; species Streptomyces angustmyceticus. The sequence goes on along the minus strand of NZ_CP082945.1, from coordinate 6,148,239 downwards.
AGATCCGCTGCCGGGTGCGCAGCTTCTTGCGCTCGCGCAGCGTCAGCCGCCCCTCGTCCTCGGTGAAACCGGTCTCCTTCCACGGGCCGTCCGTCCCGTCGTCCGCCGCCGTGCCCCCGCCGCGCCGCTCGCCCTCCGTCCCGCCGTCGTCCACGCCGTTCCTCGCACCGTCCGTCACGCCCTCCGCCATGGCCGAAATGGTAGCCCTGGCTTTAGCCGGAACAAATTTATAGTGACTACACTTCCACTCATGAAGCATGACGCAGACGTAGTAGTGGCAGGGGGCGGCCCGGTGGGGCTGATGCTCGCCTGCGAACTGGCTCTGGCGGACGTGTCGGTCGTCGTCCTGGAGCGGCTGACCGAAGTGGATACGAAGATCAAGGCAGGGGCGATCAACTTCCCCAGCGCCGAGGCCTTTCAGCGGCGCGGGATGCTGCCCGCCCTGGGGGCCGCGCAGCGCGACGCCTTCGAGAGGTTCGGCGCGTTCCTGCGGCAGCGCCAGGCGGCCGGCGCCACCGGAGTGCGGCAACCTCCCAGGTTCGCCGGGCACTTCGCGGGCATCATGCTGCGCGGCGACCTGCTGGACGAGTCCGACCCGGACTTCGAGGGCCTCGGGCCCGCCTCCGAGGTCGGCCTCGTACCGCAGGAGGCCCTGGAGCGGCTGCTCGGTGCCCGCGCCGCCGAACTGGGCGTCGAGCTGCGCCGCGGGGTGACCCTGACCGGCTTCGACGCCGACGAGGACGGGGTGCGCGTCCACACCTCCCACGGGTCGCTGCGCACCGGCTGGCTGGCAGGCTGCGACGGCGGCCGCAGCACCGTCCGCCGCCTCGCCGGCTTCCCGTTCCCCGGTACGGACCCGGAGATCACCGGCCACCAGGCCCTCGTGGAGCTGACCGGCGCCGACGCCCTGGGCGCCGGCTGGAACTGGACAAAGACCGGGACGTACGCACACGGCCCGATGCCCGGCCGGATCCTCACCGTGGAGTTCGACGGGCCGCCCGCGGACCGCGAAGCACCCGTCACCGCCGAGGAGTTGCAGACCGCCCTGCGGAAGGTGTCGGGGGTCGCGGACGTCACCGTCGACAAGGTGCTCTCGGCGACCCGGTTCACGGACCACGCACGGCAGGTGCCCGACTACCGGTCCGGGCGGGTGCTGCTCGCCGGGGACGCGGCGCACGTCCACTCGCCGTTCGGCGGCCAGGGGCTGAACCTCGGCCTCGGCGACGCCATGAACCTCGGCTGGAAGCTGGCCGCCACGGTCCGCGGCTGGGCACCCGAGGGACTGCTCGACACGTACACCGCCGAGCGGCACCCGCTGGGCGCCTGGGTGCTGGAGTGGACCCGGGCCCAAGTGGCGCTGATGCGCCCGGAGTCGCACGCCAGGGCGCTGCGCGGGGTGATCGCCGAACTGACCGGGACGACCGCCGCCACCACCTTCTTCGCCAAGAAGATCTCCGGGGTCGGGCAGCGCTACGACCTGCCCGGCGACCATCCGCTGACCGGCCGCAGCGCACCCGACCTGGAACTCGCCGACGGCACCCGGCTCGCCGACCATCTGCACGGCGGGCAGGGGCTGTTGCTCGATCTCGCCGGGGACGCCGGGGTACGCGGGCGTGCCGCCGGATACGAGGACCGGATACGGGTGCTCCCCTCGCGCTGCCCGGGGCGGCCCGAACTGGCCGCTCTGCTGGTGCGTCCCGACGGCTGCACCGCCTGGGCGGCGGACTCCCCCGGCGGCCCGGGCACCCCGGACGAGCTGGACGCCGCGCTCCGGCGCTGGTTCGGGTCGCCCGCCACGGCGGCGGTCTGAACCTCGCTCCTCGCGGGCGGCGCGGACCGGCGGTTGTCCGCCGCCGTCGTGCGCCGCCCGCTCCGCCCGCGTGCACCACGCTCCGCCCGTGTGCACCCCGATCGGCGCCGGCCCACTCCCGCGCCCGCCCCGACGGCGCTAGCGTCGGACCATGACCCCCACCGCGCCTGACTTCCCGCACGACGTGGCCGCCGTCCGCGAGGCCACCGACCGGCTCCTCGCCGCGGTCGGCACGCTCGACGACGCGGCGATCGGCGAGCCGTCGCTGCTGCCCGGCTGGACCCGCGGCCACGTCCTGTCCCATCTGGCCCGCAACGCCGACGCCCTGGGCAACCTCCTGACCTGGGCGCGGACCGATGTGCGCACGCCGATGTACGCCGGTCCCGAGGCCCGCGAGGCCGATATCGAGCGGGGCGCCGACCGCCCGCTGGCGGCGCATCTGGCGGACCTCAGGGAGTCCGCGGCACGGTTCGACAAGGCGATGGACGCCCTGCCGCGGGATCGCCGGACCTACCAGGTCGAGATGCGCAACAACGTTGTGGAACGGGCCGACCGGCTGCCCCTGCGCCGGCTGGCCGAGCTCGAACTGCACCATGTCGACCTCGGCGTGGGCCACACCGTCGACCAGCTCTCGCCCGCCTTCGTCGACAGCGAACTGGCCTTCCTGGCCACCATCAAGTTCGCCGGCCACCCGGATCTGCCCCCGTTGGAGCTGCGGACCGACGACGGCCGCCGCTGGCGCACCGGCGCGCTCGCCACCGGCCCCGGCGCCGGGAACGGCCCCGTGGTGGTGACGGGCTCCGCGACGGCGCTGGTGGGCTGGCTCACCGGGCGCGACGAGGGCGGCAAACTCGACAGTCACGGCTCCGACCTGCCCGTGGTGCCGCCGCTCTAGAGTGGTCCCATGGGCTACAGCGGAGCAGTGAAGGTCGGCGGACCGGCCGACGTGCACGAGCTGACCGACCTGATGATCTCGAAGGTCGCGGTCGGTCCGATGAACAACAACGCCTATGTGCTGCGGTGCCGGGCGACCGATGAGCAGGTGCTGATCGACGCGGCCGCCGAACCGCACACCCTCCTCTCGCTGATCGGCGACAGCGGCATCGGGTCCGTGGTCACCACGCACCGGCACGGCGACCACTGGGGCGCGCTGCGCGAGGTGGTCGATGCGACGGGTGCGCGGACCTGCGCGGGGCGGTACGACGCCGAGGGCATCCCGGTACCCACGGACGTGCTGCTCGACGACGGCGACACCCTCACCGTCGGACGGGTCGAGCTGACCGCCCGTCACCTCGTCGGCCACACCCCGGGCAGCATCGCACTGGTCTACGACGACCCGCACGGCGCCCCGCATCTGTTCACCGGCGACTGCCTGTTCCCCGGAGGGGTCGGCAACACCTTCGGCAGTGCCGAGAACTTCGTCCGCCTGATCGACGATGTCGAGCACAAGCTCTTCGGCGAACTGCCCGACGAGACCTGGGTCTACCCGGGTCACGGCAACGACACCACCCTCGGCGCCGAGCGGCCGCACCTCGCCGAGTGGCGCGAGCGCGGCTGGTAGCGCGGGTGCCGCCGTTCGTACGGGCCCGCCCACGCCTCCCGGGGGCGGGCCCGTACGAACGGCGGCGCCCGGGTCCCCCTCCTGCGGGAAGGGGGACCCGGGCGCCGTGTCGTGGGCCGGCCTCAGACGTCGATGCGCTCCTTGGCCGCCGCGTCGGCGACGGCCTGCTTCTTCGAGGCGCGCAGGCTGGTGAGCGTCGTGACGACCAGGACGGCGCAGATGACGCCCAGCGACACCGGAATGCTGATCTCCGGAACGGGCACCCCGGACTCGTGCAGGGCGTGCAGCACCAGCTTCACGCCGATGAACCCGAGGATGACCGACAGGCCGTACGAGAGGTGGACCAGCTTCTTGAGCAGTCCGCCGATCAGGAAGTACAGCTGCCGCAGACCCATCAGGGCGAAGGCGTTGGCGGTGAAGACGATGTACGGGTCCTGGGTCAGGCCGAAGATCGCCGGGATGGAGTCCAGGGCGAAGAGGACGTCGGTGGTGCCGATCGCCAGCATGACGATCAGCATCGGCGTCATCAGCCGCTTGCCGTTCTCGACCACGAACAGCTTGGTGCCGTGGTACTTGTCGGTCGACGGGAAGCGCCTCTCGACCATCTTGAGGAAGCGGTTCTCCTCGAACTCCTCGTCCTCCTCCTCGGCGCGCGCCTCCTTGATCAGCTTCCATGCGGTCCAGATGAGGAACGCGCCGAAGAGGTAGAAGACCCAGGAGAAGTTGGCGATGATCGCGGCGCCCGCGCCGATGAAGCCGGCCCGCAGCACCAGCGCGATCAGCACACCCACCATCAGCACCCGCTGCTGGTAGATCGTCGGGACCGCGAACTTCGCCATGATCAGGACAAAGACGAAGAGGTTGTCGACGCTCAGGGACTTCTCGGTGATGAAGCCCGCGAAGAACTCACCGGCCGGGGCGGCGCCGCCGAACAGCAGCAGCCCGAGGCCGAAGAGCGTGGCCAGCGCGATCCAGACGCCGGTCCAGATGCCGGCCTCCTTGAGGGAGACCTCGTGCGGTTTGCGGCCGCCGATGAAGAAATCGGCGGCGATCAGGGCGCACAGGCCAAGGATGGTCAGGGCCCACAGGGTAGGGGAAACGTCCACTGCTCCTCCGGCAGAGTCGTACGGCACTTACAGCGTCGTCGCTGCCGGAGGTCTCTTCCGCCCCGTTCCGCCGGATGGGGGAACGGGACCGACGCCCCGGGATCTCGTCACACTCGCAATCCGTGATGACGGGTACGTCGCAGTGGGAATACTCCCCTCCGCACCAAGAAGCGTAAAGGAAGGACAATGAATAGTAAAGAAATAGGCAAAACAGCTGGTCAGGATGCTCGGCGGGCAGCCGCGACCCGGCCCAGCACCTGACGCACCACCTGGCTCCCCGCCGGGACGAGCGAGGGCTCGTAGGTCCAGGCATGGCCGACCCAGGGGTCGGCGAGATGGGTGTCGGGGACCGGTGTGATCCGCAGCAGCGAGCGCCACAGCGGGTCCAGGACCGGGCCGTACTCCCCGGTCCTGGCACGGTCGGCGACCATCAGCAGATGCACGCCGACGGCCGGCCCCTCGTCGGCGAGGTAGCGGAGCCGGGTGAGGGCGCGGTCGTCGAAGCCGTGCGGGAAGTCGTGCACGATCAGCAGCTGGTCGGCGGTGTCGAGATCCGGCGGGAGCGAGTCCCCGGCCCGGTGGCGCACCGCCATCCGGACGAGTTCCACCCGGCGGGTCAGCATCTCCAGCACCGCGGCCACGCCCCGCGCGCCGGGCATCGGTGCCGCGGCCAGCGCGCCGCTCTCCACCAGCGGCGCGAGCGCGGGCGCCGCGGTACCGCCGGGGTCGATGACCTGGACCGCGAAGTCACCCGCGGGGTGGACGGCGAGCAGCCGGGCGGCGATCGCCACGGCCGTCTCCATGGCCAGCCGGCGCACCGCGGCCTCGTCGGGCGGCCCGTCGGTGAGCGCGCTGCCCAGCTCCCGCCGGGTGACGTCGCGCCCGGGGCCGGGGCTCGCGGCGTGGGCGTCGGTCCCGCTGTCGATCCACAGCCCGCGCTCCAGGGGAAGGCGGACGAGCATGGGAATGCGCAGGTCCAGGACTTCCGGGAGGTGCAGGTCGCCCAGGCGCAGCGCCATCGGACGCTCCGACGGGACGTGGTAGCCCTGCCAGACGGGGTTGTCCCAGCGGGCGAAGGCGGGCGGCAGGGCGGGTTCGACGACCGCCGACTCGGCCGCGAGCTGGGCGAGGTCGCGGTCGAGGGCGGCGCGAGCCTGGGCGACGAGGGCGGCGTGCCGGTCGCGGGCGGTGGCGCGGGCGGCGTCGGCGGCCGTGCCGAGGCGGTGGCGCGGGTCGGACAGGGCCTGGTCGAGCTCCTGCTCCATCCGGGACTCGGCGAAGCCGGACGCGCTGCGGTAGGCCGCGACGGAGCGGGCCAGGTCCTCGAACATCCCCCAGACCTGGTTGTAGAGCCGCTCCTCCATGCTCCAGCCGGCGGCGTCACCGGCCACGGGCGCCGGGGGGCCGTCGGACGCCCCGGGGCTGCCGTGGGGCGAGGAGGCGGGCGCGGCCGGAGCCGGACCGGCCTCGGCCGGAGCGTTGGCCGGGCCGGGGGCGGGGGCGCTGCGGCGCTTGGGGTGGCGGTAGTCGATGCGGGCGCCGGCGGCGGAGGCTGACGCGTCGGCGGCGGGCTCGGGGCGGGGGTCCGCGTCGGTTCGGTGGCCGGTGTCGGTTCGGTGGCCGGTGTCGGTTCGGTGGCCGGTGTCGGTTCGGTGGCCGGTGTCGGTTCGGTGGCCGGTGTCGGTTCGGTCGCCGGGGCCCGTTCCGCCGCCGGTTCCGGTTCCGCGGCCGGTGTCGCTGTCGGTGCCGGTGGGTGCCGGGCCGTCGGAGGCGGGAGGGTGTGCGGGGGCCGGACGGTCCGTGGGAGCCGGCCGGTCCGCTGCGGCCGGGCCGGTCGCGGGGCGGTCGGATCGGCTCGCCGCCACGGGGGCGGGCGAGGGGACCGCGCGGGCCTGCCCCCGGCTGACCGCGTCCTCGATCTCCGTGGCCAGCTCCGCCGCCTGCGGCAGACCCTGGTCGTGCAGCATCGCCGTGAGGCCGTCGGCGTAGCCCTGGCCGACGGCGCGCACCTTCCAGTCGCCCTGCCTGCGGTAGAGCTCCACGGCGACGACGGCGGACTCGGCGCCCAGGCCGGTGACGATGTAGTGGGCGATGCCGGTGCCGTCGGGGCCGGTGACGGTGACGGAGGGCGCGGCGCACGCCCCGAAGGCGGTCACGGCGCCGATGCCGCCGGGCAGCGCCAGCAGCACGCTCACCCGGTGGACGGCCGCGGGCAGCGCGTCGAGGTCCACCGCAAGACGGTGCTCGGCGGCCGCCTGGCGGGAAACCTCGACGCCGGTGCGCCGGGGCGCGCCCGGGTGGGCCACCGCCTCGGCGCCGGCGAGCCTGCCCTGCTCGTCGCCGAGGGTGACCCCGGCCATGACGGCGGAGCCCGCCGTCACCCGAATCTCCACCCGGCTCCGGTCCAGTGGATGGTTCTGCCCCCGGACCAGCTCGGCCGTCATCGTTGTTCCCCCTGGGGTGGTGGCGTGCCCGGGCCGTACCCGGGCACCGGCCCCGGGGGTCCGGCAGCGCGGCCCGGTGCGCGCTGCCGCGACGGTGGTGGTGCGGCGGTGACGGTTACAGGTGCGGCAGGATCGCCGGCACCAGGTCCTGGAACGTGCGGCCGACGGAGGGCTCGCCGATGGCGGTCATCTGCCAGCCGTTGCCCACGCGGTGCACCTTGGACATGACCTGTGCGGTGTAGTTGCCGCCGCCGGTGAGGGTGTAGCGGGCCAGCTCCTGGCCCGTGGTCTCGTCCACCAGGCGGCAGAAGGCGTCCTCCACCTCGGCGAACGTCTGGCCGGTGAAGGAGTTGACGGTGAACACGATCTGGTCGATGTGCACCGGCACCCGGGCCAGGTCGACCAGGATCGCCTCGTCGTCGCCGCCCTGGCCCGCGCCGCCGACCAGGTTGTCGCCGGTGTGCCGGACCGCGCCGTCATCGCTGACCAGGTGCTGGAAGAAGACGACGTCTATCGGCTTCTTGTCGGCGAACAGCACCGCCGAGGCGTCGAGGTCGATCTCGCTGGTCCGCCTGCCGAACAGGCCGCGGCGCGGCGCCGAGCGCCACCCCAGCCCCATCCGCACCGCGGTCAGGTTCCCTCCGTCGGACTTCTGCAGGCTGATGCCCTGTCCCTTGGACAAGTTGACCGTCACGCGTCGTCCCCTCTCTGTACTGTCCCCGCCCAGCTCTCCGGCGGCCCCTTCGACCCTATGCACGACGCCGGGCCGGGGAGGCACGGGACCCGCGTTTTGTGGCGCTTCTGCAACACACCGGGCACCGCCGGACGCACCCCGCCCACGTGCGGCGATACCGCACCGGGCGAGGGCGGGCCGCCGCGCGGCGGACCGCCGCGCGCCGCCCCGGTCCCCCCGTCGGCCGCTGCCGTTCCCCCTACTTCACCCCGGCTTCCCTCATTTGCCGCAGTTCCTTCTTCAGTTCGCCCACCTCGTCGCGCAGCCGGGCGGCGACCTCGAACTGCAGCTCGGCCGCGGCGGCCCGCATCCGCTCCGTCATCTCCTCGATGAGCTCGGCCAGTTCGGCGGCGGGACGGTCCGTCAGCGCCTCCGCCTTGCCGCCCTTGCCCTTCGCGGCCCTGCCGCCGAGCGCCGGGACCGGCGCCTTGCCCTGCGCCTCCTTCTCGGTGCCCTTGCGGTACCCCGTGCCCAGCAGCTCCTGGGTGTCGATCTCCTCGCGGGCGATGGTGGCGACGATGTCGCCGATCTTCTTGCGGAGCGGCTGCGGGTCGATGCCGTTCTCCTTGTTGTACGCCAGCTGCTTCTCCCGGCGGCGGTTGGTCTCGTCGATGGCCTTCTCCATCGCCGGGGTGACCTTGTCGGCGTACATGTGCACCTGGCCGGAGACGTTGCGCGCCGCACGTCCGATGGTCTGGATGAGCGCCGAACCGGACCGCAGGAACCCCTCCTTGTCGGCGTCCAGAATGGCCACCAGGGAGACCTCGGGCAGGTCGAGGCCCTCACGCAGCAGGTTGATGCCGACCAGGACGTCGTACTCACCCGATCGCAGCTCGCGCAGCAGCTCCACCCGGCGCAGGGTGTCCACGTCGCTGTGCAGATAGCGGACCTGGATACCGAGCTCCAGGAAGTAGTCGGTGAGGTCCTCGGCCATCTTCTTGGTGAGGGTGGTGACCAGGATGCGCTCGTTCTTGTCCGTGCGCGTACGGATCTCGTGCACCAGGTCGTCGATCTGCCCGTCGGTGGGCTTGACCACCACCTCCGGGTCGACCAGACCGGTCGGCCGGATGATCTGCTCCACGAACCCGTCGCCCCTGGCGAGCTCGTACGGCCCCGGGGTCGCGGAAAGGTAGACGGTCTGGCCGATGCGGCCCAGGAACTCTTCCCACTTCAGCGGCCGGTTGTCCATGGCGGACGGCAGCCGGAAGCCGTGCTCGACGAGGGTGCGCTTACGGGAGGCGTCGCCCTCGTACATGGCACCGATCTGCGGGACCGTGACATGCGACTCGTCGATGACCAGGAGGAAGTCGTCCGGGAAGTAGTCGAGGAGGGTGTTGGGCGCGGAACCGGGCTCGCGGCCGTCCATGTGCATCGAGTAGTTCTCGATGCCCGAGCAGGAGCCGATCTGACGCATCATCTCGATGTCGTAGGTGGTGCGCATCCGCAGCCGCTGGGCCTCCAGGTGCTTGCCCTGCTTCTCCATCGTGGCGAGGCTGTCGGCGAGCTCGGCCTCGATCCCGGCGATGGCCCGCTCCATGCGCTCGGGGCCCGCGATGTAGTGGCTGGCCGGGAAGACGTACAGCTCCTGGTCGTCGCTGATGACCTCGCCGGTGAGCGGGTGGAGGGTGGACAGCGCCTCGACCTCGTCGCCGAACATCTCGATCCGCACGGCCAGCTCTTCGTACACCGGGAAGATCTCGATGGTGTCGCCGCGCACCCGGAAGGTGCCGCGGGTGAAGGCCACGTCGTTGCGGGTGTACTGGATGTCGACGAAGCGGCGCAGCAGGGCGTCCCGGTCGAATTCGTCACCGACCTTCAGCGGCACCATCCGGTCGACGTACTCCTGCGGCGTACCGAGGCCGTAGATGCAGGACACCGAGGCGACCACGACGACATCACGCCGGGTGAGCAGCGAATTCGTCGCGGAGTGCCGCAGCCGCTCGACCTCCTCGTTGATGGAGGAGTCCTTCTCGATGTACGTATCGGACTGCGGGACGTACGCCTCGGGCTGGTAGTAGTCGTAGTAGGAGACGAAGTACTCGACGGCGTTGTGGGGCAACAGCTCGCGGAATTCGTTGGCGAGCTGGGCCGCGAGCGTCTTGTTGGGCGCCAGGACGAGGGTCGGGCGCTGCAGCTTCTCGATCATCCACGCGGTGGTCGCCGACTTTCCGGTGCCGGTCGCGCCGAGCAGGACGACGTCCTTTTCACCCCCGCGGATGCGCCGCTCGAGTTCGGCGATGGCCGTGGGCTGGTCGCCGCTGGGCTGGAAGGGGCTGACGACCTCGAAGGGCGCCACCGTGCGTTCGATGCTTGATACGGGCCGCATGGGATCCACCGTACGACTCGGCACTGACAATCGACGCTGCGAGCGCCCTGAGCTGCGGTTTCGGGGGGACGGGCGATAGTCGCGGGCGGGGCGGCGGGGGCCGGCCGGGCCGGAGGACAGGTGCCGGACGGCGCGGCGGGGCCGGAGCACGGCGAGGCCGGGGCGCCGCGGAGCCGTGCCCGTACGACCTCACGCGCAGGGGCCCGCACGGGAGCGCCGTCGGTCTCCCCACCGGCTCCGGTCTCTCCTCCGGATCCGGACGAGGGCCGTGCGCGCGACGCGCCGGGCGGGGAGCCGGCCGAGGAGCCGCGCGAGGCGTCGGCCGGGGGTGGCGTGTCCTTCCGGTGGCCCATCAAAACCGTTCAGACGCACGAGGGGTGACGCATCATCGGCCAAGATGCGCGGATGCCGAGGCTCCGGCAAGTTGGACGGCGTCGGAGCGTACGTCTGTAGCACGGCTGATCCGGGCATCCTGCAACTGCGCGTCGCTCCACAAGGAAACCGGCCACGTCCCGTTCAGCGCCCGGAAACCACACGACCGCCTCCCGCTACGGCCCGGCTGCGAGCCTCTGCCCGTCCGACCCGGTTCACGTCACTTCACGTCAGCTCACGTCCACGACGTCACGAGGAGTCCGTATGCGTATTCGCCCCGTTGCCACCGTTGCCGCCGGTGCGCTCATGGGTCTGTCCGCGCTCGCCCTCTCCACGACCGTCGCCCAGGCGGCGCCGTCCGGACGCACTCCGGTGACGGTCGCCCACCGCGGCGCCTCGTCGTACGCGCCCGAGAACACCCTCGCCTCGATCGACGCGGCCGACCGGCGGGGCTTCGAGTGGGTCGAGAACGACGTACAGCGCACCAAGGACGGCGAGCTGGTCATCCTCCATGACAACTCGCTCGCCCGGACGACCAACGTGGAGCAGGTCTTCCCCGGACGCTCCCCGTGGAACGTGGCGGACTTCACGCTGAAGGAGATCGAGAAGCTGGACGCGGGCAGCTGGTTCGGTCCGAAGTTCCGCGGTGAGCGGGTGCCGACCCTCGAGGACTACATGGACGAGGTCGAGAACAACGACCAGAGCCTGCTGATGGAGCTGAAGTCGCCGGAGCTCTACCCGGGCATCGAGCGGCAGACCCTCGCCGAGCTGCGCCGCGCGGGCTGGCTGGACAAGACGCACGTCAAGCGCCATCTGATCATCCAGAGCTTCAACGCCGACGCCATCAAGACGGTGCACCGCCTGCGGCCGGACGTGAAGACGGGCTTCCTGGGCAATCCGTCCGTCGCCGACCTCCCGAAGTTCGCGAAGTACTGCGACCAGATCAACCCGGTCCACACGGCCGTCACCCCGGAGTACGTCGCCGCCGTGCACGGTCTGAAGGGCCCGCACAGCCGGCCGCTGGACCTGTACACCTGGACCGTCGACGACCCGGCCACGGCGGTCAAGGTCGCCGCTCTGGGCGTCGACGGCATCATCACCAACAAGCCGGACGTGGTGCGCGACGCGCTGGGGGGCAGCGACGACTGAGCCCGCGGCCGCCGGGGGACGGGGCGGCCGGTCCGTTCCCCGCCGCGCTGTCAGTGGTGCGTCCTACCCTGATCAGGTGATGCATTCCGAGCAGGTTTCCCGCCCCGCGGCGGCACCGGACGCCGGGCCCGCGGCAGCGGCGGCCCGGCGCGACTGGGCCCGGACCAGGCTGGCGACCCCGATCGGCCCGCTGCTGCTCGCCGCGACCGAGGAGGGCCTGGTCCGCGTCGTCTTCCATGCCGACGAGCGGACCGCCCGCCGTGAGACGGCCCGCCTGGAGCGGCTCTTCGGCGGACCGCCGCTGCCCGCGCTCCCCGCGCCGGCGACGGCGGCGGCGGCGGACGAGCTCACCGCCTACTTCGCCGGAGAGCTGCGGTCCTTCACCGTCCCGCTGGACTGGTCGCTGTCCTCCGGCTTCTCCGCCCGGGTCCTGCAGGCGCTGGCCGCCCACGTCCCCTATGGCAGCGTCGTCGGCTATCAGGACCTCGCCGACCGGGTCGGGGAGCCGGGCGCGGCCCGCGCGGTGGGCGCCGCGATGGGCTCCAATCCGCTGCCGGTCGTCGTCCCGTGCCACCGCGTCGTGGCGAGCGACGGCGGCATCGGCGGCTTCGGCGGCGGGCTGGAGACCAAGCGGGCCCTGCTGGCCCTCGAAGGGGTGCTGCCCGCTCCGCTCTTCTGATCCCGACCGTCGTCCGCCCTCACCGGGGCCGGCTCCTACGAAGGGCAGCACCATGTCCCGTCAGATCGCTCTGCTCCGCGGCATCAATGTCGGCGGCCACAACTCCTTCCCCAAGGCGAAGCAGCTGGAGCTGGCCGAGGCGCTGGGGTACCGGGACGTCTCGGTGCTCCTGCAGACCGGCAACATCGTCTTCGCCGACCCCGGTACGCCGCCGTCCGAGACCGCCCGGGTGATCCACGAGCGGATCGCCGACGAGCTGGGCCTGACGGTGCCGGTCGTGGTGCGGACCCGCGAGGAGCTGGCCGCCGCCGTCGCCGCGAACCCGTTTCCCCTGGCCGCGCCGGAGCCCAAGAGCCTGCACGTCACGTTCCTGTCGGCGGAGCCGGCCGACACCTCCCGGCTGGACGCGCTCGACGCGGCCGCGTTCGCGCCCGACCAGTACCGGCTGATCGGGCGCGAACTGTATCTGTGGTGTCCCGGCGGCATCGGCCGCTCCAAGCTCGCCGACGCGGTGGGCCGTGCCCGTCTCGGGGTGACGGCCACCGCCCGCAACTGGAACACCGTCACCAAGCTCCTGGCCCTGGCCGACGCCTGAGGCCCGGGCTCGGGCCGTCAGCGCCAGCCGTAGCGCTCGCGCAGCCGGTTGACGACGAGGTTGAAGCGGCCCCGGTCCAGCGCGCAGGCCTCGCGCCGCATCCCGGCCGGGTGCACCCGCAGCACCCGGTCCACGGCCACCCACGAGTCGCGGCCGGCGCGGTCCCACGGGCCCGTCCCGAGGGGGACCCACTCCCGGTCGTTGTTGTGCCGCTTGCTGGACAGCTGCACGGCCAGCAGCGTCCCGCCGGCCTCCCGGGCGACGACCAGCACGGGGCGGTCCTTGCCCCGTCCGTCGTTCTCCTCGTAGGGCACCCAGGTCCACACGATCTCGCCGGGATCCGGGTCGCCGTCGGGGTCGGGCGCGTAGGACATCGTCACGGTGCCGACGGACCGCGGCCGGGCCTCGACGGTCGCGGTGGGCCCCTGGCTGCCGGGCAGCGCTTCGGGCTCGTCGGATGCAGGGAATGAAGTGCTCACGGGCCCACGCTAACCTCCGCCGCCGGCACGGCGATCAGCGGTCTCGCCAGGCGGTCCGGGACCGATTGTCAGTGGTCGGCCGTACGGTTTTTCCAGCGGGAACGGCCGCGGGGGCCGCCCGGGGAGGGGATCGTCATGGCCGGGACCACGACACGCCTGACGCTACGTCAAGAAGGTTTCCGTGCCCACCAGTTACCTGCGGCGGAGGTGTGGGGCACGGCCGTCCGGCGCGGTGGGTCGTCGGTGAACTGTCGGCGGCCGAGGGCGGGTTCCCCCGCGTACGCGGCGAAATCCGGCGGTTCGTCCGGGGCCGGGCGGGCGGGTCCGGCCCGTGGTCAGAGCAGGCCGCTCCAGGCCGGCCTGCGGGGATCGTCGGCCCGCACGACGACGTCCGCCGCCTCCTCGGGCCGGGTCTCGGCCTCGTAGCGCGCGAACGCGGGCAGGGTCCAGCGCTCGCCTTGCGGGGTGCGGCGGGCGAGGGCGGCCGGTGACAGCTTCAGGTGCACCGACAGATCGAAGGGGAACCAGTGGCCGAGCAGCAGCGGGCCGTGCAGCAGCAGGACGCCGCCGGGCGGCAGCTCCGTACGGGCGCTGCGCGTGGCCCGGTCCGCCACGGGGTCCCAGAGGTCCGGCAGCACCCGGCCGCTGCCGCCCGGGTCCAGCGGCTGGAACACCTCGCGCCACAGGGCCTGCCGGTCGAACCACTCGTCGTGGAAGGCGTCGGGGTCCTCCCGGCCGTATTCGAGCCGCAGCGAGGCGGGGCGCAGGAAGCCGAAGGTGCCGGCCTTGTGCACCGCCCGCCCCCTCAGCCGCAGTGCCTCGGCGAGCCGGCCGGCGAGCGCGCCGGGGGCGGCCGCGGGCGCCCCGTCGAGGGCCACGCGCAGCCAGGGACCCCCGTCCTTCGCCGGCATCGTGGCGATGCGCTCGGCGAGCGCGTCGGTGAGCCGTTCCCAGGTGATCGCTTCGAGCCGCACCCCGCCATTCTGCCCGGCCGGGCCGGCGCGGGGCGTCCCGCACCGGCCCGCGAGCGGCCGGCTCCCGTGGCAGCTCGGAGGTCACGGCCCGGTGCGGCCGCCGCTGCCCCGTGGGAGAGGCGGGACGGTGCCCCGAGCGGGCCGGCGTCCGGGGGACGTGGTTCAGGCCTGGTCGGCGGACGGCCGGGCGGCTCCGTAACGGCTGAGTTCGGCCGCCGCCTCCTTCGTCGCCTCGATGACGCCGTCGGGGGCCACCGGCATCACGGACGTGAGCTTGAGGAGCAGCACCGCGCCCATGATGGAGCCGTCCCACATGATCGGCGCGGCACAGGAGTTCCAGCCGGCCATGCACTCCTCGTAGCCGAGCGCGTGTCCGAGGTCACGTACCTCGGCCAGGGACGCCACCAGCGCGTCGTTGTCCCGGTAGACGCCGGGACCCGCCTGTTCGGGGACGGGCTCGGCCAGCACCCGCTGCTGGAGCACCTCCGGCAGGTAGGCGAGGATCGTCCGCCCGGAGGCACCGGTGCGCAGCGACCGCGTCACGGACAGCACATCGCGCGGGGTCATCCCCAGCTCCGCGAGGTCGGAGTCGCCGACGGCCATGTCGATGCACTGCCGTTGCGCGCCGGAGAAGGGCGCCACCATGTAGAGGAACGCCAGCCCGCCGTCGGTGGCCCGCCGCAGGTCGCGCAGCACCGTCTGCGAGGCGGCGCCGTCGAGGCGGTGGTCGAGGGCGGTGAAGGCGAGTTGGGCGGCGGAGGTCCGCAGCCGGTAGAGGCCGCGGTCCACCCGCTCGAAGATGCGCTGGTAGATGCCGGACTGCAGGATGCGGTAGACGACGGAGTCGTCCAGGCCGGTGAACTCCGCGATCTCTCCCGGCCCGTGGGCGGAGCCGCCCAGCTCGGCGAAGGCCGTCTGGACGAGGAAGACCCGCTCGGCATGGCCGGATCCCGATGGCCGGGAGCCGGCGGACGCCGTGCCCTTGGGGGTCTGGCGCGCCTTCTTGGCGTGGCCCGCGCTACGCGGCGCCACGCCGGTGGCGGCCGCGTCGGCCGAGGCAGGCGATCCCGTCGCCGTGGTGCTGTTGCCCATCGTGTGCTCTCTCCCCTGGCAGTGGTGGGCGCCCTGAGGCGCGGTGCCTGTGCGCCGCGGGCCGACGCCCCCGCGGCCCGCGGTTCCCGGCGGCCGGCCGCGGGGTGCGCTCGCGCGGCCGTGACGGCCGTGCGGCGCCCCGGGCCGCCGCCGTTATCGGGCGGCGTCGAGGACCAGTTTCCCGGTCGGGGTGCGGGCGGCCAGATCGTGGTGCGCCCGGGCCGCTTCGCCGAGTGCGTACGCCGCACCGGTCCGCGGCGTGAGGGTGCCGTCGGCGACCGCGTCGAACAGCGCCCGCATCGACGTCGGCAGCGCCGTGCGGTCCGCGTAGAGCTGTGGCAGCCAGAAGCCCGAGACGGTGATGCTGCGCGCCATCAGCTCCCGGGTCGGCACGGTCGCCAGGTCGCCGCCGGCGAACCCGTAGACGGCGAGCCGGCCGCGCGGTGCGACGGCGGCGAGGGTCCGCTCGAAGGTGGCCCCGCCGGTCATCTCCAGCGCCGCCGCGACGGGGCCGCCGGCCGCGTCCAGGATGCGCTCGGTCAGGTCCTCGGCGGTCGAGTCGACGACCGCGTGGGCGCCCAGCTCCCGGGCCAGTTCGCGCTTCTCGGGGGAGCCCGCGAGCCCGATGACCTTGGCGCCGGCATGTGCGGCGAGCTGGACGGCCAGCGACCCGACGCCGCCCGCCGCGGCCGGTACGACGACGGTCTCGCCCGCGGCGAGGCGCAGCGAGGTGAACAGCAGGTGCCAGGCGCTGTTGCCCTGCAGCGCCAGCGCGACGGCCTGTTCGTCGCTGATGGCGTCGGGGACGTCCCAGGTCACGCGGCGGTGCAGCAGCGCCCGCTCCGCGTATCCGCCGCCGCGGCACAGCCCGACGACGCGCCGTCCGCCGTCCACCGTCCCCACGACCTCGTTCCCGGGGACGTACGGCAGCTCGACGGGTGCGAGGTAGGAGTCGCCCCGTACGTGCACATCGGCGTAGTTGACACCGGCGAGGGTCACCTCGACGAGCGCGTGGCCGGCGCGGGGTGCGGGCTCGGGGACGTCTTCGAGCCGCAGCACGTCCGGGCCGCCGAATTCTCGCATCACAATCGCGCGCACGACTCTCCCTATGGTTCTCCTGTGCGGTGCCCGCACAGGGTAGGCAGGCCCGCCGCCCGGGCGCCGGTGCCCGATCATTTCGCGCCAACCCTGCGGGACTTCACGCCTCACCACCCCTCTTCTCGCGAAATTTTCCCGTCCGCTTTCTCGCGTCACGAGAAAACCCCGCAGCGGTTTCCGCCCATTGCGCCGTTTTGCTGCAGATCTACCCAGCGGTATCCCGGGGGTGGCCACCACGCGTCTCTCGCTCAAACCTGGCTGTCGGTTGTGATCGCCGCCGCCTACGATCCGGAAGGGTGTCCGCCGTTGACCGGAGACGACGGCCGCGTCCCCCGGGGCAGCACGCGTGATCCGAGGCAGTGGTGCTCGCCCACCCCACCCGGTGATACGGGCGGGTGGCGGAGGAGGACGGGGCGGTGCGCAGGGCGGGGCGGGCACGGCCTGAGGGGGAATCATGATGGGGAAATCGGGGGGCGGCAGGCCGGCGTTCGCGCCGGCCTGCCGGATCCCACAACGGGCGCACCTGCTTCCACCGGCGCCGCTGCGCCTTCTGCGGACCGCGTCCGCGTCCCTGCCGTTCTCGTTGCCGGCCTCGTTCACGGCCGCCACCGACGCCGTCATCGCCGCCGCGCGCCGGCGTTCCCGCCCGTATGCGGCACCGCCCTTCCTGGACGTGTCCCGCACCCGCCGGGAATCCGTGCTCCGCCGCCGAGAAAGGGACTGCCCATGAACGGGTCGAGCACGACGAGCAGCAACGGGCTCCAGTTCACCCATCCGCACCTCGCCGTGGTGCTCGGCGGCGGCTTCACCGGCATGCTCGCCGCCGCGGCGCTGTCCCGGCACGCCGACGTCGTCGTCGTCGAGCGCGAGCGGCTGCCGCGCACCCCCGCGCTCCCCACGGACCTTCCGCAGGCCCGGCACGCCCATCTGCTGACGGCGGACGGCGCCCGGCTGGTCGACGCCCTGCTGCCCGGCAGCGTCGAACGCTGGCTGGCCGGGGGCGCCCGCAGGGTGCCGGAACCGGAGGAGTTCGCGGGCCGGCAGCCTGCCGCCCGGTTACGCCGACGGCCCCGCGCGCAGCAGCTGATCGCCTGTTCCCGCGACCTGCTCGACCGGGTCGTACGGGAACAGGTACCGGCCCTTCCCGGGGTGACGGTGCTCGACGGCACCGAAGCCGCCGGGCTCACCGGCACCGCGGAACACGTCACCGGGGTGCGCGTCCGGGACACCACGACCGGCGCCACGTACCGTCTGGACGCCGACCTCGTCGTGGACGCCACCGGCCGGCACTCCACCACCCAGGACCGGCTGGCCGCGCTGGGCCTGCCCGCCGCCCGCGAGGACGTCGTGGACGGCAACACCGTCTCGGCGACCCGCATCTTCCGCGCACCCGCCGGCCTGGAGAACTGCCCGGTGCTCACCACTCGTTCGGCGTTCCCCGACCCGGTCTCCGGCCCCGCGGCACCAGGCCGCCCGGTTCCGGCCAGGACGGCGACGCTGGTCCCGATCGAGGGCGGGCGCTGGCTGGTGACCCTGACCGGCACCGGCGACGACCGGCCCAGCGAACACGCGGGCCGTTTCGTGCCGTTCGCCCGCCGCACGGGCAACGCCGTCATCGGCGACCTCATCGCGGACGCCGAACCGCTGAGCGAGGTGCGGCTGTCCCGCGACACCACCAGCCGGCGGCGACGCTACGAACAACTGCCGTCCTGGCCCTCGGGGTTCGTCGTCCTCGGCGGCGCGCTGGTCTCGCTCACCCCCGACTGCGGCCAGGGCCTGTCCCTCGCCGCCCATGGCGCCGCCGCGCTGCGCGGGGCACTACGGCGGCACGGCATGGACGATCCGGCGCTGTCCCGGAAGGTGCAGCGGGCCCTCGGACGCCTGGTCCGGGCACCGTGGGCCCTGGCCACCGGCACGGGCCTCCCCTCCCCCGCCGCAGACCGCCCCACCGTCGGCCGCGCCTACCTGGACGTCGTCGCGCCCACCGCCCCGACGCCCCCGGCGCTGCGCCTCTCCGCCGCTCTCGGCCTGTTCCGGGGTCCGGCACGCACCGGTCCCGCGGCCGACGGCACCCCGGGCGGGCCGGCCGCGCCGAAGGCAGCCCCCGCCCCACTGCCGGCGACGGCGGGCCCGGCGCAGCCCTCCGCGCCACGGCCCCCGGCGACGCCCGCGTCCGGCCCCGCCCTCTCGCCGACGCCCGCCGCCACGCTCTCCGCCGCGCCGGAAGCGCCCGCGGCCCCGCCGTCCCGCCGCCCCGGTTCCGACTCCGCCTCCAAGCGCCTCCCCCGCCTCTGCTTCGGGCCGACGGCACTGCGCCGTATCGGCGGGGCAGGCCGACGGAAACCGGCCGACGGCTGAAGCGGCGCCGACAGAACCGGCCCCCCGGCCCGGGGCGTCGGCACGGCGCCTGATGCCACCCGGAGCCGGGCGACGCGAGGGAGATCCACCGCCCTTACGGCACACCGTGGTTGAGGGAGCCGGCCGAGGCTCCCTAGGCGCCGTCGGGGCGTGTGGTGGACGTCCGGGAGGGTGTGGCCGTGCGTCCTGCTCCGGGGGCCGCTTTGAGAGCAGCACTGGGCGGGCCATCGCGAAGGTGATCGGCGACGCGTATCCGGCACTCAGGGTCGGCGCGGAGTACGCACCGCCGACCCCCGCCGCCCACAGGCCGACGGTGCGGCGCGGCAACAGATCAGGCGTCCCCGGTCGTTGCGGCCTCCTGGGGTTGCGCCGGGAGACCCAGGAGGCGGTGGGCGAGGGCGAGCGGCGCGTGCGGATTGCGGGACGGGGCGGGGGCCTTGGTGCGGTGCGCGGGGAGGCGTTCGACGGTGGTGGTGCCGGTGTCGGACTCCAGGGCCGGGGCGTAGCCGGCGGCGCGCAGCGCGTCCAGGGTGGCGGCCGGCGGGCGGCTGCTGACCAGGACGGTCGGGGCGATGGCGCGCAGTTGGAGGTCGCGCAGTGCGCGGTGGGCGGCCAGCTCTTCGACGAGGGATTCGTCGTCGGAGCGGATGCAGCAGGCGGCGGGCAGGACCCGCATCCGGCCGTGCGAGCGGGCGGCGTCCTGGACGAGGTAGCACAGCGGCTGCGGGAGGGTGCCGGTCGACGAGGCGCGGGTGAGGTCTTCCAGGAGGGTGTCGGCCCGGTGGCCGGCGTCCAGTGCGCGGCGTACGGACTGCGGGGTGAAGCGCCAGGTCACGGCGTGGCCTTCGGATTCGCGGTCGGCCGCGGCGGCGAGGAGTCCGGCGAGCGCGGCGGCGGGGCGGCCGGGGACGACGGCGGTCAGATCGGCCTGGAAATGGGCTTCTTCGAGGAGCGGCGGGAGCAGGTCGGCGAGCGGCTCGTCGAGGGAGCGCGGGTCGTCGAGGAGCACCCGGCCGAGGGGGGTGAGGGTGCCATGGGCGACCAGGCCCAGAAAGGCGGCCTCGTGGAGGATGTGGGCGGCGCGGTCGTGCGCCATCGGCTGATGCCGGAGGGCGAGGGGGCGGTGCCAGTCCGCGGCGCGCAGGAGGTCGTCCCAGGGGGTGCTGGTGCCCGCCTCCTGCTCCGGGGCATCGGGGAGTGGCAGCGTCGGGAGGGGCGTTTCCGCGCCGAGGGGGACGGTGGCCAGGGCGGCGAGGAGTGCGTGCCGGAGGGCGGGGGCGTGCCGGTCGTGGCCGCGGACCAGCGCGGTCGGGGTCTCGCCGAACGGGGTGTGGGTGGGGATGTCCCACAGTCCCGACCAGGCGGCCAGGAGGGGCGCGAGGCGCGCTCCGGGCGGGCGGCCGAGCCAGTCGTCGTAGGCGCCGGTGGGCAGGGCGGTGATACCGGACGGGCTCCGGGTCAGCGCGATCAGGTCGGCGGCGAGCGCGAGGTCGAGGAGGAGGCGGGTGTGCGGTGCGGTGGCGCCGGCCGCCTTGGCGAGGCGTTTGATCTCGCGGACGGCCAGCCCGCCCGACTTGCGCAGGGCGGCGGGCTGCGTGGCCAGGGCGGCCAGCAGCCGGTCGGCGGTGGCGGCGAGGGTCGCCGCGGCGGCCCGGGATTCGTCGTGCGGCGAGGTCGGGGCGACGGTCGCGGTGGGGGCGGTGTCGTCCGGGGCGGGCCGCGGGGCGTCGGCGAGGAACGGGCCGAGGTCGTGGGCGGCCAGGAGTTGCGGGACGCGCGGCGGCACGACGATCGCGCCGTCACCGGCCGGCGCGGCGAGTCCGTCGTCGTAGAGCCGCTGCAGCGCGGTCTCGGCGGCGGCGCGCGGGGGGCCGGGCGAGGCCGCGCCGAGGGCGGCGTACACGTCCTCGGGCGGGACGGGTTCGGTGGCCAGGTGCGCGAAGGACAGCCGGTGGGCCATCAGGGACTGGTAGTCGGCCCCCGGTGCGGGGGCGGCGGGCCCGGGGGCGGCCTGCGCGGCGCGGTCCTGGCTGATGCGGGCGGTGGTGGCGAGCACCTGGAGCCGGGGGTGGTCGAGGTGCAGCACCAGGTGGTGGAGGGTTTCGTAGGACCACAACGCCTGGGCCAGGCCGCGCAGTTCGGTGGGCGCGGGCCGGCGGGCGAGCGGTTCGGCATGGCGGGTGAGGAGCGCGGCGAGCTGCTCGGGGGTGCGCCGGGCGAGGGACCGGGTGACTGCGTCGAGACCTTCCACGGCGTCGAGGTTAGTCATCGCGCGAGCAGGGCGGTGAGGGCGCCCACGGGGTCGGGGTCCGCGGGTCCGGTCGGCCACCAGTCGTCGGTGCCGGGTTCGGATTCGTACGGATACCAGCGGTGGTCGTGGCCGAAGCGGAGCTGAATGCCGCGGTCGGGGTCGGTGAGGTGGTTGTGGCGCGGGCGCAGGGCCGGGAGGTCCGCGGCAAGGAGGGCGCTGCGGGCCCGGTCGAAGTCGCCGGCCGGGGGGTTCCAGGTGGCTTCGAGGAGGGAGAGTCCTTCGGGGCCGCCCTGCCGCCAGGCGGCGACCGAGCGGGCCACGTCCGTGGTCGTACGGCCGGTCGCCGCGGCGAGGTCGCGGTAGAGGGCACGGGTGGCGGAGGTGAGGCCGGCGGTGGGGTGGGCGGTGGCCGCCAGCCGGATGGCGTCCTCCCATACGGGCAGCGCCGGGAAGGGGCCGGGGACGGGCGGCCCGCCGTCCCCGGGGACCGGGGCGCCGGCGGCGGATACGCAGGCGTGCGCGCGGGCCGCGGCGTCGGCGGCGAGGAGGGCGAGGGTCTCGGGGTCGAAGGGGAGGTGGTCGGCGTCCGGCAGGACAGGGGGCCGGCCGGGCCGGGGCGGGACCGGCAACGGTGGGGGGAGCGGCGGGCGGGGGCGGTCGGCGAGCGCCTCCCTGGCGAGGACGCCGCGGGCGGGTGGTGCGGCCTTGCCCGCAGGCTCACCGGGGGTCGCGTCCGGGGCTGCCGGGGCGCCAGATGCGGAGACGGCCGGCGCCGTGGCGGGACCGGCGGTGCGGTGGTGCGGGGACGGCTGGGCCGTGGCGGGCGTGTGGGCGCGGGCCTCGTGTGCGGTGAGGGCGGTGTTGCGGCGGGAGAGCGCGTCGAGGAGTTCGCGTTCGCCGCGGCCGCGCATCAGCAGCAGGACGAACGGGTCCGCGTCGAGCAGGCGGGCGGTCTGGAAGCAGAGCGCGGCGGCGTGTTTGCAGGGCCTGCCCTGGTCGGGGCAGGAGCATCGGGGCACGAGGTCGCCCGGCCCCGGGAGGAGGCGCGCCTCGCCCTCGGCCAGGTTCCGGGGCAGCTTCTTGGACAGCAGGGCCGTGAGCTGTCCCGGGTCCGCGGCGATGGCGTCCAGGAGGCCGTCCCACTCCTGGTCGGTGAGGGTCCGGAGGCGGATCTCGGCGCTGTAGGGGCGGGGTCTGCTGCCGCGTACGGTGGCGACGATGCGGCCCGGCGTGACGTTGATGGTGTCGACGTGGCCGTCGCGGGCGTAGGTGCGGCCGCGGGCGAGCCGGGCGCTGTCGAGGGCCGTGGTCTCCAGGGCGTCCAGCCAGGCGCTGCCCCACCAGGATTCGGCGAACAGCCCGCGGGCGCCGGTCCGGGCCGGCAGCGGCGGGAAGGTGCGCGAGCGGTCCGCGCGGGCCAGCCGGTCCGCGGCGGCGGCGCGCCCGGAGGAGGGGCGGGCGGTCATCCGGGCCTCCTGAGGGAGACGAGGTCGGCGAGGTCGGCATCGGAGAGTTCGGTGAACGCGCTCTCGCCCCCGGAGAGCACCGCGTCGGCGAGCGCCCTTTTGGCGCCGAGGAGCTGTGCGATGTTGTCCTCGACCGTGCCCTCGGTGATCAGCCGGTGCACCTGGACGGGCTGGGTCTGCCCGATGCGGTAGGCACGGTCGGTGGCCTGTTCCTCCACCGCCGGATTCCACCAGCGGTCGTAGTGGATCACGTGGCCGGCGCGCGTCAGGTTCAGGCCGGTGCCCGCCGCCTTGAGGGACAGCAGGAAGACCGGGGCGTGGCCCGACTGGAAACGGTCGACCATCTTCTCCCGTTCGGCGACCGGGGTGCCGCCGTGCAGCAGCTGCACCGGGATGCCCCGGTGCGTCAGATGGCGTTCGAGCAGCCGCGCCATGCCCACGTACTGGGTGAAGACCAGGGTCGCGCCGCCCTCGGCGAGGATGGTGTCCAGGAGTTCGTCGAGGAGTTCGAGCTTCCCGGCACGGGCGGCAAGGCCGGGCGCGGCCTCCTTGAGGTACTGCGCGGGGTGGTTGCAGATCTGCTTCAGGGCGGTGAGCAGCTTCATGACCAGGCCGCGGCGGGCGATGCCCTCGGCGGTCTCGATCCGGGCGAGGGTTTCGCGGACGACGGCCTGGTAGAGCGCGGCCTGTTCACGGCCCAGCGCCACCGGGTGGTCCGTCTCGGTCTTGGGCGGCAGTTCGGGGGCGATACCGGGATCGGACTTCTTGCGGCGCAGGACGAACGGGCGCACCAGCCGGGCCAGCCGCTCGGCCGCCCGCGGGTCCTCACCGCCCTCGACCTCACGGGCGTGCAGCGCGCGGAACGTCTTGAGGGACCCGAGCAGCCCGGGTGTCGTCCAGTCGAGCAGGGCCCACAGCTCGGAGAGGTTGTTCTCGACGGGTGTGCCGCTGAGGGCGATCCGGGCCGGGGCCGGGATGCCGCGCAGCGCCCTGGCCGTCGAGGAGCGCGGATTCTTCACGTGCTGGGCCTCATCGGCGACGACCCAGGCCCACGGGCGTCCGGCCAGTTCGGGGGCGCTGCTGCGCATGGTCCCGTAGGTCGTCAGGACGAAGCCGCCGTCCAGGCCGTCGAGGCTGCGGCCCGCGCCGTGGAAGCGGCGTACGGGGGTGCCGGGGGCGAAGCGTTCGATCTCGCGCTGCCAGTTGCCGAGGAGGGAGGCCGGGCAGACGACGAGGACGGGTGCGGCGGGCCGGCGGTGCAGGTGGAGCGCGATGACGGTGATGGTCTTGCCCAGGCCCATGTCGTCGGCGAGGCAGCCGCCGAGGCCGAGCGAGGTCATGGTGTCGAGCCAGGCCATGCCCCGTAGTTGGTAGTCGCGCAGGGTGGCCCGCAGTCCCGGCGGCTGGGGCAGGGGCCGGGCTTCGGCGGTGAGACGAGCGCGCAGCGCGGCGAGGGCGCCCTGGGGCACCACCTCGACCTCCTCCCCGTCCACCTCCGCGGTGCCGTGGAGCGTCGCGGCGAGGGCGTCCGCGGGCTCCAGGTAGCCCAGTTCGCGCTTCCGGGCCTTGCGGACGAGCCCCGGATCGACCAGGACCCACTGGTCGCGCAGCCGGACGACGGGGCGGTGCGCCTCGGCGAGGGCGTCCATCTCCGCCTCGCTCAGCGGCACCCCGTCCATGGCCACCTGCCAGCGGAAGTGGAGCAGTTCGCGGGTGTCGAAGAAGCCGAAGCCGTCGGTGGCCGAGCCCGGCGCCGATCGCAGCACCGCCGTCGCGGTCAGGCCGCGGGCCAGTTCCCTGGGCCAGTGGACGCCCACTCCGGCGGCGCCCAGGCGCGGCGCGGCTTCGCCCAGCAGGTCGTACAACTCGTCCTCGGCGAGCGGCAGTACGTCCGGGACGGGCTGTTCCAGGAGGCGGGTGAGCGGAGCCCAGATACGGGCGGCGCGGCGCAGGGCGAGGAGGGTGTCGACGCGGGAGCGCGGCCCGAAGTGGTCGGGCCCTTCGCCTTCCCACAGGCCGCGGGCGTCCGCGACCAGGGTGGGATCGGTGAGGCTGTGCACCTGGAGGACGGCGGCGGCCGCACTGCGCTCTTCGGTGCCGCCCGTCCCGCTGTCCTCCCTCCGGTCGAAGACCTTGTGCGGGGCGAGATCGAGGCGCAGCGAGAGCCGCACCCCGGCGTCGACCCCGGCCGCGACCTCGGCGGCCCACTCCCGTGCACCGGGGAGGTGCTGGGGCTCGCTCGCGGCGAACGGGGCACCGGCCACCAGTCCGGCGGCCGGCGTACGCGGCAGCGCGTCGGCGACCGCGTCCACGTAGAGCCGTACCAGGACCGCCGGATCGTGCACCTGGAGCGGGCGGCTGCCGGCGATCGGCACGGCGTGGGCCTCGGCGGGCATGGCGGCGGCGACGGCACGGAGGTGCGCGATGTCCTCGGGGTCCAGCGGCCCGGCGCGCCAGGCGTCGGTGTCCTCGGCGGTCAGCCCGGGGAGCAGCCTGCCGCGGGCGGCGAGATGCAGCGCGTGCAGGGTGGCCGCGCCCCAGCAGGCGCTGGCCGGGTGCGCGGCCGGGTCGTGCCGGGCACGGACCAGCAGCGGGACGGCCTCGACCAGCGGCAGCAGCACGGCGGGGACCGTACGGCCACGAGCGCCGTTCCCATGGCGCCGGGCAACGACGATCTCCCCCGTCTCGACGGCCCCACCGCTGCCCGCCGTCGCTTCGCCGCTCCCTCCGCGCCCGACATCCGGGAGCGGGCCGCCATCGGGACGCCACAGGGCGATCTTCCCGGCGCGCGGGGGCTGGGCGGGCAGGAAGATTGCAGCGCAACGCACCGCCGCAGCGCCGCTGTCAGCGCTCTCCTCCATGCCTCCGGCGCGGGACGCGAGGGACGCGGGCACGGGGCGGGTCTCCCCTGCCGTCTTCGCCTCCCATCGCCTTGCCATGTCGTTCCTCACTGCTCGGTCGTTGACTACTGCTTGGGCGTTCACCGTTGCTCGGTTGCTCACCGTTGCCTGGTTGTGCACTGTGTGGGCGTTCATTGCCTGGTCGTTCGCTACTCGGCCGGGCACGACACGGCCGTCCGCCGTGCAGGCCATCGCCGCTCGGGCGCCCGCGGCATCGACGTCCGCCGCGTGGCCGTTCGCTGCTCGACCGTCCACTGCATCGCCGCCCCGACCTGCGAGTCTAGGGCGTACGTGCCACGCCTCCCGCGTCCCTCCCCAGCCTTCCCACCTCCCTCAGTACACCTGCGCCGAGCCATGAAGCACCGGACGCGCGCCTGACCCGAGCCGGCGCCTGTCGGCCGCGCCCCGCCCGGCACCCAGCCGCGCCGACGCCACCGGCGTGAGCAGCGGCGTCTGCGTCTGCGCCATGGACTTCGCCCTCGGCATCTGCATCGTCATCGATGGAAGCAGACGGCACTGACAACGCCGTGCCACCCCGCCCTGACCAGGCCCTTCTGCGCCCCCGCCGGAGTTATCCACAGCCCGCAAAAGCCCTTCTCGCCCTCCACCCGAAATCCGCTACCGTCAGCGACGCAATCACTCTCAGTAATCGAATGGAATCGGTGAGGAGCACGCCATGCACGTCCCCACGCCCGAGCAGTCCGCAGCGGCAGAGGCCTTCCCGACCGGCTCGCACCTGGTGATCCAGGCCGGTGCCGGGACCGGCAAGACGACGACCCTCGCGATGCTCGCCCGCACCGCGCGCCGGCAGGGTCGAACAGGCCGGTACATCGCCTTCAACAGAGCCGTCGCGCGTCATGCCACGCGATCGTTTCCCGCCGAAGTGTCCTGCGGCACTGCCCACGCCCTCGCCTACACCGCAGTGGGCAGGCGCTACCAGGCACGGATGAACGCCCCGCGGCGAGCAGGGTGGCGCACGGGCGCCGCCCTGGGCATCGACGAGACCATGACCGTGCGCATCGGCGCACGCAAGATGACCCACAAGGCCCTCTCGTACACGGTCCTGCGCACCGTCACCCGCTTCTGCCAGTCGGCGGACCAGGAGATCGCACCGCACCACGTCCCACCCTTGCGCGGAGCAGAGGCCGCCACGCTGCACGCACAACTCGCCGATCTCGTCCTCCCCTACGCCCGCAGAGCCTGGGCCGACCTGCAGCACCCTGACCGCGGCGTCGTCCGCTTCGAGCACGACCACTACCTCAAGATGTGGGCGCTGCGCGCCCCCGTCATCCCGGCGGACTTCCTGCTGCTGGACGAGGCGCAGGACACCAACCCCGTGGTCGAGCAGGTCTTCACCGCACAGCGCGACCACGCACAACTGGTGCTGGTCGGAGACTCGGCCCAGGCCATCTACGGTTGGCGCGGCGCGCGCGACGTCATGACCGGCTTCGACGGCAAACAGCTCAGCCTCTCCCGCTCGTTCCGCTTCGGACCGGCACTCGCGGCCGAGGCCAATCGCTGGCTCACCATCATCGGCGCCCCGATCCGGCTCACCGGATCACCCTGCCTGGACACGGAGTTATGTACGGTCCGCGCACCGGAGGCGATCCTGTGCCGGACGAACGTGGGAGCGATGGTGGAGGTGATACGGCAACTGGAGGCGGGCCGGCGCGTCGCCCTCGCGGGCGGCGGCGAGGCTCTCGGCGCCCTCGCACGCGCCGCTTACGATCTCGAAGCCGGCCGTCGCACCGTCCACCCGGAGCTGATGCTCTTCGAGACCTGGGCCGAGCTGCGCGAGTACGCGGAGTTCGATCCGGCCGGACGGGACCTGTTGCCCCTGGTGGAACTCGTCGACGAGCACGGCACGGAAGCATTGCTGCACGCCCTGGGACAGCTCTCGCACGAGGACTTTGCCGAAGTGACGGTGTCCACGGCCCACCGGGCCAAGGGCCGGGAGTGGGCAAGCGTGCGCATCGCGGACGACTTCACGGGCCCCGACGACCTCGACGAGCCCGGCGACGACGGAACCCCGGCGCCCGGCCCGATCGACCTCGACGAGGCCCGCCTGGCCTATGTCGCTGTGACCCGTGCCCGCTCCCTCCTCGACATCGGCGGACTGTCCTGGATCAACAGCCACCCCTCCGGCGCCCCACCACCCTCCGACCCACGCCTCATCGGCCCCGCCACAAGGACACCCCTGGAAGAGCCGAAGTCCAGACCAACACGTCTCAGGAAAAGCTAGGGAAAGAAGTGCCGGGGACGAGTGACCGGCGCACCGAACGGGAGGATCCTGGAGGTGGGAGATGGGTGCCGATGCGTACGGGAAATGAGCCCCTTCAGGCACGCAGCCCGCTGAGAATCCGCTGCGGACTGGCGCTGTGGGGGTTGCTGTGGGCGATCGCCGGAGCCGTGGCCTTCATCAATGCCGGGCGGCCGGAATGGGCGGCGGCGTGCGCCGCACTGGCCATGGTGGCCGTCACGGACCTGGTCATGGTGATCCGCCACATCCGCCAGGGACCGCACTACCAGCCGGGAAGGGACATACCGCCGTACGCCCCCGACCGAGGCCGGAACGACGCCTTCGGCATACGGAACGGCCCCGCCGGCCGGAGACGGAACACCAAGCCGTAGAAACCGCGGCGCGAGGGGCCCGTGTATCGCGACACGCGACAGAACGGGTCGGCGCCACCATGGCCAGGGAGGAGTGACATCCGGCAGCGATCGACGCAGAGGGAGGGCACGGGCACAGCGGAGAGCACGGACATGCGGCCGACGCGGAGGGCGCGGGCGATACACGCAAGGTGCATCCGAGGCAGAAGGCGCGGGCCGCAGAGACGGCAGCCGAAAGAGAGGGACGGGCGGCGCAGCGTGCACCTCCGCCCCAGAGAGCGCCGCCGACGGGACGGTGCGAGCGACGCGGAGGGCGCGGCTAGCGGAGGGTGCGGCTACTCGAAATCGCCGGGATCGCCGTCCGGACGGTTGCGGTCCTGATCGCCGGTGCCCGTTCCGGGTGCGAAACGGGCGGCTTCGACGAACTCCGGGCGCGGTTCGAGCGCCGCTGCCAGTCGGAAGTGGCGCAGCGCCTCCTCCGCACGGTCGGCGCGCTCGAGGGTGCGGCCGAGCGCGAAGTGCGCGAAGGCATTGTCCGGCTCACGTTCCAGCACGATCTGGAACTCGAGTTCTGCGGGCCGCAGTTGAGCGGAGAGAAAGAAGGCACGGGCCCGCAGCAGTCGGGCGGCGGTGTTCTCAGGGTGCGCGGTGATGACCGAGTCCAGCAGCCGGATCGCACCGCGTGGGTCACGGGCCGCCAACAGCTGCTCCGCGGCGCGGAAGTCGATGACATGCGTCTCGGGGCTGCTCTCGGGCACGGCTGCTCCTCTCCCTCGCCGTCGGGGCACGCATCAGCCACGGACCGTACGGCGCTACCTGCGGCACAACAATCCCGTCGGTCGCGGCATTCCCCGGCCGACAAGACCTCAACCGACTCTCCCACCCTCAGGGCAAGCACACGCCCCGAAGGGGCAGAGGCCATCCAGACGGCACTCAGAGTTCACGAAGGACGACAGGCGAACCGACGGGAGAAACGCGCCGCGGGAAGGGGGAGGCAAGACGGCGCGGGCACTCGGGCTGGGGCAGGTCACGACCCGGACGAATGGGATGGCCATGATCGGCGATCTGTCATGGGCGGCGGGACAGCCACGACTGGCCGCCGGCCCTGACCGACGGCCGGCCATAACCAACGCAAGACGAAACGAAGGCTCAAGCCAGCACCCCTCGCGCCGTCGCCCCCCTGGCCGCCAGCCCGTCGCCGCCGTTCAGCTGCCCATACGGGTTCCCGTCCGACTGCCCATGGGCTCGTGGCTCGCCCCCGGCTCGGGTCCGCGTCCCTACAGGCTGATGTGGTACGCCTTGCGCAACGTCTCGTGAACGGTCCACTGCGTGCGGTCGCCTTCGCGCAGGACGCAGGCGTCGCCGGGGCCCACCTCCAGCACCGGGCCGCCCTCGACCTCGATGGTGGCGCGCCCGCTGACGACCACGAACAGCTCATTGGCCTCGGTGTCCGTCACGACGCCCGGCGTGATCTGCCAGATTCCGCGGATCTGCTGCCCGTCCGGGGACTCCCACAGCACCTTGCCCGTGACCACCGGATCGCCGGCGACGATCTGGGAAGCGTCCAGCGGTTCCGGCTCCAGATCGGCGTCCGCGATGCCGGGGATATTGACGACGAACGACGCGGGCGCCGGATCGCCGGGAACAGGCGCCGTGGCGGACTCGGGCTCGGAAACCGAGCCGGGGCCGTGGTCGGATCCGGGCTCCGCGGTGGTGGCGGACGCGGTGGCGGAGGTCTGGGCATCAAAGCCGGAAGGAGCAGTCATGGCGGCGAGGGTACCTTCCGGCCTCAGGCGCTCCGCAGCCGCTCCCACACGGCGCGGACCTGGGGTTCCAGCGCCTCCAGCGGTCCGTCGTTGTCGATGACGAGATCCGCGACGGCAAGCCGCTGTTCGCGGGTCGCCTGGGCCCCCATCCGGGAGCCGGCCTCGTCCTGTGCCATGCCGCGCAGCCGCACCAGGCGGTCCAGTTGGGTCTGCGGCGCGGCGTCGACCACGACGACCAGGTCGTACAGCGGCGCCAGACCGTTCTCCGTCAGCAGCGGGACATCGTGCACCACGACCGCGTCCGGCCCGGCCGACGCTTCGAGTTCGGCCGACCGCGCCCCCACCAAGGGGTGCACGATCGCGTTCAGCGCCTTCAGCTTCTCGGGGTCGGCGAACACGATCCGTCCCAGCTTCGGCCGGTCCAGCGTGCCGTCCGGGGCGAGGACGTCGCTTCCGAACTCCTCGACCACAGCCGCCAGTCCGGGCGTACCGGGCTCGACGACCTCCCGTGCGATCTTGTCCGCGTCCACGATCACCGCGCCGTACGACGCCAGCAACCGCGAAACCTCACTCTTGCCCGCACCGATACCGCCGGTCAGCCCCACCTTCACCATGGGCCCACGCTATACGCTGCGGCCACACGGCAGGTGGCCAGGAGGGCTCAGCTTCGTCCGGACCCCCATCTCATCCGAAGCCGACCTCGCCCGAGCCCGACTTCGCCCGGATCGGGCCTCGCTCAGCCCCCTCGACCGGCTTCGCCCCTCCATCACAACCAGCCCTGCCGGAACTTCAGCCCCGGCAAAACTCGGCCCGCCGGAACTCCAGCCGTCCCGGGGCTCCGGCCACACGCAGCCCCACCCGCACCGGAACCGAGCCACCCCCAGCCACCAACCGCGCTCCCGCTCCCGCCGCGCGCTCAGGCCCCGCCCGCGCCGCCCTCACCCTCGCGCTCCGCCAAGAAGCGCTCGAACTCCCGGCCGATCTCGTCGGCCGATGGCAGTTCCGCCGGCTCGGCCACCAGGTTCCCCCGGCTCTCCGCCCCGGCCACCGCGTCGTACTGATGCTCCAGCCCGCTGACCAGCGCGACGAGTTCCTCGTCCCCCTCCGAGATCTGCCGCTCGATCTCCTCCTGCGTCCGCAGCGCCTCGGTACGCAGTGAATGCGCGGCGCCGGGGAGCACCAGCCCGGTCGCGGCCGTCACGGCTTCCAGTGCGGTCAGCGCGGCGTCGGGGTACGCGGACCGGGCGATGTAGTGCGGTACGTGCGCCGCCACGCCCAGAACGTCGTGGCCCGCCTCCGCCAGCCGGAACTCGATCAGCGCCTCCGCACTGCCGGGCACCTGCGCCTCGTCGAAGAAGCCGCCATGACCGGGCATCAGGTCGGTGCGGTTGCCGTGCGGGGTGATGCCCACGGGACGGGTGTGCGGGACGCCCATGGGGATGCCGTGGAAGTTCACCGAGAGGCGCACCCCGAGACGCTCCACGATCTCCTTCACGGCACCCGCGAACCGCTCCCACTCGACGTCGGGTTCGGGCCCGGACAGCAGCAGGAACGGTGCGTCGGTGGTGTCCCGTACGAGCCGCAGCTCGATGCTCGGGGTCTCGTACGCGGTCCAGCGGCTGCGCTCGAAGGTCAGCAGCGGGCGACGGGCACGGTAGTCGACGAGTCGGTCGTGGTCGAAGCGGGCGACGACCTGGTTCGGCAGGCCGTCCAGCAGCCTCGCGACGATCTGGTCGCCGGTCTCGCCGGCGTCGATGTACCCGTCGAAGTGGTACAGCAGCACCAGTCCGGCGGAGTCCCTGGAGGCAATCGCCTCGACCTCCGCGAGCCCGCTCGGCTCCCATTCGTACAAACCCTGGGGATCCAACACAGTGACCGCTCCTCCTCGTTCTCATCAGCGGCAACGCACGATCCCACGCGAGCATTCCCGACGACGCGGACGCCCCTGTCTCCCCCCACCTTGCCCCGGCTCCCAGGTCCCGCCAACGCACCCTCCGGTCGACCTCACACCGATCCAGAGACGCAAACTCACCTACGCATAACCAGGGTTCACCACTGTGCCTCCCCCGCCCCGCGTTGCGCGGCGCCTCTCCCCCACTCAAGCCATGGCCTCCGCTTCGCCCGGGCGTCAACGCAGGAGAGACACAGGCTCGATAGGCGACGGGCGCGCGCGGGGGGGAGCGACGCACGAACCGCACGAAGCACCCGTACGAGAGCCGAGGGCGGGAAGGAGGATACGGCTCCACGCACAGACGGCGGCCGGATCAAAACACCGTGCCGCCCGCCCCACCACCCCATCCCCCAAACACGCCGAAGGCCCGCCCCCCGGAGGGGGGCGGGCCTTCGACTATCGGCTAGTGCCCAGCAGCGAGTCGCTGCTGTTGGCGCAAGCTCAGCTCTGGCCGCCGGCCAGCTTCTCGCGGAGGGCGGCGAGGGCCTCGTCCGACGCCAGGGCGCCGGAGTTGTCCGCCGACTCCGAGGAGTAGGAGCCGCCGCCGGCCTGGCCGCCGCCGGCCTGGCCGCCACCCTGCGCCGCCGGCGCCGCAGCGCCCTCGGCCGCAGCCTGCTCGTCGGCCTCGCGGGACTTGATGACCTGAGCCTGGTGCTGCTCGAAGCGCTGCTGCGCCTCGGCGTACTGGTTCTCCCAGGCCTCGCGCTGGGTCTCGTAGCCCTCGAGCCAGTCGTTGGTCTCGGGGTCGAAGCCCTCGGGGTAGATGTAGTTGCCCTGGTCGTCGTACGACGCGGCCATGCCGTACAGGGTCGGGTCGAACTCGACGGCCGACGGGTCGGCGCCGAAGGACTCGTTGGCCTGCTTCAGCGACAGCGAGATCCGGCGACGCTCGAGGTCGATGTCGATGACCTTGACGAAGATCTCGTCGTTGACCTGGACGACCTGCTCCGGGATCTCGACGTGGCGCTCGGCCAGCTCGGAGATGTGGACCAGGCCCTCGATGCCCTCGTCGACGCGCACGAACGCACCGAAGGGAACGAGCTTGGTGACCTTACCCGGGACGACCTGACCGATCTGGTGGGTCCGGGCGAACTGCTGCCACGGGTCTTCCTGGGTCGCCTTGAGCGACAGGGACACGCGCTCGCGGTCCATGTCGACGTCCAGGACCTCGACCGTGACCTCCTGGCCGACCTCGACGACCTCGGACGGGTGGTCGATGTGCTTCCAGGACAGCTCGGAGACGTGGACGAGACCGTCGACGCCGCCCAGGTCCACGAAGGCACCGAAGTTGACGATGGAGGAGACGACGCCGGAGCGCACCTGACCCTTCTGGAGGGTGGTGAGGAAGGTCTGGCGGACCTCGCTCTGGGTCTGCTCCAGCCAGGCACGGCGGGACAGGACCACGTTGTTGCGGTTCTTGTCCAGCTCGATGATCTTGGCCTCGAGCTCCTTGCCCACGTAGGGCTGCAGGTCGCGGACGCGGCGCATCTCGACCAGGGAGGCCGGGAGGAAGCCACGGAGGCCGATGTCGAGGATGAGACCACCCTTGACGACCTCGATGACGGTACCGGTGACGATCCCGTCCTCTTCCTTGATCTTCTCGATGGTGCCCCAGGCGCGCTCGTACTGGGCACGCTTCTTCGAGAGGATCAGGCGGCCTTCCTTGTCCTCCTTCTGGAGAACCAGGGCCTCGATCTCGTCACCGACGGCGACGACCTCGTTGGGGTCGACGTCGTGCTTGATCGAGAGCTCGCGGCTCGGGATCACACCTTCGGTCTTGTAACCGATGTCGAGCAGGACCTCGTCCCGGTCGACCTTCACGATGACGCCGTCGACGATGTCGCCGTCGTTGAAGTACTTGATCGTCTCGTCGATCGCGGCGAGGAAGGCTTCCTCGTTACCGATGTCGTTGACCGCAACCTGCGGGGTGGTGGCGGTGGTCTCGGTGCTGCTCGTCATGTGGGAAAGGGCTCCGGTACGGACATTGAAGTCGTAGGTACTGCTACGCCGAGAGCCCGTATCGCCTCTGCATAAGCCGGACAGTGTCAAAGACGTATTCACTGGTAGCCCGCAAATGCCGGAGCATTCGGAGCGACCCGCAACGCCTCAAAACCGAGGGGACATACATACAGATGCGAGCGCGGCCTGCTCCGTCTGAGGCGCGCAAGCCCGCAGCGCAACTTGTAGCATACGGGGGCAGCCGGACCCGGTCAATGCGCGAACGCGCACACCGGGGGCAGATCACCCCATAACCGGCACACGCGATGTTCCGCGAGGTCGAACGGCCTCACAGTCCCTGCAGCGACAAGCAGAGCGAACACTACGACGACGGGCGCGATGAACCAAGACCACGAGCCGGAGGCGACTCGCCGTGACGCCTCCGATACGGAAAGCAGCCGCGCCAGCCGGGGCTGGTGGGACAGCAACGCGGACGAGTACCAGAGCGAGCACGGCGCCTTCCTCGGGGACGACCGGTTCGTCTGGGGCCCCGAGGGACTGGACGAGGCGGACGCGGCGCTGCTCGGGCCGGCCGCCGACCTGAAGGGGCGCCGGATCCTGGAGATCGGGGCCGGTGCGGCGCAGTGTTCCCGCTGGCTGGCGGCGCAGGGGGCGCTCCCGGTGGCGCTCGATCTCTCCCACCGGCAGCTGCAGCACGCACTGCGCATCGCCGAGGGGTCGCCGGACGACGCGACCCAGCTGGTCGAGGCGGACGCCGGGGCGCTGCCGTTCCGCGACGCCAGCTTCGACCTCGCCTGTTCCGCGTACGGGGCGCTGCCGTTCGTCGCCGATCCGGTGCGGGTGCTGCGCGAGGTGCGGCGGGTGCTGCGGCCGGGCGGCCGGTTCGTCTTCTCCGTCTCCCACCCGATCCGCTGGGCCTTTCCCGACGAACCGGGACCCGAGGGGCTGTCGGTGGGGGCCTCCTACTTCGACCGCACGCCGTACGTCGAGCAGGACGAGTCCGGCCGGGCCGTGTACGTCGAGCACCACCGCACGCTGGGCGACCGGGTGCGGGACGTGGTGGCCGCCGGGTTCCGGCTGGAGGATCTCGTCGAGCCGGATTGGCCGGAATGGAACACCCAGGAGTGGGGCGGCTGGTCCCCGCTGCGGGGGCATCTGATCCCGGGGACGGCGATCTTCGTGTGCTCGGCGGAGGGTTAGCGGCACCTGGCCTGTAGCCCCAGGGCCCCCTTGTGGACGCCTGGATCCCGTTGGGGCGGGTTGGGCCATTGGGGTCTCGGGCCCACTGGCTACGGGCCGGAGGAAGCGGAGCAGGGCCTCCGGCGGCGAGGCGAAGGACCGGGTTCCGGGGCCGGGTGGCACCCGGATGCCCCGGGCGGATCTGTCGGCCATGGTCGGAGGGGTGGGCTCCGGACCGGGTTCGTCGCCTCGCCTCGGCCTGGCTCACGGGGTCCGGTTGAGCCGTTGGGGGCGCCCGGTTGTCCCCGGGGTCCGGTTGGGCGTCAGCGCTCCGTAGCGGGCTCGTGGCGCCGCCTCGGCCCATTGGCCCATATCGGTTCCGCGGCTTCATCGGTTCCGGGGCTTCCGCGCCCCGACGGCCGCGCAGGCCGGCCCTGACGACCGCAGGCCGGCGGGCCAGCGGGCCAGCGGGCCAGCGGGCCAGCGGGCCAGCGGGCCAGCGGGCCAGCGGGCCAGCGGGCCAGCGGGCCAGCGGGCCAGCGGGCCAGCGGCGGCAGTCTGAGTCGCCCCGTCCGGCGATGCCACCAGCGAGGCGCCGCCCCTGCCGGCCCGAGCCACCCGGCCCCGGTGATGACGGCCCAATTCGCCCGCCTCGGTGGTGGCAGCCCGAACTGACAGCCCCGCGGTGGCGGACGCGACGAAGCCCGCGGACCGGTGGCACCCCCATCGGGGCAGCCTGCCGGTGGCGCCCGCGCCGGGCCGGCCGGCCGGTGGTGCCGACGCCGGGGCAGCCGGCCTGTGGGGCCTGTCGGGGCGGCAGACTGGGGGCGTGATCCGTCGTGATGTTCTTGAGCAGTTGCCCGTGCGTACTGCGCTGCCCGCGCTGCGGGGCGCCCTCGACGGGCGTGGTGCCGCGGTGTTGTGCGCGCCGCCGGGCACCGGCAAGACGACGCTGGTGCCGCTGGAGCTGGCGGGGCTGGCCGGCGAGGGGCCGCGGCGGCGGGTGCTGGTCGCCGAGCCGCGGCGGATCGCGGCCCGTGCGGCGGCGCGGCGGATGGCCTGGTTGCTGGGCGAGAAGGTCGGGGACCGGGTCGGGTTCACGGTGCGCGGGGAGCGGCGGGCCGGGCCCCGTACCGCTGTGGAGGTGGTGACGACCGGGGTGCTGCTGCAGCGGCTGCAGCGGGATCCGGAGCTGGTGGGCGTCGATGTGGTGGTGCTCGACGAGTGCCATGAGCGGCATCTCGACGCCGATACCTCCGCGGCGTTCCTCTTGGACGTACGGGAGACGCTGCGGCCCGAGCTGCGGCTGGTGGCGGCGTCGGCGACGACGGATGCCGAGGGGTGGGCGGGGCTGCTGGGCGGCCCGGAAGGCGCGGCGCCGGTGGTCGAGGCGGCGGGTGTGTCGCATCCGGTGGGGGTCGTGTGGGCGCCGCCGGAGCGGCCCGTGAAGCCGGCGCACGGGATGCGGGTCGATCCGGCGCTGCTGGCGCATGTGGCGGCCGTGGTGCGGCGGGCGCTGCGCGAGCAGGCCGGTGACGTGCTGTGCTTCCTGCCCGGCGTCGGAGAGATCGGGCGGGTTGCCGGGGAGCTGGCAGGGGTGGACGCCGAGGTGCTGCAGGTGCACGGGCGGGCTCCGGCCGAGGTGCAGGACGCGGTGCTGGCGGGCGGGGACGGCCGGCGCCGGGTGGTGCTGGCGACGTCGGTGGCCGAGTCCAGCCTGACGGTGCCGGGCGTGCGGGTGGTGGTGGACAGCGGGCTGGCGCGGGTGCCGCGGACGGATCATGCGCGGGGGCTCAGTGCGCTCACGACCGTGCGTGCCTCCCGGGCGGCGGGCCGTCAGCGCGCCGGGCGGGCGGGGCGTGAGGCGCCGGGTGTGGTGTACCGCTGCTGGTCGGAGGGCGAGGACGGGCGGCTGCCCGCGTTCCCCGATCCGGAGATCAAGGTCGCCGATCTGACGGCATTCGCCCTGCAGGCGGCCTGCTGGGGCGATCCGGCGGCCTCCGGGCTGGCCCTGCTCGATGCGCCGCCGGCCGGCGCGCTGGCGGCGGCGCGGGAGGTGCTGACGGCGATCGGCGCGGTGGACGGCGCCGGCCGGGTGACGGCACGGGGCGCACGTATGGCGAGGCTGGGGCTGCACCCCCGGCTGGCGCGGGCCCTGTTGGACGGCGCGCCGGAGGTCGGTGTGCGGCGCGCCGCCGAGGTGGTCGCCCTGTTGAGCGAGGAGCCGCCGCGGGCGTACGGGGACGATCTGGCGGCCGCGTGGCGTACGGCACGGCGGGGCGGCGACGCGTACGCGGCGAGGTGGCGGCAGGAGGCGCGGCGCTTGGCGTCGGCGGCGGGTGAGCCGAGGGCCGGGGCGGGCGCGGGCGTGGAGGCCGGCGCGATGGACGGGGCGGAATCGGACGCTCACGCGGAGGTCGCGGAGGTCACAGAGGCCCAGGCGCGCTCGGACGCCCAAGCTGCCCCTGCAGCCCCTGCAGCCCCTGCAGCCCCTGCAGCCCCTGCAAGCTCGGACGCCCCAGTGGCCGGGGCAGATGCGGGCGGCCGGGCCCGATCGGGTGTCGGTGCCGAGGGGGGCTCCGGGGAGGGCGGGAGCGGCCGGGCCGGCCGCTCCCGTGGTCGTGCCGCGGCGGGTGGCGACGATGCCGTCGCCGGGCTGATCGCCGCGTTGGCGTTTCCCGAGCGGGTGGCGCGGGCCCGGGGGGCCGGGAGTTATCTGATGGCGTCGGGGACGGGGGCCGAGTTGGCGGGAGCGGGCTCCGCGGGGCAGCGGGCCGGATGGGGGCGCGGTCCGGGGGCTTCGGGCGGGGGTGCCGGGTCGGGGCTGCGGGATGCGGGGTGGCTGGCGGTCGCGGTGGCGGACCGGCCGGTGGCGGCGGTGTCCGCGCGGGTCCGGCTCGCGGCGGTGATCGACGAGGAGACGGCGTGTGCCGCGGCGCGGGCGTTGTACGCCTCGGGTGACGAGGTCCGCTGGTCGGACGGGGATGTCGTGGCCAGGAGCGTGACGCGGCTGGGGGCGATCGAGCTGGTGTCGCGGCCGCTGTCCGCGCCGGATCCCGGGCTGGTGCGGGACGCGGTGGTCTCGGGGCTGCGGAAGGAGGGGCCGGGTCTGCTGCGGTGGGCGCCGGCGGCGGTCTCGCTGCGGCAGCGGATGGGGTTTCTGCATCGGGAGTTGGGCGAGCCGTGGCCCGATGTGTCGGATGCCGCACTGCTGGAGCGGGCCGAGGAGTGGCTGGGGGTGGAGCTGGGCCGGGCGCGGCGGCGGGCCGATCTGGCGCGGGTCGACGCGGGGCAGGCGCTGTCCCGGCTGCTGCCGTGGGCGACCGGTGACGCGGCGCGCTTCGACGAGCTGGCGCCGGAGCGCATCGAGGTGCCGAGCGGTTCGCGGGTGCGGGTGGACTACGACGGCGAGCAGCCCGTACTGGCCGTGAAGCTGCAGGAGTTGTTCGGTCTGCAGGAGTCGCCGAGGGTGGCCGGCGGGCGGGTGGCCGTGCTGGTGCATCTGCTGTCGCCCGCGGGGCGTCCGGCTGCCGTCACGGCGGATCTCGCGTCGTTCTGGCGGGACGGATACCGGTCCGTGCGCGCGGAGTTGCGCGGGCGCTACCCCAAGCATCCCTGGCCGGAGGACCCTTCGGCGGCCGAGCCGACCCGGCACACCTCGGCGCGGCTCAAGCGGGGCTGAGCGCGGGGCGGGAGGGGCGCGGAGGCGGCTCGCTGACGTCATGTGTCCACGTTACGGTCCGGCACTGACAACGCCTCGCCGCTCGACGGCGGCGCGGGGACGGGCGGCTCGCCTGCCGGTGCGCGGGGGCGGCGGCCGCGGGCTTCGAGGCGCAGGCTCAGGGCGAGCAGTACGGCGCCGAGGGCGAGGAATCCCCAGGGGAGGTAGCTGGTGAGCAGCAGGACGAGGGTGCGTTGCGAGGTCACCAGGGCCACGGTGGAGTCGACGTAGTCGGCGCGCATCTTCACATGGCCGGCGAAGGCGGTGACCTTGCCGCCGCCGGGCAGCAGATCGCCGCCGCGCAGTTCCTCCTGGTGGATCTCCTCGCCGTTGACCGGGGCGCCGGTGACCGGCTCCACCCAGAACATCCGCTTGGTGGTGTACCAGCGGGTGGTCCCCATCTTCTCGACGGACCGGGGGGTGATGCCCTTGACCGGCATCTTCTTGGGGAGGGCGACCTTGGTCCAGGGGATGGTCTGCTCGAAGCAGTAGACCTCCAGGCCGTGGAAGGTGCGGGTCCCCTTGTAGTGGATGGGTGCCGAGGTGCGGGTCTGGGCGTCGAAGTAGGCGTAGTCGCGCTTCTCGGTGAGGAACGGCCACTTGAACTCGATGCCCTCGCGGCGGACCGGGTCGCCGTCGACCATCTCGCCGGTGGCGTGCACGGGTTCCTGGGAGTGCGCGTCGAAGAGGTAGCGCTCGGGGATCTCGGAGACCATCTTGCCGTCGGGGCCGACGACGTAGGACAGCGCGTCCCAGACGACGACGTCGCGGCCCGCGGACTGCTCGATGCGCTCGGAGGCGGCGACATCGCCCTTGAGGGTCTGCACGATGGTGACCTTGGGGACGCGTTCGGCCTTCATCGTCCCGTAGTCGAGGAGGGTCGCGGGCCGGGCCTCCAGGACCATGTCCTGGTACTGGCCGGGCGGGATCTTGGCGAGCCGGGGGAAGGCGTACCACCGCATCAGCGGCGACAGGGCGGTGAAGAAGACGGCGAAGGCGAGCAGTACCAGGCTCGCCGTGCGGCGCATGCCTCGTGCTTCTCGGCGCCGGCCGGGGCGGGCGGTGCGGGGGTCGGCCGGGGGCGCGGGGGCGGGCTCCCCCGGGGGCTCGGTGCGGCGCATGGCGGTGGCGTCCCTCCGTCAGGGGTGCTTGGGGACGGTGGTGAGCAGCGGCTTGGGGGAGGTCGTGCCGTCGGGTGCGCCGGTCGCCGTGAGGGTGAGGACGAGGGCGAGCGCGGCGGCCAGTCCGGCCGCGGCTGCTGTCAGGGCGCGCATGGTCGGCCTCCCGAGAGCTGATGCAGCGTCAGGGCGGGGGCACCGTAGCAACGGGCGGCCGAGATGAGAACACGTGGCACCGCCGTCCCGCCCCGGACGGAGGGCGGAACGGCGGTGACGGGCCGGCGCGGTGGCCGGCCCGGCTGACCGGCCGGCCGTGGCGGCGGACCGGGTGGCGCGGCAGGGCACCTGGCCCGGCGGACCGGCGGTGCGGTCGGGACCCGGCCGGGGTGCCGGGGCGGGGTGCGGTCGCGGCCCGGCCGGTCGGCCGGGCCGCCGTGTGGTCAGGAACCGGCCGGGGCGACCTTCAGTTTGACGGTGAGGACGGCGCCGTCGGCGGTGGTCAGCCGCAGCAGGAACGTGCCGGCGTGCTTGTCGGTGTAGATCTTCGGGAGCTTCAGCAGGCCGTTGGCGTCCGTGGTGAGCCCGGTGAGGGTGCGGACCGGCTTGCCCTTGCCGGCGCCGGTGGCCTCGGGGTCCTTGAAGTAGGGGCCCTTGTCGTTCTCCTCGGGCTTCGGTCCTGCGGTGATCATGGTCGCGGTGATCGCCGCGCCCGGTACGGCCTTGCCCTGGTAGGTGGCCTCGACCTCGACCGCGTCCTCGGCGAAGGGCTGTCCGGCGGTCGCCGTCAGCTCCTTGTCCGAGGTGCGGGCGATCTTGTCGGCCTTCGGGGCGGGCTTGGCCTCGACGGTGGCGCCGAAGGCGACGGCGGGGGCGGTGCGGCCCACGGCGGTGGCCCGGATGGTGAAGGCGCCGGCCTTGTCGCCCGCACGCAGGGTGGGGGCGGTGGCGAGGCCGTCCTTGTCCGTGGGGACGGTGACGCTGGTGGCGCCTCCGGGGAAGCGGGCGCCGGCGGCCGCGGGCAGCGTGAAGCGGACGGGTGCGCCGGCGACGGCCTGGCCCGCGGCGTCCTTGGCGCGCACCCGCGGCGACGTGGCGAACTCGCCGCCGGCGGTGGCGCTCAGGTCCTCGTCGCCGACCCGTTCGAGGACGGTGAGCCGGGTGGGCTCGGTCGGCGGCTTCGGGGCGGGCGGCGTCGGGGTGGGCTTCGGGGAGGGCGTTCCCGTGCCGCCCGGGGTGGGGCCGGTGCCGTGGGAACCGCCGGGCTTGCCGGGGCGGTCCGGCTTACCGGCCTTACCGGGCTTGCCGGATCCCGGGTGGCGGTCCGGGGCGCCGGCGCCGTGCTCGGGCTGCGTACGGACGTCGCGGTCGCCGGTCCGGCCCGCGCCGCCGTGGTGCACCGGGAGGACGCCCCGGCCGTCCGGCACCTCGTGGGTGCCCTTGCGGTAGAACGTGTACCAGGACAGCACCGTGCGCAGGTAGTCCTCGGAGTCGTTGTAGCCGAGTATCGCCCGGTCCAGGTCGCCCTGGGCGGACAGGTCGCGGCCGCCGGCACAGAGGTAGTGGCCCGCGGCGAGCGCGGCGTCGAAGACGTTGTGCGGGTCCTTCTTGCCGTCGCCGTTGCCGTCGGCGCCCCAACCGGCGCCGTCGGGGCCGCCGTTGGACCAGGTGGAGGGGATGAACTGCATCGGTCCCACGGCACGGTCGTGGGTGAGGTCGCCGTCGTAGCGGCCGCCGTCGGTGTCCGTGATCAGGGCGAAGCCGTGGCCGTTGAGCTGCGGGCCGATGATCGGCTGGAGGGTGGTGCCCTCGGCGTCGACGGCGCCGCCGCGCGCCTGCCCGGACTCGACCTTGCCGATGCCGGCGAGCAGTTGCCAGGGCAGCCGGCAGCCCGGGTCGGACGCGTGGACCGCCGATGCGGCCTTCTTGTACGCGGCCAGGACGGTGGCGGGCAGGCCGGCCTCGGCGGGCCCGGTGACGACGACGGGGCCGGGGCCGCTTTCGTGCTTCTTGGGGTGCGGCGCGGGCCTGTTGAGGGGCGGCCGGTCGGTGAAGTACGCCGAACCGCCGTCGATGGGGGTGTCGGCGGGCGGGGCGGGCTTCTGCTTCCGGGCCGCCGCGGTCTCGGAGAGGGTCGGTGCCTGAGACGCCGTCAGGGCGGCGAGCACCAGGGCCGCCACGGCTGTCGAGGCCGCTCCCCTCTGGAGCCGCCTTCGGTATGTGGCTGCCATACGTGGTCCCCTCCGCGTTGCCCCACCGCGTCCCTGACACGGTGTCGCGCTCCCCAGCGCTCCAACTCAGGTGACACTACGACAAGTCGGGCCAGGCATCTACCACCAACATCGGACACATAATGATCTGAATCGATCCTGGGAGAGGCGTCATGCCCTTCACGCTCCGTCATGTCGCGCGGCGCTGAGGTGACGGCGCCCCGAGCGCCCGTCGGACACCCGCGCCCTCGGTGCTCGTAGGGCTACTCGACCAGTGCCGGGCCGGGTTGCGGTGCCGGGGCCGGGGCGGTGCGCCGGACGGCGCGCAGCAGGAAGGCCCCGCAGACGAAGCCGATGGCGGCCGCCAGCAGATGTCCGACGGTGGTGAAGTCGGGCAGTGTCCCGCTCCAGTCGCCGCCGAGCACCGGCCAGGCGACGACACCGGCCGCCGCGAGCCACCGCGCCCGGCGCAGCAGGAGCGCACTCGCCGCAAGGACCGTCTCGGCCC
Source organism: Streptomyces angustmyceticus (assembly GCF_019933235.1). Taxonomy (NCBI): domain Bacteria; kingdom Bacillati; phylum Actinomycetota; class Actinomycetes; order Kitasatosporales; family Streptomycetaceae; genus Streptomyces; species Streptomyces angustmyceticus. The sequence goes on along the minus strand of NZ_CP082945.1, from coordinate 6,105,827 downwards.
CGTAACTGATGCCGAAGTCGGTGGCGTGCCGGACGCTGTCGGGGTACCAGCCGTGGGCGAGGCCCAGGTGGATCACCGGCACGGTCAGCAGCGTGGCGGCGAGATGCCCCAGGACGAAGAGGGCATAGGCACGCCTCGCTCCGTACCGTCGCTCCAGCCGGGCCAGGCACACGATGACGCCGAGGCCGAGCGTGATCAGCGTGCCGGCGAAGGCCTCCGAGGTGATCTCGGTCAGCGTGCCGTCGAAGAACAGCATGCTGCCCGCCAGTACCCGGAGCGGATGGTCCTGCAGGTTGTCCAGATTCGTACTGACGCCGAGCATCACACGCTGTGCGTCCGCGGGGGACAGCATCGCGGTGCACCACAGATGGGTCGACAGCAGCAGTCCGGCATAGCCGGTCGTGACCGGGCTGCGGGAGACATAGGTGCCCAGCGCTCGGGCCGCACGACGTATCACGCGGTGATCAAAGCAGAGCGCTTCCGAGGTGGACACGCTCCATGACGCGTCGGACGACGACCGCTTCCGGGCCATCGTCGAGCGGGCCGGAGCCGGCCGGGGCCCGGTGGGGTATGCGGTGCCGGCCGGGCTGTGCGGCTCGGTACGGCCGGGCCGTGCGGCCGGGTGCGGCGCGAGACCTCCGCGCCGCACCCGGCCCGCTTCGCCGGCTCAGTGCGCCGCCGACTCCCAGTCCTTGCCGGAGCCGACCGAGACGTCCAGCGGGGCGCGCAGCTGGACCGCCGCGGCCATCTCCCGGCGGAGCAGTTCCTCGACCTTCTTGCGTTCGCCGGGGGCGACCTCGACGACGATTTCGTCGTGGACCTGGAGCAGCATCCGGGACCGCAGCCCGGCGGCCCGCAGCGCGGCGTCCACCCGCAGCATCGCGATCTTGACGATGTCGGCGGCGGTGCCCTGGATCGGGGCGTTGAGCGCCATCCGCTCGGCCATTTCGCGGCGCTGGCGGTTGTCGCTGTTGAGGTCGGGGAGGTAGCGGCGGCGGCCGAGCATGGTCTCGGTGTAGCCGGTGGCGCGGGCCTCCTCCACGACGCGCTGGAGGTAGTCGCGCACGCCGCCGAACCGCTCGAAGAAGTTGTCCATCAGCTTGCGGGCCTCGTCGGGCTGGATGCCCAGCTGCTGGGAAAGGCCGAACGCCGACAGGCCGTAGGCCAGGCCGTAGGACATCGCCTTGATCTTGCGGCGCATCTCCGGGTCGACCTGGGCCGTGTCGACCGAGAAGACGTGGGAGGCGACGGTGGTGTGCAGGTCCTCGCCGGAGGTGAACGCCTCGATCAGGCCCTCGTCCTCGGAGAGGTGTGCCATCACCCGCAGCTCGATCTGGCTGTAGTCGGCGGTCAGCAGCGACTCGAAGCCCTCGCCGACGACGAAGCCGCGGCGGATCGCCCGGCCCTCGTCCGTACGCACCGGGATGTTCTGGAGGTTGGGGTCGGTGGAGGACAGCCGGCCGGTGGCGGCGACGGTCTGGTTGAAGGTGGTGTGGATCCGGCCGTCGGCGGCGATGGTCTTGATCAGGCCCTCGACGGTGGTCCGCAGCTTGGCCTGCTCACGGTGCCTGAGCATGATCACCGGGAGCTCGTTGTCGGTCTGCGCCGCCAGCCAGGCCAGGGCATCGGCGTCGGTGGTGTAGCCCGTCTTGGTCTTCTTGGTCCTGGGCAGGCCCAGCTCGCCGAAGAGGACCTCCTGGAGCTGCTTGGGCGAGCCGAGGTTGAACTCGTGGCCCGCGGCGTCGTGCGCCTCCTTGACGGCCTGCTGCACCGCGCCCGCGAACTGCTGCTCCATCCGCTCCAGCCAGCCCCGGTCGGCGGCGATACCGGCCCGCTCCATCCGGGCCAGCAGCTCGCTGGTCGGCAGTTCGATCTCGCGCAGCAGCTCGGCCGCGCCGACCTCGGCCAGCTTCGTCCCGAACGCCGTGCCCAGGTCGAGGACCGTGCGGGCCTGGCCCATCAGGGCGTCCGCCTCGGCCTGCTCGTCCGCGCCGAACGCCAGCTGGCCGTCGCCGGCCGCGGCCGGGGCGAGGTCGCGCCCCAGGTATTCGAGGGACAGCGCGTCCAGCGCGAAGGAGCGGCGGCCGGGCTTGACCAGGTAGGCGGCGAGGGCGGTGTCCATGGTGACGCCGTCGATGGTCCAGCCGTGCTCGCCGAAGACCCGCATCAGGCCCTTGGCGTTGTGCATGATCTTGGGGCGGTCGGCGTCCGCGCTCCAGGCGGCGAAGGCCCGCTCGTCGGCCTCGTCGAGCTGCGCGGGGTCGAACCAGGCGGCCGGGCCGCCGGGGGCGGCGAGCGCCACCTCGGCGACGCTGCCGCTGCCGAGGGTCCAGACGTCGACCGTGGCCACGCCCAGCGGGCCGGTGGCGTGTTCGGCCAGCCACGGAGCGAGTTCGCCGGTGCCGATGACCGCGCCGTCCACCTCGACGCCCGGCGCGGGGGCCGCCTCCTCGGCGGCCTCGGCCGCTCCGGGGTCGACGGCGTGCAGCCGGTCGCGCAGGCCCTGGTTGCGGATCTCCAGGGAGTTGAGGAACACCGTGAGCGCCTCGCGGTCGTACGCCTGGCGGGTCAGCTCCGCCGGGCCGCACGGCAGCGCGACGTCGCGCACCATCTCCGTCAGCCGGCGGTTGAGCTTCACGGCGTCCAGGTGCTCGCGGAGGTTGGCGCCGGCCTTGCCCTTGACCTCCTCGGCCCGCTCCACCAGCTCGGCGAACGAACCGAACTGGTTGATCCACTTGGTGGCGGTCTTCTCGCCGACGCCGGGGATGCCGGGGAGGTTGTCCGACGGGTCGCCGCGCAGCGCGGCGAAGTCCGGGTACTGGGCGGGGGTCAGGCCGTACTTCTCGAAGACCTTCTCCGGGGTGAAGCGGGTCAGCTCCGAGACGCCCTTGGTGGGGTAGAGGACCGTGACGTCGTCGGAGACCAGCTGGAAGGAGTCGCGGTCGCCCGTGACGATCGAGACCTCGAAGCCCTGGGCGGTGGCCTGCTCGGTGAGCGTGGCGATGACGTCGTCGGCCTCGAAGCCCTCGACCGCGAACCGCTTGACGTGCATCGCGTCGAGCAGCTCGCCGATCAGCTCGACCTGGCCCTTGAACTCGTCGGGCGTCTTGGAACGGTTCGCCTTGTAGTCGGCGAACTCCTCGGAGCGCCAGGTCTTGCGCGAGACGTCGAAGGCCACCGCGAAATGCGTGGGCGCCTCGTCGCGCAGGGTGTTCGCGAGCATCGACGCGAAGCCGTAGATCGCATTGGTCGGTTGTCCCGTGACGGTCGTGAAATTCTCCACGGGCAGGGCGAAGAACGCCCGGTATGCCATGGAATGCCCGTCCATCAGGAGCAGTCGGGGACGGCCGCCCGCCGCCGCCTCGGTGCCGGTCGCTTCGCTCTTCTTCGCTGCCTTTGCTGCCACGCCCCCGATCCTGCCACGCCCCACTGACAATCCCCGCCGCGACGGCCACCGCTCCGCTCCGCGCCCGGCCCCCGGCCCCGCCACGGAGCCCGTCCGGACCCCTCCCGGGCCCAGCCCCGCGCACCGTCCCGGACCGGCCCCGACGCCCCGTCGGCCGCACCCCCCGGCCACCCGCCGCGCTCGCCCCTACACCGCCCCACCCGTCCGTGACAGGATCGGATGTGTACGGCAACGATCCGCCGCGCCCGGCGGAGCGAGCACCGGTTCACGGCTCGAGGAGAGCGCCATGGCAGGCAAGCCGCCCGCATCGGATCCCGTCCAGGACGCACCCGAGGTCAGCGCACCCCAGCACTCCGCCGTCGGGCTGCCGGCCATCACCCACGCCCTGCGCGTCTCCCAGCAGCAGATGGGCGTCCGCCGTACCGCCCTCACCCTCCTGCGGGTCAACCAGCGCGACGGATTCGACTGCCCCGGCTGCGCCTGGCCCGAGCCCGGCAAGCCGCACACCGCCGAGTTCTGCGAGAACGGCGCCAAGGCCGTCGCCGAAGAGGCCACCCTGCGCCGTGTCACCCCGGACTTCTTCGCCGCCCACTCCGTCGCCGACCTCGCGACCCGCAGCGGCTACTGGCTCGGCCAGCAGGGCCGCCTCACCCACCCCATGTACCTGGCCGAGGGTGCCGACCACTACGAGCCGGTGACCTGGGAGCGGGCCTTCGACCTCGTCGGCGAGGAGCTGACCGCCCTCGACTCCCCCGACGAGGCCGTCTTCTACACCTCCGGGCGCACCAGCAACGAGGCCGCCTTCCTCTACCAGCTGTTCGCCCGCGAATACGGCACCAACAACCTCCCCGACTGCTCCAACATGTGCCACGAGTCGTCGGGCTCCGCGCTGACGGAGACCCTCGGCATCGGCAAGGGCAGCGTCCTGTTGGAGGACCTCTACGAGGCCGACCTGATCATCATCGCCGGGCAGAACCCGGGCACCAACCACCCGCGGATGCTCACCGCCCTGGAGAAGGCCAAGACCGGCGGGACGAAGATCATCTCGATCAACCCGCTGCCCGAAGCCGGCCTGGAACGCTTCAAGAACCCGCAGACCCCGCGCGGCCTGGCCGGCGGCGGCACCGCGCTCACCGACCTGTTCCTGCAGATCCGCCTCGGCGGCGACCAGGCGCTCTTCCGCACCCTCAACCGCCTCCTCCTCGACACCGACGGTGCCCTCGACGAGGACTTCATCCGCACCCACACCCACGGCTTCGAGGAGTTCGCGGAGCGGGCCCGCGCCGACGACGACTGGGACGAGACGCTGCGCGCGACCGGCCTGACCCGCGAGGAGATCGAACGCGCGCTGGCCATGATCCTCGACTCGCGCCGCACCATCGTGTGCTGGGCGATGGGCCTGACCCAGCACAAGCACTCCGTCCCCACCATCCGGGAAGTGGTCAACTTCCTCCTGCTGCGCGGCAACATCGGCCGCCCCGGGGCCGGCGTGTGCCCCGTCCGCGGCCACAGCAACGTCCAGGGCGACCGCACCATGGGCATCTTCGAGCGGCCCGCGCCCGCCTTCCTCGACGCCCTGGAGAAGGAGTTCGGCTTCGCCCCGCCCCGGGAGCACGGCCTCGACGTGGTCCGCGCCATCCGCGCCCTGCGCGACGGGCAGGCCAAGGTGTTCTTCGCGATGGGCGGCAACTTCGTCTCCGCCACCCCCGACACCGACGTCACCGAGGCCGCCGTGCGCCGCGCCCGGCTGACCGTCCACGTCTCCACCAAGCTCAACCGCTCGCACGTGGTCACCGGCGCCCGCGCGCTGATCCTGCCGACGCTGGGCCGCACCGAACGCGATCTGCAGGCCGGCGGCGAGCAGTTCGTGACCGTCGAGGACTCCATGGGCATGGTGCACGCCTCGCGCGGCCGGCTGGAGCCCGCGAGCCCCGAGCTGCTGTCCGAGACGGCCATCGTCACCCGCCTCGCCCGCCGCGTCCTGGGCGCGGAAAGCCGCACCCCCTGGGAGGAGTTCGAGAAGGACTACGCGGCGATCCGCGACCGCATCTCCCGCGTCGTCCCGGGCTTCGAGGACTTCCAGGCCAGGGTGGCCCGCCCCGGGGGCTTCGCCCTCCCGCACGCCCCCCGGGACAGCCGCAGCTTCCCCACCGCCACGGGGAAGGCCAACTTCACCGCCGCGCCCGTCGAGTACCCCGCCGTCCCCGAGGGCCGGCTGCTGCTGCAGACGCTGCGCTCCCACGACCAGTACAACACCACCATCTACGGCCTCGACGACCGCTACCGCGGCATCAAGAACGGCCGCCGAGTCGTCCTCGTCCACCCCGAGGACGCCCGCGAACGGGGCCTGGCCGACGGGGCGTACGCCGACCTGGTCAGCGAGTGGACGGACGGCAGCGAACGGCGCGCGCCCGGCTTCCGCGTGGTGCACTACCCCACGGCCCGCGGCTGCGCGGCGGCCTACTACCCCGAGACCAACGTCCTCATCCCGCTGGACCACACCGCCGACACCAGCAACACCCCCGCGGCCAAGTCCCTGGTGATCCGCCTGGAGAGCCCCCGCGAGGAGTGACCGCCGGCGGGCCGGGCGGCGGGAACGACCACCCCGCGCTGAGCGCTTGCTCAGGGGCCTGATAGGAACAGGCAGGGATCGACGACGATCACGGGCGAGCGAACGGAGCCAGGGCATGGGTGAGCAGAGCACGACCACGTTTCCGCAGGAGATCCTCGACCAGTGGGCCGGCCTCGGCCTCGACCTGCCGTCCTTCTTCTCCGCCGGCCACCTCGGCGAGCGGATGAGCGTGCAGGTCACCGAAGCCGCCCCGGACCGGGTCGTCGGCACCATGCCGGTCGAGGGCAACACCCAGCCCTACGGGCTCCTGCACGGCGGCGCCTCCGCCGTCCTGGCCGAAACCCTCGGTTCCGTCGGCTCCATGCTGCACGGCGGCCCCACCAAGATCGCGGTGGGCGTGGACCTCAACTGCACCCACCACCGCGGCGCCCGCTCCGGGCTGGTCACCGGCGTCGCCACCCCCGTGCACCGCGGCCGGTCCACCGCCACCTACGAGATCGTCATCACCGACGAGCAGGGCAAGCGGGTCTGCACCGCCCGCCTGACCTGCATGCTGCGCGACACCGAGCCCGACGTCTACCGCGGCTGATATCGGCCGGGCGGACCTCCGCCCACGGCCCCGCACCCGGACACCGGGAGCGGGGCCGTCCGTATTTCCGTGACACTGCGTGACAATCGCGCCCCGCGGCTCCGGCCCCGCTCCCCGTCCCCCGCACCGGCCCCGGGGGCGCCGCGCGCACCGTGTCCGGTATCCGGACGCCGCCCGGCCGCCGCGCGCCCGATTCCCCCGTGGAAGTGCGAGTTCACCCTCCGCACCGCGTTCGCCCTCCGGTGTAAGGACCATAACGGCATAACGCTCATCGAAGGTCATAACAAGAGCGTCACATCCTGCTCAGCGCATCTGCCGGTGCGACGAACACCGCTCTAGAGTCACGGCCAGTCACCGCGCCGCCGGGTGCGCTGCACGCACGGAGCCTGTACGGCCCGTACGACCCGGCGTGCGATCCGGCCATGCGACAGTCGTGGCCGCGCCAGGGAAAGGACTGATCGTGCGTCACCGTTCCTTGCTCATCCTCACCACCGCAGTCACCACCGGCGCCCTCACGCTCTCCGCGTGCGGTTCGCGCGGCGACGACAACAAGAGCGGCGAAGGCAAGTCCACCGTCGTCATCGGCCTCGACGCCCCCACCACCGGCGAGCTCTCCGCGCTCGGCCTGGGCATCCGCAACTCCGCCCAGCTCGCCATCGACAACGCCAACAAGGCCGGCGAGGTCAAGGGCGTCAGCTTCAAACTCGAAGCCCTCGACGACAAGGCGCTGCCCAACGTCGGCCAGCAGAACGCCACCAAACTCGCCGCCGACAAGAACGTCCTCGGCGTCGTCGGCCCCCTCAACTCCGGCGTCGCGCAGTCCATGCAGCAGGTCTCCAAGCAGAACGACCTCACGCTGATCTCCCCGGCGAACACCACTCCCGACCTGACCCAGGGCAAGGACTGGAAGCAGAACAAGCGCGTACGCCCCTTCCCCACCTACTTCCGCACCGCCACCACCGACGAAGTCCAGGGCGCCTTCGACGGCCAGTACGCGTGGGAGAAGATGAAGGCCAAGAAGGCCTACGTCATCGACGACCAGAAGACCTACGGCGTCGGCCTCGCCTCCTCCTTCAAGGACCAGTTCGGCAAGCTCGGCGGCAAGATCGTCGGCACCGAGCACGTCAGCCCCGACGACCGCGACTTCAAGGCCGTCGTGTCCAAGGTCAAGTCCGCCAAGCCCGACCTGGTCTTCTACGGCGGCGAGTACCCCGCCTCCGGCCCGCTCAGCCAGCAGCTCAAGGACGGCGGCGTCACCGTCCCCCTCATGGGCGGCGACGGCATGTACAGCGCCGACTACATCAAGCTCAACAAGAAGGCCCAGGGCGACTACGCCTCCTCCGTCGGCAAGCCCGTCGAGGAACTCCCCTCCGCCAAGAAGTTCATCGCCGGCTACAAGGCCGCCGGCTTCAAGGAGGCCTACGAGGCCTACGGCGGCTCCACCTACGACGCCACCTGGGCCCTCATCCAGGCCGTCAAGCAGGTCGTCCAGGACAACGACGGCAAGCTCCCCGACGACGCCCGCAAAAAGGTCGTCGACGCCATGAACAAGGTCACCTTCGACGGCGTCACCGGCCCCATCGCCTTCGACAAATACGGCGACACCACCAACACCATGATCACCGCCTACCAGGTCGACAAGGGTGCCTGGGCCTCCCGCTTCAGCGCCGAATTCAAGAAGTTCGACAAGAGCTGACCGACCGCACCACCCACCACACCACCGGGCCGCGCCAGGACGCACCACCGACCCTGGCGCGGCCCGTGGCACACCGGGACACCCCGGCCCCCTCCTCACTCCCACGCAACGGAGGCCCTGCGGTGAGCGAACTGCCGCAACAGCTGGCCAACGGACTCATCCTCGGCGCGATGTACGGACTCATCGCGATCGGCTACACGATGGTCTACGGAATCGTCCAGCTCATCAACTTCGCCCACGGCGAGATATTCATGGTCGGCGGCTTCGGGGCGCTCAGCGTCTTCCTCGCCCTCCCCGCCGGCACCTCACTCGCCCTCGCCCTGCCGGCCATGCTCCTCGGCGGCATCGCCGTATCCGTCCTCGTCGGCATCGCCGCCGAACGCTTCGCCTACCGGCCGCTGCGGGGCGCCCCCCGCCTCGCCCCCCTCATCACCGCCATCGGCCTGTCCATCGCCCTCCAGCAGGCCGTCTGGAAGTGGTACCCCGACGGCAAACAGGCCCGCGTCTTCCCCCAGTTCAAGGGCCACGCCTTCGACATCCTGGGCGCCACCGTCCAGCGCGGCGACCTCTTCGTCCTCATCGCCGCCCCCGCCTGCATGATCGCCCTCGGCTTCTTCGTCGCCAGGACCCGCAGCGGACGCGCCATGCAGGCCACCGCCCAGGACCCCGACACCGCCCAGCTCATGGGCATCAACACCGACCGCATCATCGTCCTCGCCTTCGCCATCGGCGCCGCCTTCGCCGGCGTCGCCGCCGTCGCCTACGGGCTGCGCACCGGCGAAGTGCAGTTCCGCATGGGCTTCATCATGGGCCTCAAGGCCTTCACCGCGGCCGTCCTCGGCGGCATCGGCAACATCTACGGCGCCATGCTCGGCGGCGTCGTCCTCGGCATCGCCGAAGCCCTCGCCACCGCCTACATCGAAGAGATCCCCGGAATGCAGCAATTCGGCGGCGGAGCCTGGAAGGACGTCTGGGCCTTCGTCCTCCTCATCCTCGTACTCCTGCTGCGACCACAAGGCCTCCTGGGCGAACGCGTCGCGGATCGGGCGTGATACCGATGACCACCCACACCACCACGACCCCCGCCCGCGGCCTGATACCGCTCCCCGAACGCACCGCGCGCCTCACCACCGCCGCGGGCGCCCTCGCCACCGCCGCCACCACCGGCCTCTCCTGGACCTGGAGCAGCGACTTCCCCGGCGACCTCACCTACTACGGATCCCCCGCCGGCCTGCAGCTCATCACCCTCGTCGGCGGCCTGTTCACCCTCCTCCTGGCCACCGCGGCACTCGGCGTCCGCGGCCTGCAGTGGCTGACCCCCGCAGGACGCAACGCCCCCACCCTCCTCGCCGCCCTCGCCACCTTCGCCGCCACCTGGTTCACCCTCCTCGCCATCGCCGTCCAGCTCGGCGGGCTGGTCAACCTCGAACCCGGCGGCGCACTCGCCGGCCTCGCCTCGCTGATCACCCTCGCCGGCGCCCTCGCCCTGCCCCCCGACCAGGCCGCCGACCGGCCGCCCACCCGGCCATGGCAGCGCTTCACCGCGAGCCTCGCCGCCTCTCCCCCGAGGCGCCGCACCCGCGAACTCCCCTCCTGGGCCGAGATCCTGATCATCGCCGGCGCCTTCGCCGCCGGCCTCCTCGCCTTCACCTACGGCATCGACACCGATGACGGCGCCCCCTTCGTCGGCTACCTGATCTTCATGGCGCTCGCCGTCCCCGCCCTCCACCGGGCCGGACTCATCGCCCGCCTCACCGCACTCACCCACACCCACCGCGGCGTGACCCTCGGCGCGGCCTTCGCCGCCGCCGCCTGCTTCCCCTTCACCCAGGACACCGACCAGTACACGATCATCGGGGCCAACATCCTGATCTTCGCCACCGTCGCCCTGGGCCTCAACGTCGTCGTCGGCCTCGCCGGCCTCCTCGACCTCGGATACGTCGCCTTCCTCGGCGTCGGCGCCTACGCCGCCGCCCTCGTCTCCGGCTCCCCCGAATCCGCCCTCGGACTCCACTTCCCCTTCTGGGCGGCCCTCCTCACCGGCGCCGCCGCCTCCCTCGTCTTCGGCGTCCTCATCGGCGCCCCCACCCTCCGGCTGCGCGGCGACTACCTCGCCATCGTCACCCTCGGCTTCGGTGAGATCTTCCGCATCGCCATGCTCAACCTCAACGGCACCACCGGCCCCGACGTCACCAACGGCGCCATGGGCATCCCCAACATCCCCAACCTCGAAATCTTCGGGTTCAACTTCGGCGAACCCCACCACATCCTCGGCATCCCCATCGCCACCTACGGCAACTACTACCTGCTGATGATCCTCGTGACCGCCTTCGTCGTCCTCGTCTTCCGGCGTGCCGCCGCCTCCCGCATCGGCCGCGCCTGGATCGCCATCCGCGAGGACGAGACCGCCGCCATCGCCATGGGCATCAACAGCTTCCGCCTCCGCCTCCTCGCCTTCGCCCTCGGCGCCTCCCTCGCCGGACTCGCCGGCACCGTCCACGCCCACGTCGTCACCACCGCCACCCCCGAACAGTTCCAGTTCGCCGGCCCCCAGCCCCCCAACTCCGCCTTCCTCCTCGCCGCCGTCATCCTCGGCGGCATGGGCACCCTCAGCGGCCCCCTCGTCGGCGCCGCCCTCCTCTTCCTCATCCCCGCCAAACTCGACTTCCTCCAGGACTACCAACTCCTCCTCTTCGGCATCGCCCTCGTCCTCCTCATGCGCTTCCGCCCCGAAGGCCTCATCCCCGACCGCAGGAAACAGCTGGAGTTCCACGAAACCGGCCAACTCGACGTGCCCGACCAGCGCCTCCCCGACGCAGACGCCACCCTCGGCGCCACCCAGGCAAAGGCGTGACGACCATGACCACCACACCCAGCCTCGCACCCACCACCGACACCGACACCGTCCTGCGAGCCGACGGCGTCACCATGCGCTTCGGCGGACTCACCGCCGTACGCGACGTCAGCCTCACCGTCGGCACCGGCGAAATCGTCGGCCTCATCGGCCCCAACGGCGCCGGCAAAACCACCTTCTTCAACTGCCTCACCGGCCTCTACGTGCCCACCGAAGGCACCGTCAGCTACCGAGGCACCCGCCTCTCCCGCAAACCCCACCTCGTCACCCAGGCCGGAGTCGCCCGCACCTTCCAGAACATCCGCCTCTTCGCCAACATGACCGTCCTCGAAAACGTCCTCGTCGGACGGCACACCCGCACCAAAGAAGGACTCTGGTCCGCCCTCCTGCGCAGCCCCGGCTTCAAGAAAGCCGAACGCACCAGCGAACAACGCGCCATGGAACTCCTGGAATTCACCGGCCTCGCCCACAAACGCGACCACCTCGCCCGCAACCTCCCCTACGGCGAACAGCGCAAGCTCGAAATCGCCCGCGCCCTCGCCAGCGAACCGGGACTGCTGCTCCTGGACGAACCCACCGCCGGCATGAACCCCCAGGAGACCCGCGCCACCCAGGACCTCGTCCTCGCCATCCGCGCACAGGGCACCGCCGTCCTCGTCATCGAGCACGACATGCGCTTCATCTTCAACCTTTGCGACCGCGTCGCCGTCCTCGTCCAGGGCCAGAAACTCATCGAGGGCACCGCCGACGTCGTCCAGGCCGACGAACGCGTCATCGCCGCCTACCTGGGCACCCCCGTCGAGGACACCGCCGCCCCCGACACGGCCACGGACCCGGCCGCCGCCCCACCGGACACGGCCGCACCCGACACCCCGGACGCGACAGCAGCACCCGACGCAGCGGACGAGGCGGCCCCCACCGACCCGCCCGCCCAGGGACAGACCGGAGACACCCCATGACCGCACTGCTCGAAGTCAAGGACCTCCGCGTCGCCTACGGCAAGATCGAAGCCGTCAAAGGTATCTCGTTCTCCGTCGAAGCCGGCTCGGCCGTCACCCTCATCGGCACCAACGGCGCCGGCAAGACCACCACCCTGCGCACCCTCTCCGGCCTCCTCAAGCCCCTCGGCGGCACCATCACCTTCGACGGCGAACCCCTCGACGGCGTGCCCGCCCACAAGATCGTCGAACGCGGCCTCGCCCACTCCCCCGAAGGCCGCCGCCTCTTCCCCCGCCTCACCATCGCCGAAAACCTCCAGCTCGGCGCCTTCCTCCGCAAGGACACCGACGGCATTACGAAAGACATCCAGCGCGTCTACGAGCTCTTCCCCATCCTCGGCGAACGCAGCAAACAAGCCTCCGGCACCCTCTCCGGCGGCGAGCAGCAAATGCTCGCCATGGGCCGCGCCCTGATGTCCCGCCCCAAACTCCTCATGCTCGACGAGCCCTCCATGGGCCTCTCCCCGATCATGATGCAGAAGATCATGGAAACCATCCGCGAACTCCGCTCCCAGGGCACCACCATCCTCCTCGTCGAACAGAACGCCCAGGCCGCGCTCTCCCTCGCCGACCAGGGACACGTCATGGAAATCGGCCGCATCGTCCTCTCCGGCACCGGCGCATCCCTCCTCCACGACGAATCCGTCCGCAAGGCCTATCTCGGCGAGGACTGAGAACGGCAGGACGGAGGGCAGAGATCCGCACCGCATCAAAAAACGGGCGGCCCCGCACCGATGAAGATCGGTGCGGGGCCGCCCGCGCGCTCAGGAACCAGCCCGGCTGCCGCCGGTCACTGGTCCTTCTGCTGCTGCTTCTTCTCCTCGGCGTCCTCGATGACCGCCTCCGCGACCTGCTGCATCGACAGCCGCCGGTCCATCGACGTCTTCTGGATCCACCGGAACGCCGCCGGCTCCGTCAGCCCGTACTGCGTCTGCAGAATGCTCTTCGCCCGGTCCACCAGCTTCCGGGTCTCCAGCCGCTGGGTGAGATCCGCGATCTCCTGCTCCAGCGTCTTCAGCTCGGTGAACCGGCTCACCGCCATCTCGATCGCGGGAACCACGTCGCTCTTCGAGAACGGCTTCACCAGATACGCCATCGCACCCGCGTCCCGCGCCCGCTCCACCAGCTCACGCTGCGAGAACGCGGTCAGCATCAGCACCGGCGCGATGCTCTCCTCGGCGATCTTCTCGGCCGCCGAGATGCCGTCCAGCACCGGCATCTTCACGTCCAGGATCACCAGGTCCGGACGGTGCTCCCGGGCCAGCTCCACGGCGGTCTGACCGTCCCCGGCCTCGCCGACGACGGTATAGCCCTCCTCCTCCAGCATCTCCTTGAGATCGAGACGGATGAGGGCCTCGTCCTCCGCGATCACGACGCGCGTGGTCAGCGGCGGGACATGCGACTGATCGTCATCGGCGACGGGCTGCTCGGGCTCGGCGGCGCTCACGGGACTCCTCGTTCCAGGCAGGTGGTGCCATTGCAGCCTACCTAGAGGCGGGCGTAGAGCTGCACACGGTAGGGTGTCTCTCGCAACCGGCCCGGTTGGTGGAACTGGTCAGACACGCGGCTCTCAAACAGCCGTGCCCTTGGGCATGTGGGTTCGAATCCCACACCGGGCACCTTTGAACAAGCGGAATTTCACCTTCGCGTGGTTCGCACGCACTTTCGCCCCGCACTCATGATGCGTCACACACAGTGATGTCATGAGCTTCCACGGCACAGATGTCCGACGCAAGGCAATCGCCCGGCTCCGCGCGGGGGCCAAGAACGCAGAGGTCGCCCGCGCCCTGGGCGTCCCCCTCGGCACCGTCGGCTACTGGCTGCACAAGGACCGCGCGGAACGCGGCGAGTGCCCAGGAGCCCACCGGCCGAAGTGCCCACGCTGCGACGGGCGCGAGCTCGACGCAGCGGCATACTCCTACCTCCTGGCCCTCTACCTCGGCGACGGCCACATCATCCAGTACTCGGCTCACCGCGCACCGAGCCTCATGATCACGTGCGGCGACGACTGGCCGGGCCTCATGGACGCCTGCGAAGCCGCCATGCGCACGGTCTTCCCCGACAACTCCGTGTGCCGGGTGCGCAAAACCGGCTGCCACAACGTGAAGGTCTACTCGAAGCACCTGTGGTGCCTGTTCCCCCAGCACGGCCCCGGCAAGAAGCACGAGCGGCCGATCGCGCTCGAAGCATGGCAGCAGCAGATCGTGGACGCGCACCCCTGGGAGTTCCTCCGCGGACTCGTCCACTCCGACGGCTGCCGGATCACCAACTGGACGACGCGCATGGTCGGCGGGGAGCGCAAGCGCTACGAGTACCCGAGGTACCTCTTCGCCAACAAGTCCGACGACATCCGCCGGCTCTTCTCGGACACCCTCACCAAGGTCGGTGTCGAGTGGACCGTGCTCGCCCGCGGCAGCGATCCGTTCAACATCTCCGTCGCCCGCAAAGACTCCGTGGCTCTCATGGACGCACACATCGGGCCGAAGTACTGACAGGGACGGCAGTCAGGTACCTCGGCCCAGCGGGAGCGCGGTGCGGGTGGGGCTACTTCGGGGAGTCGTCCTCGCCGATGTGGTGGACGCGGACGAGGTTGGTGGAGCCGGGGACGCCGGGCGGGGAGCCGGCGGTGATGATGACGACGTCGCCCTTCTGGCAGCGGCCGAGCCGGAGGAGCTGCTCGTCGACCTGGGCGACCATTTCGTCGGTGGAGTCGACGGTCGGGCCGAGGAAGGTCTCCACGCCCCAGCTGACGTTGAGCTGGGAGCGGGTGGCCGGGTCGGGGGTGAAGGCCAGGAGCGGGATGGGCGAGCGGTAGCGGGAGAGGCGGCGGACGGTGTCGCCGGACTGGGTGAAGGCGACGAGGAACTTGGCGCCGAGGAAGTCGCCCATGTCGGCGGCGGCGCGGGCGACGGCGCCGCCCTGGGTACGGGGCTTGTTGGCCTCGGTGAGCGGCGGGAGGCCCTTGGCGAGGAGGTCTTCCTCGGCGGCCTCGACGATGCGGCTCATCGTCTTGACGGTCTCGGTGGGGTACTTACCGACGCTGGTCTCGCCGGAGAGCATGACGGCGTCGGTGCCGTCGATGACGGCGTTGGCGACGTCGGAGGCCTCGGCGCGGGTGGGGCGGGAGTTGTCGATCATCGAGTCGAGCATCTGGGTGGCGACGATGACCGGTTTGGCGTTGCGCTTGGCGAGTTTGATGGCGCGCTTCTGGACGATCGGGACGGTTTCGAGGGGCATTTCGACGCCGAGGTCGCCGCGGGCGACCATGATGCCGTCGAAGGCGGCGACGATGTCGTCGATGTTGTCGACGGCCTGGGGTTTTTCGACCTTGGCGATGACGGGGAGGAAGCGGCCCTCCTCGCGCATGATGCGGTGGACGTCCTCGATGTCGCGGCCGCTGCGGACGAAGGAGAGGGCGATGATGTCGGCGCCGTAGCGCAGGGCCCAGCGGAGGTCGTCCTGGTCCTTCTCGGAGAGGGCGGGGACGGAGACGGCGACGCCGGGGAGGTTGAGCCCCTTGTGGTCGGAGACCATGCCGCCTTCGACCACCCTGGTGCGGACGTGGGGTCCGTCGACGTCGGTGACTTCGAGGGTGACCTTTCCGTCGTCGACGAGGATGCGTTCGCCGGTGGTGACGTCGGCGGCGAGGCCGTTGTAGGTGGTGCCGCAGATCTGCCGGTCGCCTTCGACGGCGGGTTCCACGGTGATGGTGAACTCGTCGTCGCGTTCGAGAAGTACAGGGCCTTCGCGGAATCGGCCGAGTCGGATCTTCGGACCTTGTAGGTCGGCGAGGATGCCGACGCTGCGGCGGGTTTCTTCGGATGCTTTGCGGACCCGGTCGAATCGCGCTTCGTGTTCGGCGTAGGTGCCGTGGCTGAGGTTGAAGCGGGCGATGTCCATTCCGGCGTCGACGAGGGCTTTGATCTGCTCGTACGAGTCGGTGGCGGGTCCCAGTGTGCAGACGATCTTTGCTCGGCGCATGTTTCGACTCTATGACTTACCGGGCGGTAGGGAACGGTGGAGAAGTGACTGCTCAACGAGCGCTTCATGAAAGGCTGTTGACAAGTATTGGAATGGGCGCGGAGCCGCTCCGATGAGCGGAATGTCATCTCCCGGCGCGTGGATCTCAGAGTGCGGGACGGGTCATCGTAAAGCGCGCGTTGACATGGGCGTGGACGGTTTGGCGCTGGGGTTCGAGATCGAGGGCGGGGGCGGATTCCTGGGCGGCGGCGCCGTAGCCGGCGAAGGAGCGCAGGGCGGGGCCGGCCGGGGGTGTGGCGTCCTCGGCGCCGAGGTCGGCGATTTCGAGGAGGGCGTCGAGGCGGGCGCCGAGGGCTTCGGCGTATTCGCGGGCGCGCTGGACGGCTTCGCGGACGGCCTGGGTGCGGGCGGCACGGTGGGCGGGTGAGTCGGGGCGCAGGTCCCACCACGGGCCGTCGACGCGGGTGAGGTCGAGGTCGGCGAGGCGGGTGGTGAGTTCGCCGAGGGTGGTGAAGTCGTTGAGGGCGGCGGTGTGGGTGACGCGTCCGTGGTAGGCGCGGACGCGTTCGTGGCGGCCCTTCTCGGTGAGTTGGGGGGTGAGGCTGAAGGTGCCGGTTTCGAGTCTTTCGACGGCGTCGCCGTGGCTCCTGATGAGGGTGAGGGCGGCTTCGTTGCGGCGGGTGAGGTCGGCGAGGGCGGTGGTGCGGTCGGTGCCGCGGGCGGTGACGGTGACGGCGATGCGGGCGATTTCGGGGTCGACGTCGAGGCGGGCTTCGCCGCGCACGGCGAGGCGGGGGGTGTCCGGGGTGCCGTAGGGGAGGGCGGTCGGGGTGGTGCCGCTCGCGGGGGCGGTGGGGGCGCTCTGGTCGGCGGGGTCGGTCATGGGTGGCTCCCGGGGGTCGGGTGGGTGTCCGGTGGGGTGAGTGTCCGGTGGGGTGGGCCGTGGGTGCTCGGGTGCGAGTGGTGAAGGGTCGCATACCGGGACCGCCGGGGCGGGGCATCGGAGGGGTGCGGGTGAGGGGTGTCGCACAGGGGGTGACTGCGTCAGAATCTACGCGCGTTGTCCCCGCTGTGTGGCGGCGCTCATCCGCGTTTTTGGCGTTCATCCAAGGGAGTTGGCATGTCGCTCGACCGTAGGAAGTTCTTGGGGCGTTCCGTGGTGACGGGAGCCGGAATGGCCCTCGCGGGGGCGGCGGGCGCGCCGGCGTCGGAGGCGCGGGACACCGGACGTGGGCACCGGCGGGAGCGGTACGCCTTCACGGTCATGGGCACGACGGACCTGCACGGCAATGTCTTCAACTGGGACTACGCCACGGACGCGGAGTTCGACGACCCGGCGCACAACGATGTCGGCCTGGCGAAGATCTCGACGCTGGTGTCCCGGGTGCGGCGGGAGAAGGGCCGGCACAACACGCTGCTGATCGACGCGGGCGACACCATTCAGGGGACGCAGTTGGCGTATTACTACGCCAAGGTGGATCCGATCACGGCTCCGGGCGGGCCGGTGCATCCGATGGCGCGGGCGATGAATGCGATCGGCTATGACGCCGCGGCGCTGGGAAATCATGAGTTCAATTACGGCATTCCGGTGCTGCGGAAGTTCGAGGAGAGCTGTGATTTCCCGCTGCTGGGGGCGAATGCGGTCGATGCGAAATCGCTGCGTCCGGCGTTCCGGCCGTATGTGCTGAAGCGATTGCGGTCACCGCGGGGCCGGGTGGTGACGGTGGCGGTGCTGGGTCTGACGAATCCGGGGATCGCGATCTGGGACAAGGCGCATGTGCAGGGGAAGCTAGCGTTTCCGGGATTGGTGGAGCAGGCGGCGGCATGGGTGCCGAAGCTGCGGTCGATGGGCGCGGATGTGGTGATCGTGGCGGCGCATTCCGGGATGAGCGGCACGTCGTCGTACGGGGATCAGGTGCCGTATGTGGAGAACGCGGCTGCGTTGGTGGCGGAGCAGGTGCCGGGGATCGATGCGATCTTGGTGGGGCACGCGCATGTGGAGGTTCCGGAGCGGCGGGTGGTGAACAAGGAGTCGGGCCGGGAGGTGGTGCTCTCGGAGCCGCTGAAGTGGGGGCAGCGGCTGACGCTCTTCGATATCGCGGTGGAGTGGCGTCGGGGGCGCTGGGAGGTGGCGTCGGCCGGTTCGCGGGTGCTGAACTCGAACGCGGTGGCGGAGGACGCGCGGATCACGGGGTTGCTGCGGGCCGAGCACCGGAAGGTCGTGGCGTATGTGAACCGGGTGATCGGCCGGTCGAAGGCGGAGATGACGGCGGCCGAGGCGCCGGTGAAGGACACGCCGGTCCTGGATTTCATCGCGTTCGTGCAGGCGGAGGTGGTGCGCAAGGCGCTGGCGGGGACGGCGCACGCGTCGTTGCCGGTGCTGTCGCAGGCGTCGTGCTTTTCGCGGACGGCGCGGGTGCCGGAGGGGGATGTCACGATCCGGTCGATGGCGGCGCTGTATCCGTTCGACAACACGCTGGAGGCGCGGGTGCTGACGGGTGCGCAGGTGCGGGCGTATCTGGAGTTCTCGGCGCGGTATTACGTGCGGACGGCGGCGGGTGGCCCGGTGGATCCGTCGAAGGTGACGAACGCGGACGGTACGCCGGATTACAACTATGACGTGGTGAGCGGGGTCTCGTACGAGGTCGATATCGCGAAGCCGGCGGGGCAGCGGATCGGGAAGCTGATGTTCGGCGGGAAGCCGCTGGACGATGCGGCGCGGTTCGTGCTGGCGGTGAACAATTACCGGGCGAGCGGTGGCGGCAATTTCCCGCATGTGGCGGCCGCCGAGCAGGTGTGGTCGACGTCGGACGAGATCCGGAATCTCATCATCGGGTGGGTGCAGGAGACCGGGCAGATCGATCCCGCGCAGTTCGCCTCGGTGGACTGGAAGTTGACGCGGGACGGGGTGCCGGTGTTCTGAGGCCGGGGGCGGGGCCACTCCCTCCGGCGCCGGCGTCGCAAGCCGTCGAGGTGACCGGAGCGGGCCGGAGGGAACGGTGTGGTTCAGCGGCGGGGGACGAGGGTGGAGCCCTGGCGGGGGACCTTCCCCATGGGGCCCGTCGGCGGCTGGGGGAGGCCGAAGCTGGTGAAGGCGGTGCGGCTGGGGAGGGGGTAGGGGGTGTTGCCTGTGAGGGAGTTGAGGATGGTGGCGCTGCGCCAGGCGGCGAGGCCGAGGTCGGGGGTGCCCACGCCGTGGGTGTGGGTCTCGGCGTTCTGGACGTAGACCGAGCCGGTGACGGCGGGGTCGAGGACGAGGCGGTGGTCGGCGTCGATGCGGGGGCGTGCACTGGAGTCGCGGCGCAGGTAGGGGTCGATGGCGGCGAGGAGGGTGTCCAGGCGGCGTTCGCGGTAGCCGGTGGCGAGGACGACGGCGTCGGTGGTGAGGCGGGAGCGGGTGCCCTGCTGGGTGTGGTCGAGGTGGAGTTCGACCTTGGTGGTGCCGACGCGGCCCGCGGTGCGGACGAAGACGCCGGGGGTGAGGGTGGCGTCGGGCCAGCCGCCGTCGAGGGTGCGGCGGTAGAGCTCGTCGTGGATGGCGCCGAGGGTGGCGTGGTCGATGGCCTTGTGGAGCTGCCATTGGCCGGGGACGAGGTCGTCGCGGACGCGTTCGGGCAGGGCGTGGAAGTAGCGGGTGTAGTCGGGGGTGAAGTGTTCGAGGCCGAGCTTGCTGTATTCCATGGGGGCGAAGGCGGGGGTGCGGGCGAGCCAGTGGAGACCTTCACGGCCGGCGGGGCGGGCGCGGAGCTGGTCGAGGAAGATCTCGGCGCCCGACTGGCCGGCGCCGATGACGGTGACGTGGTCGGCGGCGAGGAGGGTGTCGCGGTGGGCGAGGTAGTCGGCGGAGTGGATGACGGGGACGGCGGGTGACGCGGCGAGGGGGCGGAGGGGGACGGGGATGTGGGGGGTGGTGCCGATGCCGAGGACGAGGTTGCGGGCGTAGGTGCGGCCGAGGGCTTCGGCTTCGCCGTCGGCGTCGAGCTGGGTGAAGTCGACTTCGAAGAGTTCGCGTTCGGGGTTCCAGCGGACGGCGTCGATCTGGTGGCCGAAGTGGAGGCCCGGCAGGTTTTCGCTGACCCAGCGGCAGTAGGCGTCGTATTCGGCGCGGTGGAGGTGGAAGCGTTCGGCGAAGTAGAAGGGGAAGAGCCGCTCGCGGGTCTTGAGGTAGTTGAGGAAGGTCCAGGGGCTGGCGGGGTCGGCGAGGGTGACCAGGTCGGCGAGGAAGGGGACTTGGAGGGTGGCGCCGTCGATGAGGAGGCCGGGGTGCCAGTGGAAGGCGGGGCGCTGGTCGTAGAAGGCGGTGCGCAGGGTGGTGAGGGGGTGGGCGAGGGCGGCGAGGGAGAGGTTGAAGGGGCCGATGCCGATGCCCGCGAGGTCGAGGGGTTCGTCGGGGCCGGTGGTGTCGGTGGTGTTTTCGGGGCGCGGGGTGGTGCTCATCGGGGCGTGTGGCCTTCCACGAGTTTGAGGAGGGTGGTGAGGTCTCCGGGTTGGGTGTGGGGGTTGAGGAGGGTGGCTTTGAGCCAGAGGCCGGTGGGGGTGGTGGCGCGGCCCAGGACGGCCCGTCCGTCGGTGAGGAGGGTGCGGCGGATGGTGGCGAGGGTGCGGTCGTCGGTGCCGGTGGGGCGGAAGAGGACGGTGCTGAGGCGGGGGCGGGAGTGGAGTTCGTAGCGGGGGTGGGCCTCGATGAGGTCGGCGAGGGTCTGGGCGGCGGCGAGGGTGCGGTCGACGAGTTCGCCGAGGCCGTGGCGGCCGAGGGCCTTGAGGGTGACGGCGATCTTGAGGATGTCGGGGCGGCGGGTGGTGCGCAGTGAGCGGCTGAGCAGGTCGGGGAGGCCGGCTTCGGTGTCGTCGTCGGCGTTGAGGTAGTCGGCCTGGTGGGCGAGGGGGGTCAGGGTGGCGGGGCCGGGGACGGCGAGGAGTCCGGCCGCGACGGGTTGCCAGCCGAGTTTGTGCAGGTCGAGGGTGACGGTGTGGGCGCGGGCGAGGCCGTCCAGGGCGGCGCGGTGGGTGTCGCTGAAGAGGAGGGCTCCGCCGTAGGCGGCGTCGACGTGGAAGCGGGCGCCGTGGTGGTCGGCGAGGTCGGCGAGGGCGGGGAGGGGGTCGATGGCGCCGGAGTCGGTGGTGCCGGCGGTGGCGGTGAGGAGGACGGGGCCGCTGCGTCCGGCGAGGGCGGCGAGTGCGGTGTGGACGGTGTCGGGGGTGAGGACGCCGTCGGGGGTGGGGAGGGTGACGGGTTCGGGGAGGCCGAGGAGCCAGGCGGAGCGGTGGATGCTGTGGTGGGCGTTGGCGCCGCAGACGATCTGGAGGGGGCGGGCGGGCCCGTGGGGGTCGGTCGCGGTGGCGGCGGGGGCGGCGGCTTCGCGGGCGAGGAGGAGGGCGAGCTGGTTGGATTCGGTGCCGCCGGTGGTGATCAGGGCGTCGGGGTCGGTGGCCCGGGGGTAGACCAGCGCGGCGAGGGCGCGGCTGGTGAGGGTTTCGAGGGCGGAGGCGGCGGGGGCCTGGTCCCAGGAGTCCATGGAGGGGTTGAGGGCGCAGGCGGCGAGGTCGGCGGCGGCGGCGAGGGCCAGCGGCGGGCAGTGCAGGTGGGCGGCGCAGTGCGGGTCGGCGGGGTCGGCGGCGCCGGCGGCGAGGGTGTGGACGAGGGTGCGCAGGGCGGTGTGGGGGCCGGTGCCGTGGTCGGGGAGGAGGGGGTGGCAGGCGTCGTGTACGGCGCGGGTGACGGTGGCGGGTCCGCCGTGCGGGAGGGGGCCGGCGCGGTGCTCGGCGCCGGTGGTGAGGGCGTCGAGGACGGTGTCGAGGAGGGGGCGGAGTGCGCGGGGGCCGTTGGTGCCGCCTGCGAGGGCGGTGCCGGCAGGGGGCACAGGCATCAATGTGCTTTTCTGTCAGGGGAGTTGGGGCGTCGGTCCCGTGGGGATCAGCCCTCAGGCAGCGTTAAGTTACTTTCCCTGTACAGCCTGTATCCACTGGTTGTGCGGTCATACCACCCGTAAGTGGTACGGGTGCACCGCCGGAGTTTGGGTGCCGTCATCTGCCGTCACCACCGGCGCGCCGGGCCCGACGCGCCGTCAGAATGGGCTGATGGAGAAGAACACCACGGTGCGCCGGCTCGACCTCGGGTACTTCGTCCGGCCCGCGTCCGAGACGGGTGGCCCCCTGCCGCGGGTGGAGCCCGTACTCGCCTATCTGGTGCGGCGCGAGGAGGGGCTGATCCTGTTCGACACCGGGATCGGGTCCGGTGACGCCGAGGCCGAGGCGCATTACCGCCCGCGGCGGCGGCCGTTGGAGGGTGCGCTCGCGGCGGCCGGCGTCTCGCTCGGGGACATCTCCCTGGTCGTGAACTGCCATCTGCACTTCGACCACTGCGGCGGGAACCCCCTGCTGGGCGGCAGGCCGATCCTGGTGCAGAGCACGGAGTTGGCCGAGGCCCGCGCGGGCGACTACACGATCGACGCGCTCGTCGACTTCCCCGGGGCGGTCTACGAGGAGCTCGACGGCGAGGCCGAGGTCTGGCCGGGGGTCTGGATCGTCCCGACCCCCGGCCATACCGACGGGCACCAGTCGATGGTGGTCCGGGGAGGCGACGGTACGGTGGTCCTCGCCGGCCAGGCCCACGACTTCGCCTCCTCGTTCGCCTCGGACCACCTCGCCCGGCGGGCCGCCCGCGACGGCGTGGCGCAGCCGCTTCCGCCGTACCGGCCATGGCTGGACCGGCTCGCCGACTTCGCTCCCCGGCGTGTGCTGTTCGCCCACGACTGCTCGGTCTGGGAACCGTCCGGGCACAGCGGCTGAGGTCTCCGGCCACGCCGTCCCGGGTCCCCGGGCTCCGGGCTCCGCTCCCGGGGGCCGAGGGGCACCGTCCCGCTCACCGCGCGAGGGCGGCCGGGGTCGGGACGGCACTCCCCCGGTCGTCAGGCGTCAGGCGCCGTCGGCTGCCGCGCGGACCTTCAGCGCCCGGCGCAGATCGTCGAGCTGGTCGATGAGCTTGCGGCGCAGGGCGGGGGTCGGGTCGCCGTCGGCGAGGCAGGCTTCGCCGAGCCGGAGGGTGTGCTCCTCGGCGAAGACGGCCGGGAAGGCGTAGCGGCCCGCGGCGTCGGCGAGGGCGGGGCCGCGGGCGGCGGCGAGGGCGGGGACGTCGGTGAAGTAGCGGGGGACGTAGGGGCGCAGCAGGTCGAGCTGCTCGGGGGCCCAGAAGCCGGCGGCGGTCGCGGTGAACAGGTAGTTGGAGAGCGCTTCCTTGTCGTCGGTGGTGAACAGGGCGTCCCAGGCGGCCTGTTTGGCGGCCGGGTCGGGCAGCGCGGCGCGGCAGCGGGCGGCGCCCTCGCGGCCGGTGGCGCTGGGGTCGCGGGCGAGTTCGGCGTCGATGGCGGCGCGCAGCTCGTCGAGCGGCGAGGCGCCGAGGGTGGCGAGCCGGCCGAGGATGCGCCAGCGCAGTTCCGGGTCGAGGCGGGGGCCGCCGGGGACGCTGCCGTCGTCGAGCCAGTCCTGGATGCCTTCGGGGGTGGTGGCGCTGTCGATGAAGGCGCGGACGGCAGTGAGCCGCAGCCCCGCCTCGGAGCCGTGCTCGGGGCCTTCGGTGCGGCGGAGTATGTCGCGGCTGAGGGCGGTGAGCGTGGTGAGAGCGGCGTGGCGCGGGCCGGGGGCGCCGCCCGGTTCCTGCGCGGCCGCGGGACCCGCGGCGAGGTAGCGGTCGGCGATCTGCGTGCGGGCGAAGGCCAGGACGCCCTGGACGACGGCGAGATCGGTCTCGTACGGGAGGTGGGCGCGGGCGGCGTCCAGGTAGGCGGTGGGGGCGAGTTCGCCGTCGCGGACCATGTCGCGGGCGGCGTTCCACACCACGGCGCGGGTCAGCGGGTCGGGCAGCCCGGACAGTGCGCCGAGGGCGGTGTCCCAGGAGACGGGGTCGAGGCGGACCTTGGCGTAGGTGAGGTCCTGGTCGTTGAGGAGCAGCAGGGCGGGGCGGCCGCCCGTACCGGTGTGGGTACCGCCGTCGGGCACGTCCCGGGACAGCGGCTCGCGCGGGAGCAGGCGGCCGGGGGCGGTGCGGTCGTGGTCGTAGAGGCCGATGGTGAGCCGGTGCGGGCGGGTGCGGGTCTGTGGGCCCTCGGCGTACGCGGCTGCGGTGTGCTCGCCGTCGGGCTGCGTGCTTCCGGGCTGAGTGCTTCCGGTCTGTTCGACGGAGACGCTCCAGTGGCCGTCCGGGCCCTCCTCGACGACGGGGGCCAGGGTGTCGACCCCGGTGGTGCGCAGCCAGCTCTCGGCCCAGGCGTGGACGTCGCGGTCGGTGGCGCGGGAGAGGGAGTCGATGAAGTCGGCGAGGGTGGCGTTGCCGAAGCGGTGCCGGGCGAAGTGGTCGTTGATGCCGGCGAGGAACTCCTTCTCCCCCATCCAGGCGACGAGTTGGCGCAGGGCGGAGGCACCCTTGGCGTAGGAGATCCCGTCGAAGTTGAGGAGCGCGGAGGCGGTGTCGGGGACGTCCTCGGGGGCCGGGGCGACGGGGTGGGTGGAGGGGCGCTGGTCGGCGTCGTAGCCCCAGCCCTTGCGCGCGATCGCGAAGTCGGTCCAGGTGTCCGTGAAGCGGGTCGCCTCGGCCAGGACCTGGTAGCCCATGTACTCCGCGAACGACTCGTTCAGCCAGATGTCGTCCCACCACTTCAGGGTGACGAGGTCGCCGAACCACATGTGGGCCATCTCGTGCGAGATGACCATGCCGCGGGTCTGGCGTTCGGTGTCGGTGACGGCGGAGCGGAAGACGAACTCGTCCCGGAACGTGACCAGGCCCGGGTTCTCCATGGCGCCGGCGTTGAACTCGGGGACGAATGCCTGGTCGTACGAGTCGAAGGGGTAGGGCTCGTCGAAGATCTCGTGATAGCGGTCGAAGCAGCTACGGGTGAGGCCGAGGATTTCGTCGGCGTCGGCGTCCAGGTGCGGGGCCAGGGAGCGGCGGCAGTGGATGCCGAAGGGCAGGCCGGCGTGTTCGGTGCGTACGGAGTGCCAGGGGCCGGCGGCGACGGCGACGAGGTAGGTGCTGATCAGGGGGGTTGCGGCGAGGGTCCAGTGGCCGGGGTCGCCCTGGGTGGCGATGCCGTTGCCCAGGACCGTCCAGTCGGTGGGGGCGGTGACGGTGAGGGCGAAGACGGCCTTGAGGTCGGGCTGGTCGAAGGCGGCGAAGACGCGCTGGACGTCCTCCATGAACAGCTGGGTGTAGACGTAGGTCTCGCCGTCGGCCGGGTCGGTGAAGCGGTGCATGCCTTCGCCGGTGCGGGAGAAGCGCATGGTGGCGTCCAGGCGCAGTTCGTGGGCGCCCGGGGTGAGGCCGCTGAGCGGGAGGCGGTTGCCGTCGAGGGCCGCGGGGTCGAGGGGGTGGCCGTCGAGGGTGGCGGAGTGCAGCTCGGCCGGTTTGACCTCGACGAAGGTGTCGCCGTCTGCGTGCGCGGTGAAGTGGATGACCGTACGGGAGCCGAAGAGGTCCTCGCCTTGGGTGAGGTCGAGGGCGATGTCGTAACGGTGGACGTCGATGAGCTGGGAACGGGTCTGCGCCTCGTTGCGCTGCAGTGCGGGCATGACGTCATGCTGCCGTACCCCCTGGCGGGGGTGCATCCGTGTTCTGGGGGCCGGTGTTTGTCTGCGGGTGCGTTGTGGCTGGGCGCGCAGTTCCCCGCGCCCCTTTGGGGCGCCGTTGTGAGGGGCCGTCTCGGAGCCGTAACAGGGATCGGTACGGCGGGACGGCCGCCGACGCGCGGTGGTCGGAGGGGATGTCCGGTGCCCCGCCCGCAGGACCGGAGCGAACGCCGGGTCGACTTCCGCACGTACCAGATGCGCCCGCGCCGTGGGGGCACCTCCCGGCCGAAGGCTGGGGGAGGGGTACCGGGCGTCCCCTCCGGCCCCCCCCACCCACCGGGAATGGGCGAAACGGCCCCAGCCACAGGCGACCCGCACCAAGACCATCCAGCGAAGCGACCCCGTGCCCGGCGCAAGCCACCCCCCACCCCCGCCCCCGTCAGCCGTTCCAGCCCCTGACCAACGGTGGGTCGTCCGGGTCGGGGATCTGGGTGGACCAGCCGCCGGGGACGTTGTGGGTCTGGCGGTCGCGGAAGCGTACGGGGGCGGTGCCGACGCGGCGGGTGAAGAGGCGGCTGAAGTAGGCGGGGTCGTCGTAGCCGACGCGGCGGGCCACGGCGGCGACCGGGAGTTCGGTGGCGACCAGGAGTTCCTTCGCGCGGCCCAGGCGGATGCCCAGCAGGTAGTCCTTGGGGCTGCAGCCGGCGCCGCGTCGTACGGCGGTGCGGAGTTCGGTGGGGGTCATGCCGTGCCGGGCGGCGTGTTCGGCGACGGAGAGGGGCAGGAACGCGTCGCGGGCGAGCGCCTGGAGGACCGGGTCGCCGTCGGCGTCGGTGTCGGCGCGTGCGCGGCGCAGGGCGACGAGGAGTTCGTGGACCGCGGCCGAGGTCTCCACCTCCAGCAGGGGGTTGCCGCGCCGTGCCGCGCGGGCGATGCGTCCGATGGCGGTCCGGGCGGGGCCGGTGTCCGCGAGGGGGACGACGGGGCGGTCGGGTTCGATGTAGCCGAGTTCGGTGTAGGTGGCGGTGGCCGGGCCGGTGAAGTCGACGAAGCTCTCGTCCCAGCCGGTGTCCGGGTCGGCGCCGTAGTGGTGCGGTATTCCCGGCACGATCCACAGGAGGGCGGGTGCGGTCACCGTGTGGCGGTGGCCGTCGGGGGTGGTGAACCAGCCGCGGCCGGCGCTGATGACGAGGGCGACGTGGTGGTCGAGGGTGCGGGGACCGACCGCGGGCAGGGTGCCGTGCTGGAGGCCGACCCCCAGGCACACCAGGCCGAGCCGGTGGTGGACCGGGCTCGGGGTGAAGTAGCGCATCCAGGTGTGGTACATGCCCGTACCTCTCCGTACCGCTTCGCCGGACCGTCGAACCGTCCAATCACGATCGATCTTTGTCCATGGACCGTCACACCGCCAGAGGGCGAGGGTGGCCGGGGAGCGGGCGCCCCCGGGTCGGTGGCGCGCGGGAGACGACACAGGGGCGGGTGACGTGACGCGGTTCGAGGTGGGCGAGCGGGACTTCTTGGTGGACGGGCGGCCGGTGCGGCTGCTGTCCGGGGCGTTGCACTACTTCCGGGTGCACGAGGCGCAGTGGGACCACCGGCTGGCGATGCTCCGGGCGATGGGCCTGAACTGTGTGGAGACCTATGTGCCGTGGAATCTGCACGAGCCGCGGCCGGGCGAGTTCCGGGATCCGGAGGCGTTGGGGCGGTTCCTGGACGCGGTGCGGGCGGCGGGGCTGTGGGCGATCGTGCGGCCGGGTCCGTACATCTGCGCGGAGTGGGAGAACGGCGGGCTGCCGCACTGGCTGACCGGGCCGTTGGGGCGGCGGGTGCGGACCCGGGACGCGGCGTTTCTGCGGGCCGTGGACGCCTGGTTCGCGCGGCTGTTGCCGCAGGTGGTGGCGCGGGAGTGCGGGGCCGGCGGCCCGGTGATCATGGTGCAGGCGGAGAACGAGTACGGCTCGTACGGCAGCGACGGCGCGTATCTGGCGCACCTCGTGGCGCGGTTGCGGGCGCTGGGGGTGCGGGTGCCGCTGTGCACGTCGGACGGGCCCGAGGACCACATGCTGACCGGTGGTTCGGTGCCGGGTCTGCCGGCCACGGTCAATTTCGGTTCCGGGGCGCGGGAGGCGCTGGCGGCGCTGCGGCGCCATCAGGCGCGGGGGCCGCTGATGTGCATGGAGTTCTGGTGCGGGTGGTTCGCGCACTGGGGGCAGGGCCAGGTGCCGCGCGCTCCGGAGGATGCCGCGGCGGCGCTGCGGGAGATCCTGGAGTGCGGTGCGTCGGTCAACATCTACCTGGCGCACGGCGGGACGAACTTCGGCGGCTGGGCGGGGGCGAACCGGGCCGGTGAGCTCCATGACGGGGCGCTGCGGTCGACGGTCACCTCGTACGACTACGGGGCGCCGGTCGATGAGCGTGGCCGTCCGACGGAGAAGTTCTGGCGGTTCCGGGAGGTGCTGGCCGAGTGGGCGGACGGGCCGCTGCCGCGGGTGCCGGAGCCGTTGCCGGTGCTGGCGGAGCCGGTGCGTGCGGTGGTCGGCGAGTGGGCGGGTGCCGGGGACGTGATGGGGGCGCTGGGCGGTGCGGAGGCCGAGGGGGGCGGGCCGGCGACGTTCGAGGAGCTGGGGGTGGACCGGGGGGTGGTCCGCTACCGGGTCGAGGTGCCGGGGCCGCGTGCCGCGCGGCCGCTGCGGGTGCTCGGGCTGCGGGACCGGGCGGTGGTGTGGGTCGACGGGGTGCGCGGGCCGGTGGTGGACACCGAGGACGCCGTGCTGGGGGAGGTGGCCGGGCCCGCGTCGGTGGAGGTGTGGGTGGCGTCGCTGGGGCGGGTCAACTACGGCCCGCGGCTGGGTGAGTCGAAGGGGATCACGGGCGGGCTGCTGCACGAGCGGCAGTTCCTGCACGGTGTCCGGTCGCGGGGGCTGCGGCTGGACGCGATGGAGGAGCCGGGGGCGCTGGCGCGGGTGCCGTTCGAAGCGGTGGCGGAGGCGGCGGGGGCTCCGGGGCTGTACCGGGGGTCGGTGACGGTGGCCGGGCGGCCGGGTGACGCGGATCTCGTGCTGCCGGGGTGGAGCCATGGGTTCGCCTGGATCAACGGGTTCTGTCTGGGGCGCTATTGGGCCCTCGGACCGCAGCGGACGCTGTATGTGCCGGGGCCGGTGCTGCGCGAGGGCGCCAACGAGCTGCTGTTGTGGGAGTGGGAGGGCGCCCCGGCCCCGGTGGACGAGGCGGGGGCGCCCGGTCTGTATCCCTGCGCGGGCGGGCGCTGAGGTTCCGTGCGCCCCGTGGTTCAGATCTCGCGGACCTCGAAGGTGTCCAGGACGAACTCCGCGGTCCCGTCGTCGGCCACCTTGCGCAGTCCCACCCATGCCTCGCCGCCGTCCGGTGCGGTGAACTCGTAGGTGTGGGTGGCGGGGTGGACGGCGGCGGGCAGGGGGGTGCGGGTGAGTTCGCGGGGCGCGGGGGTGTCGACGGCGGTGACCCAGGCGTACTGGCCGGCTTTCTCGTTCTCGTAGCGGAGGGTGACGCGGTAGCGGCGGCCGGGGGTGAAGCGGACGGTGTGCGGGAGGGTCCGGTAGACGAGTCCGGTGTTCTCGCCGCGTGACTTGAGCGACTGGGCGCCGTCGATGACGTCGTCGACGGCCTTGCCGTTCCAGCCGCGCCGGGTGAAGGGGGCGTGCCGCTGGGCGAGGTGGGTGCGGGGGTCGGTGCTGCCGCCCGCGTCGCCCTTGGCGAAGACGCCCCAGCCCTGGGGCACGTGCTCGAAGTCCTCGTGGACCAGGGTGCCCTCGCGGGTGGTGGTCCTGGCGGGTACGACGCGGAGGTTGTCGAAGCGGACCCGGGCCCGGCCGGCCGCGGCGGTCAGGGCCAGGGTGACGGGGCCGCCGCCCTCGGGGACGGTGAAGTGCGTGAAGAGGCGCTGGAAGCGGGTGCCGGACTTGCGGTCGGCGGCTACGTAGTTGCCCGCGGTGGAGGTGTCGGTCCAGTTGGCGGCGGTGACGCCGTCGGCGGTGCGGATCTCCAGGGCGGCCCGCCGTCGCTCGCCCGCGGTGGCGCCGACCTCGACCTGGACGGAGGCGGCGTAGTCGCCGGGGGCGAGGCGGGCGAGGCGCTGGGCGACGCGGGCGGCGGCGCCCGCGCCGATGACCAGTTCGTAGTCGCCCCGGTCGCTGAGCCGGACCGCGGCCGGGCCGGTGACCTGCCGGCCGGCGAGGTCGCCGGAGTGGAAGCCGGGGTCGGTCAGGGGGGTGCCCTCGCCCCAGTGGGGGTCCTTCGGGGCGGGGGCCTTGGTGCGGTGGACGACGTAGGCGACGCCGGGCCGGGCGGTGAGGGTGATCCTGCCGCCGTTCACGGGGATCGGGGTCTCGTCGGTGCGGCCCTGGTCGGTGAGGCGGTAGGCGTGGACGGCCGCGGTGTCCGTCCAGCCGCGGGGCAGGGTCCAGGTGGTGGTGCCGCCGCGGGGGTTGTAGTGGTAGAGCCGGTGCGGGTCGGTGGCCCGGCGGGGTTCCCAGGGGAGCAGGTAGGTGCCGTCGTCGTAGACCAGCCGGCCGTCGGTGGTGATCTTGCGGGTGCCGCCCGCGTCGCTGACGGAGGTGGCGGTGGGGCCCTCGAAGGTGATCTCGTGCGGGCCCCAGGTCCTGATCGGGTACGCCTGGAGGTATTTGGCGGGCAGCGCGTCGGTCCAGATGATCGTGTGGAACGCGTTCCAGTCGGTCTTGCCCACCCAGCCCTCGAAGTTGCCCATCCGGGGGTTGCCGAGCAGGGTGGGCCACTTGTCGGCGAAGACGTCCTTGTGGTGGTTCCGCAGGAAGCGGATCAGCCGGGAGTTGATGCCGCGGGAGGTGTCGGGGCCGTAGTCGGTCTCGTTCGCCCAGTGCGACCACAGGGCGGAGCGTTCCAGGCCGTGGCCCCATTCGGTGGCGATCCGCCAGCCCTGGTCGCGCAGGTGGCGCTGCAGCCGGTCGGAGTTCCAGCCGGACTCGCGGAACACGTCGAGGTAGACGGTGTCGAGCGCGGGGTCGGTCTCCTCGCGCAGCTGGGCGAAGCGCCGGGCGATGTCGCCGGAGACCAGGTCGCGGCGGGCGTCGATGCGGTAGGACTGGTCGAGCCAGTCCCACTGCTTGTCGTCCTTGTCGACGAGCTGCTCGGAGAAGGCGTGGGCGACGGGGTAGGACTCGGTGGCGTTGACGTGCACCGCGAAGTCGCTGTTCCACTTCTTGCCGGCGCGCAGCAGGGTGTTGAGGTCGGCGAGGCCGCCGGCCCGGGTGTTGTAGTTGCCGCCGTAGTCGGGGTGGGCGGAGTCGTGGCCTTCGGACTGGTAGCCCTTGAGGAGGGTGAACTGCCGCAGCCCGTCGGTGGCCAGGGCGATCCGTTTGACGTTGTCGAGGGTGGCGAGGAACGGGTTGGTGGCCTGGCTGGCGAAGTTGAACGGGATGTGCGGGACGACCCGCAGGTGCTGCTCGGCGGCGCCCGGCGGCATGACCATGATGTCGCGCAGGGCGATGGCGGCGTCCTGCCAGTCGGTCCTGCCGTCGCCGTTGCGGTCGCGGGTGACGATGACGGTCGCGTACGGCAGCGGGTCGGTGGCGTCCCGGGGCTGCCCGGCCGCCCGGTGGGTCCACTGGCCGCAGGACAGCCGGGCCTCGACGAAGCCGTCGCCTCTGGTGGTCTGCCGCCACAGGCGGCCGTTCTCCCAGGTGGTGGCGCCGGCGGGGGTGTCGTAGCAGGTGTTGGTCTCGACGGCGGCGGCCAGGGCGTCGGTGGCGACGACGGCGTAGGCGCATCCGGTGGGTGCGGCGTCGACGGGGGTGGTGTCGGTGACCCGCACCAGGGTGTCGCCGCTCGTGGCCTTGTCGAGTGCGATCCGGGCGGCCAGCAGGGTGGCGCCGGGCTGGTCGCTGCGGACGCTCAGCAGGGCGAGCCCGGGGATCTCCAGGGTGCCGACGGGCAGCGCCGGGGTGTCGGCGATGCCGGTGACCCGCCAGGTCGTGCGGTGGCCCCGGACGGCGATCTCGACGGTGATCGTGGTGCCGCCGTCGAAGGCGAGGGTGTAGGTGGCGCGGTCGGCGCGGGCGTGGTGGGTGACGCGGGGGGTGTGGGCGGTGCCGTCGAGGAGGACCTGGGTGACGGGGGCGGTCTGGCCGTGCAGGACGGCGCCGGTGCCGCGGTCGGTGTAGGAGACGACGCGGGGGAAGGCGGTGTCGACGCGGACCTCCAGCGCGTCGGACCGGAGCTGTGCCTCGCCGGCACGGGGTGCGGCGGTGGCGGGGTGGGTGCCGAGCGGGAGGGCGCCGGCGGCCCCGGCGAGCGCGGTGGCGGCGACGACCTGTCGGCGGCTGGGCCCGTGCGGGGCGGCTGTCTGTTCGTTCACGCGCGCTGTCCTCCTCCGTGGCGGCACTGCCTGTCGGCGGACAGCGTGCTGCGCGTGCGGGCGGGGCGCCTATGGACAAAGGAGGGGCAGGTGTTGGACAGATGTGGGCGGGCCGGGGCGGCGGTGCGGGCGGGCCGCGGGGGTCCGTGACGCCGAGAGCCGGTCCCGCGCGGAAACGGCGTGGCCGGGGCCCCGCGGTGCCACCGTCCGGTGCCGCCGTCAGGCCGTCGCGCCGTCGTCGAGGGGCAGTACGGCGGTGAGTTCCCAGCCGCCCTCGGCGGCGGGGCCCGCGAGGAGCCGGCCGCCCATCGCCTCGGCCCGCTCGGTGAGGCCGGCCAGGCCGAAGCCGCCGCCGCGGGCCTGTTCGCCCAGGCGGGCCGGGCTGCCGCCGTCGTTGGCGATGCGCAGCTCCGCGCCGGAGGGGACGGACCGCAGGCCGATCCGTACCGCCGTGGCGTCCGCCGCGTGCTTGCGGACGTTGGTCAGCGCCTCGCGCACGATGCGGTAGACCGCCGCGGCCACGTCGTCGGGCAGCGCCTCGGCCAGGCCCTTGTCGAGGGAGAGGACGACCGGCGGGCCGGTACGGGCGAACGCCTCGGTCAGCGCGCAGACCTCGGCGAGCCCGGCGACCGGCTGGGGATGTACCCCGTCCTCGCGCAGCACCCGCACCAGCCGCCGCATCGCGCCCAGCGCCTCGCTGCCGGAGGCCTCGATGCGTTCGAGGGTGGGTCCGGCCTGCCGTCCGTCGAGGGCGGCGAAGCGGGCGGCGCGGGCCTGGACGACGATGCCGGTGACGTGGTGGGCGACCAGGTCGTGCAGCTCCCGCGCCAGTTCCAGGCGCTCGGCGGCCCGGACGGCGGCGAGTTCCCGCAGCCGCCGGGCGTCCTGCCGGCGCAGGATCGTGGAGTACGCGGCGACGACCGCGGTGACCACGGCGGAGACGACGGTGAACAGGCCGGGCCGGACGTCCCGCAGCGGGGCGAGGACGCAGGCCAGGCCCAGCAGCGGGCCGAGGACGGCGGCGGTGCGGCCGGGGGCGCGGCGGATCACGGCGGTGAGCAGGACGAGCAGGGCGATGCCCTCGCCCAGGCCCCACACCTCCCGCGGGTGCTGCCCGGCGATCAGCACCGCCGACGCGCTGAGGGAGACCGCGGCGGCGGTGCCGGCGCGGGCGGCCGGCGGGATCCGGGCGGCGGGCACGGCGCAGAGGCAGACGACGAGGCCGGCGGCCACCACGACCAGGTGCGGACCGGTGGGCCGGCGGGCCGTCGCCACGGCCTCGAACCCGACGAGGAGCAGCAGCGCCACCGCCGGCGCGGCCCGGGCGGCGACGGCTTCCCGCGGGTGGGCGTCGGCCCACCGCGTCGGCCGGCTCCTGGGGGCGTCCCGCCGGGCGCGGCCGGGTCCGGCGCCCGGGACGCGCCGGATGCCGGTGCCCTCGCCGTGCTCGGTCACGACGTGCCGGAGGACAGGCCGCTCTGCCAGGCCCAGAAGGCGACCTCGACCCGGTTGCGGGCGTCCAGCTTGTGCTGCACGTTCGCCAGATGGGACTTGACCGTCGACAGCGACAGGTAGAGGGCGCCGGCGATCTCGGCGTTGGTCCGGCCGCCGGCCAGCGCCTGGACGACGTCGCGTTCGCGGTCGGTGAGCGGCTCGGAGGGGGTGCGGGCCGCCCGGCCGGTACGGCCCGCCGGGGCCAGGTCGCGCAGCAGCCGGGCGGTGACCGCGGGCGACAGCAGCGAGTGGCCGGCGGCCGCGGCCCGCACGGCCTCCACGAGCAGTGCGGGGCTGGCGTCCTTGAGGAGAAAGCCCGAGGCACCGCCGTGCAGCGCGGCGTGCACGTATTCGTCCAGGTCGAAGGTGGTGACGATGACGATGCGGGGGGTGTGCGCGCGCTCGGGGCGGCCGGCGGCGCGCCCGGTCAGCCGGCGGGTGACCTCCAGGCCGTCGGTCCGGGGCATCCGGATGTCCAGCAGCAGCACGTCGGGGCGCAGCCGGTCGACGGCGTCGAGGGCGGCCTCGCCGTCGGTGACGTCGGCGAGGACCCGGATGTCGTCCTGGCTCTCCAGGACCATCCGGAAGCCCATCCGGACCACTTCCTGGTCGTCCGCGATCACCACACTGATCGGCATGTCGTTCCTCCTCGGCGCCCTCGGGGTCCCGGCTCCGTGTCCGCCCCCGTGCCCGGTGTGCTCACGGGCCGCGGGCCGGCCGTCCGGGGCGCGCCGGTCAGCCCCGGACCGCGTTCGAGGGCTCGTCGGACGGCAGCTCGACGGCGTCGTGGGGGCCGCCGAGCAGCACATAGGCGAGGGTCGCGGCGGAGGCGGCGAGGAGCAGTGCGGCGAGGACCGTCGTACGGCGGTCGCGGTCGTGTGCCGGGGGGCGGGGGCGGTGCTCGGTGGTCATACCGTTCACCGTAGGAAGCCGTGGCGGGGGCCGCCCATAGGCCGTCCGGTCATCCGTGACGGCACAAGGCCCGGCCGCGGGAACGAGCTTGGTCCCGGGGCGGACGGACCAAAGACCGTGGCGCGCCGGGACCAAGGGCCCGGACCGAGGCCGGGGAATCCGGTCCCGGCGAAGGGCCCGGGAAGCCAAGCCCCCGGGCCCCGGTGGTGCGTGGTGCGTGGTGCGTGGTGCGTGGTGCGGTCAGCCGCCCAGTTCGCCGGCGGCCTTCTTGATGTCCGCGGCGAAGGTGCTCACCTCGCTGTAGACACCGGGCTTGCCGGGCCGTGCGCAGCCCTCGCCCCAGGAGACGATGCCGACCTGGAGCCACTGTCCGGCGTCGTCCTTGCGGAACATCGGGCCGCCGGAGTCACCCTGGCAGGTGTCGGTACCGCCGGTGTCCAGCTTGCCGGCGCAGATCTCGTCGCCGGGCGTCAGCTGGTCGCCGTAGGCCTTCTCACAGGCGGCGTCGTCGACGAACGGCACGGTGGCCTTGAGGAGGTAGCGCTGCTGGGAGCCGCCTTCCTTCTCGGCGCCCCAGCCGGCGATGGTGAAGTCGCCGCTGTTGAGCTTGTCGTTCTCGGCGATCTTCAGGGTGGGCTGGTCGACGGGCTTGGCGAGCTTGATGAGCGCCCAGTCCTTGCCCTTGCCGTTGTAGCCGGGCGCCTGCAGGACCTTGGTGGAGTTGACCTTGACGGCGGCGGAGTCCTCCAGGTCGGCCACGCCGGCGGTGGCCGTGATGGAGGTGTTGTCGCCGCTGCCGTCGACGCAGTGCGCCGCGGTGAGCACGATGTCCTTGGCGTACAGCGCGCCGCCGCAGCCCATCGACAGGCGGACCATGAACGGGAATTCGCCCTGGCCGGCCTTGGTGCCGCCGACGACCTGGGTGTGGACGGAGCCGGCGGAGGCCGGTGCGGGGGCGGCCGAGGCGGAGCCGGGCTGGAGGCTGAAGGCGGCCAGGGCGACGGCGGCGAGGGCGGTGGATCTGCTGAGGGGCTTCCGGTAGCTGCGCAACGGGCTTCCTTTCGTGGGGGGTTGCGCGCGTCGATGACGAGCCCATGCCAACACCGGAGCCGGACGTGGCCGCCGCGAAAGGGAGTGTGGAGGACGGCAGCACGCCGTGAGGCGTCCGGACCCAGTGGGGGATGAGTCCGTAGAGCGCCCTGTGATTATGTGGAGTGTCCGATCAGAGTGACAAGGGTGCGCATCCGGCCAACTCCCCCGCCCCACCCGCCCCGTACGGCCCATACCGGACCTTCCCGGCCCGCCGTACAGTGGCCGGGTGACCACGGGCGGCAGTGAGATCGAGCACGGATACCCTCATCTCGACACGGTGCACGCGGCCGTCCACGCGCTGTTCAAACGCCTCTCGTACGACACGATGAGCACCTTCGCCACCAGCGTGCTGCCGGTCGACGTGGCCTTCGACGACACCGAGGACCTGCACCTGGGCGCGCAGCGGGTGGCCCGCGCCATGCTCCGGCAGCTGCGTCTGCCGGACGCCAGGACGGTCATCACCTTCCGGGAGATGGAGCACGCCGCCGCGGTCGAACTCACCGCGGGCCCCGAGTACTTCATCGAACTCAACGACCGCTTCGCGAAGCACCGCAGGGACATCGGCGCCGCGCTGGCCCATGAGGTGACGCACCTGTATCTGCACCGTCTGGACCTGTCGTTCCCCGGCACCCGCGACAACGAGATCCTCACCGACACCGCCGCCGCGTACCTCGGCGCGGGCTGGCTGCTGCTGGATGCCTACCGCGAGCACGGCCCGTTCTCGCAGAAGCTCGGCTATCTGACGCCGGAGGAGTTCGGCTATGTCCTCGCGCAGCGGGCCGGGTTCTTCGGCGAGGACCCGTCGCCGTGGTTCACCAGCCCGCAGGCGTACGACGCGTACACGGCGGGCGCGGCCCGGGTCCGCCGGGACGCGCGCCGGCCCCCGCTCGCCGCCGCGCCCTGGGCGGCCCGGCTGCGCTACGCCAAGGACCGCCGGGCCGCCCAGGACCCGCGGCGCGCCGGCCGGCCGCCGGCCACCGCCGACTACGCCTTCGAGAGCGGCCCGCCGCCGCGGGTGTCCTTCCGCTGCCCCGCCTGCCACCAGCGGATCCGCGTCCCGGTCCGCGGCCGGCTGCAGGCCCGCTGCGGGCTGTGCAAGACGCTGCTGGACTGCGATACGTGACGGGGCGGCGGCCGCTCCCCCGGGCGCGGCGCCCCGGGACCCGCCGCCCGGGGGCGTGCGGTCCTAGACCCACCCCTCCAGCCCCGCCATGAAGCCGTCGAAGTCGTCGCGGTGGATGGTGTGGCCGGCGCCGGGCACCGTCCGGACCTCGAAGCCGCGGCCGGTCAGCTCGTCCGCCGCCTGTTCGGAGAAGAGGAAGCCCTCCCCCGCGAACTGCACCAGCGACGGGACGACCGCCTTCTCGGGCACATGGTCCTCGCGGTGCACGGCGGACAGCGCGAGGGCGGTGGCGGTGTCCCATTGCGCGACGGTGGCCAGTTCGAGGTCGAGATCGGTGTCGTTCCAGCGCGGGTTGAAGGTGCGCAGCATCGCCCGGTCGGCCCGCTTGAACGCGAGGAACAGGGCCGGGTCGACCGGTTCCTGGAACCGGGGGAACGACCACGCCGGATCGCTGTAGACCGCGCGCCGCGGCTGCAGCCGCTCCACCGCCAGGGACAGCGCCAGCCCGCCCAGCGAGTGCCCGATGACGACCTCGGGGGCGGCGGGCAGGGTCTCCACGAGGTCCTCGGCGAACAGCTCGGTGCTGTAGTCGCCGCGCGGGCTGCGGCCGTGGCCGCGCAGGTCGACGGCGAGGACGCGGTAGCCCCGGTCGGCCAGCGCCGGAGCGACGCGGTGCCAGGTGCGGTGATCGGACATCAGCCCGTGGACCAGCACCGCGGTCCGCTCGCCGGTGCCCCATTCGTGGGTGTGCAGCTGCATGCCCGTGCCTCTCCTCGCATCCCGTGCGCGCCGCCTGCCGATGCCCCCGGCCGGGGCTCTCCGGCCGGGCCGCACCCGCGCGAGATTACCCGGGCGGGCAGGCGCGCGGGACGCGCCGCGCCCCGCCCGGGCACCGCTCAGCGCCAGTCCGTGTCCGGCGTGGCCGCGGCCAGGATGTCCCGGGCGCCGGTGCGGAGCGGGACGCCGTGCGGGACGCACACGGTGTCGACGTCGTCGATCGCGGCGAGCCGCCGGAAGGACGCGACGGCCTGCTCGCGCGCGACGTTGAACGGCCCG
Organism: Streptomyces angustmyceticus; assembly: GCF_019933235.1. Taxonomy (NCBI): domain Bacteria; kingdom Bacillati; phylum Actinomycetota; class Actinomycetes; order Kitasatosporales; family Streptomycetaceae; genus Streptomyces; species Streptomyces angustmyceticus. The sequence continues at coordinate 6,068,126 of NZ_CP082945.1, read as the reverse complement.
AGGACCGCGCGGCGGCCGTCGGGGTCGGTGCCGATGAGGTCGCCGGGGAAGAGCAGCCGGCTCTCGGGGAGGTGCAGGGCGATCCCGCCGGGGGTGTGTCCGGGCACGTGCAGCACCCGCACCGGCTCGCCCCAGCCGTCGAGGGTGTCCCCGTCGTGCAGGACGGTGTCGACCTCGACGGGGCGCGGCGGCGGGGTGCCGACGGCTTCCAGGCGAGCCGTGATCCCTTCGTGCAGGGACCGTTCCGCGGGGGTCAGGACGGGCGTGGGTTCGGGGGCGGTGCCACGGATGTAGGGGGCCTCCAGGGCGCCGGCGAGCACCCGGGCGCCGGTGGCGTCGGCCAGGTCGGCGGCGGAACCCATGTGGTCGAGGTGGTAGTGGGTGAGCACGATCTGCCGCAGCCGGTCCGGCCGGCCGCCGAGTGTGGCGAGGGCGTCGAGGATCGCGGGGGCCGAGCCGGGCAGGCCGGTGTCGACCAGCGCGTAACCGTCGTCGGGCAGCGCGACGGCGTACACGTGCCCGACGGGGAAGGGGAGTTGCCAGACGGTGGGCGTGATCTCGATGGGTGCGTCCATGGTCCGGACGCTAGCGGGCAGGCGGTGTCGCGCCGTGCCGTTTCGCCGCGGGCGGACCGGGCGCCGCGGCCGCTCCCCCGGCCCCTCGGCCGGGCCGGAAAAGCGGCCGGAACCTGACTTGCGCCTGTCACGTCCCATCCGTGACACAAGGAGGCAATGTCATGCGAGGATCCCACCTCTCCCGCACCCGTACCCTCACCGCCGTGCTCGCGCTGGCGACGACCGGCGCCGTCGCCCTGTCCGGCTGCGGCCAGAACCAGCAGAAGGCGGCCCCCGCGGCGCCACCGAAGAAGCCGGACGCGTTCGAGCGGCGCGCGGATCAGATCGTGCACGACTGGCCGAAGGTCTCCCCGGTCCACGGCCGGCAGCAGGCGCTGCTGCCGCTGGTGGAGGCGGCGCGCCCGAAGTCGGCGGGGGCCCGGGAGATCACCGTCACCGTCGGGCACAGTGCCTGCGACGTCCGCTTCGGTGCGCGCAGCCACGAGTCGAAGGACCTCGTCGTGATCACCGGCTGGGGCAAGCGGAAGAGCGCCAAGGGGATGTGCACCGAGCAACTGGCCACCGACAAGGTGACGGTGCACCTCAAGAGCGCCCTGGACGGCCGCAAGGTCGTGGACGCGGCGACCGGCAAGCAGCTCCTCAAGGGCTGACCGGCGAGGGGTGGGTGCGCGTCCGCTGCGCGCTGCGCGTGCGCGCGCACTCCACGCCCCGGGGGGACCTCTCCCCTAGGCTCGCCGGTATGAGCCCTTCCATCGCCCGTAACACCCGTGTCGAGCTGCCCGAGCTGCTGGAGTTCGTCCGCCCCCGTCACCGCGCGATCCTGCTCACCCGCCGCGGCGACGGCACCCCGCAGGGCTCGCCGCTGACCTGCGGGGTGGACGACTCCGGCCGGCTGGTGATGTCGACGTATCCGGAGCGCGCCAAGGTCCGCAACGCCCGCCGGGTCTCCTCGGTCAGCGTCATCGTGCTGTCCGACGAGTGGAACGGCCCGTGGGTGCAGATCGACGGCGAGGCCGAGGTCATCGACGCCCCGGACTCGGTCGAGCCGCTCGTCGAGTACTACCGCAACATCGCCGGCGAGCACCCGGACTGGGACGAGTACCGGGAGGCGATGCGCCGGCAGGGCAAGTCGCTGATCCGGGTGACGCCGCTGCGCTGGGGGCCGGTCGCGACCGGCGGTTTCCCGGCCCGGCTCGCGGACGACGACGGCGCGTAGCCGGCGCACCGGCCGGGGCGTCAACGGGTGCCGCGGGTACCGCCGTTGACGTTCAGCACCTGGCCGGTGACGTGCCGGGCCGCCGGTGAGGCCAGGAAGGCCACGGTCCCCGCGATGTCGTCCGGGGAGCCGGCGCGGCCGACCGCGGATGCGGTCACCAGCTGGTCGCGGCGCTCGTCGGTGAGCCGGTCGCGGAAGAAGCCGGTGTCGGCGATGTAGCCGGGCGAGACGACGTTGGCGGTGATGTCGCGGGGGCCGAGCGTCCGGGACAGGCCGATGTTCCAGGAGGCGAGGCCGGCCTTGGCCGCTCCGTAGGCGCCGTTGCCGTGGTCGGCGGCGATCGACCCCAGGTGGACGACCGCGCCGCCGGCCGCCAGCCGGTCGTCCACCGCCCTGGTGGTCAGCACGGCGCTGAGCAGGTTCGCGTCGAGGTTGGCGCGGAATTCCCTGGCGTAGGCCGCCAGGTCGGTGGCGCCGTCCGCGTCGAGGTCGGTGTTGCCGCCGGCGTTGTTGACCAGGACGTCGATCCGGCCGGGGAGTCCGGCGAGCAGCACGGTGAGCGCGGCGGGGTCGGTGTGGTCGCACACCAGGGGGCGGATCCGCCGCCGGCCGGCCGCGGTCTCGTCGAGGGGGCCGGGGCGCCGGCCGGTGACGATGACGTCGTCGCCGGCGCCGGCGAAGTGGTGGGCGACGGCGCGTCCGATGCCGGTTCCGCCGCCGGTGACCAGGATGGTGCGTGACATATGCTGAGCTCCGTCCATTACATTCAGGTCTAAATTTAGAGCTGAACATAACATTCCAGGGAGGGCCCGTGGCAAGAGAACCCGAGGCGGAGGACGGCCGCGGCCACCCGGACGCCGACTCCGCGTACCCCGTCGCCGAGATCGCCGCCGCCTGGGAGCGCGAACGCCCCGGCACCCCGGTCTCCTCCATCGGCATCGTGACGCCGATCTGGCGGCTGGCGAAGCTGCTGGGCGACGACCGGCGGCGGGTGCTGGCCCGCGCGGGGATGGACCCGGCCACCCTCGACCTGCTCAGTGTGCTGCGCCGCAGCGGCGAGCCGTACACCCTGACGACGCGTGAACTCGGCCGCCGCTCCCTGATCACCGCCGGGGCGGTCTCCCAGCGGGTGGCCCGCGCGGAGCGCGAGGGGCTGGTCACCCGGCGGCCCGGCGAGGGCCGCCCGCGCACCGTCCTGGTCGCGCTGACCCCGGCCGGCCACGAGCGGATCGAGGCGACCGTCGACCAAGTGCTGTACCGCGAGGCCGAGTTGATCGACGGGCTCACTCCGGAGCAGCAGGAGCAGCTCGCCGGCCTGCTGCGGATCCTGCTCCAGGACACCCAGCGCAAGCTCGGCGACGACCGGCTGAGCCAGGTCGGCGAGGACTGAGACGCGGGCCGGGGCGGGCGCCGGGCGAGGGCCGGGACCGGGTCCGGGGCGAAGACCGCCCCCGACCGGACGCGGACGGTCAGGCGCGGGGCGGGGCGAGGGCGAGGGAGGGGAACAGCGCCTCGTCGGGCAGCCCGAGCCGGTCGCGGAAGGCCGTGCGCCCCGCCGCGGTGACGGTGAGGATGCGGGTGGCGACGGCCTTGACGACCCAGCCGTGTTCGAGGGCGTGCCGGTAGAGGGCGGCGCCGACCGCGCCGGAGAGGTGCCGGCGGCGCACCGTCCAGTCGAGGCAGGTGCGGACATGGGCGCGGTGGGCGGCCGAGGGGGCGGCGTCGGCGATGCCGAGGCCGGCCAGCCAGGCGGCACCCGCCGCCGTCAGCACCGGGCCGTCGTCCCGCCCCAGCAGGCCGCGTTCGGTCATCGTCTCGGCGATGGCGACGCCGAGCGCCCCGGCGATGTGGTCGTAGCAGGTGCGGGCGTGGTGCAGGGCCCTGCGGTGGTTGGCCTCGGCCAGGGAGCGGACCGGGACCCGGCGGTAGGGGGCGAGGCCGGCGAGGTTCTCCAGGGTCTCCGCGGCCTCCGGCCCGGCCAGGCGTACGTAGCGCCGCCGCCCGCGGCGCTCCTCGGCGAGCAGGCCGCCGGAGACCAGGAGGTTGAGGTGCTCGGTGGTGGTGGACGGTGCCACGGCGGCGTACTCGGCCAGTTCACCGGCTGTCCAGGCGCCGCCGTCGAGCAGGGCCATGCAGATGGCGGCGCGGGTGCGGTCCGCGAGCAGCGCCGCGAGGGCGGCCAGATCGGGGGCATCCGCGGCGCTTTCCTGATCGGCGTCCCATCGTTTCATGTACACAGAGTAACCTCTGATCACATTTCGGTGAGCACCGAATCATCCGGCTTCTATCCTCGGGACCATGAAGGTCGCGCTGGAGAAGAGCAGTTCGGTCGCCCCGGCGCTGCTGTCCACGGAGAACGACGACGGGACGTTCGTCCTGGTCGAGCTGCGCATCCGCTGGGAGCGGGGGCCGGTCGTCAGCGTCTGGCTGCCGTCGCGCGGCCGGACCGCGCAGAACCTCGCGGTGCGCCCCGACGTGGTGTTCAACCTGCCGCCGGAGAGGGCGGCGGCCGAGGAGGGGGCGGCGGCCGAGGAGGGGGCGGGCGCCGTGCCGTGTGCGGACGCGCCGTGGACGGAACCGTCCGAACTGGTGCGGCCGCCCCGGCTCGCGCACTGCCCGGTGCAGTTGGAGGCCCGCCGGGTCGGCGGGCGGACGGTCACCGACGGGGCGTGGACGCGGATCGAGGCGCAGGTGCTGCGGGTGCACGCCGATCCCCGGTGGGTGCTGCCGGTGAGCGGCCCGGTCGGCGGGCTGGAGTCCTGGCATCCGCCGGTGCACGACTTCCGGCCGTCGGCCACTCCCCCGCCGCGGGCCGTGCCGGTGCCCGCGCGAGAGCGGGCGCGGCAGCGGGAGCGGCGCTTCCCGGCCCCGAGCGGCGGCGCGTGACGCGACTGTGCCACGGTTCCTGGTCCGTCGGGACCGGGCGCCGTGGCACAGGCCCGCGGCGCCTGCCCTCCCGGTCGGGGGAGGGGGACAGGCGCCGCGGTTGTTCCGTACGACGTTGTACGGGACATCGGGGGACGGATCACACGGTCAGTGCGCGGTCCGTCGGCTTGATGGGGGCCGGCAGGGCGCTGGCTCCGGTCAGGAAGCGGTCCACGCCCTTGGCCGCGGAACGGCCCTCGGCGATGGCCCACACGATCAGCGACTGGCCGCGGCCCGCGTCACCGGCGACGTACACGCCGGGGACGTTGGTGGCGAACTCCTTGTCGCGGGCGATGTTGCCGCGCTCGTCGAGTTCCAGGCCGAACTGCTCGACCAGGCCGTTCTCCCGGTCGGTGCCGGTGAAGCCCATGGCGAGGGTGACCAGCTGGGCCGGGATCTTCCGCTCGGTGCCCGGCTTCGGCTCCGGGCGGCCGTCCTTGAACTCCACCTCGGTCAGGTGCAGCCACTGGACGTTGCCGTCCTCGTCGCCCTCGAAGTGGGTGGTGGAGACGGAGTAGATCCGCTCGCCGCCCTCCTCGTGCGCGGAGGTGACCTTGTAGAGCATCGGGAAGGTCGGCCAGGGCTGGTTGGCGTTCCGCTCGTCGCCCGGCTTGCCCATGATCTCCAGCTGGGTGACCGAGGCGGCGCCCTGGCGGTGGGCGGTGCCGACGCAGTCCGCGCCGGTGTCGCCGCCGCCGATGACGACGACGTGCTTGCCCTCGGCGCTGATCGGGGCGACCGTCAGGTCACCCTCCTGCACCTTGTTGGCCAGCGGCAGGTACTCCATCGCGAAGTGGATGCCGTTCAGTTCCCGGCCGGGCACCGGCAGGTCGCGGGAGGTGGTGGCACCGGCGGCGATGACGACGGCGTCGTAGCGCTTGCGCAGCTTCTTCGCGTCGAGGTCGCGGCCGATCTCCACCTCGGTACGGAACTTGGTGCCCTCCGCGCGCATCTGCTCGATGCGGCGGTTGATGTGCCGCTTCTCCATCTTGAACTCGGGGATGCCGTAGCGGAGGAGGCCGCCGATCCGGTCCGCGCGCTCGTAGACGGCGACGGTGTGACCGGCCCGGGTCAGCTGCTGGGCGGCGGCCAGGCCGGCCGGACCGGAGCCGATGACGGCGACGGTCTTGCCGGAAAGGCGCTCGGGCGGCTGCGGGGTCACGTCGCCGTTGTCCCACGCCTTGTCGATGATGGAGACCTCGACGTTCTTGATGGTCACCGGCGGCTGGTTGATGCCCAGCACACAGGCGGCCTCACAGGGCGCGGGGCACAGGCGGCCGGTGAACTCCGGGAAGTTGTTGGTCGCGTGCAGCCGCTCGCTGGCCTCGGTCCAGTCCTCGCGGTAGGCGTAGTCGTTCCACTCGGGGATGAGGTTCCCGAGCGGGCAGCCGTTGTGGCAGAACGGGATGCCGCAGTCCATGCAGCGCGACGCCTGCTTGCTGATGATCGGCAGCAGGGAGCCGGGCTGGTAGACCTCGTTCCAGTCCTTGACGCGCTCCTCGACGGGGCGGGTCTTGGCGATCTCGCGCTCGTGGTTCAGGAAGCCCTTGGGGTCAGCCATTGGTCGCCGCCTCCATCATCTTCTCGTGGGTCTCGGACTCGGAGAGCCCGGCCTGCTCAGCGGCGTCCTTGGCGACGAGCACTGCCTGGTAGGTGGGCGGGATGACCTTGCTGAAGCGCGCGGCCGCGGCATCCCAGTCGGCGAGGAGCTTGGCGGCCACGGTCGAGCCGGTCTCCTCCTGGTGGCGCTGCACGACGTCGTGCAGCCACTGCTTGTCGGCGTCGTCCAGCGGGTTGACCGCGTCGACGAGCTCCTTGTTGACGTTGGCCTTGTCGAGGTCGATGACGTAGGCGAAGCCGCCGGACATACCGGCCGCGAAGTTGCGGCCCGTCTCGCCCAGCACGACCGCGTTGCCGCCGGTCATGTACTCGCAGCCGTGGTCGCCGACGCCCTCGGAGACGACCGTGGCGCCGGAGTTGCGGACGCAGAAGCGCTCGCCGACCCGGCCGCGCAGGTACAGCTCGCCGCCGGTGGCGCCGTAGGCGAGGGTGTTGCCGGCGATGGTGGAGTACTCGGCGAGGTGGTCGGCGCCGCGGTCCGGGCGGACCACGACCCGGCCGCCGGACAGGCCCTTGCCGACGTAGTCGTTGGCGTCGCCCTCCAGGCGCAGCGTGACGCCGCGCGGCAGGAACGCGCCGAAGGACTGGCCGGCCGAGCCGGTGAAGGTGATGTCGATGGTGTCGTCGGGCAGACCGGCACCGCCGAACTTCTTGGTGACCTCGTGGCCGAGCATGGTGCCGACGGTCCGGTTGATGTTCCGGATCGCGATCTGCGCGCGCACCGGCTGGGCGGCCTCGGCGGTGTCCGCGGCCAGGGCGTCGGCGGCGAGCTTGATCAGCTCGTTGTCGAGCGCCTTCTCCAGGCCGTGGTCCTGCTCGATGACCTGGTGGCGAACGGCGCCCTCGGGCAGCTCGGGGACGTGCAGCAGCGGGGCCAGGTCCAGGCCCTGCGCCTTCCAGTGGTCCACCGCGCGGGAGGTGTTCAGCAGCTCGGCGTGGCCGATGGCCTCGTCGAGGCTGCGGAAGCCCAGCTCGGCCAGCAGCTCACGGACCTCTTCGGCGATGAACTGGAAGAAGTTGACGATGTACTCGGCCTTGCCGCTGAACCGCTCGCGCAGCGTCGGGTTCTGGGTGGCGATGCCGACCGGGCAGGTGTCGAGGTGGCACACCCGCATCATGACGCAGCCGGAGACGACCAGCGGTGCGGTGGCGAAGCCGAACTCCTCGGCGCCCAGCAGGGCGGCGATGACGACGTCGCGGCCGGTCTTGAGCTGGCCGTCGGTCTGCACCACGATGCGGTCGCGCAGGCCGTTGAGCAGCAGCGTCTGCTGGGTCTCGGCCAGGCCCAGCTCCCAGGGGCCGCCCGCGTGCTTGAGCGAGGTGAGCGGCGAGGCGCCGGTGCCACCGTCGTGGCCGGAGATCAGGACCACGTCCGCGTGCGCCTTGGAGACACCCGCGGCGACCGTGCCGACGCCGACCTCGGAGACCAGCTTCACGTGGATGCGGGCGGCCGGGTTGGCGTTCTTGAGGTCGTGGATCAGCTGGGCCAGATCCTCGATGGAGTAGATGTCGTGGTGCGGCGGCGGCGAGATCAGGCCGACGCCCGGGGTGGAGTGCCGGGTCTTGGCGACCCACGGGTAGACCTTGTGGCCGGGCAGCTGGCCGCCCTCGCCGGGCTTGGCGCCCTGGGCCATCTTGATCTGGATGTCGTCGGAATTGACCAGGTACTCCGACGTCACGCCGAAGCGGCCGGAGGCGACCTGCTTGATCGACGAACGGCGCGCCGGGTCGTAGAGCCGCTCGGGGTCCTCGCCGCCCTCACCGGTGTTGGACTTGCCGCCCAGCTGGTTCATGGCGATGGCGAGGGTCTCGTGCGCCTCCTGGGAGATGGAGCCGTACGACATGGCGCCGGTGGAGAAGCGCTTGACGATCTCGGACGCCGGCTCGACCTCCTCGATCGGGATCGAGGGGCGGTCGGCGGCGAAGGAGAACAGGCCGCGCAGCGTCATCAGCCGCTCGGACTGCTCGTTCACCCGGTCGGTGTACTGCTTGAAGATGTCGTAGCGGCGCGAGCGGGTGGAGTGCTGGAGCCGGAAGACGGTGTCCGGGTCGAAGAGGTGCGGCTCGCCCTCGCGGCGCCACTGGTACTCGCCGCCGATCTCCAGCGCGCGGTGCGTGGCGGCGATGCCGGAGGCCGGGTAGGCCTTGGCGTGCCGCGCCGCGACCTCCTTGGCGATGACGTCCAGGCCCGCGCCGCCGATCTTGGTGGCGGTGCCGTGGAAGTACCGGGCGACGAACTCCTCGTCCAGGCCGACGGCCTCGAAGACCTGCGCGCCCCGGTAGGAGGCGACGGTGGAGATGCCCATCTTGGACATGACCTTCAGGACGCCCTTGCCGAGCGCCTTGATCAGGTTCTTGATGGCGGTCTCGGCCTCGATGCCCGGCAGGAAGGTGCCGGCGCGGACCAGGTCCTCGACCGACTCCATGGCCAGGTACGGGTTGACGGCCGCGGCACCGAAGCCGATGAGCAGCGCGACGTGGTGCACCTCGCGCACATCGCCGGCCTCGACGAGCAGACCGACCTGGGTGCGCTCCTTGGTGCCGATGAGGTGGTGGTGGACCGCGGCGGTGAGCAGCAGCGACGGGATCGGCGCGTGCTCGGCGTCGGAGTGGCGGTCGGAGAGCACGATCAGCCGGGCGCCGTCGTCGATGGCGGCGTCGGCCTCGGCGCAGATCTCCTCGATCCGGGCGGCCAGCGACTCGCCGCCGCCGGAGACGCGGTAGAGGCCGGAGAGGGTCACGGCCTTCATGCCGGGCATGTCGCCGTCGGCGTTGATGTGGACGAGCTTGGCCAGCTCGTCGTTGTCGATGACCGGGAAGGGCAGGGTCACGCTGCGGCAGGAGGCCGCGGTGGGCTCCAGGAGGTTGCCCTGCGGGCCCAGCGAGGAGATCAGCGAGGTGACGAGCTCCTCGCGGATGGCGTCCAGCGGCGGGTTGGTGACCTGCGCGAAGAGCTGGGTGAAGTAGTCGAAGAGCAGCCGGGGGCGCTCGGACAGCGCGGCGATCGGCGAGTCGGTGCCCATCGAGCCGATGGGCTCGGCGCCGGCCTTGGCCATCGGGGCGAGGATGACGCGCAGCTCTTCCTCGGTGTAGCCGAAGGTCTGCTGGCGGCGGGTGACCGAGGCGTGGGTGTGCACGATGTGCTCGCGCTCGGGCAGGTCGGCCAGCTCGATCAGACCGGAGTCCAGCCACTCCTGGTAGGGCTGCTCGGCGGCGAGCTGGGCCTTGATCTCGTCGTCCTCGATGATCCGGCCCTCGGCCGTGTCCACCAGGAACATCCGGCCGGGCTGCAGGCGTCCCTTGCGGACGACCTTGGCGGGGTCGATGTCCAGGACGCCGACCTCGGAGGAGAGCACGACCAGGCCGTCGTCGGTGACCCAGTAGCGGCCGGGGCGCAGACCGTTGCGGTCGAGGACCGCGCCGACCTGGACGCCGTCGGTGAAGGTGACGCAGGCCGGGCCGTCCCAGGGCTCCATCATCGTGGAGTGGTACTGGTAGAAGGCGCGCCGGGCCGGGTCCATGGAGGGGGAGTTCTCCCACGCCTCGGGGACCATCATCAGCACGGAGTGCGGCAGCGAGCGGCCGCCGAGGTGGAGCAGCTCCAGGACCTCGTCGAAGGAGGCGGAGTCGGAGGCGTCCGGGGTGCAGACCGGGAACAGCCGCTCCAGGTTCTCTGTGCTGTCTGCGGTCCCCTCACCGAACAGCTTCGTGGCCAGCTGCGACTCGCGGGCCCGCATCCAGTTGCGGTTGCCCTTGACCGTGTTGATCTCGCCGTTGTGCGCGACGAAGCGGTACGGGTGGGCGAGCGGCCAGCTCGGGAAGGTGTTGGTGGAGAACCGCGAGTGGACCAGCGCGACGGCGGTGGCGAAGCGGCGGTCGGACAGGTCCGGGAAGAAGGGCTCCAGCTGGCCGGTGGTCAGCATGCCCTTGTAGACGATCGTCCGGGCGGACAGCGACGGGAAGTAGACCCCGGCCTCCCGCTCGGCGCGCTTGCGCAGCGCGAAGGCCTTGCGGTCCAGCGCCAGACCGGTGTTCTTGCCGTCGCCGACGAAGATCTGGGAGAAGGCCGGCATGGTGGCGCGGGCGCCGTTGCCGAGCAGCTGCGGGGCGACCGGGACCACCCGCCAGCCGATGACGTCCAGGCCCTCTTCGCCGGCGATCGTCTCGATGCGCGAGACGGCGTCGGCCGCTTCCTGGGCATCGGACGGCAGGAAGGCGATGCCGACGGCGTAGGCGCCGGCGTCGGGGAGCTCGAAGGTGACGTTCTCGCGGAGGAACGCGTCCGGCACCTGGAGCAGGATGCCGGCGCCGTCGCCCGAGTCGGGCTCGGAGCCGGTGGCACCGCGGTGCTCCAGATTCGTCAGGACGGTGAGTGCCTGCTCGACCAGTGCGTGGCTGGCCTCGCCGGTGAGGGTGGCCACAAAGCCGACGCCACAGGCGTCGTGCTCGTTGCGCGGGTCGTACATGCCCTGCTGGGCAGGGCGGCCGTCCATGGGCGACCAGGCGGCGGCGCTGGCGCTGCTGGTGGTCGCGGAGTGCGTGGACGCGAGACGCATCGGCTCTCCCAACGTCGTCGTGGCATAGGCATTGCCGAGGGACGACGTTGGCCCTCCGCGAAATTTCGTGCAGGTTACAGGATGACTCCCTTCTCAAAAAGCGAAAAGGGGCTTCCAACATGCGGACACCGCACGGGCGGTGAGTCAGTGCACGGACGGAATCCAGGCCGTCCCACAAGGCGGCGTTCGGCGAGCGACGTTGCCCGCGACGCCTGGGCCTTATGCCCGGTCGTCAACAAAACGAAACCGCTGGGTAACGCGGTAATTATGCGGTCACCCGTATGACACGTCAGCCTACGACGGTTCCGAAGAGTGCTCCCAGGGCGTACGTCACACCCGCGGCCGCGCCGCCGAGGGCCAGCTGCCGCAGCCCGCTGAACCACCAGGAACGCGCCGTCACCCGCGCCACGACGGCACCGCAGGCGAAGAGTCCGACCAGCGCCAGCAGCACCGCGGGCCAGATCGCGGACGCCCCCAACAGATACGGAAGGACAGGCAGAAGCGCACCCAGCGCAAACGATCCGAAGGAGGACACCGCGGCAACGGTGGGAGAAGGAAGGTCGGAGGGGTCGATTCCCAACTCCTCGCGGGCATGGATCTCCAGGGCCTGCTCCGGGTCCCTGGACAGCTGCTCCGCGACCTGCCGGGCGAGCGCCGGCTCGACTCCGCGCGAGGTGTAGAGGGCCGCCAGCTCCTCCAGCTCGTCCTTCGGGTGCTTGCGCAGCTCGGTCCGCTCGACATCCAGCTCGGCCTGCACCAGCTCGCGCTGCGAGGCGACCGAGGTGTACTCCCCCGCGGCCATCGAGAAGGCGCCGGCGGCCAGACCCGCCAGGCCGGTGATGATGATCGTCTGCTGCGAGAGCGCGCCGCCGGCGACACCCGTCATCAGGGCGAGGTTCGAGACCAGCCCGTCCATCGCGCCGAAGACGGCCGGGCGCAGCCAGCCGCCGTTCACATCGCGGTGGGTGTGGTTGTCGCGGTGCGCGGCGTGCGTCGGCGCCGCGGCATCCATGATCTCCATGACGGACATATCGGTACCTACTCCCTGCAGCGAGGTGTGGGCCGATGGCGGCACTTCCCCCTCCAACACCTCGAAGTTATGCGGGCATTACCCTCCACCGCTAGCAAGGAAGGCCGAACTTACCGCGCTGACCTGCGGCTTTTCCCCGGAGTCGGCGATGAGATCCGGGTCACACCCCCCTTTTCGGGTCCCGTACCGGCCACTGCCGGGCGCCGCCGGAGGGAGTCGACCGGGTGACCCTGCCGCCCGGGACAGGAGAGCCGGGCCGCCGCGTGGCACGGATACAGGGCAGCGGTCCCCGGCCGGCCGGCGCCCCGCGGTCCCGGGCGGCGCTCCGGCCCGATGCCGCCGGGGCGGCCCGTCGCCCCGGCCCCCGCCCGAGCCGTCCCCGGCGCCGGGCCGGCCGCCCTCTCCCCCACCGTGGAAGGACTCACCCGCACATGACCCACGCAAGCGAGCGGACACCGGCCGCACCGCACCCCGCCGACGCACCGGCCGGGCCGGCCACCGCCGCCGCCCCGGTCACCGCCCCGGTGCCCCCGCGTCCGGTGCCGCCCGTCGTCGCCGCCCCGCCGTCCCTGGAGGACCGGGCGGTCGGCGCCCTGGCCGGCGCCGCCGTCGGCGACGCGCTCGGCGGGCCCGTGCAGGGCTGGTCGCCGGAGGAGATCGTCAAGCGGCACGGCGGCCGGGTCGGCGGCATCGTCGGACCGTTCCACGACGACTGGCGCACCGCCCGCCCGATCGCGCCGTACCACAAGGGCGACGGGCACGTCACCGACGACACCTTGATGACGCACGCGCTGGTGCGGGTCTACGAGGCGGTGCGCGACCACCTCGACGCCTACGACATCGCCGACCACCTGGTCCCGGATCTGATCGGCACCCCGCGCTGGATCCCGGAGCTGGAGACCGAGGCGCTGCCGCTGCAGCGGATCTTCCTCGCCGAGAAGTGGATCGTGGCACGGCTGCACTACGGGCACGCGGACCCGCGCGAGGCGGGCGTCGGGAACATCGTCAACTGCGGCGCGGCGATGTACATGGCGCCGGTCGGCATCGTCAACGCCGGCAATCCGGACCGGGCGTACGCCGAGGCGCTGGACATCTCCGCCGCCCACCAGTCCTCCTACGGGCGGGAGGCGGCGGGGGTGTTCGCGGCGGCGGTGGCGGCCGCGTTCCTGCCGGACGCCACCCCGTCCTCGGTCATCGTCCAGGCGCTGCGGCTGGCCAAGGACGGCACCCGCGCCGCGATCGAGGCGGTCTGCGAGGCCGCGGCGAACCTCACCGACCCCGAGGCGGCGCTGCTGCCGCTGCGGGCGGCGATCGCCCCGTTCGACACGGTGGGCCCGGATTACCGCAACCCGTCGCTCGGTGCCCGGCGCCCCTCCCGGCTGCACGCCGTCGAGGAACTCCCCATCGCCCTGGGCATGGTGCTGGTCGGCGGCGGCGACTTCCGGGCCACGGTCCTCGGCTCGGTCAACTACGGCCGCGACTGCGACTCGATCGCCACCATGAGCGGTGCCCTCGTCGGGGCGCTGCGCGGCGCGGCGGCGGTGCCGGCCGAGTGGAGCGAGGAGGTCGCCCGCGCCAGCCGCCTCGACCTGCAGGCCCCCGGGGCCGCGCTGGCCGCCGTCGCCCGCGAGATCTTCACCCGGGACCGGGCCCGCGCCCGCACCCACGAGCAGGCCTTCACCGCGATCACGGCCATCCCGGCGATGACGGAGGCGGACGGGCGGTGACGGCCGCCGACAGCACGGCGCCGGGCGGCCCCGACGTATCGGGACCGCCCGGCGCGGTGGGCAGCCGGTGGCCGTCTCAGGACTTCTTGGTGCTGCCGCTGCCCGCGGGCTTGGCGGCCTTCCCCTCCGGGGCGTCCGCGTCGTCCGCGGCCTTCTCGCCACCGGCCCCGGCCTCGGCGGTCTTCTCGGTCCCGGCGGCCTTCTCGGGCTCCGCGGCCTTCGCGGCCTCGGCGGCGCCGTCGGCGTCCGGCTCCGTGGCGTCGTCGCCGGACGCCGCCTTCGACGCGGGCTCGTCGCCCGGGGCCTCGGCGTCACCGGCGCTCCCGGCGGCCTCGGCGCTCTCGCCGTCCTCGTCCCCGGCGGGCTGGGCCCCCGGCTCGACGACGGCTTCCCGGCCGGGTGCCTTCTTGGCGGAGACCACGAAGTAGCCGACGGCGAGGACGAAGACGATCAGCGCGGTCCAGACGTTGAGCCGCAGGCCCAGGATGTGGTGCGCCTCGTCGACCCGCATGTACTCGATCCACGCGCGGCCGGCGCAGTAGGCGGCGACGTACAGCGCGAAGGCCCGCCCGTGGCCGAGCCGGAAGCGCTTGTCCGCCCAGATCACCAGCGCCGCGACGCCCAGGCACCACAGGCACTCGTAGAGGAACGTCGGGTGGTAGGTGCCGCCGATCCGTCCGATGGCCGGGTCGGAGCTGATCTTCAGCGCCCACGGGACATCGGTCGGCTTGCCGTACAGCTCCTGGTTGAACCAGTTGCCCCAGCGGCCGATCGCCTGCCCGATGGCCAGGCCCGGCGCCAGCGCGTCGGCGTAGGCGGGGAGCGGGATGCCGCGGCGGCGGCAGCCGATCCAGGCACCCACGGCGCCGAGCGCGACTGCGCCCCAGATGCCGAGGCCGCCCTCCCACACCTTGAAGGCGTCGATCGGGTGGCCGTTCGGGCCGAAGTACGGCTCGTACGTCGTGATGACGTGGTAGAGGCGGCCGCCGACCAGCCCGAAGGGCACGGCCCACACGGCGATGTCGGCGACGGTGCCGGAGCGGCCGCCGCGCTGCACCCAGCGCTTGTTGCCGAGCCAGACGCCGACGAAGACGCCGATGATGATGCAGAATGCGTAGCCGCGCAGCGGGATCGGGCCGAGATGTACGACGCCGACCGACGGGCTGGGAATGAATGCGAGGTCCATGGCAGGGTCGACGCTACCGCGCCGGGCGGGGTCGGCGGCAACCCGCCCGGCAACGGCTGCGTAACGACGCCGCGCTCGGACGATGACGCTGCGTGTCCGCGAGGACGGCGGCGCCACCGGTCCACCGGCCCCTAGTAGGCCGGCGCGCCCTCCGCTCCGTGCCGCGTGCCCTGGTGCGCGGCGCTCGGCACCGGGCCCGGGGCGGAGTGGCCGGCCCGGGGCGGGGCGTCCGGTCCGGCGTGCTTGTGCCGGGCCGGGGCGCCCGGGTGCGGCGAGGCGCTCTTGCCGCCCGGCTGCTTGCCCTTGTCGGCGTCCAGCACCATCTTCTTCAGGTCCGCCGGGGTGAACCGGCCGCCCTTCTCCTTCGCCAGGTCCTTGCCGTTGAGCAGGACCGTCGGGGTGCCGCGGTATCCGGACCGCGCGAAGGCGTCGGTGGACTTCTGCACGAAGCGGTCGTACCTGCCGTCGTTGACGCAGGTGGTGAAGGCGGGGGTGACCAGTCCCTTGACCTTGCCCGCCAGTTGGAGGAGGTACTGCTTGTCGGCGAACTTGTCCTCCGTCTCGGGCGGCTGGTGGGAGTAGAGGACGTCGTGGTACGCGCGGAACGTCCCGGCGTCCTGGGCGCACAGGGCGGCGTTGGCGGCGTTGAGGGACCCCTTGCCGCCGGCGTTGCCGTCGATGATCGTCACGAGGTGGTATTCGCTCTTGAGCCGGCCGGAGTCCTCCAGCTCATGGACGACCGGGCGGAAGCCGGTCTCGAACTGCTGGCAGGCCGGGCAGCGGAAGTCCTCCCACACCGTGAGGGTGGAGGCGGCGCCCGGCGCACCGACCGGGATGGCGGGCCTGCTGCCGCCGCTGGCCTGCCGGGGACGGGCGGTCTCGTTGTCGGAGCTGCCCTTGCCGCCGCCGGACGAGGTCGCCCAGATGGCGATGCCGCCGGCCACCGCCAGCACCGCCACCACCGATCCGGCGACCACGGCCTGCCGGCGGCGGCGGGCGCGCGCCCGCTCCTTTTCCCGCTGTTCCTGCATCCGCTCGCGGGCGGTTCTCTTACCGTCATGGTTCTTCTGGCTCACGCCCCTGGACAACGAAGCGGAGGGGTGCCGCCGCACCCCTCCGCACCGATGTTCGCCCTATCGAGGGACAGCCCTCCGGGTCCCGGCCGCCCGGGACCCGGCCGCGCGCCGTGGTCAGGCCCGCTTGCGCACGCCCTCGGCCAGCTCGGCCGCCAGGGTGCGGACGCCGTCGAGCCCGTCCGCCAGATCGCCGTCGGCCGCCAGCAGCCGCTTGACGAACGCCGAGCCGACGATCACACCGTCGGCGAACCCGGCCACCTCGGCGGCCTGTTCGGGGTTGGAGACGCCGAGGCCGACACAGACCGGCAGGTCGGTGGTCGCCTTGGTGCGCCGTACGAGGTCCTGCGCCTGCGCGCCCACCGACTCGCGGGTGCCGGTGACGCCCATCAGCGAGGCGGCGTAGACGAAGCCGGAGCCGGCCGCCGTGATCTCGGCGAGCCGGGCGTCCTTGCTGCTGGGGGCGACGACGAAGACGGTGGCCAGGCCGTGCTTGTCGGCGTGCTCCCGCCAGGTCGCGGACTCCTGGACCGGCAGGTCGGGCAGGATGCAGCCGGCGCCGCCCGCCTCGGCGAGCTCGGCGGTGAACCGCTCGATGCCGTAGCGGTCGATGGGGTTCCAGTACGTCATGACGAGGACGGGCTTGCCGGTCGCCCGATGCGCCTCGCGCACCGTGCGCATCACGTCCGCGATCTTCACCCCGCCGCGCAGGGCGATGTCGTCGGCGGTCTGGATGACGGGGCCGTCCAGGACCGGGTCGCTGTGCGGCAGCCCGACCTCCACGACGTCCGCGCCGCCGGCGAAGACGGCCTTGGCCGCCTCGATGCCGCCCTCGACGGTCGGGAACCCGGCCGGCAGGTAGGCGATCAGCGCCGACCGGCCCTCGGCCTTCGCGGCGGCGAGGGTGTCGCTCAACAGCTTGATGTTCCCGCTCACTTGGCGTCCCCCTCGATCTCCGCGCCGGCGGCGGCGTTGTCCGCCTCGACGGCGGCGTCCGTGTCGTACAGGTCGAAGTAGCGGGCGGCGGTGTCCATGTCCTTGTCGCCGCGCCCGGAGAGGTTGACGACGAGCAGCCCGTCCGGGCCCAGCTCCCGGCCGAGGTCCAGCGCCCCGGCCAGGGCGTGGGCGCTCTCGATGGCCGGGATGATGCCCTCGGTCTGCGAGAGCAGGCGCAGCGCCTGCATCGCGGCGTCGTCGGTGACGGCGCGGTACTCGCCGCGGCCGCTGTCCTTGAGGTAGGCGTGCTCGGGCCCGATGCCCGGGTAGTCGAGACCGGCCGAGATGGAGTACGGCTCGGTGATCTGCCCCTCCTCGTCCTGGAGGACGTAGCTGCGGGACCCGTGCAGGATGCCCGGCTCGCCCGCGCTCAGGGTGGCCGCGTGCTCGCCGGTGTCGATGCCGTGACCCGCGGGCTCGCAGCCGACGAGCCGGACGCCGGCGTCCGGGAGGAAGGCGTGGAAGAGGCCGATGGCGTTGGAGCCGCCGCCGACACAGGCGACGGCCGCGTCGGGCAGGCGGCCCGCGCGCTCCAGGACCTGGCGGCGCGCCTCGACGCCGATGACGCGGTGGAAATCGCGCACCATCGCGGGGAAGGGGTGCGGTCCGGCGACGGTCCCGAACAGGTAGTGGGTGCGGTCGACGTTGGCGACCCAGTCGCGGAAGGCCTCGTTGATGGCGTCCTTGAGGGTGCGGCTGCCGGACTTCACGGCGACGACCTCGGCGCCGAGCATCCGCATCCGGGCGACGTTGAGGGCCTGGCGCTGCGTGTCGATCTCGCCCATGTAGATGGTGCAGTCGAGGCCGAACAGGGCGCAGGCGGTGGCGGTGGCGACGCCGTGCTGGCCTGCGCCGGTCTCGGCGATGACCCGGGTCTTGCCCATCCGCCGGGTGAGCAGCGCCTGGCCCAGCACGTTGTTGATCTTGTGCGAGCCGGTGTGGTTGAGGTCCTCGCGCTTGAGGAACACCCGGGCCCCGCCCGCGTGTTCGGCGAACCGCGGCACCTCGGTGAGCGCGCTGGGGCGCCCGGTGTAGTTGACCATCAGGTCATTGAGCTCGGCGGCGAACAGGGGGTCCGCCTTGGCCTTCTCGTACTCGACGGCGACCTCGTCGACCGCGGCGACCAGCGCCTCGGGGATGAACTTGCCGCCGAAGGCACCGAAGTAGCCCTCGGCGCTGGGGACGCGACCCTCGGGGTCGGGAAGGAAGAAATCGGAGGACATCAGACGCACTCCTAGGCCGGGGCGGCTGCCCCGGAGGTCCGGTTGTGTCGGAGGTATGCGGAGGTGGGCGGATTCGGGCGGCGCGGCGGGCGGCGCGCGGTACGCAGGGGCCCGGAGGGACCGCTGCCGCCGCGGCGGGCGTTCGCGCGCAGGGCCGGGCGGTGTCGCGGGACCGGGCCGCGGCGCTCCCCCGCCCCCTCCCCCTCTCCCCCTTCGGGGGAGGGGCGGGGGGTGGGTTCGGGGGTGGGGGGGTGAGCAGGCGGTCAGATGACCCCCGCGGCCCTCCCCTCCCCGGCGCCCGGGCGGGGCCGGCGCGTCAGCGCGCGGGCCCCGGTCGCCATCGCCGGCCGTTGATCTGGCCCGGCTCGGATCCGATGTGGTACCTGACCCGGCGGCCGTGGACCCGCCGGGCGGGCGCCCGGCAGCCGCGGTGCCACGGGGGCAGGGCGCAGCGCTGCGGGGCGGGGTGGTGACGGTCGGCGGACGGGACGCCGCGGACCGGTCCCGGGGCCGGGACGCGTCCGGCCTCCGCCGCGGGGCGCGCGCCGGCCGGGCCCGGGTGCGGGACCCGGACCTGGCAGCTGAGCCTCGCGGCAGTGGCGGTCATGTCGGTGTGTGCCGTCCCCGGGCGCTCAGGACCGGCCGTGCCGGATCGCCGGGTGGGAGCCCGCGGCGACCAGGTCGGCGACCGCGGTCCTGGGGTCCTTGCCGGTCACCAGCGACTCGCCGACCAGCACCGCGTCCGCGCCGTCGTTGGCGTACGCGATCAGGTCGTGCGGGCCGCGCACCCCGGACTCGGCGATCTTGACGATGTGGTCGGGGATCTCGGGGGCGACCCGGGCGAAGTTGCCGCGGTCGACCTCCAGGGTCTTCAGGTTGCGGGCGTTGACGCCGATGATCTTGGCGCCGGCATCCACCGCGCGGGCGACCTCTTCCTCGTCGTGCACCTCGACCAGCGGCGTCAGCCCGATCGACTCGGCCCGCTCGATCAGCGAGACCAGCGCCTCCTGCTCCAGCGCGGAGACGATCAGCAGCGCGAGGTCGGCGCCGTAGGCACGGGCCTCCCACAGCTGGTAGGCGGTGACGATGAAGTCCTTGCGCAGGACGGGGATGTCGACCTTGGCGCGGACCGCCTCCAGGTCGGCCAGCGAGCCGCCGAAGCGGCGCTGCTCGGTCAGCACGGAGATGACCGCGGCGCCGCCCGCTTCGTAGTCGGCGGCCAGGCCGGCCGGGTCGGCGATCGCGGCGAGCGCGCCCTTGGAGGGACTGGAGCGCTTGACCTCGCAGATCACCGTGACGCTCTCGCCCTTGAGGGCGGCGACACCGTCCTTGGCCGGGCGCGCCTTCTGGGCCCGCTCCTTGAGCTCGTCGAGGCCGACGCGCGCCTGCCGCTCTGCGAGGTCGGCACGGACGCCGTCGATGATCTCGTCGAGCACACTCACGCGAGCGGCCTCCTTCTTGAGCGGTGGAGGTGGACAGTGGCCAGCGGGACGAGCTGCCCCATCCGGCACTCCGATGGTATCCGCCAGGGGAGGCAGGTCTCACATCCGGTGGACCACGGTCCCACGACCTGGACTTCCCGGGGGCCGCCCGCGGGGTGCGGGGCGGGGCCGCAGGGGCGGCGGGTCACGGTGCCAGCCCGCTGCCGAAGGGGAGGTTGCGCAGGACCGTGAAGACCAGCAGCAGGGCGCCCAGCGCCCACCAGTGGACGGCTCGCGGCCGCGGGCCCGCCGTACGCAGGCCGCGCGCCGCACGGCACGCCCACAGGGCCCAGTAGGCCGCTCCGGCGGTATAGCCGGCCACCGCGAGGGCGTTGGCGCCCAGCGCGGCGGCGAGGTCGCCGTGGGCGACGGCGTGGGCGCTGCGCAGGCCGCCGCAGGCCGGGCAGAACAGGCCGGTGAGGTGCAGCAGCGGGCACACGGGGTAGTGGCCGGGCTCGTTCGGGTCCACGGCGCCCAGCCACGCGAAGGCGGCGGTGGCGGCGGCCAGGACGCCCAGGGGTGCCGCGAGACGGCGGGGCAGGCCGCCGGGGAGTCGGGCCTGGGGCCGTGCCGCGGGTTCGCTCACGTGCCGATTGTGCGGCGGCATGCGCGAAGGCGCAGCTTCTCGGCCGCCGTACGGAAAGGGGCACGGACGGCGGGTACGGCACCGGGGGTGCGCACGGGCCGGGAAGCGGCGCCTTCGAGGGGTGCCACGAGGGTGGCGCCGGGCCGCGGCGCCACGGGAGCGGGAGCTCAGCCCTCCTGCGGCTGCGCCTGCGCCTGGGGACGCGGCTTGGCCGAGCGCTTGGGCTCCTGGCCCAGGCCGGCCGCCCGCATCAGGCCGCCCACCACGGCACCGAGGCCGATCAGCACGATGCCTGCCCAGAAGCCGGGCACGTTCGCCAGCACGATGAAGGCTCCGGAGACACAGAAGCCGATGAACGAGATGATGACGCCGGTCCAGGCGGCGGGGGTGTGTCCGTGGCCACTGCTCGACATGAATGCTCCTCGTTGCTCTCTCGCGCCGGGGTCGGGGCGCGGTGATCCTCAGCGCCCATTGTCACCGATGCCGGACGGGGTCCTTTTACCGGGTGGGGTCCTCGCCGCGGTCCAGGGACTTCCAGATCTCCTCCGGGCGGTCCAGATCCGGCGCCGCCGGGGCGCGGCGGGGGCCGCGGGGGCCGCCGGGCGTGCGCTCGTAACGGCCCGACATGGCGGGCCAGTGGCGGCCGCGCACCAGCGCCAGGACCCCGGCGAACAGCAGCAGCAGACCGCCGGCGGCGGCCACCCACGGCCAGCCGGTGTGCGTGACGTGATGCACATCGGCTCCGGTCAGGCCGACCGCGGTGGCGGCCTTCTCCCGCAGCGCGGAGGTGTCGGAGTTGCCCAGCACCGCGGCGACGGCGATGCCCACGCCGCTGAGCGCGAGCAGCAGGGCGACCGCGATCCGGCCGGCCCGGCGCACCGCGAAGACGGCGACCAGCGCGGCCAGGCCGACGACGGCCAGCGCGCCGGGCACGCCGGTCACATCGGCGCCGGTCACGCTGCGCGGCAGCTCGCCCTGGGCCAGCTGCGCGGAGCCCTTGGCCCAGGTACGGCCGGAGGCCAGCAGCGCCAGGGCTGCGCCGAGCGCGCCGGCCGGCAGGGCCAGGGCGAGACTGCGCCGCGCACGGGGCGCGGACCGGGCCTGCGCGGGGCCGGTCGGGGCGGGGGACTCGGTCCCGGCGGGGGTCTGGGGTACGGCACTCACGCGTACCACTATCGCGCACCGGCCGGCGGGGGCCGGTGCGCGGGGTGGACCGGGGCAGGAACCGTTGGAGGTCCCGCCCGCTGGACCAGCCCTCGGCGAGCTACCCGCCCAGGTGGTTGGCGGTGTTCACGGCCCGCAGCACCGCGGCCGCCTTGTTACGGCACTCGGTGTCCTCGGCCAGCGGGTCGGAGTCGGCGACGATGCCGGCGCCCGCCTGGACGTAGGCGGTGCCGTCCCGCAGCAGGGCGGTGCGGATCGCGATGGCGGTGTCGGAGTCGCCGGCGAAGTCGAGGTAGCCGACGCAGCCGCCGTACAGGCCGCGCCGGGTCGGCTCCAGCTCCTCGATGATCTGCAGGGCGCGGGGCTTGGGGGCGCCGGAGAGCGTGCCCGCGGGGAAGCAGGCGGTGAGCACGTCGAAGGCGGTACGGCCCTCGGCGACCGTGCCGGTCACCGTCGAGACGATGTGCATGACGTGGCTGTAGCGCTCGACGGACATGAAGTCGACGACCTCGACGCTGCCCGGCTCGCAGACCCGGCCCAGGTCGTTGCGGCCCAGGTCGACCAGCATCAGGTGCTCGGCACGCTCCTTGGGGTCGGCCAGCAGTTCGTCGGCGAGGGCCTGGTCCTCCTGGACGGTCGCGCCGCGCGGGCGGGTGCCGGCGATGGGGTGGACCATGGCCCGGCCGTCCTCGACCTTCACCAGCGCCTCGGGGCTGGAGCCGACGACGTCGAAAGCCGCGCCCGCGCCGTCCGCGCCGCCCTCGAAGCGGAAGAGGTACATGTACGGGCTGGGGTTGGTGGCCCGCAGCACCCGGTAGACGTCCAACGCGCTGGCCGTGCAGGGGGTTTCGAAGCGCTGGGAGGGCACGACCTGGAAGGCCTCGCCGGCCCGGATGCGCTCCTTGATGTCCTCGACGGCGTCCTGGAAGGCGGGGCCGCCCCACTCGGCGGTGTACGGCGGGACCTCCGACGGGGGCAGCGCGGCGGCACTGGCCTGCGCGGGCCGGGCGAGGTCGTCGGCCATGGTGTCCAGGCGGGCCACCGCGTCCGCGTACGCCTCGTCGATGCCGGTGTCGAGGTCGTTGTGGTTGATCGCGTTGGCGATCAGCAGGACGGTGCCGTTCCAGTGGTCGAGAACGGCGAGGTCGGAGGTGAGCAGCATGGTCAGTTCGGGCAGCCGCAGGTCGTCCTCGGTCTGCTCGCCGACCTTCTCCAGGCGGCGCACGATGTCGTAGCCGAGGTAGCCGACCATGCCGCCGGTGAACGGCGGCAGTCCCGCGCCCTCGATGAGGTCCCGGGGGGTGTGCAGCGCCTCGACGGTGGCGCGCAGCGCGGCGAGCGGGTCGCCGCCGGTGGGCATGCCGACGGGCGGTGTGCCGAGCCAGTGCGCCTGTCCGTCGCGGGTGGTGAGGGTGGCGGCGCTGCGGACGCCGATGAAGGAGTAGCGCGACCACGTACGGCCGTTCTCGGCGGACTCCAGGAGGAAGGTGCCGGGGCGTTCGGCGGCGAGTTTGCGGTAGAGCCCGACCGGTGTGTCGCCGTCCGCGAGCAGGCGCCGGGTGACGGGGATGACCCGCCGGTCCTTGGCGAGGGTGCGGAAGGTGTCGAGGTCCGGAGTGGCGGTGCCGGTGGTTCCCGTGGTCATGGCAGCGGAGCCTACTGGTCCCGGCCCGGACCGGTGATCAGTACGTCCGCGTCGAAGCAGGTGCGGTCGCCGGTGTGGCAGGCGGCGCCGACCTGGTCGACGCGGACCAGGAGGGTGTCGGCGTCGCAGTCCAGGGCCACGGACTTGACGTGCTGGACGTGGCCGGAGGTGTCGCCCTTGACCCAGTACTCCTGGCGGCTGCGGGACCAGTAGGTGCAGCGGCCGGTGGTCAGGGTGCGGTGCAGCGCCTCGTCGTCCATCCAGCCGAGCATCAGCACCTCGCCGGTGTCGTACTGCTGGGCGATGGCGGGGACCAGGCCGTCGGCGCCGCGCTTGAGGCGGGCGGCGATGGCGGGGTCCAGGGCGGAGGTGGTGTCCGGGGTGGAGGCGCGGCTGCTCATGGTGTCCATTGTGCCGTGCGGCATCCTGCACACATGCATCATCAGCAGCCGCCCGTGCCACCGCCGCCGGACCCGGACCGCGCCGCGCGGGTGGCGGCGCGGGTGCTGGGGGCGGTGTTCCTGGCGGCGGTGGTGGTCGGTGTGGTGGTCGCGGTGGTGGTGTTCCACGGGTGAGGCGGTGTGGTCCGCCCGCGGACCACGGGCGGTGACGGGAAGGGCGGGCCGCGGCGGGGTCAGACGCCCAGCTTCGCCGTCCGCAGCCGCTCGATGGCTTCCTTGTCGCCGTCCAGCTCCACGTCGGCGGCGCCCTGCCGGCCGAAGGCGAACATCGTCAGCTCGCCCGGCTCGCCGACGACCGTGACCACGGGCGTGCCGCGGTGGGCCACCGCCGTGCGGCCGTCCGGGCGCCGCAGCACCAGCCCCACCGGCGACTTCCGGCCCAGCACCCGGGCCATCCGCTCGATCCTGGTCCACAGGGCGTCCGCGAAGACGGTGTCCAGCTCGCGCGGGGCCCAGTCCGCCTGGGCGCGCCGCACGTCCTCGGCGTGGACGAAGAACTCGACGGTGTTGGACGCCTCGTCGAGCTGCTTCAGCGCGAACGGCGACATCCGCGGCGGCCCGGTCCTGATCAGCCGGAGCAGCTCCTCGTACGGCCGGGCGGCGAACTCCGCCTGCACCCGCTCCAGCCGTGCGGCCAGCGGCCTGACCAGGAGTCCGCCGGCCGCGTCGGCGCGCCGCTCGCGCACCACCACATGCGCGGCCAGATCCCGCGCGCTCCAGTTCTCGCACAGCGTCGGGGCCTCGGGCCCGGCGCTCTCCAACAGGTCGGCGAGAAGGAGCCGTTCACGCTTCGCATGGGTCGACATGCGGCCAGCCTACGACCGGCCACCGCCCCCTGCCACGGGGCCGCGCCCGGACCGGCCGCACTCCCCCGCACGGCGGTGCGGCACCCGCTCAGGACCCGCCCGGCTCCAGGTGGTCGTGCAGGATGCGCTGCAGTTCGCGGGCGGCGCGCGGCGGGGAGACGTCGCCGCGGTGGGCGACGGACACCACCCGGTGCATCCCGGGCGTCGCGAAGCGGGTGACGCGCAGGCCGGAGCGTTCGGCGACCATGCTGGGGACGACGGCGACGCCCAGCCCGGCCCGGACGAAGCCGAGGACCGCGTCCATCTCGCCGCCCTCGACGGTGAAGGCCGGCTCGAAGCCGGCCGCGCGGCATGCGGCGGTGGTGAATTCCCGCAGGTCGTAGCCGCGGCGGAACATGGCGAGCGGCCGGTCCCGCAGATCCTCGACCCGGATGCGGGTGCGCCGGCCGACGGGGGCCGGGCGGTCGGGCGCGGAGACCACGACGAGTTCCTCGCGCAGCAGCTCGGCGGTGGTCAGGGCGGGGGCCTGGACCGGGAGCGGGGTGATGACCAGGGCCAGGTCCAGCGCGCCGTCGGCCAGCGCCCGGACGAGGTCCTGCGAGCCGTCCTCGGTCACCATCAGCTCCACGCCCGGATAGGCGGTGTGGAAGGCCCGCAGGACGTCGGGGACGAGGCTGGCGCACAGGCTGGGCGGGGCGCCGAGGCGCAGCCGCCCGCGGCGCAGCCGGGCGACCTCCTGGACCTCGCGGCGGGCGGTCTCGGCGTCGGCGAGGATGCGCCGGGCCAGCGGCAGCAGGGTCTCGCCGGCGTCGGTGAGGGTGATGTGGCCGCGGGCGCGGTGGAACAGCTCGGCGCCCAACTCCCGCTCCAGCGACCGGATCTGCTGGGAGAGCGAGGGCTGGGCGACGTGTTCGCGCGCGGCGGCGCGGGTGAAGTGCCGGGTGTCGGCCACGGCGGTGAAGTAGCGGAGCTGCTGCAGCTGCATACCGGGAAGGGTAGGCGATGATAGGCCCCGGCTATGGAGATGAGCCGGACCATGTCTTGGACTGATGACAGGGCCGGTCCCTACCGTCGGGATCCATGGCACTGGACACACGGACGGACCGACGGCCGTCCTTCGCCGCGCTGATGTGGCGCTCGACCGTCGGCAAGAAGACGGTGATGGCCGTCAGCGGCCTGGTGATGCTGCTGTACCTGGTCGTCCACATGCTGGGCAACCTCAAGATCTTCTTCGGGCCGGACACCTTCGACCACTACGCGCACTGGTTGCGGGTGGTCGGCGAACCGTTCATGCACAAGGAGTGGACGCTCTGGCTGGTCCGGGTGGTCCTGGTCGCCGCGGTCGTCGCGCACGCCGTCTCCGCGTACCAGCTCAGCCGCCGCGACCTCCGGGCGCGCCCTGACAAGTACGCGCACCGCACAGCACGGGCGAGCTACGCGACCCGCACGATGCGCTGGGGCGGGATCATCCTCGGCCTGTTCCTCGTCTGGCACGTCCTCGACCTGACGACGGGCACCGCGCACCCCGGCGGCTTCCAGGAGGGCCACCCGTACCGGAACGTGGTCGACACCTTCTCGACCTGGTACGGCAACGTCGTCTACATCGCCGCGGTGCTGGCGCTCGGGCTGCACGTCCGGCACGGCTTCTGGAGCGCCGCGCAGACCCTCGGCGTCGGCAGCCGCACCCGCGACCGCCTCCTGAGGACCACCGCCGACGCCCTCGCCCTGGTGCTGACCGTGGGCTTCGTCTCCGTACCCGTCGCCGTCATGACCGAAGTGGTGAGCTGACATGACCTCGTACCCCGGCTACGCCGACTACCCGACCGGCGCGCCCCTCGCCGACACGGCCGCCCCCGGCGGGCCGGTCGCCGAACGCTGGGACCGCCGCCGCTTCGAGGCCGGGCTGGTGGGCCCGGCCAACCGCCGCAAGCACACCGTCATCGTCGTCGGCACCGGCCTCGCGGGCGGCGCCGCCGGGGCCACCCTCGCCGAACAGGGCTACCACGTCGAGCAGTTCTGCTACCAGGACTCGCCGCGCCGGGCGCACTCCATCGCCGCCCAGGGCGGGATCAACGCCGCGAAGAACTACCGCAACGACGGCGACTCCGTCCAGCGGCTGTTCTACGACACCGTCAAGGGCGGCGACTTCCGGGCCCGGGAGTCCAATGTGCACCGGCTCGCGCAGATCTCCGTCGAGATCATCGACCAGTGCGTGGCCCAGGGCGTGCCGTTCGCCCGCGAGTACGGCGGTCTGCTCGACACCCGCTCCTTCGGCGGGGTCCAGGTCTCCCGGACGTTCTACGCCCGCGGCCAGACCGGGCAGCAACTGCTGCTCGGCGCCTACCAGGCGCTCTCCCGCCAGATCGCGGCCGGCGCGGTGCGGCTGCACGCCCGCACCGAGATGCTCGACCTGATCGTCGTCGACGGCCGGGCCCGCGGCATCGTCGCCCGCGACCTGGTCACCGGCCGCGTCGAGTGCCACGTCGCGGACGCGGTGGTCCTGGCGACCGGCGGCTACGGCAACGTCTTCCACCTGTCGACGAACGCCATGAACTCCAACGCCACCGCGATCTGGCGGGCGCACCGGCGGGGCGCGTACTTCGCCAACCCCTGCTTCACCCAGATCCACCCCACCTGCATCCCGCGCACCGGCGACCACCAGTCCAAGCTGACGCTGATGAGCGAGTCGCTGCGCAACGACGGCCGCATCTGGGTCCCGAAGGCCGCGGGCGACCGCCGCCCGCCCGGGCAGATCCCCGAGGAGGAGCGCGACTACTACCTGGAGCGCCTCTACCCGTCCTTCGGCAACCTCGTCCCCCGCGACATCGCCTCCCGCGCCGCCAAGCAGGTCTGCGACGAGGGCCGGGGCGTCGGCCCCGGCGGGCAGGGCGTCTACCTGGACTTCGCCGACGCCCTCGCGCGCACCGGCCGCGCGGCGGTCGAGCAGAAGTACGGCAACCTCTTCGACATGTACGCGCGGATCACCGCGGAGGACCCGTACGAGGTGCCGATGCGGATCTACCCCGCCGTGCACTACACGATGGGCGGCCTGTGGGTCGACTACGACCTCCAGACCACGGTCCCGGGCCTGTTCGCCATCGGGGAGGCCAACTTCTCCGACCACGGCGCCAACCGCCTCGGCGCCTCCGCCCTGATGCAGGGCCTCGCCGACGGCTACTTCGTCCTGCCGACGACCCTCAACGCCTACCTGGCCCGCCATCCGCGCACCGGCGACGTGGACGCCGGCCACCCGGCGGCCGCCGCGGCCCTGGAGGAGACCACGGCGCGCCTGGACCGGCTGCTGGCCGTCGGCGGCGACCGCACCCCGGACTCCTTCCACCGCGAGATCGGCACCCTGCTGTGGGAGCACTGCGGGATGGCGCGCTCGGCGGAGGGGCTGCGCACGGCCCTGGACCGCATCCCGCGGATCCGCGAGGAGTTCTGGCGCCGCGTCAAGGTGCCCGGTACCGGCCGGGAGTTCAACCAGTCCCTGGAGAAGGCCCACCGCCTCGTCGACTACCTGGAGCTGGCCGAGCTGATGTGCCTCGACGCCCTGCACCGCGCCGAGTCCTGCGGCGGCCACTTCCGCGTGGAGTCGCAGACCCCGGACGGCGAGGCCGCCCGCCGGGACGAGGAGTTCTGCTACGCGGCCGCCTGGGAGTTCACCGCCACCGGCGAGGCCCCCGTCCTCCACAGGGAAGACCTGGTCTTCGAGCACGTCCACCCCACCCAGCGGAGCTACGCATGAACCTCACCCTGCGCATCTGGCGCCAGCCGAACGCCGACGCCCCCGGCGCCCCGGTCACCTACGAGGTGGCGGGCATCTCACCGGACATGTCGTTCCTGGAGATGCTCGACACCCTCAACGAGGAACTCCTGCTGGACGGCGAGGACCCGGTCGCCTTCGACCACGACTGCCGCGAGGGCATCTGCGGCGCCTGCTCGCTCGTCATCAACGGCGAGGCGCACGGCCCCGAGCAGACCACCACCTGCCAGCTGCACATGCGCTCCTTCCAGGACGGCGACACCCTCGACATCGAGCCCTGGCGGGCCGCCGCCTTCCCGGTCGTCAAGGACCTGGTCGTCGACCGCTCCGCCTTCGACCGCATCATCGCCTCCGGCGGCTACATCACCGCCCCGACCGGCTCCGCCCCCGAGGCCCACGCCACCGCCGTGCCCAAGCCGGCCGCCGACACCGCCTTCGAGCACGCCGCGTGCATCGGCTGCGGCGCCTGCGTGGCGGCCTGCCCCAACGGCTCGGCGATGCTCTTCACCGCCGCCAAGGTCGTCCACCTGGGCGCCCTGCCCCAGGGCGCCCAGGAGCGGGAGAGCCGCGTCCTGGACATGGTGGGGCAGATGGACGCGGAGGGCTTCGGCGGCTGCACCAACACCGGGGCGTGTGCGACGGCCTGCCCCAAGGGCGTTCCCCTGTTCAGCATCGCCACGATGAACCGGGAGTTCGTCCGGGCCGCGCGCAAGGGACGGTGAGTCAGACCGCGGCGGTCCCGATGAGGCCCTCGCGGGTGACGAGCGCGGCCAGCTCCGCCTCGCTGCGGCCCGCGGTGCCCGCGGGCCGCCGGGGCAGGACCAGGTAGCGGCTCTCGGCGCTGGAGTCCCACACCGTGATGGTGGTGGACTCCGGCAGCTCCAGCCCGAACTCGGCCAGCACGGCGCGCGGTTCGCGCACCACCCGGGCGCGGTAGGCCTCGCTCTTGTACCAGGACGGCGACGGCCCCAGCAGCCCGATCGGATAGCACGAGCACAGCGTGCACACGAGGACGTGGTGCGTGGTGGCGGTGTTCTCGACGACCTTGAGCCGCTGCTCCTGGATGCCGCCCGCCATCGAGAGACCCACCTCCGGCAGCGCCGCGTTCGCGTCCGCCAGCAGCCGCTCCCGGAACCCCGCGTCGCTCCAGGCCCGCGCCACGATCCGCGCGCCGTTGACCGGCGAGGCCCCCTTCAGCATCGCGCCGAGCGCCTCGTCCAGCTGCTCCTGGGCGACCACCCCGGCCCCGATCAGCCGCTCCTCCAGCCGCCTGACCCGCGCCGCCACCGGCAGGCTCGTGTGCTCGCCGCTCATGCCCCGTCCTTCCCTGCCCGCTCGATGTACGACTCCCAGAGGTCGACCGTGACCTCGTGACCGCCCTCGCCCCACAGGTCGCCCGCGGCGAACGCCACGGTGTAGACGGGCTCCACCCGCGGCTCGGCCACCCCCGCCGCGCACTCGTCGGCGAGCGGCCAGCGGCCCTGGCACTCGACGATCCGCCCCACGTGCCCGCGTACGTACCGCGGCACCCGCGTGTGACCCGCGGGGTCGACGGCGCGCACCCGCACCCGCTCCCCCGCCCGGAACTCAGCCCTCACCGGCCGGCCCCCGCCCGGCCAGCAGCGTCTCGATCGCGTACAGCCAGCGCTCGTAGTACGACGCGGCCAGGTACGCGCGCGGGGGCATCCGCTCGACGGCGTCCCGGAACTCGTCGAGCCGGTAGACGCCGTTGCGCACCAGCACGGAGTTCAGCGCGTACACCCGCGCCTCCCAGTCGGCGTGGAACGGCGGCTCGTCCGCCTCGATCTCCAGCGCCCCGAACCCGCCCTGGCCACCCACATCGTTGACACGGCTCATGGGGCGAGCCTACGGGCGGCCGCCGGTCAGCGCACGGTGTGCCCGGCCCCCCGGAGCGCGTCCTTGACCTGGCCGATGCGCAGGTCGCCGAAGTGGAAGACGGACGCGGCCAGGACCGCGTCGGCGCCGGCCGCGACGGCCGGGGCGAAGTCGTCCAGCCGGCCCGCGCCGCCGGAGGCGATCACCGGGACGCTGACGTGCTTGCGGACGGCCTCGATCATCTCGACGTCGTAGCCGTCCTTGGTGCCGTCGGCGTCCATGGAGTTGAGGAGGATCTCGCCGGCGCCGAGTTCGGCGGCGCGGTGCGCCCACTCCACCGCGTCGATGCCGGTGCCGCGGCGGCCGCCGTGGGTGGTGACCTCGTATCCGGACGGGGTGCCGGCGTCGGTGCGGCGGGCGTCGACCGAGAGGACCAGGACCTGGCGGCCGAAGCGCTCGGCGATCTCGCGGATCACGTCGGGGCGGGCGATGGCGGCGGTGTTGACGCCGACCTTGTCGGCGCCGGCCCGCAGCAGCTTGTCGACGTCCTCGGGGGTGCGGACGCCGCCGCCGACGGTGAGCGGGATGAAGACCTGCTCGGCGGTGCGGCGGACCACGTCGTAGGTGGTCTCGCGGTTGCCGGAGGAGGCGGTGATGTCGAGGAAGGTCAGCTCGTCGGCGCCCTCCTGACCGTAGATCTTGGCCATCTCCACGGGGTCGCCCGCGTCCCGCAGGTTACGGAAGTTGACGCCCTTGACGACCCGGCCGTTGTCGACGTCCAGGCAAGGGATGACTCGGACCGCCAGGGTCATGTCGGTTCAGGCCTCTCTGACAGTTCTCGGAAGGCTTCCAGTTCCACTTCCACCAGCACCCGGGGGTCGGCGAAGCCGGAGACCACGACCAGGGTCGAGACCGGCGGCTGCGCCGCGAACAGCTCCCGGTGGGCGCGGCCGGCCGCGTCCACGTCGCGCAGGTGGGTGAGGTACACACGGGTGCGCAGGACCGCTTCGGCGCCCAGGCCGAAGGGCTTGAGCGCGGCCAGCGCGTGGGTGAAGGCGGCCCGGGTCTGTTCGTAGGGGTCGCCCTCACCCTGCAGGACGCCGTCGACCACCGGCATCGTGCCGGCGACCAGGATCCGGTCGCCGGCCGCCACGGCGCGTGCGATGCCGATCTTCTCTTCCCAGGGATTGCCGGTCCGTACGCGCTCGATGGTCATCTTGCGGCCTTTCGTTCGCCGTTACGACACTGCTGCCAGTGCCTCTTCGAGGGTGAACGCCTTCGCGTAGAGCGCCTTGCCGACGATGGCGCCCTCGACACCTTCCGGTACCAGCGAGGCCAGTACCCGCAGGTCGTCGAGCGAGGAGACCCCGCCGGAGGCGACCACGGGCCGGTCGGTGGCCGCGCAGACGTTCCTGAGCAGCTCGACGTTGGGGCCCTGGAGGGTGCCGTCCTTGTTGATGTCGGTGACGACGTATCGCGCGCAGCCCTCGGCGTCGAGGCGGGCCAGCGTCTCGTAGAGGTCGCCGCCGTCGCGGGTCCAGCCGCGGCCGCGCAGCGTCGTGCCGCGGACGTCCAGGCCGACCGCGATCTTGTCGCCGTGCTCGGCGATGACCTTGGCGACCCACTCGGGGGTCTCCAGCGCGGCGGTGCCGAGGTTGACCCGGCGGCAGCCGGTGGCCAGGGCCGCGGCGAGCGTGTCGTCGTCGCGGATGCCGCCGGACAGCTCGACCTTGAGGTCCATGGAGCGGGCGACCTCGGCGATCTGCGCCCGGTTGTCGCCGGTGCCGAAGGCCGCGTCGAGGTCGACGAGGTGCAGCCACTCGGCGCCCGCCCGCTGCCAGGCGAGGGCCGCCTGCAGCGGGTCGCCGTAGGAGGTCTCGGAGCCGGACTCGCCGTGCACGAGGCGGACGGCCTGGCCGTCGCGGACATCGACGGCGGGGAGGAGTTCGAGCTTTGCGGCGTTCGGCATTACAGGGTCTCGATCCAATTGGTCAGGAGCTGGGCGCCGGCGTCGCCGGACTTCTCGGGGTGGAACTGGGTGGCCCACAGCGGGCCGTTCTCGACCGCGGCCACGAACCGCTCGCCGTGCGTGGCCCAGGTGACCTTCGGCGCGGCGAGGTGCGGGTTGCCGACCTCCAGCTCCCAGTCGTGCACCGCGTAGGAGTGCACGAAGTAGTAGCGGGCGTCGGCGGGCAGCCCGGCGAAGAGCCGCGAGTCCGCGGGGGCCTCGACGGTGTTCCAGCCCATGTGCGGGACGACGTCGGCCTTGAGCGGGCCGACCGTGCCGGGCCACTCGTCCAGGCCCTCGGTCTCCACGCCGTGCTCGATGCCGCGGCCGAAGAGGATCTGCATCCCGACACAGATGCCCATCACGGGGCGTCCGCCGGACAGCCGGCGGCCGACGAGCCAGTCGCCGCGGGCCTGCTTGAGCCCGGCCATGCAGGCGGCGAACGCGCCGACTCCGGGGACCAGCAGGCCCTCGGCGTTCATCGCCCGGTCGAAGTCCCGGGTGATCTCCACCTCCGCGCCGACGTGCGCCAGGGCGCGCTCGGCGGAGCGGACGTTGCCGAAGCCGTAGTCGAAGACCACGACCTTCTTACGGGGTGCCGAGGGGGTCAATTCCATACCTCCAGCCGCAGCACGCCGGCGAGCAGGCACAGCGCCGAACCGACGGACAGCAGCACGATCAGGCCCTTGGGCAGCTGCTGCTTCCAGAACGAGTAGACACCGCCGAGGAGAAAGAGCCCGAGGAGGATGAAGACGGTCGAGAGTCCGTTCACGGGCTACAGGGCCCCCTTGGTGGAGGGGATGATGCCGGCCGCGCGCGGGTCGCGCTCGCTGGCGTAGCGCAGGGCGCGGGCCAGCGCCTTGAACTGGCACTCCACGATGTGGTGGGCGTTGCGGCCGTACGGGACGTGGATGTGCAGCGCTATCTGGGCCTGGGCGACGAACGACTCGAAGATGTGCCGGGTCATCGTGGTGTCGTAGGAGCCGATCATCGGCGCCATGTTCTCCGGCTCGGTGTGCACCAGGTACGGGCGGCCGGAGAGGTCGACGGTCACCTGGGCGAGCGACTCGTCCAGCGGGACGGTGCAGTTGCCGAAGCGGTAGATCCCGGACTTGTCGCCGAGGGCCTGCTTGAAGGCGGCGCCCAGCGCCAGCGCGGTGTCCTCGATGGTGTGGTGGGTGTCGATGTGCAGGTCGCCGTCGGTCTTGACCTTGAGGTCGAACAGGCCGTGCCGGCCGAGCTGGTCGAGCATGTGGTCGTAGAAGCCCACACCGGTCGACACGTCCACCTCGCCCCTGCCGTCGAGATCGATCTCGACGAGCACGGACGTCTCCTTCGTCGTGCGCTCCACGCGTCCTACGCGGGTCATCGCTTGTTCTCCTTCAGTACTGCGCGAACCGCGTCGAGGAACGCGTCGTTCTCTGCCGGGGTGCCGGCGGTGACCCGCAGCCAGCCCGGTACGCCGTTGTCACGGACCAGCACGCCGTGGTCGAGGATCGCCTGCCAGGTGGCGTGCGCGTCCTCGAAGAGGCCGAACTGCACGAAGTTGGCGTCGGAGTCGACGACCTGGCAGCCGGCCGCCCGCAGCTCGGTGACCAGGCGGTCCCGCTCGGCCTTGAGCTGCTCGACGTACTTCAGGAGCGTGTCGGTGTGCTCCAGCGCGGCGAGCGCGGTGGCCTGGGTGACGGACGAGAGGTGGTACGGGAGCCGGACCAGCTGCACCGCGTCGACCACGGCGGGGTCGGCCGCGAGGTAGCCCAGCCGCAGCCCGGCGGCGCCGAAGGCCTTGGACATGGTCCGGGAGACCACCAGGTTCGGGCGGCCCTCGATCAGCGGCAGCAGCGAGGGCCGGTGGCTGAACTCGCCGTAGGCCTCGTCGACGACCACCAGGGCGCCGGCGCCGTCGGACCGGGCCGCCTGGGCGGCGTCGTACAGCGCAAGCACCGTGTCCGCCTCGACGGCGGTGCCGGTGGGGTTGTTCGGCGAGCAGATGAAGACCACGTCGGGCCGCTGCTCGGCGATGGCCGCCCGCGCCGCCTCGACGTCGATGGTGAAGTCGTCGTTGCGCGGGCCGGAGGTCCAGCCGGTGCCCGTGCCGCGGGAGATCAGCCCGTGCATGGAGTACGACGGCTCGAAGCCGAGGGCGTGGCGGCCGGGGCCGCCGAAGGTCTGCAGCAGCTGCTGGATGACCTCGTTGGAGCCGTTGGCCGCCCAGACCTGCTCGGTGGTGACCGGGTGACCGCCGGTGCGGGTGAGGTAGCGGGCCAGCTCGGTGCGCAGCTCGACCGCGTCCCGGTCGGGGTAGCGGTTGAGCAGGCGGGCGGCGTCGGTCACCCGCTCGGCGATCCGGCGGACCAGCGGCTCGGGCAGCGGATAGGGGTTCTCGTTGGTGTTCAGGCGCACCGGGACGTCCAGCTGCGGTGCGCCGTAGGGGGACTTGCCGCGCAGCTCGTCCCGGATGGGGAGATCGTCGATGCGGGTCACGTGCCTGCTCACTTGCTCTGCGGGACCTTCCATTCGAACCTGGCCTTCAGCGCGGCGCCGTGGGCCGGGAGGTCCTCGGCCTCGGCGAGGGTCACCACGTGGTGGGCGACCTCGGCCAGCGCGTCGCGCGAGTAGTCCACGACGTGGATGCCGCGCAGGAAGGACTGCACGGACAGGCCGGAGGAGTGGCAGGCGCAGCCGCCGGTGGGCAGGACGTGGTTGGACCCGGCGCAGTAGTCGCCGAGCGAGACCGGGGCCCAGGGGCCGACGAAGACCGCGCCGGCGTTGCGGACCCGGGCGGCGACGGCGGAGGCGTCGGCGGTCTGGATCTCCAGGTGCTCGGCGCCGTAGGCGTCCACGACCTTGAGACCTTCGTCGATGCCGTCGACGAGGACGACGGCGGACTGCCGCCCGCCCAGCGCCTCGGTGATCCGCTCGATGTGCTTGGTGGCCGCGACCTGCCGCTTGAGGGCCTCCTCGACGGCGTCGGCGAGTTCGGCGGAGTCGGTGACCAGGACGGCGGCGGCGAGGGTGTCGTGCTCGGCCTGGCTGATCAGGTCGGCGGCGACGTGCTCGGGGTCGGCGGTGGCGTCCGCGAGCACCGCGATCTCGGTGGGCCCGGCCTCGGCGTCGATGCCGATACGGCCCTTGAGGAGGCGCTTGGCGGAGGCGACGAAGATGTTGCCGGGGCCCGTGACGAGGTTGACCGGCAGGCACTCGTCGGTGCCGTACGCGAACATCGCGACGGCCTGGGCGCCGCCGGCGGCGTAGACCTCGTCGACGCCGAGCAGGGCGCAGGCCGCGAGGATGGTGGGGTGCGGCAGGCCGCCGAACTCCTTCTGCGGCGGGGAGCTGACGGCGATGCCGGAGACCCCGGCCTCCTGCGCCGGGACGACGTTCATGACCACGGACGACGGGTAGACCGCCAGGCCGCCGGGGACGTACAGGCCCACCCGCTCGACGGGGACCCAGCGTTCGGTGACCGTGCCGCCGGGGACGACCTTGGTGGTGACGTCCGTGCGGCGCTGTTCGCGGTGGACGATCCGGGCGCGCCGGATGGACTCCTCCAGGGCGGCCCGGACGGCCGGGTCCAGCCCGTCGAGCGCGTCCCGCAGGGCCTCGGCCGGCACCCGTACCCGCTCGATCTCGACACCGTCGAACCGCCGCGCGTACTCGATCAGCGCCGCGGTGCCACGATGGCGCACGTCCTCGCAGATGGGCCGCACCTTCTCCAGGGCGGCTTCCACGTCGAACTCGGCACGGGGCAGCAGGTCGCGCAGGGCGCCGCCCTCGGGGAGGGCGTCACCGCGCAGATCGATTCGGGAGATCACCCTCCCAGTGTCTCAGACCCGCTCCTGGGCCCGAGCGGCCGTATCACTCAGTGATACACAGCGGCACATGCGCTCCACACACCGTGATCCGGGTCCCGGAAGTTGACCGGAGTTGGCCCTGACCACGCGTGTTCAAGCCGTCACGGGGCGGGCAAGGGCCCGGTGACGGCGTACGGGGACGCCTGTCGGACGCCCGATGACCAGTGCACGAAGTGCGTCCGAACAGGTTGCGACACACCACGGGAGAACAAGGGGGATCCACTGTGACCGAGCCCGGGGACGGCGACGCGCCCGCCGATCTGCAGCTGACGTCGGCGGAATGGAGCATGTGGCAGGCCTTCCGCAACGGCAGCACCTGCGATCTGCACATCGGCGACCCGGAGCGCGACGATCCGCACGGGCAGCACCTGTGGGGCCCGGAGCGCCGGGTGCGGGCCCGGGTCGTGGCGCTGCTGCTGCTCGACGGGCCGCCGCCGCAGCCCGGCCGGGTCTCCGCGCTCCAGCTCACCGGCGCGTACATCACGGACACTCTCGACCTTGCGGGCGGCACGATCAAGCCATTCGTCGAGCTGCGGGACTGCCGCTTCGAGGCCGAGGTGGTGCTGCCCGAGAGCCGCTTCACCACGCTGCGGCTGGTGAACTGCGCGATACCCCGGCTGGAGGCGGCCCGGCTGCACACCGAGGGCGACCTCCACCTGCCGCGCTGCGTGGTGCACTCCGGGGTCCGGCTCTCCGACGCGCAGATCGGCACGGACCTGATGCTCAACCAGACCATGGTGCACAAGGACCGGCAGGGCCGGTCGATCATGGCGGACGGGATGACCGTCGCCCAGGACCTCCAGGCCGAGATGCTGGAGTCCTACGGCGAGCTGTCGCTGCGCGGCGCCACCGTCGGCGGGTCGCTGAGCCTGCGCGGCAGCCGGCTGAGCAACCCCTTCGGCCGCCGGGCGCTCAACGCCCCGCAGCTGACCGTCGAGCGCACCCTCCACCTGACCGCGGCGGGCCTGGCCAACTCGCCGTTCTCCAGCGGCACCACTCCCCCGTACGGCACCGTGCACACCCCCTCGCGCGGCACCCGCATGCAGCGCTTCGAATGCGAGGGCGGGATGCGGCTGGACGACGGGCGGTTCGGCGACGCCGTCGACTTCGAGCACGCCCGGTTCGTCATGGAGTCCGACCAGGAACTCTCGCTGCGCCGCATCCAGACCCCCGAGCTGCGCTTCCTCGGCGAGCGCCCGCAGCGCGGCCGGGTCATCCTCTCCGGCGCCCGGGTCGTCAACCTCATCGACAAGTCGGCGAGCTGGCCGGGGCTCGGCGGGCTGTGGATGGCCGGCTTCGCGTACGAGACGCTGATCCCGCGCGGCCCCTTCCCGCTGGCACAGCGGCTGCGGTGGGTGGCCGCGGCGACCCCGGAGTACGCGCCCGAGCCGTACGAGATGCTCGCCGCCTCGCTGCGCACCACCGGCGAGGACTCCGATGCCCGCGAGGTGCTGCTGGCCAAGCAGCGGCGCCGCCGCGAGACGCTGCCGCTGGCGGCCAAGACCTGGGGCTTCCTCCAGGACTGGACCGTGGCCTACGGCTACCGCCCCGGCCGGGCCGCGGTCTGGATGGCCATCCTGTGGGCGATCGGCACCGCCTACTTCTCGATGTCCCCGCCCCCACCCCTCAAAGCGGGCGAGGCACCCCCCTGGAACCCCTACCTCTACTCCCTGGACCTCCTCCTGCCGGTGATCGACCTCAACCAGAGCACCGCGTGGAAGCCGGGCGGCGGCGCGCAGTGGGTGGCCGCCGTCCTGATCCTGGCGGGGTGGATCCTCGCCACGACGGTGGCCGCGGGGGCGTCCCGCCTTTTGCGGCGGCAATAGCGACAGCCGGGCCCTCCCACGTTTTCGGCTTTCCCGCCGTGGGGGTTTCTCTTGGTTCGCCTGCGGCGGGCGGGGTCCGCTGCGCGGGGCGTTTCGGGTGCCGGTGCCGGGCCTGCGCGGGTGGGGGTGTCCGGACTGCTTCGCTTTACGTCCGGACACCCCCACCCGCTCCGACCCGTCCCCTCCCGTTGAGGGGTGGGAAGAAGGCCGGTGGGGGTCAATGTGGCTGGTCCGGTGCACCTCGTCGGCTGGGGGGATCGGCTGTGATCGACGCCCGCCCCCACCCACGATCACTTCACTCACCCACGGGAGGGGACGGGCCGGAGGGGCCTGGTGTGTGGACGTAAAGCGAAGCAGTCCACACACCAGGCCCCTCCGGCCCGTCCCCTCACCCACAGCCCCGCGCAGCGGACCCCGCCCGCCGCTGGGGGTACCTCCCACGCCCTTAAGGCAGTGGGGGAGCAACGGCGACGAACCCCCACGGCGGGAAAGCCAAAAACGGGGCAGAGGCAAAGCGCAGCGGAACCCACGGCGGGACAGCCGAAAACAGATTCCCCGCCCACATGGACCCCCAGCCCAGCGCAGCGTCTAGGCTTACCGGCTGTGACCTCCCTCCGCCTCCCGCTCTTCCCGTTGAACTCGGTGCTGTTCCCGGGGCTCGTGCTCCCGCTGAACGTCTTCGAGGCGCGGTACCGGGCGATGATGCGCGATCTGAGCGCGGTGTCCGAGGACGACCGCCGCTTCGCCGTGATCGCGATCCGGGACGGCCGCGAGGTCGCCGCCACCGCGCAGGGCATGCCGGACGCCACGCTGCCGGCGGCGGACGGCCCCGCGGCGGGCTTCGGCGACGACCCGATACAGGCGTTCCACACCGTGGGCTGCATCGCCGACGCGGCGACCATCCGGGAGAAGTCGTCCGACGACGACACCGGCTACGAGATCCTCGCCACCGGCACCACCCGCTTCCGGCTGCTGTCGGTGGACGCCTCGGGGCCGTATCTGACCGGTGAGCTGGAGGAGCTGGAGGACCGCGACGGGGAGGGCGCGGGCGCGCTCGCCTCGGGCGTCGTGCGGGCGTTCCGTACGTATCAGAAGCGGCTGGCCTGGGCGAACGAGCGGACCCTGTCGAGCGGGCAGGACCTGCCGGCCGACCCGTCGGTGCTGTCGTACCTGGTGGCCGCCGCGGCCGTGCTGGACGTACCCGCCAAGCAGCGGCTGCTGGAGGCGCCGGACACCGCGTCCCGGCTGGGGCAGGAGCTGAAACTGCTTCGCCAGGAGTCGGCGCTGCTCGGTAAGCTCCCGTCGCTGCCGGCGGTGGACCTGACCCGGCAGCCGACCAGCCCCAACTGACCGACCGGCCCCATCCGGACGACGTGTCCGGTGCCCCGGCCCGACCCCACGCGAGGCACGAAGACGGTGGCGAAGAAGTCCAGGAAGTCCGTCGGCACCCCGGCCACGGCCGCCCTCACCGCGGCGGGCGTCGCGTTCACCACGCACTCCTACGCGCACGACCCGGCCGCCGCGTCGTACGGCGAGGAGGCCGCCGAGGCCCTCGGTGTCGCGCCCGACCAGGTGTTCAAGACGCTGCTGGCGGATGTCGACGGCACCCTGACGGTCGCCGTGGTCCCGGTGTCGGGGTCGTTGGACCTCAAGGCGCTGGCGGCCGCGGTGGGCGGCAAGCGGGCGACGATGGCGGACCCGGCGGCGGCCGAGCGCAGCACGGGCTACGTCCTGGGCGGGATCTCGCCGCTTGGGCAGCGCAAGCGGCTGCGCACGGTCGTGGACGCCTCGGCCGAGGGCCGGCCGACGGTCTGTGTGTCGGCGGGGCGGCGCGGCCTGGAGGTCGAGCTGTCGCCCGGGGACCTGGTGGCGCTCACGGGGGCGCACCTCGCGCCGATCGCCCGCGGCTGAGACGTGCCGCGGGGCGGCCGGCGGACCGGCCGCCCCGGAGGTCAGTGCGCTTCGGGCGGCTGCGGCAGGTGCTCGTCCCCGGGCCAGTGCGGGGCGTCCGGTTCCGGGTCGCGCGGGCCGAACAGTCCGGTCAGCGCGAGCTGGGTGAGCATCCCGGCGATCGGCCAGGCCAGCAGGGCGCCCTTGGCCTGCAGCCGCAGCGGGCCGTTGAAGGTCACGCCGGGGCCGACCTGCTTGGCGTGCGCGGCCACGTCCGGGGTGGGGCCCAGCCACATGCCCGTCACCCAGCCCAGCACCGCGCCGAGCAGTCCGCCCACGACCAGCGCCACGACCAGCGGGATCCCGCCGCGCCTGCGGAAGAGGAAGACCGCGGCGGCGGTGAGGGCCCCGAAGGCGAGGGACAGCAGGACGAAGGTGCCGTCCGCGCCGATCGCCTCCTCGCCCTCGGTGTTCTTGAGGTAGACGTTGCGGGTGTCCGCGATCAGCGGGGTGTGCGGTGCGAGCCAGTTCCACAGCACGCCGAGCAGGACGCCGCTCACCGCGACCACGAGCGCGATCAGTGCGCCTTCGCGCAGCTCACGGGCCAGTTCGGGGCCGACCGGGCCGCCGTGGTCGGCGGCGGGCGCGGCCGCGGGGTGCCGCGGCTCGTCGGGCGGTTGGTTGTCGGGGGGCGTCAGCGGTGCGGTCACCCCGTCATCGTGCCAGGTGGGGCCGGTGGGACCGGAAGCAGGACGGCCGTTCGGCGGGGTGGCGCCGGTCATCGGGCCGCCGCCCGGCGGTACGCCCAGGTGGCGACGGCCAGCGAGAGCACGCCGACGGCCGCGCACACGCCCAGGTCCGCGCCGACCGCGATCCAGTCGGGATGCGGGTCGAAGCTGCGGGCCAGCGCCTCCACTCCGTAGGTCGAGGGCAGCAGGTCGCGGGCCCAGCCGATCACCTCGGGCATCCTCCCGGCCGGCAGCACGCCCAGCAGCAGCGCCGCCGACATCCCCAACTGGCCGCAGAGCGTGGCGAGTTCGGGCCGGGGGGCGAGCAGGCCGAGGGCCGCGCCGAGACCGGCCAGCGCCGCCCCGGCGAGCGGGAGCACGGCGGCCAGCACCCACAGGTGCGTCATCGGCAGCTGGAAGAGCACACAGCCGGTGACCGCGGTGACCACCGTCCCCGGCACGGTGAACGAGGCGTACGCGGCGGCGGCGCCGAGCACCACCGCGGCCGGCGGCACCGGCAGCGTGGCGTAGTGGTCGAGCCCGCCGCCGGCCCGCAGCTGGCCGAAGTACTGGGCGAGGAGGTTGAGCGCCACGAACGCGACGACCAGCACGCTGGAGCCGGACACCACGGCACGGGCCGGGTCGCCGCCGTCGACCACCCCGCGCAGCAGGACCATGATCCCGATGGACTGGAAGGTGGCGACGAACAGCAGCGGGATCCGTGCGACCCGGGCCCGGGAGAGCTGGGCGCGGTAGACGGCGCCCAGCGCGGGCACCAGGCGGGCGCGCGGCGCCAGCGGAGCGGCCTCCTCGGTGCGCGCGCCCGTGTCCGGGACCGCCCCGGCCACCGCCTGCGCGGGAACCACACTCACCCTGCCACCCAGCCTTCCTCGCCGCCCCCGCGGTACTCCATACGTCCGCCGTGCCCGTCCCCGTTCACGCCCGTCACGCCTTGACCAGCCCCTCCGCACGGCCCCCCAGGGCCAGGTAGACGTCCTCCAGGCTGGGCGTGGCCAGCGTGAAGTCGTCCAGGGCGGCGAAGGCGGGGCCCGCGGTGACCGCGGCGACGGCGGACCGGGCCCGGTCGGCGGGCAGGCGCAGGGTCCAGCGGCGCCCCGAGGTGTGCGCGGCGGCTTCCAGGGCGGCGACCTCGG
The DNA here is from genome assembly GCF_019933235.1 of Streptomyces angustmyceticus. Lineage (NCBI taxonomy): Bacteria > Bacillati > Actinomycetota > Actinomycetes > Kitasatosporales > Streptomycetaceae > Streptomyces > Streptomyces angustmyceticus. The sequence continues at coordinate 6,026,794 of NZ_CP082945.1, read as the reverse complement.
GCACCTCCAGCGGCGGGCGGTCGCGCCACACCAGCTCCAGCCGGACCTCCTCGCTCACCATTTCCTTCAGCCCGCCGGGCGTGTCGCAGGCGATGACCCGGCCCCGGTCGATCACCGCGACCCGGTCGAGCACGCTCTCGGCCTCCAGGACGTTGTGGGTCACCAGCACCACCGTGGCGCCGCGCTCGGCCCGGCGCCGGTCCACCGCGGCCCACACGGCGCGCCGGGCGACCGGGTCCATCCCGGTGGTCGGCTCGTCCAGTACCAGCAGCGGCCGCTCACCGATCAGCGCGGTGGCCAGGCAGGCCAGCCGCCGCTGCCCGCCGGACAGCTTGTTCAGGGCCCGTCCGGTGAGGGCGTCGAGGCCCAGCTCGTCGATCACCGCGTCGCGCTCGGCGCGCGCCTCGCGGGCGCCCAGGCCGCGCAGCCGGCCGGTGGTCTCCACGGCCAGCGCGACGGTCATCTCGTCCAGGGCGGTGGACTCCTGCCCCAGGTAGCCCAGCAGGCGGGCGGCCCGCTCGGGGTGGCGCACCAGGTCGTGGCCCAGGACGGAGATGCTGCCGGAGTCCGGGCGCAGCAGCCCGGTCAGCTGGCGGACCAGGGTGGACTTGCCGGCCCCGTTGGGTCCGAGCAGCCCGAAGATCTCGCCGCGGCGCACGTCCAGGGTGATCCCGTCGTTGGCGCGTACGGCGGACGGCCGTGCCGCCCCGCGGCGCCCGCGCATCGCGGGGTACGTCTTGACCAGGTCCCGCACGGCGCACACCGGCACCCCGCGCTCCACCTGTTTTGCGCCCGTCCTCACGAGCTATGAGGGTACGCGTCCCCGGGCCGCCTCCGGGCCGCGGGGCTCCGGCGGGCGGGCCGGGGCGGGGTGCCGCCGGGCCGGTCAGTCCCCGGCCGGGGCGTGCTCGGCGGCCGTGCGCAGGTCCACCTCGCGCCAGAATCCGGCCCGGATCGCGTAGCGGTCGTGCTCGTCGATCTGGTCGTCCTTGTGGGCCAGCAGCCCGAACCGGGCGGCGTAGCGCAGCAGTTCACCGTCGATGCGGTGCGGGATGCGCGGGTACTCCGTGGACAGCTGCTGGAGGTGGGTGGTGTCGGAGAGCCGGTCGGTCCAGCGGCGGGCGAAGACCTGGCCGACTTCGAAGGGGTCCCCGCTGACGGCGGTGATGTCCTCCTCGCGGTCGGCCCAGCGCTGCTCGGCGCTGGTGAGCTGGGCGAGGGTGGGCAGGACCGCGGTCTCGGAGGGCTCGCCGACCGGGCCGCCGCGCTCGACCCAGCCCTTGTCGGACGACCAGCGCAGGGTGGCGCCGGCCGCCGGGGCCTGCGGGGCGGAGCCGCCGGTGGCGGCGGCCGCCTGGCCCGCGGCATGGGCCCGGCCGAGCCCGGCCAGGTCCTTGGGGGTGGGGACGCCCCGGGATCCCGCCGCGCCGGCGTCGTCCCCGGCGGCCGGCGCGCCCTGGGTGCCGGCCGGCGGCCGGGAGACGCCGCCCACGCCGTTGTGCTCGTGGGCGTGCTCGGCGGCTTCGGGGCCGGACGCGGCGGCGGCCGCGGCGGCGGCCGCGACCGCGGACTCGGGCAGCGGGGCGGAGAGGATCGCGGCGATCTCGGGGCGCGGCACCGGCGGTGGCGCGCAGGGGCCGCCGAGTTCCTTGGCGCGGACCGCGCGGGTGATCCAGGTCCGGTCCAGCACCCGCCGCTCGTCGGCCTCGGCGACCAGGTCCTCGGACTGGTTGTAGTCGCCGTCCGCGGCCTGGACTGCCCACAGGTGAACCGCGACGCCGTGCTCCTTCGCCGACATCAGGCCGGGCAGGAGGTCGCCGTCGCCGGTGACCAGGACGATGTCGGAGCAGGCGCGGTTACGGGCGAGTTCGGTCAGCTCGGCGTGCATCGCGGCGTCCACGCCCTTCTGCGCCCAGCGCCCGTCACTGCGGGTGAGAGCGCCCAGCCGGACGGTGACCCGGGGCATCACCCGCAGCCGGCGGTGTTCGGGCTGCGGGACGCGGTCGGGCGCGCCGTCGAACCAGTAGATCCGCAGCAGCGGCCGCTCGGTGTCCGCCTCGGCACGCTGGCGCAGGCCCTGGATGAGGGCGGCGTGATCCACCGTGATCCGGGAACGGGCGGGCTCTCCGGCGAGCAGGCTCGCCGCGGCACCGAGCAAATACCCGGCGTCCACCAGGACGACGCAGCGATCCACGATCCACCCTCTTCCCTGAGGTGCTGATGTCCGGTCGCCCCCCGGCTCGGCGCGTGGCACGAGTTCTCTTCGGCTGTGCGTCGAGTCTGCCCGACCCTACCGGGCGTTATCTGCCCGAACTCGATCATCGGCGTGGCGGATTCGGCGGGGATCGTGAGTACAGCGCGTGATCACGCGCTTCACACAGGGTAATTGCCCGAAATGCAGCGCTCTGTCCCGCGTGTAAGTCTGGTTCCGGCCCCGATCCCGGATTCCCCCTCAGGAGGCACGATCATGGCCAAGGACAAGAAGCAGGACCGCAGTCAGCAGCAGAAGACGGCATCCGCGGCCGAACGCGGCCAGCAGGAGGCCCAGAAGGCGAGCCTGGAAGCACAGTCCCAGTCGCGGTCGCAGGCGCAGGGCAGCCCGGCGGATGTTGCGCGTAAGCACCAGCGGCGCTTCGGTCACAACTGATCCACGCCGAACAGAGGTTGAGGGGCGCGTCCGCGGCGGACGCGCCCCTCGGGGCTGAAAGGGCCGGGCGCCGGCGGGTCAGCCCGCCAGGCAGGACGGGCCGAGCAGCACCTTCAGGTCGCCGAACAGCGACGGGTCGGGCGTGACCCGGTGCCGGTCCAGCCGTAGCACGGTCGTCTTGCGTGCGCCCTGGAGCTTGATCCGCACCTCGGTGGAGCCGCGGTGGCTGCTGAGCACCTCGCCGAGCTTCTCGACCATCGGCGGGGTGACCTTGACCGTCGGGATGGTGATCGTCACGGGGGCGTTGGTACCGGCCTCCGAGAGGTCGGGGACCATCATCTCCATGGCCACCAGCCGCGGGATGTCCTCCCGCTTGTCGAGGCGGCCCTTGACGAAGACCACGGTGTCCTCGACGAGTTGGGTGGACACCAGCTGGTAGGTCGCAGGGAAGAACATGCAGTCGATGGAGCCGGCCAGGTCCTCGACGGTGGCGATCGCCCAGGCGTTGCCCTGCTTGGTCATCTTGCGCTGCAGCCCGGAGATGATGCCGCCGATGGTGACGATCGAGCCGTCGGAGTAGTCGCCGCCGGTCAGCTGGGCGATGGCCGCGTCGGCCTTGTCGGAGAGCACGTGCTCCAGGCCGAAGAGCGGATGGTCGGAGACGTAGAGACCGAGCATCTCGCGCTCCTGGGCGAGGAGGTAGGTCTTGTCCCACTCGACGTCCGAGAACTCCACGTCCAGCCCGAAGCCGGGGCCCTCGGAAGCGCCGTCGCCGGCGTCGCCCATGCCGCCGAAGAGGTCGAACTGTCCCTCGGCCTCCTTGCGCTTGACCTGGACGACGTTGTCGATCATCGGTTCGTAGTGCGCCGTCAGGCCCTTGCGGGTGTGGCCCATCTCGTCGAAGGCGCCGGCCTTGATCAGTGATTCCGTGGTGCGCTTGTTGCAGACGACCGCGTCGACCTTGTCGAGGTAGTCGGGGAAGGAGGAGTACTTCCCCTTCGCCTTGCGGCAGCGGATGATCGAGTCGACGACGTTCTGGCCGACGTTGCGGACCGCGGTGAGGCCGAAGAGGATCACGTCGTCGCCCTGGGCGGCGAAGTTGGCCTCGGACTCGTTGACGTTCGGCGGCAGCACCTTGATGCCCATGCGCCGGCACTCGTTCAGATAGACCGCCGACTTGTCCTTGTCGTCGCGCACCGAGGTCAGCAGCGCGGACATGTACTCGGCCGGGTAGTTGGCCTTGAGGTAGGCGGTCCAGTAGGTGACCAGGCCGTACGCGGAGGAGTGCGCCTTGTTGAAGGCGTAGCCGGCGAACGGGACCAGGACATCCCACAGGGCCTGGATGGCCTGGTCGGAGAAGCCGTTCTTGCGGGCGCCCTCCTGGAAGAGCACGAAGTTCTTCGCCAGCTCCTCGGGCTTCTTCTTGCCCATGACGCGGCGGAGGATGTCGGCCTCGCCGAGGGAGTACCCGGCGATGATCTGGGCGGCCTTCTGCACCTGCTCCTGGTACACGATGAGGCCGTGGGTGAGGCCGAGGACCTCCTTGAGGGGCTCCTCCAGCTCCGGGTGGATCGGGGTGATCTCCTGGAGGCCGTTCTTGCGCAGCGCGTAGTTGGTGTGCGAGTCCATGCCCATGGGGCCGGGGCGGTACAGCGCCGAGACGGCGGAAATGTCCTCGAAGTTGTCGGGCTTCATCAGCCGCAGCAGCGAGCGCATCGGGCCGCCGTCGAACTGGAAGACGCCGAGCGTGTCACCGCGGCAGAGCATTTCGTAGGTCTTGGGGTCGTCCAGCGGGACGGTGAGCATCTCCAGCTCGACGCCCTTGTTCTTCCGCACCATCTTGACGGCGTCGTCCATGATGGTGAGGTTGCGCAGGCCCAGGAAGTCCATCTTGAGCAGGCCCAGCGACTCGCACTGGGGGTAGTCCCACTGTGTGATGGTGACGTTGTCGGTGTGCCGCACCCAGACCGGGGCGTGATCGACGATCGGCTCGCTGGACATGATCACGCCGGCGGCGTGCACACCCATCTGCCGGACCAGGCCCTCGACACCCTTGGCGGTGTCGATGACCTTCTTCACGTCCGGTTCGTTCTCGTACATCCCCCGGATCTCGCCCGCCTCGCTGTAGCGCGGGTGCTTGGGGTCGGTGATGCCGCTGAGGTCGATGCCCTTGCCGAGGACGTCGGCGGGCATGGCCTTGGTGAGGCGGTCGCCCATCGCGTACGGGTAGCCCAGGACGCGCGCGGCGTCCTTGATGGCGTTCTTGGCCTTGATCTTGCCGTAGGTGCCGATCATGGCGACCTTGTCGGCTCCGTACTTCTCCGTGACGTACCGGATGACCTCGACGCGCCTGCGCTCGTCGAAGTCGATGTCGACATCGGGCATGGAGACGCGCTCGGGGTTGAGGAACCGCTCGAAGATCAGTCCGTGGGTGATCGGGTCGAGGTCGGTGATGCCCATCGCGTACGCCACGATCGAGCCGGCCGCGGAGCCACGGCCGGGGCCGACCGCGATGCCGTTGTTCTTGGCCCACATGATGAAGTCCGCGACGACGAGGAAGTAGCCGGGGAACCCCATCTGGATGATGATGTCCATCTCGTACTCGGCCTGCTTCTGCCGGTCCTCGGGGACCCCGTCCGGGAAGCGGCGCTGCATGCCGGCCCGGACCTCCTCCTGGAACCAGGTGACCTCGGTGAAGCCCTCCGGGATGTCGAACTTCGGCATCAGGTCGCGCTTCTCGAACATCCCGCTGGTGTCGATCTGCTCGGCCACCAGGAAGGTGTTGGCGCAGCCCTGCTGCCAGGCGTCCGAGGAGTCGATGGCGTACATCTCGTCGGTGGACTTGAGGTAGTAGCCGGTGCCGTCGAAGCGGAAGCGGTCCGGGTCGGAGAGGTTCTTGCCGGTCTGGATGCACAGCAGGGCGTCGTGCGCCGTGGACTCGTGGGCGTAGGTGTAGTGCGAGTCGTTGGTGACCAGCGGCGGGATGCCGAGCTTCTTGCCGATCTCCAGCAGTCCGTCGCGGACCCGGCGTTCGATCTCGATGCCGTGGTCCATCAGCTCCAGGAAGTACCGGTCCTTGCCGAAGATGTCCTGGTACTCGGAGGCGGACTTCAGCGCCTCGTCGAACTGGCCGAGCCGCAGCCGGGTCTGCAGCTCGCCCGAGGGGCAGCCGGTGGAGGCGATCAGGCCCTCGGACCACTGGGCGATGGTCTCCTTGTCCATCCGCGGCCACTTCTGCAGCCAGCCCTCGGCGTAGGCGTCCGAGGACAGCCGGAAGAGGTTGTGCAGACCGGTCTTGTCCGCCGCCCAGATCGTCTTGTGGGTGTAACCACCCGAACCCGAGACGTCGTCGCGCTTCTGGTGCGGCTGGCCCCACTGGACCTTGCGCTTGTTGCGCCGCGACTCGGGCGCCACGTACGCCTCGATGCCGATGATCGGCGTCACCCCGGCCTTCTGCGCGGAGTGGAAGAAGTCGTAGGCGCCGTGGAGGTTGCCGTGGTCGGACATGGCGATATGCGTCATGTCCATCTCGTTGCACGCCTTGAACATGTCCGACAGCCGCGCCGCACCGTCCAGCAGGGAGTACTGGGTGTGGACATGCAGGTGCGTGAAGGGGGGCCTGGACGAGGCTGCCACGGCGGAGGACCTCCAGAGGTACGGAGCGGCGCAGAGCGCCTCGGCGGGGGGCGGCGGTCGGACCACGCGGGGACGGCCGGCGACGGATGGATGACGGTCTCGAAGTCTACGACTCCTGACTGACAACCGGCGGGCACCGACGAGTAGCCTCGCGCGTTGTCAGTGGCAGATCCGCGACGGGCTCCGCCACGGTTCCCCGTACCCCTTCCGCACCCTCAGGAGGCACCCAGCGATGCCGTCCCAGCACGCCCCGGCGCAGGACGCCGAGCAGCGCGGCGAGGAGATCCTCGCCGTCTTCGACACCGCCTTCGGGGAGCTGCTCGCCGCCGACCCCGCGGCCTTCCGTGTGAAGTTCCGGAAGATGGCCGCCTCCGCCTTCGCCTTCTACCGGGGCACGGCCTGTCTGTTCTACCGGGACCTGGACGCCGCCCAGGAGGACGGCGGCAGGGACAGCGGCCCGTATCTGGACGAACGGACCGGCCGGGTGTGGATCCACGGCGATCTGCACGCCGAGAACTTCGGCACCTACATGGACTCCACGGGCCGGCTGATCTTCAACGTCAACGACTTCGACGAGGCGTACGTCGGGCCCTTCACCTGGGACCTCAAGCGGTTCGCCGCCTCGGTGGCGCTGATCGGCTACGCCAAGGCGCTCAGCGACAAGCAGATCACCGACCTGGTGCGCACCTACGCCGCCGCCTACCGGGAGCGCATCCACGCCCTCGCCTCGGGAACCAAGAGCTCCGACCGGGACGAGCTGCCGCCCTTCACGCTCGACACCGCGGAGGGGCCGCTGCTGGGCGCGCTGCGCGACGCCCGCTCGCTGACCCGGTTCGGGCTGCTGGACTCCATGACGGAGATCCGCGACTTCGAGCGGCGGTTCGCGCCGGGCGGCGGCAGCGTCGAGCTGGACGCGGCGACCCGCTACAAGGTCCTCGCCGCCTTCGACGGCTATCTGGAGACGCTGCCGGAGTCGAGCCTGGACCGCCCGGACTCCTACCGCGTCAAGGACGTGGTGGGCCGCCGCGGCATCGGCATCGGCTCGGCCGGCCTGCCCTCGTACAACATCCTGCTGGAGGGCAACAGCGACGCCCTGGAGAACGACGTCGTGATCTACATGAAGCAGGCCCAGACCCCGGCCGTCTCGCGGCACATCACCGACCCCGCGGTCCGCGGCTACTTCCAGCACGAGGGCCACCGCACGGTGATCTCGCAGCGCGCCCTGCAGGACCACGCCGACCCGTGGCTGGGCTGGACCGAACTCGACGGGGCCGGCCAGCTGGTCGCCGAGATCTCGCCGTACGCCGTCGACCTGGACTGGTCGGACATCGACGACCCGGAGGAGATCGCCGCCGTCGTCGCCGACCTGGGCCGGGCCACCGCGACCATGCACGGCGCCGCGGACGACGAGAGCGGCCACTCGCTGGTGCCGTTCTCGACGGAGCGGGCCATCGACGCGGCCATCGCGGCCGACGAGGACGGCTTCGCGTCCCTCCTGGTGGACTTCGCGCACTCCTACGGCGCTCGCGCCCGCGCCGACCACCAGATCTTCGTGGACCTCTTCCGCAACGGCCGGATCCCGGGCCTGTAGGGGCGCCGGGACGGCTTCCGACGTGCGCCGTACGCACCGCGTGAAGCGGTGCGTACGGCTCCGGAACCCCTTAGCCGCCGCTTATCCCGCCGCATGGCACACTCGGCGGCAATGGACATCTCGGCGGCACACCTGCGGGCACTGCGCGCGGCGCTCTTCACGGCGCTGTGCGTGACGCTGTCCTCGGCGTCGCACGTGCTGCTGTCCCGTATGCCGCTGCCGCTGACCACCGTCGCCGGGATCGGTGCCGCCGTCTTCGCCCTCGCCTACGCGCTGGCCGGCCACGAGCGCGGCTTCTGGCGGATCGCGGCGCTGCTGGTCCCCCTGGAGCTCGCCGCCGACCTGGTCTTCAGCCTGGGACAGCACACCTGTTACGGGGAGGCCGGCGGCCCGGTCGCCGGCCCGCTGCGCTCGCTGGGCGTGGACCTGCTGTGCGGCGGCGACCCCGTCGGCTCACCGCTGGCACGGCTCTCCCACGAGGACCCGGCCCCGGTGGCCGCCTGGCTGGTGCTGCTCGTGGCGCATGTGTGCACCGCGCTGCTGGCGGCGGGCTGGCTGCGCCGCGGCGAGGCCGCGCTGGGCCGGCTGCTGGGCGCGGTGGCGGGCTTCGCCTTCCGCCCGCTGCTGATCGCCGTCGCGGTCGTCGCCGCCGCCACCGCACCCCGCCGCCCCGCGCCCGCACCCGGCCGGTCCGGGCGCCGGGCCCGCCCGCTCCCCCTGCTGGTGCACTGCGTCGTGCGCCGCGGGCCGCCCTGCGTGCTCGCCGCCTGAGCCCTCGGCCACGCGGCCGCGTACGCCCGCACCGCGCGCGTACGCCCTCCTCAGCACGCACCCGACGTCCCACGGACCTTTCACGGAGCAGGAACAGTCATGAGCAACCGCAACAACCAGGCCAACAAGCAGGCAGCCCGCGAGCGGCTGCGCGCCGAACGCGAGCGGCAGGCGAAGAAGGACCGGATCCGCCGGCAGCTGATCGTCGGCGGCGCCATCGTCGGCGTCCTGGCGATCGCCGGCGGCATCGGGGTGGCGGTCTCGAACATGGACAGCGGCAGCTCGGCCGGCAGCGGGGGCAGCGGCGACTGGGCGAAGGCCGCGAAGGCCCCGCTGGTCAAGCCGCAGAACACCAGCGGCAAGAACGGCACCACCGTCGTCGTCGGCAAGAAGGACGCCAAGAACACCCTGAACCTCTTCGAGGACCCGCGCTGCCCGGGCTGCGCCGCCTTCGAGCAGAACGTCGGGGCCACCGTCGAGAAGGACATCAAGGACGGCAAGTACAAGGCGTCCTACCACCTGGGCACGTTCCTGGACGCCAACCTCAAGGGCACCGGCTCCAAGGAGGCGCTGAGCGCGCTGGGCGCGGCCCTGAACGTCAGCCCGGACGCCTTCTTGAAGTACAAGTACGCGCTGTACTCCAAGGAGTTCCACCCGGACGAGACCGGCCCGGACAAGTTCGCCGACGACAGCTACCTGATCAAGGTCGCCGACACCGTCCCGGCGCTCAAGGGCAACGCGGCCTTCCAGAAGGCCGTCAAGTCCGGCACGTACGACCGGTGGGCGCTGGAGATGTCCGACGCCTTCAGCGCGGTCAAGGACGTCACCAGCACTCCGACGATCAAGCTCAATGACACGGTGCTGGGCACGGACAGCCCGCAGGGCAAGGTGGCGCCGTCCAGCCCCGCCGCCTTCAACTCCATGGTGGACAAGGCACTGAAGAAGTGATGCGGGCGGCCCGGCCACCGGCCGGGCCGCGTGCCGTCCCCGCGGCCGGCGTGCTCCGTGCACGCCGGCCGATGCCAAATCTTGACCCGGGCGCATGCCGTGCACATGGCAGACTCCCGCCCATGCAGGCGAGGGGAGGACGCCCCGGGACCCGGCCGGCGGCCGCGCCGGGGGTCCAGCTCAGGGCGGTGCGCGCGGCACTGTTCACCGTGCTGTGCACCACCCTGTCCGCGACCTCCCATGTCCTGCTCTCCCGCGTCCCGTTGCCGCCCGCTCCGGTCGCGGCCGTCTGCGCCGGCGTCTTCGCCGCGGCCTGGCTGCACCGTGGCGATGCCGCCCTCGACGCCGTGCTGCGCGCCGCCGCGGCCGGCGGCTTCCGCTCCCTGCGCACCGCGGCGGCGGAGCGCACCGCCGCCCCCGCCCCGCCCCGCCGGCGGATCCGCCCGCTGCACCCGCTGCCGCCGGCCCGCCCGCTCCCCCTCCTCGTGCACTGCGTACGGCGCCGCGGCCCGCCCCGCCCGGCCAGCGCCTGACCAGCACACCGAAAGCCGGCACGACCTCGAGGGGACCCCACCACCCATGAGCAACCGCAACCACCTGGCCAACAAGACCGCCGCCCGCGAACGCATCCGGGCCGAGCGGGAACGCCAGAAGAAGAAGGAGAGGGCGCGCCGCCAGCTGACCGTGGCCGGCGCGGTGGTCGGCATCCTGGCCGTGGCCGGCGGCATCGGCTACTTCGTGATGAAGGCCAACGAGCCCAAGGGCTGGGAGGCCGCCAAGGAGGCCGGTCTCGTCAAGCCCGCGCACACCCAGGGCAAGAACGGCACCGAGATCCTGATAGGCGACAAGAAGGCCAAGCAGACGCTGGAGGTCTTCGAGGACGTCCGCTGCCCGGCGTGCGCGGCCTTCGAGCAGAGCAGCGGCAAGGCCCTGGTCAAGGACATCGAGGACGGCCGGTACCGGGTCCGCTTCACCATGTACACCTTCATCGACGGGGCGGCCGGCGGCGAGGGCTCGAAGAACGCGCTGAGCGCGCTCGGCGCGGCGCTGAACGTCAGCCCGGAAGCCTTCTTGAAGTACAAGTCGGCGCTGTACTCCACGAAGTACCACCCCGACGAGCGCGAGGACCTCTACGCCAAGGACTCCGAGCTGCTCAAGGTCGCCGCCGAGGTGCCGGAGCTGAAGAACGACAGGGCGTTCGCCACGGCGGTCAAGAAGGGCACGTACGACCGCTGGGCGATGGAGATGACCGCGCTGTTCGGCCGCAAGGGCGTCCGGGGCACCCCCACGTTCATGCACGGCGACAAGAAGCTGGAGATGGCGCAGGTCCCGCAGCGGCAGATGACCCAGGCGCAGTACAACCAGCTGGCGCAGGCCAACTTCAAGAAGATGATCGACAACGAGTTCGGCCCGGCGAAGGGTGCGGCGGGCGGCGACCCGGGCAAGGGCGGCAGCGCGGGCGAAGGCGGCGCGAAGGGCATCCGCGAGGGCGAAAAGGACCCCTCGGGCACTCGCTGAGTGACTTTCGGACAACGGGCGGGCGAATTCCCGGAGTTACCCGGAATTCGCCCTCCCGGGTTCGCTTACCGGCCAGTAAGGTGATCGGCCGTGACCGATCATGACCAGATCTCGCGCCGCACTGCCGTCACGGCCGTAGCCGCCACCGCCGCACTCCTGCCGTTCGCCGGCGCCGCCACCGCGCACGCCCAAGGAGCCGGGGACCAGGGCTCCTTCTTCCAGCACGGGGTCGCCTCCGGGGACCCGCTCCCGGACGGCGTCCTGCTGTGGACCCGGGTCACGCCGACCGCGTCGGCGACCCCCGGCTCCGGCCGCGGCCCGGCCACCAAGGTGAGCTGGCAGGTGGCGAGCGACAAGGGCTTCGCGTCCGTCGTCGCACGGGGGACCCTGACCACCTCCGCCGCCAGTGACCACACCGTCAAGGCCGACGTCCGCGGCCTGCGCCCGGCCACCCACTACTACTACCGCTTCACCGTCGACGGGCAGCACTCCCCCGTCGGCCGGACCCGTACGGCCCCCGCCGCCGACGCCGCGGCGGGCAGCATCCGCTTCGGCGTGGTCTCCTGCTCCAACTGGGAGTCCGGCTACTTCTCGCCCTACCGGCACCTGGCCGCCCGTACCGAGCTGGACGCGGTGCTGCACGTCGGCGACTACCTCTACGAGTACAAGTCCGGCGAGTACCCGGACTTCAAGTACGTCGTCCGCCCGCACACCCCCGCCCACGAGCTGCTGACGCTCGCCGACTACCGCATCCGGCACGGCGTCCACAAGACCGACCCGGACGCGATGGCCATGCACGCCACGCACCCGGTCATCGCCATGTGGGACGACCACGAGTTCGCCGACAACGCCTGGAAGGGCGGCGCGGTGAACCACACCCCGGAAACCGAGGGCCCCTGGTCCGCGCGGATGGCCGCGGCGAAGCAGGCGTACTTCGAATGGATGCCGGTGCGCCCCTCGATCGCCGGCACCACCTACCGCAGGCTGCGCTTCGGCACCCTCGCCGACCTGCATCTGCTGGACCTGCGTTCGTTCCGTGACGCCCAGGCCAAGACGGGCAGCGGCGCGGTCGACGACCCCGACCGCACCATCACCGGACGGGCCCAGCTGGACTGGCTCAAGTCCGGGCTGGAGCGCTCGGACACCGCCTGGCGGCTGGTCGGCACCTCGGTGATGATCTCGCAGGTCGCCTTCGGCGCCGTCCCCGCGCATCTGCTCGGCCCGCTCGCCGAGATCCTCGGGATACCCAAGGAGGGCCTGGCGGTCAACACCGACCAGTGGGACGGCTACACCGACGACCGGCGCGAGCTGCTGAGCCACCTCAGCGACCGCGGCATCGACAACACCGTGTTCCTGACCGGCGACATCCACATGGCCTGGGCCAACGAGGTGCCGCTCAAGGCGGCGACCTACCCGGCCGACCACGCGGTGGCGACGGAGTTCGTGGTCACGTCCGTCACCTCCGACAACGTGGACGACTTCCTGCACGTCGCCCCGCACACGGTCTCCCTGGCCGGGGTCGCCGCCATCAAGGCCGCCAACCGGCACGTGAAGTGGCTGGACATGGACTCGCACGGCTACGGGGTCCTGGACATCGACGCCGAGCGGACCCAGATGGACTACTTCGGCATCTCCGACAAGACCGACCCGAACGCCACCAGCACCCTGCTGCGCTCCTACCGGACCCGCTCCGGCACCCAGCAGATGGAGCGCGCGGAGCAGCCGCTCGTCTAGGGAACGTCCCCCGGGCCCGGCCCGGCCCGCCGGCTCACAGCTCGGCGAGGAAGCCCAGCGCCACCTTCCAGGCGCTCTCGGCCGCCTCCGCGTCGTAGTCGGGCAGCTCGGGGTCGGTGAAGAGATGGCCGGCGCCGGCGTAGCGGAAGACCTCTACGTCCGCGCCGGCCCGGCGCATCCGGAGGTACCAGGCGTTCAGCCAGTCGTGCGGCTCGTACGGGTCGGGGTCGGCGACGTGCAACTGCACCGGCAGGTCGTCGGCGACGGCGTCCTCCGCGAGGTCCGAGGTGCCGTGCAGCAGGAGCAGCCCGCGGGTCTTCTCGTCGCCCAGCGCGAGGTTCTGGGCGACCGCGCCGCCGAAGGAGAAGCCCGCGTAGACCAGTCCGCGGTCGGAGTGGGGCGCCACGGCCGTGACGGCGCGCCTGAGCAGCTCCTCCCGGCCGATCTCGTCCTTGATCAGGATGCCGTCCGGGACCGAGTCGGCCGTCCGTCCGTCGAACAGGTCGGGGACGATCACCTCGTGCCCGGCGGCGCGCAGCCGGTCCGCCGCGGCGTGCACCGCGGGACGCAGCCCGCACACCGAATGGAACAGCACAATCGTCGGAAGTCCGCTGGTCGGGGACTCGGAGGCGGGCGGCACTGACATCACTTCCCTGGGGTCGGATCGATCTCGCCCCATCCTGCCAGTTACGGTCGCGGGGACCGGGTACCAGCACACCACGGCCCCTCGCACCCCATGGAGGAGGAAACTCGTGTCATTGGAGGACGTCCTGCGTCCGGTCGTCGTGATCGGCGGCGCGGTCCTGCTCGCGCTCGTCCTTGTCTGGCTCGCCGACCGGGCGCTGCGCCGGATCGACGCCGCCCACCCGGAGACCCCCTTGTGGGGGCTGCTGCGGCGCTGCCGGATACCGCTGCAAGTGGTGCTCTGCGCGGCCCTGTTGCGCGGCTCGTTCGAGCACACGGGACTGGAGTCCGTCGAAGAGCACAAGGCGGGCATCGGGCAGGCGCTGACCCTGGTCCTGATCGCGGCCACCGCCTGGCTGGTCGTGCGGGCCGCGGCGGCGATCGTCGAGTCCTCGTACTCGCGCTACGCGGCGGGCGCCAGGGACGCGGCGCGGGTGCGGCGGGTACGGACCCAGGTGACGCTGATCCAGCGGGTGGTGACGGCCGTGGTGATCGTCGTCGCGGCCGCCTCGATGCTGCTGACGTTCCCGGCGATGCGGGCGGTCGGCACGTCCATGCTGGCGTCGGCCGGGCTGCTGGGCATCGTCGCCGGTATCGCCGCCCAGTCCACCCTCGGCAACCTCTTCGCCGGGCTGCAGATCGCGTTCGGCGACATGGTGCGCATCGGGGACACCGTCGTCGTGGACGGCGAGTGGGGCACCGTCGAGGAGATCACCCTGACCTTCCTCACCGTGCGGACCTGGGACGAGCGCCGGATCACCATGCCGGTGTCGTACTTCACCGGCAAGCCGTTCGAGAACTGGTCGCGCGGCGGCGCCCAGATGACCGGCACGGCCTTCTTCCACCTCGACCACAGCGCGCCGGTGGAGAAGATGCGCCAGCGGCTGCTGGAGATCCTCCAGGAGTGCCCGGACTGGGACGGCCGGTCCTGGAGCCTGGTGGTCACCGACACCACACCGACCACGATCGTGGTGCGGGCGCTGGTGACCGCCCGGGACTCGGACGCCCTGTGGACGGTGCGCTGCGAGGTCCGCGAGCGGCTGCTGGAGTGGCTGCAGGCCGAGCACTCCTACGCGCTGCCGCGGATCGCCACGGCGCCGGCGCCGGGCACCTCCGCACCGGCCCTCGGCAAGGAGCCGGGCCCCCGGTCCCTGCCGGGCTGAGCCCCGCGCCCGGACCCTGCGGCGCTACGGTGCGCCCCGCAGGCTGCGCATGTCCAGGTGCCGCAGCACCCGGTCGACGATCTCCGGGTCCGCGCCCGGTTCGCTGCGCGCCGCCAGTACCTCGTGCCGGGCGGCGGAGAGCATCTCGCCCTGGATGCGCTGCACCTTCTTCATCCGGGTGATGCGCTTCTCGAACAGCTCCCGCCGCTCGTCGTCGACGATGTCCGGCGCGATCCGGGCCCCGATGTCGTGCGCCCGCCGCGCCAGCTGCTCGCTGACCTCGTCGGGCAGCTCCTCGACCTCCAGGATCTCCTTCAGCCGCCGCTTGGACGCCTTGATCACCCGGAGCGCCAGCTCCCGCTCCAGCGCGTCGACGGCGTCGGTGTCGGCCCGTACCCGCAGCCGGCGCACCAGCCAGGGCAGCGTCAGGCCCTGGACCAGGAGGGTGCTGAGCACCACGGCGAAGGCGATGAAGAGGATGTCGTCGCGGACCGGGAAGTCGTCCCCGCCGTCGACGCTGTACGGAATGGCCAGCGCCAGCGCCACCGAGGCCACCCCGCGCATCCCCGACCACCACATGATGAGCGTCTCCCGCCAGCTCATCGGGATCTCCTCGTCGTAGTCGCGGCGCTTGTGCATCCGCTTGGCCAGCCAGGCGGCGGGCAGCAGCCACAGCAGCCGGACGCCGACCACCACCCCGACGACGGCGGCGCCGGCGCCGAGCAGCTGGCCCCAGCGGTGGGAGGCCGCCCCGAAGATGTTGTGCAGCTCCAGGCCGATCAGCCCGAAGGCGACCCCGGTGACGAGGGTGTCGACGACCTCCCAGAAGGTGTAGCCGGCCAGCCGCCCCATCACGTCGTCCGGGTCGACCGCGTACTCGGCCAGGAACAGCGCGCAGGTCAGCACCGCGAGCACACCGGACCCGCGGAAGTCCTCGGCCAGGACGTAGGCGACGAACGGCACCAGCAGCGTCAGGCCGATCTGCAGCGTCGGGTCGCCGAGCAGCCCCATCAGCTTGTTGGTGACCCAGCCGAGCCCCAGGCCGACCGCTATGGCGACGCCCGCGGAGAGCACCAGCGAGCCGATCGCGCCGGGCACCGAGAAGGTGCCGGTCACCGCCGCGGTGAGCGCGACGTGATACAGCACGATGGCGGTGACGTCGTTGAACAACCCCTCGCCCTCCAGGATGGAGACCAGCCGGCGGGGCAGCCCGAGCTTGCCGGCGACGGCGGTCGCGGCCACCGGGTCCGGCGGGGCGACCAGCGCCCCGAGCACCACCGCGGCGGCCACCGGCATCCCCGGCACCACCGCCTGGGCGACGGCGGCGACCGCGGCGGTGGTGGCGAAGACCAGGGCCACGGCGAGCAGGAAGATCGGCCGCAGGTTGGCGGTGAACTGCCGCCAGGACGTGCGCTGCACCGCCGCGTAGAGCAGCGGCGGCAGCACCACCGGCAGGATGAACTCGGGCGGCACCTCGACGTTCGGCACGAACGGCAGCAGGGCCAGGACGGCGCCGGCGAGGGTCATCAGCACCGGTGACGGGAGCCCCAGCCGGTCGCCGACCGGGACCATGACGACGGCCCCGAGCAACAGGACGAAGATCAGAGCGAGCTGGTCCACGGTGTCGGCGCTCCGGGGTCGGATTCGATCACTTGCCGACCCCAGCGTGCCACGTCACCGGCCCTTGCCCGCCGTGTCGCCTCCCGCCCGGGTGCCCGCCGCGTCAGCTGCTCTCGTCGCGGACCGTGTCCAGGGCGCGCTGCAGGTCGTCCGGGTAGGCGCTCTCGAACTCGACCCAGCGGCCGTCCGAGGGGTGCTCGAAGCCCAGCCGCATGGCGTGCAGCCACTGCCGGGTGAGGCCGAGGCGCTTGGCGAGGGTGGGGTCGGCGCCGTAGGTGAGGTCGCCGACGCAGGGGTGGCGGTGCGCGGACATGTGCACCCGGATCTGGTGGGTGCGGCCGGTCTCCAGCTTGATGTCGAGCAGGCTGGCCGCGCGGAACGCCTCGATCAGGTCGTAGTGCGTGACGGACGGCTTGCCCTCGGCCGTCACCGCCCACTTGTAGTCGTGCTGGGGGTGCCGGCCGATGGGGGCGTCGATGGTGCCGCTCATCGGGTCCGGGTGGCCCTGGACCAGGGCGTGGTAGCGCTTGTCGACGGTGCGCTCGCGGAACTGCTGCTTGAGCAGGGTGTAGGCGCGCTCGGACTTGGCGACCACCATCAGGCCGGAGGTGCCGACGTCGAGGCGGTGCACGATGCCCTGGCGCTCGGCGGCACCGGAGGTGGAGATGCGGAAGCCGGCCGCGGCCAGGCCGCCGATGACGGTGGTTCCCGTCCAGCCGGGGCTGGGGTGCGCGGCGACGCCGACGGGCTTGACGATCACGACGATGTCGTCGTCGTCATGCACGATCTCCATGCCCTCGACGGGCTCGGCGACGATCTCCACGGGCGGCGCGGCCTGCGGCATCTCGACCTCCAGCCAGGCGCCGCCGCTGACCCGCTCGGACTTCATCACCTCGGAGCCGTCGACCCGGACCTTGCCGGCGGCGGCGAGTTCGGCCGCCTTCGTACGGGAGAAGCCGAACATCCGGGCCAGCGCGGCGTCGACGCGCTCGCCCTCCAGACCGTCCGGTACGGGCAGGGTGCGGATCTCGGGAATGGTGCTCACCCCACGAGTATGGCAGTCGCACCCCAGTGCCCTGCCCACCACCCGAAACCGGCCCCCGCCCCGGCCCACCCCGCCACGGGGTGCTCAGTCCTTGTGTACGGTCCCGTCCGGATCAAGCCCCCGGAAGGACAGGATCACGATCAGGATGCCGCCGCAGACGATCCCGGAGTCGGCGAGGTTGAAGACCGCGAAGTGCGCCGGGGCGATGAAGTCGACCACCGCGCCCTCGAAGACCCCCGGCGAGCGGAACAGCCGGTCGGTGAGGTTGCCGAAGGCGCCGCCGAGCAGCAGCCCGAGCGCGATCGCCCAGGGCAGGCTGTAGAGCTTGCGGGCGATCCGGGCGATCACCACGATCACCGCCACCGCGATCAGCGTGAGGAAGATCGTCAGCGCCTCGCCCATGCTGAACGCGGCACCGCGGTTGCGGATCACGGTGAACTGCAGCAGCGTCCCGATGACCTGGACGGGCTCGTGGTGCTCCAGCTTCGCGACCACCAGCAGCTTGCTGCCCAGGTCGAGGAGGTAGACGAGGAGAGCGACCAGCAGCAGTGCGGTGATCCGCCGCTTGCCGCGGCCGGTGCCCGCTTCCGACGCCACCGCTCCTCCCCCCTCGGATTCCGCGGTGGAATCCGCTCCGGTTCCCCGCTCGGGTTCCGGCGTGCCGGTGATGCGTTCCGCCTCTGCCACGTGTGAGTCCCTCAGCCCGTTGTGTCCCCGGCCGGGCCGTGCCCGGCTGAACCACGAGAGTACGGCACACACCTGCGGTGCCGGGCGGTTCGGGTGCCGCTCACGACAAACCGCCGGCGGCCTCAGCGGCGCTCCTGCTTCTGTTTGCACTCCACGCAGAGCGTCGCACGCGGGAAGGCCTGCATCCGCGCCTTCCCGATGGGGTTGCCGCAGTTCTCGCAGAGCCCGTAGGTGCCCGCGTCCAGCCGGCCGAGGGCCCGCTCGGTCTGGTGGAGCATCTCGCGGGCGTTGGAGGCGAGCGCCAGCTCGTGCTCGCGGGTGATGTTCTTGGTGCCGGTGTCGGCCTCGTCGTCGCCCGCTCCGTCGCCGGAGTCGCGCATCAGCCCGGCGATGGCGTCCTCGGCGGAGACGATCTCCAGGCGCAGCCGCGTCGTCTCCTCCATCAGCTCGGTCCGCGCCGCGGCGACCTCGTCGGGCGTCCACGGGTCCTCGCCCGGCCGTACGGCGAGCTCCCCCGGCGCCGCGGCCACCCGGGCCATGGGCACCGCGGAGTCATCGCCGTGGGCCTTGGCCGTCGCGGCCGCAGTCTTCTTCGCCACCACCGTCTTGGCTCCCGTCTTCTTCGCGGGCACCGCGGCCTTCTCGGCCGGAGCCTTCTTCGCGGTCTTCTTCGCCGTCTTCTTGGCGGCCGTCTTCTTCGCAGCCGTCTTCTTCGCCGTCGTCTTCGCGGCCGTCTTCTTGGCCGCGGCCTTCTTCGGAGTTGTCTTCTTCGGTGCTGTCTTCTTCGGTGCAGGCTGCTTCGCCGCGGCCTCGTCGGCAGGCGTCGTGCTCTGCTCCGCGGCGGTCTTCTTCGCCACCATGGCCGCGACCCCTTCACCTATGTGACTTTGTTCGCGAATCGTGACGGGAACGATAAATCGCCGCACGCCACGCGGCAACGGGACGCACCGCCCTCCCCGGGCCCGCCACCCGGCCCCGGCGTCCGTTCTGCCTCGTTCGTGCCCCGCTCCCCGGCCGGTGAATCCGCCCGCCCGCGCGGTACCCGCCGGAGCGCCATTCGGGTCACCGCGCACCCTCGGGCCGGGCGGGCGGACAGCGGTCGGAACATGGCACGGTACGGCGCCCGGGACACCCTCGTACGGTGCCCCGGGGCCGTCCCCTCCCCCGGTCGCCGAAATCCGGTCGGCCGTTGTCGGCCCGGCCCCGTACACTGGGCCGAGCGAGAGGCATTGACGGGACGAGTAGCGCCGTACGCAGCCAGCAGCGACCCGGGGACGGTGGGAGCCCGGGGGTGTGCACGACGCGAAAATCACCCCGGAGCCGCCGGAAGAAAGCTTTGGACAGTGGGCCCCGCCCACGGGCCTCGGGCCGCCCAGGGCGATTAGAACCGGCAGCGCGACCCCAATGAGGGGGCGGTGCAGCGGCACCGCCAAGGAGGGTGGTACCGCGGGAGCGCAGGCTCTCGTCCCTCCGGACGGAGAACGCAGCAGGTGTCCGCCGGAGGAAGCCCCCGATGAGTCCGCAGCCCCAGTACCGCCAGGTACCCGCCCAGGTAGACCTCCCCGCCCTCGAGCACGCCGTGCTCGAGTTCTGGCAGGAGCAGAAGGTCTTCGCCCGCACCCTCCAGCAGTCCGAGGGCCGGCCCGAGTGGGTCTTCTACGAGGGCCCCCCGACCGCCAACGGCATGCCCGGCGCGCACCACATCGAGGCGCGCGTCTTCAAGGACGTCTTCCCCCGGTTCCGCACGATGCAGGGCTACCACGTCGACCGCAAGGCCGGCTGGGACTGCCACGGCCTCCCGGTCGAGCTGGCCGTGGAGAAGGAGCTGGGCTTCAGCGGCAAGAAGGACATCGAGGCGTACGGCATCGCCGAGTTCAACGCCAAGTGCCGCGAGTCGGTGACCCGCCACACCGACGCCTTCGCCGAGCTCACGACCCGTATGGGCTACTGGACCGACCTGGACGCCCCGTACCGCACGATGGACCCCGACTACATCGAGTCGGTGTGGTGGTCGCTGAAGGAGATCTTCTCCAAGGGCCTGCTGGTCCAGGACCACCGTGTCGCCCCCTGGTGCCCGCGCTGCGGCACCGGCCTGTCGGACCACGAGCTGGCGCAGGGCTACGAGAACGTCGTCGACCCCTCGGTCTTCGTCCGCCTCCCGCTGACCTCCGGCCCGCTGGCCGGCCGGGCCGCGCTGCTCATCTGGACGACCACCCCCTGGACCCTGGTCTCCAACACCGCCGTCGCCGCCCACCCCGACGTCACCTACGTCGTCGCCACCGACGGCAGCGAGCGGCTGGTCGTCGCCGAGCCGCTGCTGGAGAAGGCCCTCGGCGAGGGCTGGACCGCCACCGGCGAGTCCTTCACCGGCCGCGAGATGGAGCGCTGGGCCTACGAGCGCCCCTTCGACCTCGTCGAGCTGGACGGCGCCAACATCGTCGTCAACGCCGAGTACGTCACCACCGACGACGGCACCGGCCTCGTCCACCAGGCCCCGGCCTTCGGTGAGGACGACCTCAGGACCTGCAAGGCGTACGGCCTGCCGGTGATCAACCCGGTCCGCCCGGACGGCACGTTCGAGGAGGAACTCCGCCTGGTGGGCGGCCAGTTCTTCAAGAAGGCCGACGAGACACTGGTCGCCGACCTCGACGCCCGCGGCCTGCTCTTCCGCCACCTCGCCTACGAGCACAGCTACCCGCACTGCTGGCGCTGCCACACCGCGCTGCTCTACTACGCCCAGCCGTCGTGGTACATCCGCACCACCGCGGTCAAGGACGCCCTGCTGCGGGAGAACGAGAACACCAACTGGTTCCCCGAGTCGGTCAAGCACGGCCGCTTCGGCGACTGGCTCACCAACAACATCGACTGGGCGCTGTCCCGCAACCGCTACTGGGGCACCCCGCTGCCCCTCTGGCGCTGCGAGGAGGGCCACCTCACCTGCGTCGGGTCGCTCGCCGAGCTCACCGAGCTGACCGGCACCGACCAGTCCGGCCTGGACCCGCACCGCCCGTACATCGACGCGGTCACCTTCACCTGCTCCCACGAGGGCTGCACACTCACCGCCACCCGCGTCCCCGAGGTCATCGACGCCTGGTACGACTCCGGCTCGATGCCGTTCGCACAGTGGGGCTACCCGTACCGCAACAAGGAGCTGTTCGAGAAGCGCTACCCGGCGCAGTTCATCTCCGAGGCCATCGACCAGACCCGCGGCTGGTTCTACACGCTGATGGCGGTCGGCACCCTCGTCTTCGACAAGTCCTCGTACGAGAACGTGGTCTGCCTCGGTCACATCCTCGCCGAGGACGGCCGGAAGATGTCCAAGCACCTGGGCAACACCCTCCAGCCGATCCCGCTCATGGACCAGCACGGCGCCGACGCGGTCCGCTGGTTCATGGCCGCCGGCGGCTCCCCCTGGGCCGCGCGCCGGGTCGGCCACGGCACCATCCAGGAAGTCGTCCGCAAGACCCTGCTGACGTACTGGAACACCGTCGCCTTCCAGGCGCTGTACGCCCGTACGTCCGGCTGGGCGCCGTCCGCGGCCGACCCGGCCCCGGCCGACCGCCCGCTGCTGGACCGCTGGCTGCTCGGCGAGCTGAACACCCTGGTCGAGCAGGTCACCGAGTCCCTGGAGGCGTTCGACACCCAGCGGGCCGGCAAGCTGCTGTCGACTTTCGTCGACGACCTCTCCAACTGGTATGTCCGCCGCTCCCGCCGCCGCTTCTGGCAGGGCGACGCCGCCGCGCTGCGCACCCTCCACGAGGTCATCGAGACCGTCACCCGCCTCATGGCCCCGATCACCCCGTTCATCACCGAACGGGTCTGGCAGGACCTGGTCGTCCCGGTCGCCCCGGAGGCCCCGGGGTCGGTGCACCTCTCCAGTTGGCCGGCCCCCGACCGCGCGCTCATCGACCCGGCGCTGTCCGGCCAGATGCAGCTGGTGCGGCGGCTGGTCGAGCTGGGCCGCGCCACCCGCGCCGAGTCGGGGGTGAAGACCCGCCAGCCGCTGTCCCGTGCGCTGGTGGCGGCCCACGGCTTCGCCGGCCTGCCCGAGGACCTGCGCGCGCAGATCACCGAGGAGCTCAACGTCAGCTCGCTGGCCTCGCTGTCCGAGGTGGGCGGCTCGCTCGTCGACACCACCGCGAAGGCGAACTTCCGTGCCCTCGGCAAGCGGTTCGGCAAGGGCGTCCAGGCGGTCGCCAAGGCCGTCGCCGCCGCGGACGCCGCGGCCCTCTCGCTCGCGCTGCGCGACGGCACGGCGAGTGTCGAGGTCGACGGCGAGACCGTCTCGCTCGCGCCCGACGAGGTGATCATCACCGAGACCCCGCGCGAGGGCTGGTCGGTGGCCTCCGACGCCGGCGCCACGGTCGCCCTCGACCTGGAGATCACCCCGGAGCTGCGGCGGGCGGGCCTGGCCCGGGACGCGATCCGGCTGATCCAGGAGGCCCGCAAGAACAGCGGCCTGGACGTCGCCGACCGCATCGCGCTGCGCTGGCGGTCCACCGACGAGGAGGTCCGCACGGCACTGGCCGACCACGCCGGCCTGATCGCCGACGAGGTCCTCGCCGACGACTTCGCCCCCGGCGAGGGCGACGGAACCTACGGCTCCGCGTTCACCGACGAGAGCCTGTCCCTGACGTTCCAGCTGCGCAAGGCGTAGTCACCACGTCCCCCGAAGCCCCCCGGCGCAGCCCGCGCCGGGGGGCTTCGCCGTCCCGCCGACACCGCACGCCCCCGCGGACAGGTACACACAAAAGGGCCGGGCCCCGAAGGAATGTTCCCTCGGGGCCCGGCCCTGATTGCCGACGATGCGCGCTACGCGGACGTCAGTTGTCGTCCTCGTCGATGAGGAAGCCGCGCATCGGCGACGGCGTCTGCTGCATCGGCTGCGGGCTCTGCGGCCGCACCGGAGCCATCGGCTGGGTCATCGCCGGCGACATCTGCTGCTGACCGCCGCCGTAGGACGGACCACCGTTGGACTGACCGGCCATGGAGTGGTTGCCGCCCATCTGCTGGCCGCCACCCATGGTGTGGTTGCCGCCCATGGTGCCGGCACCGGCCGACGCCATCGACGGGGACGGCGGCAGCGAAGCGGTCGCCGGGGTCCGCGGCGGGGCCAGCGAGTCGTCGGCCTGGTTCTCCAGCTGACGCAGCTGGCTCTCCAGGTACGACTTCAGCCGCGTGCGGTACTCGCGCTCGAAGCCGCGCAGGTCCTCGACCTTGCGCTCCAGCGTCGCGCGGGCCGACTCCAGCGAGCCCATCGCCACGCGGTGCTTCTCCTGCGCGTCCCGCTCCAGCGCGTCGGCCTTGGCGCGGGCGTCCCGCTCCAGGCCCTCGGCACGGCTGCGCGCCTCGCCGACGATCTTGTTGGCCTCGGAACGGGCCTCCGCGATCGCCTGGTCGGCGGTCTGCTGTGCCAGCGACAGCACGCGCGCGGCGCTGTCACCGCCGGGGCCGCCCTGCTGAGCGGCCTGCGGCAGCTGCGGTCCGCCGGGGCCGCCCATCGGGCCGCCCATCGGACCGCCGGGACCCATCGGACCGGGGCCGTGCGGGCCCTGCGGGCCGGGGCCGTGGCCACCGGGACCAGGAGGCAGCTGAGGTGCTCCACCGGGCAGTTGGGGAGGTCCACCCATCCCCTGCTGCTGCGGCGGCACCGGCTGCGGACCGGATATGGCGGCGGGCACCGGAGCCCCGGGCCGCTGCTGCTGCTGGTCCTGCTGCTGGTCGGGTCCCTTGCGCAGTCCCTGCTGCTGCTGGTTCTGCGCCGCGGCGCGGGTGGCGGCGGCCAGCTTGGCGCGAAGGTCCTCGTTCTCCCGCAGGAGCCGGGTCAGTTCGGCTTCGACCTCATCGAGGAAGGCATCGACCTCGTCCTCGTCATAGCCTTCTCGGAGGCGGACGGTCGTGAACTGCTTGTTCCGCACGTCCTCGGGGGTCAACGGCATCTCTACTTCACCTCAACGTAGTCGTCGGCAATCGGCAAGACCGTATCGTTCACACCAACAACACCGACCTCACGACGGTGATCAGGATGTACACGATGATCATCAATACGAAGAAGGACAGGTCGAGCGCCACGCCCCCGAGACGCAGCGGCGGAATTACCCGCCGCAGAAGCTTGAGTGGCGGATCAGTGACAGTGTAGGCGGCCTCAAGAATGACCACCATCGCCTTGCCGGGTTGCCATGAACGGGCGAACTGGAAGACATAGTCCATCACCAGCCGGAAGATCAACACGATCAGGTAGCAGGAGAGCGCGATGTAGATCACCTGACCAAAGACACTCATCTCGCGCTGTCCCTCTCCCCTTGCCTTGCTCCTGTGTTGGCCTCACGGCCGCGGTGTGCCCGGTGGTGCGTCTCAGCTCTGGTTGAAGAACCCGCCCTCTGCGATGCGGGCCTTGTCCTCCGCCGTGACATCGACGTTAGCAGGCGACAACAGGAACACCTTCTGCGTCACCCGCTCGATGCTGCCGTGAAGACCAAACACCAAACCGGCCGCAAAGTCGACAAGTCGCTTCGCGTCGGTGTCGTCCATCTCCGTGAGATTCATGATCACCGGAGTGCCCTCACGGAAGTGTTCCCCGATGGTACGGGCTTCGTTGTAGGTCCGCGGGTGCAGCGTGGTGATGCGGTAGGGCTCCCGCTCGGACACAACCTTGGGCATGATCACCGGTGCGTTCTTCTCCAGATTTGGACGTTCGGGTGTGATGGATGCCACGGGGGCGATTCGCGCGGGTCGTCCGTTTTCCGCGGTGAGCGGGGCCGGTTCACGTTGCGCCGGAGGTGTCACGGCGCGGACGGGTTCCTCCCTTTCGGGGGGAATTTCGGCCTGCACTGGGTGCTGTTGACGCCGCCCCCGGTCGGGCTCCGGATCAAGCTCGGGCTCGAACTCGTCATCGGGGTCGAACCCCCGGCCGTCGTACCCATCGTCCTCCACGAGGCCGAGGTAGACCGCCATCTTGCGCATCGCGCCGGCCATTCTCTGCGTCCTCCGCTCTGTGGTGGATCGGCTCCGTCACCAGGGGCCTTGGATCCACGCGGCCTGCCCGCTTTTTGCGGTAATGACCATATTTTGTGCTGTGGTCCGACTTGCTTGGCGACGTTACCGGAGCCGTGGTCGGACTCCGAGTACCGCAGTGCCGACGCGCACATGTGTCGCCCCGGCCGCCACGGCCTCTTCGAGGTCCGCGCTCATGCCTGCGGACACCATGGTGGCAGCAGGATGAGCCGCGCGCAGGTCGGATGAGATTTCCATGAGCCGCTCGAAAGCGGCGAGTTCACGTCCCGCGTAGGGCCCGGCAAGCGGCGCGACGGTCATCACACCGTCCAGCCGCAGACCTTGGGCCCCGGCGACCGCCTCGGCGAGCGCCTCGACCCCGTCGGGCGCCACCCCGCCGCGCTCGCCCCGCTCGCCCGCCTCCGCGTCGAGCGCCACCTGGATCAGGCACCCCAGTTCGCGCCCGGCACGCACCGCCTCCTTGGAGAGCGCGGTGACGAGCCGGGCCCGGTCGACCGATTGAACAATTCCGGCATAACCGGCCACAGAGCGCACCTTGTTCGTCTGCAGTTGACCGACGAAGTGCCAAGTAAGCGGCACATCAGCACATTCCGCGGCCTTGGGTGCCGCCTCCTGGTCGCGGTTCTCCGCGACCTGCCGCACCCCGAGCTCCGCGAGCAACCGGACGTCGCTCGCCGGGTAGGTCTTGGTGACCACGATCAGGGTCACCTCGTCGCGCGCCCGGCCGGCCCGGGCGCAGGCGGCGGAGATACGTTCCTCCACCCGGTCCAGGTTCTCGGCCAGTTGCGTCTTGCGGTCGTCCGTCACAGCTCGGCCTCCCCCAGCCGCGGGCCGGGGGTCTCCCCGAGCCATACATAGCTCGCGAGCCGTCCCGTCGTACGGTCGCGCCGGTAAGAGAAATGGTCGGCGGATTCGCGAGTGCAGATGTGGGAATCGTCACGCACCGGTACGCCCGCCGCGGCGAGTTGGGCCCGCACACCTGCGGTGACGTCCACCGCGGGAGTACCCCAACGGGTCGTCGCACGGGCCTCGGGCACCACCGCGGCGACATCGGACCGCATCGCCTCGGGCACCTCGTAGCACCGTCCGCAGATCGCCGGTCCGGTGTGCGCGACGATCCGCTCCGGCACCGCCCCCCGCTTCACCATGGCCTCGACGACCGCCGGGACGACCCCGGCGACCAGACCGGGCCGGCCGGCGTGCGCGGCCCCCGCGATCCCGGCGACCGGATCGGCCAGCAGGACCGGGGTGCAGTCGGCGGTCAGCACGGCGAGCGCGAGCCCCCGGCGGTCCGTCACCACCGCGTCGACCCCGGGGACCTCGTCGCCGTGCCACGGTCCGTCGACCACCGCGACGTCCCGGCCGTGCACCTGGTTCATCCAGACCACCGCGGCCGGGTCGAGACCGAGTTCCGCGGCGGCCCGCGCACGGTTGGCGCGTACCGCCCGCGGGTCGTCGCCGACCGCGCCGCCCAGGTTGAGCTGATCGTACGGAGCGGCGCTCACCCCGCCCCACCTGTCGGTGAAGGCGAAGTGCGCGCCGCTCTCGTGGTGCTGTTGCCCTATCACTTCGGTGCTTTACGTCACTTCAGGAAGTCGGGGACGTCGAGTTCCTCGGCCGCGGAGTCCGAGTACGGACGGGCCGGGGGAACCTGCGGCGTGCTCGCCGGGGACGAGGGGACCTCGCCCAGCGCCGGGGACTCGGCCGGGGCCGGCTCCTCGTCGCGCACGGGCACCGCACCCAGTCCGCCGAAGGACGACGAACGCGGCTCCGGCGGGGTGGCCGGACGGCTCGGGGCCGGGGCGGCCGGCTCCTCGCGCTTCGGGGACGACAGTGCCGACTGGGCGTCGCGGCGGGCCGGCGGCTGGCCGCCGTCGAAGCCCGCGGCGATGACCGTCACCCGCACCTCGTCGCCCAGCGCGTCGTCGATGACCGCACCGAAGATGATGTTGGCTTCCGGGTGCGCGGCCTCGCTGACCAGCTGGGCGGCCTCGTTGATCTCGAAGAGACCGAGGTCGGAGCCGCCGGAGATGGAGAGCAGCACCCCGCGGGCGCCGTCGATGGAGGCCTCCAGGAGCGGCGAGGAGATCGCCATCTCCGCCGCCGCCACCGCGCGGTCGTCGCCGCGTGCCGAGCCGATCCCCATGAGTGCGGAACCGGCCTCCGACATCACGGACTTGACGTCGGCGAAGTCGAGGTTGATCAGACCCGGTGTGGTGATCAGGTCGGTGATGCCCTGGACACCCGACAGCAGCACCTGGTCCGCGGACTTGAACGCGTCGAGCACGCTCACCTGGCGGTCCGAGATGGACAGCAGCCGGTCGTTGGGGATCACGATGAGGGTGTCGACCTCTTCGCGCAGCTGCGCGATGCCGTCCTCGGCCTGGTTGGCGCGGCGGCGGCCCTCGAAGGTGAACGGCCGGGTGACCACGCCGATCGTCAGGGCGCCCAGCGAGCGGGCGATGTTGGCGACGACGGGTGCGCCGCCGGTGCCGGTGCCGCCGCCCTCGCCCGCGGTCACGAAGACCATGTCGGCCCCCTTGAGGACCTCCTCGATCTCCTCGCGGTGGTCCTCGGCCGCCTTCCGACCCACATCCGGGTTGGCGCCGGCGCCGAGTCCGCGCGTCATTTCGCGGCCGACGTCGAGCTTGACGTCGGCGTCGCTCATCAGCAGCGCCTGCGCATCGGTGTTGATCGCGATGAACTCGACGCCCTTGAGCCCGACCTCGATCATCCGGTTGATGGCGTTCACGCCACCGCCGCCGATGCCGACGACCTTGATGACTGCGAGGTAGTTCTGCGGTGCTGCCACGTCGAAGGCCTCTCGCCTCGAGTTACGTGTCGTCGCCGCACGTGCGTGTGGACGCCGACTGATGCCGATGGGACGGTTCGTATCGCCGACCCGAACCCTAACGTTGAAGTTTAGGGTTACCTGTGCCTGTGTTCCTTGGTTCCAAAGTCCCTTTGGAACGAGACACTAAGTCGACAAGGCGCGCGCGTTCAACGAACACGCCGAACCTCCCGTTTTTCTTTTCACCCTATGTGATCACCCATAGTCGTAGCCATCCAGGGTGCTGGCCCGCGCCCGCGGGCGTCAACTCCCGGACACCGCAGGGGCACTGGGGACCGAGACGTCGAAGTGGCGCCCGTCGTGCGCCGCTTTCAGCAGCGCGGTCAGCACCTTTGCCTTTTCGGCGCCCTCTTCGCGGCTGCCCCACGCGACCGTGCGGCCGCCGGTCAGTTCGAGGGTGACGGCGTCGTAGGACCGTACACGGACCTTGCGCAGGTCCGTACGCACCGCCGGGGGAAGGTCCCGGGCGACCGTGACCGCCGCCCGTCGCAACCGGTCGATTCCGAACTGGTGCAGACTCGGGGAGTCGGATGCGGTCATTTCCAGAAGCGGAACGCCCCGGGGGGCGGCGCTGACGGTGGCGAACCGGACGCCCTCGGCGTCCACTTCGACGAACCTTCCGCCCGCCCGCATCAGCAGTTCCGGCTTCCTTTCGGTCACTTTCAGACCGATCGTGTGCGGCCAGGACCGCTCGACGTCAACGGTCTTGAGGCGCGGCAGCCGTGCGCGCAGCCGGCGCGCGAGCGCGTCCGTGTCCACGGAGGCCAGCGGCTCGTTCATCGGGGCGTGCGCCGCCGCGACGACCTCATGCGGCGTCAGCACGGCGGTGCCGGTGGCCCTGACGCGTTCCAGCCGCAGCCAGTTCGAGGCGTAGAGGACCCAGACGCCGAACGCGCCGAGCAGCGCCGCGGTGACCAGGATGATGATCAGACCACGGCGGCCCGGCGCGCGAAGGGGAATGCGCGCCCGCCACGACCCCGGTGCGCGGGGTGGCGCGGCGGAGGACGGGCCGGACGGTGACTTCTTCTCGCCGCGTCGGGCGGTTGCCGGTCCGGCCACGCTCCCCTGCCTTCTCTCGTGCGCTACTTGTCGCGCTGCGCGATCGCCTCGTACACCATGCCGACCAGCAGCTCGTCGGCGTCCCTGCGGCCGAACTCGGAGGCCGCGCGGGACATCTCGTACAGCCGGTGCGGATCGGCCAGGACGGGGAGCACGCTGTTCTGCACCCAGTCCGGGGTCAGCTGGGCGTCGTCGACCAGCAGGCCCCCGCCGGCGTTGACCAGCGGCTGGGCGTTGAGCCGCTGCTCGCCGTTGCCGATGGGCAGCGGGACGAACGCGGCCGGCAGCCCGACGGCGGACAACTCGGCGACGGTCATCGCGCCCGCGCGGCAGAGCATCATGTCGGCCGCGGCGTACGCGAGATCCATCCGGTCCACGTACGGTACCGGGACATAGGGGGGCATCCCGGGCATGTTGTCCACGTGCGGCAGTTCGTTCTTCGGGCCGACCGCGTGCAGCACCTGGATGCCGGCGCGCTGGAGGACCGGCACGGCGGCCTGGATGACCTCGTTCAGCCGGCGGGCACCCTGCGAACCACCGGACACCAGCAGGGTCGGGAGGTTGGGGTCGAGGCCGAAGGTCGCGCGCGCCTCGGGGCGGACCGCGGCGCGGTCCAGGGTGGCGATGGTGCGGCGCAGCGGGATGCCGACGTAGCGGGCGCCGCGCAGCTTGCTGTCGGGGGTGCTGACGGCGACGAACTTGGCGTACCGCGACCCGATCTTGTTGGCCAGGCCGGGGCGGGCGTTGGCCTCGTGGACGATGATCGGCACGCCGAGGCGCTTGGCGGCGAGGTAGCCGGGCAGCGCCACATAGCCGCCGAAGCCGACGACACAGTCCGCCTTCGTGCGCTCCAGGATCTGCTCGGCGGCCTTGATCGTGCCGCGCAGCCGCCCGGGGACGGTGATCAGTTCGGGCGTGGGCTTGCGCGGCAGCGGTACGGCGGGGATGAGACCCAGCTCATAGCCGCGTTCCGGGACGAGCCGGGTCTCCAGGCCCTTCTCCGTACCGAGTGCCGTGATCCCCACGGTGGGGTCCTGCCTCCGCAGTGCGTCCGCGAGGGCGAGCGCGGGCTCGATGTGGCCGGCGGTCCCCCCACCGGCGAGTACGACATGCACCGAAATTCACCGCTCTCCGGACGGCCGCTTCTTGACGCGCCGTCTCATCGTCTTCCATCTCACCCCGGCCGGTCTCCTTCCGGATACCGGCCTCCGCGCCGACCGTGCCGACAACGCCGCCCGTGCGGCGGGCTCGTCACGCGCGAAGGCGATCAGCAGCCCGACGGCGAACATCGTCGGCAGCAGGGCGGAGCCTCCGTAGGAGAACAGCGGGAGCGGGACACCGGCGATCGGCAACAGGCCGAGCACCGCACCGATGTTGATCACGGCCTGGGCCGTGATCCAGGTGGTCACGCCTCCCGCGGCGTACCGTACGAAGGGGTCCTCCGTGCGTCCGGCCACGCGGATACCCGCATAGCCTAGAGCCGCGAAGAGGGCGAGCACCGACAGCGTCCCCGCCAGACCCAGTTCCTCCCCCGTGATGGCGAAGATGAAGTCGGTGTGCGGTTCGGGGAGTTCTCCCCATTTTTCCATACTCGCGCCGAGGCCCGAACCGAAGAATCCGCCGGAGGCCAGGGCGTAGATGCCGTGCACGGCCTGCCAGCACTGGTCGCCGGGCCCCGGGTCGGTCGCGCCGATGCAGGCCAGCCGGGACATCCGGTTGGCGCTGGTCTTGATCAGCAGCGCCCCGATCAGGGTGGCGCCGCCCAGCACCCCCACGAACAGCCGGGTCGGTGCTCCGGCCAGCCACAGCAGTCCGAAGAGGATCGCCGTGAGAATGATCGCGGTGCCCATGTCGCCGCCGAGCATGATCAGCCCGAGCAGCAGGAAGGCCACCGGGATCAGCGGCACCAGCAGGTGCTTCCACTGCACCAGCAGCCTCTTGTCCTGTTTGCGGGCCAGCAGGTCGGCGCCCCACAGCACCAGCGCGAGCTTGCCGAACTCGCTCGGTTGCATCTGGAAAGGCCCGCCGAGGTTGATCCAGTTCTGGTTGCCGTTGACCGCGACCCCTATGCCCGGGATCTGCACCAGGCACATCAGGAACACCGACACGGCGAGCAGCGGGTAGGCCAGTGTGCGGTGCAGCCGTACCGTCATCCGGGAGGCGGCGAGCAGCAGCCCGCCGCCCAGGACGGCGGCGAGCAGCTGCTTGCGGAAGAAGTACGTCGGGGCCAGGCCGGACTGCAGCGCCTTGATCTGGGACGCCGAGTAGACCATCACCAGCCCCAGGACGGTGATCAGCAGGCTGCCGCCGAGGATCAGGTAGTACGCGGTCAGCGGGCGGTCCCAGGCCCGTTTGAGGCGGGTGTGGAGCCCCCGGGGGCCGCCGGGGGCGCGGGCCGTGCGCGGCACGCGCACCGGGGACGGGCGGCCCGGACGCGACGGGGCCGGCTTCGCCGATCGGGCCGTCATCCTCGTGCCCTCCACAGGTGCGCGCGCCGCCGGCTGACGACGACGGCGGGGAGAAACGGTCTAGTGATCCCGTGCGGTCAGCTCGCCGACCGCGTCGGCGAAGGCCTCGCCCCGCTTGTTGTAATTGACGAACATGTCCATCGAGGCACAGGCCGGAGCCAGCAGGACGGTGTCGCCGGGCTCGGCCAGGCGGGCCGCTTCCCGGACCGCCTCGGACATCGCCCCAGTGTCGGTCCGGTCGAGGTCGACCACCGGCACATCGGGGGCGTGTCGCGCCAGGGCTTCGCGAATCAGCGCCCGATCGGCGCCGATCAGCACCGCGCCGCGCAGCCGGGCCGCCGACTTCTGCACCAGCTCGTCGAAGGTCGCGCCCTTGGCGAGGCCGCCGGCGATCCACACGATGTGCTCGTACGCCGCCAACGACGCCTCGGCGGCGTGGGTGTTGGTGGCCTTGGAGTCGTCGATGTAGGTGACGCCGCCCAGCTCGGCGACGTGCTGGATGCGGTGGGCGTCCGGGTGGAAGGCGCGCAGTCCGTCGCGGACGGCGGCGGGCCGGACGCCGAACGCACGGGCCAGCGCCGCCGCCGCGAGGGCGTTGGCGATGTTGTGCGGGGCGGGGGTCCCGGAGCCGGGCGCGATGTCGGAGACCTCGGCGAGTTCCTGGGCCTGCTGCTGCCGGTTCTCCACGAAGGCGCGGTCGACGAGGATGCCCTCGACGACGCCCAGTTGGGAGGGGCCCGGGGTGCCGAGGGTGAAGCCGATGGCGCGGCAGCCCTCCTCGACGTCGGCCTCGCGCACCAGGTCCTCGGTCGCCTTGTCGGCCGCGTTGTAGACGCAGGCGACGGTGTTGCCCTCGTAGATCCGGCCCTTGTCGGCGGCGTACGCCTGCATGGAGCCGTGCCAGTCGAGGTGGTCGGGCGCGAGGTTGAGGACCACGGCGGAGTGGGCGCGCAGCGACGGCGCCCAGTGCAGCTGGTAGCTGGAGAGCTCGACGGCGAGCACGTCGTAGGGCTGCGCGCCGTCCTGGCCCTGGCCGAGGACCACATCGATGATCGGGGTGCCGATGTTGCCGACGGCCGCGGTGTGCAGTCCTTCGGCGGCCAGGATCGAGGCCAGCATCCGGACCGTGGTCGTCTTGCCGTTGGTGCCGGTGACCCCGAGCCAGGCCGCGGCGTCGGGACCCCGCAGCCGCCAGGCGATCTCCACGTCGCCGACCACGTCCACCCCGGCCGCGGCGGCCGCCGCGAACAGCGGGCTGTCCGGCTTCCAGCCGGGCGAGGTGACGACGAGGTCGGTCCCCTCGGGGAGGGTCGCGCCGTCGCCGAGGCGGACCGTGATCTCCTCCGCCGCCAGCTCCCGCGCGGCGGCCCGCTGCTTCTCCCCGTCGCCGCCGTCCACGACGGTGACGCGGGCGCCGAGGCCGGCCAGCGCGCGGGCGGCACTGATGCCGCTCACGCCCAGGCCGGCGACGGTGATGTGCTGGCCGGCGAAGTCCGCCGGGCTCGGGGTGCTCACTTGGCCGCCTGCCAGCCGCCGTAGAAGATGCCGAGTCCGACGATCACGCACATGCCCTGGATGATCCAGAATCTGACCACCACCAGGACTTCCGACCACCCCTTGAGTTCGAAGTGGTGCTGGAGCGGCGCCATCCGGAAGACCCGCTTGCCGGTGAGCCGGAACGAGCCGACCTGGATGACCACCGACATGGTGATCAGGACGAAGAGGCCGCCGAGGATGGCCAGCAGCAGCTCCGTACGGGAGCAGATGGCCAGACCGGCCAGCGCGCCGCCCAGGGCCAGCGAACCGGTGTCGCCCATGAAGATCTTGGCGGGCGAGGTGTTCCACCACAGGAAGCCGAAGCAGGCGCCCATCAGCGCGGAGGCGACGACCGCGAGGTCGAGCGGATCGCGGACCTCGTAACAGGCGGGACCGGCGGTGATCTGGTTGGCGCACGACTCCTGGTGCTGCCAGATGCCGATGAAGGTGTACGCGCCGAAGACCATCACCGAGGCGCCGGTGGCGAGGCCGTCGAGGCCGTCGGTGAGGTTCACGCCGTTGGACATCGCCAGGATCATGAACAGCGCCCAGATCACGAAGATCACCGGGCCGATCTGCCAGCCGAAGTCCTGGGTGAAGGAGAGCCGGTCGGACGCCGGGGTCTGCCCGCGCAGGTCGGCGAACTGCAGCGAGAGCACCGCGAAGGCGATACCGACGATCAGCTGGCCGGCCATCTTCGCCTTGGCCCGCAGGCCCAGCGAACGCTGCTTGACGATCTTGATGTAGTCGTCGAGGAAGCCGACCAGGCCCATGCCCGCGAAGAGGAAGAGCACCAGTACGCCGGAGAAGCTCGGATCACTGGAGGTGATCACCTTCGTCACGGCGTAGGCGATGATCGTGGCCAGGATGAAGGAGATACCGCCCATGGTGGGCGTGCCCTTCTTGCTGCCGTGGGTCCGGGGGCCGTCATCGCGGATGAACTGCCCGTACCCCTTCTTGGCCAGCAGCTTGATCAGCAGCGGGGTACCGATCAGGGTCAGGAAGAGCCCGATCATTCCGGAGAAGAGGATCTGCTTCATCGAGTTCATCGGGACGCGACTCCGCCCTCGGCGCCCGCGGCGCCCAGCGTGCTTCCGTCGTCCAGCAATGCTGCGGCGACCCGCTCCAGCCCCACCGACCTGGACGCCTTCACCAGCACGACGTCTCCCGGTCGCAGCTCGCTGCGCAACAGGTCGACCGCCGCCCGCGCGTCGGACACGTGCACCGACTCCTCACCCCACGAACCCTCGTTCTTGGCGCCCATGTCGAGCCAGGCCGCTTCCCTGCCGCCGACTGCCACGAGCTTGCTGACGTTGAGCCGGACGACCAGGCGCCCGACCGCGTCGTGTTCGGCGAGCGCGTCCTCGCCGAGCTCGGCCATCTCACCGAGCACCGCCCACGTACGACCGCCCTTCGCCTTGGCGGCGGAGCCCATGGCGACCAGCGCACGCAGCGCCGCTCGCATGGACTCGGGATTCGCGTTGTAGGCGTCGTTGACGACCGTCACGCCGTCCGCGCGCTCGGTGACCTCCATCCGCCAGCGGGAGAGCGTGCCGGCTTCGGAGAGCGCGGTGGCGATCTCGTCTGCGGGCATGCCCAACTCATGGGCGACGGCGGCCGCGGCGAGCGCGTTCGACACGTGGTGCTCACCGTACAGCCGCATGGTCACATCGCTGCACCCGGAGGGTGTGTGAAGCGTGAAGGCGGGCTGTCCGGCCTCCGTGATCCGGACATTCTCGGCACGTACCGCGGCGTCCTCGGCCTCGCCGAACAGGATCGTCCGGGCACGGGTGCGGGGGACCATGGCACGCACGTACGGATCGTCGGCGTTGAGCACCGCGACCCCGCCGTCCTCGGCCGCCGGCAGCCCCTCGACGAGTTCGCCCTTGGCCAGGGCGATCTGCTCACGGCCGCCGAACTCGCCGATGTGCGCGCTGCCGACGTTCAGCACCACACCGATCCTCGGCGGGGTCAGCCCGGCGAGGTAGCGGATGTGGCCGACGCCGCGGGCGCCCATCTCCAGGACGAGGTGACGGGTCGTCTCATCGGCGCGCAGCGCGGTCAGCGGCAGCCCGATCTCGTTGTTGAGGTTGCCCTCCGGCCAGACCGTCGGGCCGGTGCGCTGCAGCAGCTGGGCGATCAGGTCCTTGGTGCTGGTCTTGCCGGCCGAGCCGGTCAGCCCGACGACGGTGGTGCCCAGCCGCTCGACCACGGCGCGGGCGAGCGCCCCGAGGGCCGCGACCACGTCGTCGACGACGATCGCGGGGACGCCGACGGGGCGGGCGGCCAGCACGGCCACCGCGCCCGCTTCGACGGCGCCCGGCGCGAAGTCGTGGCCGTCGGCGCGTTCACCGGCGAACGCCACGAACAGGGCGCCGGGACACACCGCGCGGGAGTCCGCCACGACCGGGCCGGTCACCCGGAGGCCGTCGTCCGGTATGTCGTACTGCCGGCCGCCGACGATGCTCGCGATCTCGGCGAGCGACAGGGAGATCACAGGTCACCCCCGGTACGGGGCGGGCGGTGACGGTAAAGGGGTTGTGCGCGCATGGCGGTGTGTCATCCCTGGTGGTTCGGCTGCGGTGACTGCTGCGACGGCGACGGCTTCAACGAGTCCTCGATGGCGCCGCGCAGCACCTGGCGGTCGTCGAAGGGGCGTACCACTCCGGCGATGTCCTGGCCCTGCTCATGGCCCTTGCCCGCGACGATCACGGTGTCGCCGGGCTCGGCGCGGGCGACGGCGGCGGCGATGGCGGTGGCCCGCTCCTCCTCGACCAGCACCGTGCCGCGCTCGTGCACGGGGACCTCGGCGGCGCCCGCCAGCATGGTGGCGAGGATCGCGAGCGGGTCCTCGCCGCGCGGGTTGTCGGAGGTCAGGATGGCGGTGTCGGCGAGCCGGGCGACCGCGGCACCCATCGGGCCGCGCTTGTGCGGGTCGCGGTCGCCGCCACAGCCGAGGACGGCGTGCAGCTTGCCGTCGGTGACCTTGCGCAGCGCGCGCAGAACCGATTCGACGGCGTCGGTCTTGTGGGCGTAGTCGACGACCGCCAGGTACGGCTGGCCGGCGTCGATGCGCTCCAGGCGGCCGGGGACCCCGGGCACCGCGGCGACGCCGTCGGCCGCGGTCCGCGCGTCGATGCCGGCGACGACCAGCGAGACGATCGCGGCGAGCGCGTTGGCGACGTTGAACGGGCCGGCGATCGGCGAGGCGGCGCGCAGGGTCAGGCCGTCCGGGCCGTGCACGGTGAAGGTCGAGCCGAGCGCGCCGACCTCGACGTCCGAGGCCCGCCAGTCGGCGTCCGGGTGGCCCTCGGCGGAGAAGGTGGTGACCGGGACCTCGGACTCGCCCTCGGCCAGCCGCTTGCCGTACTCGTCGTCGAGGTTGACGACGCCGGCCCGGCTGCGGGCCTTGGTGAACAGCTGGGCCTTGGCCTGGAAGTAGTCCTCCATCCCGGAGTGGAACTCCATGTGCTCCGGGCTGAGGTTGTTGAAGATCGCGACGTCGAAGACGCAGCCGTCGACCCGGCCGAGGACCAGGGCGTGGCTGGAGACCTCCATGGCGACGGCGCGCACGCCGCGCTCGCGCATCACCGCGAACAGCGCCTGCAGGTCGGTGGCCTCGGGGGTGGTGCGCTCGGACTTGATGCGCTCGTCGCCGATACGGGTCTCGACGGTGCCGATCAGCCCGGTGAGTCCCCCGTCGGTGCGCTTCGCGGCGGCCGCCCGCAGCCCGCCCTCGATGAGGTAGGCGGTGGTGGTCTTGCCGGAGGTGCCGGTGATGCCGATCTGGAGGAGGTCCTCGCCCGGCGCCCCGTAGATCGAGACGGCCAGGGCGCCCATCCGGGCGCGCGGGTTCTCGACGACGAGGGCCGGCAGGCCGGTGGCCGCGGCGCGCTCGGCGCCCGTCGGGTCGGTCAGGATCGCCGCGGCGCCGAGGTCGGCGGCCTGGGCGACGAAGTCGGCGCCGTGCAGACGGGCGCCGGGCAGCGCGGCGTAGACGTCGCCGGGGCGGACCGCCCGGGAGTCATGGGTGATGCCGGTGACCATCACTGGCTGCGCGGCGTCAGCCGCTCCGGTGGAGCCGGTGCCTGCACCGGGGTGGCCGGGATCCGGGGCGGGGCATCCCAGCTGCTCGGCGAGGTCCGCCAGGGGGGTGGGGCGGACCGTTTCAGGGCGTGGCGCTCCCGGGTAGGTGCCGGGCCCACCCTTCTCGGCGTGCTGGGCTTTCGGGGACTGATCAGCGTGTGACACGGCGGTGAGCGTACCGGGCACCACCGGCCCGGGGCGAAGTGAGGGCCGTGGGGAGGAGCAGTTCCCCGGGACGGGGGTGCCGTCGGGGGTGCCGTCGGGAGTGATGGTCGTCACGGCGGGATTGCCTCGATTTCATTGGCCTGGCGTGAAGGTGACCGGCAGCCGCGGGGGCCCCGCGCCGGTCGGCGGGACCTGGAGGGTTTTCAGCGCGAAGGCCATGACCTGCTGGTAGATCGGGCCACAGACCTGGCCGCCGAAGTAGCTGCCCGAGGTGGGGTTCTGCACGGCGCAGTAGACCGTGATGCGGGGCTTGTCGGCGGGTGCGAAGCCGGCGAAGGACGCGGTGTAGCCGTGGTAGCGGCCGGTTTTGGGGTCCACCCGGTTGGACGTCCCGGTTTTGCCCCCGACGCGGTAGCCGTCGATCTTCGCCTTCGCCCCGGTGCCCTCCTCGTCGTCGACCACCGACTCCAGCATGGTGGCCAGGGTGCGCGCGGTCTTCGGGCCGACCACGCGGTTCCGCTCGGGCTCGGGCGCCGGTGTGTAGTGGCCGCCGGGTCCGGTGCTGCCGCGGACCAGCGTGGGGGCGATGCGCTCGCCGCCGTTGGCGATCGTGGAGTAGACGGAGGCGGCCTGTACGGCGTTGAGGGACAGCCCCTGGCCGAACGGGATGGTGAACTGCTGCGAGGTGTTCCAGTCCTGCGGCTTGGCCAGGATGCCGTCGGTCTCCCCGGGGAAGCCGAGCCCGGTCGGCTTCCCGATGCCGAACTTCCGCAGGTACGAGTAGAGGACCTGGTTGGCCCGGGGCTGGGTCCTGCCGAGCTGGCCGGCGGCGAGGATCGTGCCGATGTTGCTGGACTTGGCGAGCACGCCGTTGAGCGTGAGGTGCCAGGTGGCGTGGTCGACGTCGTCGGCGAACAGCCGGTCGCCGCGGTGCAGCCGGTTGGGCACGGTGACGCGGGTGCCCGCCGTGGCGACACCCTCCTCCAGGACGGCGGCCATCGACATCAGCTTGCTGGTGGACCCCGGCTCGAAGGCGTCGGACAGCGCGGCGTTGCCCAGCGCCTCCGGATCGGCCTTCGACACCTCGTTGGGGTCAAAGCCGGGCGCGTTGGCGAGCGCCAGGATCTCTCCGGTACGGGTGTCCTGGACGACGACGTAGCCGCGGTCGGCGTTCGACCTGGCGACCTGCTCGGTGATGGCCTGCTGGGCCGCCCACTGGATGTCGCGGTCGAGGGTCAGCTCGACGTCGCTGCCGGGCACG
Organism: Streptomyces angustmyceticus; assembly: GCF_019933235.1. Lineage (NCBI taxonomy): Bacteria > Bacillati > Actinomycetota > Actinomycetes > Kitasatosporales > Streptomycetaceae > Streptomyces > Streptomyces angustmyceticus. The sequence continues at coordinate 5,988,310 of NZ_CP082945.1, read as the reverse complement.
GCGGGGTGTTCCTGGGTGTCGGCGGTGGGCACCCGCCGGCCGCCGGACTGGGCGTAGACGAGCTTGCCGTCCTTGCCCTCCAGCTGCTTGTCCAGCAGCGCCTCCAGGCCGCCGCCGCCCTTGCCGGCGCCGTTGACGAAGCCGAGGACGCCGGAGGCGAGGTCCTTGTTCGGGTAGAGGCGCTTGCTGTGCTTGTCGGCGAAGATCCCGACGAGGACGTCGGGGCGGGGCGCGCTCTTGGGGGCGGCCGCCGCCTTGGCGTCGAGGCCGGCGCGCAGGTCCTTGATCCGCTTCCAGACCTGCGGGGTGCGCTGCCGGGCGAGCAGGACGTAGCGCGCCTTGGGCTGGTCGAGCTTGGCGGCGAGGGTGGCCTTGTCCTCGCCGAGGATCGGGGCGAGCAGCGCGGCGGCCCGCTGCGGGGCGTCGTCGATCTTGGTCTTGGCGGGCGCCAGCAGGCTCGGGTCGGCGGTGATGTCGTACGCGTCGACGGTGGTGGCGAGGTCCACGCCGTTGCGGTCGGTGATCGCGCCGCGCTCGGCGGCCAGCTTGACCGGCACATAGCGGTTCTCGTTGGCCTTGGCGGCGAACGCCCCGGCGTCCACGGCCTGCACCTGGAAGAGGCGGACGACGAAGACCAGCATCACCAGCGTCAGCGCGAGGGAGACCAGCCGCAGCCGGGGGCGCGGGCTGCCCAGGCGCAGCGCCTGCGGCCCGGAGCGGGGACGGGCGGGGCGGCGGGCGGGCGGCCGGGGGCCGGGACGGGGTGCGGGGCGCCGGGCCTGCGGGCGTCCGGCGCGGCCGCCGGCCTGGCCGCCGCGCTGGGCCGGGCGCGGCACCCGGCGGGGATCCCTGGGCTCGGTCATGCCGCCATCACCTGCCGGAGGTCGTCGGGGAGGGGCCGGCCTGGGCCGCCGGTGCGGCGCCGTCCGGGGCCGGTGCGCCGGCGAGGTCCCGGACCGGCGGGAGGGGCGGGGCGGACGGGGGCCGGTGGCCCCTCGCGCCCGGCGCCGACGGCTCGGCGGAGGTGCTCAGCGGCGCGCCCTGCGACGTGGCCGCGCCCGTCCGGCCGCGGACGGTGCCGTCCGGGAGCAGGAACGCGGGGCTGCCGCCGGGCACCATGCCCAGCCGGCGGGCCCGCCGCTCCAGCGCGCCCGGGGCGGAGTACGCGTCCACCTCCTGCTGCAGCGCCTGCTGCTCGTCGGTCAGCTCGTCGGTCTTCTTCTCCAGCTTGCTGAGCTCGAACGACCCCTGGTTAAGAGCGGAGTTGAGCAGCAGCAGGGTGATCAGCCCGGAGCCGAGCAGGACGACGATGAGGACCACGAAGGGCGTGCGCGCCGCGGTGCCGGCGGATCCGCCGCCGGAGGGGAGCAGCGCGGTCAGGCGTTTTTGTCTGCCGCGCGGCCTCCCCTGGGCTTTCATGCGGTGTCCTCGACGTTCTCGCGGATGCGCTCCGCGCCGCGCAGCCGGGCGGGGGCCGCGCGGCGGTTCTCGGCGACCTCCTCCTCCGTGGGGAGTTCGGCGCCGCGGGTGAGCAGCTTGAGCCGGGGCTGGTAGCGCTCGGGGACGACCGGGAGCCCGGCGGGCGCCGTGTTGGCGGCGCCGGCCGCGAAGACCTGCTTGACCAGCCGGTCCTCCAGCGACTGGTAGGAGAGCACGGCGATCCGGCCGCCCACTGCGAGCGCCCGCACGGCGGCCGGGATCGCCCGCTCGACACTCGCCAGCTCGCCGTTGACCTCGATGCGCAGCGCCTGGAACGTGCGCTTGGCGGGGTTGCCGCCGGTGCGCTTGGCGGCCTGCGGCAGCGCGTCACGGATCAGCTCGACCAGCCGCCCGCTGTTGGTGAACGGCTCCTTCGCGCGCTCGCGGACGACGGCCTCGACGATCCGCTTGGCCTGTTTCTCCTCCCCGTAGGCCCGCAGGATCCGGACCAGCTCACCGGGCGCGTAGGTGTTGAGGACCTCCGCGGCGCTGATGCCGGTCGTCTGGTCCATCCGCATGTCCAGCGGGGCGTCCTGCGCGTACGCGAAGCCGCGGTCGGCCTCGTCGAGCTGCATGGAGGACACCCCGAGGTCGAACAGGACGCCCTGCACACGCGGGGTGCCGAGACGGTCGAGGACCTCGGGGAGCTCGTCGTAGACGGCGTGCACCAGGGTGGCGCGGTCCCCGTACGGGGCGAGCCGCTCCCCCGCGAGCTTCAGGGCCGAGGGGTCGCGGTCGAGGGCGATCAGCCGGGCCGCCGGGAAGGTGGCCAGCAGTGCCTCGCTGTGCCCGCCGAGGCCGAGCGTGCAGTCGACGACGACCGCGCCGGGCTCCGCGAGAGCGGGGGCGAGCATGTCCAGACACCTCTGGAGCATGACGGGGACGTGGCGAGTGCTGTTGGTCATGCGACGGCCCCGCTGCGCTCGGCCCGCCTGCGGGCGGCGGGCGCGCACCGCTTCCTGATTCGCTCGCTACGCTGGCTCATGTGCCTTCCGATGGGCTGGGCGGCAGGTGGGGCCCCGGCCGCTGGCTGGGGGATGCCGCACGTACCGCTTGGTCCCCGCCCGCTCTGAAGGGGAAGTGGCCCTCCGGCGACGGGGAAGTGACGTCGGAAGACCCTGGGAGCGGGAGGAGGCCGAGCCGTACGTACGATGCGCGCACGCGAGGATTCCGGTATCCAAGGAGAGCGTCACGCCTCCCACTTCGCGCCACTTTAGTCCACCGCCCGCCCCGGTCAATCAACCGGTTCCGCGCGTCCCGCGACGGCTTTCGCGCCGCCCTCCCCACGGGCCCGTCACCCGGACGGCGGCGCCACGAACGGCCCTGTGGAGTACCTCACAAGGGGTGATGTTGCCCCCTATGCCCGCCCTTCCGTGCGGCCGGAAGGGCGGGCGGCGATTACCTTGAATCCATGCCCATACCTGCATCGCAGCCGCTGCCCCCGTCCGCCGACAGCGCTGCCGCCCCCGCGGGCGGCAGCGTCACCGACCGTCTCGTCGAGGCCAACCGGCGCTACGCCGATGCCTTCACCGACCCCGGGATGGACGCCCGGCCCGTCCAGAAGGTCGCCGTCGTGGCCTGCATGGACGCCCGGATCGACCTGCACAGGGCGCTCGGCCTGGAGCTCGGCGACTGCCACACCATCCGCAACGCCGGTGGCGTGGTCACCGACGACATCATCCGGTCGCTGACCATCAGCCAGCGCGCCCTGGGCACCCGCTCGGTCGTGCTCATCCACCACACCGGCTGCGGCCTGCTCGGCCTCACCGAGGACTTCCGCCACGACCTGGCGGCCGAGGTCGGGCAGCGTCCGACCTGGGCGGTCGAGGCGTTCAAGGACCTCGACGAGGACGTACGGCAGTCCATGCAGCGGGTGCGCACCTCCCCCTTCCTCCTGCACACCGACGATGTCCGCGGCTTCGTCTTCGACGTCACCACCGGACTGCTGCGGGAGATCGACCCGCAGGGCTGAGGCGTCCGGGCCGCCCCGCCTGACGTGCGGGTCGGCCCGGAAAGTCGGTTTCGTCGTGAAGGCCGGGACTTATCCTTGTGAGTTATCCACAGGTCATGACGTGAGGCCGCGCGGGCGGCAAGAATGCGGGGGTGACGTCGTCCCGGCAACGGCCGGGCGGGACGCCACGTTCGGGGTGGGCCGGTCCGCAAAGGGGGTATCGGCCCGTGGTTCGGGGCCGAGGAGGGCCGAGTGACGGCGTATGACGAACGAGCGAGCCTTGGGGGAACCCCCGCGTACGGGGCTCCCCCCGCCCGCGCGGAGCCGAGTGTGGGGGACGAGCCGGGCGCACGGGGGGATCTGACCGCCACCGCGGAGCGTGTGCACCGCTCGGTGGAGGCCGTGATCGAGGGCAAGCCGGAGGTCGTACGGCTCGCGCTGACCGTGCTGCTGGCCGAGGGGCACCTGCTGATCGAGGACGTGCCCGGCGTCGGCAAGACCATGCTGGCCAAGGCCCTCGCCCGCTCCATCGACTGCTCGGTGCGGCGCATCCAGTTCACGCCCGACCTGCTGCCCTCCGACATCACCGGCGTCAGCATCTTCGACCAGCAGCGGCGGGACTTCGAGTTCAAGCCCGGCGCGATCTTCTCCCAGATCGTGATCGGCGACGAGATCAACCGCGCCTCGCCCAAGACCCAGTCGGCGCTCCTGGAGTCCATGGAGGAGCGCCAGGTCACCATGGACGGGCAGACCTACGAGCTGCCCAGCCCCTTCATGGTGGTCGCCACCCAGAACCCGGTCGAGATGGAGGGCACCTACCCCCTCCCCGAGGCGCAGCGCGACCGCTTCATGGCGCGGGTGTCGATCGGCTACCCCAGTCCGGCGGCCGAGCTGCAGATGCTGGACGTGCACGGCGGCGCCTCGCCGCTCGACGACCTCCAGCCCGTCGCGCACGCCCACGACATCCTGAAGCTGATCGACGCGGTGCGCTCGGTCCATGTCGCAGAGACCGTGCGCAGATACACCGTCGACCTGGTCGCGGCCACCCGCACCCATCCCGAGCTGCGGCTCGGCGCCTCGCCGCGCGGGACCCTGCACCTGCTGCGCGCGGCCAAGGCGTCCGCCGCGCTCCAGGGACGGGAGTACGCCCTCCCGGACGACGTCCAGGCGCTGGCGGCGCCGGTCCTCGCGCACCGGCTGCTGCCCACCGCCCAGGCCCAGTTGAACCGCCGGACGGCCGACCAGATCGTGCGGGAGATCGTGCAGCGCGTCCCGGTCCCCGACCCGTCCGCGCCGGCCTGGCGAGTGCCCGGCCAGCAGCCGCCCGGGGTACGGGGGTTGTGATGTCCGAGGGGGGCGACGAGGGCACGGCGGAACGGGGCGGGGTACGGGCGGCCCTCGGGGGGCTGACGACACGGGGCAGGTCGTTCCTGGCGGCCGGGGTGGCCGCCGTTGCCTGCTCCTACCTCCTGGGCCAGGCGGATCTGCTGCGGGTCGGGCTGCTGCTCGCCGCCCTCCCGCTGGTGTGCGTCCTGGTGCTGCACCGCACCCGCTACCGGGTCGCGGGCAGCCGCGCGCTCGCCCCCGCCCGGGTGCCCGCCGCGGCCGAGTCCCGCGTCCGGCTGCGGATGGAGAACATCTCCCGGCTGCCGACGGGCGTGCTGATGCTCCAGGACCGGGTGCCGTACGTCCTCGGTCCCCGGCCGCGCTTCGTCCTGGACCGGGTCGAGGCGGGCGGCCGCCGCGAGGTGTCCTACCGCGTCCGCTCCGACCTGCGCGGACGCTATCCGCTGGGCCCGCTGCAGCTGCGGCTCTCGGACCCCTTCGGGATGTGCGAGCTGACCCGTTCGTTCAGCTCCGTCGACACCCTCACCGTCGTGCCGCGCGTCGAACCGCTGCCGCCGGTGCGGCTGGCGGGCGAGGCGGCCGGGTACGGCGACGGCCGGCAGCGCTCCCTTGCGCTGGCCGGCGAGGACGACCTCATCCCGCGCGACTACCGGCACGGCGACGACCTGCGCCGGGTCCACTGGCGGTCCACCGCGCGCTTCGGCGAGTTGATGGTCCGCCGGGAGGAGCAGCCGCAGAAGGCGCGCTGCACGGTCCTGCTCGACACCCGCGGGACCGCCCACCCGGGAGCGGGCCCCGACTCGGCCTTCGAGTGGGCGGTGACGGGCGCCGCCTCGGCCGCCGTGCACCTGCTGGAGCGCGGCTTCTCGGTGCGGCTGCTGACCGACACCGGGACCTCCGTACCGGGCCCCGACGGCGCCGGCGGCATCGCGGGCGGCACCGAATCCGCCGACGCCGTGGGCCTGCTGCTGGACACCCTCGCCGTCGTGGACCACTCCGAGGAAGAGGGCCTCTCGGCGGCGTACGACGCCGTGCGCGGCGGCAACGAAGGACTGCTGATCGCCTTCTTCGGCGATCTGGACGAGGAACAGGCGGCGGTCGCCGGACGGATGCGGCAGCGCTGCGGCGCGGCCGTGGCCTTCGTGCTGGACGGCGATGCCTGGACGCGGGGCCCCGGCGGCATCAGGTTCGCCGCCGGCCAGGTCCCGGTCGCCGAACGGCTGCGGCTGCTGCGCAGGGCCGGCTGGACGGCGCTGCCGGTGGTCCCCGGCGACGCGCTCGCCGACCTGTGGCGCGCCGCTGCGGACGGCGGCGGGCCGCTGCCGCCGGCGGACACGGGCACGGGCACGGAGGCACCGAAGACGGTGAGCGGGGGCCGGACATGAACGGGGGCAGGGACATCACAGGGACGACGACGGACGGGCGGCGGCGAGCAGGCGGCGGGCCGGTCGCGCTCCGCGGCCGGGCCGGCAGGCGGCGCCCGGCGGCCGGGGGAAGCGGGGCGCGGGCATGAGCGGCCGGGCGCGGCTGGCGCTGTGCGCGACGGTGGCCACCCTGTGCGCGGCCTGCGCGCTGCTACCCCTGGTGGACCCGGTCACCTGGATGTTCGAGGCGGCGATCCTGCTGGCCCTCATGAGCGGCGTGGGCGCGGCCGCCCGCCGGGTCCCGCTCGCCGGACCGCTGACCATCGCCGTACAGGCCCTGGCCGGCGTCCCCCTGATGACCCTGCTGTTCGTCCGGGACGAAGCGGTCCTCGGGCTGCTGCCGGGCCCGGACGCCCTCACCGAGTTCGGCCGGCTGCTGGAGGACGGTGTCCGCGACGTCGGCCGGTACGCCATCCCCGCCCCCGTCACCCCCGGCATCCGGCTGCTGCTGGTCTCCGGCGTGCTGGTGATAGGGCTGGCCGTGGACGCGCTGGCGGTCACCTACCGCACCGCGGCGCCCGCCGGGCTGCCGCTGCTCGCGCTGTACTCGGTGGCGGCCGGACTGTCCCGGGGCGGCGCCGGCTGGCTGCTGTTCCTGATCGCGGCGGCCGGCTATCTGCTGCTCCTGCTGGCCGAGGGCCGCGACCGGCTCTCCCAGTGGGGCCGGGTGTTCGGCGGGCCGGGCAACGGCGCGGACCGGCCGGGCGGCGGACGGGGGTTCGCCGCCGGCGCGGGCGGCCCCGCCGGTGCCCCGGTGCGTACGGGCCGCAGGATCGGCGCGCTGGCGCTCGGGCTCGCCGTGGTGGTGCCCGCCCTGCTGCCCACCCTCGACGGCGGGTTGCTGGTCGGCTCCGGCAACGGCGCGGGGCCCGGCAGCGGCGGCGGCACCATCTCCGCGGTGAACCCGCTGGTGTCGCTGCAGGACAGCCTCAACCAGCCCGAGGACAGGGAAGTCCTCAACTACCGCACGACCGCCTCCGACACCCGCGATCTGTACCTGCGGATCGTCGCCCTCGACCAGTTCGACGGCACGACGTGGAAGCCGTCCGAACGCACCGTCACGGACGTCCCCGAGCGGCTCCCCCGGCCGCCCGGCCTCGGCTCCACCGTCGACCTCACCCGGATCAACACCTCGATCTCGACCGCCGGGTGGTACGCCCAGAACTGGCTGCCGCTGCCCTACCCGGCGTCCAAGGTGGACATCTCCGGGCGCTGGCGCTTCGAGCCCAAGGGCCGCACGCTCGTCGGGGACCGCGGGCAGAACACCCACGGCCTGCAGTACCAGGTCGAGAGCCTCCAAGTACGCCCCACCCCCGGGCAGCTGGCCGCCGCGCCGGCGCCGCCCGCGGGCCTGCTCCGCGAGTACACCAAGGTCCCGGCCTCACTGCCCGCCGTCGTCCGCGACACCGCCCGCCGGGTCACCCGCGGCGCACCGACCACCTACGCCAAGGCCGTCAAACTCCAGGACTGGTTCGCGGTCAACGGCGGCTTCAGCTACAACACGGACGTCCGGGCGGGCAGCGGTTCCGGGGCCATCGCGCGGTTCCTGCGGCAGAAGGAAGGCTTCTGCGTCCACTTCTCCTTCTCGATGGCGGCGATGGCCCGGACGCTGGGCATCCCGGCCCGGGTCGCGGTCGGCTTCACCCCGGGCACCAAGCAGCCCGACGGCACGACCTCGGTCGGTCTCAAGGACGCCCACGCCTGGCCCGAGCTGTACTTCCAGGGCATCGGCTGGACCCGCTTCGAGCCGACCCCGAGCCGCGGCAGCATCCCCGACTACGCGTACCCCGACAGCCGGGGCACGACCGGCCCCGACACCCCGGCCCCCGCGCCCTCCCGGCCCACGGCCCCCTCGGAGCACCCTTCCGCGGACCCGTCCTGCGGCCCCGACGGGCAGCGGTCCGGCTCCACCCCGGGCTGCATCTCGTTGCCCACGGAGACCGGCACCCACCCGCCGGAGAGCGGCTCGTCCTCCTGGGCGCCCCTCGGCCTCGCATTGGCCGGCGCGCTCGTTCTGCTGCTGCCCACGGTCCCGCTGCTGTGGCGCCGGCGTCTGCGCTCCCGACGGCTGGCGGGCGACGGCCCGGACGGGGACGGCGCGGCGGGCACCCTCGCCGCCTGGCGGGAGCTGCTGGACACCGCCTGGGACTTCGACATCCCGCCGGACGACTCGCTGACCCCGCGCAAGGCGGCCGCGCGGATCATCCGCCTCGGGCAGCTGCCGCCGGAGTCCGCAGCGGCTGTGCAGCGCGTCGCGGCGGCGGTGGAACAGGTCCTGTACGCACCGCAACCACAGCCGGTCTCCGGGCTCGCCGCGGACGTGCACCACGTCCGTGCCGGGTTGCGCGACGGGGCGAGCCGTGCGGTGCGGCTGCGCGCCCAGCTCGCACCGCGCTCCGCCGCCCGCCTGCGCTGGGCCTGGTCCGCCCGCTGGACTGCGTGGCTGGTCCGGTGCCGCACCAGCCGCCCGGTGGCCGCGGCACGGCGCGCGGCGGCTTCCCTCCGGCCGGGCCGTCAGCGCGCATAGTCACGAGGCATGTGGCGGGAAAACGTGTGGTGGCCGCCCGGGAGACCGGGCGGCCACCACACGGAGACCCCCGCTTCCCACGGCCGGAATCCGGCGCCTGCCCACCGGAAAACCGGAACCGGACCAGAAGCGATCAGCTCCCGCCCGCGCGCTGCCGGGCGGACGTATCGGCACACCGGGAACGCCGCCGTGGAAAGGCCGGGAGGAAACCGCGCGGAAGCTACGAAAGAGAGGCAGGAAGAGGCGGTAAGAAACAGGCCCGGGAAAAGCCGGAAAAGCAGCGCAAGAAAGGGATGAGAAACAAAAAGGCCGGATTAACTCCCGCAGGGCACGGTGACTCTCCGGAGCAGGAATGCACGCACCATCGGAACCCGGCAGGAACCCGGCGGAAACCGTCCGCCCGGACCCGGTGGAGGGAAACCGTCCGGACCGGCAGAAACGGTCCGCCAGACCCGGTGGAGGCGGTCCGGCGGACTCCTGCTCGTCGGCTCAGTGGCCCTGCTGTTCGTCCCTGCGCCGCTGCCAACGGTCCTCGATGCGGTTCATCATCGAGCGCCGCTGCCTGGCCTGTCGGCGCGCCGGAGCACCACCTCCGGCACCCGCGCCGGACTGCTGCTCACCGTTCTTGGGAGCCTTGCGCCAGCCCGTGACCGCCAGCACCGCGCAGCCGAGCATGACGAGGAATCCCACCACGCTGATCCAGATCTGCTGCGCGACCATGCCGGCCATGAGCAGGGCGATACCCACCAGGAAGCCCGCGACCGCTTGGTAGACCCGTCGCCGGGTGTACGTACGCAGCCCGCTTCCCTCAAGCGCTGTCGCGAACTTGGGATCTTCGGCGTACAGCGCTCGCTCCATTTGCTCGAGCATGCGCTGCTCGTGCTCCGAGAGCGGCACGGAGTCCTCCTACTCGTCGGTCGCGGGGGCGACCGGGGTGCGACCCTTTCAGGATAGGCAGGGAATCGTCCCCGTGAAACCCGCCCCTCGACGCCAATTCACTGTCCGGGCCGCCGCGGCGACCGGTGGTGATGCTGCCTGCATTCCCCACCCGCCTGTCCGCCATGCCGGAACGTCGTACCCCGATCATACGGGGCGAAGGGGCTGATCGGGTGGTCTGTGGCCGACTGCACGCGGTAGCCGGGTGTGCCGGGTGGGTCAGTCGCGCTCGGCGAGGACGTGCAGCTGAGTGGCCACGGAGTGGAACGCGGGCTGTTCGGCGGCGGCCGCTTCGAGCTTCAGCAGGGCTTCCATGGCGCCCGGCTCGGTGTCGACCAGCACCCCGGGGACGAGGTCGGCGAAGACCCGCACGCCGTGCACCGCACCGACCTGCAGTCCGGTGGCGGACACCAGCTCGGAGAGCTGGTCGGCGGTGAACCGGCGGGGCATCGGGTCGCCCTCGCCCCAGCGGCCGGCCGGGTCGGTGAGGGCCTGGTGGGCCTCGGTGAAGTGGCCCGCGAGGGCGCGCGCGAGGACGGCACCGCCCAGGCCGGCCGCGAGCAGGCTGAGGGTGCCGGCGGGGCGCAGGGCGTCGACGGCGTTGCGGATGCCCTCGGCCGGGTCGTCGACGTACTCCAGCACGCCGTGGCAGAGCACGGTGTCGTAGCCGCCGCGCTCGACGACGTCGAACAGGCCGTGGACGTCCCCCTGCACCGCCCGTACCCGGTCGGCGACGCCGGCCTCGGCGGCGCGGCGCTCCAGGGCGAAGAGGGCGTTGGGGCTGGGGTCGACGACCGTGACGTGGTGGCCGAGGCGGGCCACCGGCACGGCGAAGTTGCCGGTGCCGCCGCCGGTGTCGAGGACGTCCAGGGCGTCGCGCCCGGCGGCCTTGACCCGGCGCTCCAGGGCGTCCTTGAGGACTTCCCAGACCACGGCGGTACGAAGGGATGCGCGGGGGCGCAGCGGGTCAGACACGGCGGGTGGCTCCTCGGCGGGGGCATGAACGTCTAGGCGCCCACCACCCTATTCCGTCCCGCGCCGTCCGCCGTCTACGGAGCCGTCCGAGCACCGGGTGGCGGGGCGGGCGGGGGCGGGAGGCAGGGCAGCGGCAGGGGCGGGCCGGCGGGCGACGGGGGCTGGTCACGCATTCCGCCTTCCCCTCCCCCCCCCCGGGGCGCCGCCCCCACCCACCCCACCCCACTCCCCCACCGACCGACGGACTCCCGCCACCCCGGCCCCGCCGGCCCATCGCCGCGTCACCCCGCCGTCGCCCCGCCGGTACGGGTGACGCGGCGACCCGCCGACCCGCGCCCCATGCCCCGGTGGCCTCCGCTCCCTCCTCCCCCGCGCCCCCTATCCCGCCCGCTGGGGCGGCAGTGACGGCTGGAGGAGCAGCATCCGTTCCACCAGGCGCAGGAACATGGCGGCGTCGCGCAGAAGGTCGTCGGCGTCCCGGCGGGAGGCCGCGCCCGTGATGCCCGCCTCGGCCTTCGCGCGGCGGGCGGCGCCGGCGGCGAAGAGGGCGCTCCACTCGGCGAGTTCGGGTGCGACCTCGGGGAGGACCTCCCAGGCGCTGCGGATACGCTGCCTGCGGCGCACCGTGGACTCCGGCCGGCCGCGGACCGCGAGGACGGCGGCGGCGGTGCGCAGCGCGGCCAGATGGGCCGTGGCGAACTGCTCGTTGGGGGTTTCCAGCGTCTGTGCTTCGTCGAGGCCCTGCTGGGCCTGGGTGAGCAGGTCGAGGGCGGCGGGTGGCGCGGTCGCCCGCCGCAGGACGGGGTGGACATCGCTCGGGGGACCGTACGCAGCGGAGCTGCCCCCATGGGGACGAGCTGCCATGACGAACCTCCTGTCGTCGCATGCCGGTTCGGGACCGAAGCCGATTCGGACCGTATGAAGCCATCGTGACGTACGCCACTGACAATCGACTCCGACCTGCACTTTCGTTGAGAAAGGGGACGCGGGCCGGGGGAATCCGCGACGGGTTCCCCACGCCCCCTTGCGGAACGCGGGGTGGGATACCGCATACTTTTTGAACTGACCAGTCAGTTCAAGGAGGGGATCGTGGACAGCACCCCGCACGGGGCGGCGGTCACGGCCGCGGGATTCGGGGTCAAGGGCCCCCGCGGATGGGCGTTCCGGGACATCGACCTCACCGCCGGACCCGGCTCACTGATCGCCGTACAGGGCCCTTCGGGCTCGGGCCGTACGTGTCTGCTGCTCGCCCTCACGGGCCGGATGAAGTCCGCCGCCGGCACCGCCGAGGTCGGCGGGCTGCCGCTGCCGCAGAAGAAGGCCGCGGTCCGGTCCGTCACCGCACTCGCCCATGTCCCGGGGGTCGCCGAGCTGGACCCCGCGCTCACCGTGGGCGAGCACCTGCGGGAACGCGCCCTGCTGCAGGGCCGGTTCGGCAGCTCGCTGCGCGCACTGCTGCGGCCGCGGCGCGAGCGGCGAGCCGAGGCCCGCGCCCTGGTGGACGCCGCGCTCGCGGCGGCCGGTCTCGACCTGGAGTCGCTGCCCAAGGGGATCCGTACGTCCGTCCGCGATCTGGAGCGGCTGGAGGCGCTGCGGCTCTCGGTGGCGCTCGCGCTGATCGGCGGCCCGCGGCTGCTGGCCGTCGACGACACCGACCTGAAGCTGTCCGGCCACGAGCGCGCCGCGGCCTGGGAGTTGCTGCGCGGCCTGGCGGCGGCCGGCACCACCGTGCTCGCGGTGTGCAGCGAGCCGCCGGAGGACGGCGAGGGCGTGGTGCTGGTGCGCACCGGCGGCCGCCCGGAACGGGACACCCCGAAGGGCACGCCGGGCACTTCCCCCGCCACCACGGACGCCGCGGCCCCCACGGACGACACCGACGCCACCAAGGCCACCGACGTCACCGACGCCGCGAACAGCCCGCACCCCGGGGACTCCGCGACCAGCCAGGACGCCCACGGCACCAAGCCCGACGAGACCGCCGAGCCCGCTGAGCCCACCGAGCAGTCCCGCCCCGCCGGCAACGAGCAGCCCCGGCCCCACGACGACAAGGAGGCGGCGGCCGATGCGCTCGCCGAAGCTGGCCGCGCTTGAGCTGAAGCGGTTCGGGAGGGGGAAGCTGCCGCGTGCCGCGCTGGCCGCTCTCCTGCTGCTGCCGCTCCTGTACGGCGCGCTGTACCTGTGGTCCTTCTGGGACCCGTACGGGCGGCTGGACAAGGTTCCGGTGGCGCTGGTCAACGAGGACCGGGGCGCGGCCGTCGACGGGAAGCACCTCTCGGCCGGCGACAGCATCGTCGACGGGCTGGCCGGCAGCCACACCTTCGACTGGCACCCCGTGGATGCCGAGGAGGCCGCGAAGGGCATCGAGGACGGCACGTACTACCTGTCGCTGTCCATCCCGAAGGACTTCAGCCGTCGGATCGCCTCCAGTTCGGGCGACCACCCGGAGACGGGCGCCCTCAAGGTGCGGACGAACGACGCGAACAACTACATCGTCGGGCAGATCTCCCGGACGGTGTTCTCGGAGGTGCGCTCCGCGGCCTCCGCGAAGTCGTCGCGCACCTTCCTGGACAAGATCTTCGTGTCGTTCTCGACGCTGCACGGCAGGACCGAAGAGGCCGCGGACGGCGCCGACCGGCTCAACGACGGCATCGGGCAGGCCCGGCACGGCGCGGGTGAACTGGCCGACGGGCTGGGCACGGCGAAGGACGGCAGCGGCAAGCTCGTCGCGGGCCTGGGCGACCTCGACGCGGGCGCGGGGCGGCTCTCCCGGGGCAGCTCCGACCTCGCCCGGGGAGCCGGGAGCGCGGCCGACGGCTCGCGCCAACTGGCGGACGGTTCCGGGCAGGTGGCTCAGGGGACCCAGCAGCTGGCCGACACGGTCAACGGGGTCGTCGGCAAGGTGGGGCCCTTCATCCGGGCGCACGGCAAGGAGATCGGCGAGGCGGCGCGGCTCGTCGCCGACGGTTCGCAGGCGCTCCGCGACCACCTCGGCAAGCTCCCCGCCGCGGCGTCCACGGGGGCGGAGCTCTCCCGAGGGATGTCCGACCACCTGGCCGCCTACTACCGGCTGCGCTGCGAGAGCGCGGTGCGGCTCGACACCTCCTGCACGGAGCTGAAGCAGCTCACCCGGCAGGCGGCCGCCGCGGCGGACCAGGCCGAGGAGGTCAGCGGCTACGTCCACGACCAGAAGAACCTCGACCGGCTGGGCCGGGACCTGGACACGCTGCACTCGCTGGCGGGCGAGCTGGCGCGGCGCGGGCCGACGCTGGGCGCCGACATGGACGCCGCCGTGAAGAAGATCAACGATCTCAACGACGGGGCGCATCGGGTGTCCGCGGGGGCGCGCAAGCTGGCCGCGGGCAACGCCCGGCTGGCCGCCGGCGCGGACAGGCTCAGGGACGGCGCGTCCGCGCTGCACGACGGTACGGGCCGCGCCGCGAGCGGCATGGGCGACCTCGACTCCGGTGTGGGCCGCCTCAAGGACGGCGCGCACACGCTGAACGGCGGGATGTTCAAGCTCTCCGACGGCTCGCAGAAGCTGGCCGGCGGGCTGCACGACGGGGCGCGGCAGATCCCCGACTACGGCAGGAAGGACCGCGACGCGCGCACCCGGGTCATGTCCGACCCGGTGCAGCTGGCCTCGGACGCCGCCCACAAGGCGCCGAACTACGGCACCGGGTTCGCCCCGTACTTCATCCCGCTGTCCCTGTGGGTCGGCGCCATGGTGGCGTACATGCTGATCCAGCCGTTGAACCGGCGGGCACTGGCGATGGGCGCGTCCTCCTGGCGGGTGGCGGTCTCGGGGTGGCTGCCGGTGTTCGGAGTGGGGGTGCTGCAGACCGCGGCGCTGATGTCCGTACTGCACTTCGGGCTCGGCCTGGAGATGGCGCGGGCGGCGGGCACGCTGGGCTTCCTCGTGCTGGTCACGGCCTGTTTCTCGGCGATCGTGCAGTGGCTGAACGCGCAGTTCGGCCCGGCCGGCCGGATCCTGGTGCTGGCGCTGCTGATGCTCCAGCTGACCTCCGCGGGCGGCACCTATCCCGTCCAGACCAGTCCGGGCTTCTTCGGGGCCATCCACCCGTATCTGCCGATGAGTTACATCGTGGAGGGGCTGCGCCGGCTGATCACGGGCGGGGAGCTCGCGCCCGTGTGGCAGGGCAGTGCGGTGCTGGTGGCGTTCACCGCGGGGGCGCTCGTGCTGACGTCCCTGACGGCGCGCGGCCGGCAGGTGGTGCGGATGAAGGATCTCCACCCGGAGCTGAGCCTGTGAGCGTCCTCCCTCCCCCGGCTGCCGCCGGGAAGTGACCCCGGCGCACCGCCGCCCTGCCGGAGGCTCCCCCCCCCCGGAACCCGTCCGGGGGGGGAGCCTCCGGCGCGGCGCGCACCGACCGGCGGGGACCGGCACAATCACCCCCATGGACAGCTCCCACTCACGCCGCGACGCCACCCGGCGCAAGCTCTTCGAGGCCGCGGTCACGCTCATCGCCGAACAGGGCTTCTCGTCCACCACGGTGGACGAGATCGCCGAGCGTGCCGGCGTCGCGAAGGGCACGGTCTACTACAACTTCGCGAGCAAGAACGTGCTCTTCGAAGAGCTGCTGCGGCACGGCATCGAGATGCTGGCGACGTCCCTGCAGGCGGCCGCCGAGGAGGTCACCGGCCGGGGCGGCAGCCGGATCGACGCGCTGGACGCGATGATCCGTGCCGGGCTGGAATTCATCTCCCGTTACCCGGCGCTCACCCAGCTCTACGTCGCCGAGCTGTGGCGCACCAACCGGGCCTGGCAGTCGACGCTGATGGTGGTGCGCGAGCGGGCCGTCGCCGTGGTGCAGGGCGTGCTGCGCGAGGCGGTGGCGGGCGGCGAGCTGAGCGAGGAGATCGACATCCCGCTGACCGCGTCGGCGCTGTTCGGGATGGTCCTGGTGGCCGCCCTGGACTGGCAGTCCTACCAGCCGGACCGGTCGATCGACGAGGTCCACGCGGCGCTGTCGCGGCTGCTCCAGGGACGGGTCAGCGCCCGGCCTTCCTAGGCCCTGTCCGAAGTCCCGCCTGCCTCGCGGCGCCTGGCAGCCCCAGGCCCGCCGGGAAGGGGAAGCGGTGCGCGCCGGCCGGTCGGGGCCGGCGCGCACCGCGCTTCTTCCCCCCGGGGCCCGCACACGGAAGCGCGCTGCCCTGGCACGGATCGTTCCCCCGTCGATCCGACCAGGACAGCGCTTCCCCCGTACTCCCCCGTGCTTCCCCCGTATCCCCCGTCACGTCCGGGACCCGCGCCGTTCCGCCGCCCCGTGTCGGCGGTGCGGCGCGCTTCCCTTCCGTGGTCCCCACTCTTCCTTCCGGGCGGGTGCCGGCCCATCCGCGTACCTACTCATCTCGGGGTCTGAGTACGGATACTCAAACCTGAGCACCCCGCCCCAGTGGGGGCCTACGCTTTCCCGCGTGTCCGTACTTCCCTTGGTGTTCACCAGTGGCTGGGCGAGCGGGATCAACGCCTACGCCGTCGTCCTGCTCTTCGGCCTGCTCGGCGCGACCGGCGTCACCGACGAGGTCCCGGCGGCGCTGCAGCGCCCCGATGTACTGATCGTGGCCGGGCTGCTCTTCCTGTGCGAGGCGGTCGCCGACAAGATCCCGTACGTCGACTCGGTCTGGGACTCCGTGCACACGGTGATCCGGCCGGTGTCCGGCGCCGTCGTGGGGGCGCTGCTGGCCGGTCAGAACGGTTCGCTGCCCGAGCTGGCGGCGGGCGCGGTGGGCGGTTCCACGGCGCTGCTGAGCCATCTGGTCAAGGCAGGTGCCCGGATCGCCGTCAACACCTCGCCGGAGCCCGCCAGCAACATCGTGCTGAGCCTCGCCGAGGATCTGGGTGTGGCCGGGCTGATCGCCTTCGCCGTGTTCCATCCGGTGGCCGCCGCGGTCATCGCGGCGACGCTGCTGCTGGCGGGGATCGCGCTGGTGGTCTTCCTGTGGTCGCGGATCCGCCGGTACCTGCGGCGGCGCCGGCAGCGGCGCGAGGAGAAGCGGCTGGCGACGGCGGGCGGGGCGCTGCCACCGGCGGTCTGACGGCGGGCCCGCCGCCGGCCCTCGGACCGCCGCTGCCGGGCCGGACCCCGGCCGTGCGGGCGTTGTCGGTGGGGCCGGATAAAGTCGCAGGCATGGCACGGATTGCGGTGATCGGCGCCGGGATGGGCGCGATGGCGGCCGCCGCCCGGCTGGCCGTCGCGGGCCACCGGGTGGCGGTCTTCGAACGCGGCGCGACGCACGGCGGCGCGCTCAAGCGGTGGGAACGGGATGGCTTCGCCTTCGACACGGGCCCCGGCCTGCTGCATCTGCCGGCCGTCTACCGCGATCTGTTCCTCAAGACCGGCCGGGAGGCGCTGGAGCGGTGCGTCGAGCTGTCCCAGGTCGACCCCGCGAGCCGGCACGTCTTCGCCGACGGGACGGCCGTGTCGCTGCCGAACGCCTCACGGGCCGGGGTGCTTGCGGCCCTGGACGAGGCGCTGGGCGCGGGCCGCGGCGAACGCTGGAGCGATGTGATGAGCCGGGCCCGCGAGGCCTGGGACGCCACCCGCAGGCCGCTCCTGGAGGAGCCGCTGTGGCCGGACTGGCGGGTGCTGGGGCGTGATCCGTATCCGGCGGTGCGCAGGCGCGGGCTGTTCGGCCGGGGCAAGGGGCCCACCACCGCCACGCTCGCCGAGGTGGCCCGCCGCGAGCTGGCCGACCCCCGGCTGACGGCGCTGCTGGAGAGCCATGCGCTGGCGTACGGCTTCGACCCGCGCAGCGCCCCGGCGAGCGCCGCCGTGCTGCCGTACATGGAGCAGACCTTCGGGAGCTGGTATCCGCGCGGCGGTATGCGGGCGCTGGCCGACGCGCTGTACGAGCGCTGCCTGGCGCGCAAGGTGGAGTTCGGTTTCGGCGCGGAGGTGACCGGGATCGTCGGGAAGGACGGCCGGGCGGCGGGCGTCGAGCTGGCCGACGGCCGGGTGTGCGAGGCGGAGTTCGTGGTGGCGGGCATCGATCCGGTCCGCCTCGTGGAGCTGTGCGGGGACCGCGAGCCCTGGGGCGCCGACGACGTGCGGCCCGCTCCGGTCCCGGGTGACCGGGCGACCGGGCGGCTCACGGTCTGTCTGGCGCTGCGCGGCGCGCGCCCGGCGGACGCCGCGCACCGCACGGTGGTCCATGCTCCGGACCGCGCGGCCGAGTTGGCGGGCGTGTTCGGCGACGGCTCCGGGCAGCGGACCCCCTGCGAGCGGCCCACGGTGACGGTGCTGCGGCCCGACGATCCCTCGTCCCGGCCGGACGAGGCCCATGAGGCGGTGACCCTCACCGCGACGGTGGCGCCGCCGGGCCCGGTCGACTGGCTCGACGGGGAGGTGGTGGCGGCCGCGGCGGAGCGGATGACCGAGAGCGCCGAGGCCGCGGTCCCCGGGCTGCGGGAGCGGGTGCTGTGGCGGGAGGTGCTGCCCCCGACGCCGGAGACGCTGGTGCCGGGGCCGGCGCTGGCGGGCCGGGAGGGCCGCTTCCTGCGGCCCGGCAACCGCACCCGCATACCGGGGCTCTACGCCGTCGGCGGCTGGTCGCACCCGGGCGGCGGCCCGGCGCACGCCGGGATGTCCGGCGCGATCGTCGCGGGCCTGATCGTGAACGGCGACGACTGGCAGGGCTCCACCTGAGCGGCGCGGCCCGGCACTCCCGCCGGACCGGAGCCGAGGCGCGACGCGGCGCCGCCCGTCCGGCCGTTCAGTAGCGGTACTGCTGCCCGTCGTATCCCGGCTGTTGGTAGGGCGGGTAGGGCTGCTGCTCGGGCGGCAGTTCGCCGTCGCGCTGCTGGGGCACCCAGACGCCACCGGGCGGCGTCTCGCCGTAGCCCTGGCCGAGCGGCTGCCCCTGGGCGTCGTACTGCTGCGCCGCGTACGGCGATCCCGCGTAGGGGTCGGCCTGCTGGTAGGGGTCGTAGGGCGCGGCGTACTGCTGGCCGCCGAGGTACGGGTCGGCGTAGGGCGCCTGCTGGCCCTGGCCGTCGCCGTAGGCCGCGTAGGGGTCGGCGTACGGGGCCCGGCCGGCTCCGTTCGGGTCGTAACCGCCGCCGTACGCATAGCCGTTGCCGTTGCTGTCGCCGCCCGCGGCGGGGCTGTAGGCGTCGTAGCCGCCGTAACCGGGCTGCTGGCCGCGGGCGTCGGGGCTGTAGACGCCGTACTGGCCGGTCTCCTCGGGCATCGGCTGGGGCGCGTAGACGGCGGTGGTGTCGGCCCGCGCGAAGTCGTCCGGGGCGGCGAACGCCTGGGTGGCGTAGGCGTCCTGGCCCTGCTGCGCCTGGTACGGGTCCTGGGCGCGGTAGTCGTCGCCGGCGTCGTAGGCGTAGAAGCCCTGGCCGACGACGGTCTCCTGCGCGGCGAACGCCTCCTGCCCCGCGGCGGTGTTCTGCCCGGCGAAGCCGTCCTGCGCCCCGTAGGCGCCGCCTGTGCCGTAGGAGCCCTGCCCGGCGGAGGCGTCCCGCCCTGCCGAGGTGTCCCGTCCGGCGGAGGCGTCGATGCGCTGGAAGCCGCCGGTGCTCTCGAAGGTGTCCGGGCCCCCGTCGCCGAACCGGCCGGTGCTCTCGCCGGGCGGCACCGCCTCCAGGCCGGAGACCTCCAGGGTCGGTTCGGCGGGCGGCGGCGCGGAGGTGCGGGCCCGGCGGCGCCGGCCGCCCTCGGGAGCGGCCTCGGGCTTGGCGCGCAGGGCCCAGCCGGTGGTGAAACCGCGGCGGAAGGACAGCGTCACATTCGTCTGGCCGATGGCGAAGGCGACAAGTCCCAGCCCGATCACGACTATTGACGGGATGACGACGCCGACGACCACGGCGAGGAATCCGGCGAAGGCCAGCAGCCGCCAGCGCAGCCGCGCCTTGTTCTGGAGCAGGACCTCACCCAACAGCCACAGAGCGACCAGGCCGAACGCGATGTAGAGGACCGTCCAGCCCATATACGCCCCTCTTCCGCCGCTCGCCGGCAACCGTGATCAGGACTGCTGGTGCAGTCCCAGATTCTCGTAGATTTCCAGGGTCGCCGTGGAGTGGTTCAGGGTAATGAAGTGCAACCCGGGAACATCCTCGGCCATCAAGCGTGCGCACAGGTCCGTTGCGTACTCGATACCAATGGAGCGTACCGCCGCCGGGTCGTCCTTGACGGCGAGGATCCGCTCGGCCAGCTCGGGCGGGAAGGCCGCGTTGCTGAGCTGAGCGAACCGCTCGATCTGGCGCACGTTCGTCACCGGCATGATCTCCGGAATGATCGGCGTGGAGCAACCCGCGGCCGAAACCCGGTCCCGCAGCCGGAAGTAGTCCTCGGGGTAGAAGAACATCTGGGTGATGGCGAAGTCCGCACCGGCGCGGCACTTGTCGACGAAGTGCGCCACGTCCGTGTCCCAGTCCGTCGAGCGCGGATGCATCTCGGGGAAGGCGGCGACGCCGACGCAGAAGTCGCCGGACTCCTTGATGAGCCGGACCAGCTCGGCGGCGTAGCCGATGCCGTCGGGGTGCTTGACCCACTCGCCCATCGGGTCGCCGGGCGGGTCGCCGCGCAGCGCAAGCATGTTGCGGATCCCGGCGTCGGCGTACTGGCCGATGATGTGGCGCAGGTCGGCCGTGGAGTGGTTGACCGCGGTGAGATGGGCGACCGGGGTCAGGGTGGTGTCGGTGGCGATGCGCTCGGTGGCGCGGACCGTGCCGTCACGGGAGGTGCCGCCGGCGCCGTACGTCACGGAGACGAAGGTCGGCGCGACGGCCTCGATGCGGCGAATGGCGTTCCACAGGGTCCGCTCGCCCTTCTCCGTCTTGGGGGCGGCGAACTCGAACGAATACGACTGCTTACCGGAAGCAAGCAGGTCGCGCACCGTGCGGGCGCGATCAGTCCTGGTGGAAGCTGTACCTAGGGCCATACCGGCAGGTTAACCACCGGCAGGTCCCACACCAACCGCGTCCGGCGTAATGCCTGGTTGGTCGGCTCGGTGTCCACTGGGTGGACATGTTCCGGTCGCCCGGACGTCGGACGCCCGGTGTCCGGCACCGTGCGCAGTGATCCTCGTCACCCGTCCCCGCGGGCCGGACGGGCCGGCGCCGAAAGGGTCCTCACTCGTCCCAGGTGCGGAGGCGCTTGGCCAGGGAGGCGGCCGCGGCTCCCGGGTCGTCCGCCTCGGTGAGGGCGCGGACCACCACGATCCGGCGGGCGCCGGCCCGCAGCACCTCGTCGAGGTTCCCGGCGTCGATGCCGCCGATCGCGAACCAGGGGCGCTCGGAGGCGCGGGCCGCGGCATAGCGGACCAGGTCGAGGCCGGGCGCGTGGCGGCCCGGCTTGGTGGGGGTCGGCCAGCACGGGCCCGTGCAGAAGTAGTCCACGCCGGGTTCGGTGAGCGCGGCGTCCACCTCGGCCTCGGCGTGGGTGGAGCGGCCTATGAGGACGTCCGGGCCCAGCAGGGCGCGGGCGGCAGGAACCGGCAGGTCGCCCTGTCCCAGATGCAGCACGTCGCTGCCCGCCGCGTGGGCGACGTCCGCGCGGTCGTTGACCGCGAGCAGCTTGCCGTGCCGCCGGCAGGCGTCCGCGAAGACCTCCAGATGCCGGAGCTCCTCGCCGGCCTCCATGCCCTTGTCCCGCAGCTGGACGATGTCCACGCCCGAGGAGAGCACCGCGTCCAGGAACTGCGGGAGGTCGCCCTGCCGCCGGCGGGCGTCCGTGCAGAGGTAGAGCCGGGCGTCGGACAGGGCCGGGCGTGCGGTGGTCATCGGGCGGCTTCCCCCCAGGTTCGGGGGCGTACGGGCCGGGCCTTCCGGTCCGTACGCCCCGCGGATGCGGTCACGGGTGCTGCGACGGCCGCCGGCGGAGGGCGGGCCGCGCCGGAGGCGTCAGACGGCGAGCGCCTGGGCCCGCCGCTTCACCTCCGTGCCGCGATTCTCGCGCAGCGCCTGGGCGGGCGTGCCGGGCAGGGTCTCATCCGGGGTGAACAGCCACTCCAGCATCTCCTCGTCGGTGAAGCCGTCGTCCTTGAGGAGGGTGAGGGTGCCGACGAGGCCCTTGACCACCTTGTCGTCCTTGATGAAATCGGCGGGCACGTGCAGCGCCCGGTTCTCGCCGCGGCGCACCGCGATCAGCTGGCCCTCCTTGACCAGCTGCCGGACGCGCGTCACCTCGACGCCGAGCTGTTCGGCGATGTCGGGGAGGGTGAGCCAGGCGGGGACGAGTCCATCGATGTTTGCGTCAATCTCGGTCACGGCACAAGCCTGCCACCTCACACTGACAGCCGGTAGCCGGGCATCGCCATCAGGGGCTTTCCGGCACACCGGAGGGTGACGGCGGGCGCCCGGCCGACGACCACCGGTCACGGCGCGTCCGGCTACTGCGCCGCGGCCTTCAGCGGCACCGACGCGTTCGCGGCCCGCTCCCGGTCCAGGACCACGCCCCGCTCGATCAGCTTGCGGCCCTGGGCGAGGTCCCGCGGCCGCCCGACGGCCAGCAGCGCGACGAGCCGGCCCTCCCGCAGCCAGATCACCGACCAGGCGGCCCCGGCCGGGTCGCCGCGCCACACCAGCTCGTCGGCGTCCCCGTGATGCCCCACGTACTGCACGAACCGGCCGAACTGCTCCGACCAGAAGTACGGGACGGGATCGTAGGCCACCCCTTCCGCCTCGCCGCGGACGATGTTCTCGGCGACCGTGCGCGGGCCCTGGAGCGCGTTGTCCCAGTGGTGGACCAGCAGGCGGGCGCCGTAACGGGCGGAGGGGAAGGAGGCGCAGTCGCCGACGGCGTAGACGTCGGGCACGGAGGTGCGCAGCTGCTCGTCGGCCAGCACGGAGCCGTCCCGCGGCGAGACCTCGACGCCGGAGCCGGCCAGCCAGCCGGTCGCGGGGCGGGCGCCGATGCCGATGACCACCGCGTCGGCGGGCAGCACCGTGCCGTCGTCGAGGGTGACCGCGCCCGCGGTGACGGACGCGACCCGGGCGCCGGTGCGCAGCTCGGCGCCCGCGTCCGCGTACCAGCCGGTCATGTGGGCGGCGACCTCGGCGGGCAGCGCACCGGCCAGCGGGCGGTCGGCGGCCTCGACGACGGTGACCGCGCAGCCCGCCTCACGGGCCGCAGTCGCGAACTCGGCGCCGATCCAGCCGGCCCCGACGACCACGATCTCGTGCTGGGCGGCGAGCACCGGCCGCAGCCGCTCGGCGTCGTCCAGGGTGCGCAGCAGATGGACGCCGGGCATGCCCTCGCTGCCGGGCAGCACGATCGGGTCGGCGCCGGTCGCCAGGACCGCGTAGTCGTAGCGGACCGGGCCCTCGGCCGTCTCGATCACATGGTCCTGCGGCACCAGGCCGGTGACCGGGCGGCCGAGGTGGAGGGTGATGCCGAGCGCGGCGAAGTCGACGTCGAAGGCGGAGCCCTCGGCCTTGCCCAGCAGCACCGCCTTGGACAGCGGCGGGCGGTCGTAGGGCTGGTGGGGCTCGTCGCCCAGGAGCGTGATCGCGCCGGGCCAGCCCTGTTCTCGCAGGGCGACAGCGGTCTGCACACCCGCGATTCCCGCGCCGGCGATCACGACGTGCGGCGTGCGGTCAGGGGCCTGGGAGGACTTGCTCTGCTCGCTCACCCGATCACTCTAGGACGGGGTGTGACGCGGCTCGCAGCAGCGCGCAAGGAGATCTCTGACACAGCGTCACGGCCACGGCCACCCGGGACGCCGGCCCCCGGGAGCCCCGGGACGCTGCCTTACGGCGCCTCGCGGCCCCGTATTAGGGTGACGGATACACGCACTCGCGGGAGCCCGGACGCACCGGGCTGAGAGGGAGGCTGGCCGGCCTCCGACCGTACGAACCTGATCCGGGTCATGCCGGCGAAGGGAGGGGCTGGACACCCATGCAGACAGCTGTCACGCACCCGAACACCACCCCGCCGAGCCCCGATGTGCTCGTCATCGGCGGCGGGCTCATCGGCCTGGTCACCGCCTGGCGGGCGGCCGTGCGCGGACTGAGCGCCGCGGTCGCCGACCCCGCCCCCGGCGGCGGCGCGGCCCGGGTCGCGGCCGGGATGCTGGCCGCGGTCAGCGAGCTCCACTACGGCGAGCAGACCCTGCTCGGCCTCAACCTCGCCTCCGCGCGGCGCTACCCCGCCTTCGTCGACGAGCTGGAGGAGGCCACCGGCCAGACCGTCGGCCACCGGCGGTGCGGCACCCTGGCCGTCGCACTGGACGCCGACGACCGCGCCCACCTGCGCGACCTGCACGCCCTGCAGACCCGCTCGGGACTGGAGTCGCAGTGGCTCACCGGGCGCGAATGCCGGCGGCTGGAGCCGATGCTGGCCCCCGGGGTGCGCGGCGGCCTGCGGGTCGACGGCGACCACCAGGTCGATCCGCGCCGGCTGGCGAGCGCGCTGGCGACCGCCTGCGAGCGCTCCGGGGTGGCCTTCCACCGGAGCCGGGCGGTGCGGCTGACGGTCGACGGCGGCCGGGCCGCCGGCGCCGAACTCGCCGACGGCACCCGGGTCCCGGCCGGCCAGGTCGTGCTGGCCGCGGGCAGCTGGAGCGGCCGGCTCGACGGCGTGCCCGACGAGGTGCTGCCGCCGGTGCGCCCCGTCAAGGGCCAGGTCCTGCGGCTGCGCCTGCCCGAGATGCCCGCCGGCAGCCCCCCGTTCCTCTCCCGCACCGTACGGGCGGTCGTCCGCGGCGGCCCGCTCTACCTGGTCCCCCGGGAGAACGGCGAACTCGTCGTCGGCGCCACCAGCGAGGAGCTGGGCTGGGACACCACCGTGACCGCCGGCGGCGTCTACGAGCTGCTGCGCGACGCCCACGAGCTGGTCCCCGGCATCACCGAACTCCCGCTCGTCGAGACCTGCGCCGGACTGCGCCCCGGCTCCCCCGACAACGCCCCGATGCTCGGGCCGACCGCACTGCCCGGCCTCCACCTGGCCACCGGCCACTTCCGCAACGGAGTGCTGCTCACCCCCGTCACCGGTGACGCGATGGCCGAGGTACTCGCCACCGGCCTCCTCCCCGAAGAGGCCCGCCCCTTCTCCCCCGCGCGCTTCTCCCCCGCCGCCCCGGGCCCCGAGCGCACCCGTGCCCCCCAGGAGCAGCCCGTATGAACGCCGCCCCGTCCGCCCCTCCCGTCTCGGTGTCCGTCAACGGGCAGGCCCGCGAGGTCCCCGGCGGACTGACCCTCGACCGGCTCGTCGCCACCCTCTCCCAGGCACCCACCGGGGTGGCCGCGGCGGTCAACGACGTCGTGGTGCCCCGCGCCCAGTGGGCGGCCACCCCCCTCGGCGACGGCGACCGCGTCGAGGTCCTCACCGCGGTCCAGGGAGGCTGATCCGCCGCCATGCCCGACACCACCACGCTCAAGGACACCGCCCCCGCCCCCGACAGCGGCCCCGCCCCGGACCGCGACCCCCTCACCCTCGCCGGCACCACCTTCGGCTCCCGCCTGATCATGGGAACCGGCGGCGCGCCCAGCCTCGACGTCCTGGAGCGCGCCCTGCTCGCCTCCGGCACGGAGCTGACCACCGTCGCCATGCGGCGCCTGGACCCGACCGTGCAGGGCTCCGTGCTGTCCGTACTGGAACGGCACAAGATCAAGGTGCTGCCGAACACCGCGGGCTGCTTCACCGCCGGCGAAGCGGTGCTCACGGCCCGGCTCGCCCGCGAAGCGCTCGGCACCGACTGGGTCAAGCTGGAGGTCGTCGCCGACGAGCGCACCCTTCTGCCCGACCCCATCGAGCTGCTGGACGCCGCCGAGACCCTCGTCGACGACGGCTTCACGGTGCTGCCCTACACCAACGACGACCCCGTACTGGCCCGCAAGCTGGAGGACGTGGGCTGCGCCGCGATCATGCCCCTGGGCTCACCGATCGGCTCCGGCCTGGGCATCCGCAACCCCCACAACTTCCAGCTGATCACCGAACGGGCCGGCGTCCCCGTCATCCTCGACGCGGGCGCCGGAACCGCCTCGGACGTCTCCCAGGCCATGGAACTCGGCTGCGCCGCGGTCATGCTGGCCTCCGCCGTGACCCGCGCCCAGGAACCCGAACTCATGGCCTCGGCCATGCGGTACGCGGTCACGGCGGGCCGCCTGGCGTTTTGCGCGGGGCGCATCCCACGACGTCACTTCGCCCTGGCGTCATCCCCGACGCAGGGAATGCCGGAGTTCGACCCCGAGCGGCCAGCGTTCTAAGGGGCCTCCCACGTTTTTGTCTTTCCCGCCGTGGGTTCTTCTCGCCGTGTTTCGCCCGCTGGCGCGGTGCGCTCGCCGGGGCGCCTGCGGCGGGCGGGGTCCGCTGCGCGGGGCTGTGGGTGCGGTGACGGACCTCCGGGGCCTGGTGTGTGGACTGCTTCGCTTTACGTCCACACACCAGGCCCCTCCGGCCCGTCCCCTCCCGTGGGGAGAGTGAGTACAGGTGGGTGGGGGCGGGCGTCGATCACAGCCAACTCCCTGCGCCGCAGCCCTTTCCCTATGCCCACGGCCGTTTCCCCACGTCCACAACGCGCACCGGACCACCGAGGTCCACCCCCACCGACCGTCTTTCCCACCCACCCACGGGAGGGGACGGGCCGGAGCGGGTGGGGGTGTCCGGACGTAAAGCGAAGCAGTCCGGACACCCCCACCCGCGCAGGCCCGTCACCGCACCCCGACAGCCCCGCGCAGCGGACCCCGCCCGCCGCCAGGCGCCACGCCGAGCGCACCGCGCCAGCGGGCGAAACACGGCGAGCAACAACCACGGCGGGAAAGCCAAAAACGTGGGCCAAAAGCCAAGCGCAGCGGAACGTTAGACTCGTCTCCCGTGGATACCACCCTTCAGGACCCGCTCGTGGGCCAGCTGCTCGACGGCCGCTACCGTGTCCAGGCGCGCATCGCCGCAGGCGGCATGGCCACGGTCTATCAGGCCGTGGACACCCGGCTCGACCGGGTGCTCGCGCTGAAGGTGATGCACCCGGGGCTCGCCACGGACGAGGCGTTCGTGGAGCGCTTCATCCGGGAGGCGAAGTCGGTGGCGCGGCTGTCGCATCCGAATGTGGTGGGCGTCTTCGACCAGGGCACGGACGGTACGTACGTGTATCTGGCCATGGAGTACGTCGCCGGCTGCACGCTGCGCGACGTGCTGCGCGAGCGGGGCGCCCTGCAGCCGCGGGCGGCGCTGGACGTCCTGGAGCCGATCCTGGCCGCTCTGGGGGCCGCGCACCGCGCGGGGCTGGTGCACCGCGACATGAAGCCGGAGAACGTCCTGATCGGCGACGACGGCCGGGTGAAGGTCGCCGACTTCGGTCTGGTGCGCGCGGTGGACACCAACACCACCGCCTCGACGGGCTCCGTGCTGGGCACCGTCTCCTACCTCGCCCCGGAGCAGCTGGAGCACGGCACCGCGGACGCCCGGGTCGATGTGTACGCCTGCGGTGTGGTGCTCTACGAGATGCTGACCGGCGGCAAGCCGCACACCGGTGGCACCGTGGCACAGATCCTCTACCAGCATCTCCACGAGGACGTGCTGCCGCCGTCGGGCCTGGTGCCCGGCCTCGCGCCGCAGCTGGACGAGCTGGTCGCGCTGGCCTGTGCCCGCGATCCGCAGCTGCGTCCGCAGGACGCGGTGGCGCTGCTCTTCCGGGCGCAGGAGGCCCGTGCGCAGCTGTCCGACGCCCAGCTGGACATCGTGCCGCCGGAGGCGAGGACGGTGGCCGCGGGCGACGGTTCGGAGCCGACAGACGTGATACCGCGCACCGCGGGCGGGCAGCTGCCGGGCGACACCGGGGCGGAGCTGAACCGCACCAGCCGTCTGGAGGTGCCGCAGGAGTCCGAGCGGACCACCCGGCTGCGTCCGGTGCCCGCCGAGGAGGCGCCGCCCCGGGGCGGGCTGCTCCGGCGGCGGCTCGTCACGGTCGTCGCGGCGGTCCTGCTGGTCCTCGGGGTCGGCACGGGCGTCTGGTACGTCACCTCCGGTCAGTTCACGACCGTCCCCGCGGTGCTGGACATGCCGCAGGCCAAGGCCGAGAAGACCCTGCGGGACGAGGGTCTGGGGGTGAAGGTGGTGCGCGGCTTCAGCTCGAACGTGGAGCGCGGCCACATCATGAAGACCGACCCGGCGAACGGCAAGCGGATCCGCGGCACGGGCACGGTCACCCTCACCGTCTCGCGCGGTCCGGACATCGTCTCCGTGCCCGACCTGTCGGGCACGCCGTTCGCGGACGCCAAGCGCAAGCTGCGCGACCGGGGGCTGATCCCGGGCACCGTGAACCGGGAGTTCAGCGACGAGGTCGCCAAGGGCTCGGTGATCCGTACGGACCCGGCCGGCGGCACCAAGCGGCGGCCGGACACCGCGGTGGGGCTGACGGTCAGCCGTGGCAGCGCCGTCGATGTGCCGGGCGTCCTCGGCAGCGACCGGGCGGACGCGGCGAACACACTGCGGGAGGCCGGCTTCCAGGTGCGGTTCGCCGACGAGCCGGTCTACTCCACCCAGGACAAGGGCACCGTCGCCCGGCAGAACCCGGCCGAGGGCCAGACGCGCGGCAAGGGCGACACGATCACCCTCACGCTGTCCAAGGGCCCGGAGATGATCGCCGTCCCGAACGTCACCGGCAAGAACGTCGACGACGCCAAGAGGCAGCTGACGGACCTGGGCTTCCAGGTCGAGGTGAAGAAGCCGTTCTTCTTCCCGAAGGACACGGTCGACACTCAGTCCGTCGAGCCCGGCAAGAAGGCGCCGAAGGGCGGCAGGATCACCATCGAGCTCGACGGCGGGCTGTAGGCCGCGCCACCGGTGCCCCGCGGCCGCCGTCCGGCGGGCGCGGGGCACCTGGCACCCTGGGAGGGTGAGTACCTCCCCCGAGGGCGCCGAGCGGCGCGCCCGTGCACGCAACCCGGTCGGCGGCCATGTCCCGGTGGCCGGCGGCCTGGCGAAGACCGGCCTTCCCTACGCCCGCGAGATGGGCGACGAGGTCGTCCAGGTCTTCGTGGCCAACCCGCGCGGCTGGGCCACGCTGCCCGGCAGCCCCGAGCAGGACGAGGCGTTCCGGGCGGCCTGCGCCGAGGAGGGGATCCCGGCGTACGTCCATGCGCCGTATCTGATCAACTTCGGTTCGCACACCGGGGCGACCGTCGACAAGTCGGTGGCGTCGCTGCGCCACTCGCTGCGCCGCGGCCGGGAGATCGGCGCACTGGGCGTGGTCGTGCACACCGGTTCGGCGACCGGCGGGCGGCCGCGCGAGACGGCGATGGCGCAGGTCAGGGAGCGGATGCTGCCGTTGCTCGACGAGCTGACGCACGCGGACGACCCCTGGCTGCTGCTGGAGCCGACGGCCGGGCAGGGGGCGTCGCTGTGTGCGCTGGCGGAGGATCTCGGCCCGTACTTCGAGGCGCTGGACCGGCACCCCAGGGTGGGGATCTGCCTCGACACCTGTCACGCGTTCGCGGCCGGGCACGACATGGCGGCGCCGGGCGGCATGAAGGCGCTGCTGGACGAGCTGGTGGAGGTGGCCGGCGAGGGGCGGCTGAAGCTGATCCACGCCAATGACTCCAAGGATGTCGTGGGCGCCCACAAGGACAGGCACGAGAACATCGGCGCGGGGCACCTCGGTGCGGAGCCGTTCGGTGAGCTGTTCCGCCACCCGGCGACGGAGGGGGTGCCGCTGGTGGTCGAGACCCCCGGCGGCAAGGAGGGGCACGCGGCGGACGTGGCCCGGCTCAAGGAGCTGCGCGGGCACTGAGCCCCGCCCCGCGGATGCCGGGATCAGAGCTCGGGGCCGTCCCCGGGCTCTTCCTGGTACGAGTAGCGCTGCTCCTGCCAGGGGTCGCCCAGGTTGTGGTAGCCGCGCTCCTCCCAGAAGCCGCGGCGGTCGGCCCGCATGTATTCGATGCCGCGGACCCACTTGGGGCCCTTCCAGGCGTACAGGTGCGGAACGATCAGGCGCACCGGGAAGCCGTGCTCCGCGGTGAGCAGCTCACCCGAGCGGTGGGTGGCGAAGAGGCAGTTGTCGGCGGCGAAATCCTCGATGCGCACATTCGAGCTGAAGCCGTACTCGGCCCACACCATGACGTGGGTGACATCGGGAGCCGGCGGCGCGAGTTCCAGGATCGTCCGGGTGCGCACCCCGCCCCATTCGGCTCCCAGCATGCTGAATTTCGTCACGCAGTGCATATCGGCAACGACCGTGGTGTACGGCAGTGCCGTGAATTCCTCGTGCGACCAGCAGTGTTTCTCGCCGTCGGCGGTGGCGCCGAATGCCCGGAACTCCCAGCGTTCGGCGCGGAACTTCGGCACCGGGCCGTAATGCGTCACCGGCCAGCCCCGCTGCAACCGTTGTCCCGGAGGCAGCTGAGGAGGCTCCTCTTCGCGGCTTTCCGGCTGACCCATGCCCTCCATGGTGTCAGACCGGAGGGGGTGCCGATGACCAGGGAGAGCGGGATTCGGGCAACTCGCACTAAGCATGCACTTACTGGACGGCCCGCTCCGGGCGGTGCGAGGATGCGGCACCTGCCCAGTTTCTCGCGTGGAAGGAGCCCGCAGCCATGCAGGGCGACCCCGAGGTCATTGAATTCCTCAATGAGCAGCTGACCGCCGAGCTCACCGCGATCAATCAGTACTTCCTGCACGCCAAGATGCAGGAGAACTTCGGCTGGACGAAGCTCGCGAAGTACACCCGCTCAGAGTCCTTCGACGAGATGAAGCACGCAGAGATCCTGACGGACCGGATTCTCTTCCTCGAGGCTCTGCCGAATTACCAGCGGCTGTTCCACGTACGGGTGGGGCAGACCGTCACGGAGATGTTCCAGGCCGACCGGCAGATCGAGATCGAGGCCATCGACCGGCTCAAGCGGGGCGTCGAGCTGATGCGCAACAAGGGCGACATCACCTCGGCGAACATCTTCGAGGACATCCTCGCGGACGAGGAGCACCACATCGACTATCTCGACACCCAGCTGGAGCTGGTGGAGAAGCTCGGTGAGGCGCTCTACATCGCCCAGGTCATCGAGCAGCCGAGCTGAGCGGGCGGCCGGATGCCCGTCCTTCGGCGCAGCGGCCGCGGGAGATCCCCGTCGGCCCTCCGGGCTACGCGGCCTCCGAGAGCGCCGCGGGCCCCACGGCGTCCGCCTCCGCGCCCAGCGGCTCGGGCGCGCCGGTGTCGATGAGCTCCCGGCGGGGGCAGGCACCCCGGCCGAGCAGGGACTGGATGCGCTTGACGCAGCCACCGCAGTCGGTGCCGGCCTTGCAGGCGGAGGCGATCTGCCGGGGCGTGCAGGCGCCCGTGTCCGCGTGCTCACGGACCTGCTGCTCGGTGATCCCGAAGCAGGAGCAGACGTACACGCGGCTTCACCTTCCGTGGAGTCGCCTCACCCGTCCGGCTGATCTTGAGTGAGGTTACCCTTACCTTACCTGCCACGGCGGGGACTGCACAACGACAGTGGGGCGCGGATCCTGTGATCCGCGCCCCACTGTCGTTGTTCCCTGCCGTCAGCGCAGGTCAGCGTCCGTCCGGCTCACTGGTCGCGGTACATCTCCGCCACCAGGAAGGCCAGGTCGAGCGACTGGCTGCGGTTGAGCCGCGGGTCGCAGGCGGTCTCGTAGCGCTGGTGGAGGTCGTCGACGAAGATCTCGTCGCCGCCGCCCACGCACTCGGTGACGTCGTCACCGGTCAGCTCGACGTGGATGCCGCCCGGGTGGGTGCCGAGGCTCTTGTGGACCTCGAAGAAGCCCTTGACCTCGTCCAGCACGTCGTCGAAGCGCCGGGTCTTGTGACCGGAGGCCGCCTCGAAGGTGTTGCCGTGCATCGGGTCGCAGATCCAGGCGACCTGCGCGCCGGAGGCGGTGACCTTCTCGACCAGCTCGGGGAGCTTGTCGCGGACCTTGTCCGCTCCCATGCGGGTGATGAAGGTCAGCCGGCCCGGCTCCCGCTCCGGGTCGAGGCGCTCGATGAGCGTCAGCGCGTCCTCGGGCGTCGTCGTCGGGCCGAGCTTGACGCCGAGGGGGTTGCGGATGCGCGAGGCGAACTCGATGTGCGCGCCGTCGAGCTGACGGGTGCGCTCGCCGATCCAGACCATGTGGCCGGAGACGTCGTAGAGGTTGCCGGTGCGCGAGTCGGTGCGGGTCAGCGACGACTCGTAGTCCAGGATCAGGGCCTCGTGCGAGGAGAAGAACTCCACCGTCTTGAACTCCTCCGGGTCCACCCCGCAGGCGTTCATGAAGTTCATCGCGCGGTCGATCTCGCGGGCCAGCGCCTCGTAGCGCTGTCCGGAGGGCGAGGACTTCACGAAGTCCTGGTTCCAGGCGTGCACCTGCCGCAGGTCGGCGTAGCCGCCCGTGGTGAAGGCGCGCACGAGGTTGAGGGTCGCCGCGGAGGCGTGGTACATCCGCTTGAGCCGCTCGGGGTCCGGGATCCGGGCCGCCTCGGTGAACTCGAAGCCGTTGACGGAGTCGCCGCGGTAGGTCGGCAGCGTCACCCCGTCGCGGGTCTCGGTGGGCTTGGAGCGCGGCTTGCTGTACTGGCCGGCGATCCGGCCGACCTTCACCACCGGGACGGACCCGGCGTAGGTCAGGACGGCGCCCATCTGGAGGAGCGTCTTGAGCTTGTTGCGGATGTGCTCGGCGGATACGCCGTCGAAGGCCTCCGCGCAGTCGCCGCCCTGAAGCAGGAACGCCTCACCACGGGCGACCGCTCCCAGGCGCTCGCGCAGCTGGTCGCACTCGCCCGCGAAGACGAGCGGCGGATAGGACTCGAGCTCCGCGATCACATCGCGCAGAGCCTTTTGGTCCGGCCAGTCAGGCTGCTGCGCCGCGGGCAGGTCTCGCCAGGTGTGTCCACCGGCGTGGGTTTCAGCGTTCACGGTCACAAGTCCCACATTACGGGGTCCCGCGAGGGTGTCCGTCCGGGCATCCGGACTGTGAGACGCACGGCACCCGGACGGTCCGGTAGGGTGCCCCCCATGTGCACGCGACCGGCCATGAACATGAACTGGTGGTGGACCGCTCATCCGGCGGCCCACTGATTCGCGCGCACCCACACACTTCGCGAAGGCCGCCCGAGGGGCGGCCTTCAGCCTTGTGCGGCGGCCGTTCCTCCTCTCCTGGAAGGAACCCCCGTCATGCACCGCGAGCCCCCCGCCGCCCCGGACGCCGCCGCACTCGTCCGGCGGCTGCTCGACCCCGCCTGCCCGCCGTTCGCCCTGCTCCACCGCCGTACGCCCGGACGGGAGGCGGCCTCCCCCACCGTCGAGATACTGATCGGCGAGGTCGAGGAGGTCGGGCGGCTGGCGGACATCCCGCTGGGCGAGGGGGTGCCGGACGCGCCGGTGACCGACGCGCTCGCGCTGATCCCGTTCCGGCAGATCCGCGAGCGCGGCTTCCGGGCCCACGACGACGGCACGCCGCTGGCCGTGCTGCGCCCCCGCGAGAGCGCCGAGCTGCCGCTCGACGACATGCTGGCGGCGCTGCCCGCGCAGGAGGTGCGGGTGCGGGACGGGGCGTTCGACGTGGACGACGACGCCTACGCGGAGATCGTCGGGCGGGTGGTGCGGGACGAGATCGGCACCGGTGAGGGCGCCAACTTCGTCATCCGCAGGACGTTCGAGGGCACGGTCGAGGACTTCTCGGCGGCCGGCGCGCTGGCGCTGTTCCGGCGGCTGCTGGCCGGTGAGCGCGGCGCGTACTGGACGTATGTGGTGCACCGCCCCGGGGTGCGCACCCTGGTCGGCGCCAGCCCCGAGGTGCACGTGCGGATGACCGGGGGCAGGGGCGGCCCCGGTGAGCCCGGGGACGGCGGGCGGGCGGCCGGGACGGTCGTGATGAACCCGATCAGCGGCACCTACCGCTACCCGGAGGGCGGCCCCACCGCCGAGAGCCTGCTGGCGTTCCTCGCCGACCGCAAGGAGGCCGAGGAACTGTCGATGGTGGTGGACGAGGAACTGAAGATGATGTGCACCGTCGGCGACCGGGGCGGGGTGGTGATCGGGCCCCGGCTCAAGGAGATGGCGCACCTCGCGCACACCGAGTACGAGCTGCGCGGCCGCTCCACCCTCGATGTGCGCGAGGTGCTCAAGGAGACGATGTTCGCGGCGACGGTGACCGGGTCGCCGGTGCAGAACGCCTGCCGGGTGATCGAGCGGTACGAGCCGGTGGACGGCGACGGGCGGGGCCGCGGCTACTACGCGGGGGCGCTGGCGCTCCTCGGGCGGGACGCGGGCGGCGCGCAGACGCTGGACTCGCCGATCCTGATCCGTACCGCCGACATCTCCGCCGACGGCCGGCTGCGGGTGCCGGTCGGCGCCACCCTCGTCCGCGCCTCCGACCCGCGCGGCGAGGTCGCCGAGACGCACGCCAAGGCCGCGGGGGTGCTGAGCGCGCTGGGGGTGCGGCCGGCGCCCGCGCGCGGGCCGGCCGGGGGCCGCGGGCAGCGGCTGGCCGACGACCCCCGGGTGCGGTCCGCGCTGGACGCCCGCCGCGACGGCCTCGCGCCCTTCTGGCTGCGGCTGCAGACGACCGCGCCGATCGCCGAGCTGAGCGGGCACGCGCTGGTGATCGACGCGGAGGACACCTTCACCGCGATGCTGGCGCATCTGCTGCGCACCTCCGGGCTGGACGTCACCGTGCGCCGCTTCGACGAGCCGGGGCTGCGCGAGGCGGCCCTCGCGCACCCGGGTCCGGTCGTGCTGGGCCCGGGGCCGGGCGACCCGTCGGACGCCACCGATCCCAAGATGCGTTTCCTGCGGTCGCTGACCGCCGAGCTGCTCGCCGGGCACCGCTCCGGGTGTCCCGAGGGCCTGCTCGGGGTCTGCCTCGGGCACGAACTCATCGCCGCCGAGCTGGGGTTGGAGATCGTCCGCAAGGACGTGCCCTACCAGGGCGCGCAGGAGCGGATCGACTTCTTCGGGCGTCCGGAGACGGTCGGCTTCTACAACACCTTCACGGCCCGCTGCGACGACCGCACCCGGACGGAACTCGCCATGCACCGCGTGGAGTTGAGCCGGGACGCGGACACCGGGGAGGTGCACGCGCTGCGCGGTCCGGGCTTCGCCGGTGTGCAGTTCCACCCGGAGTCGGTGCTGACCTTGGACGGCGCCTCGGTCACCGCGCAGTTGCTGGCAGCTGTCCTCGTGTGACCAGCATGTTCTCGTTGGTGCGGTGGGCCAGGTGGTCCTCGACGTTGGCCACGGTGGCCTCGACGATCTGGCCGACCGCGTCCGCGGTGAAGTACGCCTGGTGCGAGGTGACCAGCACGTTCCCGAAGGTCATCAGGCGGGCGAGGGTGTCGTCGTCGACGATGTCCAGGGACTTGTCGACGAAGAAGAACTTCGCCTCCTCCTCGTAGACGTCCAGGCCGACCCCGGTGAGCCGGCCGGCCTTGAGCGTCTCGACGAGGGCCGCGGTGTCGACGAGCCCGCCGCGGCTGGAGTTGACCAGGACCGCGTCGTCCTTCATCGCGGCCAGCGCGGCGGCGTCGACGACCCGCCGGGTCCCGTCCACCAGCGGGAGGTGCAGGGAGATCAGGTCGGCCTCGGCGAACAGCCGCTCGCGGGGGACGTACGTCATGCCCAGCGCGGTGCAGCGCGGGTTCTCCACGAGGTCCCAGCCCAGCAGGTTCATCCCGAAGCCGTGGGCGATCCGGGTGAACGCCTCGCCGATCCTGCCGGTGCCGAGCACCCCCGCCGTCCGCCCGTACAGATCCCGGCCCATCAGGCCGTCCAGCCGGAAGTCGAAGTCGCGGGTGCGGTGGGTGGCCCGGACCAGCCGCCGGTTGACGGCCAGCGCGAGGGCCCAGGCGAACTCGGCGACCGCGTGCGGGGAGTAGCAGGAGACCCGGCCGACGCTCAGGCCGAGGTCGGCCGCGGCCCGCAGATCGATGTTGTTGAAGCCGGTGGAGCGCTGGGCGATCAGCTTGGTGCCGCCGGCCGCGAGGGTCTGCAGGACCTCCGCGCCCAGATCGGCGTTGACGCTGGAGCTGACGATCTCGTAGCCGTGCGCGATGGGCGCGGTGTCGCGGTCGAGGAAGACATCGAGACTGCGGACCTGGTGCCGGCCGGCGAAGGCCCGGTCCAGGAACGGCCGCTCATCGGCCTGCACCCCGAAGGCGACGATCTCCACGAGCTCTCCCGGTTCTCCCCCCGGGTGGCGCGCCGCCGCCCGGGGGCGAGGGGCCGGATGTATCGCGTAGGGCGAATATACGGCGCCTCGCCCGGGGGTGCCGCCCGGAGCGCCGGACGAGCGGACGGCGGTCTCGGGGGCGGGGGGGGACGGCGGCCGGCTCAGCCGAAGAACACGCCGGCCTCGGCGTAGAGCGCCGGATCGACGGTCTTGAGCTTGGCGGTGGCCTCCGCGATCGGCACCCGGACGATGTCCGTGCCGCGCAGCGCGACCATCTTCCCGAAATCGCCGTCGCGCACCGCGTCGATGGCGTGCAGCCCGAAGCGGGTGGCCAGCCAGCGGTCGAAGGCGCTGGGCGTGCCGCCGCGCTGGGTGTGCCCGAGGACCGTGGTGCGCGCCTCCTTGCCGGTGCGCGCCTCGATCTCCTTGGCCAGCCACTCCCCCACCCCGGACAGCCGGACGTGCCCGAAGGAGTCGGTGGAGTCGTCCTTGAGGACCATCTGCCCGTCCTTGGGCATGGCGCCCTCGGCGACGACCACGATCGGGGCGTAGCGGACCTTGAAGCGGGACTCGATCCACCGGCAGACCTGCTCGATGTCGAAGCGCTGCTCCGGGATGAGGATGACGTTCGCCCCGCCGGCGAGGCCGGAGTGCAGCGCGATCCAGCCGGCGTGCCGGCCCATCACCTCGACGACGAGCACCCGCATGTGGGACTCGGCGGTGGTGTGCAGCCGGTCGATGGCCTCGGTGGCGACGCCGACGGCGGTGTCGAAGCCGAAGGTGTAGTCGGTGGCCGACAGGTCGTTGTCGATGGTCTTGGGGACGCCGACGCAGGGGACGGCGTGTTCGCCGGAGAGCCGGGCGGCGACGCCGAGGGTGTCCTCGCCGCCGATCGCGATCAGCGCCTCGACCTCCTCCTTGGCGAGCGTCTCCTTGATCCGGCGGACGCCGTCGCGTTCCTTGAACGGGTTGGTCCGCGAGGAGCCGAGGACGGTGCCGCCGCGGGGCAGGATGCCGCGCACCGCCGGGATGTCCAACGTGACCGTGTCGCCCTCCAGCGGCCCGCGCCAGCCGTCCCGGAAGCCGACGAACTCGTACCCGTACTCCTGGGTGCCCTTGCGGACGATGCCCCTGATCACTGCGTTCAGACCGGGGCAGTCGCCGCCGCCGGTCAGTACTCCGACCCGCATCGCTGCTTCACCTACATCCCGTCAGTGGCCGCGCACGGCCGTGTGTGAGCCGACCCCGGTCACGCTAATGGTGATCTGGGTCACTCCGGGATGGGGCAGACGGTGAGGTCCGTGATTTACCGGGGAGTTGGCAGGGGGTGTTCACCCGTACGAGCGGCTCCTTTCGGGGAGCGGCCGGGGCGGCAGGCGACCGCGCCGGTCACACCCCCGGGCCGGGCCCGTCATGCCTCGTCGAGGCCGCGCTCTATCGCGTACCGCACCAGCTCGACGCGGTTGTGCAACTGCAGCTTGCCGAGGGTGTTCTGGACGTGGTTCTGCACCGTGCGGTGCGAGATGACCAGCCGTTCGGCGATCTGCTTGTACGAGAGGCCCTTGGCCACCAGGCGCAGCACCTCGGTCTCCCGGTCCGTCAGCTGCGGCGCGCCCGCCTCGTCCGGCGTCGCGGGGGCCGGCTCGGTCGCCAGCCTGCGGTACTCGCCGAGCACCAGACCGGCCAGGCCCGGGGTGAACACCGCGTCGCCCGCGGCCGTGCGCCGCACCGCGTCGAGGAGTTCCTCGGTGCTCGCCGACTTCAGCAGATAGCCGGTCGCCCCGGACTTGACCGCCTCCAGGACGTCGGCGTGCTCACCGCTCGCGGACAGCACCAGCACCCGCAGCGCCGGATTGGCGCCGACCAGTTCCTGGCACACCCGCACGCCGGGCATCCCGGGCAGGTTGAGGTCCAGGACCAGCACCTCGGGCCCGGCGGCCTGCGCCCTGCGCACCGCCTGGAGTCCGTCGCCGGCGGTGGCGACCACCTCGCAGCCGGCCGCCGCCAGGTCCCGGGCGACCGCGTCCCGCCACATGGGGTGGTCGTCGACCACCATGACCTTCAGACCCTGCTCGCTCACGCGCCCGCCTTCCCCCGTCGTCCGCCCTCGGGCGCGGTGCCCTTGGGGACCGTCAACTCCACTTCCGTGCCCTGGCCGGGGACGGAGATCCACTCCGCGCCGCCGCCCAGGTCCCGCAGCCTGCCGCGGATCGACAGGGCCACCCCCAGGCGGCCCTCCCGCTCGGCGTCCGCGAGCCGGCCCTCGGGGATGCCGGGGCCGTCGTCGCGGACCGTCACGACCACCGCGTGCGGTTCGTCCTCCACCAGGATCCAGGCGTGGGCACCGGCCCCCGCGTGCACCCGTACATTGTCCAGCGCGGCACTGACGGCGGCCGCGAGTTCGGCCGCCGCCGCGGGCGGCAGCGCGACCGGGGCGCCGGGCTCGGAGAAGGTGACACCGGCGCCCGCGAACGGCGCGAGCAGGGCCCGGACGTCGCACGGTCCGGCGTCGTCGCCCGCCGGCGCGGCCCCGGCGGGCACCGCGGCGCCTTCGCCCGCGCCCTCGCCGGCCTGACGCGGCACCCCGCTCGCCGACCCGCCGGGCCGGATCCCGGGCGGCGGGACCAGCCCGCCGGCGACCAGGGTCCGCAGCGCGACCTCCTGCTCCCCGGCCATCCGGCCCAGTTCGCCGGCCTCTCCGCCGATCTCGGCACCGCGCCGCTGCACCATCGCCAGCACCTGGAGCACGCTGTCGTGGATGTCGCGGGCCAGCCGCTCCCGCTCGCGGGTGGCGGCATCGATCTGCAGGGCGCGGGCGAGGGTGCGCTCGCTGGAGCGGGCCACCTCGACGACGTAGCCCAGGCCGACGCTGGCCACCCACACCAGCACCACGTTGTGGATGGTGTCGCGGGCCAGCTCCTGGCGCTCGACGAGATTGGCCACCGCCACGACGGTGGAGGCCACCGCGGCCCAGCGCCAGCCGCCCTTGATCGCGAAGCCCAGGACCGCGCCCGCCGTCCAGATGGACGGCAGCGTCGGCCCGCCGCCCATGATGCGGGCGTGGGTGTCGACCACCAGCGTCAGCAGGATGCCGCCGATCGCGAAGCCGAGGTCGGCGACCAGGAACCGCCGGGTGCAGCGCTCCGCCGAGGTGGTGCAGCGCCAGGTCAGCACCATCCAGACGGTGAGCACGCCCATGTAGGCGGCGGCGCCCAGCGGATGGGCGTACCGCCGGTAGGAGAGCGC
The DNA here is from genome assembly GCF_019933235.1 of Streptomyces angustmyceticus. NCBI lineage: Bacteria > Bacillati > Actinomycetota > Actinomycetes > Kitasatosporales > Streptomycetaceae > Streptomyces > Streptomyces angustmyceticus. Next base: position 5,949,361 of record NZ_CP082945.1, on the reverse strand, counting down.
GACCAGGCACGCGGTGTAGACGAGGGTGAGGATCCGGTAGCCGGTGAGCGCGCGCCACAGCGGGAGCTCGACGGACATCCGCAGCGCCTTCGGCGGGCGTGTGCCATGGCGCCGGGCGGCCATGGCGCCGCCCGTGGTCCGTGTGCCGGTGTCCGTGTCCGTTTCCGTCATTGCCGTCCCCCTTGCCGGGCGTGCTCACGCCCGGTCTCGGCCCTGCCCGTCTGTTATTCGGCGGCCGCCTTCTTGGCCCGCTCCGCCTCGGCCTTCTTCCGCTCCTCGGCCTGTGCCGCCTCGGCCTTCGCCGCGTCGGCGATCTGCCGCTTGGCCGCCGTCGCGTAGATGTCGACGTACTCCTGGCCGGAGAGCTTCATGATCTCGTACATGACCTCGTCGGTGACCGACCGCAGGATGAAGCGGTCGCCCTCCATGCCCTGGTAGCGGGTGAAGTCCAGCGGCTTGCCGATGCGGATGCCCGGCCGGATCATCTTCGGCACGATCTTCCCGGGCGGCTGCACCTTCTCGGTGTCGATCATCGCCACGGGGATGACCGGCGCCCCGGTGGCCAGCGCCACCCGCGCCAGGCCGCCCGGCTTGCCGCGGTAGAGCCGGCCGTCCGGCGAGCGGGTGCCCTCCGGGTAGATGCCGAACAGCTCGCCGCGCTCCAGCACTTCGATGCCGCTCTTGATCGCCGCCTCGCCCGCGCCCCGGCCGCCCGAGCGGTCCACCGGGAGCTGGCCCACGCCCTTGAAGAACGCGGCCGTCAGCTTGCCCTTGACCCCCGGGGAGGTGAAGTACTCGGACTTCGCGATGAAGGTGACCTTGCGGTCGAGCACCGCGGGCAGGAAGAACGAGTCCGAGAAGGACAGGTGGTTGCTCGCGAGGATCGCCGGGCCCTCGGCGGGGATGTTCTCGATGCCTTCCACCCAGGGCCTGAAGGCAAGCTTCAGCGACCCGCCGATGGAAAACTTCATTGCGCCGTAGATCAACCGACTGCCTCCTGTGTGTGACGCAAAGACCTTAACCTGCCCCGGTGGCCCGCTCGCGCCGCGGCCGCCGCCGGACCTATCCGCCCGCCGTTACTTTGCGTACCCTGAGGTAACCCGCCAGGCCCCCTCATCGATCGGAGTCCCCCGGTGCCGCTCCTTCCCGGAGCCGAGCCGTTCCGCCGTGACGGCGGAGAGGTCGGCGTCCTCGTGTGCCACGGCTTCACCGGCTCCCCCCAGTCCGTACGCCCCTGGGCCGAGCATCTGGCCGACCAGGGACTCACGGTCAGTCTGCCGCTGCTGCCCGGTCACGGCACCCGCTGGCAGGACCTGCAGATCACGACCTGGCAGGACTGGTACGCCGAGGTCGACCGCGAGCTGCGGGCGCTGACCGAGCGCTGCACGTCCGTCTTCGTATGCGGCCTGTCGATGGGCGGCGCCCTGGCGCTGCGGCTGGCCGCCCGGCACGGCGACGCCGTCAGCGGCGTGGCCGTGGTCAACCCCGCCAACAAGGTCCACGACGCGGCCGGGCCGCTGCTGCCGGTGCTGCGCCACCTCGTCCGCACGACCAAGGGGCTGACGAGCGACATCGCCAAGCCCGGCGCCGAGGAGGTCGGCTACGACCGGGTGCCGCTGCACGCCGCGCACTCGGTGCGCCGCTTCTTCCAGCAGGTCGACTCCGAACTCCCTGGCGTCACCCAGCCGTTGCTGGTGATGACCAGCCCGCAGGACCACGTCGTCCCGCCCGCGGACTCCGAACGCATCCTGAGCCGGGTGTCCTCGACCGACGTCCGGCACACGCTCCTGGAGCGCAGCTTCCACGTCGCCACCCTCGACCACGACGCGGAGCAGATCTTCCGGGAGACGGCCGCCTTCATCACCCGCCTCGCGCCGCAGGCGCGGGCGGACGCGGCGTCGGAGGGGACGGCTGCCAGTGGCGGAGCGTAGCCCCCGCGACCCCCGGGACCCGCTGGACGAAGAGGCCGCCTGGGCCGAGATCGTGGCGGGCTACGGCGACCAGCCGTCGTTCCCCCCGGAGGACGACGACGCCGAGGGCGCCGACAGCGACGGCAAGGACGCGCCGGCGGGGGACAGCGGCGCCGGGAGCGCCGACGAGACCCCCGGGAAGGGTGCCGGGGAGAACGCCGGGAAGGCCGCGGAGGACGACGGTCCCGGGGACGAGGGGCCCTCCCGTCCGGGCAGCTTCGTCGTCTTCGCGCCGGGCGTCGGCCCGCGCAACTGGTCCCCGGCGGAGGCGTCCGACGACGACTTCGACGAGACCGACGAGGGCCACTTCACCCCGCCCGAGCCGCCCCCGCTGCCCCAGGCCGATGTCACCGCCAAGTTCGCCTGGATCGCGGTGATCGGCGGACCGCTGCTGCTGGTGGCGATGGTGCTGCTGCAGCAGCCGGTGACGTGGTGGATCACGGTCCTGGGCATCGGCGGCTTCCTCGGCGGGTTCGCCACCCTGGTGGCCCGCATGAAGAGCGACGACGAGGACGACAACGACCTGCCGGGCAGCGGCGCGGTGGTGTGAGTCAGCCCCCGGCCGGCACCCGCAGCGCGGCCAGCACCGGCAGGTGGTCCGTCGCGGCCCTGAGGTCGCTCTCCCGCACTCCCGGCAGACCGTGCGGCACACCGCAGCCGAGCACCTCCACGCCCGGCGTGGTGAAGATCGCGTCGATCCGCTGACGCGGGTCGTGGGGCGTGGAGGTGAGCTCCCCGCCCCACGGCCGCTCCGCCCAGGCGTCGGTGAGCGCCCCCGCCAGCCGGCGGAAACCGCGGCCCTCCGGCCGCTCGTTGACGTCGCCGCCGGCGACGGCGTACGGCACGCCCAGGGCCGCCAGCCGCTCCAGCAGCAGCCCGGCCTGCTCGGCCCGCTCCCCGGCGGCGAGGCTCAGATGGCAGCTGAGCACGCCGAGCCGGGCCCCGCCGATGCGCACCACCGCGATGGCGAATCCGCGCTGGTGCAGTCCGGGGGTGCGGGGCAGCAGGACGTCCTCGGTGCGCTCCACATGGGCGCGCAGGGTGGACAGGATCATCGGGCCCGCGGTCGTGCCGCCGCCGGTGACGTACACCAGACCGGCCGCGCGGGCGAGCTTCTCGGCGGCCTTGCGCCAGCGGAAGAACCGCGGAGCCTCCTGGACCAGCACGAGGTCGGGGGCGCAGGCCCGGATCACCCGGGCCAGCGCCGCCCGGTCGTCGCGCATCGAGCGGATGTTGTAGCTGAGCACCCGGATCACGGCCGTGCCGTCGGGCTCGGTGCGGGAGTCGGGCAGCGGGATCAAGGCGGCGGGTCCAATCACCGGGATCGTCACGCGGGCCAAGATAGAGCACCGTCCGCCGCGCCCCCGGGGGACGCGACGGACGGTGTCGTACGAAGGAGGGGCGCCGGCCGCCCCGGGGCCCTCAGCCCTGGCGCGCCAGGTCGGCCGCGCCGACCAGTCCGGCCTTGCCGCCGAGCTGGGCGGCGAGCACCTGGGCGTGCGGCCGCCACTGGTTGCCGACCAGCCAGCGGCGGAAGGACTTGCGGATCGGGCCGAGGACGAGTTCGCCCTCGTCCGAGACGCCCCCGCCGACAATGAAGGCCGACGGGTCGAAGAGCGACGCGAGGTCGGCGAGGCCGGCGCCGGCCCAACGGGCCAGTTCGCGGAACGAGTCGATGGCGACCGGGTCGCCCTGGCGGGCGGCCTCGCTCACGTGCCGGCCCTCGATGCCCTCGGAGGTGCCGTCGCCGAGCGACAGCAGGATCTGGGCGTTCTCGGGGGTGGCGAAGGCCCGCTGGCGGGCGTAGCGCAGCAGGGCGCGGCCGGAGGCGTACTGCTCCCAGCAGCCCTGGTTGCCGCAGCCGCACAGCAGGCCGTCGGGGACGACCCGGATGTGCCCGAACTCGGCGGCGACGCCGAAGCGGCCGCGGCGCAGCTTGTTGCCGATGATGATGCCGCCGCCCAGGCCGGTGCCGAGGGTGATGCAGATGACGTCGCTGTGCCCCTGGCCGGCGCCGAACTTGTACTCGCCCCAGGCCGCGGCGTTGGCGTCGTTCTCGACGACCACGGGGAGGCCGACGCGCTGCTCGACCTTGTCCTTGAGCGGTTCGTGGCGCCAGTCGATGTTCGGCGCGAACAGGACCGTGGCCCGCTTCTCGTCGACGTAGCCGGCGGCGCCGATGCCGACGGCCTCGACGTGATGGCCCGCGCCGACGGTGCGCACCGCCTCCGCGATGGCCTCGGTCAGCGCTTCGGTGGCATGCGGAGTCGGCACCTTGCACGTCTCAAGGATCGAGCCCTCTTCGTCGACCACGCCGGCCGCGATCTTCGTGCCGCCGATGTCGACGCCGATGGTGAGTCCCATGTGTCCCTCAGTTTTTCGCTCGAACCCCGCCGGGACCCACCGTACCGGAGGCGGGGGCGGCGGCCGCGCCCCTTCCGGACGGCGGACCGGGGCGGCCTTCCCGGTGGTGCGGGGCGGCGGGGACTCAGTCGAGATCGATCCGTTCGGTGCCGGTGGGACCGTCGTCGTCGCGCGGGTCGTCGCCGCGGCCGGCGGCGGGCCGCTCGGCGGAGTCGTCGCGGGTCCAGCGGCGCTCGCTGCTCTCGACGGCGGAGCGGTAGGCGGCGAGCAGCTCGGAGCCGGCCGCGGCGAGGTGGTCGAAGAGGTCGGGGTTGCGCTCGATGACCGGCTCGACGGCGGCCTTCGCCTGCTTGAACAGCTGACTGACGGCGCCCTGCGCGGCGATGCCGCCCAGCGCCCCGGGAAGCTGGATGCCGGCGAGCTTGTCGGTCACCGCGTCGGCGAGCTTGCGCAGCTCCTCGGCCGCGCTGCCCGGCTGCGGGCCGTGGGCGGCGCGGTGCCGGGCCTTCTCCTCGGCGAGGTCCTCGGCGCAGGCCGTCTCCCAGGCGTCGGCATCCGGCTCGGCCCTGCGGTCGGCGGGCTCGGTGGCATCACTCATGAGGAACTCCGTGACTCCTGCGGCGAGGCGGTACGGCGAAGAGGTGCGCGGCGGCATCTCGGGCGGGGCCCACCCTTGACGGTACCCGAACGGCGGTGGCCCGTTCAGTCGCTCTGCGGCCACAGCGCGGGATCCGGGGTGAAGCGGATCTCCAGGACGCCGTCGCGCAGTCCGGCGCCGGAGACGGTGCAGCGGCGCAGCGCGGAGGGGAGGGTGCGGATCCGCCGGAAGCGGCCGACGCTGACCACGATCTCGTCGCCGCGGCGCACCAGGCCGAGGCCCTTGCGCTCGGCGCCGGGCAGCGGCACCCGCCAGACGAGGATGCCGTCGGCCGCCAGCCGGTCCTCGACGGTCCAGGGGTCGGGGCGGGGCCCGTCGGCGGGCGCCGCGGGGCCGGCCTCGCCGGCCGGCCCGTCGAGCAGCCCGTCCAGCTCGTCGGCGCCCCGCGGGTCGCGGCCCAGGTGCGCCACCTCGTGGACGGGGAGGTCGGGGAACTCCTCGCGCAGCGCCTTGAGGGCGGTCTGCTGGCTGCCGGAGAGCGCGGCGAGGAACGGGTCCGCCGAGCCGGTGGGCAGCAGCCGGTTGACGACCAGGCCGTCGGTGCGCCGGCCGTGCAGCGCCAGGCCGGCGCGGGTCGCGCGCAGGTTGGCGGCGGCGACCGGTCCGGCGTCGGTGACCAGGCGCACGGATGTGCCGGGGTCGTCGATCGTCCTCTGGACGGCGGCGAGTTCGCGCTCCCAGCGCTCGGCGGCGTCGTAGAGCTTCTGGGCCGGCATCGGGACGCCGGCGAGCTGGGCGAGCACCGGGCGCAGCGCGCGGGCCGCCTGGCGCTCGGGCGGCAGCAGCCGGCGCAGATAGCGGCGGACCTGGGCCGGCAGGGCGAGCAGCCGGATCGTCTCGGCGGCCGGGGGCATGTCGACGACGATCAGGTCCCAGTCGTCCGAGGCGTGTTCGGCGCGCAGCGCCTGCAGCAGCGCGAAGTCCTCGGAGCCGGGGAGTTCGGTGAGTTCGTCCTCGTCGAGGGGGCCGGCGCCGAGCAGGTCGAGGGCCGCGGCGGCCCGCTCCTGGAAGGCCAGGAACTCCTGGCGGAAGCGGTCGCCGGAATCGATGCGCAGGGCGTGCAGGCCCGGTGCTATCGGGGTGGGGGCGTCGGCGCCGAGCGGCGTGCCCAGGACCGTTTCCGGGGCGCTGCTCTCGGTGGTGAGCAGGAGTGCACGAGCGCCCCGGCGGGCGCCCGCCAGGGCGGTGGCGGCGGCGAGCGTGGTGCGGCCCGCGCCGCCGGGGCCCGTGACGAGGACGGTGCGCACGCTCAGAGCTTCTTGGCCTCGTCGGCGGAAGCGGTCGCGTCGGCGGCGCCCGCGGCGTGGCCGGCGGGACCGCTCTCGACGCGCTTCTTCAGCCCGGCCAGCGCGCGGTCGATGATGACCTTCTCCGCCTTGCGCTTGATCATGCCGAGCATCGGGATCTTGACGTCGACGGTGAGCTGGTACGTCACCTCGGTGCGCGTGCCGTTGTCCAGCGCGGCGAGGCGGTAGGAGCCGTCGAGGGCGCGCAGCATCTGGGACTTGACCAGGGACCAGCTGACCTCGTTCGCGCCGGTCCAGGTGTAGGCGAGGGTGTGGTCGTCCTTGATCGCTCCGGCGTCCAGCAGCAGGCGCACCTGCGCGGCGCGGCCGTGGTCGTCCTTCTCCAGGACCTCTGCCTCTTTGACCTCGCCGGTCCACTCCGGATAGCGGTCAAAGTCGGCGATCACTCCCATCACGTCGGCGGGTGCCGCCTCGATCGTGATGCTCGAGCTGGTGTGTTCGGCCATCGCCGTGACTCCTCCATGCCGATTCGTGCCGGTCCGCCGACTCTTCCCCCGGCTCTCCCTGCCTCCCCCGCTCCCGGCTTCGCCGGAGCGGAGGCACCCCCGTGTGCGGGGGGAGACTCCATGACGCGGTGTCTCTGCTGCTGAAGGCTACCGCGCGGGGGAACGCGGGCGGACACCAGCAGGCCCGCCACGACGGGGCGGGGCGCTCCTCCGGCCGCCCGCCACCGGGCTCGTACCCCGGGGTCCGCGGTCTCACCACTCCATGACGTAGGGCGTCCCGGTCGCATTGAAATGGCCGACATTGACGCATTCCGTGCGGCCGATCCGGACCCGGCGGGCGAGCGGCTGGTGCACATGGCCGAAGAGGGCGTAGCGCGGCCGGGCGGTGCGGATGGCGTGCAGCAGGGCCGCGCTGCCGCGCTCGAAGCGGCGGGCGACGGTGTCGTAGCAGAGCTCGGGGACGTCCGGTGGGATGTGGCTGCACAGCACGTCCACCTCGCCGACCGCCTCGACCTTGGCGGCGAACTCCTCGTCGCCGATCTCGTAGGGAGTGCGCATCGGTGTGCTGAGCCCGCCGCCGACGAACCCGAAGACCCGGCCGCCGATCTCCACGCGCTGGCCGTCGAGGACGGTGGTGCCGGCCGCGGCGTACTCGGGCCACAGGCGCGGGATGTCGACGTTGCCGTAGGTGGCGTACGTGGGGGTGGGGAAGGCCGCGAAGAGTTCGGCGTACTGCTTGCGGACCGCGCCCTCGATGACCGACTCCCGGCTCACGCCCGTGCGGTCGAGTTCGCCCCACAGCCGGCGGCCCAGTGCGCGGGCCTCCTCGAAGCGGCGGGCGGTGCGCAGTTCGACGAGGGCGCTCGCGTTCGCGGCGCCGAACAGCTCGGGGAAGATGCCGCGCGAGTGGTCGGCGTAGTCGAGGAAGAGGACCAGGTCACCCAGGCAGAGCAGGGCGTCGGCGCCGGTTCCGGCCGACGCGAGGTCCCGGCTGTTGCCATGTACGTCACTGACCACGTGCACTCGCATGGCGTCACCCTAGATCGCGCGGGCCGGTGCGGGGAGGGGGCCGGAGGTCAGGGTTACTTTCGGGTCACCGACCCGCTGGTCTAGTCTGCGCGGGACAAGTCCCATGGCGTGTCCCCCAGCTGTGACGCATCGAACATCTGGCCTTTCCCCCCTATCCCAAAAGCAATACCCATGGGTAACGTCCGGGCAGTCCAATCCCCCCTGCATGATCGTGGACCGCCGCCGGTGTGCACACAGCGTCGTGGCGCCGGCGCTTTTGAGGAGCAGCAGTCTTGCGCGAGTTCAGCCTTCCGGCCCTGTACGAGGTCCCCGCGGACGGCAATCTGACGGATCTTATCCGTCGAAATGCCGCGCAGCACCCGGATGTTGCCGTCATGGGACGCAAGGTGAACGGTGCGTGGCAGGACGTCACCGCCGCCACCTTCCTCGCCGAGGTCCGCGCCGCCTCCAAAGGTCTGATCGCCTCGGGTGTGCGGCCCGGCGACCGGGTCGGCCTGATGTCGCGCACCCGCTACGAGTGGACGCTGCTGGACTTCGCCATCTGGTACGCGGGCGCCGTCACCGTCCCCGTGTACGAGACCAGTTCGGCCGAGCAGATCCAGTGGATTCTGGGCGACTCGGGCGCGGTGGCCTGCCTGGTGGAGTCCCCCTCCCACGAGGCCACCGTCGAATCGGTCCGCGACCGGCTGCCGGACCTGGAGAACATCTGGCAGATCGAGCGGGACGCCATCGCCCGGCTGCGGGCGGCGGGCACCGCCGTCTCCGACGAGGAGGTGGACGCGCGCAGCGCGCTCGCCGACGCGGACGCCCCGGCCACCATCGTCTACACCTCCGGCACCACCGGCCGCCCCAAGGGCTGTGTGCTCAGCCACCGCAGCTTCTTCGCCGAGTGCGGCAACATCGTCGAACGCCTGCGGCCGCTGTTCCGCACCGGCGAGTCCTCGGTGCTGCTCTTCCTCCCCATCGCCCATGTCTTCGGCCGGCTGGTGCAGGTCGCCGCGGTGATGGCGCCCATCAAGCTGGGCCACGCCCCCGACATCAAGAACCTCACCGACGACCTCGCCTCGTTCCGGCCGAAGCTGGTGCTGGGCGTGCCGCGGGTCTTCGAGAAGGTCTACAACTCGGCGCGGGCCAAGGCGCAGGCGGACGGCAAGGGCAAGATCTTCGACAAGGCGGCGGACACGGCGATCGCCTACAGCAGGGCGCTGGACACCCCCGAGGGCCCGGCGTTCGGCCTGAAGCTCAAGTACAAGGTCTTCGACCGGCTGGTCTACAGCAAGCTGCGGGCCGTCCTCGGCGGCCGCGCCACCCACGCCATCTCCGGCGGCGCCCCGCTCGGCGACCGCCTCGGTCACTTCTACCGCGGCATCGGCTTCACCGTCCTGGAGGGCTACGGCCTGACGGAGTCCTGCGCGGCGACCGCCTTCAACCCCTGGGACCGGCAGAAGATCGGCAGCGTCGGCCAGCCGCTGCCCGGTTCGGTCATCCGGATCGCCGACGACGGCGAGGTGCTGCTGCACGGCGAGCACCTCTTCACCGAGTACTGGAACAACCCGTCGGCCACCAAGGAGGCGCTGTCCGACGGCTGGTTCCACACCGGCGACCTCGGCACCCTCGACGAGGACGGCTACCTCGCCATCACCGGCCGCAAGAAGGAGATCCTGGTCACCGCGGGCGGCAAGAACGTCGCCCCCGCCGTGATCGAGGACCGCATCCGGGCGCACGCCCTGATCGCCGAGTGCATGGTCGTCGGCGACGGCCGGCCGTTCATCGGCGCGCTGGTCACCCTCGACGAGGAGTTCCTGCCCCGCTGGGCCGAGGAGCACGGCCACCCGGCCGATGTGACGCCGTCCCAGGTCGCCGAGGACCCGGAGCTGCTGGCCGCGGTGCAGCGGGCCGTCGACGACGGCAACGCGGCCGTCTCCAAGGCCGAGTCGGTGCGCAAGTTCCGTATCCTCCCGGCCCAGTTCACCGAGGAGTCGGGCCATGTCACGCCGTCGCTGAAGCTCAAGCGGAACGTGGTGGCGAAGGACTTCGCCGAGGAGATCGAAGCGATCTACCGCGCCTAGGAAGCCGGCCCCGCGGGGCCCGCGCCGATACACCGGAATCCGCCGTCGTGGCAGCGCCACGGCGGCGGATCGCCGTTACGGGCCGGGCTCTCCGTGGCGACGCGGCCGGCCCGGGGCAGGCCGGTGGCTGGTGGCCGCGCGGCCCGTCGCCCCCGGGACCGGACCCCTCAGAGCAGTTCCCTGAGCCGTTCCGCGAGCAGGTCCCAGCGCCACTTCTCCTCCACCCAGGCGCGGCCGCGTGCGCCCATGGCGCGGCGCAGGTCCGGGTCCTGGAGCAGGGTGACGAGGCGCTCCGCGGTGGGGGCCGGGCTGCCGCCGGGGACGACCCAGCCGGTTTCGCCGTCCAGGACGGCGTCGGGGGCGCCGCCCGAGTCGCCCGCCACCACGGGGAGTCCGGTGGCGGAGGCCTCCAGGTAGACGATGCCGAGGCCCTCGACGTCGAGGCCGCCGCGGCGGGTGCGGCAGGGCATCGCGAAGACGTCGCCGGCGCCGAAGTGGGCCGGCAGCTCCTCCCACGGGACCGCGCCGGTGAAGCGCACCGCGTCCCCGACGCCCTTCTCCGCCGCCAGCGCCCGCAGCTCCTTCTCGTACGGGCCGCCGCCGACGATCAGCAGGACCGCGTCGGGCACCGCGGACAGGACGGCCGGCATCGCCTCGATCAGGGTGTCCTGGCCCTTGCGCGGGACGAGCCGGGAGACGCAGACCACCACGGGGCGGCCGGTGAGGCCGAGCGCGGCCCGTACCGCGTCGCCGCCCGAGCCGGGGTGGAAGGTCTTCTCGTCGACGCCGGGCGGGAGTTGGACCATCCGCCCGGCGGCCTGCGGGGTGAGCGCGCCGGCGATCCGGGAGCGGGTGTACTCGCCGAGGTAGGTGAGCGTGTCGGTGCCCTCGCCGATCCGGCGCAGCAGGCCGCGGGCGGCCGGCAGCTGCGCCCAGCCCGCCTCGTGGCCGTGCGTGGTCGCCACGATGCGGCGGGCACCGGCCGAGCGGAGCGCGGGGGCCATCAGCCCGAGCGGCGCCGCCGCGCCGAACCACACGGAGGAGCAGCCGTGTTCGCGCAGCAGCCCGGTGGCCCGCCGGGTCACCCTCGGGGTGGGCAGCAGCATCGTCGTACGGTCCCTGATCACCGGGAACGGCTGCTCGGCGTCGAAGGCGGCGGTGGCCGCGGCGCCCTCCGCGCCACGCTTCCAGGTCGAGGCGTAGACGACGACCTGGGCGGGGTCCAGGCGCAGCGCCATGCTGTGCAGGAAGGCCTGGATGCCGCCGGGCCGGGGCGGGAAGTCGTTCGTGACGATCAGGGTCTTGTGCACGATGGTCTCTCGGCGGTCGGTCTCGGCGGTCGCGCCCGACAGTACCGGTCGGCGGGCGGCAGGGGGCGGCCCACCCCGCCACGCCCGTCCCTCGTCTACGGTCGTGACCAGCCGCCACCGGCATCCTGCGGACAGCACGGGCGGGCGGCGTCGGACAGAGCGGGACACACGGGCCGCGGGGCCGCGGGCGACGCCTGTGGCCGGCGGCCGGCGAACGACGAGGTGACGATGAGCAGCATCAGCAGAGCGCGCGGGGTGTGGCTCCCGGTCGCGGTCTGGGCCGTGACCAGGGCCGTGGTCCTGCTGTGCGTCCTGAGGGTGCTGGTGCTGCCGGGCCCGGACGTCACCACCGATGTCTCGGCGATCTACCAGGGCTGGTTCGACGTCCTGAGGACCGGCACCTTCCCGCTGGCCGATGTGACCTGGCAGTACCCGCCGGCCGCCGCGCTCGCGATCCTCTCCCCCGGCCTGCTGCCGTTCCTCGACTACGCCCCCGCGTTCTTCACCCTGATCCTGCTCACGGACGCGGCGGCGCTGGCGCTCTTCCTGCGGGCCGGGCGGCGCCCAGGCCACCGCCCGGCGGGGGCCTGGGTGTGGATCGCGGGCGTGGCGCTGCTGGGCCCGACCGCCTATGCCCGCTACGACCTGATGGTCGCCGCCGTGGCCGCCGCCGCGCTGTTCGCGGCCGCCCGCCGGCCGCGGGTGGCGGGCGCCCTGGCCGCCTTCGGCGCGCTGCTGAAGGTCTGGCCCGTGCTGCTGCTGGCGGGGGCGGCGGTGCGCGGCCGGCGGGCCCGCGCCCTGTGGCGGAGCGCGGCCGGCACCGCGGCCGGGCTGACCCTGTTCTTCGTGGCCGCCGCGCCGGGCGCGCTGGCCTTCCTCACCTTCCAGCGCGACCGCGGCACGGAGGTCGAGTCGCTCGGCGCGCTGGTCTTCCACCTCGCCCGGCACTACGGGTGGGAGGGGCAGGTGCTGCTGCACTACGGCTCGCTGGAGTTCCTCGGCCCCGGTGTCCCGCTCGTCAGCACCGTGGCGCTCACCCTGAGCCTGGCCGCCGCGGGCTGGCTGTTCCTGTGGCGGGTGCGCGCCCGGGAACTCGGGCCCGCGACGCTGTGCGACGCCGCCTTCACCGCCACCCTGCTCTTCACCACCACCAGCCGCGTCATCAGCCCGCAGTACATGCTCTGGCTGGTGGGGCTGGGCGCGGTCTGCGCGACCGTACGGGCCTCCCGGCTGACGCTGCCGGCCGTGCTGGTGCTGGTGGCCACCGGCCTCACCCAGCTGGAGTTCCCGGTGTGGTTCGCGCACGTCGTGGCGAGCGACCCGCAGGCCGTCGCGCTGCTGGTGGTGCGCAACGGCCTGCTGGTCGCCGCGTCGCTGATCGCCTGCCGCCGGCTGTGGGTCTCGACGCGGGGCGACGGGAGCGGCGGTACGGAGCAGGCCGGGGTGGTGGCCGCACGCGGGCCGTCCGACGCGGCGCCCGCCGCCGCCCCGCAGCTCACGGGTTTTGCCCCGCAGCCGCCCGCGGACGGCCCCGCGCCCTCCGGGCACTGAGCCCGGCCCCTCCTCAGCGCCGCAGCTGTGCCTTCACATACGCCCGCCACTGCCGGGTGAACTCCGCGAGGCCGACGCCCAGTTGGGAGCGGAGAGCGCTGTCCGTCCGGTCGGCGCGGGCGGGCCGCCGTCCGGCGCCGGGCGCGCCGGGACGGGAGCCGGCGGCGACCGCCGTGGCCGCCTCCATCGGCGCCGCCGCGCTCCCCGAGGAGCCGCGGAGGCCGCTCTTCCCGGCCGCCCGGTAGAAGGCGATCAGTTTGGCCTCGCCCCACTTGGCGGCGATCATCCGGCAGGCCAGCCAGCTGCCCTCGTACGCCCTGGCCAGCCGGTCGGCACCGGCCGTGAACCCGAAGTCCTGGTTGCCGGGCAGGCTGTCGGGGACCTTGCCGCGGGCGACGGCGCGGGTGAGTTCGGGGGCGGTGGCGGTGGCCCTGCGGTGGCTGCCCCGGTAGGCGACCCAGTCGGCGAAGCCCTCCGAGAGCCACAGCGGGGTCGCCGACGTGGTGACCGTACGGGTGGCGACATGGGTGGTCTCGTGGGTGAGGACCACCCTGCGGCCCAGGTCGTTGAGCTCCTCGTAGGCGTCCGGGTTGATGATCACGCGGTCCGCGGGCGCGGGCGCCGTGACGCCGGCCTCCCCGGTGGTGACCGCAGCGATCCCCGCGTAGCCGGCCGCGTCGTCGCTGCCCATCAGCTGCGCCATCCGCTCGACCGAGTCCGGCGCCTCCACCACGACCTTGTGCGCCCACTCCCCCTTCCAGACGGCCGAGACGGCGGGCACCGCCTCGTCCACCCGGTGCGCCAGGTCCTTCAGCCGCGCCAGGTGCCCGGCGCCGCCCAGGACCAGGCTGTGCCGGCCCCGGACCAGCCGCACCGGGCCCTGGTCCCACAGCTGGCGGGTGCCGCCGCGGCCGACCGCGGCCCCGTCGGTGTCGGAGGAGATCAGCCAGCGGCCGTCGCGCCGGGTCAGGGTGAGGTACTGGACGGCGTGCACCGGCGAGGTGTCATAGCCCTTGAGGCGGTAGCGCAGCTGCACCTTCGCGGCCAGGTGGGTGCCGTCCTCCCCGGTGGCGAGCGGGAAGGCGCCGGTCGCGTCGAGGTCGTAGTGCCAGTCGGCCAGCGGCACCCCTGCCAGGTGGGCGAACATCGCGCGCTGGCGGTCCCGGTAGCCGGTGGCCCGCGGGTCGACGGCGGCGAGGAAGCCCGCCGCGTCCCGCCGCTGCACGGCCCGCGCACGGTTGTCGAGCATCCGCTGCACGTCCGGGTATCGGGCCGGTGGGGAAGTCGCGGGCGCGCAGCCGGCCAGCGGGGCGAGCAGCGCGAGGACCAGGGCGGCGCAGCCCGCCGCCACGGCCCGCGGCGGCCGCCGTCGGGCCCACTGGTGTGACATGCGGACGATCGTAGATCCGGCCCGGCCGGGGCAAAAACGCTGCGCCGCGCCTCAGGGCCTGGTGATGGACGAGATCGGCATCATCCCCACGGGGTCGTAGCGCACCCGTGCGCCGGGATACGGCGCGTGGACCACTTGGCCGTTGCCCACGTACATCCCGACGTGACTGCCGTCCGCGCGGTAGATGACCAGGTCACCGGGCTGCGCCTGGCTGAGGGGCACCTGCCGTCCGGCCCCGCGCTGCGCCTGCGAGGTGCGCGGGAGCAAGACGCCGGCCCGCCCGTAGGCCCATCGGGTGAGTCCGGAGCAGTCGAAGGCCGCGGGTCCGTTGCCTCCCCAGGCGTACGGCCGGCCGACCGCGGCCCGCACCGCGGCGACGGCCGCCGCGGCCCGCCCGGAGGACGGTACGGCCCCCCGCAGGTCCGGGACCGCCTCGTGGTGCCCGCCGCCGCGCGCGGCCCGCGCGTAGGCCGCCCTGGCGTCCTTGGGCAGGGCGGCCAGCAGCCGCCGCGCGGTGGCCAGCTTGTGCTGGACGTCCTTCTTGTGGCGGGCGACCTCCTTGCGGCCCGCCTCCAGCTGCGCCAGCTTCCGCACGGTCTCCCTGCGCTGCTGCTCCAGGGAGCGCTGGGCGGCCCGCAGGCCGCGCAGCTCGCGGGCCTGGCCGGCGCCGATCCGGTCGAGGGCGGCGGCCTTCTCCAGGAAGGTGTCGGGCCGCTCGGAGAGCATCAGCCGGACGGTGGGGTCCATGCCGCCGGCCCGGTACTGGGCGGCGGCCAGCGCGCCCAGCCTGCCGCGCATCCGGTTGACCCGCTCCTGGGCGCGGGCGGTGCGGTCCTGGAGGGCCGCCACCTGCGTGCGCAGCTTCCCGGTCCGGGCGTTGGCGCCGTTGAACTTCTCGGTGGCCCGCTCCGCCTGCTCGTAGAGGTGGTCGACGCGCGCGGTCGCCGCGTCGCGGCCGGCGGGGGCGGTGGGCTCGGCCAGGGCCTGCGGCGCCGACAGCGCGGCGGCCGCGGTCGCCAGGGCGGCGGACAGCACGGTGACTCCGGCGAGGGTGGTCGGGCCGTGCTGCGAGGTACGGCGGTGGGACACCACGAGGGCCGCACTCCTTCCGTGCAGCCCCTGCCGCCCCGGGAGGGCGGTCGGTGAACCGGGATGCTGCGACGGCAGACAGTAACGGCGGCGGCGCACACCGGCCAAAGCGCTCTTTCCGCCCGCACAACGCCGCCCCGCCGGTGACCGTGCAGGTCACCGGCGGGGCGGCAGGTCAGCGGCCGGGGCCGCAATTCGCCCGTTCGGGCGGCAGGTTGAGGCGGTTGTGAGGCTTTTCAGACCCGCACGCCGAACGCGAACTCCATGTTGCTCATGGGCTCGTAGCGCACGGCGGCGCCGGGCTTCGGCGCGTGCAGCACCTGACCGTTGCCCGCATAGAGGCCGATGTGGTGCAGGTCGCTGTAGAAGAGCACCAGATCGCCGGGCTTGAGGTCGCTCTGCGAGGCGATCCGGGTACCGGCGTTGGCCTGCGCCTGCGAGGTGCGCGGCAGCGACTGGCCGGCCTGCTGGTAGGCCCAGGACGTCAGACCCGAGCAGTCGAAGGACGACGGCCCGGTGGCGCCCCAGACGTACGGCGAACCTATCTTGGACTGGGCGGCGGCCAGGGCGGCCGCACCGCGCTGCGAGGCCGGCACGTCGTCGCCGAGGTTGACCCGCTCGTTGCTGCGGTTGGCGCGGTTCTCCTCGGCCTGCATGGCCGCCCGCTCCTTGGCGGTCATCTGGTTGAGCAGCTGCTGCGCCTTGCCGAGCTTGCCCTTGATCTCGTCCTTCTTGTCACCGAGCGCCTTGCGGGTCTCGGTGAGGTCCTTGATCTTGGCCGCGGCCTCCTCGCGCTCCTGGGCGAGCCGGCGCTGCTTGTCCGCGACGGTCTTGAGCTGCTCGGCCTGCTTGCCGCTCAACTGGTCGAGGGTGGCGGCCTTTTCGAGGTAGGTGTCCGGGTCGCCGGAGAGGAACAGCTGCACCGAGGGGTCGATGCTGCCGCTGCGGTACTGGCCGGAGGCGACCGCACCGAGGCCCTTGCGCATCTGGTTGAGCTCACCCTGGCCGCGGGCCACCTTGTCCTGGAGGTCGTCGACCTCCTTCTGGAGCTTGTCCTGCTGCTCCTTGACCCCGTCGTACTTCTCCGTGGCCTGCTCGGCCTCGTTGTAGAGCTTGTCGACCTCGGACTTGACGTCCTTCTTCGACTGGTGGGGGTCGGCCTGGGCGGCCTGGGACGAAAGGGCGACGGCCGCCGCGGCGGTGGCGGTGAGCACGGTCACGCGAGTACGGCTCGGCTGCTTGGGTCGACGGTGGGACGCCACGGGGGCGAGCTCCTTCTTCCTCCAGCCGCCTACCGGGAAGTGGGGGGGGTGAGACCCCGGCTCCGCGTGAACGCCGCGGACTCGGCGGTTCCTTCACGGTTCATCCCGGTTGGATGATCAGATGCATGAAGGTTCGGGGCCTGACCTTAGTAACCGAGCTGTGATCGCTTCAAATCCTCAGGGGAAAAATCTGCGCCACGAGCCCCATCCTTTACCAACATCGCACAGGCAGTGAGCGCCACTTGACGCTCAGAGACCGAACGCCGGCACTTTCGCCGCCCCGGCCGCCCCGACGTCAGGTCCGGGCAAGTCGCTTGAGCAGCAGCGCCGATGCCACCGGACGCGCCCCGGCCTTCGCCACGCCGTCGGCCACCTCCCGGTCCGTGGAGACCACGACCACCGGGCGTCCGGGCGGTTCGGCCCGAACCAGCTGACGAATCAACTCATCGGCCGTTACGCCCGGTTTGCTGAACAGGACCCGGACCCCGCGCGGCGGCGCGAGCAGCACCGGGGCCGCCAGCTCCGCCCCGTCGAAGACACAGGTCATCTCCGCGCCGGTCTGCGCCGCCAGCACCGCGAGGCCGCCCAGCAGCCGCAGCCGCTGCTTGTCCAGCGGCATGGTCGGATAGCCGGTTTTGGTGACGTTGTAGCCGTCCACCACCAAATGTGCCTGCGGCAGCGCCAGAAGCTGGTCCAGCAGCGCCGGGTCCGTCTCCGACAGCGCCCGCGCCGCGATGTCCTTGGGCGTCATCCGCCCCGGCGCGACCGCCTCGACGGTGTCCGCCGGGTGGACGCTGGCGGGCGGCAGTGCCAGCTCGCGGCGCAGCCCCTGGGCCGCGTCCAGGACCGTGTCCAGCAGCAGCCGCAGCCGCATGTCCTCGACGCTGCGGCCCTCGCGGGCGGAGCGCCGGCTGGTCTCCAGCGCCGTCTCCGCCTCGGCGATCCGCGCCTTGAGCCGGCGCACCTCACTGTCGGCCGCGGTCTTCTCCGTCGCCGCCCGGTCCCGTACGTCCGCGACGGCCGCCTCGGCCTTGCGCACCGCGGCCTCACCGCGCTTGACGTCGCTCAGCGCGCTGCGCAGCTTGCGCCGCAGCGACTCGTTCTCCTTGCGGGCCGCGTCCAGGTCCACCCGGATCCGGTCGGCCTCCGTACGGGCCTCGCCGCGCGCCTGCGCCAGCTCCTCGCGCAGCCTGGCCAGCTCCCGTTCGGCCTCCTCGCCGGCCCGCTCGGCGCGCGCCCGCTGCGCCTCCTCGCCGGCCGCCGCGACGAGCTTGACCCAGCCCTCGGGGCGCAGCACATAGGCGGCCGCCGCGACATCGAGCGGATCGGCCGCCGCGGGCGGGGTGCCGTGCTCCAGCGCCGCGACCAGCTCCGACTGCGCCTCGCGCAGCTTGCCCGCGATCCGCTGCCGGAAGACCGCGTCGCTCTCCAGCGCCGCGGCCATCGCGTTGCCGGCGAACTTCGCCCGACGCGTCGGGGTGAACCGGGCGTACTGCCGCAGCGGGGGCGGGAGTTCGGCGAGGGACAGCGCGCCGAACGACTCCGCGGTGAGCGCCACGACACGGCGCCGTACGCCCTCGGGCAGCGGACGGTCGAGCACCTCGTCGCCCGCACCCTCCGGTGCCTGGGCACGCCGCTCCCCCGGCTCCCCTTCTGGACGGTCCACCACGGCTGCATCGCTCCGATCTCAGGCGTTCGCGCCCGGACGGTCCACCAGCTCGATCTGGTCGACCGCGTTGCACCAGCGGCAGCGCACGGACTCGATGCTCTCACTGAGGACCTCGCGCTCCTCCACCGTCGGCGCCCCGGCCAGGTCCAGGTGGACGTACTCCACGACCTTGGACCGGCGGGTCACATCGAACCGCGTGAGGTTGCCGCACAGCGTGCAGCGCCACCGGGTCCCGTCCGTCGGCAGGGGAACAGCCATCGTGTCGTCCTCTTTCGTGCTCGTCGGTCTCGTGCTGCTGCGCGGTTCACGCGGTGCGCCGTCGGATCGCGGAAGTACGCAAAGTACTGCCCGTAACCCTACGGCCTGACGGGCGGCCGGTGCGGGCCCGCCCAGGTGCCGGGACGCGGCGAGGCACTCTGTCCCGAATGCCCCCATTGGGCAATGATCACCTCATGACGGTGCCGGCCCCCTCACCCCGCTCTCCCCGCTCGTCCGGTCTCCTCCCCCGCCCTCCGCACCCCACCCGGTCACTGGCCGCGGTGTTCTCGCGGATGACGAATGTGCTGATCGGCCTGTGCTGTGCGGTCTTCGTGATCGGCCCCGCCTCCGGCCTGAACCGGATATACGGCACCGGCGACGCCCTGCTGAAGGCCCAGACCGCCTATGTCGAGCGGTGGGGGGTGATCCCGCTGGAGCTGTGGAGCGGTTCGGCACGGGCGCTCATCACCCCGCTCACCGCGTTGTTCGTGCACGGCAGCTGGCTGCACCTGCTCGGCAACGTGCTGTTCCTCTACGTCTTCGGCGGAATGACCGAGGCACGCATGGGCAGGCTGCCGTTCGCCGCCTTCTACCTCATCATCGGCTACCTCGCGCTGCTCGGCTACGCGGCCGCCCACGCCGCCTCGGGCCAGACCCTGGTGGGCGCCTCCGGCTCGATCTCCGGCGTACTGGGAGCCTTCCTCTTCCTCTTCCCCACGGCCCGCGTCACCAGCGTCTTCCCGTTCCTCTTCTTCCTCCCGCTGCGCTTCCCCGCCTGGATCGTCCTGCTGTTCTGGTTCGTCCTGCAGTGGCAGGCCGCCCAGGACGACCCCCGCGGCCCCGGCGTCGCCTACCTCGCCCACGTCGTCGGCTTCACCCTCGGCTTCCTCTACGCCTGGGCCCGCTACGGGAGGGATAGTGTGGGGGCCACCAGGGGAGATGACCGGGCGACCGAGGGAGAGAGCCAGCCGTGATCACGTCGATCGTGCTCATCAAGACCAACGTGGACCAGATCCCGGAGATCGCCGAGAAGATCGCCGCGCTGGAAGGCGTCAGCGAGGTCTACTCGGTCACCGGCGCCCACGACCTGATCGCGATGGTGCGGGTCGCCGCCCACGACGACCTCGCCGACGTCATCCCCGGCCGCATCAGCAAGGTCCCCGGAGTCGCCTCCACCGAGACGCATATCGCGTTCCGCACGTATTCGCAGCATGACCTTGAGGCGGCCTTTGCGATTGGGCTCGACGCGTAGCCCAAGCTTTTTCCCACGTTTTCGGCTTTCCCGCCGTGGGTTCTTCCCGCCGTGTTCCGCCCGCTGCGCGGTGCGCCCGGCGTTGCGCCTGCGGCGGGCGTTGCCGCTGCGCGGGGCGTTTCGGGTGCCGGTGCCGGGCCTCCGCGGGTGGGGTGCCGGACTGCTTTGCTTTACGTCCGGCACCCCACCCGCTCCGGCCCGTCCCCTCCCGTTGAGGGTGGGGGAAAAGACCGGTGGGAGTGCGTCTGGTAGTCAGGCTGCGGATCGGGGAGTGCCAGGGCGGGAAAGTCGGGTGGCCTCGGCGGGGCATCTGGGTACTGTCGGGCCGTGTCCGAGTTGAAGCGGCTGTGTGCCGGCTGTGCGCCCGCGGTACTGGCCTTCGAGCTGGCGAACCGCGCCTACTTCGCCGCCTCGGTCTCCGACCGCGGTGACGCGTTCTTCGACCGGTTCGCCGACCGGTACAGCGCCTTGCTGGCCGAGCAAGAGGCCGGCATCAGTGCCTTCTACGTGCTCGTCGCCGAGGACGGCGCGGTGCTGGGCCGGTTCAACCTGTACGACTTCGAGGACGGCACCGCTGAACTCGGCTACCGGGTCGCGCAGCGTGTTGCCGGCCGCGGCGTGGCGACCACTGCCGTCCGGGAGCTGTGCCGGCTGGCAGCCACGCGGCACGGGCTGCGCACACTGCGGGCGGCCACCTCCCACGACAATGCCGCGTCCCAGAGGGTCCTCGCCAAGGCCGGTTTCACTCCGGTCGGCCCGGCCGCCCCCACCGACCTCGGCGGCAAGCCCGGCACCTGGCACCGGCGCGACCTGTAGCGGCCGCACAGCTACTACCACCCCCGCCCCCACCCCACCCCCCTTCACTTACTCCCTCACGGGAGGGGACGGGCCGGAGGGGCGGGTGTGTGGGACGTAAAGCGAAGCAGTCCCACACACCCGCCCCGCAGGCCCGTCACCGCACCCACAGCCCCGCGCAGCGGACCCCGCCCGCCGCAGGCGCAACGGCGGGCGCACCGCGAAGCGGGCGGCAAACGACGAGCAACCCCCACGGCGGGAAAGACAAAAACGTGGGATTCACACCGCGCTTCGCGCGGGCACGCAACGGCCGTCCTCCGTGTGGTAGTTCCAGCGGGCGCCGTTCGTGACCAGTTCCTTGACGGCGTGGACGAAGCGGTCGACATGCTCGTCCGGCGTGCCGACGCCCACGCTGACGCGGATGGCGTTGAGGGAGCTCTCGCCAGGGGCCGCGTCGGGGGCGCCGCACTCGCCGGGGTCCTGGGGGGCGCTGCCGAGGAGGGTGCGGACGAGGGGGTGGGCGCAGAAGAGGCCGTCGCGGACGCCGATGCCGTACTCGGCCGACAGGGCGGCGGCGAAGTGCGAGCTGTTCCAGCCCTCGACGACGAAGGAGAGGACGCCGACGCGTGCCGCGTCGTCGCCGAAGAGGGAGAGCACGTTGACCTCGGGCACCTCGGCCAGGCCGGCGCGGAGGCGGGCGATGAGGTCCTGTTCGCGGGCGACCAGGTCGTCGAAGCCGGCCTCGGTCAGGGCCTGGCAGGCGGAGGCGATGGCGTAGGCGCCGATGACGTTGGGCGAACCGGCCTCGTGCCGGGCGGCGGTGGTGTGCCACTCGACGTCGACGCCCCCGTCCGTGCGCCGGGAGACCTTGCGGCTGGCGCCGCCGCCGGCCAGGTAGGGGTCGGCGGCCTGCAGCCAGTCCGCGCGGCCGGCCAGCACGCCGGCGCCGAACGGCGCGTACAGCTTGTGGCCGGAGAAGGCGACCCAGTCGACGTCCAGTTCGGCGATGTCCACGGGGTGGTGCGGGACGAGCTGGGCCGCGTCCAGCACGATCCGCGCGCCGTGCGCGTGCGCGGCGGCCGCCAGCTCCCGCACCGGCCACAGTTCACCGGTGACGTTGGACGCACCGGTCACACAGACCAGCGCCGGCCCGTAGGGGTCGCGCTCGGCCAGTGCCTTCTCCAGGGTGTCGACCGCCTGCCGCGGGGTGCGGGGCGCGTCGAGGTAGGTCACGGTGGTGTCCGCGCGCTGCTCCCACGGCAGCAGGGAGGCGTGGTGCTCGGTCTCGAAGACGAACACCCGGGTGTCCTGCGGGAGGACGGAGGCGAGCAGGTTGAGGGAGTCGGTGGTCGAGCGGGTGAAGACCACCTGGTCCTCGGTGCCGCAGCCGAGGAACTTCTCGATGGTGCGGCGGCTGTTCTCGAAGAGGTCGGTGGAGAGCTGCGAGAGGTACCCGGCGCCGCGGTGCACGCTGCCGTAGTACGGGGCGTAGGCCGCCACGTCGTCCCAGACCCGCTGCAGCGCGGGGGCGCTGGCGGCGTAGTCCAGCGCGGCGTAGTCGACCTCGCCGCCGGTCACCAGCGGGACGAGGACGTCCCGGCCGAGGACGGGCAGCGGGGCACAGACGGAGCGGTCGGCGGCAACGGCGGAAACAGACATGGCGAACTCCCGTAAGAGGCAAGTGAATTCGCTGCGGGGCGGAGCGCGTCGGGTGCGCGGGGGCGCACGGGCAGGGCGCCGCAGCGGAGAGAAAAAGGGGATGCGGAAAAGGGGCCGTCGAGCCCTATCGCATTCGCTGATTCACGGAAGTTCTCCCTCGAGGACCAGGATCCCTGGCGAGGGATCCGCGCTTGCCGCAGACCTCGCTGCCTACGGCCTGGTCATCACCCGGGGCACCCCGCCACGGAAGGAGGGTTGCCGGACAGCGGGCCGGGGCCTGCGTCGCTGTCACTCGTGACCTGCGCAGAATCATGCCACAAGGGCAACATCGCGCAAGCCCCGGTCCGGATGGCGGAACGGGGCTTGCGTCACACGCTGCGTGACCGCGCGCTCAGGTGTTGCTGGCGGTCACCCAGCGTTCCAGGGCCTGGCGGGCCGCTCCGGAGTCGATGGCCGTGGCGGCCCGGTCGATGCCGGCCCTGATCTGCTGGGCCAGCGGGGCGTCGGCGGGTTCCAGCGCGACCAGCGCCGCCGCGGAGTTCAGCAGCACCGCGTCACGCACCGGGCCGGTCTCCCCGTCCAGCAGCCGGCGGGCCACCTCCGCGTTGTACGAGGCGTCCGCGCCGCGCAGCGCCTCCACCGGCACCAGGGGGATCCCCACGTCCCGAGGGTCGAAGGACTCCTCGCGCACCGTGCCGTCCCGGACGATCCAGACCCGGGAGGTCGCGGTGGTGGTCAGCTCGTCGAGGCCGTCGTCGCCGCGGAAGACCAGCGCCGACGAGCCGCGCTCGGCGAGCACCCCGGCCAGGATCGGTGCCATCCGCGCGTCCGCGACGCCGGTGGCCTGGGCGCGGACCTTGGCGGGGTTGGTCAGTGGGCCCAGCACGTTGAACGTGGTGCGGATGCCGAGCTGGGCGCGGGCGTTGGCGACGTGCCGCAGCGAGGGGTGGAACTTCACCGCGAAGCAGAAGGTGATGCCCGCCTCCTGGGCGACCTCGGTGACCCGCCGGGGGGTGAGGTCGAGGTTGACGCCGAGCTTCTCCAGGACGTCGGAGGCGCCGCTGGCCGAGGACGCCGCGCGGTTGCCGTGCTTGACGACCCGGGCGCCGGTGCCGGCCACCACGATCGAGGACATCGTGGAGATGTTGACGGTCTTGGCGCCGTCGCCGCCGGTGCCGACGATGTCCACGGTCGGTCCCGGAACCTCGATCAGCCGGGCGTGCTCGTACATGGTCCGGACGAGCCCGGAGATCTCGGCGACGGTCTCGCCCTTGGCCCGCAGTGCCACCGCGAAGCCGGCGATCTGGGCGTCGCTGGCCTCGCCCCGCATGATCCGGTCCATCGCCCACGCGGTGTCCTCCGCGGCGAGGTCCCGGCCGTCGAGCAGGGCGTTGAGGACGCCGGGCCAGGTGTGGGCCGCCACGCTGTCGCCGCCGAGGGGGGTCGCAACGTTCATGGTCCACACTCCTGATTTGTCTCCTGCTTGTGCGTTCACCCTATCGAGCCGCCGGGCAGGCCGAAGGGCCCCGTCCGCTCAGCGGACAGGGCCCTTTGGGTGGCGTACTCCTACGGTGCGCTACGAGGCGCCGAGGTGATCAGTGGTGGCCGTGGCCGCTGGTGATCTCCTTGTACTCCTCGACCGTGGGCTTGGCGATGACGTTGTCCTCGCCGTAGTAGCTCTTGGAGAGCTTGGCGCGCAGCTTCTGCGAGCGCGACACCTTGCGTGCCACACCGTTCTCGTCGACCTCCGGGCCGAGCTCGATCGGGGCGGGCTGCTCGTGCTGGGTGAGCACGTGCAGCTGCTCCTGGTCGAGCGGCTCGTGGACCTCGATGAACTCACCGTGCGGCAGGCGCTTGATGATGCCGGACTCGCGGCCGTGCAGCACCTTGTCCTTGTCGCGCCGCTGCAGACCCAGGCAGATCCGCTTGGTGGCGATGAAGCCCAGCACCGGCCCGACGAAGAACGCGATCCGGACGAACCAGGTGATCGAGTTGATCGACAGGTGGAAGTGCGTGGCCCACAGGTCGTTGCCGCCACCGATCAGCATCACGAAGTACGCGATCAGCCAGGCGACGCCGAAGCCGGTACGGGTCGGGACGTTGCGCGGGCGGTCCAGGATGTGGTGCTCGCGCTTGTCGCCGCGGACCCAGGACTCGACGAACGGGTAGACCGCGATCGCGACCAGGACCAGCGGGAAGACCAGGATCGGGATCAGCACGCCGAAGTTGACGGTGTGGCCCCAGAAGTTCCACTCCCAGCCCGGCATGACACGCACCAGACCCTCGGCGAAGCCCATGTACCAGTCGGGCTGGGCGCCGGTGGACACCTGGTCGGGGCGGTACGGGCCGATGGCCCACACCGGGTTGATGCTGGCGATCGCGGCGATCGCGGCGATCACACCGAAGACCAGGAAGAAGAAGCCTCCGGCCTTGGCCATGTAGACCGGCAGCAGCGGCATGCCCACGACGTTGTTGTTGGTCTTGCCGGCACCCGGGAACTGGGTGTGCTTGTGGTAGAAGACCAGGATCAGGTGCGCCACCAGCAGGCCGAGCATGATGCCCGGCAGCAGCAGGACGTGCACCGTGAAGAACCGCGGGATGATGTCGTGTCCCGGGAACTCCCCGCCGAAGATGAAGAACTGCAGGTACGAGCCGACCAGCGGCATCGCCAGGATGACGCCCTCGATGAACCGCACACCGGTGCCGGAGAGCAGGTCGTCGGGGAGCGAGTAGCCGGTGAAGCCGGTGAACATGCCCAGCACGAACAGCAGGAAGCCGAACAGCCAGTTGACCTCGCGCGGCTTGCGGAAGGCGCCGGTGAAGAACACCCGCATCATGTGGACCATCATCGCGGCCAGGAAGACCAGCGCGGCCCAGTGGTGGATCTGGCGGATGAGCAGGCCGCCGCGGACGTCGAAGCTGATGTCCAGCGTCGACTCGAAGGCCTGCGTCATCCGGATCCCCTGCATGGGCACATAGGAACCGTGGTAGGTCACCTCGGCCATGCTGGGGTGGAAGAACAGCGTCAGGTAGACACCGGTCAGGATGATGATGATGAAGCTGTAGAGCGCGACCTCGCCCAGCATGAAGGACCAGTGGTCCGGGAAGATCTTGCGCATGTTGGACTTGGCGAGGCTGTAGATGCCCAGCCGGCCGTCCGCCCAGTCCGCGATCCGCTCGCCCCGCGGCGCCGGGCCACGGCGTGTGGTGGTCGCGGTTGTCTCGTTACTCATCCGCGCTCCCAGAAGCTCGGGCCGACGGGCTCCCCGAAGCCGCTCGCGGCCTCCAGGAAGCCGTCCTTCTCCGTGATGTGCAGCTGCGGCAGGGCGTGTCCGGCAGGACCGAAGATCACCCGACCGCCGTCAGAGAGGTCGAACGTCGACTGGTGGCAGGGGCAGAGCACGTGGTGGGTCTGCTGCTCGTACAGGCTGATCGGGCAACCCACGTGGGTGCAGATCTTCGAGTACGCCACGATGCCCTCGTGCGACCAGGAGAGTTCGTGCTTGTCCTTGATGTCCTGCGGCTGGATCCGCACGAGCATCAGGGCGTCCTTGGCGATCTTCTCCGCGAACTCCTCGTCGTCCTCCTCCAGGCCCTCGGGCTTGGCGAACGTCAGGGAGCCGACCGCGATGTCCTCGGGACGCAGCGGGAGGTTGGTGGACTGGTTGACGAGCCGGACGCCCTTCTTCCAGTTCGTGGTGCGCAGCTTGGTCCCGGGCAGCGGGCCGAGGTCGCGCAGCAGCACGACGCCGGAGAGCGGCACCAGGGCCAGCGCGCCGAACATCGTGTTGCGGATCAGCTTGCGGCGGCCGACCTGCGACTCCTTGGCGCCCGCCGCGAAGTCCGCCATGACCTTGGCCTTGACCTCGGGGGCGGCCTCGATCGGGTGGCGCTCGTCGGCGACCTCCTCGTCCGACATCAGCGTGCGGGCCCAGTGGACCGCGCCGGCGCCGATGCAGAAGAGCGCCGCGCCGAGGGTCAGACCGAGCGCGAAGTTCAGCGCGCTGATGTGACCGATCGGCCAGATGTAGACGATCTTGTCGATCGGGATCGCCACGTACGAGGCGATGAAGGCGACCGTGGCCACCATCGACACGACGAAGAGCATCGCCACGGTGCGCTCGGAGTGCCGGGCGGCCCGCTCGTCGATGTCCTGGGCGCGGTGCTCGTGGGGCGGCAGGCCCGGGTCGGCGAACGGGTTCTCCGCCGTCGCCACCGCACCTTCGTGCGCCGTCTCCCGCTCAGTGGGAAGGGTTTCTTCTGGCACGTCTTCGTGTCGTCCAGTCTCGCTCATGACTTCTTGGCCTTCGTAGTCCGGGCTGCGACCCAGATGGCGACCACGATCAGCGCGCCCAGGCCGAAGATGTAGCCGAAGAGACCCTCGCTGACCGGGCCCAGACCGCCGAGGTCGAGGCCTCCGGGGCTCTCGGATTCATCGCCGTTGACGGCGCCGAGGTACGCGATGATGTCCTTCTTGTTCTCCTTCGACAGCGAGCCGTCGCCGAAGGAGGGCATGTTCTGCGGGCCGGTCTCCATGGCCTCGTAGATGTGCTTGGGGTCCACACCCTCGAGCGTCGGTGCGAACTTGCCGTTGGTCAGGGCGCCGCCCTTACCGGTGAAGTTGTGGCACTGCGCGCAGTTGGTGCGGAACAGCTCGCCGCCCTTGCCGATGTCGGCACCGTCGGAGCTGTACTGCTCCTTGGCCGGGACGCTCGGGCCGGGGCCCAGCGACGCGACGTAGGCCGCGAGCTGGTCGATCTGGGCGTTGGTGTAGATGTTCTTCTTCCGCGGCACCTGGGCGCCGGGCTGCTGGGCCGGCATACGGCCGGTGCCCACCTGGAAGTCCACGGCTGCGGCGCCCACGCCGACCAGGCTCGGGCCGTCGGAGGTGCCCTGACCGCCGGTGCCGTGGCAGCTGGCGCAGCCCACGGCGAAGAGCTTCTTGCCCTCCTTGACGGCAAGAGACTGGGCGGTGTCATCGGCCTGAGCCTTGTCCGCCGGCGCGAACGCGGCGTACAGCCCCCCAGTGACCGCCAGCGCGAAGAGTAGGACGACGAGCGCCGCCAGCGGATGGCGCCGTCGTGCGGAGAGCTTTTTCACGGATTACCCCGGTGTCAGGATCTTCTGCGTCGATGCTTTGGCTATGTCTGTCTGATATGCGGTACCGGTCGAACCGGTTACCGGATCAGGTAGATCGTGGCGAAGAGGCCGATCCAGACGACATCGACGAAGTGCCAGTAGTAGGACACGACGATGGCCGCGGTGGCCTGCGTGTGGGTGAACCTCTTGGCCGCGTACGTCCTGCCCAGGACCAGCAGGAAGGCGATCAGGCCGCCCGTCACGTGCAGTCCGTGGAAGCCGGTGGTCAGGTAGAACACCGAGCCGTACGGGCCGGACGAGAGCGACAGGCCCTCGTGCTTGACCAGCTCCGTGTACTCGAAGACCTGACCGCCGATGAAGATCGCACCCATGATGAAGGTGACCACGAACCAGGCCCGGAGCTTCTTGACGTCGCCGCGCTCGGCGGCGAACACGCCGAGCTGGCAGGTCAGGGAGCTGAGCACCAGGATCGTGGTGTTGGTCGCGGAGAACGGAAGATTCAGCGCACTGGCGGATTCCTTCCAATACTCGGATCCGGTCACCGAACGAAGGGTGAAGTACATCGCGAAGAGGGCCGCGAAGAACATCAGCTCGGAACTCAGCCAGATGATGGTTCCGACGCTGGTGAGGTTCGGCCGATTGACCGACGGGTGCGCGTGCCCGGTTTCTACTGTCGTTGCTGTCGCCACGACCGACATTATGTCGGTCGCTTATCCCGCCCTCACTCCGGGGGGTGCCGTTCGGTGTGTCAAGGACGTATGCCCTGCTCGTACGGCCCAATTTCGGCAGTCGCCCGAAGGGGGGAAGCGCCGGGCGCCCCCGGTGTCCGCCGGCCCCGCCGGAGCCCCTTCTGACGGCCCGTCGGGACGATCCCGGATCCGCTCAACCCCTCCTGTGGGCCCCCGTCGCGGGAGTAGCATCCGCCTCACCCGATGCTGTGCCGCTACGAAGCGTGGAGGAACGATGCAGGCGACTGCCACGGTGCTGGTCTACAGCGACAACGCCCACACCCGCGAGCAGGTCCGGCTGGCGGCCGGACGGCGCCCCGCCGCCGATGCCCCGCAGATCGAGATCCTGGAGTGCGCCACCGCGCCCGCCGTCCTCACGGCCCTGGAGCAGGGCGGCATCGACGTCTGCGTGCTGGACGGCGAGACCGCGCCCGCGGGCGGCATGGGCGTCTGCCGGCAGATCAAGGACGAGATCTTCCAGTGCCCGCCGGTGCTGCTGCTGATCGGCCGCCCCCAGGACGCCTGGCTGGCGACCTGGAGCCGTGCGGACGCCGCGGTGACGCATCCGCTGGACCCGGTCGCCTTCGCCGACGCCCTGGCCGGCCTGCTGCGCCGCAGGAACCTCGTACAGGCCTGAGGGGCCCCGCCCGCGGCGCTCAGAACTTCGGGCGCAGCCGGGCGTCGGCGGCGGGGTCCTGGGAGCGGTCGGCGGCTCCCGTGGTGGCGGACTTGTCCTTCAGGGCGCTGCCGTCGCGCCACTGGGCCCAGGACAGGTTCCAGTCGCCGAAGCCGTTGTCGAAGGGCGTCATGGTCTCGCCGCCGCTGTTGACGACCCTGACGATGTCGCCGACCCGCACGGTGTTGAAGAACCACTGGGCGTTGCTCATGGACATGCCCGTGCAGCCGTGGCTGACGTTCGCCGCGCCCTGGGACCCGACGGACCAGGGGGCGGCGTGCACGTACTCGCCGCTCCAGGTCACCCGGGTGGCCCAGTGGACCGGCAGGTCGTAGGAGTCCGAGCTCCCGGCGGCGATGCCGACGGTGGAGCTGCGCATCCGCACGAAGCTCTCCTTGCCGAGGACGACCTTGATGCCGTTGCGGGTGGAGAAACCGGGCTTGCCGGTGGTCACGGGGATGGTGTTGATCGACTCGCCGTTGCGCAGCACCGTCATGTGGTGCGCCGCCGCGTCGGTGATGGCCTCCACCCGGTCGCCGGTGGTGAGCTTCACGGGCTTGGACGCGCCTCCGTAGAGCCCCTTGGCGACCTTCAGTCCGGCCAGGTTGCTGTGCACCGAGACGGTGGCGTGCGCGGGCCAGTACTCCTTGGGGCGGAAGTGCAGCTTCTTGTCGTCCACCCAGTGCCAGGAGCCCTGGACCCGGGGCATGGAGTCCACCTTCAGGGCGCTCTCGACGACGGCCCTGGCCTTCGGGTCCTTGATCGGCTGGCTCAGCTCGGCGGTGACCGGCTGGCCGACGCCGTACTCGCCCTCCTTCGGGCCGAAGGTGGCGGTCAACTGGCCGTCGACGCCGCGGGTGTTGACCGAGAGGGTCTTGCGGCCCGGTGAGCCGTCCCCCTCCTCGGTGCTCACCCGCACCGTGTAGCGGCTGCCGGCGGCCAGGGGCACCGTGGTGCGCCAGTGCCTGCCGTCGGCGCTCAGCTCGCCGCGTACGAAGCGGCCGGTGCCGTCGGTGGCGGTCACGTCGGTGATCCGCGCGTCGTCGCCCTTGACGGAGACTTCCAGCGGCTTGTCGGGATCCGCCTGCTTGCCGCCTTGGGGCATGTTGGCCGAGATCTGGTCGGCCGCGTCGTAGGGATTGGCGGAGAGCGCATCCGAATCCGAGCCCCCGCACGCGGTGGCGCTCACCGCAAGGGGCACGAGCAGGAGGCCGCAGCTCAGCACCGTCCGGGTTCGAGGTCTGTGACTCATGCCCCAAAAATATGAAGAATCACCTGTCCCAGCGCGCTGGAGGAGTGCAAACGGGTCTGCCTCCGGCGGCCAAACGAGGCGGGCCCGGACACCTGTTGAGGTGTCCGGGCCCGCTCCACGGCCGTGCGCCGTGGTTACTGCGTGCGGTTCTCGCCGCGGTAGTACTCGAAGACCCAGCCGAACAGGCCGACGAGGATCACCGGTGCCGAGAAGTACATCAGCCACCAGCCGAAGACCACGCCCAGGAAGGCGAGCGCGCCACCGACGGCCAGGGACAGCGGCTGCCAGCTGTGCGGGCTGAAGAAGCCCAGCTCACCGGCGTCGTCCGAGACCTCGGCGTTCTCGTTGTCCTGTGCGCCCGCGTCGACCCGCCGGGCCGTGAAGGCCAGGTAGTAGCCGACCATGATGCACAGGCCGAAGGCGAGGAAGAGCGCGGTGGTACCCGCGGGCTCCTTCGACCAGACGCCATAGACGATCGCCATGGCGAGGACGAAGACGGAGAGCCAGATGAACATCTTGCCCTGGATCTTCACTTGCCCGCCTCCTTGCCGCCGGCGAGGGCCTTGTCGTCCTCGGAGGCGCGGCCGTTGTGCAGCGCGTCGAGGGCTGCGATCTCCGGGTGGTGCAGGTCGAACGCCGGGGATTCGGAGCGAATGCGCGGCAGGGTGAGGAAGTTGTGCCGCGGCGGCGGGCAGGACGTCGCCCACTCCAGCGAGCGGCCGTAACCCCACGGGTCGTCGACCTCGACCTTCTCGCCGTACTTCGCCGTCTTCCAGACGTTGTAGAGGAACGGCAGGATCGACAGGCCCAGCAGGAACGAGCTGATCGTCGAGATGGTGTTCAGCGTCGTGTAGCCGTCGGCCGCGAGGTAGTCCGCGTAACGCCGCGGCATGCCCTCGGCGCCGAGCCAGTGCTGGACGAGGAAGGTGCCGTGGAAGCCCACGAACAGCGTCCAGAACGTGATCTTGCCGAGCCGCTCGTCCAGCATCTTGCCGGTGAACTTCGGCCACCAGAAGTGGAAGCCCGCGAACATCGCGAACACGACCGTACCGAACACCACGTAGTGGAAGTGCGCCACCACGAAGTACGAGTCCGACACGTGGAAGTCCATCGGCGGCGACGCCAGGATCACACCGGTCAGACCACCGAACGTGAAGGTGATCAGGAACCCGATCGTCCACAGCATCGGCGTCTCGAAGGACAGCGAGCCCTTCCACATCGTGCCGATCCAGTTGAAGAACTTCACACCGGTCGGCACCGCGATCAGGAACGTCATGAACGAGAAGAACGGCAACAGCACACCGCCCGTCACATACATGTGGTGCGCCCACACCGTGACCGACAGACCCGCGATCGAAATCGTCGCCGCGATCAGACCGATGTAACCGAACATCGGCTTCCGCGAGAACACCGGAATGACCTCGGAAATGATCCCGAAGAACGGCAACGCGATGATGTACACCTCGGGATGCCCGAAGAACCAGAACAGGTGCTGCCACAGCAACGCCCCGCCATTGGCCGCGTCGAAGACATGCGCCCCGAACTTACGGTCCGCCTCCAGCGCGAACAGCGCCGCCGCCAGCACCGGGAACGCCAGCAGCACCAGCACACCGGTCAGCAGCACGTTCCACGTGAAAATCGGCATCCGGAACATCGTCATGCCGGGCGCCCGCATGCAGATGATCGTCGTGATGAAGTTGACCGAACCCAGGATCGTACCGAAACCGGAGAAGGCCAGACCCATGATCCACATGTCCGCGCCGACGCCCGGCGAACGCACCGCGTCCGAGAGCGGCGAGTACGCGAACCAGCCGAAGTCCGCCGCACCCTGCGGGGTGAGGAAGCCGGCCACCGCGATCAGCGAGCCGAAGAGGTACAGCCAGTAGGCGAACATGTTCAGCCGCGGGAACGCCACGTCGGGCGCGCCGATCTGCAGCGGCATGATCCAGTTCGCGAAACCGGCGAACAGCGGCGTCGCGAACATCAGCAGCATGATCGTGCCGTGCATCGTGAACGCCTGGTTGAACTGCTCGTTCGACATGATCTGCGTGCCGGGACGGGCGAGCTCGGCGCGCATCAGCAGCGCCATCAGTCCGCCGACGCAGAAGAACGCGAACGACGTGACCAGGTACATCGTGCCGATGGTCTTGTGGTCAGTGGTGGTGAGCCACTTCACGGCGGCGATGCCGGGTTGCTTCTTGCGTACAGGCGGTGCTGCCGGAGCCGATTCGGCGGCGGCACCCTGAGGTTCGTTGAGGATGCTCACTGGTTCTTGGTCTCCGCATTCCTGGCGTGATCCGTCTGCTTGATGCCCGACGGCAGGTATCCGGTCTGGCCCTTCTTCGCCAGGTCCTTCAGGTGCTCCCGGTACCGCTCGGGGGAGACGACCTTGACGTTGAAGAGCATCCGGGAGTGGTCGACGCCGCAGAGCTCGGCGCACTTGCCCATGAAGGTGCCCTCCTTGTTGGGGGTCACCTCGAAGACGTTGGTGTGGCCCGGGATGACGTCCTGCTTCATCAGGAACGGCACCACCCAGAAGGAGTGGATGACGTCACGAGAGGTCAGCACGAACTGAACCGTCTCGCCCTTCGGCAGCCACAGGGTCGGACCGGGGTTACCGGTCTGCGGGTTGCGCTCGCCCGGGGTGCCCGTGTCGTAGACACCGTCGGCACCGGCCGGCGCGGTCTTCTTCCACTTGTCCGGGATCCCGGAGAGCGCGCTGGAGTTGATGGCCGAGGTCGACTTGTCGCCGTCCACGTTCTCCAGGTAGTTGAACGCCCAGCTCCACTGGAAGCCGACCACGTTCACGACGTGGTCCGGCTTCTTGGAGGTCTTGAGGAGCGCGCTCTCATCGCGCGCGGTGAAGTAGAACAGCACCGCGATGATGATGAAGGGGACGATCGTGTACAACGCCTCGATCGGCATGTTGTACCGCGTCTGTGCGGGGACCTCCACCTTGGTCCTGGTGCGGCGGTGGAAGATCACGCTCCAGATGATCAGGCCCCAGACCAGCACGCCCGTTGCGAGGGCGGCGGCCCAGGAGCCCTGCCAAAGAGAGAGGATCCGCGGCGCCTCGTCGGTGACGGGCGTCGGCATGCCGAGGCGGGGGAAGTCCTTATATGTGCAACCAGTAGCGGTCGCCAGGACCAGGCCCGCAGCAAGCACCTGCGGCAGCTTCCGCCGCATCGGGCGCCGCGACGAGCGGTCGGAGCCGTTGGGACTCACGTAGCGCCTTCCCGAGAGTCTCGCCCGCGCGGTCGGCTGCGGCCTTACTCGCTGGTCGGTCGCCGCCCTGCGTCGGGCAGGGGTTTGGATGTTTATGCGGACCAAACCCTACTGGACGCTATTTGGGGTCGCGCGGGGAGGGTGCCCAACGCGCCGCGACGCACCCCTAAGGGGTGGCCACGGCCCCCGGGAGACCCCCGCCGAACCCCCGGATAACCCCCGAATACCCGCTTCCACCAGGCATCTGACGCCGCGCCCGGGACCGCTCCCGCGCCGCCCCCGGCGGGCGCCCGCCGGCCGGCCCGGCGCGGGGAGCCCTCCGCCCCGCGCGGGGCGGGACCTGGGGACCCCCCGCGGCGCGGGCCGGGGTACTACCGTCTCGTACGTGGCCTATTTCGACACGGCGTCCGCCGCCCCCCTGCACCCCGTCGCCCGCGAGGCCCTGCTCGCCGCCCTCGACGAGGGGTGGGCCGACCCGGCCCGCCTCTACCGGGAGGGACGGCGCGCCCGGATGCTGCTGGACGCCGCGCGGGAGACCGCGGCCGAGGCCGTGGGCTGCCGCCCGGACGAAGTGGTTTTCACCCCTTCGGGGACGCAGGCGGTGCACGCGGGAGTCTCCGGCGCGCTGGCGGGCCGCCGGCGGGCCGGCCGGCGGCTGCTGCACTCCGCCGTGGAGCACTCCTCCGTCCTGCATGCCGCCGAGGCCCACGAGGCGGCCGGCGGCAGCCGCGTGGAGCTGGCCGTGGACCGTACGGGCCGGGTGGCGGCCGGTGACGTCGCCGCGGCGCTCACCCCGGACACCGCGCTGGCCTGCCTCCAGTCCGCCAATCACGAGGTGGGAACCGAACAACCGGTCGAGGAGGTGGCCGCGCTCTGCCGGGAGGCCGGGGTCCCCCTCCTGGTGGACGCCGCGCAGTCGCTGCCGTGGGGCCCGGTGCCCGGCGCCTGGTCGCTGGTGACCGCGAGCGCCCACAAGTGGGGCGGCCCGCCCGGCGTGGGCCTGCTCGCCGTGCGCAAGGGCACCCGGTTCGCGCCCCAGGGGCCGCGGGACGAGCGGGAGTCGGGCCGCAGCGCGGGCTTCGAGAACATCCCGGCCGTCGTGGCCGCCGCGGCGGCGCTGCGCGCGCTGCGGGCGGACCCGGGGACCGGGGCGGAGGCGGAGCGGCTGCGGGGGCTGGTCGACCGGATCCGGGCACGGGTGCCCCGGCTGGTGGCGGACGTCGAGGTCGTCGGCGATCCGGTGCGCCGCCTGCCCCATCTCGTCACCTTCTCCTGTCTCTATGTCGACGGGGAGGCGCTGCTGCACGAGCTGGACCGGGCGGGCTTCTCGGTGTCGTCCGGGTCGTCGTGCACGTCCGGCACCCTGACGCCGAGCCATGTGCTGCGCGCGATGGGCGTGCTGTCCGAGGGGAACGTGCGGGTCTCGCTGCCGTACGGCACGGCGGAGGCGGAGGTGGACCGCTTCCTGGAGGTGCTGCCGCGGGTGGTGCACGCGGTACGGGCGCGGCTGGGCGTTCCTGTGGCGGGGGCCGGGGCCGCCAGGTCCCCCGAGGCCGGGTCCGGGTCCGGGTCCGGGTCCGCCGAAGCCTCCGGGGCCGCCTCCGAGAATGCCGAGGCCCCCGGTCTGGTCGTCGACTCGCTGGGCAAGCGCTGCCCGATCCCGGTCATCGAGCTGGCGAAGGCGATCGGCGAGGTGCCGGTCGGCGGGACGGTGACGGTGCTCTCCGACGACGAGGCCGCCCGGCAGGACATCCCCGCCTGGTGCGCCATGCGCGACCAGGAGTACGCGGGCGAGCGGGCGGCCGAGCGCGGCGCCGCGTACGTCGTGCGGCGCCGCGCCTGAGACCGGGCCGGTCAGGCCAGGTGCTGCTGGACCTCGGCCGCGGCCTCGTGGCCGTACGCCTTGGTGAAGCGGTCCATGAAGTGGCTGCGCTGCAGCTCGTACTCCTGGGTGCCGACGGTCTCGATGACCAGCGTCGCCAGCATGCAGCCGATCTGCGCGGCGCGCTCCAGGCCGACGCCCCAGGCCAGGCCGGACAGGAAGCCGGCGCGGAAGGCGTCGCCGACGCCGGTCGGGTCGGCCTTGGCGTTCTCCTCCGGGACACCGACCTCGATGGCCGGCTCGCCGACCCGCTCGATGCGGACGCCGTTGGCCCCGAGGGTGGTGACGCGGGTGCCGACCTTGGCGAGGATCTCCGCGTCGGTCCAGCCGGTCTTGGACTCGATCAGGCCCTTCTCGTACTCGTTGGAGAAGAGGTAGGCGGCGCCCTCCAGGAGGGTGCGGATGGCGTCGCCGTCCATCCGGGCGATCTGCTGGGAGAAGTCGGCGCCGAAGGGGATGCCGCGGGTCCGGCACTCCTCGGTGTGCCGGATCATCGCCTCGGGGTCGTCCGCGCCGATCACGACGAGGTCCAGGCCGCCGACCCGCTCGGCCACGTGCTGCAGCTCGATCAGCCGGGCCTCGCTCATCGCGCCGGTGTAGAAGGAGCCGATCTGGTTGTGGTCGGCGTCGGTGGTGCACACGAAGCGCGCGGTGTGCAGCACCTCGGAGATGCGGACGGAGCGGGTGTCGACGCCGTGGCGGTCGAGCCAGGCGCGGTACTCCTCGAAGTCGTTGCCGGCGGCACCGACCAGGATCGGCGAGGTGCCGAGCTGGCCCATGCCGAAGCAGATGTTGGCGGCGACACCGCCGCGCCGGACGTCGAGCTGGTCGACCAGGAAGGAAAGGGAGACCGTATGCAGCTGGTCGGCGACCAGCTGATCGGCGAAGCGGCCGGGGAAGGTCATCAGGTGGTCGGTGGCGATGGAGCCGGTGACTGCGATACGCACGACGGGTCTGCTCCTGCGGAAGGCGTAGGGGCGGGCGGACGTGTAGCAACGCTACCCGTCGGGGTCGCGCGCCACCCGGTCATCCCGGACACTTGGATAGGCTGAAACTACCCAATAGTAGGTCTTTCTCGTCACTATCTGGCTGCGTACGGTGCCCCTATGACCAAGCCTGTGAAAGCCGTCACATCACGCAAGAGCCCCTCACCCACCGCGCAGGACCCCGAATCGCTCGACGAGCTGCGCGGCGACTGCGCGCGGATGGCCGGCCGCTTCCGGGCCGGGCGGCGCCCGGCACCCCCGGCGGGGCGCGCCGCCGATCTGCACGGCATCGAGGTCCCCTCCCGCTCGGCCGCGCTCGTGGACGGAATGTCCGAGTACGGCGACTGACCGGCCGCCCGGCCGGAACCGTATGCACCCCCGGTCCGTCTCATCGGCGTCACCTCACGGAGGATGGCACGTCAGATGTTCAGCGGAGCCGAAGGAGCGATGCGGTGAACACCGAGGACACGACCGACACCCCGAACCCCAAGGAGCGCGGGCGGCGCACCCCTGTGGTGGTCGCCTCGATGGCCGCGGCGGTGCTTCTCGCCGGGGGCGGCGCCTACTGGGTCTCTTCCGCGTCCGGCGACGGCGGCTCCCCCGCCAAGGGCGATCCGCCGCCGCTGGCGCTCGACGGCTACACCGGCGGCGGGTCGATCGCGGCCGGTGAGCCCAATCCGCAGGGTGCGAAGTACCGCGCGGTGAAGAAGCTGCCCGGCGGCCCGGCGTCCGCGCCGGTGTACCGCCCCAAGGGGCAGATCGGCCAGGAGACCGTGGAGCGGCTGGCGAAGGCGCTGGACGTGTCCGGGAAGGTGCGCTCGGAGGGCACCTCCTGGAAGGTCGGCGGCCAGACGCGGGACGCCCGCGGCCCCGTCCTGGAGGTCAAGAAGTCCGGCTCGGGCGCCTGGACGTACTCGCAGTACGGCACCCCGGGCGGCACGAACTGCGCGCTGCCCGCCTCACCCAAGGGCGGCAAGGGCCAGGACCACGCCGACGGCGCGGCGCCGTCGGGCCGGCCCGGCTGTCCGTCGTACCGCGGCGGCGGGGACGTCACGACCGAGGACGACAGCAAGGGCGCGGTGTCACCGGCGAAGGCCGAGCGGGCGGTGCGGCCGGTGCTGAAGGCGCTCGGCCAGGAGAACGCCCGGCTGGACGCGGGCGGGCTGTCCGGCGCGGTGCGGATCGTCAGCGCGAATCCGGTGCTCGGCGGGCTGCCGACGTACGGCTGGCAGAGCGATCTGCAGGTCGGCTCGGACGGCCAGGTGGTCGGCGGCAGCGGCCAGTTGGCGAACCCGGTCAAGGGCGCGGACTATCCGGTGCTGGGTGCCGACGGGACGCTGGACCGGCTGAACTCGGTCGGCGACCACAAGCCGGCCGACTGCCCCTCGCTGCCCGGCGCCAAGGACGGCAAGGACGGCAAGGGCAAGGGCGGCGGGATAGCCCCGTGCGAGCCGGCGCCGACGAAGGCGCAGCCGCCGAGCGAGGTGACCGGCGCGGTCTTCGGGCTCTCGGTGCAGTACGTGGACGGCGGGCAGGCGCTGGTGCCGTCGTGGCTGTACAGGGTGCGCGAGCCGGGCGCCGGCAGCGGCCCGGACGGCACCTCGACGGTCGCGCACCCCGCGGTGAACCCGAAGTACCTGGCCCACCGGGACGGCGACGGCGCGTCGCAGAGCCCGCAGAAGCCGTCCGGGAAG
Organism: Streptomyces angustmyceticus; assembly: GCF_019933235.1. Classification (NCBI taxonomy): domain Bacteria; kingdom Bacillati; phylum Actinomycetota; class Actinomycetes; order Kitasatosporales; family Streptomycetaceae; genus Streptomyces; species Streptomyces angustmyceticus. The sequence continues at coordinate 5,911,740 of NZ_CP082945.1, read as the reverse complement.
CCCTCGGGGAAGCCCGGGGCGATGGCCCTGGAGTCGTACGACGTGGGCGACGGCGGCAAGAAGCTGACGGTGCACTTCTGGGGCGGCGTGTGCAGTGTCTACTCGGTGAGCGCCGAGGAGTCCGGCAGCACCGTGAAGACCAAGGTCACCGGCAAGGACAAGAAGCCGGGCCAGGTCTGCGTGAAGATCGCCAAGGAGTTCACCAAGACCGTCACGCTGGAGAAGCCGCTGGACGGCCGGAAGGTGGTCGACGTGTCGACCGGTGACGCCGTGCCGAAGCGGTGAGCGGACGCCGCGGGGCCTCCCGCGGCGCCGGCCCGCCGAGGCGGCCGGCCGGAAGACGGGAACACGGAAGGCGGCGCTCCCCCACTCGGGGGGCGCCGCCTTCGTGCGTGCTGCCCGTGTCCCTCAGCTGAAGGAGTCGCCGCAGGCGCAGGAGCCGGTGGCGTTCGGGTTGTCGATCGTGAAGCCCTGCTTCTCGATGGTGTCGACGAAGTCGATGGAGGCACCGCCCAGGTAGGGGGCGCTCATCCGGTCGGTGACGACCTTGACACCGTCGAAGTCCTTGACGACATCGCCGTCGAGCGAACGCTCGTCGAAGAAGAGCTGGTAGCGCAGTCCGGAGCAGCCGCCGGGCTGAACGGCCACCCGCAGCGCGAGGTCGTCCCGGCCTTCCTGCTCCAGCAGGCTCTTGACCTTCGACGCGGCCGCGTCGGACAGGATGATGCCGTCGCTGACGGTGGTCTCGTCCTGAACGCTCATCTACATCTCTCCCGGGTTGTACGGACCGCTTGTCATCGGATGCAACCAGCTGCAACCGGCGACGTCCCGGATTAATTCCGGCTGGGCGCGAATTGCCGAGAAGCCGGTTTCCGGACACCGTCCGGGCGGGCCTCTCGCCTTGTTCTCTCCTCATGCTCGCACATCGGGCGCCGAGAACACGTGGCCGACCGCACACGGCCGGGACCACGGGTGCTGATGCGTCACATCGACACAATGGCCATCGTCAAAGTGACGTGAAGCAGCTATGATAGATAGCGTCATATAGACGAAAAGGTTCCCGGTGCGTGCACCGGCTCCCCTGATGCGGCTGCGCCGCGCTCATCGAAGAAAAGAGAGGGTGCGTGTTGTGACCACCGCCCAGCCCCTGGACGTCCAGCCGACCCCGCTGGCGCTGCTCCTCCTCGGCCGCGAGGCCGACCCGAAGAGCGAGCGCGGTGTGGAGTGCCCCGGCGACCTGCCGGCACCGTCGGACCCCGACCTCGTCGAGCGGGCCCGCGCGGCCAAGGCGGCGCTCGGGGACAAGGTCTTCGTCCTGGGGCACCACTACCAGCGCGACGAGGTCATCGAGTTCGCCGACGTGACCGGCGACTCCTTCAAGCTCGCGCGGGACGCCGCCGCCCGGCCGGACGCCGAGTACATCGTCTTCTGCGGTGTGCACTTCATGGCGGAGTCCGCCGACATCCTCACCGGCGACGACCAGCAGGTCATCCTCCCCGACCTGGCCGCCGGCTGCTCGATGGCCGACATGGCCACCGCCGAGCAGGTCGCCGAATGCTGGGACGTGCTCACCGAGGCCGGCGTCGCCGAGCAGGTCGTCCCCGTCTCGTACATGAACTCCTCGGCCGACATCAAGGCCTTCACCGGCAAGCACGGCGGCACGATCTGCACCTCCTCCAACGCCAAGCGGGCGCTGGACTGGGCCTTCGAGCAGGGCGAGAAGGTGCTCTTCCTGCCCGACCAGCACCTCGGCCGCAACACCGCCGTCCGCGACATGGGCCTGTCCCTGGACGACTGCGTGGTCTACAACCCGCACAAGCCCAACGGCGGCCTGACCGCCGAACAGCTGCGGGCCGCCAAGATGATCCTGTGGCGCGGCCACTGCTCGGTGCACGGCCGCTTCTCGCTGGAGTCGGTGAACGACGTGCGCGCCCGCATCCCCGGCGTCAACGTCCTGGTCCACCCCGAGTGCAAGCACGAGGTCGTGGCCGCGGCGGACTACGTCGGCTCGACGGAGTACATCATCAAGGCGCTGGAAGCCGCCCCGCGCGGCTCGAAGTGGGCCATCGGCACCGAACTCAACCTGGTCCGCCGGCTGGCCAACCGCTTCGCCGCGGAGGACAAGGAGATCGTCTTCCTCGACAAGACGGTCTGCTTCTGCTCGACGATGAACCGCATCGACCTCCCGCACCTGGTGTGGGCCCTGGAGTCGCTGGCCGCGGGGAAGGTCGTCAACCGGATCCAGGTCGACGACGAGACCGAGAGCTTCGCGAAGATGGCTCTTGAGCGGATGTTGGCGTTGCCGTAGCCCACGTTTTTGGCTTTCCCGCCGTGGGTTCTTCTCGCCGTGTTTCGCCCGCTGGCGCGGTGCGCTCGCCGGGGCGCCTGCGGCGGGCGGGGTCCGCTGCGCGGGGCTGTGGGTGCGGTGACGGGCCTGCGGGGCCTGGTGTGTGGACTGCTTCGCTTTACGTCCCCACACCAGGCCCCTCCGGCCCGTCCCCTCCCGTGGGTGGGTGAGGATCAGGTGGGTGGGGGCGGGCCATCGCTTTTGGGTTACTCCAGGGTCCAGCGGATTTTGTCGCCGCCCTTGATGGGGGTGTGGCAGGGGCCCTTTTTGATTTTTTCCTCGTTGATGTAGGCGTTCCACTTTTTCTTGCCGTCGGCGGCGTCGCCGTGGATACGGGTGACGACGAAGTCCTGGGTGGACGCGTCCCAGCGGGCCTGTACGCCGCCCAGTCCGTACTGCTCGTCGGCGTCGACCAGGGCGGTGAGGGGGGTGGGGGCGAGGCCGTCGGCGGCGCAGTAGTAGCCGCCGAGGAGTGTGCGGGGGCCGGTGATGACGAGTCCCACGCTGGCGGTGTAGGGGCCGCCGGTGACGGCGACGCGGACGCGGACGTCGCTCGATGCGGCGGGCGGGGCGGCCGCGCAGGTCAGTGCGCAGGCGAGTGCGGCGGCGGCCACGGGGGCGGCCTTGCGGCGTGGGACGGACGGCACGCTCGCTCACCTTTCGTCGGTCGGACGGCACAGGTCACGTAACCACCGTCCGCGGAGATCGGCGAGAGATGTGCCGCCGAACGCGTACCGCGCGGGCCGTCACAGGGACACGTGCTGGCCGTCGGGGGTGACCGTGATGCGGTAGCGGTCGCGGGTGGGGCTGCCCTCGGCGGTCCAGGCGCGGTAGGCGGATTCCACCTCGTGCCACAGGCGGCGCGGGCCGTGCTGTTCGGTCTCGTAGGTGCCGTGGCCGGGGACGTATTCGACGGTGGCCCAGGAGGTGCGGGCGTCGTCGAAGAGCCAGTAGGTGGCCTCGTCGCTGCCGTCGTCGGCGGGGCACAGCAGGGGCCAGGCGTCGCGTACCCGCAGGCCGACGGCGAAGCGGGCGTCCGGGTTCTGCTCCAGTACGCGGGGGTCGAGGCTGGTTGTGCCGCGGTCGCCCTGCTCACCGTGGTACCAGTCGCGGATGCGGCCGTAGGAGCGGCGCTGCTGGCGGGCCCACATGAAGGCGGGGCGGCCGGAGAAGCGGCCGGTTGCCTGTCCGTCCTGGACGGTCAGGGTCGCGAACGAGTAGGAGTGGAACGAGGAGCCCCATGGGGTGAGGATCGTGCCGCCCGGTGCGGTCTGTTCCACCCAGGCGTAGGGGATGTCGCGGACCGTGCAGGTCGCGATGATCCGGTCGAAGGGGGCCCGCGCGGGGACGCCCGCCAGGCCGTCGCCGCACTCCGTGTGGGGGTGCAGGCCCGCCCGGGCGAGGTTGTCCCGGGCGATGTCGTGCAGGGCCTTGTCGGTCTCGATCGTGGTCGTACGGTCCCCGCCGAGGCGGTGGGCGAGCCAGGCGGCGTGGTAGCCGGTGCCGGTGCCGACCTCCAGGACCGCGTCGCCGTCCCGGACGACCGCGGCCATCGCCAGCATGAGGGAGGGCATGGAGGTCGAGCAGGTGGGGAAGGCCACCTCGTCCGCCGCGCGCCGGCCGTCGTTGTGCTGGGTGATCAGGGGCAGGTCGGCGTAGACCATCCGGCGCCACTCGGGCTCGTCCGCGGAGCGGGAGACCGTGCGGTCGGCCACCTCGAAGGTGTCCGGGACGAAGTGCGCGCGGTCGACGGCGGCGACCGTCGGGGCCCATTCCGGGGGCAACTCACCCTTGTTGTGCAGGATTTCCACCAGCCGGCCCGGCGAGGACATGGCGCCGCCCCTACTTCTTCTTCGGCGGGTCGGTCACCGGCTTGGTCCACCGGCCGTCGGATTCCTTCGGGCTCTGCTGCCGGTCGCCGTCCGCGCCGCCCTTGCCGTCACCGTGCTTTCCCATCGCGGCCCCCCTTTTTCCGGTGTGGTCGGTCGTGGGGCGGTCCGGCCGCCCCAGGGTCCGATGCCCGGCACGATGCCCCCGCAAGCGGGTGCTTGCGGGGGCATCGTTTCTGCTCCGGGATCTCTCCGGGTCGGTGTCAGACGCCGGCCGGCTCCGGGGCGCGGTCGTTCTCCTCGGTCTGCGGGCCGTTCTTGCCGGAGCGCTTCGCCGCCTTCTTCTCGGCCCGGCGCTCCTTGCGGAGCTCGATCATCGCGTAGAGCGTCGGGACGAGGAGGAGGGTGAGCAGGGTGGAGGTGATCAGACCGCCGATCACGACCACGGCGAGCGGCTGGGAGATGAAGCCGCCGTCGCCGGTGATGGACAGGGCCATCGGGAGCAGCGCCATGATGGTGGCCAGTGCCGTCATCAGGATGGGGCGGAGGCGGTGGCGGCCGCCCTCGACGACCGCCTCGACGACGCCGTAACCCTGCGAGCGGTACTGGTTGATGAGGTCGATCAGCACGATGGCGTTGGTGACCACGATGCCGATCAGCATCAGCATGCCGATCATCGCCGGGACGCCCAGCGGGGTACCGGTGGCGACCAGCAGGCCGATCGCGCCGGTCGCCGCGAACGGGATCGAGACGAGGAGGATCATCGGCTGGATCAGGGAGCGGAAGGTGGCCACCAGGAGCATGAAGACGATGGCGATGGCCGCCAGCATCGCCAGGCCGAGCGAGGAGAACGCGTCGGACTGGTCCTGGGAGACGCCGCCGATCGTGGCGGTGGCGCCGTCCGGCAGCTTCAGCGCGTCGATCTTCTGCTGCAGCTGGGTGCTGACCGCGCCGGTGTTGTCGCCGGTCGGCTTGGCGGTGATGGTCGCCGAGCGGGCGCCGTCGATCCGGGTCATCTGGACCGGGCCGGGGACGGTCCGCACGGTGGCCAGGCTGCTGAGCTTCGCCGGGCCGGACGGGGTCGGGACGGTCAGGTTCTTCAGCTCGTCCTCGGTGGTGGCCGGGTGGGCCGACTTGACGACGATGTCCCGCTCGGTGTCGCCCAGGACGGCCTTGCCGCTGGTGGTGCCGCGGACCGCCTGGGTCACCGCCGCGCCGAGCGAAGCCTGGTCGTAACCGGCCGCGGCCGCCTTGGCGTTGGGCTTCACGGAGATCCGGGGGACGCTCTGGGAGAGGTCGCTCTGGACGTCGGTGACGTCGTCGAGGCCGGCGACGGTCTTGCGGACCTGCTCACTGGCCGTCTTCAGGACACCGGCGTCACCGGCCTTGACGACCACGCTCAGGTCCTGGCTGCCGAAGCCGCCGCCGGTGGCGAAGCTGGTGTCGCCGATGGACTTGCCGAGCTTGTCGAGGTCGGCGCGCAGCGCGTCGGTGACCTTGTCGGAGTCCGCGGAGTCCTTCAGCTTGAGCTGGTAGGAGGCCTGGTTGGCGCCGGTGCCGCCGCCGAAGGCCGCCATGAAGCCGGAGGAGCCGACGGTGACCTGGTAGTCGGCGATGTCGTCGTTGGCCGCGAGCACCTTCTCGACCCGCTCGGCCTGCTTGTCGGCCGCGCCCAGGCTGGTGCCGGGCTTGAGCTCCTGCTTGAGGGTGAGGGTGTCCTGGGCGCCCTGGTCGAGGAAGTTGGTCTTGAGCAGGGGGCCCATGGCGAAGGTGCCGAGGAGGATCACCACGGCGATGCCCAGGCTGGTGAGCCGGCGGCGGGTGGCGAACCGCAGGACCGGGACGTAGAAGCGCTGGAGGGGGCTCTTGGCCTCCTTCTCCTCGGCCGCCCGGCGCAGGTCGTCCGCGGTGGTGCCCTCGGGGATCCGCGGGGCCCGCAGGAACCAGTAGGACAGCACCGGGACGACGGTCAGGGAGACGATCAGGGAGGAGAGCAGGGCGACGGTCACCGTCACCGAGAAGGAGCCGAACAGGGCGCCGACCATGCCGCCGACCACCCCGATCGGGAGGAAGACCGCGACCGTGGTGAGGGTGGAGGAGGTGACCGCTCCGGAGACCTCCTTGACCGCGTTGAGGATGGCCTCGCGGCGCTCCTCGCCGTAGCCCAGGTGCCGCTTGATGTTCTCCAGGACGACGATGGAGTCGTCGACGACGCGGCCGATCGCGATGGTCAGCGCGCCGAGGGTGAGCATGTTGAGGGAGAGGTCGCCGGTCCACAGCACGATCAGGGTGATGACGACCGAGAGCGGGATGGAGACCGCGGTCACCAGCGTGGAGCGCAGGCTGAGCAGGAAGACCAGGATGACGATGACCGCCATGGCGAGGCCGAGCAGGCCCTCGGTGGTCAGCGAGTCGATCGACTTGGAGACCTGCGGGCCCTGGTCGGAGGCGACCGTGACGTGGGTGCCCTTGCCCAGGTCCTGACGGATCGTGGAGAGCTTGTCCTTGACGGCGTCGGAGATGGCGACCGCGCTGCCGTCCTTGTCCATCGTCACGTTCACGGCGAGGCTGGGCTTGCCGTTGGTGCGGGTCAGGGAGGTCGGGGTGGCCTGCTCCTCCTTGACGGTGGCGACATCGCCGAGGCGGACCGCGCCGCCCGGACGCCCGCCCGCAGACGGACCGCCGCCGGCGGAGGGGGCACCGCCGGCGGACGCGCCGCCGCCCGCGGAGGCGTCACCGCCCGCGGAGGCGCCGCCCGCCGACGGGGCGAGCCGCAGGTCCTTGATCTGCGCGACGGAGGTGAAACCGGCGCCGACCTGGACGGTCTTGCTCCGGCCGTCCTCGGAGAACGATCCCGCGGGCACCGACGTCCCGCCGTTCTGCAGCGCCTGGCCCAGCGACTGGGCGTTCAGCCCGGCGGCGGCGAGCTTCTTGTCGTCGGGGGTGACCGCCACGATCCGGTCCTGGACGCCGTCCACGGTGACCTGGCTGACGCCGTCGATGTTCTTCAGGTCCGGCACGACGCCGCGGTTGAGCTGGTCGGCCAGCGTCTGCTGGTCCTTGGAGTCGGAGGAGACGGCGAGGACCACGGTGGGGATGTCGTCGGTCGAGCCGGACACCACCTGCGGGTCGACGTCCTTGGGCAGCTTGGCGCGGGCGCGGTTCACCGCCTGCTGGACGTCGGCGACCAGGCGCTTGGAGTCGTTGCCGTAGTCGAACTGCGCCATGATGACGCCCGAGCCCTCGCTCGACGTCGAGGTGACGGACTTGATGCCGTCGACGCCCTGGACGCCGTCCTCCAGGGGCTCGATGACCTGCTTCTCGACGACGTCCGGGGAGGCGCCCTGGTAGGGGGCCAGCACGGACACCATCGGGAGTTCGATGGACGGCAGGAGCTGCTGCTTGAGCTGCGGGATCGCGATGGCGCCGAAGGCGATCGCCACGATCGACATCAGCGCTATCAGGCCCCGTTGTACGAGGCTGAGTCGGGACAGCCAGGACATGGGTGGGGTCTCTCTTCTGTTCTGAAACGGTCGGCGGGGCCTTTCCCGGGCCCACCTACACCTTCCGCCATGTCCTGGCCGGATTTCCTCGCTCGCAGGTCGGTTTCCGGCCGCCGCCCGTACCGCGTTGGGAGTACGGGGCGCTCCACCTTCACTGCACCCGTGGGCGTACGAGTCCCGATTCGTAGGCGATGACCACCAGCTGGGCGCGGTCGCGGGCGCCCAGCTTGGCCATGGCCCGGTTGACATGCGTCTTGACGGTGAGCGGGCTGACCGCGAGCTGTTCGGCGATCTCGTCGTTGGACAGGCCGCCCGCCACCAGGGTCAGCACCTCGCGCTCGCGGCCGGTCAGCGTCGCCAGCCGCTCGGTTCCCGCGCCGCCGGGCCCGCCCTCCGCCGTGCTGCCGCCCTGCGCGAGGAACTTGGCGATCAGGCCCTTGGTCGCGACGGGCGACAGCAGCGCCTCGCCGGCCGCCGCGATCCGGATCGCGCCCAGCATCTCGTCCGGCTCGGCGCCCTTGCCGAGGAAGCCGCTGGCACCGGCCCGCAGCGACTGCACGACATAGTCGTCGACCTCGAAGGTCGTCAGGATGACCACCCGGACGTCGGTGAGCTCCGGGTCCTCGCTGATCATGCGGGTGGCCGCCAGGCCGTCCACCCCGGGCATCCGGATGTCCATCAGGACGACGTCGGGACGCTGCGCGCGGGTCAGCTCGTACGCCCGGGCACCGTCGGACGCCTCCCCCACCACCCGCATGTCGGGTTCGGAGTCGACCAGCACCCGGAACGCGCTGCGCAGCAGCGCCTGGTCGTCGGCGAGCAGCACCTTGATCGTCATGTCGTCTCCCCCGTACGGGCGGTCTGCAGCGGAAGGGTGACCCGCACCTGGAAGCCGCCGGCCGCGCGCGGGCCGGTCACGACCGTGCCGCGCAGGGCGAAGACCCGCTCGCGCATCCCGATCAGGCCGTGGCCGCCGCCGCTGTCCTCCGGCTCGCCGGGCCCGCCCGGCTCCACGGGCGGCCGGTCGCCGCCCTTCTGCCGCGGGATGCCGGCCCGGCCCGCGCCGTCGTCCAGGACGGTGACGGTCAGCGCGGTGTCGGAGTGCAGGATCCGCACCGTGGCGCGGGCCCCCTCACCGGCGTGCTTGTGGACGTTGGTCAGGGCTTCCTGGACCACGCGGTAGGCGGTGAGGTCGACGGAGGCGGGCAGCTGCCGGGGCGGGTGCGGGATCTCCAGGTCGACGGGGAGGCCGGCGCGGACGAACCCGTCGACGAGCTGGTCGAGGACGCCGAGGCCCGGCGCGGGCTCGGTCGGCGCCTTGGGGTCGTCGGACTGCCGCAACAGGCCGACGGTGGTGCGGAGTTCCTCCAGCGCCGAACGGGACGCCTCCCGGACGTGCGCCAGCGCCTGCTTGGCCTGGTCGGGCCGGCTGTCCATGACGTGCGAGGCCACCCCGGCCTGGACGTTGACCAGGGCGATGTGGTGGGCGACGACGTCGTGCAGCTCACGGGCGATCCGCAGGCGCTCCTCGGCGACCCGGCGCCGGGCCTCCTCCTCGCGGGTGCGCTCGGCGCGCTCGGCGCGCTCGCGGATGGCGTCGACGACGGCCCGGCGGCTGCGGACCGCGTCGCCGGCGGCCGCCGCCATGCCCGTCCAGGCGAAGAGGGCGATGTTCTCCTGCGCGTACCAGGGCCGGGGGCCGTAGAGCATCGCGGCGGCCGTCAGCAGGGCGATGGTCAGCGCGCCGACCCGCCAGGTGGTGGGCCGGTCGGTGCGCGAGGCCAGGGTGTAGAGGGCGATCACCGCGGAGGCGGCCACGGGGGCGCCGGGGTCGCCGGAGCGGGCGAGCAGCTCGACGAGGGTGCAGCCGCCGGTGACGGCCAGGACGGTGCGGGGCAGCCGGCGGCGCAGGACCAGGGCGGCGCAGGCCAGCGCGGCCGGCACCGCGGTCGCGGCGGACAGGTGGCCGGTGCCGAGCCGGGGGGCGTGCGGGCCGTGCGGACCGGCCACCGGGCCGCACAGGATACACACGAGGACGGCCACCGCCAGGACGGCGTCGAAGGCGAGCGGATGCGTCCGGTGCCACTGGAAGCGGCCGGCGCGGGGCGCGTCCGGGCGGGGATCGAGGAGGCTCACAAGAGCAAACGGTAGCGCCCCGGTCCGCCGAGGGGCCGGGGCGCTGTGCGCTGGAGTGGAGTGACCTGAGCGGACCGGCGCTCAGCCCGGGATGAGGCCGTCGTCGCTGAGCATCTCCCGGACCTCTTCGAGGGAGGCGTCCGGGGACGGCAGGATGAGTTCGGACGGTGCGAGGGCGTCGTCGGGGAGCGGCGAGCCGAGCCGGCGCACCGCGTCCAGGAGGGCGCCGAGGGTGCGCTGGAAACCTGCTTCGTCGCCGCTCTCCATCTCGGCGAGCAGCTCATCGTCCAGCTTGTTGAGCTCGGCGAAGTGGGCATCGTCCAGCTTCACCTGGCCCTCCCCCATGATCCGTACGATCACGACGGTCTCCCTTGGTCCGGTCCGACGATCCCTGCGAGGCTATCCGCCGCCCGTCGTCACTGCTTGTCGAAACGCGGCCGGTCCTGCTGCGGGGCGGACTGCCCCTCGCCGTTCTGGCCGCTCTCGATGGCCTGCTGTCCGGCCGAGGAACCGCCCGCGAGCTCGGCCTTCATCCGCTGCAGCTCCAGTTCGACGTCGCTGCCGCCGGAGAGCCGGTCCAGCTCGGCGGTGATGTCGTCCTTGGCCATGCCGGACGGGTCGTCCAGCGCGCCGGAGGCCATCAGCTCGTCGAGGGCACCGGCCCTGGCCTGCAGCTGTGCGGTCTTGTCCTCCGCACGCTGGATGGCCATGCCGACGTCGCCCATCTCCTCGGAGATGCCGGAGAAGGCCTCGCCAATCCGGGTCTGCGCCTGGGCGGCCGTGTAGGTGGCCTTGATCGTCTCCTTCTTCGTACGGAAGGCGTCGACCTTGGCCTGCAGCCGCTGCGCGGCGAGCGTGAGCTTCTCCTCCTCGCCCTGCAGCGTCTGGTGCTGCGTCTCCAGGTCGGTGACCTGCTGCTGCAGCGCGCTGCGCCGGCTCAGCGCCTCGCGGGCCAGGTCCTCGCGGCCGAGCGCCAGCGCCTTGCGGCCCTGGTCCTCCAGCTTGGCGGACTGGCCCTGGAGCTGGTTGAGCTGCAGCTCCAGGCGCTTGCGGGAGGTCGCCACGTCGGCGACGCCGCGGCGTACCTTCTGCAGCAGCTCCAGCTGCTTCTGGTACGAGTAGTCGAGGGTCTCGCGCGGGTCTTCGGCCCGGTCCAGGGCCTTGTTGGCCTTCGCGCGGAAGATCATCCCCATCCGCTTCATGACACCATCGCTCATGGGCCTCGCGCGCCCCCTTCTGACCGAGTCACCTCGGGCTTAGGCTCCAGCACATCTACAGACCCCACAGTACGGGCCCTGGTTCCATTACCGCACTGTTCGCGCCCGGATGCGCTCCTCCTCCAGGACGATCGGCGGCCCGTCCTCTCCCGCGCAAGGAGTAGGGAGAGTCCGGACAAGGGGTACACCGCCCGCTGTGTCCTGGTAGGGCGGGGATGTGGGCGCGGCCGGGCGCCGGGTGCCCGGGGCTCCGTTGCCGGATCGTGCCCCGTCGGACCGTGGCCCACCCGCGCCGAGCACGTACCCTTGGGTGTTGTGTTCCGAAGCCGTTCGAAGGATGAGCAGGCCGCGACCGCCAAGGTGACCGCGGACCAGCCCCAGCAGCCCCGCGATCCGCAGGCCCCCAAGGGCCGCCCGACGCCCAAACGCAGCGACGCGCAGTCGCAGCGCCGCTCCCGCGCGCATACGCCGGCCAACCGCAAGGACGCGGCGAAGGCCCAGCGCGAGGCCCGCCGCGCCGACATGGCCCGCCAGCGCGAGGCGATGGCCAGCGGCGACGAGCGGTATCTGCCGGTGCGCGACAAGGGACCCGTGCGCCGGTTCGCGCGGGACTTCGTCGACTCCCGCTGGTGCGTCGCCGAGTTCTTCCTGCCGATGGCCGTGGTGATCCTGGTGCTCACCATGATCCGGGTGCCGTCCATCCAGAGCATCGCGCTGCTGCTGTGGCTCGTGATCATCGTGCTGATCGTGCTCGACTCGGTGCTGATCTGGTTCCGGCTCGGCAAGCGGCTGCAGGAGCGCTTCCCGAACGAGAACCTCAAGGGCGTGAAGGCGTACGCGGTGATGCGCACGCTGCAGATGCGGCGGCTGAGGCTGCCCAAGCCGCAGGTGAAGCGGGGGCAGCGGCCGTAGCCGTGTCGTACGCGGGGGTTGCGGCGGCCGGTCGTTCCTCCCCCGGCCAACGCTGGGAGGTGCCCCCAGCCCCTCGCCGTCGTGGTGACGCGCCGGCGCGGCGGGATGCTTTGTGACGTGTGGCCGGGCCCGAACGGGCCCGGCCACACGTCGTTCGGTGCCCCGCCGCGTCGTCGGGGCTCAGCCCTCCGCGTCCGCGTGCAGGCTCATGGGGCCCGGGTAGATCTCGGTGCCGTCCTCGAAGAGCCTGACCTGGTCGACGCCGCCCTCCAGGAGGGCCTTCCACTCCTCGCCGATCCAGGACTCCGCGTCGCCCTGGGTGGTGAACTCCTCCGGTTGCACGGCCGGCGCCGCCTCCGAACCGTCGGCCTTCTCGAACCGCCACGTCCACGCCATGTGCGCCTCCTGGATCCCACCGGGTACGAATCTGTGCCACCGCGGGGCGCGACCTGACACACCCCGCGGTGCCGTGCTTCCGTGCTGATCGGCAGCCTAACGGCCGTGTCGAGTCCGCCCCCGCCGCGCCCGCCCGGGACGGACGCGAGAAACTCGGCGGTGTGGATGTGACTCTCCTCGGCACCGGGGCCCCGCAGGGGCTGCCGCGCCCCGGCTGCCCGTGTGCCGCCTGCGCGACCGCCGTCGGCGACGAGGCGCGGGCGGCGACCGCGCTGCTCGTCGACGGCGCGCTGATGATCGACCTGACGCCGGGCCCGGCCTTCGCCGCCGCCCGGGCCGGCCGGTCGCTGGCGGGCGTACGGCAGGTGCTGCTCTCGCATCCGCACGACGGCCCGGTGATGGAGGTGCCCGCCGGACTGCCACAGCCGGCCCGGGTCGCGGACGGGCGGGAGCTGGCGCTGCTCGACGGGCACCGGGTGAGGGCCACCGCGGTGGACGTCCCGGGCACCGGCTACGAGATCTCCGGCGCCGACGGCGAGCGGCTGCTGTACCTGCCGCCGGGCGCGGCGCCGGCCGGACTGGGCAACGGCGGCCGGCCGGCGGGCGGCGGTGACGGGGGTCCGGGCGGCGCCCCGCCGTACGACCTGGTGCTGCTGGACGTCCTGGCGCGGCCCGACGCGCTGGCCAGGCTGCGGGCGAGCGGCGCGGTCGACGCGGCGACGGACGTGGTCGCGGTGCACCTCGACCACCAGGTGCCGCCGGGTCCCGAGCTGCACCGCAGGCTGGCGGCGGCGGGGGCCCGCGCGGTGGCGGACGGCAGCACGCTGCTGGTCGGGGAGTTCCACGCGGTGCCGGACCTGCCGCGGCGGACCCTGGTGCTGGGCGGGGCGCGCAGCGGCAAGTCGGTGGAGGCGGAGCGGCGGCTCGCGGCCTTCCCGGACGTGGTGTACGTGGCCACCGGGGGCACCCGGGACGGCGACGAGGACTGGGCGCACCGGGTCGCGCTGCACCGCGAGCGGCGTCCCGGCAGCTGGCGCACCGTCGAGACCTGCGACCTGGTGCCGCTGCTGGTCCCGGGTCCGGAGTGGGAAGCCGCGGCGGAGCCGGCCGCCTGGACGGACGAGGAGGGCCACGGGCCCGGGGCGCGCCTCGGCGGCGGCCGCCCGACGGGGGTGTCGCCGCTGCTCATCGACTGTCTGGCGCTGTGGCTGACGCAGGTGATGGACGAGGTCGGGGCGTGGGACGACGCGACCTGGGAGGCGGGCGGCCGGCAGGCGCTGCGCGAGCGGACCGACGCGCTGGTGGCGGCGGTGCGGGAGACGCACCGGCCGGTGGTGGCGGTGAGCAACGAGGTCGGTTCCGGGGTGGTCCCGGCGACCGCGGCGGGCCGCCGGTTCCGCGACGAACTGGGGCGGCTGAACGCGGCGTTCGCCGCGGAGTGCGAGCAGGTGCTGCTGGTCGTCGCGGGCCAGGCGCTTGCGCTGCGCGGATGACGGATGCCCGGCGGGGCCCGTGTCCGCTTGCCCGGGGGCGCGGCGCCGGGTGCTCTTGACCCGTGACCGAATCCGAGCGGACCGCATCCGAAGCGCCGGGCGGGTGGGGCGCGGCCCGGGAGCCGAGCGGGCGCGGGCGGCTCTTCGACGCGGCCGTACGCGCCTACCTGGAGCGGTGGCCGCGGGCGACGGTGGTCGCGCTCGGCGAGGGGCTCGGCACCGGCTTCTGGCGGCTGGACAACGGGCGGCTCACCTGGCTGACGGTGGTGCCCCCGCGGACCGCGGCGGCCCGCCGGATGCTGCTCCCGGACGGCGCCCGGCACCGCACGGTCGCCTGCGCGGTGACCGATCCCGGCTGGCTGGACGCGGTGCCGGAGCCGTGGCGCGGGGTCGTGGTCACTGCGCCCGGGGTGCTGATGCGGCTGCCGCCGCCCGCGGTGCGCGCGCTGCTGGCGGCCTGTGCGGAGCGGTTTCCCGGCGGGGTGCTGGTCTTTGACGCCCTGCCACGACTGGCGGGGGCGCTGGCCCGCCGGGCCGCCGCGGCGGGCGGCCGGGGGCCGGATCCGGTGCGCTGGGCGCTGGACCGTGCCCAACTGCCGCGGGTGGCCGGGGTGCACCCGGGCATCGAGGCGGTGCGCGAACTCGGCCCGGTGCCGGCGTCGCCGCGGTGCGCCGCGGCGGGCGGTCTGCCGGCCCGGCTGATGTGGCGGGCGGGCCGTCTCCCGGTGCTGCGCGCGCTGACGCCGCTGGTGGCCGAGGTCCGGTTCGCGCCGGCCCGTTCCCCCCGGCACGCCTCGTCACCGGTGAGTTGACGGTAATCTGCGCCCAATGAGCGCCTTGAACCTCGACGACTTCGCCCACCTGATCGAGCGCCCCGACGGCGGGGTGCGCCGTGACGCCGAGGAGCGGCGGGCGCGGCTGGCCGTGCCGCCGGGCGCGCTCGGCCGCCTCGACGAGCTGGGTGACTGGCTGGCCGCCGCACAGCAGCAGGTTCCGGTGCGTCCCGTCGAGCGGGCGCGGGCCGTGCTGTTCGCGGGCGATCACGGGGTGGCCTCGCTCGGGGTGTCGGCCCGGCCGGCCGGCGGCGCCAAGGACCTCGTACGGGCCGTGCTGGACGGGGCGAGCCCGGCGGCGGTGCTGGCCCGGCGGGCCGGGGCGCAGCTGCGCGTGGTGGACCTGGCGGTGGACTGCGACCCGGAGGAACTGCCGGAGGACGTCACCCGCTACCGGGTGCGGCGCGGTTCGGGGCGGATCGACATCGAGGACGCGCTGACGGCCGAGGAGGCCGAGGCGGCGTTCCGCACCGGCACGGCGCTCGCGGACGAGGAGGCGGACGCCGGTACCGACCTGGTGGTGCTGGGCGATCTGAGCGTCGGCGGGACGACCGCGGCGAGCACGCTGATCGCCGCGCTGTGCGGCACGGACGCCTCGGTGGTCACCGGGCGGGGCGGCGCCCCCATCGACGACCTGGCCTGGATGCGCAAGTGCGCGGCGATCCGCGACGCGCTGCGGCGGGCCCGGCCGGTGCTCGGCGACCAGCTGGAGCTGCTGGCCACGGTCGGCGGCGCGGACCTGACCGCGATGACCGGTTTCCTGCTGCAGAGCGCGGTGCGCCGTACTCCCGTGATCCTGGACGGGGTGGTCTCGGCGGCGTGTGCGCTGGTGGCGCAGCGGGTGGCGTTCCGGGCGCCGGACTGGTGGGTGGCCGGGCAGGCGAGCGGGGAGCCGGCGCAGGCGAAGGCGCTGGACCGGATCGCGCTCAACCCTCTGCTCGACCACGGCGTCACTGCCGGAGAGGGGACGGGGGCGCTGCTCGCCCTGCCGCTGGTGCAGGCGGCCGCGTCCCTGGCGGCGGAACTGCCCGTACGCGACTGATCCGCCGCCGGCCCGCCCCGGCCGGCCGGCGGACGAAGCGACCGGACGAGCGCCCTGCCGGGGCGCTCACCACTTCCTGCCCGTACCGGGCCACCGGCGGCTCCCCATAAGATCGCGCTTTACACGTTTTATGGGAGACATCGCTTGAGTCCGGACGAAGACCGCCCCCGCGGCCCGTGGTCACAGCGCGGCGCCGCATTCGGCATCTGGTATCTGCGCACGGTCACGTTCATCAATTTCCTGAGCGCGGTATGGGTGTCGTTCGGCAATGACATCCGCCGGCACAACATCGCGGAATTCTTTACTCCGTATCTGCTGACGGCGGGGTTCGCCTCCGGCGCCTTCTCGCTCTTCCTGTCGGTGACCCTGCGGCGGCGCAAGCGGGCGGCCTGGATTCTGAATCTGGTGCTGTCCGGGCTGCTGGCGCTGGTCTTCGGATTCGGGATGGCGGTGGCCCCCGAGTTCCGCGCCCCCGTGCAGAACTGGGTGTCGCTGGCGCTGACCGTGCTGTTCGCCGCCGCGCTGATCGCCGGGCGCCGCGAGTTCTCCGCGAAGGGCGACCGCGCGAACCCGAAGCTGGCGGCGGTGGTCGCGGCCGGCGGTCTGCTGGGCGCCTCGCTGCTCGCCGCGCTGCTGGTGACCGTCACCAACACCGCCGGGGACGCCTCGACGTTCGTGCAGCGCTGGCGCTACGGCCTGATGCGGCTGGTGTCGCTGGCCGCCGACGACCGCGCGTTCCCGGAGATCGCCACCCCGAACTGGGTCAACGTCACCATCAACGTGCTCAGCACGCTGCTGCTGGTCGCGGTGCTGTGGGCGGCGTTCCGGTCGGTGCGCAGCACCGAGGCGCTCGGCGAGGACGACGAGGAGCGGCTGCGCGCGCTCCTGGCGCGGCACGGCGACCGCGATTCGCTGGGCTACTTCGCGCTGCGCCGCGACAAGAGCGTGCTCTTCTCCCCCAGCGGCAAGGCGGCCGTCGCCTACCGCGTCGTGGGCGGGGTGTCGCTGGCCTCCGGCGACCCGCTGGGGGACCCCGAGGCGTGGCCCGGGGCGATCGAGGTGTGGCTGGCCGAGGCGCGGGAGCACGGCTGGGCGCCCGCGGTGATGGGCGCGAGCGAGGAGGGCGGCACGGTCTACGCCCGGCACGGCCTGGACGCGCTGGAGCTCGGCGACGAAGCGATCGTGGACACCGCGGAGTTCACCCTCGACGGCCGGGCGATGCGCACCGTGCGGCAGGCCTACAACCGCATCAAGCGGGCCGGCTACACGGTCACCGTCCGGCGCCACGAGGACATCCCCGCGGCGGAGCTGGCGCGGCTGCTGGAGCTGGCCGACGACTGGCGCGACGGGGAGACCGAGCGCGGGTTCTCGATGGCGCTGGGCCGGCTCGGCGACCCGGGTGACGGGCGCTGCGTGATGCTCGAATGCCGGGACGGCGGCACGGACGGGGCAGCGGGCGAGCTGCGGGCGCTGCTGAGCTTCGTGCCCTGGGGCGAGAAGGGGCTCTCGCTGGATCTGATGCGGCGGGAGAGGAACTCCGAGAACGGGCTGATGGAGTTCATGGTGCTGGAGCTGATCCAGCGGGCGAAGGAGGTGGAGATCACTCAGCTCTCGCTCAACTTCGCGATGTTCCGTTCCGTCTTCGAACGTGGATCGCGGCTCGGCGCGGGCCCGGTGCTGCGCCTGTGGCGCTCACTGCTCAGCTTCTTCTCCCGGTGGTGGCAAATCGAATCGCTCTATCGCGCCAATGCGAAATACCGGCCGATCTGGGAGCCGCGGTACCTGCTCTTCGAAAAGAGCACCGATCTGCTGCGCATCGGAATCGCCGCCGGCCGTGCGGAAGGCTTTCTGGAAGCCCCCGGTCTGCCCAAGTGGCTGAACCGCAAGCACCTGGAGAAGGCCAGATGAGTACTGCTGGGGCGGGGCGGCGGGAAGGAGTGGTGCCGGGGCGGCGGGAAGGAGTGGTGCCGGGGCGGCGGGAGGCGTCCGCGCTGGGCCGCGCCGCGCGCGCGGAGTGGGGCCCGCTGCTGCGCATGGTCGGCTCCTCGCTGGTCACGGCCAGGCTGCGGGCGATTCCGGTGACGCTCACCGCGGTGGGCCTGACCCTGGTCTTCCACTTCGTGCAGAACCAGACCTGGGGCTACCACGCGGTCCAGAACGTCGGCTCCATCCAGGCCTGGGAGCACCTGTGGCTGGCGCTGCTGCGCACCCCGCTGTCGCTGTTCGTCCCGGCGCTGGACCTTCCGGTGTGGGGGGCGCTGGCGCAGATCCTGGTGGTCTTCGGGATCGCGGAGATCTGCGTCGGCCGGCGGCAGACCCTGCTGGTCGCCTACCTCGCCACGCTCGCCGGGACGATGTACGCGCGGATCGGCATCTGGATCGGCCCGGTGAGCCCCCTGGGGCTGCCCGATTCGGACAAGTACGTGATCGACACCGGGCCGTCGGCGGCGGTGGTGGGGCTGGCGGTGTTCGTGTGCTGGCGCTACCGCGCCTGGTTCACCTGCGCCGCGGTCGCCGTGGCGATGGTCGTCGAGGTGGTGTCCATCAAGAGCAACCTGGCGGGCAAGGAGCACGTCGCGGCGGTGCTGGCGGTGCTGGTGCTGTGTGCGCTGCGGGAGGTGTGGCGGCCGGGCGAGCGCGGGGCCGTGGCGCCGGTCACCGGCTGGGCGCACCCCCGATGACGTGCCCGACCTTGCGCCGCAGCGCCGACCAGCGGCGGTCGTGACGGTAGGCGCGGACCCGGGCGC
This sequence comes from Streptomyces angustmyceticus, assembly GCF_019933235.1. Taxonomy (NCBI): domain Bacteria; kingdom Bacillati; phylum Actinomycetota; class Actinomycetes; order Kitasatosporales; family Streptomycetaceae; genus Streptomyces; species Streptomyces angustmyceticus. The sequence goes on along the minus strand of NZ_CP082945.1, from coordinate 5,893,285 downwards.
GGGCCCGCGCCCTGGGGCGCTTGCGGTAGAAGCGCCTGGCCCAGGGCGAGTTGGGGCGGGCCAGCCGGATCGCGCCGAAGAGCGCCACGAACGGCACGAAGACCCCGACGACCGCGATCCGGCCCTTGCCCTTGGTGAGCGCGACGAGCGCGAAGAGGAAGTTGACGGCCACGGTCCGCACGACGGTGAAGCGGTCGGTGGCCTCCTCCGCGCCGAGTTCGTTGACGCCGAACGGCAGGAACCCGGCGAGGATCAGGGCGACCAGGGCCGCGGTGAGGATGACGATCTCGACGCTCTTGGTCCCCTCCTCGGTCCAGTACACGTCGTCGAGGTGGAGGATCAGCGCGAACTCGTCCAGGACGAGGCCCACTCCGATGCCGAAGAGCACCGCGGCCACCCCGGCGCCGAAGCCGCGCCGGCCGCCCGCGAGGGCGATGAATCCGCCCAGGACCATGAGGATCACCCCGGGCACGACGTGGTGGACGTGGACGCCGCCGGGGGTGATGTTGCGGAACGGGCCCCGGCCCGCGCGGATCAGCCGGGTGATGACCCGGGTCACGAGGAAGGTCAGCACGAAGGAGGCGAGGGCCAGCAGCAGCGGCAGCTTCCCCGGCTCGACGATGTTGCGGTACCACCAGTGGCCCATCCCACGCGCTCCCCATCTGTCGGGATCTGTCGGGTAGGGACACTTCACCACCCCGGGGCCCGGTTCGTCGGGCGACGGTCCGGACCGCCGGCGGATCGTGGCGGGCGCCCGGATAGCCTGCCGCGGTGACCGACACCCCCGCTCCCCCGGCCCCCTCCGACGCCCTGCGCTTCGCGTTCGGGACGCTGACCGTGCTGCCGGTGCGCCTGACCCGCTGGGACGGGGAGGCGGCGCGCGGCGGCATGCTCTGCGCACCGCTGGCCGGACTGGTCGTCGGGCTGTGCGCGGCCGCGCTCGGCGCGGCGCTGCTGCTGCTCGGCGGCGGTCCGCTGCTCGCCGCCGTCGCCACCGCCGCCGTACCGGCCGTGCTCACCCGCGGGCTGCATCTGGACGGGCTCGCCGACACCGCCGACGGCCTGGGCAGCGGCAAGCCCGCCGAGGAGGCGCTGCGCATCATGAAGCAGTCCGACATCGGCCCGTTCGGCGTCGTCACGCTGCTGTTCGCCCTGCTGGCCCAGGTGGCGGCGCTGGACGCGCTGTACGCGGACGGCTGGGCGCGCGGCGCGGTCGCGGCGGTCGTCGCGGCGACCGTGGCGCGCGGCGCCCTGACCCTCGCCTCCCGCGCGGGGGTGCCGGCCGCCCGTCCCGAGGGGCTCGGCGCGGCGGTCGCGGGCGCCGTCCCGGTGCGGGCGGCGCTGCTGTGCGCGGGGGTGGTGGCGGCCGGATGCGCGGCGGCCGGCGCCGCGTTCGGGGCGTACGGCGCGCTGCACGCCGGGCTCGCGGCGCTGCTCGGCCTCGGGCTGGGCGAGATGCTGCTGCGGCACTGCCGGCGGCGGTTCGGCGGGGTGACCGGCGATGTGTTCGGGGCGCTCGCGGAGAGCGCGGGGCTCACGGCGCTGGTGGCGCTGTCTCTCGGGTAGCCCCCGCCCCACCACCGGGGTTCACCCCAACTCGCTTTCCCACCAAGGGAGTTCACTTCGTACGCGGACAACTGCCGGGGCCCCGTTATGTGCCGGTGTGGTATCGGACGGGCCTTGTGGCGCCGCCGAGCGTAGGCTCAGCCGGAGCAGCGCCCTGTGCGCAGACGGATTCCCCGGACGGAACAGGACTTTCATCACCGTGACTGCACTGACCCTCAGTACTTCTTCCGCCGCAACGGTGCGTGCGGATGCCGTCGTCGTCGGCGTGGCCAAGGGCGCCAAGGGCGTCGTTGTCGCCCCCGGCGCCGAGGCCGTGGACAAGGCCTTCGGCGGCAAGCTCGCCGCCGTGCTGGAGACCCTCGGCGCAAGTGGTGCCGAGGGCGAGGTGACCAAGCTGCCCGCCGCCGACGGCCTCAAGGCTCCGGTCGTGCTGGCGGTCGGCCTCGGCGAGGCACCGGGCAAGGACGAGGACTACGACACCGAGGCGCTGCGGCGCGCGGCGGGCAGCGCCGCCCGCGCGCTGACCGGCACCAAGAAGGCCGGCTTCGCGCTGCCCGTCGAGGACGCCGAGGCGGCCGCGGCGGTCGGCGAGGGCGCGCTGCTCGGCGCGTACTCCTTCACCGCCTTCCGCAGCAACGGCAACGGACAGGGCGCCAAGAAGAACGACGCCAAGTCGGCGCCGCTGGCGGAGGCCGCGATCCTCGGCGGCAAGCCGCGCGACAAGGAGTTCAAGGCCGCCGCCGAGCGCGCCCAGGCGCTGGCCGCGGAGATCAACCGCGCCCGCGACCTGATCAACATGCCGTCCAACGCCCTGGACCCGAAGACCTTCGCGGCCGAGGCGCAGGCCGCGGCCAAGGAGTTCGGCCTCAAGGTCGAGGTGCTGGACGAGAAGGCGCTCAAGAAGGGCGGCTACGGCGGCCTGATGGGCGTCGGCCAGGGCTCGGAGGCCCCGCCGCGGCTGGTGCGGATCGCGCACACCCACCCCAAGGCCGACAAGACCCTGGCGCTGGTCGGCAAGGGCATCACCTACGACTCGGGCGGCATCTCGCTCAAGCCGGCCGGCCACAACGAGACCATGAAGTGCGACATGAGCGGTGCCGCCGCGGTGTTCGCCGCGGTCGTGGCCGCCGCCCGCCTCGGCCTGCGGGTGAACGTCACCGGCTGGCTGGCGCTCGCCGAGAACATGCCGTCCGGCTCCGCCACCCGCCCCGGTGACGTGCTGACCATGTACAGCGGCAAGACCGTCGAGGTCCTCAACACCGACGCCGAGGGCCGCCTGGTGCTGGCCGACGCCCTGACCCGCGCCTCGGAGGAGACCCCGGACGCGATCGTGGACGTCGCCACCCTGACCGGCGCGATGGTGCTGGCGCTGGGCAACCGCACCTTCGGGATCATGGCGAACGACGACGCTTTCCGTACCTCGATCCACGAGATCGCGGAGGAGGTCGGCGAGCAGTCCTGGCCGATGCCGATGCCGTCCGAGCTGCGCAAGGGCATGGACTCCCCGGTCGCCGACATCGCCAACATGGGCGAGCGGATGGGCGGCGGCCTGGTCGCCGGCCTCTTCCTGAAGGAGTTCGTCGGCGAGGGCATCACCTGGGCCCACCTCGACATCGCGGGCCCCGCCTTCCACGAGGGCGCGCCCTGGGGCTACACCCCCAAGGGCGGCACGGGATCCGCGGTGCGCACCCTGGTGCGGCTGGCGGAGCGCACCGCCGCGGGCGACCTGGGCTGACGGTCAACCCGGGGAGCTTCCTCCCTCTTGCCGGTCACATCCCGACGGCCCCGGGCATACCGCCCGGGGCCGTCGGCGCGTGCGCGCCCGGTGTTCGCCCTCGACGAAATCCGCACGCCGGTACGCGCCGGTAACCCCTACGGGCGGGCTGATCGTCCGCCCCGAGCCCGGCCCGCCGTCCCGGCTTCACGGAACAAGTGCGAAGATGGGTTCTCGGCAGGACAGGGCCCCCCTTACCCAGGGCCGAAGTAAAAGCGGCCGAACCACAGCCGCCGCCCGGTCATCGGAGACCGGCTCCGGCGTACCCATGCATGGAGGACGTGACGTGGCGAACGACGCCAGCACCGTTTTCGACCTAGTGATCCTCGGAGGCGGTAGCGGTGGTTACGCCGCTGCCCTGCGCGGGGCGCAGCTGGGCCTGGACGTCGCCCTGATCGAGAAGGGCAAGGTCGGCGGCACCTGCCTGCACAACGGCTGCATCCCCACCAAGGCTCTGCTGCACGCCGGTGAGATCGCCGACCAGGCTCGCGAGAGCGAGCAGTTCGGTGTCAAGGCCACCTTCGAGGGCATCGACATCAAGGCGGTCCACAAGTACAAGGACGAGGTCATCTCGGGCCTGTACAAGGGTCTGCAGGGCCTGATCGCCTCCCGCAAGGTGACCTACATCGAGGGCGAGGGCCGGCTGTCCTCCCCGACCTCCGTCGACGTGAACGGCCAGCGTGTCCAGGGCCGCCACGTCCTGCTGGCGACCGGCTCCGTGCCGAAGTCGCTGCCGGGCCTGGAGATCGACGGCGACCGCATCATCTCCTCGGACCACGCGCTCACGCTGGACCGCGTGCCGAAGTCCGCGATCGTGCTGGGCGGCGGCGTCATCGGCGTCGAGTTCGCCTCCGCGTGGAAGTCCTTCGGCACCGACGTGACCATCGTCGAGGGCCTCAAGCACCTCGTCCCGGTCGAGGACGAGAACAGCTCGAAGCTGCTGGAGCGGGCCTTCCGCAAGCGCGGCATCAAGTTCAACCTCGGCACCTTCTTCGACAAGGCCGAGTACACCTCCGACGGCGTGAAGGTCACCCTCGCCGACGGCAAGACCTTCGAGGCCGAGGTGCTGCTGGTCGCGATCGGCCGCGGGCCGGTCTCGGCGGGCCTGGGCTACGAGGAGCAGGGCGTCGCGATGGACCGCGGCTACGTCCTCGTCGACGAGTACATGCAGACCAACGTGCCGACCATCTCGGCCGTCGGTGACCTCGTTCCCACCCTCCAGCTCGCGCACGTCGGCTTCGCCGAGGGCATGCTGGTGGCGGAGCGGCTGGCCGGTCAGAAGACCGTGCCGATCGACTACGACGGCGTTCCGCGCGTCACGTACTGCCACCCCGAGGTCGCTTCGGTGGGCATCACCGAGGCCAAGGCCAAGGAGCTGTACGGCGCCGACAAGGTCGTCGCTCTCAAGTACAACCTCGCGGGCAACGGCAAGAGCAAGATCCTCAAGACCACGGGCGAGATCAAGCTCGTCCAGGTCAAGGACGGTGCCGTGGTCGGCGTCCACATGGTCGGTGACCGTATGGGCGAGCAGGTCGGTGAGGCCCAGCTGGTCTACAACTGGGAGGCCCTGCCGGCCGAGGTTGCGCAGCTCATCCACGCGCACCCGACGCAGAACGAGGCCCTCGGCGAGGCCCACCTGGCCCTGGCCGGCAAGCCTCTCCACTCCCACGACTGACCCCAGTCCCGGGCGCGACCACATCCGCACCACACTTGTAAGGAGCAACTGAAACCATGGCGGTTTCCGTAACCCTGCCGGCGCTCGGCGAGAGCGTCACCGAGGGCACCGTCACTCGCTGGCTCAAGGCCGAGGGTGAGCGCGTCGAGGCCGACGAGCCGCTGCTCGAGGTGTCGACCGACAAGGTCGACACCGAGATCCCGGCCCCGGCGGCCGGCGTCCTGTCCGCCATCAAGGTGGCCGAGGACGAGACCGTGGAGGTCGGCGCCGAGCTGGCCCTCATCGACGACGGCAGCGGTGCGCCCGCGGCCGAGGCGGCCCCGGCCGCGGCCGAGGCCCCCGCCGCCGAGGCTCCCGCGGCCGAGCCGCAGCCCGAGCCGGCCCCGGCCGCCGAGGCCCCCGCCCCCGCCGCCGCCCCCGCGGGTGGCGCCGAGGGCACGGACGTCGTCCTCCCCGCGCTCGGCGAGAGCGTCACCGAGGGCACCGTCACCCGCTGGCTGAAGGAGGTCGGCGAGGAGGTCCAGGCCGACGAGCCGCTGCTGGAGGTCTCCACCGACAAGGTGGACACCGAGATCCCCGCCCCGGCGTCCGGCACCCTGCTGGAGATCGTCGTCGGTGAGGACGAGACCGCCGAGGTCGGCGCCAAGCTCGCCGTCATCGGTTCTGCCAGTCAGGGCGCCGCCGCCCCGGCTCCGGCCGCTCCGGCCCCGGCCGCCGCTCCGGAGCCCGCCCCGGCTCCGGCTCCGGCGCCCGCCGCCGCTGCCCCGGCGCCCGCTCCGGCTCCGGCCGCTCCCGCCCCGGCCCCGGCCGCTCCGGCCCCCCAGCCGGTCGCTGCCGCTCCGGCTCCGGCCGCCGGTGAGGGCGAGGGTGCCTACGTCACCCCGCTGGTGCGCAAGCTCGCCGCGGAGAACGGCGTGGACCTGTCCACGGTCAAGGGCACCGGCGTCGGTGGCCGCATCCGCAAGCAGGACGTCATCGCCGCCGCCGAGGCCGCCAAGGCCGCCGCGCCGGCTCCGGCCGCCGCCCCGGCCGCCGCTGCCAAGTCCCCGGTCATCGAGGCGTCCCCGCTGCGCGGCCAGACCGTCAAGATGCCGCGGATGCGCAAGGTCATCGGCGACAACATGATGAAGGCCCTGCACGGCCAGGCGCAGCTGACCTCCGTGGTCGAGGTGGACATCACCGCGATCATGCGGATGCGCAACAAGGCCAAGGACGGGTTCGCGCAGCGTGAGGGCGTCAAGCTCTCCCCGATGCCGTTCTTCGTCAAGGCCGCGGTCCAGGCGCTGAAGGCCCACCCGGTCGTCAACGCCCGGATCAACGAGGACGAGGGCACGATCACCTACTTCGACACCGAGAACGTCGGTATCGCGGTGGACGCGGAGAAGGGCCTGATGACCCCGGTCATCAAGGACGCCGGTGACCTCAACATCGCCGGTATCGCCCGCAAGACGGCGGACCTGGCGGGCAAGGTCCGCGCGAACAAGATCACGCCGGACGAGCTGTCCGGTGCGACCTTCACCATCAGCAACACCGGTTCGCGCGGCGCCCTGTTCGACACCGTCATCGTGCCCCCGAACCAGGTCGGCATCCTGGGCATCGGTGCGACCGTCAAGCGCCCGGTGGTCATCAACCACCCGGACCTCGGCGAGACCATCGCGGTGCGCGACATGACGTACCTGGCGCTCTCCTACGACCACCGTCTGGTGGACGGCGCGGACGCCGCCCGCTACCTGACCACGGTCAAGCAGATCCTGGAGGCCGCCGAGTTCGAGACCGAGATCGGTCTCTGAGTCCGGCAGTCGCACCATAGGTGTGCCACAGGGGTCGGCCCCGGTTCGAACGAGCCGGGGCCGGCCCTTTTGCGCACCCTGCGCATCTTTGCCCGGGCCTCGTGGCCGTCCCCGATAATGGCCCCCTCGTCACCACGCGCTCTGAAGGAGCACCTCATGACCCCGCCCGTCGTCCATTCGCTGCGCGAGCAGATCCGCGAGCACATCCTCGAGGGGATCGTCAGCGGCCGCTGGCAGCCGGGCGAGCGGATCGTGGAGCGGCGGATCGCGGTGGAGCTGGAGGTCAGCCAGACGCCCGTGCGGGAGGCGCTGCGGGAGCTGGAGTCGCTGCAGCTGATCGAGTCGGCGCCGAACAAGGGCGTACGGGTGCGGAACCTGACCGCGGACGACCTCAAGGAGAGCTACCCGGTGCGGGCCGGCCTGGAGCAGGTGGCCGCCGAACTCGCCGCCGGGCGGCTGGCCGAGGACACCGTGGCGCTGGAGCGCGAGGTGGCGGCGCTGCGCGAGGCGGACCTGGCCGGTGACGGGGAGGCGCAGGTGCGGCACACGGTGGCCTTCCACCGGGAGGTCGTCCGGGCCGCCGGGAACGCCGTGCTGCTGCACACCTGGGAGTCGCTGGGCATCGAGGTCTGGACGACGCTGTCGATCCGCTGGTTCAGCCCGGAGCCGCGGTCGCACGCCCAGGACCACCAGGAGATCGTGGACGCGTTCCGGCGCCGCGACCCGAAGATCGGCGCCCTGCTCAAGTCGCACGTGCTGAGCTGCGCGCCGCGCGTCTGACCCGGCCTCCGGGAGGGTGAGCGGCCGTTCCCGACGGGGTGAACGGCCCCTTCCGGACCGCGCTTCCGGCCCCTCCCGGACCGCGTTTCCGCCCCTTCCGGACCAGGTGTCCGGCCCCTTCCCGACGGCCGTACGCCCTCCTCACCTCTGGCACGCCGTGCCCGCAAATGCGGCACCCCGTGCCGACCTGCGGTGATTCCCCTCCCGATCGTTGATCGATCATCGATCAGAGGCGTATCGTCTTCCGACGGGGCGCGACAACCCTGCCTGCCGAACTCGTAGGGGGTGCCGTCGCGGCCGCCGTCCACCCTGAGGACGCGGCCCCATCACGACGGCACCCCCGAGCTACCCCCGTCCGGAAAGGGGCCACCCATGCCCGAACCCGTGCGTCTGCCGTACAGCCAGCTCGACCAGCTCCCGGACCTCGACCCCGAGGAGACCGCCGAGTGGCGCGAGTCGCTCGACGCCGTCACCAAGGCAGCGGGCCCGCATCGCGCCTCGTACCTGATGCGCCGCGCCCTGGAGCACACCGCGCGCACCGAAGGCACCGCCCTGCCGTCCCTCCTGGAGACGGACTACGTCAACACCATCCCGACCTCCGCCGAGCCCGCCTTCCCCGGCGACGAGGCGATGGAGGCCAGGATCACCGCCTGGAACCGCTGGAACGCCGCCGCGATGGTCACCCGCGGCTCCGCCCTCGGCCTCGGCGGCCACATCGCCACCTTCGCCTCGGCGGCCTGGCTCTACGAGACCGGCTTCCAGCACTTCTTCCGCGGCAAGGAGGGCGACGGCAGCGGCGACCAGCTCTACATCCAGGGCCACGCCTCCCCCGGCATCTACGCCCGCGCCTTCCTCGAAGGCCGCCTCACCGAGGACCACCTCGACCACTTCCGCCAGGAGGCCGGCGGCGAGGGCCTGCCCTCCTACCCGCACCCGCGGCGGCTGCCCTGGCTGTGGGAGTTCCCCACCGTCTCCATGGGCCTGGGCCCGCTCTCCGCCATCTACCAGGCGCGCTTCAACCGCTACCTGGAGCACCGCGGCATCAAGGACACCGCGAACTCCCACGTCTGGGCGTTCCTGGGCGACGGCGAGATGGACGAGCCCGAGTCGACCGCCGCCCTGGCGCTGGCCGGCCGCGAGGGCCTGGACAACCTGACCTTCGTCATCAACTGCAACCTGCAGCGCCTCGACGGCCCGGTCCGCCCCAACTTCAAGATCGTGCAGGAGCTGGAGGCCCAGTTCCGCGCGGCCGGCTGGAACGTCGTCAAATCGCTGTGGGGCCGCGCCTGGGACGAGATCTTCGCGCTCGACACCGACGGCGCCCTGATCCGCCGCCTCGGCGAGACCCCCGACGCGCAGTTCCAGACCTACGCCACCCGCGACGCCGCCTACCTGCGCGAGCACTTCTTCGGCGCCGACGACTCACTGCGCGCGCTCGCCAGCCGCCTCACCGACGCCACGCTGCTGGAGCTGTTCCAGACCTCCCGCGCCGGCCACGAGCCGCGCAAGGTCTACGCCGCCTACCGGGCCGCCGTCGAGCACAAGGGCGCCCCCACCGTCATCCTGGCGCAGACCGTCAAGGGCTACACCCTCGGCACGGGCTTCGAGTCCCGCAACGCCAACCACCAGATGAAGAAGCTCACCATGGCGGAGTTCCGCACCATGCGTGACGTCCTCGAACTCCCCATCCCCGACAGCGCGCTGGAGGGCGACCGGGTCCCGTACTGGCGCCCGGCCGACGACTCCCCCGAGATGGTCTACCTGCGCGAGCGGCGCGCCGCCCTCGACGGCCCGGCCCCCGCCCGCAAGGTCACCGCCAAGCCGCTGCCGATGCCCGCCGACAAGACCTTCGACGCCCTGAAGAAGGGCTCCGGCAGCCAGGAGATCGCCACCACCATGGCGTTCGTCCGCCTGGTCAAGGACCTCATGCGGGACAAGGAGACCGGCAAGCGCTGGGTCCCGATCGTCCCCGACGAGGCCCGCACCTTCGGCATGGAGTCCCTCTTCCCGACCGCCGGCCTCTACTCCCCCAAGGGCGCCACGTACGACCCCGTCGACCGTGACCAGCTCCTTTGGTACAAGGAAGCCAAGGACGGCCAGATCCTCAACGAGGGCATCACCGAGGCCGGCTCGCTCGCCGACTTCACCGCCGCCGCCACGTCCTACGCGACGCACGGCGAGCCGATGATCCCCTTCTACATCTTCTACTCGATGTTCGGCTGGCAGCGCACCGCCGACCAGTTCTGGGCGCTCGCCGACCAGTTGGGCCGCGGCTTCGTCATCGGCGCCACCGCCGGCCGCACCACCATGACCGGCGAGGGCCTCCAGCACGCCGACGGCCACTCGCACCTGATCGCCTCCACCAACCCGGCGGCGCTCTCCTACGACCCGGCCTTCGCCTACGAGGTCGCGGTCATCGTCAAGGAGGGCCTGCGGCGCATGTACGGCCCGGACGCCGAGGACGTCTTCTACTACCTCACGGTCTACAACGAGACCAAGGTCCAGCCGGCCATGCCCGAGGGCGTCGAAGAGGGCATCCTCAAGGGCCTGTACCGCTTCAACGAGGGCACCCGGCCCGAGGCCGACAGCCCGCAGCTGCAGCTCCTCGCGTCCGGCACCGCCATCCACTGGGCCCTGGAGGCACAGCGGCTGCTGGCCGACGACTGGGGCGTGGCCGCGGACGTCTGGTCGGCGCCGTCCTGGACGGAGCTGCGCCGCGACGCCCTGGAGTGCGATGCCGCCCGCCTGGAGGGCGAGGACCGCATCCCGTACGTCACCCGTGCCCTGGCCGGCGCCCCCGGCCCGGTCGTCGCGGTGAGCGACTGGATGCGCGCGGTCCCCGACCAGATCGCCCCCTGGGTCGAGCAGGACTGGACCTCCATCGGCACCGACGGCTTCGGCCTCTCCGACACCCGTGAGGCGGCCCGCCGCCACTTCGGTGTCGACCCGCAGTCCGTGGTCGTCCAGGCGCTCGCCGCGCTCGCCCGCCGCGGCGAGGTCAAGCCGGAGGCCGTCAAGGAAGCCCGGGAGCGCTACGGGCTCTGACCGCCGCCCGCCCTCCCGGGGCACCCCAACTCCCGTGTGGAGGCCACCTTCCCGCGCCCGGGGCCTCCACACGGGAACCCACCACCGGCCCGGCCGACCACGCCCTGACTACGGCCGGGCCGGGCTGTCTTTCTAGCGGCGGGGTGTGGCTTGCGCCGGGCACGGGGTCGCTTCGCGGTGTGGACCTGGTGCGAGTTCCGTGTGGCTGGTCCCGTTTCGCCCATTCCCGGTGGGTGGGGGGCCGGAGGGGACGCCCGGTACCCCTCCCCCAGCCTTCGGCCGGGAGGTGCCCCCACCCACGCAAGCGACCGAACCGAGGCCGGCACAACGACGCCCCAAAGGGGCGCGGGGAACTGCGCGCCCGGCCACAACCGGCCCGCAGACAAACAACGACGCCCCGGCCACTGTCAGTGGCCCCCCGCATCATGGACCCATGCGCGCTGCCCGCCTGATCAAATTGGTGCTGCTGCTCCAGGGCCGACCGTCGATGACGGCCGCCGCACTGGCGCGGGAGCTGGAGGTGTCCGAGCGGACCATCGCCCGGGACGTGCTCTCGCTCTCCGAGGCGGAGGTGCCCGTCTACGCCGACCGCGGCCGGGCCGGCGGCTACCGCCTCATCGGCGGCTACCGCACCCGCCTCACCGGCCTCGGCCGCAGCGAGGCGGAGGCCCTCTTCCTGTCCGGCGTGCCCTCCGCCCTGCGCGAGATGGGCCTGGCGGACGCCGCCTCCGCCGCCCGCCTGAAGGTCTCCGCCGCCCTGCTCCCCGAGCTGCGGGACGCCGCGACGGGCGCCGCCCAGCGTTTCCACCTCGACGCGCCCGGCTGGTATCAGGAGCCCGAGACACCCGCCCTCCTGCCGGAGATCGCGGACGCGGTCTGGGACGACCGCCGGATCACCGCCCGCTACCTCCGCAAGGACACCGAGGTGGAGCGGGAGTTGGAGCCGTACGGCCTGGTGCTGAAGGCGGGCGTCTGGTACCTGGCGGCGCGGGTCCAGAGCGACTACCGCGTGTACCGCGTCGACCGGTTCACCGCGGTGACGCCCACGGAAAGCGACACGACTGCCGAGAGCGAGACGGCTTCCGGCGGCGACACGGCCACCGGCGCCGCCGGCCCGCACTTCCGCCGCGACGGTTCCTTCGACCTCCCGGGGTTCTGGGGGGAGCGGGCGGCCCAGTTCGCCCGGTCGATCCTGCGCGAGGAGGTGGTGCTGCGGCTCACCCCGCGCGGCGCCCTCCAGCTGCCGTACGTCACCGAACGCGCCGCGGCCCAGGAGGCGCTCGCGCGGGCGCGGACCGCGGGCGGCCCCGACGTGGAGGGCCGGCTGACCGTGACCCTGGCCGTGGAGTCCGCCGAGGTCGCCTTCGCCCAGTTGCTGGGGCTCGGCCCGGAGGGCGAGATCCTCGCGCCCTCCGGGCTGCGTGAGCGCTTCGCGTCGGCGGCCCGCAGAACGGCCGCCCTGTACGCGGAGACGGACGGGCCGCCCAACGGACCGGACGCGGTGAACGCACCGGACACGCCGAACGCGCCGGACACGGCGAACCCGCCGGACCCGGACGAGCCATGACCCGCGGCCCGCCCCGGTCACCGGTAGGCGTCCGCCGTCGCCTCCTTCCCGCCGAAGACGACGTCCTCGAAGTACGCGAAGCAGTCGGGCCGCGAGCCGTCCGTGTCGGTGTAGTCGTACTCCTTCGCCAGCTGCCCGCTGGAGAGCGACTGGCCGCTCCAGCGTTCCTTGGCGGGGTCGGCGGCCAGGGCCCGTACGCCGCGGGCGATCAGGGCGGGCGATTCGGCGATGGCGAAGTGCGGCTCCTGGGCGACCGCGTCGCGCCAGGTCTCCTCGGTCACGCCGAAATGGTCGAGCATCTCCTCGGACCGCAGGAAGCCGGGGGTGAGGGAGACCGCCGTGCCGCCGTGTTCCTTCAGCTCGGCGGCGAGTCCGAAGGCGATGCGGTGGGGTGCGTTCTTGGTGAGGTCGAAGCAGAGGTTCTCGCGGTAGGTGCGGTTGAAGGCGGCGGTGCCGTCGGTGACCTCGACGACCAGCCCGCCGGGCCGCCTGATGAGCAGCGGCAGGGCGTAGTGGCCGGTGATGACGTGCGTGTCGATGCCCAGGCGGAACATCCGCAGACCCTTTTCGAGGTCGAGGTCCCACAGCCGGGTGTCGAACTCGATCAGCCGGTCGCCGCCCCAGACGCTGTTGACCAGTACGTCCAGCCGCCCCTGTTCCCGGTCGATGCGCTCGGTCAGCGCCTTGACCTGCGCCGGGTCCAGGTGGTCGGTCGGTACGGCGATGCCGGTGCCGCCCGCCGCGGTCACCAGTTCCGCGGTCTGCTCGATCGTCTCCGTGGGCCGGCCGACCTCGCTGACCCGCTCGCGGGTCGTCCGTCCCGTCACATACACCAGGGCGCCGGCCCGCCCCAGTTCGACGGCCATCGCACGGCCGGCCCCGCGGGTCGCCCCGGCGACCAGCGCCACCCGTCCCGCCAGTTCCCGCTGTCCCGCCGGTTCCTGCTGTCCCGTCACGTACGCCACTCCTCGCTGTCAGGTGCCTCGCATCCGTACACGGCGACCGTGACAGGTAAACCCGACACCTTCTGTCCGGATTCACCGGCGGCCTTCGGTGAGCCGCTCCGTCGGGCCGGCAGGCGGCTACGGACGGAGCGCGCGCACGCTCCCCCCGCCGGGCAGCCGCCCGGTGACCTCGGCGGGAGCGTCCGGCCCCGCCGGGGCGGCGAGGGTGTTCTCCGCACCGGTGGCCCGCGCCCCGCCGGTGATGTCGAGGCCGCCGACGTCGTGGCTGCCGGCCGCGAGCAGGTACCACGTGCCGGATTTCGCCCGCCAGCGGACGTCGCCCACCACGGGACCGCCGAAGCGGCCGCAGGCGGCGGTGTCCGCGGCCCGTCCGGCGATCCGGCCGGGGCCGGCGGGCGGCAGGAAGGTCAGGGTCGCGCTGCCGGGGCCGCGCCAGGTGTCGGCGCGGGTGCACAGCCAGGTCGCGCTGCCGCCGCCCTCCGGGAGGCGCTGTTCGGCGAACGCCCAGTTGCCGACGGACCGTACGCCGGCGCCCCGCAGCTCCCCGAGCGAGCAGCCCGTACGGGCCCAGCGCCGCAGGGCCGGAGCGGCGGTCGCTCCCTCCGTGCCGGCCGCCGTGGCGCCGCCGGGCGGCGGGGAGGTGAGGCGGGCGGGGACGAGGTCGTCGAGGTCGGTCACCAGGAAGGGCTGGCTCGCGGCAGTCGTCCCGATGCGGGCCGAGGGCCGGAACTGCGCCGCGGGCCAGTGTCCGCAGCCGGTGCCGCCCTCGGGCGGTGTCGGGATCCGGTCGGTGACGCCGTCGGGGGCGACGTGCAGCCCGTGCCCCGGGGCGGCCGGTGCCAGCAGGTCGCGGACGGTGACCTCGGAGATCCACGGCGCGAGCAGATAGCGCATCCAGCCGTTGCCGCGCCCGATCACCAGCGCGGCACCGGTGGTCGGGTCCGCGCCGTCGACCCGTGCGAAGTGCAGGGTGGGCGTGGCGTCCTCGGGCTCGGCGTAGCGCACCAGCCGCTCGCCGTCGTGGAGGACCACGACCCGCACGTTGTCGATCAGGCCCGCGTACAGCAGCTGCGGCGGGTGGTCGGGCGGCCGGGTGGAGGTGTCCGCCGAGGTCACGATCCGGGTGTCGGCGGGCGGCGCCGCCCACACCCGCAGGGCCCGCCCCAGCAGCTCCCGGTCGCCGGCCTGCCGGCCACGGGCGGGCCAGGCGGTGAAGTCCACCCGGGAGGTGTCGGCCCACTGTTCGTTGGGGGTGCGCTGCAGCCGCCCGGGGTCCAGCGCCCGCTCCGCGGCGGTCTCGGGGTGCCCGGTCCGGTCCCCGTCACCACGCGACAGCCCGACGGCCGCCGCGCCGACCGCCAGCGCCGCCGCCAGCGCGAGCGCCACCCGCACCCGCTGCCGGCGGCGCAGCAGGTCGGTGGGCCGCGTCTGCACCGTGCACGGGTCGAACTCCGCGGAGTTCAGCAGCGCCCCGGCGCCGGCCCCGGTCTCCCGGTCCAGCTGAGCGGCGGCCCGCTGTGCCGCGTCCGGATCCTCGACCCCGGCCCGCGCCAGCACGCTGCGGGCGGCGTCCTCGTCGAGGCCCTCCAGCTGCCACAGTCCGAGGGCGGCCCGTACCGGCGCGGGGACGGCGGACAGCGCCTGGTCCAGGGCGAGTTCCTCGGCGCCGCCGGCCCGCGGGAAGAGCCGCAGCCCCCAGACCTGGGGCATGGCGGCCGGTCCCCGTACCGCCCGTGCCTCGTGCGCCAGCGCCAGCCGCAGGGCCCGCAGCCGTACCCCGTCGTAGCCCGACTCGGCCGCCGGGCCGCGCTGGGCGGGCAGCCCGCCGTCCGGCCGCCGCAGCCGGGCCCGCGGCAGTGCCCGCTGGACCAGTCCGTGCGCGGTCAGGACCCGGCGGTGGCGGCCCATCGACGGGGGCAGGACGAGGTAGGCGAGGCGGACGAGCCGTGGATAGTGCTCGACGATGGCCGCCTCGGCCCGCTCGACATCGGCCCGGGTGCGTTCGTCCATGGGCATGGCCTGGAACAGCCCTCCGCGAAATGGTGGGTTTGGCGTCGTTCGGTCGTTGCACGCCGTCCAACGAGTGATCCTTGGGGCGGTCACCCGGCGGCGGACCGGCCGGCGTGCGCGAACCGATCCGAACACCCCGTCACCGGCGCGCCCGCCGCGTCACCGATCCGGATAACGACCCCGTCGCATCCGGGGTACTCCGCATGCGGCGGGCCCCGGCAGGGCAGATGCTGGAGCGGTGATGGACGAGACGGAGTTCTGGGAGCTGATCGACGGTTCCCGCGAGGCCGCCGAGGGCGACCCCGAGGAGCAGGCCGACGCGCTGGTCGAGCGGCTCCTCGGGCTCGACCCGGATGCCGTCGTGGACTTCGCCCGCCACTTCGAGGCCCGCTACAACCGGGCCTACTCCTGGGACCTGTGGGCCGCGGCCTCCGTGCTGCTGGGCGGCGCGAGCGACGACGCCTTCGACTACTTCCGCTGCTGGCTGATCGGGCAGGGCCGGGAGGTCTTCGAGGGCGCGCTGCACGACCCGGACCAGCTCGCCGAGCTGCTCGACGACTTCGACGAGCGGGTCGACGGCGACGCCGAGGAGCTGGGCTACGCGGCCGACGAGGCGTACGAGCAGATGACCGGCGGGGTGATGCCGGATCTGGAACTGCCCCCGCCGCCGCGCGAACCGCTCGGCAGCTACCTCGACTTCGACGACGAGCGGACCATGGCGGAGCGCTTCCCCACCCTCTGGGACCGTTTCAGGCCGTAGGGCGCGCGCGGGGTCCCGCCCGGATGTCCCCGCCGGCCCGCCGGTGCGGGCAGTATGGCCCCATGCGGATCGCGATCACCGGCTCGACCGGACTCATCGGCACGGCGCTCGTACGCTCCCTGCGCGCGGAGGGCCATGACGTCGTCCGGCTCGTACGGCGCGCGCCCTCGGCCGCCGACGAGGTGCGCTGGGACCCCAGGTCGCAGGAGGTCGACACCGCCGGGCTGGCCGGCTGCGGGGCGGTCGTCCACCTGGCCGGGGCCGGGGTCGGCGACCACCGGTGGACGGCGGCCTACAAGCAGGAGCTGCGCGACAGCCGGGTCCTGGGCACCCGGGCCCTGGCCTCGGCGCTCGCCGCCATGGACGCCCCGCCGGGGGTCCTGGTGTGCGGCAGCGCGATCGGCTACTACGGCGACACCGGCGACCGGCGGACGGACGAGAGCGCGCCGGCCGGCCGCGGTTTCCTGCCGGAGCTCTGTGTGGCCTGGGAGGACGCGGCGAAGCCCGCCCAGGACGCGGGCATCCGTACCGTCTTCGCCCGCACCGGGCTGGTCGTGGCGCGTTCGGGCGGCGCCTGGGGCCGGCTCTTCCCGCTCTTCCGGCTCGGCCTGGGCGGCCGGCTCGGCGACGGCAGCCAGTACTGGAGCTTCATCTCCCTGGCGGACCACATCAGCGCGCTGCGCCACCTCCTCGACACCGGGGAGCTGACCGGGCCGGTCAATCTGACGGCCCCGGAGCCGGTCACCAACCGCGAGGTCACCGCGGTGATGGGCCATGTCCTTCGCCGCCCCACGCTGTTCACCGTGCCGGCCCCGGTCCTGCGCGCGGCCCTGGGCGAGTTCGCGGGCGATGTGCTGGGCAGCCAGCGGATCGTGCCGCAGCGGCTGCTGGAATCCGGCTTCACGTTCGCCCATCCGCGCATCATCGAGGCGGTCCGGGCCGCGTAGCCGTCCGGCCGCGGGTCGTCCGGGCGGACCGGCCGGCCGGTCCGTGGAGTCGTACGCGTCACAACGCCCTCCGGGCGGCATAGCCGCAGCGTCGCACGGGAAGCTTTGGCCAAGGGGCGCGGTGCACGCGCCCCCGGACGCCCCCTGTCGAACGTCACCGCCCCGCCGTCCTCGCACGCCTCATCTCGGTATCCCCCACGGCGGCACCGGGCACGACTCGGGCGCGCCGTCGTCGGGACCGACCTCGGGAGGGGCATGTGCTGCGCACCGCATCGGCCGTGGACGTCGTCATCGTGGGGGCCGGTCCGGCCGGGCTGGCCGCCGCCCGGCATCTGACCGGCGCCGGAGTGTCCGTCACCGTCCTGGAGGCCGCGCCACGGATCGGCGGCCGGTCCGCCACCGACCGCCTCGACGGGTTCCGGCTGGACCGCTGCGGCCGGCCGCTGGCGGTCTCCGTCGCCGAGCTGCGCCGGACGCCGGGCCTCGGCGATCTGACGCTCCGCCCGTTCGCGCCCGGCCTGAGCGTCCACAACGGGCAGCGGACGCAGCGCGTCAGCGCGCCCCGCAGTGCGAAAGGCGCGCTGTCCGCGGCGCGCGCCCTCTCGCGGGCCGGCCGCCGCGCGGAACGCCGGACGGACCGTCAGTCCGTGCGCCTCACCGACCGGCGGGCCCTGCCGTCCGCGGAGCGCCGCACGGTCCGCAGTGCCGACCGCCGCGCCGACGCCGCCACCGCGCCGTCCCCGGGGCCGCACGCCCCGTCCGCCGACCGTCCGATCCGCGACGCCCTGGCGAGCCGCCCCGCCTTCCCGCACCGCGGCCACGACGCGTTCCTGCGGCCGCTGCTGGCGGCGCTGCTGTGCGACCCCCAGCTGCGCGGTTCCAGCCGGGGCGGGGCGGCGGCCCTTCGCGCCTTCGCACAGGGCCGGTTGTGGCTGCCGGCCGGCGGCGCCGCGGCCGTCCCCGAGCTGCTCGCCGCCGCGCTGCCGCCCGGCACGGTCCGTACGTCCGTGCGGGTCACGGCCGTCTCCACCACCGGTGTCAGCACCGCGGAGCACGGCCCCATCCCCTGCCGGGCGGTGGTGGTGGCCACCGGCGCGCGCGATGCGGCCGAGCTGCTGCCGGGGCTGCGGGTGCCCGCGTTCCATCCGGTCGCCGTCCTGCACCACACCGCGGCGTCCTGCGACGGCGCGCCGTCCCGCGACACGGCCCTGGTCCTGCCGACGGACGGCGCCGTCGCCTACAGCTACGCCGCCGGCGCCATCGACCCGTCCCGGACCCCGCCGGGCCGGTCCCTGGTCACCACGACCGTGCTCGGCGCCGCGGCGGCGCTGCCGCCGTCCGTGCTCGACAAGACGATCCGCCCCCAGCTCGACCGGATCTACGCCGCGCACACCGACGACTGGCAGCTGCTGACCGCCCATCACGACCCGTACGCGGTTCCCGCGATGCCGGCGCCGCACGACCCGGAGCGCACGGTGCGGGTGCTCTCCGGGCTCTATGTGTGCGGCGACCACCGGGACACCAGCACGCTCCAGGGCGCGCTGAACTCGGGCCGCCGCGCCGCCCGCGCGCTCCTCCAGGACTTCGGCCTGCCGGCCTTCACCACGGAACCGGACACCCTGCCCACGGCGGCCTGAGCCGGGCGCCGGCCCGGCGTCAGCCCAGCGCCGCCACCCGTTCGCGGTAGCCCCGCACCGGCGCCGCGTCCCGGTAGGGCTCCAGGCGGCGCTCGAACTCCCTGACGTACTCGTGGGCCCGTACGGAGCGCATCTCGGACGCTTGGAGCGCGGCCTCGGCGCCCAGCGTGCAGGCCTGCTCCAGTTCGCCCAGGCCCAGCCGCGCGGTGGCCAGCACCACCCGGCAGAAGAGCCTGCTGCGGGCGAAGCCGGCCGCACGCAGCTGGAGGGAGCGCTCGGCGTGCTGGGAGGCGGCGCGGTACTGCTGGAGGTCGCGGTGGCAGTGCGCCAGTTCGTCGGCGAGCTGCGCTTCGTCGAAGAAGCGCGCCCAGTAGGGGGTGTCGTCGCCGGGGCGGACGGTCTCCAGCGCGCGTTCGGCGCGGGCCAGCGCCGTCGTGCAGGCCCGGATCTCGCCCAGGACGCCGTGGCCGCGGGCCTCGGCGGAGTGCAGCAGCGCCTGCACGGCGGGCGGCGCGCTGCTGCCGATGCCCTGCTGGGCGACCCGGGCGAGCTGCACGGCCTCCCTGCCGTGCCCCAGGTAGACGGCCTGCCGGCTCATGGTCACCAGGACGTAGGACCCGTACGCCCGGTCCCCGGCGGCCTGGGCCAGCCGCAGGGCCTGGACGAAGTAGCGCTGGGCGAGCCCGTGGGCCGCGATGTCGTACGAGGTCCAGCCCGCGAGCCGGGTCAGATCGGCGGCGGCGGCGAAGAGTCTGCGGCCGGTGGCCTCGCCGTAGCTGCCGCGGAGCATCGGCTCGGCCTCGTGCTCCAGGTAGCGCACCAGGGCCTGCCGGGCGTGGCCGCCGCCGTAGGCGTGGTCCAGCGCCCGGAACAGCTCGCCGACCGAGCGCAGGGCCGCGATGTCGCCGGAGGTGACCTTGGAGCCCTGGGTGCGGTCGACGCGGTCGGTGCGGCGCTGCCGGGGAACCGTGGTCCGGCCCTGTGCGGGGACCCGGCCCGCCGCCTCCGCGGGGGCCGGCTCACCGCGGGCGACCCGTTCGTCGGCGCGGCCGATCAGCCAGTCGCGGCTGGGCACCACGAGCCCGGCCGGCGTGAAGGCGATCTTGCGGAGCTCGGCGTGGCTGCCGGAGTCCTTGCGCCACAGGCCGCTGACGATGTCCACGGCCTCGCTGGGGCTCGCGGCGAATTCCAGGCCGGCGTACACCGGCGCACAGGCGTCCAGGCCGAGGTCCTGGGCGGACAGCCGGCGCCCCAGCCGGCGGGTGAAGACCTCCGCGATCAGGGCGGGGGTGGTGCCCCGGGGCTGCTGGCCGCGCAGCCAGCGGGTCACCGACGTCTTGTCGTAGCGGAGGTCGAGGCCGTGCTCGATGCCGAGCTGATCCACCCGTCTGGCCAGCCCGGCGTTCGAGAAGCCCGCCTCGGCGATGAGCGCGGCGAGCTGGCGGTTGGGAGTGTGGTGCGGGGGTCGTTCCGTCATCAGCTTTACCGGTCTCCTGCCTTCCGGGCCGCTGCCGGGTTCGGCGGACCCTGTCCGGCATGCTCATCGCCCTTGTGGAACGGCGTGAATGTAACGGCCTTCGGGGCCCCGTTCCCGGCCTCTTCCCCGCGTTCATCCGATCGTGTGAGCAGGGACGGGAGGGCCGGACACCGGCCGCCTGCGGGCTCCGGAGCGGGCGGCCGTACAGTGGCATGGGCGCGAAGTGGCATCAACGTTGCAGCAAAGTGCAACAGAGGTTCGAAGAGGAGCTGCCGTGACTGCGATCTCTCGGGGGGCGACCCCCGTACCCGAGGGGCTGCGCTTTGTGCACATGGGCTTCGGCGCCGACGCCGTCGAGTACCAAACCGCCTGGCAGGAGCAGCGCCGGGTGCACGCCGCCCGGTTCGCCGACGAGGCACCCGACACCTGCCTGCTGCTGGAGCACCAGGCCGTCTACACCGCGGGCCGGCGTACGACCGACGACGAGCGCCCGCTGGACGGGACCCCGGTCGTCGACGTCGACCGCGGCGGCAAGATCACCTGGCACGGGCCCGGCCAGCTGGTGGGCTACCCCATCCAGAAGCTGCCGCGTCCGGTTGACGTCGTGGCCCATGTCCGACGGCTCGAAGAGGCGCTGATCCGGGTCTGCGCCGAGTTCGGCGTCGAGGGCACCCGGATCGAGGGCCGCAGCGGCGTGTGGGTGCTGGGCGACCCGGTCGAGCAGCGGGCGGCCCTGGGCGGGCTGAACCTCGACTTCGACCCGCGGGTGGCGGACGAGCTGTTCGACCCGCGGCTCAGCGGTCCGGAGTACGCGCCGTCCAACGCCGGCCAGCGCCGCGAGGACCGCAAGCTCGCCGCGATCGGCATCCGGGTCGCCAAGGGCGTGACGATGCACGGCTTCGCACTGAACGTGAACCCGGACAACACCTCGTTCGACAAGATCGTGCCGTGCGGCATCCGGGACGCCGGCGTCGCCTCGCTGGCGGGCGAGCTGGGCCGCGAGATCACCATCGCCGAGGTCCTGCCCGTCGCCGAGAAGCACCTGCGGGACGTCCTGGAGGGCGCCGAACTGCTCCCCCGCGCGGTCTGACCGGACGGCCGCAGTCCGGGCCCCACGGTCCGGCGGCCGCCCGGCCCGGGTCCGCCCGGGGCCGCCGGGAATGCAACCCCGTCATAGGCGGTTGCCCCGCACGTAAGGACGTGCGAATCAACGGGCGTACCCTGGTGTACGCCGCAGAATCGAATGCCGCGTAAGCAGAAAGGGGCGCCGGTCGTGTCCGCAGTCGCACCCGACGGACGCAAGATGCTCCGTCTGGAGGTCCGGAACAGCCAGACCCCCATCGAGCGCAAGCCCGAGTGGATCAAGACCCGGGCGAAGATGGGGCCCGAGTACAACCACCTCCAGGGCCTGGTCAAGAGCGAGGGTCTGCACACGGTCTGCCAGGAGGCGGGCTGTCCCAACATCTTCGAGTGCTGGGAGGACCGCGAGGCGACCTTCCTCATCGGCGGCGACCAGTGCACCCGCCGCTGCGACTTCTGCCAGATCGACACCGGCAAGCCGCAGGAGCTGGACCGCGACGAGCCCCGCCGGGTCGCCGAGTCCGTGCAGACCATGGGCCTGAAGTACGCCACGATCACCGGCGTCGCCCGCGACGACCTGGACGACGGCGGCGCCTGGCTCTACGCCGAGACCGTCCGGCAGATCCACGCCGCGATGCCGGACACCGGCGTCGAGCTGCTGATCCCCGACTTCAACGCGGTCCCCGAGCAGCTGGCCGAGGTCTTCTCGTCGCGGCCCCAGGTCCTCGCGCACAACGTCGAGACCGTCCCGCGCATCTTCAAGCGGATCCGCCCCGGCTTCCGTTACGAGCGCTCGCTGGAGGTCATCTCCAAGTCCCGCGAGGCCGGTCTGGTCACCAAGTCCAACCTCATCCTGGGCATGGGCGAGGAGCGCGAGGAGATCAGCCAGGCGCTGCACGACCTGTACGACGCGGGCTGCGAGCTGATCACGATCACCCAGTACCTGCGCCCCTCCGTGCGCCACCACCCGATCGAGCGCTGGGTCAAGCCCGCCGAGTTCGTGGAGCTCCAGGAGGAGGCCGAGGAGATCGGCTACGCCGGCGTGATGTCCGGCCCGCTGGTCCGCTCCTCCTACCGCGCCGGCCGCCTCTACCAGCAGGCCATGGAGCGGCGCGAGGCCGAGGCGTCCAGTCAGGCGGTTTGATTTCCCCGGCGCGCCGTCTTGTGAATCGTGGCACATGCTGGAGGACGCGGCCCGCACTCCCCCTGACGGGGGGCGTGGGGGCCGCGTCAACGTTTCATCGGTGTTTGACCGGCAGGTCATCCGTTGGTAACACCTTTCCGTGACGATGGATGCACGCACCGCTCCCGCACCTACTCCTGCTTCTCCGAACAGATTCAGAGGGAGTCACCCACCATGCAGGCCGCGCCGCTCCGCGCCAATCCCGCCCTCCCCATCCCTTCGGTCACCGGTGCACTGCGTGCCGTCGAGGCCGTCCTGATGCGCGGCGGACAGCGCACCGCCCGCCGTAACGCCTGGACATCGGTCCTGGAGGACCGCCGCCGCGCCAAGGACCGCCACGAAGCCGAGTTCGTACTGGAGGCCGCGGCGACCGGGCGCCCGCACGCCACGTAAACTTCGCTGTATGGCGAGGAAGGCAAACTCAGACGGCGCTGCCGGCGCTGAGAACACCGGGCGGCTGAAGCAGATCGCCCTGACCTACAAGATGACCCGTCGGGTCGACTCCAAGGTCGGTCTTGTCGTCGCTGGTGTAGGCATCGTCGTATTCGGCGTTCTCCTTGCCATCGGCTTCGCGATCGGCCACCCCATCTACGGCGGGATCCTGGGCTTCGTCCTGGCCTTCCTCGCGATGGCGATCGTCTTCGGACGGCGCGCCGAGCGGGCTGCCTTCGGGCAGATGGAGGGCCAGCCCGGCGCGGCCGCCGCGGTGCTGGACAACGTCGGCCGCGGCTGGACGGTCACCCCCGCGGTGGCCATGAACCGCAGCCAGGACGTCGTCCACCGCGCCGTCGGCAAGGCCGGCATCGTGCTGGTCGGCGAGGGCAACCCGAACCGGCTGCGCGGCCTGCTGGCCGCCGAGAAGAAGCGGATGGCGCGCACCGTCGCCGACGCCCCGGTCCACGACATCATCGTGGGCGACGGCGAGGGCCAGGTGCCGCTGAAGAAGCTCCGCACGACGCTGCTGAAGCTGCCGCGCGTGCTCCCCGGCGCCCAGGTGACGGCCGTCAACGACCGCCTCAAGGCGCTCGGCGACCTGATGAGCAACATGCCGGTCCCGAAGGGCCCGATGCCGAAGGGCATGCGGATGCCCAAGGGCGGCGGCAAGGCCCGCTGACCGCGGTGACCTGATCAGCAACACGCCGGTCCGCACGGGCCGGATGCCGAAGGGCATGCGGACGCCCGCGGGCGACGACGAGGCGCGATGACCGCACGGACCGGCCGCACCCGCGCCCGGCCGGCGGTACCGGCACACCGACGAACGACGAAACGCCCCGGGGCGAAGGCTCCGGGGCGTTTCGCTGTGCGGCTCCGCGCTTCGGGGGGGGGCGGCCCGGGGCAGGCGGGACCCGTGACCCGTACGGCCTCAGGGCGGACCGGAACCCGTAGGGGCCGGGTTCCTCAGATGCGGACCTGTACGGCGCGCGAGAGGCGGTCGTGCAGGCCCCGGCCGTCCCGGTCCCACACGACGGCCGGGATGATCACGACGAGCAGCACCGTGCGGAGCACGACCCGCGGCAGCGAGAGCCGGCCGCCGCCCTCGGCGATCACCCTCAGGCCGAGCAGCCGCTTGCCGGGCGTGAAGCCGACCGTGCCGACCGTCAGCACGCCGAGCACCGCGAAAACCAGCAGCGCCCAGTTGCTCGCCGCCTGCGCCCGACCGCCGCTGAGCAGCCCGAACGCGATGAGCATGCACAGCGCCCAGTCGAGGAAGAGCGCGGCGAAGCGCCGTCCGGGGCGCGCGATCGAGCCCGGCCCCGTCTCCGGCAGCCCGAGCTGCTGCCCGCGGTAGCCGAACTCGACGCCCATGTCCTCGGCTGCCGCGCGGGGCCCGGAGATCCACGATCCGATTGCTTGCCTGTTGTCCACCCGACCACGGTACTGCGACCGCATACATTCGCTGCGCGGAGGTCCGGTACGGGACGGTTCGGCCCCTCTTCCGGCCCGGCCCCGGGGCGAGCCCGGAGGTGGGGAACGACTCGGCGCCGCGCCGCAACGAACGGCCCGCCACCCCGGGCCAAAATGCCACTTTATGGGTCACACTGGTGAATAAAGGCAGGCGTGCGCCGGTTAACCTCGGCGAAACAAATGGGTCATGCTTGGGAAATCCCGCCTGCCTATGGTCGGGCAACGCGCCACCGCACATGGTCGCGTTCCGAGTAGCAATCCCGCGTCCGCCGACCGGTGACCGGGCTAGGAGGAGTTGGATGTTCCAGAACGCCGACGAGGCCAAGAAGTTCATCGCGGACGAGGACGTGAAGTTCATCGACGTCCGGTTCTGCGACCTGCCCGGTGTGATGCAGCACTTCACCATCCCGGCAAAGGCGTTCGACCCGGCCGAGGAACTCGCCTTCGACGGCTCCTCGATCCGCGGCTTCCAGGCCATTCACGAGTCCGACATGGCGCTGCGCGCGGACCTGTCGACGGCCCGCGTGGACCCGTTCCGCCGCGACAAGACCGTCAACATCAACTTCTTCATCCACGACCCGATCACCGGCGAGCAGTACAGCCGTGACCCGCGCAACATCGCCAAGAAGGCCGAGGCCTACCTCGCCTCCACCGGCATCGCGGACACCGCGTTCTTCGGCCCCGAGGCCGAGTTCTACGTCTTCGACAGCGTGCGCTTCGAGACCGGCGCGAACCAGTCCTTCTACCACATCGACTCCGAGGCCGGCGCCTGGAACACCGGCTCGGAGGAGAACAACCGCGGCTACAAGGTCCGCTACAAGGGCGGCTACTTCCCGGCCCCGCCGGTCGACCACTTCGCCGACCTGCGCGCCGAGATCTCCCTGGAGCTGGACGCGGCCGGCCTGCAGGTCGAGCGCCAGCACCACGAGGTCGGCACCGCCGGCCAGGCGGAGATCAACTACAAGTTCAACACGCTGCTCGCCGCCGCCGACGACCTGATGCTCTTCAAGTACATCGTGAAGAACGTCGCCTGGCGCAACGGCAAGACCGCGACCTTCATGCCCAAGCCGATCTTCGGTGACAACGGCTCCGGCATGCACGTCCACCAGTCCCTGTGGCAGGGCGGCAGCCCCCTCTTCTACGACGAGCAGGGCTACGCGGGCCTCTCGGACACCGCCCGCTACTACATCGGCGGCATCCTCAAGCACGCCCCGTCGCTGCTGGCCTTCACCAACCCGACGGTGAACTCCTACCACCGCCTGGTCCCCGGCTTCGAGGCCCCGGTCAACCTGGTCTACTCGCAGCGCAACCGCTCCGCGGCCATGCGCATCCCGATCACGGGCTCGAACCCCAAGGCCAAGCGCGTCGAGTTCCGCGCCCCGGACCCGTCCTCGAACCCGTACCTCGCCTTCTCCGCCCTCCTCCTCGCGGGCCTGGACGGCGTCAAGAACAAGATCGAGCCGGCCGAGCCGATCGACAAGGACCTCTACGAGCTCGCCCCCGAGGAGCACGCGGGCGTCCCCCAGGTCCCGACCTCCCTCCCGGCCGTCCTCGACGCCCTCGAGGCCGACAACGAGTACCTCCAGCAGGGCGGCGTCTTCACCTCCGACCTGATCGAGACCTGGATCGACTACAAGCGCACCAACGAAATCGCCCCGATCCAGCTCCGCCCGCACCCGCACGAGTTCGAGCTGTACTTCGACATCTAAAGAGCAGAGCTGGGCGACCTGGGCGAGAGCCCTGGAAACAGGCCCTGAACCGCGGAGGCACGTCTCAGTCGTTCTCGCTGTTCCCGCTTGTTTCCACCCCTGTGCACCGCGTGTGCACCGCCCGGCCAGTTCTCTGACTTGATGTCAGAATCGTCACGAGGGCCGCTACCCCGCACCCGGGGCAGCGGCCCTCGCCGGCTTGGCCCGGCTCTCTGGCCCGCGTCTCTTCGTCGCTTTCCTACACGCAGGCCAGAACCTCCCGTACGCCGTCGGTGACACCCGGCAGGTCGCCGGCGAGGGCGGCCCAGCTCTCTCCGGCGTCCACATGGCCGGACGGCACCTCCCACAGGCCGCCCATGAAGTCGTCCGGCTTGCGGCGGACCAGGAGGACGCGGTTGGCGTCGGTGACGACGGCCGCTGCCGTGCCCCGGCCATTGCCGCTGCCCCCCGCCGCGGTCGCCGCCACAGTCCCGCGCACGCCTCCGCCCCCCAGCCGCGACCGGTGCCCCCCGCGCTTCCGAGGCACACTGGCGTTATGCCTGAATTGCCGGAGGTCGAGTCGCTCGCGCGGTTCCTGGGTGAGCATGTCGTGGGGCGGGTCGTCGAGCGGGTGTATCCGGTTTCCGTTCATGCGCTGAAGACGTACGAGCCGCCGCTCACCGCGCTCGAAGGGCGGGCGTTCGACGTGGTGCGCCGGCACGGGAAGTTCCTCGATCTCGGGGCCGGGGAGCTGCACCTGGTCATGCACCTCGCGCGGGCGGGGTGGGTGCGGTGGAGCGAGCGGCTGCCGGCCGTGCCGCCGCGGCCGGGGAAGGGGCGGCTGGCGTTGCGGGTGCGGCTCGGGGAGCCCGATGACGGTGCGGGGTTCGAGGTGACCGAGGCCGGGAGTCAGAAGCACCTGGCGGTGTATGTCGTGCGGGAGGTGGAGGAGGTGCCGGGGATCGCGCGGCTCGGGCCGGATCCGCTCTCCGGCGATTTCACGGCGGAGGCGTTCGCGGGGCTGCTGGCGGGGGAAGGCCGGCAGATCAAGGGGGTGCTGCGGGATCAGAGCGTGATCGCCGGGATCGGGAACGCGTACTCGGACGAGATTCTGCACGCGGCGAGGATGTCGCCGTTCAAGCCGGCCGCCCGGCTCTCGGCGGAGGAGGTGGCGCGGCTCCACGAGGCCATCGGCACGACGCTCGCCGCGGCGGTGGAGCGGTCGCGGGGGCTGGCGCTCAAGGACCTCAAGGCGGAGAAGAGGAGCGGGCTGCGGGTGCACGGGCGGAAGGGGGAGGCGTGCCCGGTGTGCGGGGACACCATCCGTGAGGTGTCGTTCAGCGACTGGTCGATGCAGTACTGCCCGGGCTGCCAGACCGGGGGCAAGGTGCTCGCGGACCGGCGGATGTCCCGGTTGCTGAAGTAGGCGGAGCAGGCGGGGGAAAAGCGGGGTGCCGGGCAGGGCGGACGGCGGCGGGCCGGTCGGGGGGCAGGGTCCCTGACCGGCCCGCCGCCGTCCGGTGGTGCGAGCGGTCAGGCCCCGTCCTCCCCCGGCGCCAGCAGTTCGCGGAGTTCGGCGACCGCCTCGCGGAGCCGGTCGGCGAACGTCAGCATCTGGTCGGCGACGGCCAGCGGGGTGCTCAGGTAGAGGTGGAAGCGGTCGGGCAGCAGGACGTAGGCGACGCCGATGCAGCGGCTGCTGGTGGAGCCGAAGCCGAAGTACTGGATGTTGGCGGACGGCGCGGAGCTGGTGCTCAGGTAGTCGTCGCGCATCGTCAGCCAGCCGGGTGTCCGGTAGAGGGCGGGCTGCTCGGTCACGCCGAGTTCGCTTCCGCGGCGGCGCTGGATGAGTTCCAGCTCCCACAGGTGCTGCTCGGGCGCGTCACCGGCCTGGCACTCCTTGGCGCGGGCGACGTGCTGCGCGGCGGCGGCCCGGAACGCGGCCCGGCGGGTCTCCGCGTCCGTCGCCGGGTCCTCCATCGCGGCGACGAACTCCTGGATCTCCGGGGTGACCACGCGCATCGCCTCGGTGCGGCCGTGCCGCCACTGGCGGGTGGCGATCGACTCGTAGGTGGCGCCCAGGTGGCCCTTGGCGCGCTGGTGGGCCAGCTGGTAGGCGAGCTGGACGAACGCGTCGGGCGAGGAGCCGAGGGCCTTGGCGGTGGTGCTGCCGAAGTCGTCGAAGGAGACGGTGCGGGTGGCGGTGTCCGCCCCGTACTCCGCGAACGCCTCGGCGGCGGCGCGCACCTGGGAGCGGAGGGTGTCGTCCAGCTCGAAGACGACCGGCTCGACGGCGGGCTGGCCCTGGGAGCGGGCTCCGGAGCGGCGGGAGTGTTCCTCGGCGGGGGTGTCGAGCAGGGCGTCGGTGAAGGCGAGGATGGTGGTGCCGTCCAGCTCGCAGTGCTCGACGTTGATGCCCGCCCGGCCGTCCGCGAAGACGATCAGGGAGACGGCCTTGTCGAACCAGCGGTTGCCGCGGTCGCCGTACAGCAGCTCGTCACAGGCCTCCTGGATGCCGGCGGGGGCGAAGTCCTCCAGGCAGACGCAGAACAGGGCGGTCTCGATGTCCTCCAGGGCGTCCGCGTTGCGGGGGTGGCGGGCGCGCAGGGACTCCCGGGCGGCGGCCCACTCGGCGCGGGCCATGGTGGTGAGGTGGCCCACCGAGGTGTCGGCGGGGGCCGGTTCGGCGCCGGCCTTCTGTACGGCGCGCAGGCCCGCTTCGAGATCGTCGAGGCCGTACGGGACGCCGTCCGGGCCGAGCACGTCCATCCGGAACATGCTGCCGCGGTGGAACACCACGATGTGCCGGGCGTCGGAGGGGCCCGGCCAGGCGTCGGTGTAGGGGCTGCGGACGGAGTCCTGCCGGGCGCCGGGGATACGGGTGGCGGAGAACAGGTACTTGTTCTGGACCATCGACTGGGGCACGCCGCGCAGTGCCACCGGCGGGAGGGTCTCCTGGTCGAGCTGCCGCTTGTAGGCGACGGCTCCGGCGATGAGCCCGGCGGCCCGCTCGACCTGGGTGCGGGGCCGGTGCGGCGGGGGGTCCTGGAAGAGGAAGAAGAAGTTGGCGTTGAGCGCGATCCGGTCGCGGCGGCCCAGGTAGCGGTAGGGCCAGAAGGTGTCGAGCCAGCTGTGGACGCCCTCGGTGGCGTCGTACTCCTCCAGCGCGGCGTGCAGCGTCCGGCCGGGGCCGCCGGGGCGGAGGAAGGCGGTCACCTCCGCCTCGGTCGCGGCCAGCTCGTCGGCGGTCAGCAGCGGCGCGCACCAGGCGAGGAAGCGCTCACAGCTGGCCTCCAACGTGGGCAGGGGCACCCGTGGGAGGCGCTCCTCGTGGGCGAAGGTCGTCATGGCTGCTGCCCTTTCCTGACGGGTATTCAATTCTGCTCTCTCGCTTCCGGTCGTGGGGCCTGTCGGCCGTGATGTCACTCGTTCATGGTCGCGCCGTCACCGGCCGTGTCCGGTCCCGCCGGAGGTACGGCCGTGGCGGCGCGTCCGCGCGCGCCGTCAGTCCAGCAGCCGGTCGCCCCGCACGGCCCGGCCCTCGGCCGCCAGGTGCTCGGGCAGGACCCGGCCGAAGAGCTGCCGGGTGCGGGCCACGCTCCCGATGACGCCGGGGCGCTCGCTGTAGGCGAAGATCGCGGAGTGGCGCGCGAGGTCGCCGCGCACCGGGCTCACCCGGTGGAGCGAATAGCGCCCCTTGAACAGCTGCAGGTCGCCGGGGTGCAGGGGGAGGCGCCGGGTCAGCCGCTCGCCCCGGCCGTCCAGGACGTCGCGGACGTCGTCGAAGTTCTCGTCCGCGGCGGACCTGATGTTCGGGCAGTACTCGAAGACGCCGCCGTCCTGGGCGCCGCGGGTCAGCAGGCTCACGGTGAACTCGTTGGTGTCGAAGTGCCAGGGGTGCTCCATGCCCGGCGCGACGACGTTGAGGACCAGTCCGGAGAGCGGGTCCGCCAGCTCGTGGAGGCGCGGCAGCCCGAAGCAGCGGGCGATGAAGTCCTGGAAGGCGGGGTGGGAGTAGAGCCGGCTGATGACGGACTCGGCGGGGACGCGGTCGCGTGCGACGAACGCGTTGCCCCGCTGGAAGGTGCGGCGCCCGGGGTGGTCCTCGGGCAGGTCCGAGTCGACCGCGATGTTGTAGACGTTGACGGTCTCGACGTCGTAGTGCGCCTGGGGGGCGATGGCCGCGCACTCGTCCTCCAGCGTCGCCCGGAGGGACGGGCGGATGAAGTCCGGCAGCACGGTGCAGCCGAGGTCCGAGAGTTCGCGCCGGGCGCGGGACAGCACGGCCCGCCCCTCGGGGCCGTCGAGCTGCGACAGGGGGTACCGGGCGGTGTCGACCACCTGGTCGAGCGTGATGGCTTGCACAGTGCTCATGCGACCCTCTCCACGTACGGGCAGACCGGCCCGAGCCGCATGCCCGCCGCCGCCCGCGGCCTCGCCCCGGCCGCCCCCACCAGGCGTTCCGTGCGGTCCGCGCGCCGTCCGGCCCGCACCTTCGGCTCTTCGGCAACTCCATTGAGGAGCAGCACAGTTGAAGTTCCCACAGCCCCGCCGCGTTGTCTGTGATACGCCACACTGCGCCGATGCGGCGGATGCGTGCGGTGCGGGCGCGGCGCCCGGGGGCGCGCCGGGCGTCGTGCGCGTCGTCTGCGTCACTGTTTTATGCAACTTGTTGCATAAGGCTCTCCGGCTGGTCTACAACTGCTGTCACCACCACCGCGCCAGGAGGGCCCCATGACCCAGTACCCGCACCTGATGAGCCCGCTCGACCTCGGGTTCACCACCCTTCCCAACCGGGTCCTGATGGGGTCGATGCACGTCGGCCTGGAGGAGGCGGAGAACGGCTTCGCGCGGATGGCCGCCTTCTACGCGGCCCGGGCGCGCGGCGGCGTCGGCCTGATGGTGACCGGCGGCATCGCGCCCAACGAGGCGGGACGGCCGTACGACGGCGGGGCCAAGCTGACCACCGAGGAGGAGGCGGCGCAGCACCGCGCGGTGACCGACGCGGTGCACGCCGCGGGCGGCCGGATCGCGATGCAGATCCTGCACTTCGGGCGGTACGCGTACCACGCCGATCTGGTGGCCCCCAGCGCGATCCAGGCGCCCATCAGCCCCTTCGTGCCGAACGAGCTCACCGACGACGAGGTCGAGCAGACCGTCGAGGACTACGTGCGGGCGGCGGAGCTGGCCAAGTCCGCGGGTTACGACGGCGTCGAGATCATGGGCTCCGAGGGCTACCTGATCAACGAGTTCATCGCCGGCGCCACCAACCGGCGCACCGACCGCTGGGGCGGCTCGTACGAGAACCGGGTGCGCTTCCCGCTGGAGATCGTCCGCCGCACCCGGGAGCGCGTCGGCACGGACTTCATCCTGATCTACCGGCTCTCCATGCTGGACCTCGTCCCGGGCGGTTCGACGCTGGAGGAGGTGGTGGCGCTCGCCAAGGAGATCGAGGCGGCCGGTGCCACGATCATCAACACCGGCATCGGCTGGCACGAGGCCCGCATCCCCACCATCGTCACCTCGGTGCCGCGCGGCGCCTACACCTGGGTGACCAAGCGGCTGATGGGCTCGGTCACCATCCCCCTGGTGACCAGCAACCGCATCAACACCCCCGAGGTGGCCGAGGAACTGCTCGCGGACGGGCGCGCCGACATGGTGTCGCTGGCCCGGCCCTTCCTCGCCGACCCGGACTTCGTCAACAAGGCGCAGGACGGCCGGGCCGAGGAGATCAACACCTGCATCGGCTGCAACCAGGCCTGCCTCGACCACACCTTCAGCGGGAAGATCACGTCCTGCCTGGTCAACCCGCGGGCGTGCCACGAGACCGAGCTGGTCCTCTCCCCGACCCGGCGGCGCAAGCGCCTCGCGGTGGTCGGCGCCGGGCCGGCCGGGCTCGCCTGTGCCGTGTCCGCCGCCGAGCGCGGCCACGAGGTCACCCTGTTCGACGCCGCGGCCGAGATCGGCGGGCAGCTGAACCTCGCCAAGCGGGTGCCGGGCAAGGAGGAGTTCGAGGAGACGCTGCGCTACTTCCGTACGCAGCTGGTGCGGCAGGGCGTCGACGTCCGGCTGAACACCCCCGTGGCGGCGGGGGACCTCGACGGGTACGACGAGGTCGTGGTCGCCACCGGTGTCACCCCGCGCACCCCGCAGATCGAGGGGATCGACCACCCGAGCGTCGTCAGCTACCTCGACGTGCTGCGCGACGGCGCGCCGGTCGGCGAGCGGGTCGCGGTCATCGGGGCCGGGGGCATCGGCTTCGACATCGCGGAGTTCCTCACCGACGCCGGCGACGCGGCGAGCCAGGACCCGGAGACGTACTTCCGCGCCTGGGGCGTCGACACGTCGTACGGCGAGCGCGGCGGGCTGCGGGCGCCCGAGCGGCCCACGCCCCCGCGCCAGGTGCACCTGCTGCAGCGCAAGGCGTCGAAGGTCGGCGCCGGCCTCGGCAAGACCACCGGCTGGATCCACCGCGCGGAGCTGCGGCACCGGGGCGTGACCATGGTCGCCGGGGCGACGTACGACCGGATCGACGACGAGGGCCTGCACGTCACCGTCGACGGCACGCCCGGCACGCTGCCCGTGGACACCGTGGTGCTGTGCACCGGGCAGGAGCCGCGCCGGGACCTGTACGAGGAGCTGCGGGCCGAGGGGCGCGCCGTGCACCTCATCGGCGGCGCGGACGTCGCGGCGGAGCTGGACGCCAAGCGCGCCATCGCGCAGGGGACGGAGCTGGCGGCGGCGCTGTGACCTGCCGCCGGCTGCCTAGGATTGCCGTATGTCACTCCCGCACGCCATCCTCACCGCCCTGCTGGAGAAGCCGTCGTCGGGGCTGGCGCTGACCCGCAGGTTCGACCGGTCGATCGGCTACTTCTGGTCGGCCACGCACCAGCAGATCTATCGCGAGCTGGGAAAGCTGGAGCAGGCCGGGTTCATCCGGGCGCTGCCGAGCGCGCAGCCGTCCCGCGGGCAGAAGAAGGAGTTCGAGGTGCTGCCCGCGGGCCGGCGCGAGCTGACCCGCTGGGCCGGCGGCGAGCAGGACTCCAAGCCCATCCGGGACGCGCTGCTGCTGCGGCTGCGCGCGTCGGCGGTGGTGGGGCGGGCCGGACTCGACGAGGAGCTGCGGCGGCATCTGACGCTGCACCGGCGGCAGCTGGCGGAGTACGAGGAGATCGAGGACCGCGACTTCGGGGCCGCGACCGATCCCGAGGACCGGCTGCGGCGGCTGGTGCTGCGGGCCGGGATCGGGCTGGAGACGTTCTGGGTGGAGTGGCTGGCCCAGGCGCTGGCGGAGGTGACGGAGCTGGACGCCGCCGCGGAGGACGGGCCCGAGGGTCCGGGCGACGGCCCGGCCGGGTGAGCGGGCGAGGGGCGGCCGTCCCCGGGGAAGTCCCGGGGACGGCCGCCCTGTTGGTGTGCCGGCCGTCCGTCAGCAGTGGTCGTAGAGGAGGGCGCGCACCATGCGGCAGGTGGTGTCGGACGGGGCGTGGACCCCGATCTCGGCCGCGGTGCTGCGGATCGTGCGGTTGTGGGCCTGCTCGGGGCGGTAGACGCCGGTGTCGAGCAGGGCTATGGCGAGCCGCATGGCCTTCAGGCGGCGGTTGTGCGATTCGTAGCGTTCGCGCGGCCATCCGGCGGGCAGCGGCTTCTTGGGCAGCGGGTGGGCCGGGAGAGACTTCGTCATGAGTGTGGCAGCGGCCATCGGCGACCTCCTGGAGCGGTGGATGAACCCTCACTGACTGGTTCCCATTCTACTGCCGGGCACTGACAAAAGCCCCTGGCCAGAGGGGATTTGACGCCCTTGGGAGGGCCGTGTCGGCGGCCTTTCTCAGCGCCCCTTCGCGGCCGTCGCGCGCAGCAGCGCGCGGTCCGGTTTGCCCACCGGGGTGAGGGGGATGGCGTCGAGGAACCGGACGACCGCCGGGGCGTACAGGGCGCCCGTGTGCTCCGTGACGAAAGCGCGGAGACCGGCGGCGTCCACCGTCCGGCCCGGGGCGGGGACGACCGCGGCGTGCACCTCCTCCGTCTCGTCCGCCCCGCGCACCCCGTAGACCGCGCAGTGGGCGACCGCCGGGTGGGTGTGCAGCAGGTCCTCGACCTCCGCTGGGTGGACGTGCCCGCCCACGACGATGATCACGTCCTTGACCCGGTCGACGAGGTAGAGCCGCCCCTCGTCGTCCAGCACCCCGACGTCTCCGGTGCGCAGCCAGCCGTCGCCGGCCAGCACCCGCGCGGTCGCCTCGGGCTGCTTCCAGTAGCCGTTCATCACCCCGGCGGAGCGGACGTGGACCTCGCCCCGCTCCCCCGCCGGCAGGTCCCGCCCGTCCGCGTCGCGCACGGCCAGTGTCACGCCGGGCAGCGGGCGGCCGACGGTGATCCGTCCGCCGGGTCCGGTGCGCAGGTGGTCCTCCGGGCCGGCCTCGGTGATCGACATCGCCTCGGCCTGGCCGTACATCCCGAACAGGACCGGGCCGAAGACCTCGGCGGCCCGCGCCAGCCGCGCCGGGGAGGCCGGGCAGCCGCCGTAGGTGATGCGGGTGAGGGAGCCGAGGTCGGTGGTGGGCAGGGCGGGGTCGTCGAGGAGCCGGTAGAGGAGCGGGGGCAGCAGCCAGAGGTGGGTGATGCGGTGGCGGGCGACGGCGGCGAGCACGGCGGCGGGGTCGAAGACGCGGTGCAGCACGACGGTGCCGCCGGCCACGAGCGTGGCGTCGGCCAGGATGCCCGCGAGGTGGGCGAGCGGGGTGCAGGCCAGGAAGCGGGGCGGATCGCCGGCGGCCGCCATGCGCTGGTGGAGCACCATCTCGGCGTACGGGGCGTGCCGCATCCGGACGCCCTTGGGGACGCCGGTGGTGCCTCCGGTGTGCCGGATGCACCAGTCGTCCCCGGGGCGGGCGGCGCTCGGCACCTCGGGGGTGGCGGGCAGCGCGGCAGCGGCGGCGAGCAGGTCGGGGCCGAGGTCGGCGGCGCCCTCCCCCAGCGTCATCACCGCGGGGAGCGGGCCCGGGGTGTGCCGGAGCAGCTCCCGTGCGGTGGTGTGCAGGGCCGGGTCGACGAGCAGCAGGGCGGCCTCCACGCTGCCGGCGATCCGGGCCAGGATCTCGGCGGCCATGCCGTCGTAGAGGAAGACCACCCGGGCGCCGAGGAGGCTCGCGGCGTAGCGGGCGGCGAGCGCCTCGGGGCGGTTGCCGCTGAGGAGGCAGACGGTCCGGTCGCGGCCGATGCCCCGGCCGCCGAGGACCGCCGCCATGCGGTGGACGGTGGCGTGCAGGGCGCCCGCGGTGATCTCCTCGCCGCTCTCCCCCACGGTCACCGCGGTGCGGGACGGGTCGCGGGCGAGGGCGGCGAGGAGGGCGTCGGCGTAACTGGTGAAGCCGGTGGCGGATGGCATGGCGGGTCCCTCGGTCCGGTGGCAAGGAGCGTGACGAAGCGGTCACGGCACCGACGCTACGGACACCTACTGATGCCCTCCACGACCAAATTCGCCATGTGGTGATGACTCCTGAGGCATGAGCGGGGGAAGCGCCTCCTCCGCGGCCGCCAGGATCTCGGTGACCCGGAGGCCGAAGCGGAGGTCGCAGGCGTTGGGCAGACCGGTCTCCACGGCGGCCAGCAGGGCGTCGACCGCGTGGCGGTAGGCCGCTTCGGGACCCTCCTGGCGCCGGGGCAGGCAGGTGGTGCCCGCGGTGCCGCGGAGGGTGACCTCGACACCGGCCGCCGCGGCGGGCGCGGTCAGCCCGAGCGTCGCCGAGCTGGCCGCCCCGCTGCTGTGCCGCATCGTCAGCAGCACGGCATCGGCCGGGCCGCGGGTCGCGGTGACCTCTTCCGCGTCGCCGAGCACGGGCAGCAGCACCGACAGCGCGTGCGGCCCGACGTCCCACAGCCCGCCCTTCTCCCGGCGCCAGGGCGAGTGGGCGTACGGGCTGGAGCTGTCCTCGGCGAAGACCGAACCGAGCCAGTCGGCATGCGCGCTGAACCAGCCGCCGGCCGCGGCCTGGGCGGCGATCCACGCCCCCTCCCGCTCCCCGAAGCGCGCCGTGAAGAACACCACCGAGGCGACGCCCGCCCGGTCGGCGGCCGCGACGAGCGCACGGGCCTCGGGCACGGTGGTGGCCACCGGCTTGTCCAGGAGCAGATGGCAGCCGGCCGCCGCGGCACGGAGGGCCAACGCGGCCTGCACGGACGGCGGCAGCGCGATCGCGACGGCGTCGCACACCTCGAACAGCTCGTCCGGGCTCTCGTACGGGCGGGTGCCGTGCGCCTGGGCCAGCGCGGCGGCGGCCTCCGCCCTGCGCCCCCAGACGCCGGTGAACTCGACACCGGGATGGGCGGCGAGCGCGGGGGCGTGGACGCGCCGCGCCCAGGGTCCGGTGCCGAGGAGTCCGATGCGCGGGGTGGTCATGCGGTCAGTGTCTCTTCGAAGGGCCGCCGAAGGGGCGGCCCTGAGGTCTGGGTCACATCGGAATGATGTGAAGACGAGCACATTACGGCATGGAATCCCAGGTTCCCTGGGGGGAAATCCTTCGGAACGGCGGGATGTCCGGCTCGGTAACCTGTGGTTCACAAACGGGCAACGGACGAGAAATGGCGCGTTGCGAGAGTGCCGCGGCACGCCCGCACCGTACCCGCACCGACCGTGAAGAGGACCCCGTGAGCATCAAGGCCGAGTACATCTGGATCGACGGCACCCAGCCGACCGCCAAGCTCCGTTCCAAGACCCGGATCCTGCCCGACGGCAGCCGGCTTCCGCGGTGGGGCTTCGACGGTTCCAGCACCAACCAGGCCGAAGGCCACGCCTCGGACCTCGTGCTGGAGCCGGTGTTCAGCTGCCCGGACCCGATCCGCGGCGGCGACCACCTGCTGGTGCTGTGCGAGGTGCTCCACACCGACCTCACCCCGCACCCCTCCAACACCCGCGCGCTGCTGCGCCCGGTGGCGGAGCGGTTCGCAGGACAGGAGCCGATCTTCGGCATCGAGCAGGAGTACACCTTCCTCAAGGGCGACCGTCCGCTCGGCTTCCCCGAGGGGGGCGGCTACCCGGCGCCGCAGGCCGACTACTACTGCGGTGTGGGCGCCGACGCGATCTTCGGCCGGGAGATCGTCGAGAAGCACCTCGACCTGTGCCTGGCGGCCGGCCTGGGCCTGTCCGGCATCAACGCCGAGGTCATGCCCGGCCAGTGGGAGTTCCAGGTGGGCGCGCTGGCCCCGCTGGAGGTCTCCGACCACATGTGGGTGGCGCGCTGGCTGCTGCACCGCACGGCGGAGGAGTTCGGCGTCACCGCGTCGCTGGACGCCAAGCCGGCCAAGGGCGACTGGAACGGCGCGGGCGCGCACACCAACTTCTCCACCCGGGCGATGCGCGAGGGCTACGACGCGATCATCACCGCCTGCGAGGCGCTGGGCCAGGACGACAAGCCGCTGGAGCACGTCCGCCAGTACGGCACCGGCATCGAGGACCGGCTGACCGGCGCGCACGAGACCGCCCCCTGGGACGCGTACTCCTACGGCGCCTCCGACCGCGGCGCCTCGGTGCGCATCCCCTGGCAGGTCGAGGTCGAGAAGAAGGGCTACATCGAGGACCGGCGCCCCAACGCCAACGTCGACCCGTACGTGGTCACCCGGCTGATCGTGGACACCTGCTGCACGGAGCTGGCGCGGCGCGAGCAGATCTGACCCTCGCGTGATCACGGCCGAAAGGGCCGGGCCGGTGCGGTCCGGCCCTTTCGGCTGCTCCCGGACACCCTCCGGCCGCGCGTGGCCCTTCGGCTGCGCCCCGGGGGTCGTCCGGCGGGCCGTTCGGGGCCCGGTTGTCAGTGGCTGCTGGCAGGCTGGAGAAATGCTTGAGATCAGCGTCAAGACCGCGCCAGGGCCGGAGCGGCACTTCCGCGCGACCAGCGACGACGCCGGACGGGCGGTGGTCGCGGCGTTCGCCGGGGCGGGGCTGCCGGCCCGGTGGGACGGCGATCCCGACCGGGTCATCGAGGTCGCCCCGCTGGACCGGCGCAGGCGACTGCCGCGGACGGGGGACTGAGATGCCGCGCATGGTGCCCTGGGCCGCGCCGTTGTACGTCGGCGCCGTACAACTCGGCGCGTACGCCGCCGCGCGGCTGCCCGGCCACCGGCGCACGGAGCTGCTGCGGACGCACTCCACCAACGTCGACAACCTGCGGGCCGGCCGGTGGCAGACGCTGGCCACCAGCGCGGCCTTCGTCGAGGAGCCGCTGCCCCTCGCGTACGGCGCCGGGCTGCTCGCCGCGCTCGGCACGGCCGAGTGGCGCTGGGGCGCCCGGCGCACGGCCGCGGTGTTCGCGGCCGGTCATGTGGGGGCCAGCCTGCTGGTCTACGCGGCCCTGCGCGCACGGACGGCGGGGCACGCTCCGCCGGCCGGCGCCGCGGCGCCGCCCGCATGCCGGGTGGCGGCCACGGGCTCGGGCACGCGGGACACGGGCGCACGGGAGCCGGGCGCGCCGGTCCTGACCACACCGGGCGAGCGCGTGCCGGACGCGGCCGGGCGGGACGCGACCGGGCCGGACGTGACCGCGCGGGCCATCGACGTCGGGGCCAGCTACGGCTTCAACGCCACGGTCGGCGCGCTCGCCGCGACCGTCCCGCACCGCGGCGCGCGGACGGCGGCGACGGCCGGCCTGCTGGCGCTGGCGATACGCCCCGTACTGCGCCGCGAGCGGACGTTCACCGACGCGGGACACCTGGTGGCGCTCGCCCTCGGCGTCGCGATGGGGGCGGGCATGCGGGCGGGGGCCAGGAGACCGGCCGGAAGGGGAAGCGGCACGCGAACGTGAAGCGGCGCGGGAGGGGGAAGCCGCACGGGAGGGGATGCCTCGTGGGAGGGGGAAGACGTACAGGAAGAGGGATATGTGACGCATAGCGGATTCCGGCCGCTCCCGCCGCAGTTGCTTGCGTGTGCGCCAACTCCGCCGCGGGAACGCGGAGTCGGGATCGGCCGTCGACCGGTCCGGCGTCCGGGCCGTCGCCCGCGCGGCCGGGACGCGGCGGATTCATGTCACAGGGGCCGCCACCCGAGGGACAGATCACCGACCGTCTGGTTCAATAGGGCCATGGCCAGCCTCACAGACACCGCGACGGGTCGCAGCGACCTGGAGCCCTTCTGGCCCTCCCGGCAGGCGCACGCCTTCGACCGCCTGTGTTGCCGCGCGCACTGAGCGCGGGCCCGCACACGCCTCACCGACGCCGCTGACCGGCGTTTCCCGCCCTGCCCGCGCGTACGACGTCCCCGACGCCCCTCTGCGCGAAAGAGCTGACTCCCATGACGAACGCCCGTACCCTCACCGCCGGTTCCGCGACGACGCCGCTCCCCGCCCACCCCGCCCCGCACCCCCCTCGCCACCGGCTGCGCGCCGTGGCGCCGGGCGAGGCCCGTCCCGCGCCCGTCCCCGCCCCGGGTGGCGCGTCACCCGACGGCGTCCCCTCGGTCGCCGAACTGCTGGACGCCGGCGCCACCTGGCTGCCCGCCCCGCAGCACAGCCTGCCCGCGCTGCCCGGCAGCCCGCCGATGGTCGGCTACCTCGTCCTCGTCCCGGCCGCCGAGGCCGCGACCGCGCCGCCGGCCGCCGCGCCGCCGGTGAGCGCGCCGACCGGTGACGCGATCGTGCGGATCGACCCCGAGCACCGCACCGCGCAGGTCCAGGGCCGGCCTCTGGACCTGACGTACCTCGAATTCGAGCTGCTGGCGCATCTGGTGGCGAACCCGCACCGGGTGCACACCCGCGACCAGCTGGTGACCACGGTGTGGGGCTACGGGCACGTCGGCGACGGCCGGACGGTCGATGTCCATGTCGCCCGGCTGCGGCGCAAGTTGGGCGCCGCGCACCGGGCGTCGATCGTGACGGTGCGGCGGGTCGGCTACAAGTACGTGCCGAGCGTCTGAGGGCCCGGCGCCTCGGAGCGGCCCCTCAGACGCCCTCCCGGCGAGGGCGCGGCCGGGCGGTCAGGTGCTCCCCCGCCCGGCCGGACGGCGCGCCCGGCCACGGCCCGCACCGCTTCGGCACGTCGTGCCCGGTGTCCCGCCCACCGCCCCGGTTCCCGTCCTGCGAGCCGGTCCGGCGGTGCAGCGCGCCCACGCAGCCGGCCACCACCAGCCCGGTGCCGGAGACCAGCAGCATGCCCTCGGCCGGGGAGTCGGTGAGCGCCGGGCCGCCCACGCCGCCGAGCGCCGCGCTGCCCACGGCCCAGACGCCGGCGCCCACCGCGTCCAGCGCCACGAAGCGGCGCAGCGGGAAGCGGACGCTCCCGGTGGACAGCGCGGCGACCACCCGGCCGCCGGGCAGGAAGCGGCCGGCGACGATGAGCAGGGCGGCATGGCGCTCGACCCGTGCCCGGGCCCTGGAGTGCCGGGCCCGGCCGCGCTCGCCCCGCAGCAGGCGGGCGACCGCGCGCGGTCCCGCGTAGCGTCCGACCGCGTAGCCCAGGCAGTCACCGGCCAGCGCCCCGGCCGCCGCCACCCCCGCCAGCAGGGCGAGCAGCGGCAGGTCGGGGCCGATGAGCACGGCGACCAGGACGACGGTGGTCTCGCTCGGCATGAACGGCAGCAGCGCGTCCAGGCCCGACACCAGCAGGACGACCACCCACAGCCAGGGCGAGCCCAGCATGCCCCGCAACGGCTCGGTGAGCTGGTCGAGTTGCTCAAACATGGGCCGGGGGGTGGGGTGCGGGAGCGTGGGGCGCGGCGCCGGAGCCCGGGAGCGGACAGCCGGCTGCCGGGGAGTCCGGCAGCGCCGCGGCGGGCCGCAGGGCGGTCCGCGCGGGAGTCGCCCGCCGGACCGCGGCCGCGGCCTCGGGCCGTACCACCGGCCCGGCTTCCGGCCGGCCGCCGAGCACCGCGCGCGCCGCACGCGCCGCCAGCTCCCGCCGGTCGGGGCTGCCGTCCGCCGCCGTCAGCAGCGGATGGGCCGTGACGCGTACGGTCAGCGCGCGGGCGGCGAGCACCCTGCGCAGCGAGGCGGCGAAGGTGTCCTCGCCGCAGAAGGCGGCCACCGTGCTGGGCAGGCCCTGCTGGGTGTAGTCGAGGGTCACCGGGCGGACCGGCG
Organism: Streptomyces angustmyceticus; assembly: GCF_019933235.1. Lineage (NCBI taxonomy): Bacteria > Bacillati > Actinomycetota > Actinomycetes > Kitasatosporales > Streptomycetaceae > Streptomyces > Streptomyces angustmyceticus. Next base: position 5,852,374 of record NZ_CP082945.1, on the reverse strand, counting down.
CGCCCGCGTCGAGGGCGGCCTGGAAGGTGGCCCGGCGGAAGCCGCCGCGGTCGGCGGTGCACCAGGTGGTGGCCTGCGGGAAGACCGCCACCGACCGCCCGGAGCCGAGCAGTTCGGACACCTCCTGGACGGTGAGCCGCAGCCGGCGGGGGCTCGTACGGTCGATGAAGTGGGTGCCGGCCCGGCGGGCCAGGCCGCCGACGACCGGCCAGGCGCCGACCTCGCGCTTGGCGAGCAGGGTGACCGGTTCGACGGCGAGCAGGGCGAGGATGTCGAGCCAGGAGATGTGGTTGACGACGACGAGGGTGCCGGGGCCGTCCCCCGCGGTGAGCGCGGCCGGGCCCTCGACGCGGACCCCGAGCGCGTCGAGCAGCGACGCGGCGTGCGCCCGCAGCCGTACCGGATCGGCCATCCGCGCGCCGTCCGTCAGCGCCCGCCGTACGGCACCGGCGAAGGCCGCGCCGCGCCGGGCGACGCGGGGCGCCGTCACGCGGGGCAGGGCGTGCGCGGCGCAGTCCGGGGTGCAGTCGGACCACACGTCCCAGGGGCCGTTCACCGCTCCCCCAGGAAGTAGCGCCGGTAGCGGTCGTCGAGCCGTTCCATGTCCAGGACGACGAAGAAGTCGGCGACGTCGAACTCCGGGTCGTGGGCGGGCGCGCCGCAGATGAACGCGCCGATGCGCAGGTAGCCGCGCAGGAGCGGCGGCAACTGGGCGAGGGAGGGGCGCTCGGGGACGGGGACGGTGGGGTGCCAGGGGTGGTGCGGGGTGACCCGCAGTCCGGGCGGGGCGGCGTGGCGGGTGCGGCCCAGGCCCCAGGCGTGGGCGGCGGCGGTGCCGCCGTCGGCGAGCGGCACGGAGGCGCAGCCCGCGAGGTAGCGGTGGCCGGAGAGCAGGGTGTAGCGGGCGAGCGCGGACCACATCTGGGTCATCACGGCGCCGCTGCGGTGGTCGGGGTGGACGCAGGAGCGGCCGGCCTCGATGAGGGCGGGGCGCAGCCCGGCCAGCGCGCCGAGGTCGAACTCGCCGTCGGAGTAGAGGCGCGCGCTGCGGCCGGGCGGCAGCAGCCGGTAGGTGCCGACGATGTCGCCGGTGGCGGTGTGGGTGACGACGAGGTGGTCGGCGAGGTCGTCGACGGCGTCGATGTCGTGGCCGGGCAGCGGGGAGTGCAGGGTCGCGCCCATCTCGCCGGCGAAGACCTGGTGGCGCAGCCGCTGTGCGGCGCGGATCTGGGCGCGGGTGCCGGCGATCTCCGCGGTGTAGCCGGGGCCGTCGGGGGCGGCCGTGGGCGTGGCGGCGGGAGCGGGGGTGTGGACGGGAGCGGTGCGGGGGACGGCGGCGTTCGCGGTCGATGCCATGCTCATGAGAGCCCTCCGTGGGGAGTGGGGAGGCGGTGCGGGTCGACGGGCGGTGAGACGGCGGGCCGGTGGGCCGGGCGGAGCAGGTGGTGGTCTGCTCGGGCCGGTGCCGGACACGCCCCTGGGGTGGGGCGCGGCCCGCCGGCACAGCCCGATGACCTGGCCCTTCGCTACGCTGCTGACTGTTCCCGGGCCCGCCGGCCGGGCGCGTGAAGCCCAGGGAGCGAACGGATGAGGGTCCGCGGAACACTGGTCGCCGCGCTCCGGGGCCGGGCACCGGAGCCCGAAGCGAGCGGGCCGGCCGCCCCGCTCCTGCCGGTCCCGGGCCCCCTGATACGGGCCCGTTGCCTACTTGGACGGCGGCCGGCCGGCCGTTAGCGTGCCCCCCGCACGGGACTGTGGATGACACCGAGCCCTGGGGGGCACACGTGAGCCGACCGTCACGACGCGCACTGCTGGGAACCGCCGGAGCGATCGGCGCCGGGGCGGCGCTCGGCGGGGCCGCCCCCGCCGGCGGCGCCGCGGCCGCCGGGACCTCCGCCCGCCGCCCGGAGCGGGCACCGGCCCACGACACCGCACCGGCGCGGGCCGCGCTGACCCGGCTGCTGCCCCGGCACGCCGACCAGTTCCATCTGGTGCCGCTCACCCCGGACGGCGGCGCCGACCGCTTCCGGGTGGACGGCCGGGCGGGCCGGATCACGGTTTCCGGGACCACCCCCGCCGTCCTGCTGACCGGCGTCCACTGGTACCTCAAGTACACCTGCCGGGCCCACCTGTCCTGGGCCGGCGACCAGGTGGATCTTCCCGGCCGGCTGCCCGCCCCGGCCGCGCCCGTCGAGCGGTCCACCGCGCTGCGCCACCGCTTCGCCCTCAACGACACCCACGACGGCTACACCGCCCCGTACGCCGACTGGCCGCACTGGGAGCGGCTGCTCGACGTGCTGGCGCTGCACGGGGTGAACGAGGTGCTGGTCACCCCGGGCGCCGAGGCCGTCTACCACCGGCTGTTCACCGACTCCGGCTACTCCGACGCCGAGGCCCGCGCCTGGCTCCCGGCGCCCTCGCACCAGCCCTGGTGGCTGCTGCAGAACATGAGCGGCTACGGCGGCCCGCTCAGCCACGGCCTGATCGACAGGCGGGCCGAGCTGGGCCGCAGGATCACCGACCGGCTGCGCGAACTCGGCATGCACCCCGTCCTGCCCGGCTACTTCGGCACCGTCCCGGACGGTTTCGCCGCCCGCAACCCCGGCGCCCGCACCGTGCCGCAGGGCACCTGGTCCGGCCTCAAACGCCCCGACTGGCTCGATCCGCGCACCGACGCCTTCGCCGCGGCCGCCGCCTCCTTCTACCGCCATCAGCAGCAACTCCTCGGCCCCGCCGACCACTTCAAGATGGATCTGCTGCACGAGGGCGGCGACCCCGGCGACGTGCCCGTGCCGGACGCCGCGCGCGCCGTCGAGAAGGCGCTGCGCACCGCCCGCCCCGACGCCACCTGGGTGATCCTGGGCTGGCAGGGCAACCCGCGGCGCGACCTGCTGGACGCCGTCGACCACGACCGGATGCTGATCGTGGACGGCCTCAGCGACCTGGACACGGTCACCGACCGGGAGCGGGACTGGGGCGGGGTGCCGTACGCCTTCGGCTCCATCCCCAACTTCGGCGGCCGCACCACCCTCGGCGCCAGGACCCACCTCTGGGCCGAGCGCTTCACCGCCTGGCGCGACAAGCCGGGCAGCAAGCTCGCCGGGACCGCGTACATGCCGGAGGCCGCCGAACGCGACCCGGCCGCCTTCGAGCTGTTTTGCGAACTGGCCTGGCGGGAGCGCCCGGTGGACCGCGCCGCGTGGTTCGACGGCTATGCCGACCTGCGCTACGGCGCCCGCGACGAGGCGGCCCGAGCCGCGTACGCCGCGCTGCGCACCAGCGCGTACGAGATCTCCAGCGCGGACGGCCGGCCGCACGACTCGGTCTTCGCCGCCCGCCCGTCGCTGGCCGCCCGCTCCGGCACCGTCTACGCCACCCACACCCCGGCCTTCGACCCGGCGGCGTTCGACACCGCCTTCGCCGCGCTGCTGCGGGTCCGCCCCGCACTGCGCGCCGGCGACGCCTACCGCCACGACCTGACGGACGCCGCCCGGCAGGCCCTCGCCAACCGGTCCTGGCAGCTGATCGGGCAGCTCCAGGAGGCGTACCGGCGCGAGGACCGGGCGGCGTTCGGCGCGCTGGCGGACCTGTGGCTGCGGCTGATGCGGCTCAGCGACGAGGTCACCGGCGCGCACCGGTCCTTCCTCCTCGGCCCGTGGCTGGCCCAGGCCAGGGCCATGGCGGGCGACGCCGAGGAGGAGGCGCGGCTGGAGCACAGTGCCCGCGCGCTGATCACCACCTGGGCGGACCGGGCCACCGCCGACGGCGGCTCCCTCGCCAACTACGCCAACCGCGACTGGCACGGCCTGATCGGCGAGGTCCATCTCCCGCAGTGGCAGGCGTACTTGGACGAACTCGCCGACGCGCTGGCCGCCGGCCGGCCGCCGAAGACCTTCGACTGGTACGCCATGGAGGAACCCTGGACCCGCGCGCGCACCGGCCATCCGCTGCGCCCGACGACCGACGCGTACCGCACCGCGCGCCGCGTCCACGACACCCTCGCCAAGGCTCCCTACCAGGGCACCGTCACGGTCACCGCCGATCCGCCCGCGCTGCCGCCGGGCGGCCGGGCCACCGTCACCGCGGCGCTGCGCAACGTCAACGGGCTGCGCGCGACCGGCCGGGTGGACTTCGCGCTGACCGGCGTCGACGCCACCGCGTCGGGCCCGGTGTCGCTGCCGTCGCTCCCGCCCGGCGGCACCGGCCGCGCCCGCTGGCGGGTCACCGCCCCCGCAGGACGGCTCGACGCCCCCCTGCGCCCGCTCCCCTACGACCTCGCCGTCGACTACGGCCCCCGGGGCGAGCCGCGGGTCCGCGCGGCGCGGCACGGCACCCTGTTCGTGGCGGGCCCGCTGGACGACGGGCTGCGGACCGTCACCACCAATGCGGCGGTTTTCGGCCAGTTGGACGACCGGCTGGCCGTCAACGGCGGCGGCGCCGACCTGTGGAAGGGCACCGCCGAGTTCGGCGCGGTCTACCGGCCGGGGGCGCTCGCCGCGGGCGGCTCGGCCACCGTCGAGGTCACCTCCCAGGACCCGACCGGCCCCTGGGCCCGCGCCGGCCTCGTCGTCCGCAACCGCCTCACCGCGCCCCCGGCCCCGGGCGCGCCGGACGCCCTCGGCTTCCTCAACCTGTCGGTGACCCCCGCCAACGGCGTCGTGCTGTCCTACGACGCGAGCGGCGACGGCACCCTGGACACCTACCGCCGGATCACCGGCGTCACCGCGCCCGTCCTGCTCCGCCTGACCCGCGGGAAGGACACCGCGGCCGGGGGCACGTACACCGGCTCCTGCTCCACCGACGACGGCGCGACCTGGCGCGAGATCGCCACCGTCAGCGTCCCCGGAGCGGCCGCCCGGCAGGACACCGGCCTGCACCAGTCCGCCGCCAACTCCGCGACGGGGGACCGCGGGACGGCGGAATTCCGCCGGTGGAAGCTCGCCTGAGCGCCGCGTACGCTGACCGGGAACGCACCACGAGCGAGGGGATCACGGTATGAGTGCCGCAGCTGAGAAGGAGTGGCTCTACGCCCTCGACATCTCCGACGCCGTCTGGCAGCGCGCCCCCGGCGACGCCGAGGAGGCCGTGGAGATCGCCTTCCTGGAGCGGGGCGCGGTGGCCATGCGCAACTCCACGGACCCCGATGTGGTACTGCGCTACACCGAGGCCGAGTGGCGGGCCTTCGTCCTCGGCGCCCGGGACGGCGAGTTCGACCTGCAGCGCTGAAGCCGGCGGGTCCGGCAGCCCCGGAGCGGCCACCGCGGTCGGCGCACCGCGGTGGCCGCGGCCGGGTGCGGGTCACCCGCCGGGGCCCCGTGCGGGGCCGGTGACCATCACAGGAATCACTCGTTTCACCGAACGTGAAGCAGCAGCAAGCGACACCCCAGCGTCCGGACCGCGCCCCCGCCGGCAGCCTCGAGGACCTCGGCGACGTCATCGACGTCGAGCAGGCCGAGGCGGCGCTGGTCGAGCACTACCCGCGGCTGGTCCGGCTGGCCTACCTCGTGCTGCCGCCGGGCCCCAGCCGCGGCCGGCGGGTGCTGGCCGCCCACGCCGTCGTGCAGCGGACCCTGCCGCGCCAGCGCAGCTCCACCCGAGGTCTGGGACTGCCCGCCCAGCGCGCCGGCGCGGACGCGGCGATCGACCCCGGCTACGCCTTCGTCCGGCTGCGGGTCCTGCGGGCCGCCCTGGCCGCCGGCCGCTCGCGTCGCTGGCTGCCGGTGCCGCCGCCCCCGCTCCCCCAGGTCTGGGGCCTGCGGCTCTTCCCGCGCTCCGGCGGCGCCGACGAACTCGCCCTGGACCAGGCGCTGTCGGCGCTGTCCGGGCCGGGGCGGGCGGCGTTCGTGCTGCGCGATCTGGAGCGGCTGAGCGCGCCGGAGACCCGCCGGGTGCTGGAGGCTGCCGGGGTGGCCCACCCCCGTGCGGCGCTGGAGGAGGCGGAGCGGGCCGCGACGCCGGCCGGGAGCCGGGACCGTTCGCTGCTGGAGTCGCCCGAGTTCGACCCGTGCGCGCTGCAGGCCAGGCCGACGGATCTGATCCGGCGGCGGCAGCACGGCCGGGCGGTGCTGACGGCCGGTGCGGCGGTGCTGGTGTGCGGGGCGTTGCTGGGGCTGCCGGGCGACGGCTGGGGCCCGGACGGCGCCGCCGCCCCGCCGTACGCGCGCAACGCGGCGGCCGAAGCGGCCCTGGACCCCGGCAAGCTCACGGTGACCTCCGCGACCGCCTGGAGGAGCGCCGCCCGCCAGGACTTCTCGGCCTGGCCCGCGCGCGGCGACCGCATCCACGACAAGGCGCTGCTGCGGCGGGCGCTGGCGGTGTGGGCCAGGCCGGGCGCCGGGGTGCCGGTCTCGGCGACGCCCGGCACCCCGACCGGACCGGCGTCGGGCCCGGCCCAACTGCTGTTCGCGGGCGTGGTGGACCACGTCGTGGTGGTGCTCTTCCACGACGGGCTGCGGGTGGTGCGCTACGCGGAGGCCGCCGACGGCGAGGGGCAGGGCGACGGCACGGGCGCGGCGGTGGACTTCGCCCGGACCGACGGCGCCGCGGCGGCGTCGGCGAGCGCGCTGGTCGTGAGCCGTACGCAGGGCAACGTCCGGTATCTGACCGCCCCGTGGGTGACATCGGCGCGGCTGGTCGATCTGCTGAAGCCGGGCGCGGCGGGCAGCCCGGTGCGGATCGGGCCGGGCGGCATGACCGACCCGGTGCCCACCCCGCGGCCCGCGCCGACGTGCTCGGGCTGGCCCGCGCTGCGGATGGGCGGGCGGCTGCTCACCGATCTCGGCGAACTGACCCCGGCCCGGCTGACGTACGGCGCCCCCCGCAGGCCGGGCGAGGTGACCGGGCCGCGGGCCGGGACGGCGTGGGCGCGCACGGCCTGCCAGCTGGCCGCGGTGCGCGGCCAGGGCGTCCGCGCGGTGAACGCCTGGGAGTTCGCCCGCCAGCCGCTGCCCGGGGGCGCGGGCACCGCGGCCTGGCTGTGCACCCGCGCCGAGACCTGGCGCGGTCCCGGCAGCCGGACGATGGCCCAGATCCAGACCCCGGCACCGGGCGGTCGGCCCTATGCGGCGGGCTCCGTGACGGCGCACGCCGAGGGCGGTACGGCCTGCGGGCCCCGGTCGCCGCGGGCCCTGGCCGGGGTGCTGTGGAAGTCCCCCGCCGGGCAGTGGTGGCTGCTGGCGGCGGGCAGCCGCCAGGTCGCCTCGATCACCACCACCGGCGGCGTGCACGGCCGGGCCACCGGACGCCTGCTGACCCTCCCGGCGAAGGCGGGCGACCGCGCGGAACTCCGGGGACGCCTGACGAACGGCAAGGGGATCGGGGCGGTGGGCTAGACCGCCTCGTCGCGCCCGACTGCCCGCGCTGGACCCGCCGGTCTCCGGGCAGGGCCGCGGCGGCGCCGGGGCCCGGTGGCTGCGGGTGGCGGAGCGCGCCGAGGAGGCCGAGGGCGTGGTCCGGCTGCGCCTGGAGGGGGACGGCCTTCCGGACTGGGAGCCGGGCGCGCACCTCGACCTGGTGCTGCCGTACGGTGGCGGTCCCCGCGGACACCAGCGCGCTGCGGGCCATCCGCGCGCAGGCGCTGCCCGATCTGCCGTACTCCTGCGAGCGGGGATTCTGCGGCACCTGCCAACAGCGGGTGCCGGCCGGAACGGTGGACCACCGCGACGACCTGCTGACGGACGCCGAGCGCGCCGATTCGCTGCTGCTGTGCGTCTCGCGGGCACACGGCGGCCGTCTTGTGCTCGATCTGTGATTTGACCTGTGATTCCGTGCCGCGCCCCGGGTGGTTACGCTGGTCGGCATGACCACCGGGGCGCGCCGCAGGATGGGCGTCGAGGAGCGGCGCGAGCAGCTGATCGCCGTCGCACTCGACCTCTTCAGCCACCGTTCCCCCGAGGACGTGTCGATCGACGAGGTCGCCGAGGCGGCCGGCATCTCCCGCCCGCTGGTCTACCACTACTTCCCCGGCAAGCAGCAGCTGTACGAGGCCGCGCTGCGGCGCGCCGCCGAGGAACTCACGGCCCGGTTCGTCGAGCCGCACGAAGGCCCGCTCGGCGCCCGGCTGTTGCGGGTCATGGAGCGCTTCTTCGACTTCGTCGAGGAGCACGGCCCCGGCTTCTCGGCCCTGATGCGCGGCGGCCCCGCCATCGGCTCGGCCCGCACCAACGCCATGATCGACGGCGTCCGCCAGGCCGCCTACCTGCAAATCCTCGCCCATCTCGGCATCCCCGACCCCGCCCCCCGGCTGGAGTTGGTGGTCCGCTCCTGGATCTCGCTCGCCGAGACCACCGCCCTCCTGTGGCTGGACGGACGCCCGATCCCCCGCGCCGAACTCGAACGGCAGCTGGTCCACGACTTCGCGGCCCTGGCGGCGGTGAGCGCCGCGTACGACGAGCGGATGGCGGGCGTGGTGCGGCAGATCCTCGCCGACGAGCCGGAGGGCGGGATGTTCGCGGAGTTGGCGGGACGGGTTCGCTGCGCTTTGCCTTCGGCCCACGTTTTTGTCTGACCCGCCGTGGGGGTTTCTCACCGTATTTCGCCCCGCTGCGCGGGTGCGCCCGGCGTTGCGCCTGGCGGCGGGCCGGTCCGCTGCGCTTTGCCTCGCCCCGTTTTTGTCTTTCCCGCCGTTGCGCCTGCGGCGGGCCGGTCCGCTGCGCGGGGCTGTGGGTGCGGTGACGGGCCGGAGCGGGTGGGTGTCCGGACTGCTTCGCTTTACGTCCGGACACCCACCCGCTCCGGCCCGTCACCTCCCGTGGGGGAGTTAAGTGAAACGTGGGTGGGGCGTCACGTCAGTTCGATGGGGTCTCCCAGGCGGATGCGGCCGGGGTGGGTGATAGTGGCCAGGGCGTCCAGGCGCATGTCGTGGGCCCGGGCGATGGCTCGCAGGATCTGGGGGGAGTGGGGAAGGTCCTGCTGGGCGTCGTTGGTCATGGCGCAGCGTTCGCTGGAGCGCTCGAAACGTATCCGCAGGGTGGTGCCGACGCGGGCGGTGCTGCCGAACCACTCGTCCTCCACGAAGGGGGGCGTGCCCGGTGGGGTGCGCAGCAGCAGGTTGGGGCGGAAGCGGCGCTCGTCGGCCGGGACGCCGGGGACGGCCGCGCGGACCCAGTCGAGGGTGGCGGTGGTCAGGACGCTGAGGGGGAGCTGGTCGAAGTGCGAGACGGTGCCCTCACGGGCCACTTCGACGTCGTTCCGGTCCAGGTAGCGCCGCATGTAGGAGGTGGGGTCCGCCACGGGCTCGCCGTCCGGGGCCAGCAGTTCGGGCGTCTTGGTGACGGCGCCGCCGGGGTAGCGGGAGCGCAACTGCAGCAGTCCTGGCATGCGGCGGAACCGGCGGGTGTTCTTGCCCGAGCCGAATTTGCCCTCGGCGTCGCGCACCGCCCAGAGCCGGTCGCCGGCCAGGCCCCGGGTGTCCACGGCGGCCTCGTCGAGCAGTTCGCCGCCGGTGGACTTGATGGGGTACCGCCAGATCCGTTCGATCGTGCCGAGCATCGTGCCCATGTCCCCGCCCCCTGAGTCGACTTCCCCCGGCTTCCGTGGCTCGCCGGCCCCGGAGCCGCCGCGCCCGTCGCGCGGTCCGTGTGGGGTCAGTCTGCCCTGAGTGGCTGTTGTCTTTCCGATCTTGAGGGGTGGGCGTGGAACAGGAGTCTCGTTTTGGCGATCGCAACTGGCCGAGAGCTGCGCACAGGGACTCTCAGTGGTGGGCTCGGTTGAAGCCGTGGAGGCCGGCTGCTTCGGGCAACGGGGAGCCTGGCTGGGTGAACGGCGACGATGCGGAGGAGCGAGGGACGCCGTTCGACAGCCGACGATTTTTCCGGGCCATTGATAGCCCCCGACCAGCCAAGCCCCTTGCCTGCCCGCTTAGTTGCCGATCCGGTCGGTAACAAAGGTGAGGAACCTCCTGTGACTGGCAATTAGGGAGAAAGTATGTCTGTCTTCACCGCCACTCTGGTAGCCGAGAACAGCGACAAGTGCGCCTCGGTCCTCGCCGAGAGCACCGACAACGGGGCCGAGGTCGTGCAGTGGGAGTACGTCCACGGCAAGAAGAACCAGATCTGGAACCTGGAGGCGACAACGGGCGGTTACTACCTCGTCCGAGCAACCCACAGCGGCAAGTGCCTGTCCGTGCTGGCCGAGGGCTTCAACGATGGCGCCCAGGTGGTCCAGTGGGACTACGTACCGGGCAAGCAGAACCAGGAGTGGAGGCTCATCCAGAAGAGCGGCCACTACTTCGCGATCGAGGCGCGTCACAGCGGCAAGGTCCTGTCTGTGCTGGCCGAGAGCACCGACAACGGAGCCAAGCTCGTCCAGTGGGAGGACGTGAACAAGACCAACCAGCACTTCCGGCTCGGCTGAGGACTGTCCGGCGGATCACCCAGCGCCTTCCGCTGAACTTCGAGGCCGAACGGCAGCTGCCCGCCGGTGAATCGCCGACGGGCAGCTGCGTCTTGAGTGAGCGGGCGTTGATGAGGCGGCGACGCTGCTGTCGGCGCCCCTTCGCCTCTCCGGGGTACCGAGTCCTATCGGACCGCTGCGGCTTCCGGCGTGTTCCGGCCGGCAGCCGCACGAATGGTTCGGCCGGGATCAGCTGGGCTGGTCGCCGATGTACCGGTAGATCTCGTTGCCGCTGTTGATGTGCCACACCGTGCCGTCTGGTAGCTCGGGGGTGCGACCGCGATCACCTGTGGGCGCCCGTACGCGGCCCGGCCGCAGGCGGCGGCGCGCCGTGCGACATCATCGCGGCATGGACGAGATCAGCTTCCGCCTCGCCGGGGACGGCGCCGACCTGCGGCGACTGGTGGACCTGGGCATGCGCCAGCATCGCCCGACCGGTTCCGGCCGGGGCGCCGGCTACACCGTCGTCGGGGAACAGCCCGCCAAGGAGGGCGACGACGGCAGCCGGTACGCCGTCACCCTCCTCGAAAAGCGGCTGGGGGCCTGAGCCGGGTCTCACCCCCGCCGGAAGACCGCGACCGTGCGGGCCGGGACCGTGAAGGTGCCCGAGGGGCGGGTGTAGGTGGCGGTGGCGGTGGTGGGGTCGGTGCCGTGGGCCTGGGTGGGGTGCAGGGTGTAGGGGGTGCCCGCGAGGGACGGGACGGTCTGGTGTGCGCGCTGGGGCGTGACGTTGAAGACGATGACGAGGTTGGCGAGGCGCATGGTGAGCACGCCCGGTGTCTCGTCCTTGCCGGACAGGGGGAAGGAGAGGGCCTTCTGTACCGCGGCGGCGGTGGGCAGGCCGAAGGCCGGTTCGGTGGCGTGGATGCGGAGCAGGTCGCGGTAGGCGGCGGCGGTGTGCCGGATGGTGGCGCAGCCGGGGCGTAGTGCCGGGTCGGCCAGGAGGGGCCGGGCGTAGGGCCACTTGTCCTTGTTGTCGGCGGCCGGGGGCAGTCCGCGGCCGAAGCCGTTGCCGTCGGCGCAGTTCCAGTGCAGGGCGTTGAACCAGTCGCCGCTGTCGAAGGAGTTGCGGTCCAGGGACTTGGAGCGGAGGAGGTCGGAGCCGGCCTGGGAGAGCGCGGGCCCCTGGGAGAGGGCGGCGGTGGCGAGGGCGACCACCTGCATGCGGGCGCGGTCGGCGGCGCCGGTGCGCGGCGGGAGTTTGTAGGCGAGGGCGTCGTAGAGGGTCTCGTTGTCGTGGGCGTCGGCGTAGGCGAGGGCGTCGCCGGGGGCGGCGGCGTAGCCGGCCGGGGTGCCGTTGTAGTCGATGCCGGAGCCCTTGACGCGGTGGCCGGTGCTGTCGGTGAAGGTGTAGTCGGCGAGGTTGCCGGTGAGGCCGACCTTGAGGAGGTCCTGGTAGTGGAGGAGCCGGGTGCGCTGTTCGGCCGGACTCCCGTTCTCCTGCGCGGAGTTGGGGTCGGTGTACAGGCCCGAGGCGAAGCCCTGGACGCGGGGGTCGGCGTCGAAGGGGCTGCCGCCGCGGACCGCGTCGCGGGCCCGGTCGTTGAAGGTCGCGATGCCCGTTCCGGCCATGTTCCGCTGGGTGGCCTGGACGAAGCGGGCGTCGTTCGCGGCCTCGCCGAAGTTCCAGCCCTCGCCGTAGAGGATGATCTTCTTGCCGTCGACGCCGTCCTTCGCGGGGGTCAGCGCGTCGAGGGCCTTCCGGACGGCCAGGATGTTGGCCTTGGGGTGGTGGCCCATGAGGTCGAAGCGGAAGCCGTCGACCTTGTACTCCTTGGCCCAGGTGACGACGGAGTCGACGACGAGCTTGCCCATCATGGTGTGTTCGGGGGCGGTGCCCGAGCAGCAGGTGGAGGTGGCGACGCCGCCGTCGTCCAGGAGCCGCTGGTAGTAGCCGGGGACGATGCGGTCCAGGACGGAGTGCGGGTCCTGGCCGCTCGCGGCGGTGTGGTTGTAGACGACATCCATGACGGCGCGCAGGCCGGCGCCGTTGAGGCCCTGGACCATGCGGCGGAACTCGACGGTGCGGGCGGTGCCGTCGGGGTCGGAGGCGTAGGACCCTTCCGGGACGGTGTAGTGCAGCGGGTCGTAGCCCCAGTTGTAGGCGTCGTGGGCGGCCGTCTTGGCGACGCAGTCCTGCTGGCGGTCGGAGTCAGGGGCGTACGAGGCCAGGTCGCAGCCGGGGCGGGCCTGGTCGGCGGGCCGCTCGGGCGTGGTGGCGAAGTCGAAGGCCGGCAGGAGGTGGACGTAGGAGGTGCCGGACCGGGCGAGGGAGGCCAGGTGCCGCATCCCGTCGGAGCGGCGGTCGGTGAAGGCGAGGTACCGGCCCGGGTGCCGGGAGGTGCGGTCCTCGGCGGAGAAGTCGCGGATCTGCAGTTCCTGGATGCGGGCGCGGCGCAGCGGCACCGCGGCGGGCTTGGCGAGCCGTGACCAGCCGGGCGGGGCGAGTTCCGGGGCGTCGAGGTCGGTGACGAGGCTGCGGGCCGAGTCGGCGGTCAGGGCGGTGGAGTAGGGGTCGGTGACCTTGTTGGTGACGGTCTTGCCGACGGTGGGCGCCCAGACCGTGACGAGGTAGCGGTACGGCTTTCCGGCCCAGTCGCGGGCGCCGGTGACGCGCCAGACGCCAGTGGTGTCGTCGCGCCGCATCGGGACCCTGCGGCCGTCGAGTTCGAGGGCGACGGTGCGGGCGGTGGGCGCCCAGACGGTGAGGGTGGGGCGGCCGTGGTGGAAGTCCGGCCCCAGGGTGGCGTGCCGGGCGCGGGCGCCGTAGAGGTCGTCGAGGACGCCGGGGATCTGGACCCCGGTGGTGGCGCGTCCGCCGTCGGCCGTGCGCTGGGCGGCGAGGAGTCTGCCGCGCAGGGCGGTGGGGGCGAGGCCGCGGTCGCGGGGGTCGACGGTGAAGGCCGGGTAGCCCGTCAGATGCGGGTGGGCGAGCCGTTCGGCCGGGCTGAGGGTGCCGGGCACGAGCCGGATGCGTGCGGCGTGCGAGCCGAACTCCAGCTGGGCGGCGGTGTGTTCCGCGCCCTTCCACACGACGGTGTCGCGGTCGATCCACTGGGCCAGGGCCTCGGACGGGCCGGACGGCGGGGCGGCGGTCGCCGGCGGCGGCGCGACGAGGGCCGCCGCGCCCGCGAGGAGGGCGAGTGCGGCGACCGCGGGTCTGCGGGCGGCGCTTCTGATCCGGTGGAGCACGGTTCCTCCTGACGGGGTGGAGTGACCTTGCTCGGCAACGCACCGTGCCCGTAAGGCCGTTGAACGGCGCCGAGGGACGACGGCGCCGGTGTTGGTGACGGTTCTAGCTGCCCGAACGGGTTGTTGCAAGACCTTACGCAAGGCATTGCAAGGGTGTTACGTTCCCTTGGCAGCCGGTCCGGCCGACCGGAGACCCGCCCTGCGGGTCCACGCGCCCGGACGGCCGGACCGGCGTCGGGGGATGACTCTCGCGGAGGGGCTGACGCGGGCACGGGCACGGCGGATGCAGCCGGCATCCTCGAAGGTGACGGTGCGCCAGGGGCCCGGCGTGCGGCCGCGGGCCGCGTCGGCGCCCGTGAGGCCGGGCCGGTGGCAGGCGGACAGGACCCCGACGCCGGGATCCGCGAGGCGATCCCCTCAGTCGCCGTCGGCGGCGCGGCGGCGGTTCTTGTGCCACGCGCCGAAGCAGAAGGCGAGGGCGGCCACGACGAGGGTGCCGGCGATCGGCAGCACCAGGTTTCTGGTGTTCCGGCCGGTGGTCGCGGTGGTCCCCGTCGCCGTACCGTCGGTCGCGAGGAAGGTCCGCTCAGGCGTGGCGCCCGAGGCCGTCGTGCCCTTGGCGCTCGTGCCCGAGCCGCCGGACGGGGTCGAGCCGCCGGACGTACCAGGGGCGCCGGACGTGCCCGGGGCGCCGGACGTGCCCGAGACCCCGGCCGTCGCCGAAGACCCGGCCCTGGCCGAGCCGTTGGCCTTCCCGGCCCCCGCGCCCGCTGCCGTGATCTGGAACGACCCCACGACGTCCCGCTGCCCGGCGTTCAGCCTGCACCCCGCGTCGACCTCGCCCAGTGCGGCACCGTCCGCCTTCTTCCCGACGACGTGCAGGGCGATGTCGCCGACGGTGATCCGCGCCTTGCCCGGCCGGCTGAACGTGAGAGCGGGTGCGGTGCCGGTCGCGGCGACGTCGAAGGAACCGGACGCCGGGATACGGGTCCTGGTGACGCCGAGGGGAACGCTGAGGCGCCGGTCGCCCTGCGGCGCGGACACGCCGATCTTCGCGACCACCCGGCCCGTCACGGTCTTCACGCCGAGGAAGCGGAGCTTCGCCGTGAGGTCCGCGTCCACCGTGGTCCGGGCGCCGATGGCGAATTTCCGGCTGGCTTCGCCGACCCCGACCGACTGCGGAATGTCCGCGTCGATCCTCACCGTGAAGGGCAGGCTTTTGATCACCGGGACCTTGCAGGTGTATTTCAGCGTGCGGGAAACCGGTTGTGCGGCCGCGGTTCCGGCTCCGGAAATCCCGACGACCGTGGCGGCGGTCCCTAACGCCGTCACCGCCCCCAGGGCGATCCTCACCTGTGGCCTTCGCGCCCCGCGCCTGGCAGTCATGTGGCACCCCCGTGAGTTGTTCCGCTGTCTGGCCCATCGGTATGCGTCCGGCAGGTGTTACCAGAATCAGGACGCTCCTGGGGTCGCGGGCAGTTCCCGGTGCCGTCCGGGTCCGCCGTGCCCGGTGCACCCGGCCGGTGGGGGCAGTGGTGCGCCCGGGAAACCCGGGCCAGGTGGTCCTGGAGGCGGGCGTGGCGGAACTGGTAGACCGCGCCGGCCCGACGCAGCACACCCCGCTGGTGGGCGTCGTCCAGGAACGCGATCACCGCCCACGGAAGCCGGCCCGTCAGCGGCAGCCACATCCGCACCAGGGCCACCCACTGGCCCCAGGCGGTGAAACTCAGCCCGTACCCGAGCCCGCCCCCGAACGCCGCCTCGATCCCGAACACGAGCCCGGCCAGGAGCCCGCGGACCGGGCCGGGCATGAGCCCGCCGACGGGACCGGGCACGAGCCCGAAGCCGAGCCCGGCGGGGATCCCGATCACGAGCATCCACACCAGCATGTGGACGACCACGTTCTTGCGGTTCGTGCTCAACAGGTCCGCGGCGCTGACCGCGGATCCGATCTCCACGGGGGCTTCCAGCCAGGCCATGAGGCCGAGCACGAGTCCGGCGCCGAGCCCGACCTCGAGCGGGAAGAGGAGGGCGCCCACCAGCCCTCCGTCGAGCCCGTCGTCGAACCCCAGCGGAGCGACCACGAACCGGTCCACGAGCACCAGCACGACCGCCACCGGGATCCCGAACCCGACCCCCAGCAGGGCCCTGGGGACGACCTTGGCGCGCGTCTGCCGCGTCCCGCCGAAGATCTGTATCCGGACGCGCGACGGCTCACGCGGCGCGCCCCCGGACACGACCCCGTACACGAACCCGAAGACCAGCCCGGCGAGGAGCCCGTGCAGGAGCCCGACCATGAGTCCCCGGCCGAGTGCGAACCCGATGCCGAGGTCGGTCGCGACCAGGTCCACGGGCACGTTCCCGATCCCGGTCGTCACCCCGAAGGCCAGCGCGGCCAGCAACCCGACCACGCGCATGCGCGACGCGAGGCGCATGGTGGTGCCCATCTCCCACCAGGCGAGGTCGCGGGTGTCGAGGTCGTGCAGGTGCGTGGCGAGGTGGCCGAGCCAGCGCCGGGCGCGTTCGGGGTGGTACCGGCGACGGCGGGGGCGGGAGCCGCGGCCGGTCGGTGCGGGGTCGTAGACGGCCGGGAGGAAGGCCGACAGGAGATGGTCCTGCACGTCTTCGGGGGTGCCGAAATCCTCGGTGTCCAGCAGGTCGGAGGGCTTGTCCTCGGTGGCGCCCCCGTAGACCGTGCGGGCCAGGCCGACCATCAGCGGGGTCGCGAGCGCCGTGGCGACGTTCGCCGCGCCCGCGCCGCGCGGCTCCTGGCGCAGCGCGGCCAGGACGGGTTCCCACACGGAGCTGTCCGCGCCGCCGTCCCTGACCGGCCGGCTGCCGCGGTGCAGGTAGTCGGCGTAGTCGTCCACGGTGAGGTCCGCCAGCTCGATGACGGCGGCTTCGCGCAGCACGCCGTTCGCCGCCACGGCCCGGCCGAATTCCGCCGGGCGGCTGGTGAACAGCAGCGGCGTGATGGTGCGGTTGAGCGCGCGGAACGCCGCGCCGTGCAGGCCGGTCGCGATCTCGTCGAAGCCGTCGAGCACCGGAAGGATCCTGTCCTCGTCGAGCAGGAGACCGGCGAGGTCGCCTCCGCTGTCCGCGGGAGCCGCCAGGAAGGGGTGGTCGCGCACCAGTTGGGCGCACAGCCAGTCGTCCAGCGAGGTGGTGACCGGGTCCCATGACCCCAGGCCGAAGATCACCGGCACCCGGTCGCCGGCGGCGCGGGCCCTGAGCCGGTCCAGAACGAAACGCAGCGTCAGGATCGTCTTGCCGGAACCGGCCTCCCCCAGCACCACCAGCCGACGGGACGGAACCGACTCGTACACGTCCACGATCCGGTCGAGCCGGCCGTCCAGGGGCAGGGGCGCCGCGGGCGTCCCGGACGGCGCCCGGCGGATGTTGGCCCAGTGGTCGAAGACGTTCCGTTCGGTGCAGTCGAAGCGGACGGCGAGCGGGAACGGGTCTCCGGCCCGCCGCCGCTGCCCCTCGCGGTGCCACTGCTCGTACACGTCGTGGGCGAGTTTCCCGGCCGCCTTCCGCACCTCCGGCGCATCGGGCTGCTCCGGCCCGTCCGGCGGCCGCGGCGGCGGGAGCGGGAGCTGTGTGAGGCGGTCGGCGCCGGCCGGCAGGCCGATCAGCGCGCTGAGCGCGTCGAGCCGGTCCGGGGCGAGGCGGTACCAGCGCTTGACCTGGCTCGCCGCGAACCTGCCGAGCCCGTCGAAGCGGTGGTGCTCGCTGACCACCCCGATCACGTACCCGCCGCTCCACACCGCGGCCCCCGACATCCCCTCCCACGGGGAGCGCCCCGGCTCGGGGTCGTACTCGGGAGGCTCCACGGTGATCTCCAGGCTGCCCGCGCGCAGGTACGACAGCGGCGTGGTCGTACCGCGGGCGTGGTGGGAGTCCCGGTACCAGGTGGGGCCGTCACCGTCCGCCGACTCCCTGTCGGGGCGCAGCCTGAACCTCGGGAATCCCAGCGCCTCGCACTCCACGGGCCGCGTGATCCCGGCGAACCGCACGGGCGTGATCCCGGCGGCGCCCGGTGGGCCGGTGCGCGCGTCCCCCGCGATCCTGAGCACCGCGACGTCCATGGCCGCGTCCGCCCAGACCGGCTCGCCGGACACCTCCGTCGTGCCGCCGTCCTCGGTGAGGAAGCGCAGCCGCACCGACGCCGCGTCGCTCACCACATGCGCGGCCGTGAGCACCGCGTGCCCGCTCACCCGGTAGCCCGACCCGCGCCGCCCCGGGCCCGCCCGGCAGGTGGTGAGGACCTGGACCACGCGCCCCGGGTCGAGCCCGGCCGGCCCGGAGGCCCTGCTGTCCGCGGGGTTCACTGCTCGTTGGCGCCGGTGGTTCCGGAGACGAACGGCGGGTTGCCCGACCGGGTGAGGGTCGGCTGCAGGGCCAGGGTGAGGCGCTGGGTCCTGGTGGCGCCGACCGTCGCGTCCGCGCCGGACTCCACCACCCAGAACCGCACCTTCGCCCCCGCGTGGGCGGACCGCTCCAGGGCGACCGACACCTCCAGCTCGATCGTCCCCAACTCGAAGCGCAGCTCCGCGCCCTCGGCCGCGGCAACCGCCTGCTCCAGCTCCTCGCGCAGATCTCTGATCACACTGGCCAGCTCGATCACTCCGCACCCCTTCGCCCCGAGCCCACCACCGGTCACCGGTCGGTCACCGAGGACTTTAGCCGCGCGATGCGGGCACTGCCCCCCTATCCCCACCAATCCCCTGGGAATCCCCCGCTACAGGTCCAGTTCGGCACTGACCACCTTGCCGACCGGCCCCCGGTCGAGCACCGACCAGCGAGTGGCGAGCGCGGCCACCAGGAGGAGGCCACGGCCGGTTTTGGAGTCGGGTGGCGGGGGCGTGAACGTGCCGGGGCCGGGCGGGCGCTGCTCGGTGCGGGTGTCGGCGACCTCGATCCGCAGGGTGCCGGGGCGCGCCGAGCCCGGCACCCTCGTCAGGCGCAGCTCGAAGTCCCGGCCGGGCACCCGGCCGTGGGTCACCGCGTTGGCGGCGAGTTCGCCGACGATCAGGGCGGCGGCGTCGGAGACCTCGCCGCCGTACGGGAAGCCCCAGACGTCGAGCTGCTGGAGCGCGAGGTAACGGGCGAGCCGGGCGCCGCGCCGGGTGGAGCTGAAGCGCTGGGACCGTCCGACAGCCTGCGCATCTTCGGGGCGGTGTACCAGGCACTACGGGAGAAGGCCGGGTTCACCCAGGAGTCCCTGGCACCGGAGATCCAGTACTCGTCGCACTACATCGCCTCGGTGGAACAGGGCCGGCGGCTGCCGTCGGAGACGTTCATCGAGCGGTCGGAGGAGGCGCTGGACGCGGGCAAGGTGCTGCGGAAGGCGGCCAAGTACCTCTGCAGGCGGCGCGGCTTCGCCTCCTGGTTCCGGGTCTGGGCGGGCCTTGAGGAGCAGGCGCTCAACCTCTACACCTACGAGAACCGGCTGGTTCCGGGCCTGTTACAGACCGAGGCGTACGCCCGGACGCTGTTCGGCGGCCTGTTCCATTCCGACCCGAAAGAGCTCAGTGCCCTCCACATACGGTATGCGAAACTGCGTTCACAGGCCCTCACCCCGGATGACTCCCGGAGCCTGTTGGAGCAGATGCGAGGAGCGCTATGAGCATCCCGGAACTGGCGTGGTTCAAGAGCAGCTACAGCGGCAGCTCCGGCGACAGCTGCGTGGAGGTCGCCCTCTCCTGGCGGAAGTCCAGCTACAGCAGCGGGGGTGACGGCGACTGCGTGGAGGTCGCCGCCTGCCCCACGACCGTCCACGTCCGCGACTCCAAGGACAAGGGCGGCCCGCAGCTCGCCGTGCCCGCCCCGGCCTGGGCGGAGTTCGCGGCGTACGCGGTGCGGCGGGGCCACGTAAGGGGCTGAGTGCGGGCCGGCCTGTCACGCGGTCACCTGTCCCCGACCCCAGTGGTACGCCGGACGCCACTGAGGATAAAGATGAGCACATGAATGACATCGGGGGAACCGCACCGCGTCCGCACGAGCCCACGAGCTTCCGGCTGCAACCGCCGCAGCCTGCCCAGGCGCCGCTCACGGAGCACGCCCCGGCGCCGGCCGCGCAGGTGGCGCCGCAGTCCGATCCGGGCGCGGGCCGGCTCGTGGCGGGCCGCTACCGGCTGCTGAGCAGGCTCGGGCACGGCGGCATGGGCACCGTGTGGCGTGCCCGCGACGAGGTCATGGACCGCGAGGTCGCCGTCAAGGAGTCCCGGATCCCCGACCACCTGCCGGAGCGGGAGCGGGCCGGCCTCTTCGAACGGATGCGGCGCGAGGCACGGGCCGCGGCCCGCCTCGATCATCCCGCGGTGGTGAACGTCCATGACGTCGCCGTCGAGGAGGGACAGCCCTGGATCGTCATGGAGTTCGTCCAGGGGCGCTCCCTCGGCGACGCGCTCCAGGAGGGCACGCTCGGCGCGCGCGACGCCGCGCGGATCGGGCTGGAGGTGCTCGGCGCGTTGGAGGCCGCGCACGCCGCCGGGATCCTGCACCGCGACGTGAAGCCGGACAACGTCATGCTCGGCCGCCACGACCGCGTCATCCTCACCGACTTCGGCATCGCGCAGATCGAGGGCGAGACCAAGCTGACCGAGACCGGCGGGTTCGTCGGCTCCCCCGAATTCATCGCGCCCGAGCGCGTGTTGGGACAGCAGCCCGGCAGCGCCTCCGACCTGTGGTCGCTCGGCGTCGTGCTGTACGCGGCGACGGAAGGCGTCTCGCCGTTCCGCCGCACCAACACCCCCGCCACGCTGCAGGCCGTGCTGAACGCGACGCCGGCCGCCCCGAGCGCGGCCGGCGGCGGTCCGCTGGCCGAGGCCGTCCAGGGTCTGCTGCAGAAGGATCCGGCGCGCCGGCCGAACGCGACGCGGGTGCGCGAACTGCTCGAACGGGCTGTGCAGCCGCCGCCCCCGGTCGTGCGGACCGGTGGCCCCGAGGCCGGTAAGGGGGTCCGCCTCGGCCGCAAGGCTCTCGCAGGGGGCGCCGCCGCAGTCGTGGCACTGGCCGCAGGCGCCTACCTGGTCCTGGCGGATCCGTTCGCCGGGCCGTTGCCCGAGGGGTGGAAGAAGCACCAGGAGGCGGCGCCGCTGAACGCGGACATCGCGGTGCCCGCCGGCTACCTCCGGATCCCGGACGACGCGGACCCGTCCGTGATCACGTACAAGGATCCCAGCGGAGCGGTCACGGTCGAGCTGGCCCGGTGGGACCACGTGCGGCAGAAGAGCGACATCTCGGGGACCGCCGACGCCCAGGCGTTCAAGGACTCGGACGCGATCAAGGGCGGCTCCTTCTCCGGGGCGGGCCTGTCGATGTCCTCCGACACGAAGACCGGCAGCAGCACGGACGCCAACGTCACGTACCAGGAACGCGACGCGGCCCTGAACACCGTCACCTACGGCACGAGCGGCTCCGGCGTGGACATCGACGGGGACGTCCCGCGCGAGGCCAAGGCGTTCTACTACCGCACCCACGCCGGTGACATGTACCGGTTGTGGGTGGACTACCCGGGCAAGGGCGACTTCACCGCCCGCGGCCGCGAGATCGCCCGGATCGCGATCGCCAACCTGGACGTCCGCAAGCCCTGAGCCCCTCCGCGCCGCCCGGCCCGGAGGGGCGCCCCGCCGCCGCTGCCCCGCGCCGCGGACTACCGGCCCTCGGCCTGGGCGAGGGTGTGGGCGACCAGGGCGTTGGCGTGGCCGTGGCCCAGGCCGTGTTCGGCCTTGAGCCAGGCCACCAGCTCCATGTGCCGGGTCAGCGGCGAGGCGGTGATCAGGCTCTGCCACTCGGCTATCGGACGGCCGTACTTCTTCTCGATCGACGGAAAGTAACTCGCGGGCCCCTGCACGGTGTTGGTCATGGGTGCAGCATGGCACCCCCCACTGACAATCCGGCCGGGCCCGCGTCCCTCCCCCCCCCCCCCCGCGGCCGCGGTCAGGTCCGCACCGCCCCCGTCGACCCCCGTACGACCAGTTCCGGCTGGAAGACGAACTCGGTGCGGCGGGGCGGCTCCCGGCGGCCCGCGGCGCGTTCGTGGATCTCCTCGATCAGGGCGCCGACCGCTGCCGTCGCCATGGCCTGGACCGGCTGGCGGACGGTGGTCAGCGGGGGGTCGGTGAAGGCGATGAGCTGGGAGTCGTCGAAGCCGACGACCGAGAGGTCCGCGGGGACGGCCAGGCCGCGCTGGCGGGCCGCGCGGACCACGCCGAGCGCCATCAGGTCGCTGCCGCAGACGACACCGGTGCAGCCGTCGTCGAGCAGGGTGGCGGCCGCCGCGTGCCCGCCCTCGACGCTGAACAGGGTGTGCCGGACGCGCCGTTCGGCCTGCCCCCTCGACAGGCCGAACGACTCCCCCAGCGCCGCCACGAAGCCCTCCGCCTTGCGGCGGGAGGGCACATAGCGGGCCGGGCCGACGGCCAGCCCGATCCGCTCGTGTCCCAGCTCGGCCAGGTGGCGCACGGCCATCCGGGCCGCCGCCCGGTCGTCGGGCGAGACGAACGGCGCGTCGATGCGCTCGTTGCAGCCGTTGACGAGGACGTACGGGACGCCCCGGGCCGCCAGGCGGGCGTAGCGGGACGGGTCGGCGCCGGTGTCCGCGTGCAGGCCGGACAGGAAGACGATGCCGGTGACGTCGCGCTCCTCCAACTGCTCGACGAGTTCGTCCTCGGTGGTCCCGCCCGGCATCTGGGTGCACAGCACCGGGGTGTAGCCGTGGCCGGCCAGCGCCTGTTCGATGATCTGGGCGAAGGCCGGGAAGATCGGGTTGGTGAGTTCGGGGATGACCAGGCCGACGAGCCCGGCGCTGCGCCGCCGCAGCCGTACCGGTCGCTCGTAGCCGAGGACGTCGAGCGCGGCGAGCACCCGCTGCCGGGTGCTCGCCGCCACGCCCGCCCTGCCGTTCAGGACCCGGCTGACGGTCGCCTCGCTGACCTGCGCCTGGGCGGCGATGTCGGACAGCCGGGGGGTGGCATGGGGGTCCGGCAGGGTCACTCCTCCCACCAGGCGGTGGTGTCGGCGGGCAGCTCGACGTCCCCCCGCGCGTCGTCCAGCGGGCCGGAGGCGAGCAGCAGCCGGCCGGGGGCGGGCAGACGGACGGGGGCGGCGGTGGTGTTGGCGGTGCAGACGAGGCCGCCGGGGCGCCGGAAGGCCAGGACGCCGTCGGGGGCGGCCAGCCACTCGACCGCGTCGCCCGCGCCGAGGCCGGGGTGGGCGCGCCGCAGGGCCAGGGCGGTGCGGTAGAGCTCCAGGGTGGAGGCGGGATCGCCGGTCTGGGCCGCGACGGTGAGCGGTGCCCAGTCGGCGGGCTGCGGGAGCCAGCTGCCGCCGTCGCCGAAGCCGTAGGGGGCGCGGTCGCCGCTCCACGGCAGCGGGACCCGGCAGCCGTCGCGCAGGCCCTCCTGCCCGGTGTCCCGGAAGAAGGAGGGGTCCTGGCGGACCTCGTCGGGCAGGTCGGTGACCTCGGGCAGGCCCAGCTCCTCGCCCTGGTAGAGGTAGGCGGAGCCGGGCAGCGCCAGCATCAGCAGGCTCGCGGCGCGGGCGCGGTCCGGGCCGCCGCCGAGGCGGGTGGTGTGGCGGACCACGTCGTGGTTGGACAGCACCCAGGTGGTGGGGGCCGCCACCGGGCGCATGGCGTCGAGGGAGGAGTCGATCGCCTCGCGCAGGGCGGCCGCGTCCCAACCCGTGTTCAGGTAATGGAAGTTGAAAGCCTGGTGGAGCTCGTCGGGGCGGAGGTAGCGGGCGGTGCGGTCGGCGGTGGGGGTCCATGCCTCGGCGACCGCGATCCGCTCGCCGGGGTACTCGTCGAGGACGGTGCGCCAGGAGCGGTAGATGTCGTGGACGCCGTCCTGGTCGAAGAACGGCAGGACCTGGTTGCCGAGCAGCTTCAGCTGTTCGCCGTGGCCCATGTCGGGCAGGCCGGGGGCCTTGACCAGGCCGTGGGCCACATCGACCCGGAAGCCGTCCACGCCCAGGTCGAGCCAGAAGCGGAGGATGGAACGGAACTCGTCCCGGACGGCGGGGTGGTCCCAGTTGAAGTCGGGCTGCTCGGGGGCGAAGAGGTGGAGGTACCACTCGCCGTCGGACACCCGGGTCCAGGCCGGGCCGCCGAAGAGGGACTCCCAGTCGTTGGGCGGCTCCTCGCCGTTCTCGCCCCGTCCCTTGCGGAAGTGGAAACGCTCGCGCAGCACCGAGCCGGGGCCCTCGGCCAGCCCGCGGCGGAACCATTCGTGCTGGTCGGAGCAGTGGTTGGGGACCAGGTCGACGATGATGCGCAGGCCCAGGTCATGGGCGTCGGCGATGACCGCCTCGGCGTCGGCCAGGGTGCCGAACATCGGGTCGATGGTGCGGTAGTCGGCGACGTCGTAGCCGGCGTCGGCCTGCGGCGAGGCGTAGAAGGGGCTGAGCCAGACGGCGTCCACACCCAGGTCGCGCAGGTACGGCAGGCGGCTGCGGATGCCCGCCAGGTCCCCCATGCCGTCGCCGTTGCCGTCGGCGAAGCTGCGCGGGTAGACCTGGTAGATCACCGCGTGGCGCCACCAGCCGGTGGCAGGAGTGACGTTGTGCTGAGGGGTCATGTCATCCCTTGGTGGTGCCGGCGGTCAGTCCGGCGACGAGGTGGCGCTGGGCGAAGGCGAAGACGAGCGCGGCCGGCACGGCGATGATCACGGCGGCGGCGGTCATCGAACCCCAGTCGTTGGTGTACTGGTTGACGAA
Organism: Streptomyces angustmyceticus; assembly: GCF_019933235.1. NCBI lineage: Bacteria > Bacillati > Actinomycetota > Actinomycetes > Kitasatosporales > Streptomycetaceae > Streptomyces > Streptomyces angustmyceticus. Next base: position 5,828,065 of record NZ_CP082945.1, on the reverse strand, counting down.
GGTCTGCAGGCCGCCGGCGAGGGTGAGGTTCTCCTCGCCGGTCATGAAGGCGGAGGCGTAGGCGACCTCGGCCCAGGCGGTGACGAAGGTGTAGAAGCCGGTGACGGCCAGGCCCGGTCGGGCGAGCGGGAGGACCAGGCGCCAGAAGGTGCCGAAGGGGTTGAGGCCGTCGACCCGGCCGGACTCGTCGATCTCCACCGGGATGGTGTCGAAGAAGCCCTTCATCATCCAGGCGCAGAAGGGGACGGCGATGGTCAGGTAGGTGACGACCAGGCCGGCCGGCTGGTTGAGCAGGCCCAGGCTCGCCAGCAGGTTGTACAGCGGCACGATCAGCACCGCGACCGGGAACATCTGGGTGATCAGCAGCAGCCACATCAGCGGGCGCATCCCGGGGAAGCGGAAGCGGCTGACGGCGTAGCCGGTGGTGGCGGCGATGAAGACACCGAGGACGGTGGTCAGCCCGACGATGATCACGGAGTTCTGGAACCAGGTCAGGAACTCGGTGTCGGCGATGACGTGGGTGTAGTTGGCGAGGGTGAAGTGGGTGACGAGGCTGGTGGAGAAGGCGTCGTTCCTCGGTTTGAAGGAGGTCACCAGCAGCCAGAGCGGCGGGAAGACGGCCACCGCGGCGGCGACGAGCAGGGCCGCGTGCAGGGCGACCGAGGCCGGGCGGGAGCGCTGGTGGCGCTTGCGGGTCATGGTCACCACACCTCTCCCTGCTTGCGCAGCGCCCGCCGGTAGACGACCGCGACGACCGAGAGCAGGAGCAGGATCAGGACGCCCCAGGCCGCGGACTCGGAGAAGTTGCGGGGGCTGTCGATGAAGGAGAGCCGGTAGGCGTAGGTCACCAGGATCTCGGTGGCGTCGCCGGGGCCGCCCCGGGTCAGCAGGAAGATCACCGGGAACATGTTGAAGGTCCAGATGGTGGAGAGCAGGATCACCGTGCTGCTGACGGCCCGCAGGCCGGGGACGGTGATGTTCCGGAACCGCTGCCAGGGGCCCGCGCCGTCCATCTCGGCGGCCTCGTAGAGCTCGCCGGGTATGGACTGCAGGCCGCCGAGCAGCGCGACGAGCATGAAGGGCACGCCCAGCCAGACGTTGACGGCGATGACCGAGAGCTTGGCCCAGGTCGGGTCGTTGAGCCAGGGCACGGCGTCGATGCCGCCGCCGGCCAGCAGCTTGTTGAGGATGCCGTTCTTCTCGTTGTAGAGCATCCGCCAGGTGAAGACCGAGATGAAGGCGGGGATGGCCCAGGGCAGGATCAGCGCCAGGCGGTAGACGGTGCGGCCGCGCAGCGTGCGGTTGAGCATGTTGGCGAGGGCGAGGCCGATCAGGAAGGTCAGCGAGACGCAGCCGACGGTCCAGACGACGGTCCAGCCCAGGCGGTCCCAGAAGACGCCGTCGCCCAGCACGGCCTTGTAGTTGTCCAGGCCGGTGAACTTGTAGGTGGCGGGGAGGTGGTTGACGCCGATGTTCCGCTCGACGTTGGCCTCGTTGGCGTCGGTGAGCGAGAGGAACAGGCCGCGCACCAGCGGATAGCCGATGATCACCCCGATGACGAGTACCACCGGGGCGACCATCGTCCATGCGTACCAGTGGGTGCCCAGTGCCCGGCGCACCCGTACAGCGAGGGTCACTTGTAGTCCTTGAGCAGCTTCCGGTAGGCGTCGCCGGCCGCCTTGGCGGCCTGCTCGGGCGTGGCGGAGCCGGTGAGCACCTTGTTCATCTGGACCTTGACCGGCTCGAAGAGGGAGTTGCCCTCGGCGATCCAGGGGCGCTGGACGGCGCCGTCGACGGCGGGCTTGAAGAACCTGACCATCTCGTTGTTCTTGACGGCCGGCACGTCGTACACGGACCTGCGGGTGGGCAGCAGGCTGAGCTTCTCGGTGGTCTGCTGCTGGACCTTCGCCGAGCTCATGTACTTGACGAAGGCGTAGGAGGCGCGCAGGTTCTTGCTGCCGGCGTAGACGGAGAGGTTCCAGCCGCCCTGCGGGGAGCCCTGGGCGGTGCTGCCGGCGGGCACGGGGGCGACGCCGAGGTTCTCCTTGTTGGCAGGGGACTTGAAGGCCTTGCCGGCGCGGGCGCCCTCGATGTCCCAGGGGCCGTCGACGGCCATCGCGACGGTGCCGTCCTTGAGGGCCTTGAGCTGGTTCTCCTGGCCGTCGGTGGCGTCGGTGACCGCGGCCTTGGAGTCGACCAGGCTCTTGATCGTCTTGAACGCCTTGACGCCGGCGCCGTCGTCGATCTCCACGACCTTGTCGCGGGCGTTGACCAGGTCGCCGCCCTCGCCGTAGAGGTAGGGCAGGAACCAGTAGGGGTCGTCGCCGCGCAGGTAGAGAGCGGTGGCGCCGGTCTTGGACTTGATCTTCTTGGCGCTCTTGGCGAGTTCGTCGAAGGTCCTGGGCACCCCGACGCCGGCGTCCTTGAGGAGCTTCTTGTTGTAGAAGAGGCCGAGGGTGTCGATGACCTGGGGTGCGGCGTAGGTCTTGCCCTTGAACTTCGTGGAGCCGACGGCCTGCGGGAGGTAGTCGTCGGCCTTGTCGAGGGCGGGGGTGCCGTCGAGGGGCGCGAGGTAGCCGAGGTTGGCGAAGTCGGCGACCCAGGCGACCTCGGTGCGCATCACGTCGGGGGCGCCGGAGTTGCCGCCCGCGGCGTTCTTGAACTTGGCGTTGGCGTCGCCGAACGGCACGTTCACATATGTGACGTGGACCTTCGGGTGCTCCTTCTGGAAACCTTCGGCAAGTTTGCGGTACGTCGCCTTCTCGGCGTCGTTGGAGGTGTCCCAGAAGGTAACGGTTCCGGACAGTTCGCCCCCGCTGTCGGCACCGCTGCCGCCGTCACCTCCGCCGCACGCCGTCGCCGCCAGTGCCAGGCCCGCTACCAGCGCGGTGGCCGTTGCGCCCCGTATGCCACGCCGCATGTGAACTCCTTAGGGAAATGCCTCAGATGGCGGTCAGGAACGTAACAGCGCGGAAAACAAACCGAAAGACCTTGCGGTAAATTTCTGCAAGACTACGGGAACGAACTGCAACGAGTTGGCTGGAACGGGACCCTCGGGGCGCTCCCGGCACCGTCACCCCGCGCCCCGTCGAGCGTTTATCCGGTGAAGGCACCGACGCCTCTTGACCTCGACAGGGACGGCAGATGACCCAGGAGCTCACTTCCCCCAGCCCCGCCCCCCGGGCCCCCGGAGCGGGCCGAGGTCCCGCATGGTGGCGCGACGCCGTCATCTACCAGGTGTACGTCCGCTCCTTCGCCGACAGCGACGGCGACGGCATCGGCGACCTGCGCGGCGTCCGCGAACGGCTGCCCCATCTCAAGGACCTGGGCGTGGACGCCGTCTGGCTCACCCCGTTCTACGCCTCGCCGCAGGCCGACGGCGGCTACGACGTCGCCGACTACCGCGCCGTCGACCCGCTCTTCGGCACCCTCCAGGACGCCGACGAGCTGCTCCGCGCCGCCCATGACCTGGGCCTGCGGGTGATCGTCGACATCGTCCCCAACCACACCTCCGACCGGCACCCGTGGTTCACCGACCCCGAACTCGCCCGGCAGCGCTACCTCTTCCGCCCCGGCAAGGGCGAGCACGGCGAACTCCCGCCCAACGACTGGGAGTCGGTCTTCGGCGGCCCGGCCTGGACCCGCACCGACCGCGGCGACTGGTACCTCCACCTCTTCGCCCCCCAGCAGCCCGACCTGAACTGGGAGAACCCGGAGGTGCACGCCGAATTCGAGGCCATCCTGCGCTTCTGGCTCGACCTCGGGGTGGACGGCTTCCGCGTCGACGTCGCGCACGGCATGATCAAGGCGCCCGGCCTGCCGGACATCGGCCACGGCGCCCAGGCCCAGCTGATCGGCTCCCAGGTGCTGCCGTTCTTCGACCAGGACGGCGTGCACGCCATCCACCGCGCCTGGCGCCGGCTGCTGGACGGCTACGGCGACGGCAGCGGCCGGCAGGTCATCGGCGTCGCCGAGGCATGGGCCCCCACCCCCGAGCGCCTCGCCCTCTACGTGCGCCCCGACGAACTCCACCAAGCCTTCAACTTCCAGTTCCTCAACGCCCCGTGGCAGGCCGACGCCCTGCGCACGGTGATCGACGCCTCGCTCGCCGCCACCGCCTCCGTCGGCGCGCCCACCACCTGGGTGCTGTCCAACCACGACGTGGTCCGCCACACCACCCGCCTCGGCGGCAGCCTCGCCCGCGCCCGCGCCGCCAGCCTGCTGATGCTGGCGCTGCCCGGCTCCGCCTACCTCTACCAGGGCGAGGAACTGGGCCTGCCCGAGGTCACCGACCTGCCCGACGAGGTCCGCCAGGACCCGGCGTTCTTCCGCGGCGGCCGGGCGACCGGCGCGGCGGGCCCCGGCACCGACACCGAGTCCGCCCCCGACGGCGTCGCCGCCGCCGGCGGCCAGGACGGCTTCCGCGACGGCTGCCGGGTGCCGCTCCCCTGGTCCGGCGAGGCACCGCCGTACGGCTTCGGGCCCGGCGGCAGCTGGCTGCCGCAGCCCGCCGGCTGGGCACCCCTCACCGTCGCGGCCCAGACCGGCGACCCCGCCTCCACCCTGGAGCTCTACCGCGCCGCCCTGGAGCTGCGGCGCCGGCTGCCGGGACTGGGCGACGGCCCGATGAGCTGGGCGCCCGCCCCCGACGGGGTGCTCGCCTTCACCCGCCCCGGGGTGCTGTGCACCGTCAACACCCTGGGGCACGACGTCGAACTGCCCGCGCCCGGGACACCGCTGCTGTCCAGCGCCCCGGTGACCGTCCAGGACGGCACCGCACGGCTCCCCGGTGACAGCTGTACCTGGTGGGCAATCTGACAGCAGACCGGTACAGTCCCACCCATGACCGCCCGGCTCTCCGATATCGCAGCACAGGCGGGTGTCAGCGAGGCCACCGTCAGCCGGGTTCTCAACGGTAAGCCCGGCGTCTCCGCCACCACCCGCCAGTCCGTGCTCGCCGCCCTCGACGTGCTGGGCTACGAGCGCCCGGTGCGGCTGCGGCAGCGCAGCGCCGGGCTGGTCGGGCTGATCACCCCGGAGCTGGACAACCCGATCTTCCCGGCGTTCGCGCAGGTCATCGGGCAGGCGCTGACCCGCCAGGGCTACACGCCCGTCCTGGCGACCCAGACGCCGGGCGGCTCCACCGAGGACGAACTGACCGAGATGCTGGTCGACCGCGGGGTGGCCGGCATCATCTTCGTCTCCGGACTGCACGCCGACACCTCCGCCGACATGCAGCGCTACGAGCAGCTGCGCGGCCAGGGCGTACCGTTCGTCCTCATCAACGGCTTCTCCGACAAGGTCCAGGCGCCGTTCGTCTCCCCCGACGACCGCGCCGCGGTGGACCTCGCGGTCACCCACCTCGGCGCCCTCGGCCACCGGCGGATCGGGCTGGCCCTCGGCCCCAAGCGCTTCGTGCCCGTACAGCGCAAGATCGAGGGCTTCGTACGCGCCATGCGGGAACGGCTGCAGACCGGCCCCACCGAGGCGGAGCCGTTCATCCAGCACTCCCTCTACACCCTGGAGGGCGGCCAGGCCGCGGCGAGCGCGCTCATCGAGCGGGGCGCCACGGCCATCGTCTGCGCCAGCGACATGATGGCGCTCGGCGCGATCCGCGCGGCCCGGCAGCGCGGACTCGACGTCCCCCGCGACCTCTCCGTGGTCGGCTTCGACGACTCCCCGCTCATCGCCTTCACCGACCCGCCGCTGACCACCATCCGGCAGCCCGTCACGGCCATGGGGCAGGCCGCCGTGCGCGCGCTGCTGGAGGAGATCGGCGGCACCCCCGCCCCGCACAGCGAGTTCGTCTTCCACCCCGAGCTGGTGGTGCGCGGCTCGACCGCCTCGGCCCCCAAGCCGGCCCGGATCCCGAAGCCGCTGCGGACCCCCTGACCCCCGCCCTCCCCCAGAAGTACGGGGTTCGGGCATCCCCCGCGAGACCGATTTGCGGCGTCGAATACCCGACCGAAGGATGATCGCCGGTACGCCCCTTTCTGGCAGACTGTCTGCCTATGGGTGATGCGAAAACGAGGACGTTGGACGGCCCGCCGACCACCCCGCCACCCAAGGGGGAACGCGCGGACCACCCCGTGGTCCCACGGCGGATGGCCCGCCTGCGCGCTCCCCGCACCCCCCGCCTCTGGTTCGAGGTCCTGCTGATCGCCGTCAGCTACTGGACGTACTCGCTGATCCGCAACGCCGTGCCCGAACAGAAGGCCCAGGCCCTGCGGAACGCCGACTGGATCTGGCAGGCCGAGCACTCGCTCGGCATCGCCGTCGAGCGGACCGTCAACCACGCGGTGGACTCCGTGACATGGCTGATCGTCACGATGAACTACTACTACGCCACCCTGCACTTCATCGTCACGATCGGCGTACTGGTCTGGCTCTACCGCTGGCACCCCGGCCGCTACACCGCCGCCCGCACGGCGCTCTTCGCCACCACCGGCGTCGCCCTCATCGGCTACTACCTCTACCCCCTGGCCCCGCCCCGGCTGATGACCGGCGGCGGCTTCGTCGACACCCTCGTCGACCACGGCACCTGGGGCTCCATCGCCTCCGGCAACCTCGCCTCGATGTCCAACCAGTACGCCGCGATGCCGTCCATGCACATCGGCTGGTCCCTGTGGTGCGGCCTCACGATCGCGCTCCTCGCGCGACGCCGGTGGGTCAAGGCACTCGGCCTGCTCTACCCCGCGACGACCCTCCTGGTCATCGTCTCCACCGCCAACCACTTCTGGCTCGACGCGATCGGGGGCGTGCTGTGCCTGTCCTTCGGGGTGGGGGTGGCGAGCGTGTGGTTCGGCGCCGCGCCGCATCGGCTGGCGCGAGCCTGATCCCACGTTTTTGGCTTTCCCGCCGTGGTTGTTGCTCGCCGTGTTTCGCCCCGCTGCGCGGGTGCGCCCGGCGTTGCTCCCCCACTGCCTAAAGGGCGTGGGAGGTACCCCCAGCGGCGGGCCGGGTCCGCTGCGCGGGGCGTTTCGGGTGCCGGTGCCGGGCCTCCGCGGGTGGGTGTCCGGACTGCTTCGCTTTACGTCCGGACACCCACCCGCTCCGGCCCGTCCCCTCCCGTTGGGGGGTGGGAAGAAGGCCGGTGGGGGTGGATCTGGGTGGTCCGGTGCGCGTTGTGGACGACGTAGGGAAAGGGCCGTGGGCATCGGGAAATGGCTGTGGCGCGGGGAATTGGCTGTGATCGACGCCCGCCCCCACTCACGATCACTTCACTCACTCACGGGAGGGGACGGGCCGGAGGGGCGGGGGTGTGGGACGTAAAGCGAAGCAGTCCCACACCCCCGCCCCGCAGGCCCGTCACCGCACCCACAGCCCCGCGCAGCGGACCCCGCCCGCCGCAGGCGAAACGGCGACAAACCCCCACGGCGGGACAGCCGAAAACGTGGGCCGAAAGCAAAGCGCAGCGAAGGGGCTACGCGCCATAAAAGATTTGTTCAACGACGCCACGCGCCCGGCGCGTAACACGGCGGTAGTCGTCGATCATCTCGCCGACGTGGCCCTCCTCGTAGCCCAGGTAGCGGCCCACGGCCGCCAGCTCGCGGCCGTCGACGGGGAACGTGTCGCCGGGGCGGCCGCGGACGACCATGACGGCGTTGCGGACGCGGGCCGCCAGGACCCACGCCTCGTCGAGGGTCTGGGCGTCCTCGGTGTCGATCAGGTCGGCGGCGTGGGCCGCCGCCAACGCCTCGCGGGTGCGGGTGGTGCGCAGGCCGGGGACCTCCCAGCCGTGCTGCATCTGCAGCAGTTGCACGGTCCATTCGACGTCGCTGAGGCCGCCGCGGCCGAGCTTGGCGTGGGTGGTGGGGTCGGCGCCGCGGGGCAGCCGTTCGGCCTCCATGCGGGCCTTGAGCTTGCGGATCTCGCGGACCGCGTCGTCGCCGAGGCCCTCGGCGGGGTAGCGCAGCGGGTCGATGAGGTCGATGAAGCGCTGCCCCAGCTCGGCGTCGCCGGCGACCGGTTCGGCGCGCAGCAGGGCCTGGGACTCCCAGACCAGCGACCAGCGCCGGTAGTAGGCCGCGTACGAGGCGAGGGTGCGTACCAGCGGGCCCGACCTGCCCTCGGGGCGCAGGTCGGCGTCGATGGGCAACGGCGGGTCGGAAGAGGGGAGTTCCAGCAGCCGGCGCATCTCGTTGGCGACGGCGTGGGCGGCCTTGGCGGCCTCCTGTTCGTCGGCGCCCTCGCGCGGTTCGTGGACGAAGAGGACGTCGGCGTCGGAGCCGTAGCTCAGTTCGCGGCCGCCGAAGCGGCCCATGCCGATCACCGTGAAGCGGGTGGGCAGGGTGTCGCCCCACTGCTGGCGGACCGCGGCGCGCAGGGCTCCGGCGAGGGTGGCGGCGTTGAGGTCGGAGACCGCGGAGCCGACGGCGTCGACGGAGCGGCCGTGGTCGGTGTCCGCGGGGCTGAACTCGGTGCCGTACGCGCCGATGACGTCCGCGGCGGCCGTGCGGAACAGCTCTCTGCGGCGCACGCCGCGGGCCGCGGCGACCGCCGCTTCCGCGCCGTCCGCGCGGCCGACTGCGGCCAGCACCTCCTGTTCCAGCGCGGCCCGGCCGCGCGGCTGGAGCCCGTCGGAGGCGCCGAGCAGGGCGACCGCCTCGGGGGCGCGCAGCAGCAGGTCGGGGGCGAGGCGGCCGGCGGACAGCACCCGGGCGAGGTTCTCGGCGGCCGCGCCCTCGTCGCGCAGCAGCCGCAGGTACCAGGGGGTCTTGCCGAGCGCGTCGGAGACCTTGCGGAAGTTGAGCAGGCCGGCGTCGGGGTCGGCGGAGTCCGCGAACCAGGCCAGCAGCACCGGCAGCAGGGTCCGCTGGATGGCGGCCTTGCGGGTCACACCGGACGCCAGCGCCTCCAGGTGCCGCAGCGCGGCCACCGGGTCGGCGTAGCCGAGGGCTTCGAGGCGGTGGCCGGCGGCTCGGGCCGAGAGCCGGGTCTCGCCGGGCTCCAGGGTGGCGACGGCATCGAGCAGCGGGCGGTAGAAGAGTTTCTCGTGCAGCCGGCGCACCTCCCTGGCGTGCCAGCGCCACTCCTTGCGGAGGGTGTCGACGGGCTCGGTGCGCAGGCCCAGCGAGCGTGCCAGGCGCCGCTGTTCGCCCTCGTCCTCGGGCATCAGGTGGGTGCGGCGCATCCGGAAGAGCTGGATGCGGTGCTCCAGCGTGCGCAGGAAGCGGTAGGCGGCGTCGAGGGCCGCGGCGTCCTGGCGTCCGACGTAGCCGCCGGCGGCCAGCGCGGCGAGGGCGTCGAGGGTGGTGGCGCTGCGCAGGGTGGCGTCGCTGCGGCCGTGGACCAACTGCAGTAGCTGGACGGCGAATTCGACGTCGCGCAGTCCGCCGGGGCCGAGCTTGAGTTCCCGTTCGACCTGGGCCGCGGGGATGTTCTCGACGACCCGGCGGCGCATCTGGCGCACGTCGGCGACGAAGTTCTCCCGCTCGGCGACGTCCCACACCATCGGCGCCAGCGCGTCCACGTACGCCTGGCCCAGCTGGAGGTCGCCGGCCATCGGGCGGGCCTTGAGCAGCGCCTGGAACTCCCAGGTCTTGGCCCAGCGCTGGTAGTAGGCGAGGTGGCTGGAGAGGGTGCGCACCAGCGGGCCGTTGCGGCCCTCGGGGCGCAGGTTGGCGTCCACCGGCCAGATGGTGCCCTCGACGGTGTTGTCCGAGCACAGCCGCATCATGCGGGCGGCGAGCCGGGTCGCGGCCTGCAGCGCCTTGGCCTCGTCCACGCCCTCCTTGGCCTCGGCGACGAAGATGACGTCGACGTCGGAGACGTAGTTCAGCTCGCGGCCGCCGCACTTGCCCATGCCGATGACGGCGAGCCGGCACACCGCGGCGTCCCCGGGGGCCTCCTCGTAGGAGATCTCCAGGGCGGCCCGGACCGTGGCGGTGGCCAGGTCGGCGAGCTCGGCGGCGGCCTCGGCGACATCGGTGGTGCCGCAGACGTCGCGGGCCGCGATGCCCAGCAGAGAGCGGCGGTAGGCGGTGCGCAGCGCGTCCGCGCGGGGGCGTTCGGCGTTCGTGCCGCCCCAGATCCCCTCGGCGAGCGCCAGCTCGAACTCGGGGGTGGTGGGGTGCAGGTCGGCCGACTCGTAGGTGACCAGTGACTGCCAGTCGCGGGGGTGGCGGACGAGGTGGTCGGCGAGCGCCTCGGAGGCGCCCAGCACTCCCAGCAGCCGGTCGCGCAGCGGTTTCGCCGCGACGATCGTGCTCAGCAGCGTCTGCTGTTCCTCGTCCTCCTGTGCCTCCACCAGCCGGACCAGGCCGTGCAGGGCCAGGTCCGGGTCGGCGGTGGCGCCCAGCGCTTCGAGCAGCACCGAGTCGTCGCGTACGGAGGCGAGTTCGGGGGCGTCGAGCAGCTGCCCGGCCGCCGAGGGGTCGGTGAAACCGTGTCTCAGCAGCCGGGTGAACGTGCTGCTCCGCCGTCCCTGCGGAGCGGGTAGTGCCATGGGGGCAGCCTCTCGGTGGCGCGGTGGCTCAGAGCACGGGCAGCATCTTGCGCAGCTCGAAGGCGGTGACCTCCGAGCGGTACTCCTCCCACTCCTGCTTCTTGTTGCGCAGGAAGAAGTCGAAGACGTGCTCGCCGAGGGTCTCGGCGACCAGTTCGCTGCGTTCCATCAGCTCGATGGCCTCGCCGAGGTTCTGCGGCAGCGGCTCGATGCCCATCGCCCGGCGCTCGGAGTCGGACAGCGCCCAGACGTCGTCGTCGGCGCCGGCCGGGAGTTCGTAGCCCTCCTCGATGCCCTTGAGGCCGGCCGCGAGCAGCACCGCGTAGCTCAGGTACGGGTTGGCGCCGGAGTCGATGGAGCGGACCTCGACCCGGGTCGAGCCCATCTTGCCGGGCTTGTACATCGGGACGCGGATCAGGGCGGAGCGGTTGTTGTGGCCCCAGCAGATGTACGAGGGGGCCTCGCCGCCGGCGCCCGCGGTGCGGTTGGCGCCGCCCCAGATGCGCTTGTAGGAGTTGACCCACTGGTTGGTGACGGCGGAGATCTCGCCGGCGTGGCGCAGCAGTCCGGCGATGAACGAGCGCCCGACCTTGGAGAGTTGGTACTCCGAGCCGGACTCGTGGAAGGCGTTGCGGTCGCCCTCGAAGAGCGAGAGGTGGGTGTGCATGCCGGAGCCCGGGTACTCCGAGAACGGCTTGGGCATGAACGTCGCCTGGACGCCCTGCTCCAGCGCCACCTGCTTCATGACCAGCCGGAACGTCATGATGTTGTCGGCGGTCGAGAGGGCGTCGGCGTAGCGCAGGTCGATCTCCTGCTGGCCGGGGGCGCCCTCGTGGTGGCTGAACTCCACCGAGATGCCCATCGACTCCAGCATCGTGATCGCCTGGCGGCGGAAGTCCATGCCGACGTTCTGCGGGGTGTGGTCGAAGTAGCCGGAGGAGTCGCCGGGGGTCGGCCGCTGGCCGTCCACGGGCTTGTCCTTCAGCAGGAAGAACTCGATCTCCGGGTGGGTGTAGAAGGTGAACCCGAGGTCGGAGGTCTTGGCCAGGATGCGCTTGAGGACATAGCGCGGGTCGGCGTAGGAGGGGGAGCCGTCCGGCATCAGGATGTCGCAGAACATCCGGGCGGTGCCGGGGGCCTCGGCGCGCCAGGGCAGGATCTGGAAGGTGCCCGGGTCCGGCTTGGCGATCATGTCGGACTCGTACACCCGGGCGAAGCCCTCGATGGCCGAGCCGTCGAATCCGATGCCCTCGTCGAATGCCTGCTCCAGCTCGGCGGGGGCGACCGCCACGGACTTGAGGAACCCGAGCACATCGGTGAACCACAGCCGTACGAAGCGGATGTCGCGCTCCTCGAGCGTTCGGAGCACAAACTCCTGCTGCTTGTCCATGGGTCACCAATCCTTGCAGGTCAATCGGCCTATCCACGTGCGCTGGATCACGCGGTGTGGCACACCAGTATCACGTGAAGGGGTTACCGTCACATTACGCACCCTTGGCCTGAATCAGAACCGCCGTCCCGTAACCCTCACCCCGCATCCTTCCCGCGGTGAGCATGCTCAGCGCAGCGGGCGGGGGCAAACGGGGGGCTTGGCGGAGTCTTGAAGCCCGCCTGAGCGGCCGTTGACCCGGCATTGAAGGGCCCGTTCCCTGCCCTTCCTACGCTGATCGCGGACCAGGAACGGCCCGCGTCGTGGGGAGAGAAGCAATGGCACAGGGGTTCCGGACCGATCCGGACGCGATATTCCGCTGCGCGTCGGGCACGGAACGGCAGCACGAGGAGGTGCCCCGCCTCGCGCGGGCACTGGAGCACGTGGAGATCCCCCAGGGGGCGTTCGGCAAGCTGCCGGAGTCGGACGAGCTGCACGCGTCCTACAAGGAGCATGCGCACGCGGCGCAGCAGGACCTCCACGACATCGCGGAGCTGCTGCGGGACGCGGCGGAGAAGCTGCGGGCCGTGGCCGGCCACTACGTCGCCAACGAGTACGCCACCCGGGAAGGCTTCGGAAACGGCGGCGGGAGCATCCCGGCATGACGGTCACGGACGCCTACGCCTGGGTCGACCGGGAGATCGCGAAACTCCCGGACATACCGGAGATCCACAACAGCGAGGAGCACGGCATCGACGCCGGGCTCGACGACGCGATCCGGTGGTTCCTGGACAAGGTCGGGCTGATGGACAAGCTCGAAGAGGTCACCGGGATGCCGACGCAGCTCACCGCGGCCGCGCACGAGTGGCGGGCGCAGGCCGCGGCGCTGCACAAGGTGGCGGACGGACTGCGGCAGGCCGCCCGCCCGCTGCCCGAGCGCTGGGCGGGCGAGGCGTCCGAGGGCTTCGGGCACGGCATGGGCGAGATCGTCGAGGCGATCGACGGCACGGCCACGGAGATGGGCGAGACGGCACACATCCTCAGCCAGGCCGCGGCGGAGTCGAAGTTCGCCGAGGACGCCGTCGTCGAGATCATCCGCGAGGCCATCGAGTGGGCGGCGATGACGCTGGCCGCGATGGTCGTCACCGACATCCTCACCCTCGGCCTGGCCACGGTGGTGGACGGGCTGGTGGCCGAGGCGGAGGTGGCGGTCTTCCTCGGCAGGGTGGAGAAGGTCTCGCTCAAGCTGGCGGAGACGCTGCGCAAACTGATGGAGGCCGTCCGGAAATTCAAGGCGGGGAAGAAGTCCTGGGCGGCGTTCAAGGAGGCCAAGGCGGCGGCCGGGGCGCTGCGCAAGGCGGGCGGCGCCTTCGGCGAGGGCGCCTACCGCACCCGGAACTGGTGGGCGCACCACCTCGTGACCGGCCAGATCGCCGGCCACGGCTCGAAGCCGGTCATCGGCGCCGTCACCGGTCTCACCGGCGACTTCAAGGGGCCCGCCACGGAAGCGGCCGAGCACTTCGGCAAGGAGGCGCTGTCGGACGACGGCCCCGAGGAGCCGAAGCCGTACCGCGTGCCCAAGGGCAGTATCGAGGACACCTTCGGCTGAGCGCCGGAGCGGACGAAGAGACGGACGAGAGACGGACATGCACCCCACCCCCGTCGTCCCCGAACGGGACGCCTGGCTCCTCCCGCACAGTTCGGCCCTGCTGCGGCCCGGGGAGACGCTGTACGGCGCCCTGCCGGTGCGGCTCGACCCCCTGGTGCCCGACCGCATCCCCAGGCGCCGCCGCCGGCCCAAGCCGGAGGCGGAGGAGCGGGAGCGGTTCAAGGGATGGTGGCGGATCCTCCTGCCGGTGTCCTTCGTGATGTGGGTGTGCGCCCTGCCGGCCGGCCTGCTGGAGCGGGGCGCCCACCACACCTGGCACGGGTTCCGCCGGCTGTTCCGCGGCCGGGTGTGGCAGGGCGGCTGGGACAGCGCCGCCGGATGGTTCGTGGTCACCACCCGGTCGGGCACCGACGACTCGCTCGGGCACGACAACGACCAGCTCGCGCTGGCCTTCACCGACCAGCGACTGCTGCTGCTGAGCCACCCCGTGCTGCCGGAGCGGGAGGCCGCGCGACTCCTCGGCGAACTGCCCCGCGGGCGGTTCACCCTGCGGCCCGAGCCGCATCCGGCGCGCCACACCCACCGGGTGGACCTCGCCTTCCCCGACGGGTCCTGGCTGGCGCTGGAGGCCGCGGAACGGGAACAGGTACCGCAGCTCACCGGGCTCCTCTCACCGGTCGGGGGCGGGCGGGCCTAGGCGTGCCGTCCGAGTCCCGCCGGTCCGGCGGCGCGGCCGTGTGACGGGCCGGACGGGCGGGCGGGGCCGGTGACCGGCCGACCCGGGGATGTCCCCCGGGCACGCGGGTGGCGTGGGGTGGCAAGCGGGGGCCGGCGGGGAAAGCTGAGCGGGGACACCGGCGCGACGAGCCGCAGCGGCGGGCGCGGGAGGGCCCCGATCCGGTGGCGGACGGATGCCACGGCTCTCCGTTCGGCGGGCCACCACGGAGCCCATACCCCTCGGGGGTAGGGTGCGTCGTCAGGGCGGGCCTCCCCCGCGTCCGCCGGTCCGCCGTCCGTCGAGAGGTCCGCGATGCACGAACAGGGCAAGGCCGCCGCGTGGTGCGGCCGTCTGCCGCTGTTCGCCGCGGTGCTCACCGGCGTCCTGACCTCCGCCCTCCCGGGCCTCCCCGGCGCCGGCGCACCGGCCCGGCGCCGCGCGAGCGGCCCCGCCGGCGTCCCGCGCGGCGGCCTCGCGCGCGGCCCGTGGCCGATATCCCGGGCGCCGCGCCCCACACTCCTCGCCCGACTGTCGGTGCCGCGCGCCTAGGGCCTGTCTTCAAAGTCCCGTCGTTCGCCCGAAGGGCGGGCCTCGCGGTGTCTGGTGCGTGCGATCGCAAGGCGGAGGGTCGTCCCGGTACTGGGTTGTACCGGGATGATCCCGACAACGCGGCGAGCGTGCGTGCCAGGCGCCGCGAGGCAGGCGGGACTTTGAAGACAGGCCCTAGGGCCTGTCTTCAAAGTCCCGTCGTCCGCCCGGAGTCGCGAACCGCACGGGACCTTGCGGACGCGTCCTGGGGGCGCGCCCCGCCGCCGACGCCCACCGGAGACCGCGGCAGTGCCCTCACCCCGCCCAGATCGCCACCGACATCGTCTCGAGGTGTTTCTCCCCATGCGTACGCACTCCCGCCGCACCCTGCTCGGTGCGGGTATCGCCGCCGCCGGCAGCGGCCTGCTGTCCGCCTGTGCCGGCGGCCAGGCCGCCTCCGGCACGGACGGCATGAACGGCATGTACGGCACCGCCGCCTTCTCCGGCCCGGACCGGCACCCGCCGTCGGGCTATGTCTCCCCCGACGGCCCGGAGGTCGCCGAGGCCGAGCGCAGGCGGGGCGCGGGCCCCGTGCGCCGCTTCGCGCTGACCGCCACCCAGAGCCGGATCGACCTGGGCGGCCGCACCGTCCGCACCTGGACGTTCGGCGACGAGCTGCCCGGCAAGGTGATGCGTGTCGACGCGGGCGACCGGATCGCGCTGACCCTCACCAACCGCCTGCCGCAGAACACGACGCTGCACTGGCACGGGCTGACGGTGCGCAACGACATGGACGGCGTCCCCGGCGTGACCCAGCGCTCCGTGCGCCCCGGCGCCTCGTTCGACTACCGCTTCGCCGTCACCACCCCCGGCACGCACTGGGTGCATCCGCACTCCGGCCTCCAGCTGGACCGCGGGCTGTACGCGCCGCTGATCGTCGACGACCCCAGGGAGCCGCTCTCCTACGACAAGGAGTGGATCGTCCTGCTGGACGACTGGGTCGACGGGGTGGACGGCAGCACCCCGGAATCGGTGCTCAGGCAGCTGCACGGGGGCGTGGACCGCGGCCCCATGGCCCACGGCGAGACGGAGATGGCCCACGACCACGCGAAGGGCGGTGGCCGGGGCACCCGCGCCAGGGACGGCGCCGCCGTTCCCGCCGACGGCCCCTCGCGGCTCCTCAAGGGCGCCCGGAGCAGGCTGCTGGGCCATGACGCGGGGGACGTGGACCACCCGTACCACCTGGTCAACGGCCGCACCGCGCGCGACCCGCGGACCTTCCACGCCAAGCCCGGCGACCGCGTCCGGATCCGGTTCATCAACGCGGGCAGCGAGACCGCCTACCGCGTGGCCCTCGGCGACCACCCGATGACCGTGACGCACACCGACGGCTTCCCCGTCGAGCACGCCGAGGCCGACGCGCTGCTCATCGGGATGGCCGAGCGCTACGACGTGATGGTCACGGCCAAGGACGGCGTCTTCCCGCTCACCGTGCTGGCCGAGGGCAAGGGCCGCGCGACGATGGGGCTGCTGCGCACCGGGAGCGGTGAGGCGCCCGGCCCGTCCGTCCGGCCGAGGAACCTGTACGGCAGGATCATGACCGTGGACCGGCTGCGCGCCGCCGAGTCCGTGCGGTCCGCACCGCGCCGCCCGGACCGCACCCTGGAGATGACCCTCACCGGGACGATGGAGAAGTACGACTGGGCGATCAACGGGAGCCCGTACACGCCCGACCAGCGGTATCCCGTCGAGGCCGGTGAGCGGGTCCGGATCATCTTCCGCAACCACACCCGGATGTGGCACCCGATGCACCTGCACGGCCACACCTTCGACATGCCGCACGGCGGCCCCCGCAAGGACACCACGATCCTGCTGCCCGGCCGCCGGGTCGACGTCGATTTCCACGCCGACAACCCCGGCCTGTGGATGGTCCACTGCCACAACATCTACCACTCGGAGTCCGGGATGATGACGATCATCGGCTACCGGAAGAAGTAGGCGGCAGCGGCCCGGGAGCGGGCCCGGGGCGGCGCGGCCGGCGGCCCCGGGCAGGCGCGCGGCGGGCGGCCCGGCGGATCCCTCCCGGCCCGCCCGTCACACGCCCGAAGCACCGCCGGCACACCTCCGACCCCCCATTGCGTCAGAAAGACGATTAGACTGGCGGGGTGCCCCGACTCCGCCTCGCCCTCAACCAGATCGATTCCTGCGTCGGCGACCTCGCCGGGAACGCCGAGACGATCCTGCGCTGGACCCGGCACGCCGCCGACCAGGGCGCACACCTCGTCGCGTTCCCCGAGATGGCGCTGACCGGCTACCCCGTCGAGGACCTCGCGCTGCGCCCCTCGTTCGTCGAGGCGAGCCGCGCGACGCTGCGGACGCTGGCCGGCCGGCTGGCCGCGCAGGGCCTGGGCGGCCTCGCGGTGATCGTCGGCTATCTCGACCGCGGCACCCAGGCGAAGCCGCGCTACGGCCGCCCGGCGGGCGCCCCGCAGAACGCCGCCGCCGTGCTGTACCAGGGCGAGGTCGCGCTGAGCTTCGCCAAACACCACCTGCCCAACTACGGCGTCTTCGACGAGTTCCGCTACTTCGTCCCCGGCGACACCCTGCCCGTCGTACGGGTGCACGGCGTGGATGTGGCGCTCGCCATCTGCGAGGACCTGTGGCAGGACGGCGGCCGGGTGCCGGCGGCCCGCAGCGCCGGCGCCGGGCTGCTGCTCTCGGTCAACGCCTCGCCCTACGAGCGGGACAAGGACGACACCCGGCTCGAACTGGTCCGCAAGCGGGCCCAAGAGGCCGGCTGCACCACCGCCTACCTGGCGATGACGGGCGGCCAGGACGAGCTGGTCTTCGACGGCGACTCGATCGTCGTCGGCCGGGACGGCACGGTGATCACGCGGGCGCCGCAGTTCGCGGAGGGCTGTGTGCTGGTCGATCTCGACCTGCCGGCCGCGGCGCCGGTGCCGCCCTCGGGCGTGCTGGACGACGGCCTGCGCGTCGACCACCGCGTCCTGACGCCCGATCCGCTGCCGCCCTACCCGCCGCGGGCGCCCGGCGACGAGGCCGCACGCCTCCCGGACCTGGAGGAGATCTACACCGCGCTGGTCGTCGGCCTGCGCGCCTATGTGACCAAGAACGGCTTCGGGAGTGTGGTGCTGGGCCTGTCCGGCGGGATCGACTCGGCGCTGGTCGCCACGCTCGCCTGCGACGCCCTGGGCGCGGAGCGGGTGCACGCCGTGGCGATGCCGTCGCGCTACTCGTCGGAGCACTCCCTCACCGACGCCGCCGAACTCGCGCGCCGTACGGGCCTGGCGTTCCGTACGGTGCCGATCGGCCCGATGTTCGACGCCTACATGGCGGCGCTGCCGCTGACCGGCCTGGCCGAGGAGAACCTGCAGTCGCGGCTGCGGGGCACCACCTTGATGGCCCTCTCCAACCAGGAGGGCCACCTGGTCCTGGCCCCCGGCAACAAGTCCGAGCTGGCCTGCGGCTATTCGACCCTGTACGGCGATTCGGTGGGCGGCTACGGCCCGATCAAGGACGTCTACAAGTCGGTCGTCTACCAGCTGGCCCGCTGGCGCAACCAGGCCGCCGCCGACCGCGGACAGACCCCGCCGATCCCGGAGAACACCCTCACCAAGCCCCCGAGCGCCGAACTCCGCCCCGGCCAGGTCGACACCGACTCGCTGCCCGACTACGACGTCCTGGACCGCGTCCTGGAGCTGTACGTCGACCACGACCGCGGCCGGGAGGACATCGTCGCCGAGGGCTTCGACGAGGCCCTGGTGACGCGTGTCCTGCGGATGGTCGACCACGCCGAGTACAAGCGCCGCCAGTACCCGCCCGGCCCCAAGATCTCCGCGAAGGGCTTCGGCAAGGACCGCCGGCTGCCCATCACCAACCACTGGCGGGAAGGGGCCTGACGAGAGGTCGGGGTCCGGCGGGCCGGACTCCCGGCCCGCGCGGTCCGGGCGGCTTTCCCGGCCGCGCGGCCCCGTGAGCCGTCAGCCTCTGCGGCCCCCGGCGGGCAGCTCCGCGGCCGGGGCCGCGCCCGACTCGGCCGCCGGCTCCGCCGCCGTCTCCGCCTCGCCGCCGCGGGCCACGATCCGGGAGGTGTCGCCGGCGCCGCGGTCCAGGAGACCGGCGGTCACGGCGACGGCCAGCCCCAGGGCGGCCAGCACCGCGCCGACCAGCGCGGGGGAGGTCCAGCCCCACCCGGCCGAGAGGGCCAGGCCGCCGACCCAGGCACCGCCGGCGTTGGCGAGGTTGAAGGCGGACTGGTTGGAGGCGGCGGCCAGGGTCGGCGCCTGCTGGGCCTTGTTCATGACCAGCATCTGGAGCGGCGTGGTGGTCAGGAAGCCGACGGCGCCGATCAGGACGACCGCCACCAGCGCCGTCCACCCGGCCCGCGCGGCGAGGGGGAAGGCGGCCAGCACGAGGGCCAGCGCGCCCAGCGAGCCGTACAGGGTCGGGCGCAGGGCCCGGTCGGTGAGCGGCCCGGCGGCGAGCGCGCCGAGGGTCATCCCGATGCCGAAGAGGGCCAGGACCAGCGGGACCGAGCCCGCGGCGAAGCCGGTGACCTCGGTCAGCATCGACGCGAGGTAGCTGTAGACGGCGAAGATCCCGGCGAAGCCGAAGACGGTGGTGAGCAGGCCGAGCAGCACCTGGCGGTCGCCGAGGGCCCGCAGCTCGCTGCCGAGGCCGGTGCGCTCCTCGGCCGGCAGCGGGGGGACCAGCCGGGCCAGGGCGGCCATGGCGGCCAGTCCGATGCCGGCCACGACGAGGAAGGTGGCGCGCCAGCCGAGCTGCTGGCCCAGCAGGGTCGCGGCGGGGACACCGACGATGTTCGCGACGGTCAGGCCGAGGAACATCGTGGCGACCGCGCGGGCCTGGCGGCCCTCGCGCACCAGCCGGGCGGCGACCACCGCGCCGACGCCGAAGAACGCGCCGTGCGGGAGCCCGGCCAGCAGCCGGCCGGCGACCAGCAGGCCGAAGGTGGGGGCCAGGGCGGAGGCGAGGTTGCCGACCGTGAAGACCGCCATCAGGCCCACCAGCATCCGCTTGCGCGGGATACGGGAGCCGAGGGCGGTCAGGAGCGGGGCGCCGATGACGACGCCGAGGGCGTAGGCGGAGACGAGGTAGCCGGCGGTGGGCACGGAGGTGCCCAGATCGTCCGCGACGTTGGGCAGCAGGCCCATCATCACGAATTCCGTGGTGCCGATACCGAAGGCCGAGATCGCGAGCGCGAGCAGAGCCAAGGGCATGAAAGACCTTTCCAGGGTTTCGCGTGCGAGCGGGCACGCGGCGCGCGGACCGAGAGTTCCATAAGTTCTCTTACGGAACAAAGTCTCTCAGGCGCAGTATTCCGGCGTGGGAACGGGACGTGACGATCTCGCGTCGGAACCCGCTCCCAGGGCGCCGGACCTGGTCAGATCTTCACCGACGCCGCGACCGGAAGGTGGTCGCTGCCGGTGGAGGACATCACCCAGGCCCTGACCGGATCCATCCCCTTCATCATGATCTGGTCGATCCGGGCCATCGGGAACGCCGCCGGCCAGCTGAAGCCGAAGCCGTCGCCCGCCGCGCCCTGCGCCGAGCGCATCTGGGAGGTGACCGGGGCCAGCGAGCGGTCGTTCATGGTGCCGTTGAGGTCGCCGAGCAGCATGACCTTCTTCTCCGGGTCGGCGGCGATCGCCTCGCCGAGCGCCGCCGCGCTGCCGTCGCGCTGGTTGGCGGTGAAGCCCGCCTCGACCTTGACCCGCACCGACGGCAGGTGCGCGACGTAGACGGCGAACTTCTGGCCGTCCTCGGCGGTCACGGTGGCCCGCAGCGCGCGGGTCCAGCCCATCTTGATGTCCACCGGCCGCGTGCCGGACAGCGGGCGCTTGCTCCACAGCCCGACGGTGCCCTCGACCGTGTGGTACGGGTACGCCTTCGCCAGCCCCTGGCGGTAGGCGGGCAGGGCCTCGCCGGTCAGCTCCTCCAGGGCCACGACGTCGGCGTCGGAGGCCACGATGTCCCGGGCGGTGGCCGCCGGGTCGGGGTTGTCGGCGTTGACGTTGTGGGTGGCGACGGTGAGATTGCCGCCGTTGCCCGCCTTGTCGGTGATCTGCCCGCCGAAGAGGTTCACCCAGGCGAAGACCGGCAGCACCAGCGCCAGCAGCGCGGTCGCCGAGCGGCGCAGCACCGCGACGACGAGCAGCAGCGGGATGCACAGCCCCAGCCACGGCAGGAAGGTCTCCAGCAGACTGCCCAGGTTTCCCACGGTGTTGGGGATCTGGGCGTGCAGCATCATCACCAGACCGAGCAGGACCGCGAGCACCGCGAGCACGATGCCGCGCCGCCACATGCCCTCCGGACGCCACCAGTTCCGCAGGCGGTCGGCCCGGGAACCGGCCTGCCCGGGGTTGTGCCCCTGTCCCGGTTCCGTCATGTATGCCTGCGCCATGTAGCTGCCCTCACTGCCTTGCTCCGCTGCGCCTCACCTGTGGTCTCCGACCCTAGGCGATGGTCCGTAATGCGCTTTCTTAGAAGTGAGGACGGCGCGGTGGCGGGTCGGGGTTCCGGCATCCGCCCTCGTCACGGCGGCTGTGACAGAACGGGCATGATCCGGTCATACGACGGCGCGCCGGCCCGGACCTCCCGGGCGTCCGGACCCGCCCCCAAGGCCGCCCCGTCGCCCCGGAGTTCAGCCCGCGGCCGCGCCCGCCACCGGCCGCACGCCCTCCAGCACCAGGTCGACGAGGTCCGCCGACAGGCTCCCGGGCGGCTCTGTCCGCTCGTGGAGGAGGGCACGGGCCAGCACCGGGCCGGTGAACAGGTCCGCGATGGTCTCCAGGTCCCGGTCGGTGCGGATCTCACCGTTCGCCACCCCGCGCCGGAGCACCGCCAGCAGCGCCTCGTGGCGGGCCCGTACGAGCGTGTCGTGGTACTCCGCCCACAGCTCGGGCCGGGCCCCGGCATGGCCGGCGAGCGTGCGCAGCAGCGCGGAGCCGCGCCCGGCGGGGCCGCGGCGCAGGAACTCCAGCAGGGCGACCAGGTCGTCGCGCACCGAGGTGCCGTCCAGGGGCGGGCCGGGCACGTCCAGGGACCGCAGGACGTCGCGCATCAGGGCGGTACGTCCGGGCCAGCGGCGGTAGACCGTGGCCTTGCCGACGCCCGCCTCGCGGGCGATGCGCTCCATGGACAGCTCGCCCGGACAGGCACCGTCCTCGACCAGGCGCAGCACGGCCTCGATGACGGCGGGGCCGGCCGCGGCGCTGCGCGGACGGCCGCGGCGCCCGGGAGCCGCCGGGCCCGGCCACTCCCCCGCCGCCACCGCATCCGCCACCGCCCCGGGCCCCGCCGCCGCCCGGGTCATCGCTCCGCGCCCGCCTTCGGCTCCTCCCGCGGCGCGGCCGCCCGCGGCGCCGGCGGCACCTTCCCCGGCAGGAACGCCGCGGCCACGACCAGCCCGAGCAGGGCGACCGCGGCCGAGCCGAGCGCGGTGACGTGCATGGCGTGGAGGAAGGCGTGGTCGGCGGCGGCGATCAGCGGCCGGCCCGCGGGGCCCAGCCGGCCGGCGAGGCCGTGGGTCGCCTCGATGGACTCGCCGGCCGCGTGCCGGGCGGCGGCCGGGACGCCCGGCAGCGCGTCCAGCTCGCGCCGCATGCCGTCGCGGTAGGTCGTCGACAGCAGCGAGCCCAGGACGGCCACGCCGAGCGTGCCGCCGACCTGCCGGAAGACGTTGTTGAGCGCCGAGCCGGAACCGGCCTTCTCCCGGGGCAGCGCCTGCATGACCGCGACGGTGGCCGGCGGCATGATGTGCGCCATCCCGGCGCCCTGCAGGAAGAACAGCGCCTCCAGCACCCAGATCGGGGTGCGGGTGTCCAGCAGCAGCATGCCGGTCATGGTGACGGCCACCACGAACATGCTGAAGGTGCACACCGCGCGGGCGCCGTAGCGCTCCACGGCCAGCCGGGCCCGCGGCGCGAAGATCGTCTGGGCGGCGGCCAGCGGCAGGAACAGCATCCCGGCCTGCAGCGGGCTGTAGCCGCGCACGCTCTGGACGTAGAAGACCGTGAAGAACGCGACCCCCATCAGCGCGAAGAAGACCAGCGCGATGGCGGCGATGGCGGCCGAGAAGGCCGGGCTGCGGAAGTAGCCGATGTCGATGGACGGATGGTCGCTGTGTTTCTGGTGCGCCACGAAGACCACCAGCACCGCCAGCCCCACGGCGATCGGGCCGACCACCTGCGGGCCGGTGAAGTCGGCGAGCTGACCGCCCTTGATGATGCCGTAGACCAGCAGGACCAGCCCGACCACCGACAGCAGCACCCCGACCGGATCCAGCCGTCCGGGGGCGGGATCCCTGGAGTCGGGCACCAGGACCACCATCGCGATCAGCGAGAGCACCACCACCGGCGCGTTGATCATGAAGACCGAGCCCCACCAGAAGTGGTCGAGCAGCAGCCCGCCGGCGACCGGCCCGACCGCGATCGCCAGCCCCACCCCACCGGCCCAGATGCCGATCGCCCTGGGCTGCTCGTCGTGCTCGAAGACGTTCATCAAGATGGCGAGGGTGGCCGGCATGACCAGGGCGCCGCCCAGACCCATCACGGCCCGGAAGGCGATCAGCTCGGCGGGCGACTGCGAGATGCCGGCGCACACCGACCCGGCGCCGAACACGGCCAGGCCGACCAGCAGCACCTTCTTGCGGCCCAGGCGGTCGCCGAGCAGCCCCGCGGTGAACAGCAGCCCCGCGAAGACCAGCGTGTAGGAGTTGATCGCCCACTCCAGCTCGCTCTGGGTGGCGCCGAGGCCGACCGGAGCCGGGGTCGCGATCGTCTTCATCGCGACGTTGAGGATCGAGTTGTCCAGCACCACGATCAGCAGGCTGAGCATGAGGGTGTACAGGACCGCCCAGCGGCGGCGGTGGATGCGTTCCGGGATCTCCCGGACCGGCGGTGCGCCCGGGGGGCTGGAGGAGGAGGCCATGGCCGGACCCTAGGGGCGTTCCGATACGGAACCGTTCCGTATCGGGAAGCCACGCGGGCGGGTCCCGTCTTCCGGGCGAAGCAAGACCGGTCACACCCGCTCCCCGTTTCCTTTGCGCGCGGGCCGTGCCAGCATGGAGGGGAGTCCGGGGACACCGTCAGGGTGCCTCGAGATGACGAACAGGAGCCGTCACCATGACGCAGCTTTCGCCTGCCCAGAAGCCGGTCGACAAGTCGCTGTACGGAGGCACCGGCTCGCGCCGGATCACCGTCCGCGACGTCGCCGCCGCCAAGGCGCGCGACGAGAAGTGGCCGATGCTCACCGCCTACGACGCCATGACCGCCTCCGTCTTCGACGAGGCCGGCATCCCGGTCCTGCTCGTCGGCGACTCGATGGGCAACTGCCACCTCGGCTACGAGTCGACCGTGCCGGTCACCATGGACGAGATCACCCTGCTGTCCGCGGCCGTCGTCCGGGGCACCAAGCGCGCACTCGTCGTCGGCGACCTGCCGTTCGGCTCCTACCAGGAAGGCCCGGTGCAGGCGCTGCGCAACGCCACCCGGCTGGTGAAGGAAGCCGGGGTGGGCGCCGTCAAGCTGGAGGGCGGCGAGCGCTCCGCCGGGCAGGTCGAGCTGCTGGTCTCCTCCGGCATCCCCGTCATGGCACACGTCGGCCTCACCCCGCAGTCCGTCAACGCCTACGGCGGCTACCCCGTCCAGGGCCGCGGCGAGGAAGCCGCCCAGCAACTGCTGCGGGACGCGAAGGCGGTGCAGGACGCGGGCGCCTTCGCGGTCGTCCTGGAGGCCGTACCCTCCGAACTGGCCGCCGAGGTCACCCGCTCCCTCGCCATCCCCACCGTCGGCATCGGCGCGGGCCCCGACTGCGACGCGCAGGTCCTGGTCTGGACCGACATGGCCGGCATGACCGCCGGCCGCGTCCCGAAGTTCGTCAAGCAATATCTGGCCCTGCGGAAACTGCTCGGTGACGCGGCCAAGGAATTCGCCGAGGACGTCGTCGGCGGCGCGTTTCCGGCGGAGCCGCACGTCTTTCACTAAGCGGGTTCCTGTATCTCCCACGTTGTCGGCTGGCCCGCCGTGGGGGTTTCTCGCCGTTGCGCCTGGCGGCGGGCCGGGTCCGCTGCGCGGGGCTGTGGGTGCGGTGACGGGCCTCCGGGGTGGGTGTGTGGGACTGCTTCGCTTTACGTCCCACACACCCACCCCTCCGGCCCGTCCCCTCCCGTGAGTGAGTAAGTGAAGGTGGGTGGGGGCGGGCCGTTGTCGTGGCCGCCCCCACCCTGCCCTGTCGTTACGGGTGGCCCGGTTTCGTGTGCCCACCAGGCGCACCGGACCACCGAGGTCCACCCCCACCGGCCTTTCACCGACCCCTCAACGGGAGGGGACGGGTCGGAGCGGGTGGGGGTGTCCGGACGTAAAGCGAAGCAGTCCGGCACCCCACCCGCGCAGGCCCGTCACCGCACCCCGACAGCCCCGCGCAGCGGACCCCGCCCCGCGCAGCGGCAACGCCCGCCGCAGGCGAAAAACAGAACCCCCCACGTCGGCAAAGCCGACAACGTGGGAGGCCCCTGTCGGAGACATGTAGGCGCGCTGTCGGCAGCCCCTGGCACGGTGGGGGCATGACGCGACAGAAGATATCCGCCAAGGGCGGCAACGCCGTGGAGGTGCGCGGTCTGGTCAAGCACTTCGGGGCGGTCAGGGCCGTCGACGGGGTGGACCTGGACGTGAAGGAAGGCACCGTGCTCGGTGTGCTCGGTCCGAACGGGGCCGGGAAGACGACGCTCGTGCGGTGCCTGTCGACGCTCCTCGTGCCGGACGCCGGCCATGCCGTCGTGGCCGGTTTCGACGTGGTGCGCCAGCCGCGCGCGCTGCGCCGCACCATCGGGTTGACCGGGCAGTACGCCTCGGTCGACGAGAAGCTCTCCGGCTGGGAGAACCTCTACATGATCGGGCGGCTGCTCGATCTGTCCCGCAAGGACGCCCGGGGCCGCGCGGATGAGATGCTGGAGCGGTTCTCGCTGACCGAGGCCGCCAAGCGGCCGGCGGCCAAGTACTCCGGCGGGATGCGCCGCCGGCTGGACCTCGCCGCGTCGATGATCGGCCGGCCGGCGGTGCTGTACCTGGACGAGCCGACGACCGGGCTGGACCCGCGCACCCGGAACGAGGTGTGGCAGGAGGTCCAGCAGATGGTGCGCGAGGGCGCGACGGTGCTGCTGACCACGCAGTACATGGAAGAGGCCGAGCAGTTGGCGAACGAGCTGACGGTCATCGACCGCGGCCGGGTGATCGCCGAGGGGCGGGTCGACGACCTCAAGGCGAAGGTCGGCGGGCGGACGCTGCAGATCCGGCCGTCGGACCCCGGCGAGCTGGACCGGATGGCGGGGGCCGTCGCCCGGGCCGGTCTGGACGGTATCGCCGGCGCCACGGCTGACCACGACGGGGGTGTGGTCAACGTACCGATCGTCAGCGACGAGCAGTTGACGGCGGTGGTGAACGTGCTCGGCCGGGAGGGCATCGCGCTCGCCGGGATCAGCACCCATCTGCCCAGCCTGGACGAGGTGTTCTTGGCCATCACCGGCCAGAAGACCTCCGAGGCGGGCTCCGAGGACGTCATGGACCAGCAGTACGCGGAGGTGCCGGCATGAGCGCGGCGACGATGACGGCGCCCCGGCTGAAGGCCGCGGCGGACGAGGGGCGGATCGGCGTGCGCGCCAATCTGCGGCACATCGGCGCGCTGGTGCGGCGCAACGCGCTGCAGATCCGGCAGGACCCGGAGTCGATGTTCGACGCCGTGCTGATGCCGATCATCTTCATCCTGCTGTTCACCTATGTGTTCGGCGGTGCCATCGCCGGCAAGGGCCATCAGCAGGACTACGTCCAGCACCTGGTGCCCGGGATGATGGCGATGATGGGCATGAACATCGCGATGGCGGTGGGCACGGGCGTCAACGAGGACTTCCGCAAGGGCGTGATGGACCGCTTCCGGACCATGCCGATCGCCCGGTCCTCGGTCCTGATCGCCAAGATCGTCGTCGAGATCGGCCGGATGCTGGTCGCCACCGCGATCCTGCTCGGCATGGGCTTCCTGCTGGGCCTGGAGATCAAGGGCGGCATGCCCGCCTTCCTGGCCTCGATCGTGCTGTCCACGGTCTTCGGTGCGGCCCTGATGTGGATCTTCATTCTGCTGGGGCTCGCCATGAAGACCCCGCAGGCGGTGCAGGGCGTGGCGATGCTGGTGCTGATGCCGCTGCAGTTCGGCTCGTCGATCTTCACGCCGACGACGAAGATGCCCGGCTGGCTGAAGGGCTTCACCGAGGTCAATCCGCTGTCCAACCTGGCGGACGCGGCCCGCGCGCTGATCAACGGCCAGGGCGCGGTGGCCCATCCGACCCTGGTCACCCTCGGCTGGGCGGTCGCCATCACGGCCGTCACGATGCCGCTCGCGGTGGCGAAGTTCCGCAAGAAGACCTGACGCGCGTCCCGCGGGGGTTCTCCCCGCGGGACGGTCCTTCGCCCGGCTCGCGTCAGATGAGGGCGGTGGCCTCTTCGAGGGAGAGGCCACCGCCTTCGGCGTGTGCCCGCGCGTAGGCGGCGTCGCCCAGCAGCGCCCGCGCGGCCGCCTCGGTGCGCTCCCGGTCGTCGCGGATGATCCGCGGCGGGACATGGCTGTCCGCCCGCAGCCCGTCGTACGCCCCGACCAGGCGCGCCGCGTCCACACCGGCCGACGGGCCGCGTACCGCCATCACCACCCGTGCGCCGGTGAGGAGCTGCACCACCGGAAGGTCCGGCGCGACCATCTGCGTCAGGGAGTCCTGCAGGGTGGCCAGGGCCGTCCGGAACCTCGTCAGCAGTTCCTCGTCGCGGCCGCCCTCGTCCAGGTCCAGGGAGACCAGCGAGGTCTCCAGCATCCCGGAGAACAGGTCGGGGGCGCGCGGGGTGAAGATCTCGCGCACCGTGTGGAGTTCGGCCCGCGCCTCCGGGAGCCGCCCCTGAACCGTCAGCAGCATCGCGAGGGTCAGCCGCGCGAACGGCTCGGTGTCCCGGCCGCTGTTGCCCTTGACGGCTTCGGCCAGCACCTCGCGCAGCATCCGCTCGCCGGTCTCCTCCTGGCCGTCCTCGATGAGCACGGCGGCCAGCCGGCAGCGCAGCAGCAGCGTCTGGCCGTGCGCCCCCAGGTTCTCGGCGTGCACCATCGCCGCCCGGTAGTCGCGCGCGGCCGGCGCGTACGCGCCCCGTCGCTCGTGGGTTTCGCCGCGGCCCGACAGCGCCTCGGCCGCGCCCCAGACGTCGCCGATCCTCAGGAAGATCTGCAGCGCCTCGTCGGCGTCCCGGGTGGCCTGGGACAGCCCGCGGGGGCGGTCGTTGAGGATCTTGGAGCGGAACTGCAGCATGTAGGCCAGCTCCCAGGCGTAGCCGAAGCCGCGGCAGGCCGCCACCGCGCCGTCGACGAGCTCCGCCAGGTCGTCGAACTGCCCGGTGAGCAGCACCGCGTAGTACCACAGCGCGCCGGGCACCCGGCAGGTCTGCGGCATGCCCGGGCGGTAGACGGCGAGCATCCCGGTCAGCTCCCGCTGCATCTCGGGGTCGCGCAGCGCCTCGATGTCGCTGTCCATGCTGGAGAGGGCGACCAGCCGGACCTCCCGGCGGGCCTCCAGCAGTTGTTCGGGGGCCATCGGCGGGGGTGCGTGGATGGGGCTGACGTCCAGGTCGGGGGCGGGTCCGGCGGTGGGGCCGAAGGGGTTGGGGCCGAGCGCGCCGGCCGCCGTCGCCCAGTGGCGGGCGTCGCTGCGGTGGTCGCGCAGCGACCAGAACCACTGCAGGGACAGCACCAGGCACAGCGCCTCGTGCTCGTCGCGCGCGGCCAGGGCGCGGCGCAGCGCGGTGCGCAGGTTGTCGTGCTCCAGCTCCAGTTGCTCCATGGCGGCGCGCTGGCCGGGGCCGCGCAGCAACGGGTCGGTGGTGCGGGCCAGTTCGCGGTAGGCGACGAGGTGGCGGCGTTCGGCTCCGGCCCGCTCCCCCGCCTCGTCCAGCCGCTCGCCGGCGTACTCCGCCACCGTCTCCAGCAGCCGGTAGCGCATCTGCCCCCCGGCGCGGGCGCCGCGGCCGCCGTCGGCCGGACGGTCGTCGCCGTCCTCGGTCCCGGCCGGTGCCGCCACCACCAGCGACTTGTCGATGAGCGAGCCGAGCAGCCCGGCCACCTCGCGCGGGTCGACGCCGTCGCCGCCGCACACCGCCTCCGCGGCGGCCAGGTCGCAGCCCCCGGCGAAGACGGACAGCCGGCGCAGTACGGCCCGTTCGGGCTCGTCGGTCAGGTCCCAGGACCAGTCGACGACGGCCCGAAGGGTCTGCTGCCGGGGCAGCAGGGTCCGGCTGCCGCTGGTCAGCAGCCGGAAGCGGTCGTCGAGCCGGTCGGCGAGCTGCCGGGGTGTCAGCAACCGCAGCCGGGCCGCGGCGAGTTCGATGGCCAGCGGCAGCCCGTCGAGGCGCCGGCAGATCTCGGTGCAGGCCGCCGTCGTCTCCTCGTCGGCGTCGACGCGGAAGCCGGGCAGGGCGGCGGCCCCGCGGTCGGCGAGCAGCCGCAGCGCGACGGGGTCGGGCAGCGGCTCGACAGGACGCAGCACCTCGCCCGGTACGGCCAGCGGCTCCCTGCTGGTGGCCAGCACCGTCACGCCGGGGCAGTCGGCCAGCAGCCGCTCGGCGAGTGCGGCGGCGGCGCCGATCACATGCTCGCAGTTGTCGAGGACGAGCAGCATCCGGCGCCCCGCGCAGTGCTCGGCGAGCCGGCCGAGCGGGTCGAGGGCGGTCGGGTCGGCGGCGGCGCGCAGCCCCTCCGCCGTGGTGCCGCGGACCACGGTCTCGCGGGCGCCGAGCGCGGTCAGCACGGCCTCGGGGACGGTCTGCGGATCGTCCACCGGCGCCAGCTCGGCCAGCCATACGCCGTGCGGCCAGGCGTCCGGGCGGGCGGCCGCCGCGGTCTCCGCGCCCTCCTGCGACAGCCGGGTCTTGCCGGCGCCGCCGGGGCCCAGCAGCGTCACCAGCCGGTGCCCGGCGAGGTCGGCGCGGAGCGCCGCCAGGTCGGTGTCCCGCCCGACGAAGGAGGTGAGCCGGGCCCGGAGGTTGCCGGGCCGGGGGTGCGGCGGGGTGAGGAAGGGGGCGGGGACGGGATGGGGGGCGGGGGCGACGGCCGCGGGTCCGGGTGCCGGCTGCGGCTGCGGCGCGGGGGGCTGCGCCGGCGGCGTCTGCGGCGGCGGACGGAGGAGTTCCGCGTGCAGGGCGCGCAGTTCCGGGCCGGGGTCCGCGCCGAGGCGGTCGGCGAGGCCGGTGCGTATGTCCTCGTAGGCCGCCAGGGCCTCCGCGGTGCGGCCCGCCGCGCGCAGGGCGCGCAGCCGAAGCGCCTGGAGCGGCTCGTCCAGCGGATGGTCCTGGCACAGCGCGAGCAGGGTGGGCAGCGCCCGGTCGGCCCGGCCCAGGGCGAGGTCGGCGGCGAGGCGGGTGCGCTGGGCGTCCAGCCGGCGGCTCTCCGCGCGGGCCGCCTCGACGCCGGCGTCGGGCAGGTCGGCGAGGACCGGGCCGCGCCAGAGCGCGAGGGCGTCGTCGAGCAGGGCGGCGGCGGCGGCCGGGTCCGCGGCGCCGAGCGCCCGGCCGCCCTCCGCCGCGAGGCGCTCGAAGCGGTGCAGGTCGACCGCGTCGGGCTCGGCGCACAGCCGGTAGCCGCCGTCGGCCGAGACCACCGCGGCGTGCCCCAGGGCGCGGCGGAGCCGGCCGACCAGCGCCTGCAGGGCGCCTGCCGCGTCGGCGGGCGGGTCCAGGCCCCAGATGTCGGCGATCAGTACGTCCGGGGACAGGGCCCGGCCGGGGCGCAGCGCGAGGGCGGCGAGCAGCGCGCGCAGGCGGGGTCCGCCGAGCGCGACGGGCGTGCCGTCGGTCCGGTTGGCCTGGGTGGTGCCGAGAATTCCGTAACGCACCGGCCCATTGTCGTTCACGTCGGGAAGTCCCCAGGACCGAGTGTCGTTTTCGGGCCCACCGGTCCGGGGCAGGGGTCCGTGCACGAGCCCGTCGGCGCCGTGCCGTGCGCCGGCCGCCGTGACGCGGTTACGGTCAGGGCTGCCCCTCATCGGACCACCGGGAGCCCCGCACCATGACCACAGCAATCCGACGCGCCGACCGCCGCATCAGCCCGGTCTTCCTCGGGCTCGTCGCCGTCATGGCGGTGTCGGGGTGGGCCGTGTGGAGCGGCACGCTCGCGGCGCACACCGGCTTCGCGGTGTTCTTGTTCGTGGTGTCCGGCTGGATCGTGTCGCTGTGCCTGCACGAGTACGCGCATGCCAGGACCGCGCTGCACAGCGGGGACATCTCGGTGGAGGCCAGGGGCTATCTGACGCTGAACCCGCTGAAGTACACCCATGCGCTGCTCAGCATCGTGCTGCCGGTGATCTTCGTGATCATGGGCGGGATCGGGCTGCCGGGCGGGGCGGTGTTCATCGAGCGGGGC
Source organism: Streptomyces angustmyceticus (assembly GCF_019933235.1). Classification (NCBI taxonomy): domain Bacteria; kingdom Bacillati; phylum Actinomycetota; class Actinomycetes; order Kitasatosporales; family Streptomycetaceae; genus Streptomyces; species Streptomyces angustmyceticus. The sequence continues at coordinate 5,796,915 of NZ_CP082945.1, read as the reverse complement.
CGGATCCAGGGGCGCTGGCGGCACAGTCTGATCTCGGCGGCCGGGCCGCTGACCAACATCGTGTTCGCGGCGGTGTGCACGGCGCCGTTCTGGCTGGACGGGCTGGCCGGGGTGCCCGCTCCGTTCCGTTTCGCGCTGGCGTTCCTGGCGCTGCTGCAGGTGACCGCCGCGATCTTGAACTTCGTGCCGGTGCCGGGCCTGGACGGCTACGGCGTGATCGAGCCGTGGCTGTCGTACAAGCTGCGGCGGCAGGTGGAGCCGTTCGCGCCGTTCGGCCTGCTGGCGGTCTTCGGGCTGCTGTGGGTCCCGGAGGTCAACCAGGCGTTCTTCGGCCTGGTGGACACGATCCTGCACGGCCTCGGTGTCTCGTCCCTCGACAGCTACCTCGGCCAGCAGCTCTTCCGCTTCTGGCAGGGCGAGCCGCAGCTGCCGCAGGGCGGCGGCGTCTTCTGAGGGGCCGCGCCGGGCCGGTCCGCCGGAGCGGCCGGCCCCGGCGGTCCTGGGCGGGGGCCGCCGTGCTCAGCCGGACTGCCCGGCCCGCTGGAGCTTCGCCCGGCGCAGGTAGAACCACGCCATGTTGCTGGAGATGCCCGCCAGCAGGATCCAGACGATGCCGACGAAGCTGCCCTGGACGAACGCGACCACGGCCGCGGCGACGGACAGGACGCACACGGCGAGGGCCATGAGGGCGAGCCGGCGGGCCGGGCCGGACGGGGGCAAGAGGGGCATGGGGGCGGCTCCTGTCGGGAGTGGTGCGGTCCTCCCCAGTGTCCCCCATGCCCCGTGTGCGCCGGCCGGCGGTCCGGCGGCCCTCGCCGTCGCCCGTTCCCGCGGGGTGCGGCTCAGACGTCGGTGATCCGCAGTCCCGCGTGCGCCTTGTAGCGCCGGTTGACCGAGATCAGGTTGGCGACCAGCGACTCCACCTGGTGGGCGTTGCGCAGCCGGCCGGCGAAGACGCCGCGCATGCCGGGGATACGGGCGGCCAGCGCCTGCACCACGTCGGTGTCGGCGCGGGACTCGCCGAGGACCATCACATCGGTGTCGATCCGCTCGGTCTCGGGGTCCTGCAGCAGCACCGCGGACAGGTGGTGGAAGGCGGCGGCGACCCGGGAATCGGGCAGCAGGGCGGCGGCCTGCTCGGCGGCGCTGCCCTCCTCCGGCTTGAGCGCGTAGGCGCCCTTCTTGTCGAAGCCGAGCGGGTTGACGCAGTCGACGACGAGCTTGCCGGCCAGGTCCTCGCGGAGCGCCTGCAGGGTCTTGGCATGGCCCTCCCACGGCACGGCCACGATCACCACATCGCTGCGCCGGGCGCAGTCGGCGTTCTCCGCGCCCTCGATGCCCAGGCCGAGTTCCCCGGCGGCGGCTTGGGCGCGCTCGGCGGCGCGGGAGCCGATGATCACCTTCTGGCCGGCCCGGGCGAGCCGGTAGGCCAGGCCGCGGCCCTGGTCGCCGGTGCCGCCGAGGACGCCGACGACCAGGCCGGAGACGTCCGGAAGGTCCCAGGGATCGCGCTGGAGGGCGGCCTTCGCGCGGGTCGCGGCGTTCGGGGACCGGGCATCGTCAGGAGTAGTCATGACAGCGATCCTGTCACGCCCCGGCGGGGAACCGCCCGGGTCCTCGGGATCACACCGCCCGGCCCGCCGCCCCGCGCCCGCCGCGGCGCCCCCTCACGCGCTCACGCCTTCAGGCTGCCGTCGGTCAGGCCGGTGCGCCAGTACCTCTGGAGCACCGTCATCAGCACCATCAGCGGCACCACGGACAGGAAGGCGCCGCCCACCGTGTACTGGTAGAGCACCGGTTGGCGGTCGGCGTAGCCGGTCCAGGAGGTCAGGCCCAGCTGGACGGGGTAGAGGCCGGAGTCCGAGAGCATCACCAGCGGCAGGAAGTAGTTGTTCCAGATGTGCACGAACTGGAACAGGAAGACGGTCACCAGCGCCGGGGTCATCAGCCGCAGCGCCAGCCCGCCGAAGATCCTGGCCTCCCCGGCTCCGTCGATCCGGGCCGCTTCCAGCAGCGAGTCGGGAACCGCGGCGGCCGCGTAGATCCGGCACAGGTAGACGCCGAACGGGCTGACCGCGCTGGGGATCAGCACCGCCCCGTAGGTGTCGGCCAGCCCCATCGCGCTGAAGAGGAAGTAGAGCGGCAGGGCCAGCGCGGTGCCGGGGACCAGCACGCCGGCCAGCACCACGGTGAAGACCGCGTCCCGGCCGGGGAACGGGAACTTGGCGAGCGCGTAGCCGGCCGCCGCGGACAGCAGGGTGGCGCAGACCGCGCCGGTCCCGGCGTAGAGGAGGGAGTTGGCGAGCCAGCGGACGTAGATGCCGTGGTCGTAGGCCAGCACCTCGGTGAGGCGGTCGACGGGGTGCGGGTCGGCGAACCAGAAGCCGAAGGTGCCGAAGAGGTCGGCGCTGTTCTTGGTGGCGGAGACCACCAGCCAGTAGACGGGGACCAGGAAGTAGAGCGCGGCGACGGTCAGCAGCGAGGCGGTGATGATCCGGTGGCGGAGCGGGGGCGGGGTCACCGGCGCTCCCCGGCGTGCCCGCCGGCCAGCCGCAGGAAGCCGAAGGACAGCGCGCACGCCACCAGCGCGAGCAGGACCGCCTCGGCCGCCGCCACCTGCGGGTTGTTGCCGACGAACGCCTCGCTGTAGGCGTGCAGGTTGGGGGTGTAGCCGGAGTCGACGGAGGAGGCCAGCGGGCGCAGCACCATGGGTTCGGCGAACAGCTGGAGCGTGCCGATGATGCTGAAGACACCGGTGAGCTGGAGCGCCGGGCGGATCAGCGGGATCTTGATGTGGCGGGCGACCTGCCAGGCGCTCGCCCCGTCGATCCGCGCCGCCTCGTACAGCTCTCCCGGTACGGACTTGAGCTGGGCGATCAGCACCAGCATGTTGTAGCCGGTGAACTGCCAGGTGACGATGTTGGCGAGGGACCACAGGACGGTGCCGCGGGAGAGGAAGTCGAGGTGCCAGCCCAGGGAGTCGGCGATCTTCACCAGCGGGCTGATGCCCGGCACGTAGAGGAAGCCCCACAGGATGGAGGCGATCACTCCGGGCACGCCGTACGGCAGGAAGAAGGCGGTGCGGAAGAAGGCGACCCCGCGGGCGCTCGCGCTCTCCAGCAGCAGCGCGAGGGCGGTGGCCAGCACGATCATCAGCGGGATCTGGACGGCGCCGAAGAGCAGCACCCGGCCGAAGCCGGCCAGGAACCGGTCGTCGGCGAGCGCGTGGGCGTAGTTGGCGAGGCCGGCGAAGGTCTCGTGTTCCCGGCCGAGGCCGAGCGGGCCGGTGCGTTCGGTCCGGTGCAGGCTCTGGTGGAGGGCGTAGCCGAGGGGGGCGAGGAAGCAGAGGCAGAAGAGGGCGAGGAAGGGCAGGACGAACCCGGCGGCGGCGCGGGCGTCGCGGGTGCGGGTGCGCCGGGCGCGGCGCGGGCGGCTGCCGCCGGCCCCGCGGGCCCGCTTCCGCCCGGCCTGCTCCGGCCCGCTCGGCACGGCCCCGCTCACCCGCCGCTCTCCGCCTTCAGGCCCTTGCCCCTGAGGTCGTCGAGGGTCTGGCGCTGCACCGTCGCCAGGACCGAGCGGAACGAACTGCCGTCGGCGAGCGCGTCGGTGAAGGCGTCGCCGAGCCGCTGGTAGAGCGTGTCCACCCCGGGGCCCCAGCGCCAGCTGGTGTCCACATGCGCCCCGGCGTCCGCGAAGACCCTGCTGTACGCCTGGCCGCCGAAGAAGTCCTTGTCGACGTCGAGGTCGGTGGTGTCCCAGCCCTTCTTGGCGCTGGGGAAGCCGTAGCCGCCGTCGATGAGCAGGGCGATCGACTCGGGGGCGGTGTTGAGCCAGACGGCGAAGTCCAGGGCGTCCCTGGGGTAGCGGGCCTTGGCGAAGACGGCGGTTGTCGAGCCGCCCCAGTTGGCGAAGTCCTGGGCGCCGGCCTTCCACTGCGGCAGCGGCGCGGCCCGCCACTTGCCCTTGGTGCCCGGCGCGTTGCCGGCCAGCAGGGCGTCGCCCCAACTGGCGCCCAGCCAGGCCGGGATGGCGCCGGTCTGCACATCCTTGTACCAGGCGTTCTGCCGGTCCGGGATGGTCTTGACGAGCTTTCGCCGGACCAGGGACTCCCAGTAGTCGGCGACCTTGCGGGTGGGCTCGTCGTCGATGTGCACGATCCAGGTGTCGCCGTGCGTCGCGTACCACCTGGCGCCGGCCTGCCAGGCGAGGCCGGCGAGGCGGTTGCCGTTGGTGGGGGCGAAGGTCTCGATCCAGGCGCCCTTCCTGCGGACGGCTTTGGCGGCGTCCTCGTACTCGTCCCAGGTCCGCGGGGTGGCCACCTCCCACGCGTCGAAGAGGTCCTGGCGGACGAAGAGGCCCATCGGCCCTGAGGCCTGCGGGACGGCGTAGACGCCGCGGCCGAAGACGGCCTGCTGCCACTGCCAGCCGGTGAACTTGTCCTTGTGACGGGCGACGCCGAGCGGGGCGAGGTCGAGCAGCCCGTCGTCGAGGAGGAAGCCGGGGAGGACGGGGAACTCGATCTGGCCCAGGTCGGGCGGGTTGCCGGCCTTGACGGCGGCGTGCATCTTCGCGTACTGCGCGCCGTTGACGGCCGACACCTTCTCGACCTTGACCTGCACTTCGGGGTGCCTGCGGTTCCACAGGTCGACGGGCTTGTCGATGCCCGGCACCCAGGACCAGAAGGTCAGCTGGATCCGCTGCCCCTTCGCGCGCTCGCGGGGCGCGTCGCCGTCGCCGTCCCCGCTGTCGCCGCAGCCGGCGAGTGCCCAGCCGGCGGCGACGGCGGCCGCCCCGCCCAGGACCGTTCTGCGGTGCACGGGGCTGTTGGTCATGTCGGCTCCTCCACGGGTGTGCGGCGGAAGGTGATCGTGCAGTGCCTGCGGAAGCCGCCCGTCCCGGCCGGGTGGCCGTCGGCCGGTGTGCGGGGGAAGTGGGGGCGGGGGTCGCGCGGCGGGCAGGTGCGCGGGCGCGGGCCGGTGGGCCCCTCGGTCCCGGCCCCGTACGGCACGGAGCTCTCGTCCGCCATGGGTCACCCCCAACGGGCAAGGACGTAGGACGTCCCTTGTCCTGCGGCGACCATAGGGAGTGCCCAACTGGCCGTCAAGACACCGCACATGGCACATTCCGCGCCGGCGACGGCGCCGCCGACGGAGGGTGACATCCCGGTGAACGGGGGCGGCGGCGCACGGTCCGGCGCGGGCGCGTCACTGCTCGGTCAGCCGGCGCCGGATGCCGTCGAAGTGCCGGTGCATCGCCGCCACGGCGCGGTCGCCGTCGCCCGCCTCCAACGCGTCGACGATCTCCTGGTGCTGGCGGTACGTCACGTCCGGGTCGGGGCCGTCGTCGGAGAGGTCCTCGCGCACCCGGCGCAGCGCCGCCCAGAACGCGTCCAGCACCTCGCTCAGCAGGTGGTTGCCGAGCGAGCGGTACAGGGCGAGGTGGAAGGCGCGGTCGGTGGCGCTCTGCACCTGCCCGCCCCGCGCCTCCTCCGCCATCCGCTGCACCAGGCCCTTGAGGACGGCGAGATCCTCGGCGGACAGGTCGCGGGCGACGGTCCCGATCAGGCCCGCCTCCAGCGCCTCGCGGACCTCCATCAGCTCGTAGAGGCTGGATTCGCCCTGGTGGTGGCGGACCGCGGCGCGGAAGGCGACGCCCTCGACGAACGGCTCCAGGGTGAGGGGGCCGACGTAGGTGCCGAAGCCGTGCCGGATCTCCACGATGCGCATCGCCTGCAGCGCCTTGAGCGCCTCGCGCACCGAGTTGCGGCTCACGTCGAGCAGGCCGACCAGCTCGGCCTCGGTGGGCAGCGGATCGCCCGGGGTCAGCCCGCGCCGCAGGATCAACTGCTTGATCTGCGCCTGCACATCCTCGGCCATCGTCCCTCGTGCCATGGAAACTCCCTCTCCCGCTCCCGCGCCTGCCACGCGGCCGGCCCGTCCGCCGCCCCCCGCGCCGGGCCGCGGATCCTTGACCGACCGCCTGTGAACAGGTCTATTGTGCTCGACATAGGACATGGGATGTCCTATGTCGGACTCGGAGACCCCGGAGCCCCCATGGCACTGCCCGCCCCCCTGCACGGCGTCGTCCCGCCGGTCTGCACCCCGCTCGGCCCGCACGGCGAGATCGACACCGCCTCGCTGACCCGCCTGGTGCACCACCTCCTCGACGGCGGCGTCCACGGGCTGTTCGCCCTCGGCTCCACCAGCGAGGCCGCCTACCTCACCGACGCCCAGCGCGCCACCGCCCTGGAAACCGTCCTCGAGGCCGCGGACGGCAGGGTCCCGGTGCTCGCCGGGGTCATCGACACCACCACCCCGCGGGTCCTCGACCACGCCCGGACCGCCGCCGCCCTCGGCGCCGACGCCCTCGTCGCCACCGCGCCCTTCTACACCCGCACCCACCCCCGGGAGATCGCCGCGCACTTCCGCCACCTGCGCACGGCCGTCGGCCTCCCGCTGTTCGCCTACGACATCCCCGCCGCCGTCCACAGCAAGCTGTCCCCGTCGCTGGTGCGGGAGCTGGCCGGGGACGACACCCTGGCCGGCCTCAAGGACAGCAGCGGCGACGAGGGCTCGCTGCGCCGCCTGCTCACCGCGCTCGGCGGCCGCGCCGCCCGGCGCACCGGCCCCGCCCCCGGCTTCTCGGTCCTCACCGGCTCCGAACTGACCGTGGACGCGGCCCTGTTGGCGGGCGCCGACGGCGTCGTCCCCGGCCTCGGCAACGTCGACCCGGCCGGCTACGTCCGCCTCTTCGACGCCGCCCGGGCCGGCGACTGGGAGCGGGCGGCCGCCGAACAGGAGCGTCTGGTCGCCCTGTTCACGATGGTCGACGTCGGTCCTGAGCCCGAGATGGGCCGCAGCTCCTCGGCGCTCGGCGCGTTCAAGGCGGCGCTGCACCTCCTCGGCGTGATCGACCGGGGGACCACCGCCGTTCCGCAGCGCCCGCTGAGCGACGACGCCGTGGCGGAGGTGGGACGTCGGCTCACCTCCGCCGGCCTGACCCCCGTCCGCTGAGCCCGCATCCCACGGCGGCGGGCCGGACGGCACACCCGCCCCGCCCTCCGCCAGGGCCCCAAGTCCCGTACGGGTGACGCCCGTGGAAACGGCAGCCGGACGGCGCCGCACTGCGGCAGGATCCGGGCCATGGATGCCGTACGGGTCGCCCTGCTGCGCGAGGTGCTCGCCGGGACCGAGTGGGTGCAGTCCACCCGCCGCTTCGCGGGGACGCTGCGCGGCGCCGTCACCCCCCATGGCGGGGGCCTGCTGCTGGTCGGCAGCGCCGGGTACGAGCCCTGGCACCTGGCCGCCCATCTCGACGACGAGGCCGCCTGGTCGGGCCTGCCCGAGCTGTCGCCGACCCTGGTGCGCCACCGCGTCCCCGGCGGGGCGCCGGCCCATCTGGCGGTGGGGCTCGGCCGGTTGGCGGCGGCCGGGCGCGGCGAGACGCTGCTGGTGGTGACGCCGGAGCAGCCGGGCGCCGGGCTGCTGGAGCGGGTGCACGACGCCCGCCGCAACGGCGCCACGGTGCTCGCCCTGGACGGCGGCGACCGCGACCTGCACACCCTGGCGCACGACGCGCTCGCCGCGTCCCCGGCCCCGCCCGACGGCACGGACGCGGCGTCCGCCGGCCTCGATCTCGACACGGTCCAGCACCTGGTGAGCGCGGCCGCCGGCGAGAACAGCCTGCCGGCGCCCCGCGGACACCGCCGCTTCCGCGACCGGCTGGCCCGCCTCACGGACCGGCTGACGGCTCCGCCCCCGCCCCGCTGGTAGCCCCCGCGGGGCCCCGCCGGCGGGCGAAAACCCTTTGCGCCGGTCCGTGCCGGTACGCACGATGGTGCCCCGTGACCTCGGACAGCGCTCCCCCCTCGGCCCCCGCTCCCCCGCCTGCCACCGGCCCCTCGCGGCCCGTCCGCCGGCGCCTCTCCGCGCTGCTGCCGGACCTGGCGCCCTGGCGCTCCTCGCGCGACTTCCGGCTGCTGTGGTGCGCGGGCGTGATCACGGTCTTCGGCAGCTCGCTGTCCTTCGTGGCCCTGCCGCTGCAGCTGAAGGAGCTGACCGGCTCCACCCTCGCGGTCGGGGCGCTGGGCGCGGTGGAGCTGGTCCCACTGATCGTCTTCGGCCTCTACGGCGGGGCGCTCGCGGACGCCTTCGACCGCCGCCGGCTGGTCCTGTGGACCGAGACCGCGCTCGGCCTGGTCTCCGTCCTGCTGCTGCTCAACAGCGCGCTGCCGCACCCGATGGTGTGGCCGCTGTACGCGGCCGCGGCCGCCACCAGCGCGCTGACCGGTCTGCAGCGGCCGGCCCTGGACGCGCTCGTGCCACGGATCGTCCCGCACGCCGAGCTCGCCGCGGCCGCCGCCCTCAACGCGCTGCGCTGGCAGCTCGGCGCCATCGCCGGGCCCGCGCTGGCCGGCGGGCTGCTGGCCCTCGCCGGGCTGCGCTGGGCGTACGCCGTCGACGCGGCCACCTTCGTGGTCTCGGTGCTGCTCGCCCTGAGGCTGGCCCCGTCGCCCGCCTCGCACGACGCCGAGCGGCCGTCGCTGCGCGGGATCGCCGAGGGCGCGCGCTACGCCTGGAGCCGTAAGGAGCTGCTCGGCACCTACGCCGTCGACGTCGTCGCGATGCTGTTCGCCTTCCCACTGGCGATCTTCCCGTTCCTCGCCGACGACCTCGACGCGCCCTGGGCGCTGGGACTGATGTACGCGGCGCTGCCGGCCGGGTCCCTGCTGGTGAGCCTGACCAGCGGCTGGACCTCACGCGTCCACAGGCAGGGCCGGGCGATCGTGCTCGCCGCCGCGGGCTGGGGGCTGGCGGTGGCCGCCGCGGGGCTGCTGGACCACGTCTGGGCGGTGCTGCTCCTGCTGACCGTGGCCGGCGCCTGCGACATGATCAGTGGCATCTTCCGGTCGGCGATGTGGAACCAGACGATCCCCGACGAGCTGCGCGGCCGCCTGGCCGGTATCGAGCTGCTGTCGTACGCGGCGGGGCCGCAGCTGGGCCAGGTCCGGATCGGCGGCATGGCGGCCCTGACGGGCGTCCGGGCGGCGGTGTCGCTGGGCGGCCTGCTGTGCTTCGCGGGGGTCGGCCTGCTGGCCCTCGGCCTGCCGAAGCTGATGTCCTACGACGCCAGGACGGACGCGCACGCCCGGCGGATGCGGGAAAGCCGCTCCGCCGCCGTGGCCCGCGGCGGCGAGGGGGCCGGGCCGCCCGCGGCGGGCGGCCCGGACGGCGCGGCCGAGCGGGGTGACGGCCCCGGGGCCGGTTCCCCGGCCCCGGACACCGACCCGGCACCGGCCTGAGGCCGGCGGCGTAGCGGGACGCCCCGCCCCGCTACGCCTCCTTGCTGCCGCTCTTCCCCCGGCCCTGGCCGTCGTGCCACTTCGGGTCGTTGTCCCACTCCTGGTTCCGCTCGCGGGCGGTCTCCATGGCGTGGGCGGCCTCCTCACGGGTGCCGTACGGGCCGAAGCGGTCGGCGGCGCGGCACTGGGGCCCTTCCTCGACCGTCCCGTGTTCGAGGCAGTAGTACCACTCGCCCGGCTTGCCGGTCGTACGCCTCTTGAACAGCGCCATTGCCGCCTCCTGTGGATGCTCTTGTGCCACCATCCTGCCCGACGGCCCGCGGATACACTCGCTGGCATGTCTGGCCAGTCGCTTCTTGTCCCGGGGAAGATCTCCCCCACCCGCCCCGTCCCCGCCTCGATCCCGCGCCCCGAGTACGTCGGGAAGGACGCACCCACCCCGTACACGGGGCCCGAGGTGCAGGACGCCGAAACGATCGAGAAGATGCGGATCGCCGGCCGGATCGCCGCGCAGGCGATGGCGGAGGCCGCCAAGCTGATCGCGCCCGGCGTGACCACCGACGAACTCGACCGGGTCGCCCACGAGTTCATGTGCGACCACGGCGCCTACCCGTCCACGCTCGGCTACCGCGGCTTCCCCAAGTCCCTGTGCTCCTCGCTCAACGAGGTGATCTGCCACGGCATCCCGGACTCGACCGTCCTCCAGGACGGCGACATCGTGAACCTGGACGTCACCGCGTACATCAACGGCGTGCACGGCGACAACAACGCCACCTACCTGTGCGGTGACGTGGACGAGGAGTCCCGGCTGCTGGTCGAGCGGACCCGGGAGGCGCTCAACCGCGCGATCAAGGCCGTCAAGCCGGGCCGGCAGATCAACATCATCGGCCGGGTCATCGAGTCGTACGCCAAGCGCTTCGGCTACGGAGTGGTCCGGGACTTCACCGGCCACGGCATCAACTCCTCCTTCCACTCCGGCCTGATCGTTCCGCACTACGACAGCCCGCACCACACCACCGACATCAAGCCCGGCATGACCTTCACCATCGAGCCGATGCTGACGCTGGGGTCCTACGACTACGACATGTGGGACGACGGCTGGACGGTGGTGACCAAGGACCGCAAGCGGACCGCGCAGTTCGAGCACACGCTGGTGGTCACGGACACCGGGGCGGAGATCCTCACGCTGCCCTGACGGGAGCGGCCGGAACTTTACCGACAGGGCGTCGGGAACAGGGGTAGGCTCGTTACCGACAGGACGTCGGGAACGGGTCGACTCAGGTGAGCCTCAGCAGTTGGGTGAGCCCAGGGTCGGCGGCTCCGCGGAGCCGGCCTGTTCCCGTCCTCCCCCAAGCTCTCGAATCCGAGCAGGGGGACCCCCGCCTCGGCCCCCGGAGGTCCGTCTTGGAAGCGTCCAGCCCGGCCCCGCCCCCTCCGTCCGCCCCCGCTCCGTTCTCGGCGGTCATCCGCACCGCGTCCCACGAGCAGCACACCGAGGCCGAGAACTCCTCCTTCATGAGCGACCTCCTCGGCGGCCGGCTCGGCGTCGGGGCCTACCGGCGCTACACCGAGCAGCTGTGGTTCGTCTACCGCGCGCTGGAGGACGCCTCCCCGTCGCTGGCCGCCGACCCGGTCGCGGGCCCCTTCATCCGCCCCGAGCTGGCCCGCACCGCCGCGCTGGAGCGCGACCTCGCCCACCTCGGCGGCCCGCGCTGGCGCACCGGCCTGGAGCCGCTCGCGGCCACGGCCGCCTATGCGGACCGGGTGGCGGCCTGCACCCGCGACTGGCCGGCCGGCTTCGTCGCCCACCACTACACCCGCTACCTCGGCGACCTCTCGGGCGGCCAGATCATCCGCGGCACCGCCGAGAAGACCTGGGGCTTCGCCCGCAAGGGCGACGGGGTGCGGTTCTACGTCTTCGAGGACATCCCCAACCCCGCGGCCTTCAAGCGCGAGTACCGCGCCCTGCTGGACGCCCTGCCGGTGGACGAGCTGGAGAAGCAGCGGGTGGTCGACGAGTGCAAGCGCGCGTTCCGGCTGAACAGCGCGGTCTTCCGGGAGTTGGGCGGGCAGTTCCCGCTGAGCGCGTAGCGGCCCGCGGGGGCGGCCGTCGCCGGCTGCCCCCTGGCCGCTCACCTCCGCTACGGCCCGGCGGGGCACACCCGGCCGCCGACGGCGACGGTGCCGTCCGGGTACGGGCGGGTGAGGATCCGGGAGCCGGCGCCCTGGCGGATGTCGAGCGGGCGCCCGAGTTCGTGGGTCAGCAGCAGGGCGGCGGCGCCGGTCGCCTCGTCCTCGACGACACCGTCGCCGCGCCGCGGGAAGGCCCGCGCCCGGACCACGCCCGCGGCCTCGTCCCGCCAGGCCCAGGCGTAGAGCCAGCCCTCGCCCGGCGGCGGCGCGGGCAGGGCGTCGACCTCGGCCGCCGAGGCGTACCGCCGGGTCGTGCGGGCGGTGACCCACTCCGGGCGCCCGCGCACCCAGACGAGGTCGCCCTCGAAGCGGACCGCGACCTCCCCGGCGGCCGGGCGCAGGGTGCGCGGCGGCCGCCCCAGGGACCGCAGCAGCCAGGCCAGGCCGACCAGCGGGTGGCCGGCGAAGGGGAGGCGGGTGCTCGGGGTACGGATGTCCACGGTGCCGCGGTCGGCGTCGTCGAGGAACACCGTTTCGCTGTAGCCGAGTTCGGCCGCGAGGGCGGCCCGTTCGGCGGCGTGGGGGACGGCCGCGCCGTCGCGGACGACGCCCAGCACATTGCCGCCGGTCCCGTCGGGGCCGCAGAACACCCGGAGCACATCGAGTTCGGTCATCCGGACAGTGAACCGCAGGGCCGGGCGGCGCAGGCGGGGCGGGCCGCCGCCTCGCGGCCCGGCGCCGGGTGGCCGGATGCCCGCCGGCCGGGAGATCCGCCGGTCACGACCCGTCGCGTCGCATGCCCCTTACCTTGACCGCCGCATGACGGATTCGTGACCGGGGGCGCGTCAACCCGTGATCGAGCCGTTGTCCATGAGAGCGGGATCACTGGACGGGGCGGGAAAAACTAGGTAAGCCTCAGATAAGTTAGGGCCGCCTTAGCGGCGACCGCAGTGACTGTTTATCGTTCCGGTACGACACCTCCGTACCACCGAGCCCGCCTGGAGCCCCGTATGCGAGCCCACCGCTCCTCCGTCGTCGCCGCCCTCGCGGCGGTCACGGCCGTCACCGCCGTCGCCGGCTGCGCCGCGAAGAACGACGGCAAGGGAGGCGGCAAGGGTGCCATCGAGGTGACCGCGACCGACTCCAGCTGTGAGCTCTCCGCCAAGGAGTTCCCCGCCGGACATGTCCGGTTCGCGGTGCAGAACAAGGGCTCCAAGGTCACCGAGGTGTACGTCTACGCCGCCGGCGACCGGATCGTGACCGAGCGGGAGAACATCGGCCCCGGCACCAGCGCGGAGATCACCGCGGAGATCAAGGCCGGTTCGTACGAGGTCGCCTGCAAGCCCGGCATGAAGGGCGACGGCATACGCCAGAAGGTGACCGCCAGCGGCAAGGGCGCGCCCGCCGAGCGCGACCCGAAGCTGGACGCCGCGGTCGCCGCCTACCGCCACTACGTCCAGGAGCAGGCCGACCAGACGCTGCCCGCGGCGCAGAAGTTCGCCGACGCGGTCAAGGGCGGCGACGTCGCGGCCGCCAAGAAGACCTACGCGCTGTCCCGGGTGGGCTGGGAGCGCACCGAGCCGGTCGCCGAGTCCTTCGGCGACATCGACCCCAAGGTCGATGTGCGCGCCGACGGCGTGGAGAAGGGCCAGAAGTGGACCGGCTGGCACAAGCTGGAGAAGTCCCTGTGGGAGGAGAAGAAGATCTCCGGGGACGACAAGAAGCTCGCCGGTCAGCTCATCACCGACCTGAAGGACTGGCAGAAGCGGGTCGGCAAGGCCGAGATCACCCCGACCAGCATGGCCAACGGGGCCAAGGAGCTGCTCGACGAGGTGGCCACCGGCAAGGTCACCGGTGAGGAAGAGCGCTACAGCCACACCGACCTGGTCGACTTCCAGGGCAACGTCGAGGGCGCCGAGAAGGCGTACGAGCTGCTCAAGCCGGTCGTCGCCAAGAACGACCCGGCGCTCGCCAAGGAGCTGGACAAGCAGTTCAAGGCGATCCGCGCGCTGCTCGACGACCACCGCGACAGCAAGTCCGCCGACGGCTTCGCCTCCTACGACACCGTCGGCAAGGGCGACCGCAAGAAGCTCTCCGACGGCGTCAACGCGCTCGCCGAGCCGCTGTCCAAGCTGGCCGCCGCCGTGGCCACCACCAAGTAGTCCGCCGCCGGGCAGAGGAGCACGATGACCGAGCACGAGGGCACGACCACCGAGGACGCCGGGGCCGCACGGACCGCCGAGGGGCACGCCCCCTCCCGGCGCTCCCTGCTGGGCTGGGGAGGCGCGGGGCTGGCGCTGGGCGCGGTCGCGGCCGGCGGCACGGCGGCGGCGCTGCGCACCGGCGGCGACGCCCAGCCGGCCGGCGCGGACGCGACCTCGCGCTCCGCGGTCGCCTTCCACGGCAGGCACCAGGCGGGCATCGCCACCGCCGTCCAGGACCGGTTGCACTTCGCCGCGTTCGACGTCACCACCGATGACCGCGACGAGCTGATCGCGCTCCTCAAGGAGTGGACGAAGGCGGCGGCGCGGATGACGGCCGGGGACACGGTCGGCGACGGCGCGGTCGGCGGTCTCGCGGAGGCCCCGCCGGACGACACCGGCGAGGCCCTCGGGCTGCCGCCGTCCCGGCTCACCCTCACCTTCGGCATCGGCCCGACGCTGTTCGAGAAGGACGGCAAGGACCGGTTCGGCCTCAAGGGGCGGCGCCCCGAGGCGCTGATCGACCTGCCGAAGTTCCCCGGCGACAACCTCGACACCGCGCGCAGCGGCGGCGACCTGTGCGTCCAGGCCTGCGCGGACGACCCGCAGGTGGCGGTGCACGCGATCCGCAACCTGGCCCGGATCGGCTTCGGCAAGGTCGCGATCCGCTGGTCACAGCTGGGCTTCGGCAAGACGTCCTCGACGACGCCGGACGCGCAGACCCCGCGCAACATGTTCGGCTTCAAGGACGGCACCCACAACCTCGCCGGCACCGACACCGCCGCGCTCGACAAGCACGTCTGGGTCGCGGACGGCGCGGCGAAGGGCAAGGAGAGCTGGATGGCCGGCGGCTCCTACCTCGTCGCCCGCCGCATCCGGATGCACATCGAGACCTGGGACCGCACCTCCCGCAAGGAGCAGGAGGACATCTTCGGCCGGGACAAGGCCGAGGGCGCGCCGGTCGGCAAGAAGCACGAGCGGGACGCCCCGCACCTGAAGTCGATGCTGCCGACCGCGCACGTCCGCCTCGCGCACCCGGACTCCAACGGCGGGATACGCATCCTGCGCCGCGGCTACTCCTTCACGGACGGTACGGACGGCCTGGGGCGGCTGGACGCGGGGCTGTTCTTCCTCGCCTACCAGCACGACGTGCGTGAGGGCTTCGTGCCGCTCCAGCGGAGGCTGGCGGCGAACGACGCGCTCAACGAGTACATCCAGCACGTGGGTTCCGCGCTCTTCGCGGTGCCGCCGGGCGTCCGCGGCGCGGACGACTGGTGGGGCCGGGAACTGTTCGCCTGACACCGTCGGCGCCGCATCACGGCGCGCCGGCACCATGAAGGAAGGGAAGGAACCGACGTGTTCGGCAACTACCTGATCGGTCTGCGCGAGGGCCTGGAAGCCAGCCTCGTCGTCTGCATCCTCATCGCCTATCTGGTCAAGACCGGGCGGCGGGAGGCGCTGCGCCCGGTCTGGCTCGGCATCACCCTCGCCGTGGTGCTGTCGTTCGCGTTCGGCGCGGCGCTGCAGTTCGGGTCGCAGACCCTGACGTTCAAGGCGCAGGAGGCACTGGGCGGTTCGCTGTCGATCATCGCGGTGGGCCTGGTGACGTGGATGGTCTTCTGGATGCGGCGCACCGCGCGGCATCTGAAGAAGGAGCTGCACGGCAAGCTGGACGCGGCGCTGCAGATGGGCACCGTGGCGCTGGTGGTCACCGCGTTCCTGTCGGTGGGCCGCGAGGGCCTGGAGACCGCGCTGTTCATCTGGACCGCCGCGCAGTCCGCCAACGACGGGGTGCGGCCGCTGGTCGGTGCGCTGCTGGGCCTGCTGACGGCGGTGGCGCTGGGCTGGCTGTTCTACCGCGGCGCGGTGCGGATCAACCTGGCGAAGTTCTTCACCTGGACCGGCGGCATGCTGGTGGTGGTCGCGGCGGGCGTGCTGGCGTACGGCTTCCACGACCTGCAGGAGGCGGACATCCTGCCGGGGCTGACCTCGCAGGCGTTCGACGTCAGCGCACAGATCCCGGCCGACAGCTGGTACGGCACGGTGCTGAAGGGCATCTTCAACTTCCAGCCGGACCCGACCGTCCTTCAGGTCACGGTGTGGGCTCTGTATCTGGTCCCCACCCTCCTGTTCTTCTTCGCCCCCGGTAGGGTTGCGCCGAATCGTGCCACCCCGGCGGCCGCCCCGTCCGCCCCGGTCGCCCCGAAGGAGCCCGAGCCCCATGACACGCAGGTCGCCGTTCCGGGTGCCCGCAACACTGACGTCGACCGTGGCGGCGCTGGTGATACTGAGCGGGTGCATGACGGTGCACGGCGAGAGGGAGATGCTGCCGGCGGTGTCGAAGGCTGAGGGCACCAAGGCGCTCACGCACTTCACCAAGAGCTTCAACAAGGCCAACCGCCGGCTCGACCCGTCGCTGAACCCCTCCTTCGAGGGCGGCGCGCTGCTCGCCATCGACCAGGCCGGGATAAAGGCGTCGCAGGCCCTCCGGCCGCAGGGCAATCCGGGCTTCCCGGACCTGGCGTTCACCGATCCGCACTTCACGGTGCCCAAGCAGGCGGGCTGGCCGAAGTACTTCATCGCGGACGCGGCCAGCAACCGCAAGAACGCCCGGGGGCAGCACACCCGCTGGTTCCTGGTGTTCAGCCGCGACGGCATCGACGAGCAGTGGCGCGCGGTGTACCTGGCGACGTTCGCGGACAACAAGGCACCGGAGCTGAAGACGGACAAGGACGGCTACGCGGAGGCGGTGCCGGCCGGCACGGCCTCCGGCCTCACGGTCGCCCCGGGCAAGCTGAGCAGCTCCTACGCCGCCTACCTCAACACCGGCAAGGGCGGCACCTTCGCCCCCGGCCCGCAGACCGACGGCTGGCGGGAGCGGCGGGCCAAGGACGCCAACAAGCCCGGCCAGCGCATCATGTGGGAGGACTCGCCCGCGAGCTACCCGCCGGTGGCGCTGCGCACCACGGACGGCGGCGCGCTGGTGTTCTTCTCGACCGTCTACCACCAGCAGCAGACGCTGTTCGCCGGGGCGACGATCTCGGTCGGGCGGCTGAAGGGCCTCCTGGACGGGCCGCCGAAGAAGACCAACCGGATGCTCTTCACCACGGTCTCCGGCCAGACGGTCCGGGTGCCCGCCAAGAGCGCCGGCGGGAAGGTCGAGGTGCTCAACCGGATCGAGGCGAAGACCGCGGTCAAGCCGATGTAGCCGGCCGGGGAAACGGGCTCGCGCACAGGGCCGTCGGGGTGACCCGGCGGCCCTTCGGTGTGGGTACGGCGTGTGCGGAGGGGTGCGGCGGAAGGCTCAGCGGCCGATCGGCCAGGCCGCCGCCTCGTGGTGGTGCGGCTCGCGGTCGTTGAACTCCGCGCAGGCGTCGGTGAGCGACTCCAGGAGCGTCAGCGGGTCGGGCAGGGGCAGCTCGGGGCCGCGCAGCCAGCTCACCGCGGGCCGCTCGCCGGGCAGCGCCGAGGGGGGCAGCAGCACATAGCTGCCGCGGCAGTGCCAGCGCAGGCCCGGGTGCTCGTCCATGGTCTCGGGGTGGCAGTCCAGCTCGCAGGGCCACCACTCGTCCTCGTCGTCCGGGGTGCCGCGGGTGGCGGTGAAGAAGAGCATCCGGCCGTCGAAGCCGGCGCCGCTGAGGGTGATCGGGCCGACGTCGATGCCCGCCGCGTCCAGCCGCCCCAGGGCGCTGCGGCCCGCCTCGACGGGGACGTCCAGGACGTCGTGGGTGATGCCGGTGGCGGTGATGAAGTTGGCCTGCGGGAGGGTGCGGACCCAGGCGGCGACCTTGTCGCGGTCGGTGGTGGCGACGGTCTGCCAGCCGAAGGAGATGGGATGGCGGGCGGGGGTGGGACAGCCGATGCGTTCACAGGAACAGCCGTAGCCGGAGGGGTGCGCCGCCGGCGCCACGGGGAAGCCCGCGTCGGCCGCCGCCAGCAGCAGGTCCTCGCGGCTGCGCGCAGCCGCCGATCCCGTGTCCGTATCGCCGCCGTTTGATCCGCTCTTCGGCCGGCGCAGCCACTGGGAGAACCTGCTCTTGCGTTCCATCTATCCCCTCACTTCGAGCGGTGGTCTGGGATCAATGCTGCCACCATCCTGCTCCTCGGGTGACCGGTGTGGAGATCCGGGGTGAACGAAGGGCGGACCAATACCGGCAATTCAGGTCATCGGCGGCAGTGTGCCGCCGCCGGCGACCGGCCGCCGGGTGGGTTCAGCCTCGGGGCCGCAGTCCGCACAGTGCCTGGTCGACGAGGGTGTCGACGAAGTCGTAGGTCAGTTCGCCGGTGCGCATCAGCCAGCGCTGTGAGAAGGGACTCAGCATCATCTCGGTGGCGATCCGCAGATCGACGCCGTCGGCGATCTCCCCGGCCTCCCGGGCCGCCCGCAGCCGGTCGATGTAGACCTGGGTGCCGGGTTCCATCAGCCGTGCGACGAAGGTGCGGGAGAGCTGCTCGTCGTTGGCGCCGGCGGCGGCCAGGGCGCGGTAGGGGGCCTGGAACGCCGGATCGTTGAACTCGTCGACGGTGGCGTGCAGCACGGCCTTCAGGTCCGCGGCCAGGTCGCCGGTGTCCGGCAGGCCCTGCGCGGAGTAGTCCTCGACGCCGACGGTGAACGCGTCCAGCAGGACGGCGGCCTTGGAGGGCCACCAGCGGTAGATCGTCTGCTTGCCGACCCCGGCCCGGGAGGCGATGCCTTCGATCGTGAGCTTGTCGTAGCCGACCTCGCCGACGAGGGCGAGGGCGGCGTCGAAGATCGCCCGGCGGGAGCGTTCGCTGCGGCGGGTGGAGTCAGGGGCTGCTTTGTCGGCCATGCGGCGGAGTCTAGCGAGACGGAAGGCGAGACGTATCGCCTTGACGAGACGCACCGTCTCGCTCATAGTGGATGCGAGCGAGACGCCTCGTCTCGCTTCGCTGGTGAAGCGGACGATGAGGAAGGGGAACTCCATGAGCCGGGGAAACGCGGGCGGGATGCTCGGGGTCGGCGGTACCCGTACCAAGCTTTCGCGCGGGGCGCTGCGGGGAGGCGGCGGCGCGGATGCCGCCGGACGGGCGCGGGGCCGTGCGGAGGAGCGGCGGCAGGAGTTGCTGCGGAGGTTCCAGGAGCGGGTGCGGGAGGAATAGTGGGGGTTGCGGTGGGCGGGGCCCTGCCGGTGCGGCGGGGTCAGGGCCAGGGGTCGCCCCAGGAGGTGTCGCGGGCCTCGCGGTAGTGGGTGCCGTGGCGCTTGGTCACGGTGGTGCGCTGGAGGCCGTCGCGGGCCGTGCACAGGTCCAGGAGGACCTGGCCCTTGCGGAGTTGGGGCTTGCGGGTGACGCGGGCGGGGGCGGGGGCCGCGTCGAGGGTGGTGGCGGCGACGTAGCTGAACTTCTCGTCCTCGTACGGGAGGGAGCCGCCCTTGACCTGGCGGTGCAGGGAGGAGCGGCTGACCCGGGCCGCGAAGTGACACCAGTCTTCCCCGGGGACGATGGGGCAGGTGTCGCCGTGCGGGCAGGGGGCGACGATGCGCAGGCCGGCCTCGGTGAGCTGGGTGCGGGCCTCGCGGATGCGGAGGTAGCCGTCGGGGGTGCCCGGTTCGATCAGGACGACGGCCGTCGCGGCGGCGGCCGCGGCGGCGACGACGGCGCGGCGGTCGTCGGGGCGGAGTTCGCCCAGGACGTAGGAGACGGTGACGAGGTCCGTGCCGTCGGGGACGGTCAGGCCCGCGCCGATGGTCTGCCGCCGCCACTCGGTGTCGGGCAGGGTCTTGGCGGCCAGCTCCCGGCCGAGGTCGAGGGCGGGCTGGGCCCAGTCCAGGACGGTGCTGCGGTGGCCGTCCCAGGTGGCCGCGGCGGCCCAGGTGGCGGCTCCGGTGCCGCCGCCGATGTCGGTATGGGTGGCCGGGGACCAGTCGGGGACCCGGGCGGCGAACGCGGCCAGGGCGGCGCGTACCGCCTCGAAGGTGGCCGGCATGCGGTAGGCGGCGTAGGCGGCCACATCCGCGCGGTCGCGCAGGACCGGGGCGTCGGTGGGGGTGGTCCCCCGGTAGTTGGTGATCAGCCGCTCGACGGCCTGCGCGGCCTGTTTGGGCGGCAGGCCGTCGAGCAGGCCCGCCAGCGCGGCGCGCAGTTCCTCGTGCATGGGGGAAATTCTACGGGGCCCCGCGGCGGGCCCCGCCCGGTCAGGTGGCGCGGGAGACCGCGCGGGCCAGCCGGGTGGCGGCCGCGGCGCGCGGGGCGCTGCCGCCGTCACGGCGGCGGGGGTGGACGGTGTTGGCGAGGAGGACGAGGAAGGTGTCGGTGGCGCGGTCGAGGACCAGGCTGGTGCCGGTGAAGCCGGTGTGCCCGGCGGCGCCGCGGCCCGCCAACTCGCCCATGAAATACGGCTGGTCGACCGCGAAGCCGAGGCCGGGCGGGTCGAGCAGGGCGGCGACCGCGCGGGGGCCGAGGATGCGGGCGGTGCCGTAGGCGCCGCCGTTGAGCAGCGTGCGGCACAGTACGGCCAGGTCCTGGGCGGTGGAGAAGAGGCCCGCGTGGCCGGCCACGCCGCCCAGGGCCCAGGCGTTCTCGTCGTGCACCTCGCCGCGGACCAGGCCGCGGTCCGCCTTGGCCCAGGGCCGCCGCTGGTCCTCGGTCGCCGCCACGCCCTGGGGGGCCAGCGGGCCGTAGGTGGTGCTGGACATGCCGAGCGGGCCGGTGACGCCGTCCCGGATCAGGGCGTCGAGCCGGTGGCCGGTGCGCTGTTCCAGGAGCAGCTGGAGGGCGATGAGGTTGAGGTCGGAGTAGCGGTGGGCGGCGCCGGGGCGGCCGCTGGGGGCGGCGGCCTCCGTCCACAGGAGCGCCAGTTGGGCGGCGCGGGTCCGGTGGTCGTGGAAGGGCAGTTCGGGCGCGAGGCCGGAGGTGTGGGTGAGGAGCTGCCGCACGGTGATGCCGGGGGCGAAGGCGGGCAGCTCGGCGCGGACCTCGTCGTCGAGGGCCAGCCGGCCGCGTTCGATCTGCTGGACCGCGGCGATGGCGGTGAAGAGCTTGCTGAGCGAGGCGAGGTCGAAGACGGTGCCCACCCGCATCGGCTCCCACTGGTCGCGGGGCAGGTCGATGCCGCGGTCGCGGTCGGGGTCGTGGGCGCGGTAGCGCAGTGCCCAGCCCGCGGCGGCCTCGGCGGCGACGACGGGGCCGCGGCCGGCCAGGACGACGGCGCCGGGCGCCCAGGGCGGACGGCCCTCGGGCAGCGCCCGCACGCCGCGGACCAGCCGCTCGGTCCAGGCGGGGTCCAGCCCCGCCCGGGACGGCGTGCCGTAGGTGAGTCTCGGTGCGTTCAGCGCGGGGTCCTCTCTCCGGCCGTGCTCCCGGTGGTCTCCCCCCTACGCTGCCACGGGCGGCACAGTCCCAGGAAGCTCACGAGCGCCAATATGGCGCAGGAGAGCTGTACGAGGGCCATCGGCAGGGCCGTCCGCTCGCCCGCGATGCCCACCAGCGGGGAGGCCACCGAGCCGAGCAGGAAGGTGGAGGTGCCCAGCAGCGCGGAGGCGGAGCCGGCCGCGTGCGGGGTGCGCAGCAGCGCCAGGGTGTTGGTGCTCGGCATGACCAGGCCCATCGCCGCCATGAGGACGAAGAGGCCGGCGGCGACGGGGACCAGGCCGGGGCGGCCGAGGACGCCGGAGGACATCACCAGCAGCGCGGCCGCGGCGAGCGCGATCACGGCCAGTCCGGTGCCGAGCACCTTGTCGAGCCCGACCCGGCCGACCAGGAACTTGCCGTTGAACTGGCCGACGAGCACCAGGCCGACGGAGTTGAGCCCGAAGAGCAGACTGAAGGTCTGCGGGGAGGCGCCGTAGATCTCCTGGACCACGAACGGGGAGGCGGAGATGTAGGAGAAGAGGGCGGCGAAGGCGAAGGCGCCGACCAGGAGGTAGCCGGAGAAGGGCCGGTCGGCGAGCAGGTCGCGCATGGTGCGCAGGGTCTGGCCGAGGCCGCCGGGGTGGCGGCGGGCGGGCGGCAGGGTCTCGTCGAGCCTGCGCCACACCAGGAGGGTGAGCGCCACCCCGACGGCGGTGAGGACGACGAACACGCCGCGCCAGTCGGTGATCCGCAGGATCTGGCCGCCGATGAGCGGGGCGACGACCGGCGCCACCCCGGAGATCAGCATCAGGGTGGAGAAGAACCGGGCCATCGCGACGCCGTCGTACAGGTCGCGGACCACCGCCCGGGCGATGACGATGCCGGCGGCCCCCGCGAGTCCCTGCAACAGGCGGCAGGCGATGAGGAGTTCGGCGGTGGGGGCGAACGCGCACAGGGCCGTCGCCAGGACGTAGACCACCATCCCGGCCAGCAGCGGACGGCGGCGGCCCCACTTGTCGCTCATCGGGCCGACGATCATCTGCCCCAGCGCCATGCCCGCCAGGCACGTGGTCAGGGTGAGCTGGACGGTGGCAGCGGGGCTGTGCAGGGCGGCGGTGACCTGCGGCAGGGCGGGCAGATACATGTCCATCGAGAGCGGCGGGACCGCCGTGAGGCCGCCGAGGACGAGGGTGACCAGGAGGCTGGTGCGGCGGGACGCGACGGGTGCAGCGGGTGCTGCCGCTGCCGCGTCCCGCCCGGCTATGGCGGGAAGGTCCTGGGGATCGGCCGCGCCGGACTCCGTCATCTGCGTCTCCATGGGTCGTCGAGGGCTGCACCATGGTGTCACGCGCGAGGCGGCTCCCAGCAGGTTCCGGACCGGTCCCTTGGGCGGAGACCGGCTCGTTCCGCGGTCCTGGTCCGCGGGTCCCGGATCAGGCGGGCTTCAGCCCCGGATCGCCGGCCTCGGAGACGAAGGAGGCGGCGGTGCGCACCGGCGCCCCGGGGGTGGTGACGGCGGACACCGTGCGGTAGTCGGCGCGGGCGGTGTCCTGGTCGAGGGTGACGGTGACGTAGCCGCGCCGGCCGTTGTAGAACTTCAGGTGCGGGTTGGCGGCCAGGTACGTGGCCCAGTTGGCGGGCTTGTCCGCGCCGTCCTTGCCGCTGGCGATCGAGGTGGTGACGAACTCCACCCCCGCGGTGCGCGAGCCGGGGTCCTTGAAGTCCTTCTTGATGTCGAAGGCGTAGTGGACGTGCACATCGCCGGTGAGGACGACGAGGTTGTCCACGCCCGCCGACTCGGCGCCCGCGAGGACCCGGTCGCGGGAGGCCGCGTAGCCGTCCCAGGCGTCCATGCTCAGCTGGTAGCCGGCGCCGGTGGCGTTGCGCCGCTCGGAGAAGGTGACCTGCTGGGGCAGGACGTTCCAGCGCGCGGAGGACTGCCGCCAGCCGTCGATCAGCCAGCGTTCCTGGGCGGCGCCGGTCAGGGTGCGGGCGGGGTCCAGGGACTCGGGGCCCGGGGCGTGCCAGCCGTCGCCGTAGGCCTGGTCGGAGCGGTACTGGCGGGTGTCGAGGATGTCGAACTGGGCGAGCTGCCCGTACTGGACGCGGCGGTAGAGCCGGGCGTCGGCGCCGTCGGGCCGCTGGGGGCGGCGCAGCGGCTGGTTCTCCCAGTACGCGCGGTAGGCGGCGGCGCGGCGGACGAGGAACGCCTCGCGCGGGAGGTTGTCCTCGCTGATGTCGGAGGCGTAGTTGTTCTCCACCTCGTGGTCGTCCCAGGTGACGACGAAGGGGTGGGCGGCGTGCGCGGCCCGCAGGTCCGGGTCGGACTTGTAGAGGGCGTAGCGCAGCCGGTAGTCCTCCAGGGTGACGGTCTCCCGGTTGAAGACCGCGGGCAGTGTGCGGTCGGTGTAGCGGCGGACGCCGCCGGCCGCGTCGACCGGGTACTCGTAGAGGTAGTCACCGAGGTGGAAGACGACGTCGAGGTCCTCTTCGGCCAGGTGCTTGTAGGCCGTGAAGTAGCCGTCGTGGTAGGCCTGGCAGGAGACCGCGGCGAGCTTCAGGGCGGCGGGGCGGGCGGAGCGGGCGGGTGCGGTGCGGGTGCGGCCGACCGGGCTGATCCAGCTGCCGGCGCGGAAGCGGTAGTGGTAGACGCGGTCGGGCGCGAGGCCGGTGGGTTCGATGTGCACACAGTGGTTGAACTCCGGGTGTGCGTCGGCGCGGCCCTGGCCGGCCAGCCGTGTGAAGCGCTCGTCGTAGGCGACTTCCCAGCGGACGGCGACTCTGGCGTCCGGCATGCCGCCGCCGGGCTCGTACGGGCGAGGGGCGAGCCGGGTCCACAGCACGACGGAGCCGGGCTGCGGGTCGCCGGAGGCCACGCCGAGCGTGAAGGGGTTCTCGGTGATCTTCCGCGGATCGGCCTCGGCGGCGAAGGCGCCCCCGCCGGGGAGGTTGGTCGTGAAGGCGAGCGCGGCGGCGGCCCCGGTGACGGTGAGGAAGCGGCGGCGGCCGAAGTGTGCGGCAGCGGCCCGGATCTCCTGCTCGTGCGGTGCGTGGTGCGTCATCTGGCCCTCCCCTGGCGGTGGTTGTCCCCAGTGATTGGAGGGCCGCGGGACGGCGCGGCGCTGTCCCGTGCACGACGCATGCATGACAGCCGGATGAGGAGTGGGCCCGCAACGGACGCGGCCGGACAATCGCGGCACCCGAGCTGCCTCCGTAGGATTCGGGGCATGGCTGAGCTGATGGGGCGAGACGGCACCTGGACCTTCGACGACGCGGCCGTGCGGATCGTGCCGGGGCACGAGCGCGGGGTGCACAAACTCCGCCAGGATCTCGGCGAGTTCACCGTGCCGCTGACCGCGATGGCCGGTATCGCCTACGAACCGGCCCGCAAGGGCGGCCGGCTGCGGCTCCGGCTGCGGGACGGCGCCGACCCGCTGCTCCAGGTCACCGGCGGCAGCCTGCCGGACGAGGCGAACCCGTACCAGGTGGCCGTGGACGCCGCACGGACCGATGTCGCCGAGTACTTCGTGGACGCGGTGCGCCGGGCCCTGCTGCTGGAGCAGGTGCCGGACGGGCCCGCCGACCGCTATCTGCTGCCGGGTCCTGCCGTTCCGCTGTCGGCGGCCGGGGTGGACGGACTCGCCTCGTTCGACGGCGAGCGGGTGCGTCTCGAATGGCGCTGGAACACCAGCGAGACCAAACGGCAATGGGGGCCCAGGGAGTTCTCGACGGCCGACCTGGAGGCCGTGGAGTGGCGGGCCGCCGCGGGGCTTGAGTCCGGCTACCTCCGTTTCCGGCCGCGCGGCACGACGGAACGCGTCAAGCCGGAGCACGACCCCAACGCCGTCGAGCTGTGGGGCTTCAAGAAGGAGAGCGGCACGACCGCGCTGCTGGCGGCCGCGGTCGCGGCGCGGCTGCCGCATCCGTCGGCCGGCCAGGACAAGGCCCTGACCGCGTCCGCCCCGGCCCTGCCCGCCGCCGCGGCAGCCGCGCCGGCCGCGCCCCCGGCGGACGGCGCGGCCGGCGCCGACGGCCATGACGCGCTGCTGCGGCGGCTGCGCGAACTGGGCGAGCTGCGCCGGGAGGGCATCCTCACCGAGGAGGAGTTCACCGCCACGAAGGCCGCGGTGCTGCGGCGCTTCCACACCACCGACTGAGGCGCGGCGGCTGCCCGTCCGCCCGCCGTGCGCCGTTTACGCTGCCGCCATGGCAGAGAACACAGAGCCGGCAGGGGCAGCGCGGACGACACCGAGGGCACGGGCCGGGCAGGTGGGCGGCACGGCGACCGCGGACCGGCCCACACTGCCGGCGCCCGTCTCACGGGGCGGGCACAGCACGCAGACGGCACCCGTGCCCCAGGAGGCACGGCAGGACGGGGCGGCGCCCCGGAAGGTCGCCGTGGTCACGGGCGCCGGCTCCGGCATCGGGCGGGCGGTCGCCCACGCGCTGCTCGACGCCCACTGGACGGTGGTCCTGGCCGGGCGGCGCGCACCGGCACTGGCCGAAACCGCCCGGCTGGCGGGCCCGGTGGAGGCCGGCGGCCCCGCGGTCCTCACCGTGCCGACCGACGTCACCCGCCCCGACCAGGTCGACGCCCTCTTCGCCACCGCCCGCGAACGTTTCGGCCGGGTCGACCTGCTCTTCAACAACGCGGGCACCTTCGGCCGGGCGGTGCCGCTGGAGGACCTCTCCCCCGACGACTGGCGGGCAGTGGTCGACGTCAACCTCACCGGCTCCTTCCTCTGCGCGCAGGCCGCGTTCCGCGCCATGAAGGCCCAGGAGCCGCAGGGCGGACGCATCATCAACAACGGCTCGGTCTCCGCGCACGCCCCGCGCCCGCACTCCGTCGCCTACACCGCCACCAAGCACGCGATGACCGGCCTGACCAAGTCGCTCTCGCTGGACGGCCGCCCGTACGGCATCGCCTGCGGCCAGATCGACATCGGCAACGCGGCGACCGAGATGACCGGCCGGATGCAGACCGGCATTCTGCAGGCGAACGGCGAGCTGGCGGTGGAGCCGGTGATGGACGCGGCGGACGTGGCCCGCACGGTGGTGCACATGGCGGCGCTGCCGCTGGCGGCCAATGTGCAGTTCGCGACGGTGATGGCGACCAACATGCCGTACATCGGGCGGGGTTGAGGCCACTGCGGAGCGGGGGGGGCGGGCGTCGAATCCCCGTACGACCCCTGCCCTCCTGCCGCTTCCGGTGGCACCCTTGCCTCGGATCCGCACCACTCGTCTGCCGGGGCCGCGCCGCGCGCGGTCCCGTTCCCCCGCGGCTGCGCGCCCCGTCGCGCGCGGTCCCCGCAGAAGGAGTTACGCGTGAGACGAACCGTTCGTGGCATACCCGCGGTTCAGGGCATACCGGCAGCGCACCCCGCCCGCCGGTCCCGGGTCGCCCTCGGCACCCTGACGGCCGCCGGTACGCTCCTCGCCCTGCTGCTCCCCACCGGCCCGGCCGCCGCCGTGCAGAACTCCCACCGCTCCCCCGCCCCGCAGACCGCCGCCGCCTTCTGGACCGCGGCCCGGATGCGCGCCGCGGCGCCCCTGGACCTCGCCGCGCCCGCGCACCGGCCCGGCACCGCGGTCCCGCGCAGCGCCCCGCTCACGGTGTCCCCCAGCCTCCCCCGCACGTCGAAGACCCCCGCCCCGCTGCTCCCCGCCACCCTCCCCCAGGCCGGCGGGCCCTGGACCGGCGGCGGCGCGGTCACCAAGACCACCGGCCGGGTGTTCTTCACCTACCAGGGCCGTACCGCGTCCTGCTCCGGCGACGCGGTGACCAGCGGCAACAAAAGCACCGTCCTCACCGCCGGGCACTGTGTGAAGCTGGGCGGCGCCTGGCACACCAACTGGGTCTTCGTCCCCGGCTACCACGACGGCGAGGCCCCGTACGGCAAGTGGTCCGCGGCCAAGACGCTCTCGACTCCCCAGTGGACGGCGAGCGAGGACATCAACTACGACGTCGGCGCCGCGGTCGTCGCCCCGCTCGACGGCAAGAAGCTCACCGATGTCGTCGGCGGCCAGGGCCTGTCCTTCAACTCCGGCTACAGCAAGCCGATGTACGCCTTCGGCTTCCCCGCGGCCGCCCCGTACGACGGCAGCAAGCTCGTCTACTGCAGCGGCACCACCTTCAAGGACCCGCTGTTCTCCGGCGACCACGGCCTCGCCTGCAACATGACCGGCGGCTCCAGCGGCGGCCCCTGGTTCACCTCGTTCGACGAGAAGACCGGCACCGGCCTGCAGTCCTCGGTGAACAGCTTCGGCTACCAGTTCTGGCCCAACACCATGTTCGGCCCGTACTTCGGCGACGACGCCAAGAACCTCTACACCACGGCCCAGTCGACCTGACCCGGCCTGCCCGCCCGGCGTCCGGCCTCCGGACGCCGGCCGGGTGCGCGGTCGCGCCGGGCGCCGTACTGTTCCGTCCGCACCCCGAGCGCAGCAAGAGCCGTAGGAGTACACGTTCATGTGGTGGCCCCGCCGTCATGGTCCAGCGCAGCAGGAGAAGCTGCCACAGCCCGCCCACCGGCCCCCCGGCTCCCCGTGGACCTCGCTCCGGGAGCAGTTGGCGGTCCTCCTCGCCACCTGGTCCGTCACCCGCCTCGTCCACCGCGACCTCGGGCTGTCCGGGGTCCGGGACATGCAGGGCCTCGTGGACGCCGTGGCCGTACGGCGCAACAAGCCGATCACCCTCACCGAAGTGCCGCTCCCGCAGCAGGTGTCCGGGTTCTGCGCCCGGGGCCGGGACCGTGACTTCATCGTCGTGGACTCCACCGCGAACGAACTGACCCGCCTGCACGCCGGCCTGCACGAGCTGTTCCACCTGTGGGAGGAGCACCCGGCCGAGGAGGGATCCGCCGGAGGGCTCATGACGGAGGAGACCGTGCGGCAGCTGCTCCCCGGGCTGAAGACGGGCCCGGTGCTGCAGATCCTGAACCGGTCGCACTACGACAGCGCCCACGAGCGGCGGGCGGAGGCGTTCGCCACCGTGATGCTCCAGCGCCACCTCGAACTGCGGCGGGACCAGCGCGCCGACGGGTTCCTCTCCTCGGCGCTCGCCCACCGGAGGTCCGGTGTCTGAGAGCGCCTCGAACGTCGTCTACCTGGCCATCGCACTCATCGACTTCGTGATCGCCGGGTGGAAGTGCCTGGCGCTCCTGCGCGACCGCACCACGACGCTCTCCCTGATCACGGTGAACTTCGTCGCGTCCGGCCTGGTGTTCGCGATGGCCGCGCCCGCGGGCTACCGGATGCTGGGGCAGCTCACCGGCGTCGCCGGCTTCGCCACCCTTCCCGTGTACCTCGGCATCCTGACCTGCTTCTCCCTGCTCCACGTCCTGACGATGCTGTGGGACCCCCGGCTGCGGCAGCGCCCGGCGGTGCTGCGCCGGCGGGTCACGGTGTGGTCGGCGGCGTATGTCGCGGCGCCCGCCGTCATGGTCGCCGCCTTCTGCTCCGCCGACCTGTCCGGGCCCGCGGACCCGCTGACGTTCAACACCGACTTCGCCGACGAGCCGGAGATCCAGGTGTTCCTGGGGATCTTCCTCGCCACCCTGGCCTGCGCGACCCTGAGCACCTACCGGCGGTGCCGCACCCTGCGGCCCGAGGGCGCCCGGTTCCGGCGCGCGCTGCGCTCCTTCGGCACGGCCATGCTGTTCGTCTTCGGCTATGTGGTGTGTTCCGTCCCCGCGATCGTCCTGGCCGCCTCCGGGAACCACGCCCTGGACACCGTGGGCGTGCTCGGCTCCACCTTCGGCTCGATCGGCGCCCTGATCACCAGCTACGGCCTCTCCGGGGCCGCGGTCGGCGCGTGGCTGCGCGAACGCCGCGACATCAGGGCCCTGCAGCCGCTGTGGGACCTCGTCGTCGCAGGGGTCGACGAGGAGCTCGCCTTCAGCGTGGACAGCGCCCGCAGCCACCGTCTGGCCTGGAACGTCGGCTTCAACCTGCACCGGCGCGTGATCGAGATCCTCGACGGGATGCGCGCGCTGCGCCCCTGGGTGTCGCCCCTGCCCGCGGCCGCCGTGCACGCCGCCCACGAGCGGGAGACGGCCCGTGGCGCCGCGGACGCCCCGGGCCGCTCGGAGCGGGAGCTGCAGGCGGCCGCCACCGCCGCCGCCCTGCGGGACGCGGCCCAGCGCCTGCAGGCGGCCCGGCGCGCGGCGACGCAGCGGGGACACGCCGGCCGGCCGCAGCCGCCGGCGGGCCCGCCGGTGGCACTGCCCGGCGAGGACACCCCGGCCTCCGGCGAACGCGGACGGCTGCTGCGCGTCGCCCAGGCGCTCACCGACCCGCTGGTCGCCACGGCGCTGCGAGACGTGCGCATCCAGCGCTCGGCCGACGAGACGGCGGACGTGGCGGGGACGGCGGAGACGGACGAGGGGGCGGCGACGGACGAGGCGGCGGCAACAGGCGAGGCGGCCCGAACGGCGGCAACAGCCGGGGCGGCAGAGGCCGCAGAGGCGGCCGAGCGGCAGTAGCCGGCCGGACATCGGCGCTCCGGGCCGGAGCGCTCCGCGCCCGCCCGTTCCGCCGGCCGGCTGCGGCAGAATGGGCCGCCCCCGTGCCGGCCCCGGGCGCTCGACCCCGCCCGGCGCCCCGTGGCGCGGGGCGTCTTCGAACCACATGGGGGGATTCCTGTGAGACGAGCTGTTGTCCTCGGCGGGAGCATCGCGGGCCTGTACGCCGCGCGGGTGCTGAGCGACCACGCCGACGAGGTCGTCGTCATCGAGGCCGACGACCTGGGGGAGGACGGCACGGGGCGCGGCGCTCCGCAACGACTCCAACTGCACGCCCTGCTGGCCATGGGCCACGCCCACCTCGAAGGCTGGTTCCCGGGCATCACCGCCGAACTCGTCGCCGGCGGGGCGCGCCCGGGAGTCGGCCACGAGGTGCAGTTCTACGTGGACGGCACGCTCAAGGCGCCCGTCCCCGACCTCCGGATGCTGGGCGCCACCCGGCCGTTCCTCGAAACCCGGGTCCGCCGGCGGGTCGCGGCCCTCCCCGGGGTCCGCATCGTGCGGGGCCGCGCCCGTGATCTGCTGTTCGGCTCCGGCCGGGTCCGCGGCGTGCGCTACACCGCCGCCGACGACGCACCGGATCAGGCCGGTCGCGGCGAGGAACTCGACGCCGACCTGGTCGTCGACGCCATGGGGCGCTCCAGCCGCCTGGGCACCTGGCTGCTGCGCGGCGGATGGGACCAGGCTCCGCTGCACCGGATGAGGATCGACCTCGGTTACGCCACGGCCTTGTTCCGCCGCGGCGACGAGCTCCCCCGCACCGTCGTCGCGCACGCGTCCCCGGGCCCGGCCAGCGGGTACCAGCCCACGCTCAGCGAGCCGGGGGCGATGGTGGCGGTGGAGGGCGACCGCTGGATGGTGGTGCTGGCCGGCTACACCGGCCACCGCCCGGGACGCGATCCGGCCGACTTCCTGGCCCGGATGCGGCGTTGTGTCCCCCCGCTGCACGAGGTGGCCGACCGCTGCGCCCTGCTCGGCGAGGTGCGGACCTTCCACTTCCCGGAGAGCCGGCGCCGCGACTTCACCCGGCTGCGCCGGTTCCCCGGCGGGCTGGTGGCCGTCGGGGACTCCGTCGCCTCGGTCAACCCGATCTACGGGCAGGGCCTGACCCTTGCCGCACTGCAGGCCACCTGCCTCTCGTCGTACCTGCGCACCGGGGCCCGGCCGCACGCTCCGGCCCTGGACTACTTCCGGCGGGCCGCCGTGGTGGTCGACGCGGCCTGGCAGCTGTCGGCGACCGCGGACCTCGCCCAGCCCCATGTGACGGGCCCCTACCCCCGCGGCTACCGGCTCGCCCGCTGGGCCGTCGACAAGATCACGGCAGCCTCCGTCCTCGACGTCGAGGTGAACCGGGCCTTCATGGACGTGGCGCACATGCGCCGGCATCCCAAGTCGCTGACCCGCCCGGCCGTACTCGCCAGAACGGCCCGGGTGCTCGCCACCGCCCGCTGACGACCGCCGCGCGCCGCACCGCCCCTCCCCTGCCGGCCCGCGGTGCGGCGCGGCGGCGCCGTGGGACGAGGCGAGGGCCCCGCACCGGCCATCGCCTAAGGTGAAGCCGCACCGCCAACTGGGGCCGGGCAGTGGGGCCGTCGCGGCGGGTCCGGCACGACCGGCCGGTCAGACGGGCCGACTCGACGGGCCCCTCACGACGGGCCCGCCCGAAGGCCCGTCACCCAGGACCGTCACCAAGAGGGGAGCCGGCGATGCCCACATGGCCGAAGACGCTCGACCGGGCAGGGATCACGGACCCCGCGCTGCGCCGGGACCACAGCGCGCAGCGTGCGCTGGTGGCGCGCTTCGCCCGCGCCGAGTACACCGCCGTACGGCTGCTGCTCCCCGCACCGCTCGTGCCCGACGTTCTCGCCGCGACCGCGTTCATGCACCACAGCGACAACCTCATCGACCGGGGGCCGGCCGACGAGCGCATCGCCGCGCTGGCCGACTGGGAGAGCCGGGTGCACGCCGCCCTCAAGACCGGCGAGGCCGACCGGCCCGTGCTGCGCGCCCTCCTCGACGCCGCCACGAGGCGGCCGCAACTGCGCGACCGCGTCGAGGACTTCCTCTCCGGGGCACCGCTGGAGGTGCGGACGACGGGCTTCGCCACGGAGCACGACCTCCAGCAGTACATCGACGGCTACTCGCTGCCCGCGTTCCTGCTCATCGCCTGCCTGCTCGTCGACGGAGCGCCCACGGACCGGTTCGTCGCCGGCTGCCGCACCTTCATCGAGGCCGGTCAGCGGCTGGACTTCCTCAACGACCTGTCCGAGGACCTGGCCGAAGGCCGCCTCGGCCTCCCCGAGGAACTCCTCGCCCGGCACGGCCTGACCCGCGCCGGCCTGACGCCCGGGGAGGGCGCCCCGGACGGGTTCCGGGCACTGCTCGGCGACCAGGCCAGGCAGATCCGTACGGGGCTGAGGGCGTCGTACGGGCTGGTGGACCTGGTGCCCGCCCGCAACCGCCCGTTCGTCCGCGCGCTCCTCAGCATCCAGGGCCTCACCCTGCGCGCGGCGGCCCGGAAGGGGGCCGCCCTGCTCGACGGCTCCGCCCGGCCGAACACGGCCGCCGCCCTGCGGGTCCTGGCCCGGGAGTACGCGGCGACGCACCGGCTGCCCGCACCCGGCGGCTCCACAGGGACGGGCGGCGGCACGGACTGACCCCTGAGGCGGACCGGGCGGACGGGGCGGACCGGTTGAACCGGACGGACCAGGTGGACCCGGCAGACGGGGTGGACCGGTTCGACCAGTTGGACCGACGGATCAGGTGGACCGGGCAGGCTGGGGCCTGTTGTACCGAGCGGACCGACGCCGTACGGCCCCGTCCCCGCCCCGGCCCCGTTCAGTCGCCGCGCCACCCGGGGGCCGGACGGTCCTCGGTCTCCGGCCTGGCCAGCCCCAACAACCCCTGGATCAGCGGAAAGACCCGCCGTCTGCTCCTGGAGGGCAGGGAGCGCATCCGGTCGGTGAGCTCGCGCACCTCGGGGTCCTCGCCCTCCGGCCGGCTCAGCGCCTCCGAGAGCGCGTCCCGCAGCTCCCGGTCGATCCGGCTGTCGCCGCAGGTGCCGCTGCGCATCGCCAGCCGGTTGATGCCCTTGCCCCGCAGCAGCGCCAGGTGGGTCAGCTGCTCGTGCGTCGACTGCAGTGCCCGGTAGAGGGCCTGGCGCTCGGTGGCGGTGAAGAAGCCGGGCTCGACCTCGAAGAACTTCTCCAGCTTCCGGGTGACGTCCAGCCCGGGACTCTTCCGCTTCCCGTTCAGCAGGTAGCCGACCTGGCCGTGGGAGATGCCGGCCCCCGCGCCGATCTCGTCGAGGGTGTACATCTTCCCGTCGGGCTTGCGGCGGGTCTCCCGCAGGAAGACCAGGCGCTCCTGGAAGGAGTCCTGGACGCTCCCGGAGTCCTCGCCGGTGTGGTCGAGCAGCGCCTGTACGCGGGGAACCGTGAGGCCCGTCCGGTGCGAGAGGTGGTCGAGGTCGATGACGTCGCGCCCCAGGTCGAGGTCCCGGAGAAGCTCGTCGATCGCCGCGACGACGGCCTGCAGTCCATCCGCCGGGTCCACGTCCGAGGCATCCATGGCGATGGGCGGTCTCCTGGTCGGTGGGCAGACGGGACGGCGGCGCACTCGCGGCCGCTCTGAGACTAACGGTCAGCAAGCACCGTACGCCATGAGTGGCACCACAATTGTGTCGGGGAGTCTCTCTCCTGACCCACTGTAGCGCCCCCAACGCTGACGAATTAAACGATTGTTGACAACGCCGTGCGGTTGAAGGATCCTCGCCAAGGCGGTGCCACCGAACGACCGGTGTGCACCTTGCGCGGGAGGCCGCTCACATGGTCCCGCGCGCGCAACTGCCGCCCCACCCGGCGGTGGTGCCGGGCTCCACAGGGGAGAGCCCGGCACCACGACGTCTCGTACGAGGCCGCAGTGCGCGACGCCGCGCGGGACCGGCGTCTGCCGGCGTGAGGGGCAGACCGTTCCCGCGCGGCCGGGGCAGGCGCGGAGGACCGGGGCCGGGGAAGCGCGCCGTCTCGGACGGCAGTTGCTCACCCCCCTCCGGTCAGTCGGCCCGGGGCCGCCAGGCCAGCGCACGCCGCGCGGCCGTGGTGCCGCCCGCGGCTGTTGCGGCGGCGGCCAGCAGGACCGTCGCGGTCAGGACGGCCGTGACGAGGTTCCACGACAGGGTCGCCCCGCTCTCTCCTCCGGTGACGGGCTGGACCAGGACGACGTGGACGAAGGCGCCGACGGCGCCGGCGCCCAGCAGCGGGACCCCGAGGCACCAGAACGCCGTCTCGTGGAAGACCTGGCTGCGTCCGGTGAGCACCGTGAGGGGCGCCAGCGTCTGCGAGAACCGCAGGAACTCCGAGAGGGCGGCGAGTGCCATGGCGGTGAGCAGCACGAGCGTACCGAGGGTGCCGAGGAAGGGAATCCATCGTGACTGGTAGCCGACGGCAAAGGACTTGGCGCCGTCCTCGGCCACCGGCTCGGTGCGTGCCTTCACGCTCAGGTGCAGGTGGGCGGCGCGTTTGACGGCCGGGATGTCCATGGGCTCGTCGAGGTCGGTGAAGACCACGGCCTGCAGACCGTCGGAGCGGTTGACGGCGCTGACCGGACCGGTGCGTACGACGGCGGGGGTCTGCCCGAAGGTCTGGTAGCCGGAGACCCTGAGCCGCTTGTCGAGTTCCCCGTACGGGACCGTGGCCTCGTGCCCGGCGGGAGGACAGGGGAGCCGTAGGGCACGCAGGCCGGCGCACGGCGCCTGGAGGACGCGGCCGGCGCTGGACCCGTCGGGCTGGAGGTTCCCCGTGCCGATGGCCACCGTGTGCGCCCCCGCGGGAAGCGCGGCGGTGAAGGCGTCGGTGAGCCGCGGCGCCGACGTGGACACGAGCGCCATGGTCCGGCCCTGCGCGGAGTTGAGCTGTTCCTCGTCCCCGGAGCGGGCGAACAGGAGACTGGTGATGATCTGGGTCTGGCCGATGACACCGATGGCGATGATCATTGCGGCGACCAGGCGGACGACCGTGCCGGGCCGGGCCGCGGTGGTGCGGGCGGCGATCAGGCGCGCCGGGGCACCGCTGTGGTGCGGCGACTTCGCGGCCCGGCCGCTGATCCGGGACGCGGCCCAGCCGATCACCCAGGGCAGCGTCACCCACACGCCGACGACCGCGAACAGGTAGGCCGCGGCCGAGCGTTGCGCCCCGAAGGACCTTGACGTCAGGGCCAGGACGAGAAACGCGGGGCAGGACCCCAGGGCCAGCAGCCGCAGCAGTCCGCTGCCTGCCGCGCGGGGCCGCGTCGAGGCCGCCTTGCGCAGGGCGGCGGGGCGCAGCACGAGGATCAGTCCGAGCATTCCCACCGCGGCGGCGGCCACGGCGGCCGCCAGCGTCACCCCGGCACGCCGCAGGTCCACCGCGTAGAGGGTGTAGTCGATCCACGGCAGCCGGACGTCCACCAGCAGGAAGGGAACGGTGCACAGGGCGGCGAGCGCGGCCCCGAGGCCCACGGGCCGGACCGCGGCCCCGATGTCCAGCCAGGCACGGGCCGCCCGGCCGGCGCCGAGGGTGTGCAGCAGCGCGTCGCGGCGGTCCCGTCCGGCGGCGCCCATCCGGGCCGCCGCTGCCGCGAGCCCCAGAGCGGGAAGTCCCAGCAGCACGCCCAGGACGGCCATCATCGACGACCGGGGGCCGACGATCCGCAGATCGCCGAAGACCGGCCCGGGGCCTCCGTACCCGGTGATCCGCTCCAGCTGCGCCGTGCCGAGCATCGCCGCGGTGGGACGCACATAAGCGAGCCGTTCCCCCGGTGACGCCAGCCCCTCGGCGGAGATGGTGCCGACGCCGGTGCCGTAGCGGTGGGTGAAGTCCTCGTCGGCGGGCCCCTCGGCCAGCGCCGGCGACAGGAACACCTCGCCGGGGGCCGGCCAGCGCCCGATCCCGGGCGGCAGCGGCGCGTCCTTGGTCAGCGGGGCGATGACGACCACGGTGAACTGGCGTCCTCGGTAGCCGTCCCAGTAACGGCTCCACAGGGCCGAGGCGTGCTGCCCGGGCCCCGCGAGGGTGGGCACGCGCGCCGCCCCGCGCTGCTCGCGCCCCTGCCACGTGGCCGCGGTGGCGACCAGCGAGCAGAGCACGACGGCGACGACCGCCGTGGCGGCCGCCAGCGCCCAGAACCGGGCCCGGCCCCCCTCGGCGGTCCGCCCGGCCGCCCGGCCGATGCGGAGCAGGTGGTGGATGCGGCCGCGCTTCATCGCGCACCCGCCAGGGCCCCTTGTTCCAGGTGCAGGACCCGGTCGGCCCGGTGGGCCACGGCGGGGTCATGGGTGACGACGAGCAGTCCGCATCCGCGCGCGGCGGGTACCGCGAACAGCGTTTCGGCCACATGGTCGCGCGCTGCTTCGTCGAGCGCGCCGGTGGGCTCGTCCGCCAGGAGGAGTGCGGGGCTGCCGATCAGTGCCCGGGCCACGGCCACCCGCTGGCGCTCACCACCCGAGAGGTCGCTGGTGGCGGTGTCGGTGGCGGGCACACCGAGTTCGTCCAGGAGCTGACGGCTGTCCTCGTAGGCGCGGTCGCGGTCCGTGCCGTCCAGCAGGGCTGCCAGCGCCACATTCTCGACCGGGGAGAGTTCGGTCAGCAATTCCCCGAACTGGAAGACCATTCCCAGGTGTTTTCTGCGGTGTTCCGTCAGGCGGCGGCCGCGTAAGGCGACGACATCGCTTCCGGCGACGACGACTGATCCGGTATCAGGACGGACCAGACCCAGCAGGATGGAGAGAAGGGTGCTTTTCCCGGAACCCGAAGGGCCCATGACGGCGACGGACTCGCCGGCGCTCACCACAAGCCCGAGCCCGTCG
The DNA here is from genome assembly GCF_019933235.1 of Streptomyces angustmyceticus. NCBI lineage: Bacteria > Bacillati > Actinomycetota > Actinomycetes > Kitasatosporales > Streptomycetaceae > Streptomyces > Streptomyces angustmyceticus. The sequence continues at coordinate 5,760,603 of NZ_CP082945.1, read as the reverse complement.
AGCAGGCGCCGGCCCCCGACCTCGTACCCCAGCCCGCGGACTTCCAGGGGCAACGCATGCGACACGCCATCTGCCTTTCAGGAGAAGAGAATCAGAAATGCGCCGCCCGGGCGAAGAGCGTCCCGGGCAGCGCGGTCTTCTGGTGGCCGTGATGGCTCAGTGGTCGTCGCTCCACCAGTTGGAACAGTCGTCCGGCCACTTGTCGATCTCGGTGCAGACTCGCATGTCCCACACCTTTCCACCCTTGTTGCTGTACACCTTGGTGCCCTGCCCACTGTGATTCCAGAGGGTGTACAACTCGGTGCTGGGGCTGTTGCGGTTGTACTCGGCCTTGACGGAGTTGCCGTCTCCCTTGGTGTCCTGCAGGCCGACCTGGGCACCGCCGCCCGTACGCCAGGCGTGCGCGCCGGACGTGTACCGGTCCATGTCCGCGAAGGCGGCCGTGGATCCCGCTGCTATGGCAACCCCCGCGACCACCACAGCTGCCCGTGACACCAATCTGCCGGTTCTCTTCATGAAGCCTCTCCCGTTGTCAGGCAGACGCCCTCCGGCAAAGACCGAGGGGCGATGAGCGAACCCGATCTTTACAGTCGGCAGCGACGGCCTGAAGGAGCATTCCGGCCATTGCGCCTGGCGGGCGGCCGTTCCCACCCGGGTTCGAACGCATTCCTGCGCGGGTCACCAAGTGGAAGTGCGCGCTCCCTCATCGGCCTCCGCACCGGCCGTTCCGGGCCGTCGCGGAACACGAGGTGAACCGCCCCTTCCACAAAATCCGGGAAACGACGCCACCCCTTGTACCGCAAGGATTCTCCGGCCCGCCACGGGACTCGCGCCACCCACTGAAGCGGTCATTCCCGTCCCCCGCCCGCCGTTCCGGCAGTTCGCCGAGCGCGTGGCCTGAATACACGGCCGTCGGGTTCGGAATCCCCACGGCCGCTTTTCCTCGGCCTGACGGGGTTCACGAATACGAGGCCGGGCCGCCCGGAAGGCCACGGAATTTCGCATTCCCCGCACTCCCCGAATTCTCCCCGCCCCCGGACGGGAAAGCAGGGGAAAAGAGAAAGCCCAGCTCAGAAGAGCTGGGCGGCGGACGAGTCGGCCTGTACGCCGGGTTCTGTCGCCCCCGGTCCTTGCGGGCCGGGGGGAGACGGCCATCCATCTAGGGCTGCCGTTGCCGGCAGCCTCGTGCGGTCTACCCGCGGACTCGGGCGGGCAGCCCTCGGTCGTCCGCGCAGAGGCATCAGCCGATGCCTCCTCTTGACCTTGCTCCAGGTGGGGTTTACCTAGCCCTCCGAGTCACCTCGGAGGCTGGTGGTCTCTTACACCACCGTTTCACCCTTACCGGGGGCCGAAGCCTCCGGCGGTCTGTTTTCTGTGGCACTGTCCCGCGGGTCACCCCGGGTGGGCGTTACCCACCACCTTGCCCTGTGGAGCCCGGACGTTCCTCGGGGAGATCGTCGATCCCCACGCGGCCGTCCGGCCGGCTCGTCCGCCGTGGCGACCATGCTACCCGTAGGGGACACCGGCCCTCGCCGGGCTGGCCCGTACGCCGCTGGGCCCCGCTCTTGACCTTGTCGCAGCGGCAACGTTTGTACTGGGCGCATGAGAATCGGTGAACTCGCAGGTCTGGTCGGCGTCAGTACCCGTGCCGTACGCCACTACCACCACCTGGGGCTGCTGCCCGAGCCGGAACGCCGGGCCAACGGCTACCGGGACTACGGGCTGCGGGACGCCGTCGCGCTCGCCCGGGTGCGCCGGCTGACGGAGCTGGGGCTCGGGCTGGACGAGGCGCGGGACGTGCTCGCCGACGACGCCGGGCGGGAGCTGCACGAGGTGCTGGACGGGCTGGACGCGGACCTGGCCCGCCAGGAGGAGGAGATCCGGGCGCGGCGGGCCCGGCTGGCGGCGGTGCGGCGGCAGGCGGAGCAGCACGGCGGGCTGCCCGCGGAGGGACCGGTGTCGGACGAACTGGCGGCGCTCTTCGCGGAGATGGCGCGGACCTCGGCCGGGCGCCCCGGCCCGGAGCCCGCGATGGCGGCGAAGGAGCGGGAGGTGCTGGCGCTGCTCGAATCGACGGGCGGGGCGGCGGGGAGGAAGCGGATGGTGGAGCTGCTCGGGGAGATGGCCGCGGCGCCGGGGGCGATGGACCGGACGTACGAGGTGTACGGGCTGCTCGACGCGCTGGCGGACGCCGCGGTGGACGACCCGCGGGTGGAACCGGCCGCGCGGGCCCTCGCGGACTGCATTCCGGCGGCGCTGGCCGGCGAGGTCGAGGCGGAGCACTGGGAACGGGTCGCCGGGGCGGGCCAGGAGGCGGACGAGGGCTTCATGGCGGCGTACTACGCGCACTTCGCGCCGGCGCAGGCGCAGGCTCTGCGCCGGGCCATCCGGATGGTCGCGGAGCGTGCGCGGTGAGCCGGGAGAGCGCGCTGCGCCGGCTGGCCGCCCACGAGGCGCGGTGGCTGGTCAGCCTGGGCTGGTGGGCGGCCCGGCGGCGGATCGGGGTGGCGCCGGGCGAGCGGGCGCTGGGGTACGCGGGGGCGCAGGCGGCGTTCGTGTACGGGCTGACGTTCGTGTGCGTGGTGGAGACGGTCGGGCTCGCGGTGCTGCTCGCGGACCATCCCGTGGCGCACGCGGTGATGCTGGTCCTGGACTGCTACACGGTTGTGATGATGCTCGGGTTGCAGGCGGCGGCGGTCACCCGGCCGCATGTGCTGGGCGCGGACACGCTGTGGCTGCGGGAGGGCGCGCGCCGGGACATCCGGATTCCGCTGGAGCGGATCGCCGCGGTGCGCCACGACCTCCGGTTCGTCAGGGCAGCGGAGAAGGGCGGCGGCGAGGCGGTGGAGCTGGCGGTCGGCGGTCAGACCTCGGTCACCGTCGAACTGTCCGAACCGGTCGTGGCCGTCGGGCTGTTGGGGCGGCGGGAGTCGGTGCGTACGGTGCGGTTCCACGCCGACGACGCGCGGGCGGCGGTGGCGGAGCTGCGGGAGCGGGTGGCGGCGGTGGCGGCCCGGCGGGAGCAGGCGGCGGGGGCGGTCCCGCGGGCGGAAGGGACGGCGAGGGGCGCGGGGCGCGGAGGCGGCGGCTGAGGGCGGCCGGGACGCGGTGTCCGGGGCGGCCGGGGGCGCGGTCAGGCGGCGGTGAAGCGGACCGGGCGGTGGCCCGGGTCGGCTTCGGCGAGGCGGACCGGGATGCGGTGGCCCAGCGGCAGGGCGGGGCCTTCCGGGGCGGCTTCGACGGTGCCGATGACGGCCGGGTCGTAGAGGTGGACGGTGCCGTGGGTGGGGTCCTTCTCCTGGATGTCGACGACCAGCGCCTCGAAGATCTCGCCGACCCGGTCCCGCAGCAGCGCCGCCTCCACGAGGTCGACACAGGACCGCTCCACCTGGTTGGCGCGCCGCCTGCCGGCCTCCATCTCGCGGGGCAGGGCGGGCAGCGCGCTACGCACCCAGCCGGGCGGTTCCCTGCCGGCCGAGGCCGCCAGGCACAGTTCGGAGGTGTAGCGGTCGGCCAGCCGCCGCAGCGGCGCGGTGGCGTGCGCGTAGGGGGCGGCGACCGCGGCGTGCCGCGACTTGGAGGCCGGGGGCGCGGTGCCGTCGAAGGCGGTGTAGCCGGCGCCGCGCAGCAGGGCGGTGCACTCCTGGAGGAAGGCGGCGTGCGCGGGGCAGCGCGGGTCGAGGGTCCGGATCAGCGCCGCGTACGAGGTGTGGTGCGGCCAGTCGACGCCGAGCGCGCGGGCGGTCAGCCGGAGCCGGGCGACCGAGCCGTCGGGGGCGGAGGGCAGCGTACGGAGGATGCCGGTGCCGGAGGCAAGCATCAGCTCGGCCGCCGCCATGCCGGTGAGCAGGGAGATCTGCGCGTTCCAGCCGTAGGCGGGGAGCGGGGCGCGGTATTCGAGGGTGTAGTGGCCGTCGCGCTCGACGATCTCCTGCTCGGGGACGTTCAGCGAGATCGCGGCCCGCGCGACCTCCCGCTCCTCCCGCAGCAGGCCGATCTCGCGGAGCAGGGCGAGCGGCTCCTCGGCCGTCCCGTCGTCGAGGACCCGCTGGACGCCGGCGTAGTCGAGCCGGGCGCGGGAGCGGACCAGGGCGCGGCGTACGGAGGTGTCGGTCAGCGCGCCGTCGGCGTCGAGGTCGAGCTGCCACAGGACGGCCGGGCGGTCCCGGTCGGGCAGCATGCTGGCGGCGCCCTCGCTCAGCACGTGGGGGTGGAGCGGGACGTGCTCGTCGGGGAAGTAGAGGGTCGTCACCCGTTGGTGGGCCTCGGCGTCCAGGGCGCCGCCGGGGGTCACGAAGGAGGCGACGTCGGCGATGGCGTAGTGGACGCGATAGCCCCCGCCGGGTCGCCGGGACAGGAACATGGCCTGGTCGAGGTCGAGGGAGCCGGGCGGGTCGAGGGTGAAGAGCGGAAGGTCGCCGGCGTCCTCCAGGGCGTGCGTGGTCGCCACCGCGCCGTCGGCGGCCGGGATGCGCGGGGCGCGGGCGGCGCTCTCCGCCTCGGCCTGTGCCGTGGGCGGGAAGTGGTCCGGGATCTCCAGCCTTCCGCGCAGCTCACGCAGCGCGACCCGGAGCGGGGCCTCGGCCGCGTCGGTCACGTGCATATGGAGACGGGGCATGCCATCGAGCGTATGGCGGGCGGCCGCTCCCGGCGCGGCAGGCGGGTGACGGCGGGCGCTCGACGCGACGGGCCGCCCCGGGGTCCCCGGCGGTTCTCCGGCCGCCCGCCGCAGGCCATACGCTTTCCCGGGGCCGCACCCCCGCCCGTACCGCCGTGAAGGAGAACACCGTGCTCGTGCTGTTGCCGCCGTCCGAAGGGAAGGCCGCGGTCGCGGCCGGGGCGCCGCTGGACACCGGTGCGCTGTCGCTGCCGGCGCTGACCGCCGCGCGCGAGGCGGTGCTGGAGGAACTGGTCGGGCTGTGCGCGGCGGACGAGACCAAGGCCCGGGAGGTGCTCGGGCTCAGCGACGGCCTCAGGGGCGAGATCGCCAAGAACGCCGGGCTGCGGACCGCGGGCACCCGGCCGGCCGGGGAGATCTACACCGGGGTGCTCTACGACGCGCTCGGCCTGGCCTCCCTGGACGGGGCGGCGCGTGAGCGGGCCGAGCGGTCCCTGCTGGTGTTCTCGGGCCTGTGGGGCGCCGTACGGGTCGGCGACCGGATTCCGTCCTACCGCTGCTCGATGGGCGTGAAGCTGCCGGGGCTCGGCGCGCTGGGCGCGTACTGGCGGGCGCCGATGGCCGAGGTGCTGCCCGAGGCCGCCGGGGAGGGGCTGGTGCTCGATCTGCGCTCGGCGGCGTATGCGACGGCCTGGAAGCCCAAGGGCGAGGTGGCCGGGCGCACCGCGACGGTGCGGGTGCTGCAGTCGAAGACCGTGGCCGGGGTGGAGAAGCGGACGGTGGTCAGCCACTTCAACAAGGCCACCAAGGGACGGCTGGTCCGGGACCTGCTGTCGGCGGGCCTGGCGCCGGCCGGCCCCGCGGAGCTGGTGGAGGCGCTGCGGGACCTGGGGTACGTGGTGGAGGCGGAGCCTCCGGCGAAGGCCGGCAAGGCGTGGGCCGTCGATGTGATCGTGACGGAGCTGTAGGGCGGGGCGAGGAGGGCCCGGGGGCGGGGCCGGAGCGCGGACCGCCAAGCCTTCGTTGCGCCCTGTGCAACACTCGTTGCACAGTGCGGCCCCCGCGCGCAGTATGGGCGGCGTGACTCGCGCCGCCGCCTCCTCTTCCGCGTCCCCCGGTCCCGCCGGCCCCTCCGCGCCCGCCGCCCCCGCGCCCTCCTCCGCGTCCGAGCAGGACCGAGCCGCCCCGTCGGTCCTCGGGCTCGCCCCCGTCATCCCGGTCGTCGTGCTGGACGACGCGGCCGACGCCGTACCGCTCGCCCGTGCCCTGGTCGCGGGCGGGCTGCCCGCGATCGAGGTGACCCTGCGGACGACCGCCGCGCTGGACGCGATCCGGGCCGTGGCCGCCGAGGTCCCCGAGGCGGTGATCGGCGCCGGCACCGTGCTCACCCCCGGACAGGTCGAGGCGGCCCGCACGGCCGGCGCCCGCTTTCTGGTCAGCCCCGGCTGGTCGCCGCGGCTGCTGGGCGCGATGAAGGACTCCGGGCTGCCGTTCCTGCCGGGGGTCTCCACGGCCTCGGAGGTGGTGACCCTGCTGGAGGAGGGCCTCACCGAGCTGAAGTTCTTCCCGGCCGAGGCGGCCGGCGGCACCGCCTATCTCGCCTCCCTGGCCGCGCCGCTGCCGCGGGCCCGCTTCTGCCCGACCGGGGGCATCGGCCCGGTCTCCGCCCCCTCCTACCTGGCGCTGCCGAACGTCGGCTGCGTCGGCGGCACCTGGATGCTGCCCGCCGAGGCACTAGCCGCCAAGGACTGGGACCGGGTGCGCCGACTCGCCCGGGAGGCGGCGGCGTTGGCGGCCTGAGCCCGCACGCACGAAGGGCCCGGCCGCCACCGGTCATCCGGTGGCGGCCGGGCCCTGTCGCGTACGCAGCGGCGTACGACGGGGTCCACGGCCCCGGCAGCGGCCCTACCGCAGGTGCGAGGTGTCGTTCAGCAGCCGCAGCGAGGCGTTGCCGTCGGCGTAGTACGCGACGACCGAGAGCGACGCCGCGGACAGCTCCATCCGGAACAGCGACTCCGGCGGGGCGCCCAGCGCGAGGCGGACCAGCGTCTTGACGGGGGTGACGTGGGTGACCACAAGGACGGTCCGGCCCGCGTAGCGCGCGAGGAGCTTGTCGCGGGCGACGGCGACGCGGCGGGCGACCGTCGCGAAGGACTCGCCGCCCCCGGTGGGCGCCGCCTTGGCGGAGCCGAGCCAGGCGTCGAGGTCCTCGGGGTGGCGCTCGCGCACCTCGGCGAACGTCAGCCCCTCCCACGCCCCGAAGTCGGTCTCGCGCAGGCCCTCCTCGATACGGACCTCCAGGCCGAGCCGCTCCGCGACCGCCCCGGCGGTCTCCCGGCAGCGCCGCAGCGGTGAGCTGACGACGGCCTGGATCGTGCCCCGGGCGGCGAGCGCGGCGGCGGTCGCCTCGGCCTGGCGGCGTCCTGCGGCGGAGAGCGCGGGGTCGGTGCCGCCGCTGCCGGAGAACCGCTTCTCGGGCGTGAGCGGGGTCTCGCCGTGCCGCAGCAGGACGAAGGTCGCGGGCGGGCCGAGGTCGGGAGAGCCCCAGCCGACCGCCGGGGCGCCGGCGGCGGAGTCCTCCGCCGTCGCCACCGCCTCGTCGGCGGCCCGGGCGGCGGCGCTGCGGGCGGGCGCGGCGGCCGTGGCGAGCGCCGCCGTGGAGTGGCCCGGCTCCCACTGCCGGCCGGCCTTCCCGGCGTCCATCGCCTCGTTGGCGAGCCGGTCGGCGTGCTTGTTCCGCGCGCGCGGGATCCACTCGTAGGTGACCTGGCCGGACGGGAAGACCGAACCGGCCTCGGCGGCCAGTGGCTTCATGTCCGGGTGCTTGATCTTCCAGCGCCCCGACATCTGCTCGACGACGAGCTTGGAGTCCATCCGCACCCGGATCCGGGCCTGCGGGGCGATCGCGTGGGCCGCCCGCAGACCGGCCACCAGGCCCTTGTACTCGGCGACGTTGTTGGTCGCGGTGCCGATGAACTCGGCGGCCTCGGCCAGTGCCTCGCCCGACTCCGGGTCGAGGACGACCGCGCCGTAGCCGGCCGGCCCCGGGTTGCCCCGGGACCCGCCGTCCGCCTCGACGATCAGCGTGCGGGTCACGGCCTAGAGACCCGAGTCGGGCGTACGGACCAGGATGCGGGTGCAGTTCTCGCAGCGCAGGACCGCGTCGGCGGCGGCCGCGCGCACGTCGTTGACCTCGGTGATGTTCAGCTCCAGGCGGCAGCCCTCGCAGCGGCGCTGGTAGAGGCGGGCCGCTCCGACGCCGCCCTCCTTCGCACGGATCTTGTCGTAGAGCTTCAGCAGGTCGGCCGGGATGTCGGCGACGGTCAGCTCGCGCTCCTTGGCGACCGTGCCGCGCTCGGCGTCGATCTCGGCGTGGGCGGCGTCCCGGCGGGCGGTGGCGTCGTCGACCTTGGCCTGGATGGCGTCGACCCGGCCGGTCAGCTCGGTGACCCGCTCCTGGGCGCTCTCGCGGCGCTCCATGACCTCCAGGACGACGTCCTCCAGGTCGCCCTGGCGCTTGGCCAGCGAGGTCAGTTCGTGCTGGAGGTTCTCCAGATCCTTGGGGGAGGTGACGGCACCGGAGTCCAGGCGCTTCTGGTCGCGGGCGGCGCGCTGGCGCACCTGGTCGACGTCCTGCTCGGCCTTGGTCTGCTCGCGGCTGGTGTCGCTCTCCTCGGTCTGCGCGGCGACGAGCAGGTCGCGCTGCTGGATGAGGTCGGCCTCCAGGGTCTGCAGCTCGGCCAGTTCGGGCAGGTTGTTGCGCCGGTGGGCGAGCTGGGTGAGCCTCACGTCCAGGGCCTGGACGTCGAGGAGGCGGATCTGGTCGGCGGGCGCGGCGTTCAGCGTGGGGCTCCTGTGGTGTGGGTCGGGGTGGAGAGGGGGGTGGACGCCGCGTGGGCGGTCCAGGGGTCGGTGACCGTGCGGGAGACGTGCGTACGCAGTCCCCAGCCGTGCCGGTCGGAGATCGCGTCGAGCTGTGCGGCGGCCTGCTCGCACCACGGCCACTCGGTGGCCCAGTGGGCGGCGTCGAGCAGCGCCAGCGGGCTGTTCCGCCCGGTGGTCTGAGTGGCTTCGGAGGCCGGGTGGTGGCGCAGGTCGGCGGTGAGGAAGGCATCCGCACCGGCCGCCCGCACGTCGTCGAAGAGGCTGTCGCCGGAGCCGCCGGAGACGGCGAGGGTCCGGATCTCGCGGTCCGGGTCGCCGGCCGCCCGGATGCCCTGCGCGGTGGCGGGCAGCCGCTCGGCGGCGTGGGCGGCGAGTTCGGCCAGCGTCATCGGGTGCGGCAGCTCGCAGATCCGGCCGAGGCCGCGGCGGCCCGCCGGATCGCTCGGGTCCGGGACGAGCGGGCCGAGGATGCGCAGGTCCAGGGCGCCGGCCAGGGCGTCGGAGACGCCGGGGTCGGCGGTGTCGGCGTTGGTGTGCGCGACGTGCAGGGCGATGTCGTGCTTGATGAGCGAGTGCACGGCCTTGCCCTTGAAGGTCGAGGCCGCGACCGTCGTCGTACCGCGCAGATAGAGCGGGTGGTGGGTGACGAGGAGGTCGGCGCCGAGCCGCACCGCCTCGTCGACGATCTCCTGGACGGGGTCGACGGCGAACAGCACCCGGCGGACCTCGCTGCCGGGGTCTCCGCAGACCGTGCCGACGGCGTCCCACCCTTCGGCCCGCTCGGGGGGCCAGAGGGCGTCGAGCGCGGTGAGGACTTCAGACAGTACGGGCACGGGTGGAAGGTTACCCCCCAGCTGTGACATGGCGCGGGGCCCTGTGGACGTCTCCCCCGGCCCCTCCCCCTCCGCCGCTCGGCCCCTGCGTGCATTCCGAAGCACGACGGCCCTCTTGAACACCGGCGAACCGGACAATCGCCACCCTTATGCGTGAAGTGTGGCACCTGTCGGCGATCGGCCGGACGTACGAAAACTAGCGTCGGCCGCGGACTGGAGGTGACCACTCGATGACGATCTGTGCCCCCGAGGACGCCACGGCGCCGGTCAGCACGCACCGCGCGGCGCTGACGATCGCCGCCGACGGCTCGTACGCCGCCCGGCTCGCCCGTCACGACGACGCCGCCGGGAGCTGGTTTCCGGAGCGCTGGACGCTGAGCGGCCCCGAGCCGTACGCCGTGCCGCTGCAGGGCACCCAGCCCGAGGAGCCGGACAGCGCCCTGCTGCCGCTCACGGACGGGCGGGTGCTGATCCTGCGCCGGATCGCCGACCGTTTCGCCGCCTCCCTGCTCTACCCGGCGGGCCCCGGCACCGGCGAACTCCTGCTGGGCGCCGTCCCGGTCCCCGAACTCACCCTGCTGCCGCCCGCCCCCGACGGGAGGCGGGCCTACGCCCTGGCGCCCGAGGCGCACCACACCGCGCTGTGGCTGCTGCACGGCGGCGCGGGCGGCCCCGAGCGGATCGCCCGGATCACCGGCCGCTGCACGGGCGGCGTCTGGCTGGACCGCGGCGGCCGGCTGCTGGCCCTGGACCGGGAGCGGGACGGCCGGACGAAGACCGTGGTGGCCGATCTGGAGCGGGGCGGCGAGACCGGCCCGCTGCTGCAGATCACCGAGGAGAGCAACGACCGGCTGCTGCTCGCCGATCCGGACAGCGGGCTGCTGCTCGTACGGTCCGACGCCCCGGGGCACGACCGGCTGGGCTGGGGCGTATGGGGCAGCAGCCGCCCGGTGCGCTTCCCGGAGTGCCTGCGGCCGGCGGAGGGCACGCTCACCCCGTTCGCGATGCAGCCGGGGCAGATGCCGGCGCCGGAGAGCTGCGCGGTGGCGTTCCGGATGGAGACGGCGAACGGCACCTGGCCGGTCGTCTGGCGACCCGCGGAACGGCAGGTGCGGCACCTCCCGGCCCCCGAGGGGTGGTTGGCCGGATCCGGCCTGTGGACGGCGGCGGGCGCGCTGCTCCTGCCGTACGCGACGGGGGCGGAGCCGTGCGGGGTGGCACGGGTGGCGGGACCGGGACGGGGGGCGGAGCCCGTGGAGCCCGTGGAATTCGTGGAGCCGGCCGAGCCTCTGGAATCGGTGGAGCCCGTGGAATCGGTGAATCCGGTGGAGCCGCCGCGGGCCGTGGAGGCGCGGCGGCCGGCGGGCCCGATGCCCCCGGCGCGACCGGCGGGCGCGATGCCGCAGCCGCTGCCGCAGCCGCTGCCGCTGCCGGCGGACCCTCCGCGGGCAGTGGCAGCGCCCCGGCCGCCCGGCCCGGCACCCTCGCCACGACCACTCGACGTCCCCGTACAGCCACTGCGGGGAGCGCCCTGCGGGGCGGGCGCCGGGAGCGGCGGGGGGATTGTCCTGGATGCAGGAGTCGCCGACAACCGCTCCACAGCATCTGCACATCCGCAGGCCCGGCCCGCGGAACCGCGGCGCCTGCCCGCGCATCCTCACATTCGCAGGCCAGTGCCGTTGCAGCAGGCGCCGCTGGCGGCCCGGTAGACCCGGTGGAGCGCTATTTCCGGCCCCGTTAGAATTCCGGGCGGGGGCTGCGCAGCCGGTTGACCGGCCACCGACAGTGCCGCTCTGGGTCAGCCTTGGCGGCCGTCGGGCGAGGTCCCGACGCGTACAGCTGTAAGCGATCTGACGGAGTGACTCTTTCCATGTCCGAAGCCCGAACCGACACGACCCAGGCGAGCCCCCAGGAGGCATCCGCCCAGGCCGCCGAGGCCGCAAGCTCCGGCAGGCACCGTGGCCCGGCCGCCGCTGAGGAGTCCGGCTCCGCCGCCCATGGCCGGCACCGCCGGGACAAGCAGCCGCAGGACGCGTAAGGGCGGTCCGGCGGGCCCCGGCCCCCGACCGTACGCACGGCCGTGGCCACCGCACCGCATCGCGCAGACGGTGGCCACGGCCGTTGTGCGTGCCGCGCCCGGGGCCGTCAGCCGTGCTTGAGGGCCAGCACCTCGGCCGCCGCGAACGTCTCCCCCGGTGGGCGCTCGGCGAAGTACGGCGTCAGCAGGCCGTCCAGCTCCTCGAAGCTGAAGAGGTCCTTGGCGGTGTCGAACTTGGCGGCGATCCGCGGGCGTTCGGCGACGGCCACCATGCCGCCGTGCACGACCAGCAGCTGGCCGTTGACCCCGGCCGCGGCCGGCGAGGCGAGGTAGCCGACGAGCGGTGCGACGTGTTCGGGCGCGAGCACGTCGAGCCCGCCCTCCCCGGGCTCCCGGCCCGCAGGCTCGGCGGGAAAGCCGGCGAAGACGTCCTCCGTCATACGGGTACGGGCGCGCGGGCAGATCGCGTTGGCGGTCACGCCGTATTTGCCCAGCGCCAGTGCCGTGGAGGTGGTCAGGCCGACGATGCCGCCCTTGGCCGCGGCGTAGTTGGGCTGGCCCGCCGAGCCCGCGAGGAACGCCTCGGAGGAGGTGTTGATGATCCGGCCGTGCACCGGGCCGCCACCCGCCTTGGCGCGCTCGCGCCAGTGGACGGCGGCGAAGTGGGTGGTGTTGAAGTGGCCCTTGAGGTGCACGCGGATGACCGAGTCCCACTCGTCCTCGGTCATCGAGAACACCATCCGGTCGCGCAGGATGCCCGCGTTGTTGACCAGGATGTCGAGCCGTCCGTACGTCTCGACCGCCAGGTGCACCAGGGCGCGGGCGTGGTCGTGGTCGGCGACGTCACCGAGGTGGGCGACGGCCCGGCCGCCCGCCGCGCGGATCTCGGCGGCGACGTCCTCGGCGGGTGCCGCCGAGGCTTCGCCCGAGCCGTCGCGGCCCGGCTGTCCGTAGTCGTTGACCACGACGGACGCGCCGAGGCGGGCGAGTTCCAGGGCTTCGGCGCGGCCCAGGCCGCGCCCGGCACCGGTGACGATCGCGGTCAGGCCCTCCAGTGGCTGTGCCATTCCTGTCCTCTCCAGTCGTCTCGGAGCGCGATGCGGTGCGGTGGATACGGGGTGAGGGGAGCGGCGGCGCGCTCCCGTGGAAGCGTGGGCGCCGCGGGCGTCAGATCTCGATGCAGGTGCGCAGCGCGGTCCCGGAGCGCATCTGGTCGAGCGCCTCGTTGATCTCGGCGAGCCGTACACGGTGGGTGATCAGACCTTCGAGGTCGATCCGGCCGGCCCGCCACAGGGCGATGGCGCGCTCGTAGGAGCGCAGCACGTCCCCGCCGCCGTACAGGGACGGCAGGATCCGCTTCTCGTCGAAGAACAGCTCGAACATGTTGACCTGGAAGGTGTCGTCCATGGCGCCCGCGCCGACCACGCACAGGGTGCCGCCGCGCCGGGTCATCTCGTAGGCGGTGCGGGCGGTGGCGGACTTGCCGACCACCTCGAAGACGTAGTCGAAGCCCTCCCCCGCGGTGATCCGGGCCTTGGCGTCGGCGAACTCCTCCGGGGCGACGGCTTCGGTGGCGCCGAAGCGGAGCGCGGCCTCCCGGCGGGCGGGCACCGGGTCGACGGCGATGATCTGGGCCGCGCCGCAGGCCCGCGCCCCCTGGATGACGGAGATGCCCACGCCGCCACAGCCGATCACCGCGACCGAGGAAGCGGCCTCCACCTGGGCGGTGTTGAGGGCCGCGCCGAGTCCGGTGGTGACGCCGCAGCCGATGAGCGCGGCGATCTCGTAGGGGACGTCATCCGGGATCGGGACGGCGCAGTGGGCGGCGACCACGACCTCCTCGGTGAAGGTGCCGGTACCGGCGAACCCGAAGACGTCGCCGCCGGCGCGCCGGAAGTTGGGGGTGCCGGCGTTCATGAACCCGGCCAGGCACAGGTGGGTCTGGCCGCGCTTGCAGGACGGGCAGCTGCCGCAGGCGGGCAGCCAGCACATCAGGACGCGGTCACCCTGGGCGAGCCCGGTGACGCCGTCGCCCACGTCGAGGATCTCGCCGGCGCCCTCGTGCCCGGGGACGAAGGGGGCGGGCTGCGGCAGCACCCCGTTCATCGCCGAGAGGTCGGAGTGGCACAGTCCGGTCGCCCGGATACGGATCCTGACCTTGCCGGGGCCGAACCCCACCGCCTCGATGTCGTCGACGACTTCGAGCTTGTCCTGGCCTGTCTCGTGCTGTACGGCTGCGCGCATGTCACGGCTCCTCTCGTACGTACGAAGGCATGTCCGCCCCCGTTTGCGACCGGCCGGGGACGGCCCGCACCGGGGCGGCGCCGCGCGGCCGCGCCCGTCGTGCGGCGCCGGCTCGTGGGGCCCCGGGCCGGAAGGGACGGCGCTAGCTGTGCTCCACCACGGTGTCGGCCAGTACGGGCGCCTCGTCGCGGTCGGCGGCCGTGACCGACACCTGGACCCGGCCGGGCTCCTGCCACATTCGGATTCGCAGCGTCTCCCCGGGGAAGACCACCCCGGCGAAGCGGGTCGTGTACGACCGCACCCGGGTCACGTCGCCGCCGAGCAGCGTGTCGACCACGGCCTTGAGGGTGACCCCGTAGGTGCACAGCCCGTGCAGGATCGGCCGGTCGAAGCCGGCGAGCTTGGCGAACTCGGGGTCGGCGTGCAGCGGGTTCCAGTCGCCGGAGAGGCGGTAGAGCAGCGCCTGGTCGGGGCGGATGTGGCGTTCGGTGCGCAGGTCGGGGGCGCGGTCGGGGAGTTCGAGGCGGGCGGAGGGGCCGCGCTCGCCGCCGAAACCGCCCTCGCCGCGGACGAAGATCTGGGTGTCGCAGGTCCACAACGGACCGTCGTCGTCGGCGACTTCGGAGCGCAGCACGATGACGGCCGCCTTGCCCTTGTCGTACACGGCGGGCACGGACGAGGTCTGGGTGGCGCGGCCGCTCACCGGGAGGGCGCGGTGCACGGTGACGGTCTGTCCGCCGTGCAGGACCGCGGCGAGGTCGACGTCGATGCCCGGCGCGGCGAGTCCGCCGGCGACCGCCATGCCGCCGCCCGCGACGGTGGCGAAGGCGGGCAGGACCCGCAGCGCGCTCTCCAGGGTGTAGCGCAGTTCGTCCGGGTCGGTGGCGGGGTGGGGCTTCTCCGGTGTGGCCGCGCCGGCCCCGATACCGAGGTGGTAGAGCTGGACGTCCTTGTGGTCCCAGGCGAGTTCGGTGGTCCGCGGCTCGGCGGAGGTGGCCTTGGCGGCGTCGATGGGCATGGGGCTGCTTGCTCCTTCACCACGTTGCGAAGACCCCGGCCCGGCCGTCCGCACCGTCGACCGTGCCGGGGTCGTATCTGGTCGGCGCGGCCGCGCTCGGACAGCACACCGCGTGCACTTCTAGAACGCGTTCTAGCCGATGGCTCCCATGTATAGCCGATCCGCCCGGCACCCGGAACCCCTCTGACACTTTGTCAGATACGCCGTGTCCCCGCCGCCCTCCGGCCCTCGGAGCGCTCCTGGCCGCGCCCAACCGTGACATTTGTCAGTCGGGATCACACACATTCGCCTCTGACGCCGCCCGGAAACTCTCCGTAACGTCGTAGGCATCGGAACGAGAGGCGGGGCGGGCATGACGCAGACGAAAAGGCCGGACAGCACGGCGCACACCGCAGCGAGGGCGCCGGCCGTGGCCTTCTCCGGGGTGACGCGGAGTTATGGCGCGGTGCGCGCGGTGGACGGGCTCGACCTGGAGATCGCGGCGGGCGAGACGGTGGCGCTGCTCGGCCGCAACGGCGCGGGCAAGTCCACCACCCTCGCCCTGCTGCTCGGCCTGCTGCCGCCCGGCACGGGCTCGGTGCGGCTGTTCGCGGGCACCCCGGAGACCGCGGTGCGGACGGGCAGGGTCGGCGCGATGCTGCAGGACGGCAAGGCCGTACCGCGGGTCACCGTCCGCGAACTGATCACCTTCGTCGCCGGCACGTACCCCCGTCCCCTGGACGTCACCGAGACCCTGGAGCTGGCGGGCCTGGGCGAGTTCGGCGGGCGACGGGTGGACCGGCTGTCCGGCGGGCAGGCCCAGCGGGTCCGCTTCGCGGTCGCGCTGGCCGGCAACCCCGAACTGCTGGTGCTCGACGAGCCGACCGCGGCACTGGACGTCGAGGCGCGCCGGGTCTTCTGGCGCGCGATGCGAGCCTACGCCCGCCGCGGCAACACCGTCGTGTTCTCCACCCACTATCTGGAGGAGGCGGACGAGCACGCCGACCGGATCGTGGTGATGGACGCCGGCCGGGTGGTCGCCGACGGCACCGGCGACGCGATCAAGCGCCGGGCCGGCGGCTCGCTGGTCTCCTTCGACCTCGCGGGCGCGTCGACCGGGCCACTGGCCGGACTGCCCGGCGTGAGCGCCGTGGAGGTGCGCGGCGACCGCGCGCTGCTGCGGACGGCGGACTCCGACGCGACGGTCGTGGCGCTGGCCGGACTCGGCCTCGTCCGCGGGCTCCAGGTCGCCCCCGCCGGCCTGGAGGACGCCTTCCTCGCCCTCACCTCCGGCAACGCCTCCCCCACCCCGGCGCCCGCCGCCACCCGGTCCGCGAAGGAGCTCGCGTGATGCTCGACTACATCCGTCTCGAAGTGCGCCGCACCCTGCGCGACCGGGGCTTCGTCATCTTCGGCATCGGGATGCCGGTGCTGATGTACCTGCTGATGACCAACATCGGCGCGGGCCCCGGCGGCGCCGGCATGGAGTGGAAGACCGCGTCGATGGTCGGCATGGCCGCGTACGGCGCGCTGGGCGCGGCGATCGGCACGGGCACCGGCGTCGCCGAGGACAAACAACTGGGCTGGCTGCGGCAGCTGCGCATCACCCCGCTGGGCCCGGTGCAGGTCGTCGTGGGCCGGGGGCTGACCTCCGCGGTGACCGTGCTGCCGGCCCTCGCCTCCGTGCTGCTGGTGGGCGCGCTGGTCAACGGCGTCCGGCTGCCGGCCTGGCAGTGGGCCGCGCTGGCCGGGCTGCTGTGGATCGGCACCGCCCCCTTCACCCTGCTCGGCCTCGGCAACGGCTACCGCCTGACCGCGCAGTCCACCGGCGTGGTCAACACCGGCTGCCTGCTGTTGCTGTCGATCGTCGGCGGCCTGTGGTTCCCGGCCGAGCTGTTCCCCGGCTGGCTGCGCGCGCTGTCCTCCTGGACCCCCGGCAACCGCTTCGCCGAACTCGGCCAGAGCATCACCCAGGGCGGCGCACCGGGCCTGGACACAGTGGCGGTCCTGGCCGCCTGGCTGGCACTCTTCGGCGGTTACGCGGTGTACGCGTACCGTCGGGCCGCACGCACGGTGTGATCGACGATGACGCAGACCGGGGAAGCGACAGTGCAGCAGACCAAGCAGTGGGCCGCGGGGGACGACGGGCCCGGCGGCGCGGAGGGCGCCGACGGCCGCGCGTGCCGGCCGAAGCAGCCCGGCACGAAGACCGACCGGGGGCCGGGCAAGTACGCCTTCCTGCCCTGGCTGCTGATGGGCCTGGGCGCCTTCTCCAACATCATCCAGGGCAAGACCGGCAACCCCTGGCTGGCCGGCCTCGGGCTGCTCGCCTTCAACTCCCTCTACATCACCGTCGTCTGGTCGTCGTTCGACCCGCGGCTGCGGCACTCCCGGCGGCCGGTGTACGCGCTGGGCCTGCTGACCGCCGTCACCTTCGCCATCGCCCTCGGGTTCGGCGGCAACTGGTTCCTGTTCTTCCCGCTGCTGTCGCTGGCCTCGGGCACGGTCCGCGCCCTGCGCGGCAAGAAGCTCGCCCTCTGGCTGATCTCGCTCAGCGGCACGGCCGGGTATCTGGCCGGCGGCCACAACGACCAGCCGTGGGGCTCGTTCGGCATCGGTTACGGCAGCTTCCTGTCCGGCGCGGTGACGGCCACGGTCCTCAGCCTCTTCGACACCATCCAGGAGCTGAACACCACCCGCCAGGAGCTGGCCCGCAGCGCCGTCGAGAAGGAGCGGCTGCGCTTCTCCCGCGATCTGCACGACCTGCTGGGGCACACCCTGTCCGTCGTGGTGGTCAAGGCCGAGGCGGTCCGCCGCCTGGCCCCGCGCGACCTGGAGGCGGCGCTCGCCCAGGCCGCCGACATCGAGGCGGTCGGCCGGCAGGCGCTGACCGAGATCCGCGAGGCGGTCACCGGCTACCGCGAGGGCAGCCTGACCACCGAACTCGACCGGGCCCGTTCGGCGCTGGAGGCGGCCGGGATCGAGCCCGTCGTACGGCAGGCGGGGCCGCCGCTGCCCCCGCAGGCCGGCGCGCTGCTGGGCTGGGTGGTCCGCGAGGGCGTCACCAACACCGTCCGGCACAGCGGCGCCACCCGCTGCGAGATCGACGTGCACGCCGACGAGGAGCGGGTCCGGCTGACGATCACGGACGACGGCCGCGGTCCCGTAAGCTCCGGTGCTGCCGCGACACCCGGCCCGGCCAGGCACCGCGACCGCATCCCCGGAGGCGGCGACGACCCGGACGGCGGCGGGGCGGCCGGCGGGCGGAGCGGTACGGACGGCGCCTACGGCACGGCGGACCCTGGCCGTCCGGACCCCGCACGGGGTTCCGGCGCACCGGACACCCCGGCGGCGGCCGGCTCTTCGGGGCCCGTGGGCGGCACCGGCCTGAAGGGGCTGGCCGAGCGGCTGGCCGCGGTGGGCGGCACCCTGCGCAGCGGCCCGGACGGCCGGCGCGGCTTCCGTGTCACGGCCGAACTGCCGGTCGGCACGGGCGATATGGCGGACGTGGAGGAGTTGACCAGGTGATCAAGGTCCTGCTGGCGGAGGACCAGGGAATGATGCGGGGCGCGCTGGCGCTGCTGCTCGACCTGGAGGAGGACATGCGGGTCGTGGCCCAGGTCGCGGCGGGCGACCAGATCGTCGCCGCCGCCCTGGAAGCCCGTCCCGACATCGCGCTCCTGGACATCGAACTGCCCGGCCGCAGCGGCCTGGACGCCGCGGCCGACCTGCGCACGGAACTGCCGTCCTGCAAGGTCCTCATCGTGACGACCTTCGGCCGGCCCGGCTATCTGCGCCGTGCGATGGAGGCCGGGGCCTCCGGCTTCCTGGTGAAGGACGGCCCGGTGGAGGATCTGGCGGCGGCGATCCGCCGGGTGCTCGCCGGCGAGCGGGTGATCGACCCCGGTCTCGCCGCGGCGGCGCTGAGCGCCGGCCCCAACCCCCTGACCCAGCGCGAACGCGACGTCCTGACCGCCGCCGTGGACGGCGCCACCGTCGCCGACATCGCCGGCCGGCTCCACCTCTCCCAGGCCACCGTCCGCAACTACCTCTCCGCCGCCATCGGCAAGACCGGCACCCGCAACCGCATGGAGGCGGTGCGGGCCGCACGGCGCAACGGCTGGCTGTAGGTGGGGGCCGACGCGGGAGCCGGGGCCCGCTCGCGGCTCAGTCGTGGGCGGCGTCCGCCGGTCGCCGGGGCAGCGCGAGGACCATCAGCACGATGCTGCCCAGCAGGATCCCGCCGCCGACGTGGAAGGCCAGACCGTACCCGTCCGCCAGGGCCTTCGGGCCGTGCCCGGCCGCGCTGCGGGTCGCGGCGACGGTCGACAGGACCGACAGGCCCAGCGCGCCGCCCATCTGGCGGGAGGTGTTGATCAGTCCGGAGACCAGGCCCTGGTCGGCGGGGTCGGCACCGGACGTGGCGATCGCCGCGATCGGCGTCGCGGTCAGGCCCGCGCCCAGCGCCATCAGGATGCCGGGGCCGAGGATCGTGCCGAGGTAGGTGCCGTGGACGTCCATCGTGCCCTGCCACGCCATACCGGACGCGGAGATCACCGCACCGGTGACGGCCAGGGTCTTGGCGCCCACCCGGTTCATCAGCCGCGGCCCGATCTTGGAGCCGAGCACGATGGACAGCGAGTGCGGGATGAAGGAGAGCCCGGCCTCCAGGGGCCGGTAGCCCAGCACGTTCTGCACATACAGCGACAGGAAGTACCACATCGAGAACATCGCGGCGCCGGCCAGCACCATCGCCCCGTTCGCCGACGAGACCGAGCGCACCCGGAAGAGCGCCAGCGGCATCAGCGGCGCCTTGGCGCGCGCCTCGACGGCCAGGAACACCGCGATCACGACCAGCCCGGCGGCCAGCGGCAGCAGCGCGGCGGCCGAGGCCCAGCCGACCGTCTCGGTCTGCACGATCCCGTAGGCCACCAGCGCGAGCCCGGCGGTCACCAGCACCGCGCCGGGCACGTCCAGCCGCCGCGCGGCACCCTGCCTGCTCTCGGTGAGCCACAGCACCGCGCCGGCCAGCACCAGCGCCCCCACCGGGACGTTGATCAGCAACACCCAGCGCCAGGACAGGTATTCGGTGAGCACCCCGCCGACCAGACCGCCCACCGCGCCACCGCCGGCGCCGACCGCCGTCCAGGTGGCGATGGCACGCGTACGGGCCGGACCGGCCGGAAACGACGTGGTGAGGATGGTGAGGGTGGCCGGCGAGAGCACGGCGGCGCCGATGCCCTGGACCGTCCGGGCCGCGATCAGCTGCCAGGGCTGCTGGGCCAGCCCGCCGCCCAGGCTCGCGACGGTGAACAGCGCCAGCCCGAGGACGAAGATCCGCTTACGGCCGAAGAGATCGGCGGCCCGGCCGCCGAGCAGCATGAAGCCGGCGAAGGTGATCACGTACGCGTTGACGATCCACTGCAGGCCCAGTTCGCTCAGGCCCAGCCCGGTCCGCATGGCGGGCAGGGCCACATTGACGACGGAGACGTCCAGGACGACCAGGAACTGCCCCGCACACACCAGCACCATCACCAGCCAGGCCGGTGCGGCCGTCCGGCGGGTGGTTCCGGGCAGGGTGGCGGGGGCGGCTATCGGCGGCATGCCGCCCATGCTCGCATTCGCCGCTTGAATCCCGCATCGGTATATCGGTGCACAGGCCATCCGGCCGGGGACCCAGGCCGCCGGGCGGAGGACTCGGGCGGGGGCCGGGGCCGTGAGGGGGCGGGGCTCAGGGGTGCGCAGGCGCCGTAGGGGCTGGCCCCTAGGGGACGGGAGTGCCCCCGAAGGGCCAACTACCCAAGAAAACGGCGGGATTACCGCACCGGCAGGATGACCGCACCGGCAGGATGACCGCACCCGCGGCGGGGAGGACTCCCGCACCGCCGGACGGCCACAACGACGGGGGCGGGACGACCGCACCGCCCCGCTCACCTTCGCAGCACCGTCACCACCGCGGCCCCGCCCAGGCCGATGTTGTGGGCCAGGCCCACCCGGGCGCCGGGGACCTGTCGCTCGCCCGCCGTGCCGCGGAGCTGCCAGACCAGTTCGGCGGTCTGGGCCAGCCCCGTCGCGCCCAGCGGATGCCCCTTGGAGATCAGGCCGCCGGACGGGTTGACCACCCACCGGCCGCCGTAGGTCGTGGCGCCGTCGGCGACCAGCTTCCCCGACTCCCCGTCCGCGCACATGCCCAGCGCCTCGTACGTCAGCAGCTCGTTGACCGAGAAGCAGTCGTGCAGCTCGATGACGTCGACGTCCTCGATGCCGAGGCCGCCGGCCGCGAACGCCTGCCGGGCCGCGGCCCGCGTCATGGGCTTGCCGACGGCGTCGATGCAGGACCCGGACGCGAAGCTCTCCTCGGTGTCCGTCGTCATGGCCTGCGCGACGATCTCCACCGCCCGGTCGGCCAGCCCGTGTTCGCGCACGAACCGCTCGGAGGCGACCACGGCGGCGGCCGCGCCGTCGGACGTCGGAGAGCACTGCAACCGGGTCAGCGGCCGGTGGATGGTCTTCGCGGCGAGGACCTCCTCGACCGTGTAGACGTCCCGGAACTGGGCGCGGGGGTTGTGGGCGGAGTGCCGGTGGTTCTTGGCGCCGACCGCGGCGAGCTGTTCGGCGGTGGTGCCGTGGCGCTCCATGTGCTCGCGGGCCGCGTTGCCGAAGATCTGGGCCGTGGGCGGGGTCATCTCGAAGCCGTGGGCGGCGGCCATCACCCCGTAGTGGCGGGCCACCGGCGACGTCCGGAAGTCGCCGCTGTCCGCGCCGCCGCCCAGCGCGCCCCGCTTCATCTTCTCGAAGCCGAGCGCCATCACGCAGTCGTTGATCCCGGCCTCGACGAACTGGCGCGCCATCATCAGCGCGGTGGAGGCGGTCGCGCAGTTGTTGTTGACGTTGTAGACCGGGATGCCGGTCAGGCCCAGTTCGTACGCGGCGCGCTGGCCGGCCGTCGAGGCCTGGTAGCAGAAGCCGACCGGCAGCTGCTCGACCGCCTCGTAGCCGATGCCCGCGTCGGCGAGCGCCTCGGTGCCCGCCTCCTCCGCCATGTCCCAGTACTGCCACTCGCGGGTCTCGGGCTTCTCGAACTTCGTCATCCCGACGCCTACGACGTACGCCTTGCCAGCCATGGATGTCCTCCTGGAAGCGGCCGGATACGGGGAGTTCAGATCAGGGGGCGGGGCTCCGGGTCCCGGGGCAGGCCGAGCAGCCGCTCCGCGACGACGTTCAGCTGCACCTGGGTGGTGCCGCCGGCGATGGTCAGGCAGCGCGACATCAGGAAGCCGTGCAGGGCCCGTTCGCCGGCCCCCTCGCGCACCGCGCCGTCCGGCCCGAGCAGCTCCAGGGCCAGCTCGGCGACCTTCTGCTGGTGCGGGGTCTGCACCAGCTTGCGGATGCTGGCGCCCGCCCCCGGCTCCAGGCCCGACACCTGCTGGAGCGTGGTGCGCAGCCCGATGCAGCCCAGGGCGTGCGCCTCGGCGGCCAGCGCGCCCGCCCTCGCCCGCACCGAGCCGTCCCGCGCGGCGGCGCGGTCGAGCAGGGCCGCCAGGCCGGTGTCGAAGGTCATCTGGTCGGCCATGTGGACGCGTTCGTTGTCCAGGGTGGTACGGGCCACCTTCCAGCCGTCGCCGACCGCGCCGACCACCGCGTCGGCCGGCAGCAGCACCTCGTCGAAGTAGACCTCGTTGAAGAGGGCGTCGCCGGTGATCTCCTTCAGCGGGCGGACGGCGATGCCGGGGGTCTTCATGTCGACGACGAAGAAGGTCAGTCCCTGGTGCTTGGGCGCGTCCGGGTCGGTGCGGGCGAGCAGGATGCCGTGGCCCGCCCACTGCGCCGCCGAGGTCCACACCTTCTGCCCGTTGACCCGCCAGCCGCCGTCCACCCGCTCCGCGCGGGTCCGCAGGGAGGCCAGGTCCGAGCCGGCCTCGGGCTCGGAGAACAGCTGGCACCACAGCAGTTCGCCGCTCAGCGAGGGCGGCAGATAGCGCTCCTGCTGCTCGCGGGTGCCGTGGGCGATCAGCGAGGGGACCACCCAGGTGGCGATGCCCAGGTCGCTGACGGTGACCCGGGCGTCGGCCAGCTCCTGCTGGATCGCGAGCTGCTGCACGGGGCCCGCGCCCAGCCCGTAGGGCTCGGGGAGGTGCGGCGCCGCGTAGCCGGCGGGGGCGAGGGCGCGCCGTGCGGCCGCGGGGTCGAGGCCGCGTACGCCGTCGATGACCGCGCGGGCCGCGGTCCGGTACTGCTGTGCCGCGGCGGGGAGTTCGAGGCGCAGCGCGCGCCGGGCGCCCTCGGCGGCGTGGTGGGCGGCGCGCTGCCGGTGGGTGTCCGGGGCGCCGAGCAGCTGGCGGGCGACGGTCGCCCGCCGCAGATGGAGGTGGGCGTCGTGTTCCCAGGTGAAGCCGGTGCCGCCGAGGATCTGGATGCAGTCCTTGGCGCAGCCGAAGGAGGCGTCGAGGGCGGTCGCGGTGGCCAGCGCCGCGACCAGGGCGCGGACGCCGGGCGGCTCGTGCAGCGCGCGGGCCGCGTCCCAGACCAGGGCGCGGGCCTGCTCGCAGCGTACGAGCATGTCGGCGCAGAGGTGTTTGACCGCCTGGAACTGGCCGATGGGCCGGCCGAACTGCTCGCGCACCTTGGCGTGTTCCGCGGCGGTGTGCAGTGCCCAGGCTGCCGTGCCGCAGCTCTCGGCGGCGAACAGGACCCCGGCGGTGTCGCGGACCAGGCCGTCGTCGAGGCGCAGCACCCGGTCGCCGGGCACCGGCACCGCGTCCGCGCGCACGTCGGCGGTCGGCCGGGTCGGGTCGGCGCTCTCCTGGACGCGTACGGCGAGCGTCCCGGCGTCGACGGCGAGCCAGACGGTGTCCGTGGGGGTGCGCGCGGGCAGCACGATCAGGTCCGCGTCACCGCCGGCCAGGACCGGGGGTGCGGTGCCGTCCAGGACGTAGCCGTCGCCGTGCGCCTCGGCGGTGAGGGTGCCGGGGCCGAGGGCGACGGCGGCGAGGCGTTCCCCGGCGGCGAGGGCCCGTACGAGGGGCCGGTGGGCGCCGTCGCGGTGCAGCAGCTCGGCGGCGAGGGTGGTGGGCAGGTACGGGCCGGGGAACGCGGCGCGGCCCAGTTCCTCCAGCACGACGGCGAGGTCGAGCAGGTCGCCCCCGCCACCGCCGTCGGTCCCGGGGAGGTGGAGCCCGAGCAGGCCCTGCGCGGCCAACTGGTCCCAGTGGGCGGGCCGCTCCCGCCGCCCGTGCGCGCCGTCGAGGAGCTTGCGGACCTCCTCGGGCGGCACGGCCCGCGCGGCCCAGCCCCTCGCCGCGTCGGCCAGGTCACGGTGTTCCGGTGTGATTCCGATGCCCATGCGGGGCAGGCTAGAACACGTTTCATTCTGACGGAAGGTCAGCACCGGGACGGACCGCGGCGGGACCTCCGGCGGACGGATTCGAGGCGGGATGCGGTGAGGTGTCGGCAGGGAGCACGCCCCTCAAAGGGACACAACCCCCTCTCGCCCGGCGGAAGTGGGCACGCCGGGGGCAGTGCGGGGCGGCCCGTCGCGGCACCGCCCCGCACTGACCCGACGGCCGGCTCAGCGACCCGTGGACGCGTTCCAGTCGACGAGTTGGACGATGACGCCGTTGGGGTCGGTGACCTGGAAGGCGCGTTCACCCCAGGGCTCCTCGCGCAGCGGCATCGTGATCACGACCCCTTCGGCGGCGAGGCGGGCCAGTTCGGCTTCGAGGTCGTCGACGACGAAGGCGAGGATCACCCCGTCGGCGTGGTCCTCGCGCTGATCGTCGGGGAGCGAGGCCAGCCCTCGGCGCAGGTAGACGACGTTCATCCCGGCGTCCTCGCGGGTCAGCGAGGCGAAGCCGTCGGCGGCCGCCTCCTCGCGGAATCCGAAGTGGCCGGTGAGGAAGGCGCTGGACGCCGCGACGTCGTCGACGTTCAGGGACACGGCGGAAGCGGTGATCGACACAAGTGCTCCTTGGTCAGGCACGACTACTTCGTACGCAGTACAGTGTACTACGTACGAAGTTGTTTCATGGGCGAGGATGTTCCCGTGCCTATCGACCGAAGCAGCGCCGGTGATCCGGCCCGCTCCCTGGAATTGCTCTGGCGCGTCCCCGCCGACGCCCCGCGACGCGGCCCGCAGCAGCGGCTGGACATCGACACGGTCCTCGCCGTCGCCACCGGCCTGGCGGACGCCGACGGCCTGGAGGCGGTCACCATGCGCCGCGTCGCGCAGCAGTTGAAGGTGGCCCCGATGACGCTGTACACCTACGTGCCGGGCAAGGCCGAACTGCTGGATCTCATGCTGGACTCCGCCTACGCCCGGATGCCGCGGGCCGACACCTCCGGTCGGCCGTGGCGGGCCCGGCTGACCGCCGTGGCCGACGAGAACAAGGCGCTGTTCGAGGCGCACCCGTGGGCCGCGGCCGTCTCCACCAGCCGCCCGCCCCTGGGTCCGGGGATGATGGCCAAGTACGAGCACGAACTGACGGCACTGGACGGACTCGGCCTCGACGACGTCGAGATGGACGCCGCCTTGACCTACCTGCTCACCTTCGTCCAGGCCCACGCCCGCTCCGCGGCGGAGGCCCACGCCGCCCGGCAGGACAGCGCGATGGACGAGGAGCAGTGGTGGGCCGCCAACGCCCCCCTGCTCGAAAAGGTCCTCGATCCACGCGCCTACCCCACCGCCGCCCGCGTCGGCACGGCGGCGGGCACCGCCCACGGAGCCGCGTACAGCCCCGAGCACGCCTGGGAGTTCGGCCTCGGCCGCGTCCTCGACGGGCTCGCCGCCCTCGTCGACAGCCGCACCGGGACCGAACCGCGGTAGCCCCCTCCGCCCGCGCCCTGCCGACGCGTCCACTGCCACCCGGCCGGGGCGGGCTCCCCCTCCCCGCCGCCCCCTCAGGCGGCCGTCCGCCATTCCCCGGGGAACGCCACGGATACGCGCCGCAAACGGTTCGGTGAATTCCGGGACGCGGCAGTACCCGGCAGTTCGCGGCGCCGCGCCTCGCCTTTCTCTTCCCGCCCACCGTCCCGTACGCGAATTCGCCGCTTTCCGGCGCCGGGAGAAACCAGCGGCGGGCAAAGGCCGGGAACGGGCGGGAATGCGGCGGGAAGCGGACGGAAACCCGGCGGTATCCGACACGAACGGACAGCGGGAACGGCCGGGAGGAACGGCGCGGAGAACGGCCGGGATGCGCGGCGCGCGGAATCCGGGATGTCCGGCGTGCGGAATGAGGAACCCCGTTCCGATATCCGGAAGTCCGCGAGGGGAGACCCGCACCTCGCGCGCCGCGCCCCGTACGGCACGATGACCCCCTGACCGCACCACCAGGAGGAAGCCCATGTCCGCTCCCACGGCTCCGACCGCTCCGCAGCCGGAGATCCTCGCCGCGTTCGAGGCGGCGAAGGGCTTCATGCCCGTGGACGAGGGCCTCGCGCTGTACGCGGCGGCGGCGGGCGCGGGGGCGCTGGGACTGCCGCTGCTGGAGGTCGGCACCTACTGCGGCCGGTCCACGATCCTGCTCGCGGACGCCGCCCGCGCCGCCGGGGTCATGGCCGTCACCGTCGACCACCACCGGGGCAGCGAGGAGCAGCAGCCCGGCTGGGACTACCACGACCCGGCCGTCGTCGACCCCGAGGTCGGCCGGATGGACACCCTGCCCACCTTCCGCCGCACCCTGTACGCCGCGGGCCTGGAGGACCAGGTGATCGCCCTGGTGGGCCGGTCGCCGCAGGCCGCGAAGGTCTGGCAGGCGCCGGTCGGCCTGGTCTTCATCGACGGCGGGCACACCGACGAGCACGCCACCGCCGACTACGAGGGCTGGGCCCCGCATGTCGCGCCCGGCGGGCTGCTGGTGATCCACGACGTGTTCCCCGACCCGGTCGACGAGTGGACGGGCCAGGCCCCGTACCGCGTCTACCGCAGGGCCCTGGAGTCCGGCGCCTTCACCGAGACCTCGGCCCACGGGTCGCTGCGCGTCCTGCGGCGGACCGGGACCGGCATCTGAGCGGGCTACCATCGCCGACGTGTCGAACGGCAGTACACCCCCCGCGCCCCGCCGCCGCCTGCGCGGCACCCTCCTCGTCGTGGTGGCCGCCGTGGCGGTCGTCGGCCTGGGGGGCTGGCTGGTCTGGCGGTCACCGGGCGCCGGCGGCGAACCGCCGCGGGCCGGCGGCATATCCGGGCACGGCACCGGACACCGCCCGGCCGGCGAGGACGGCGGCCACGGCTCGCGGGGCAGCGGCCCCGGCAAGGGCCAGGGCAGCCTCCGGGGCAAGGTCGTGGTGATCGACCCGGGCCACAACCCGCACAACCGCGACCACGGCCGGGAGATCGCCCGGCAGGTCGACATCGGCAACAGCCGCAAGGAGTGCGACACCACCGGCACCTCCACCGACGACGGCTACGCCGAGGCCTCCTTCACCCTCGACGTCGCCCGCCGCGCCCGCACCCTCCTGCAGAAGGCGGGCGCGAAGGTCGTGTTCACCCAGGACGGCGACCGCTCGTACGGGCCGTGCGTGGACAAGCGCGCCGCCATCGGGAACAGGGCGCACGCCGACGCCGCGCTCTCCCTCCACGCCGACGGCTCGGCCGCCGGCAACCGCGGCTTCCACGTGATCCTGCCCGCGCGCGTCACGGCCGGCCCGGCCGACACCGCGGCGATCGTGAAGCCCTCGCGGCGGCTGGGCGAACGGCTCGCCGACCGGTTCCACGCGATTACCGGAAGCGCGCGTTCCAATTACATCGGCGACGGCACCGGACTCGACGTGCGTTCCGATCTCGGCGGCCTCAACCTCTCCACGGTGCCGAAGGTCTTCCTCGAGTGCGGCAATATGCGCGATCCGAAGGACGCCGCGCAATTGACCGACGCCCGGTGGCGGCAAAAAGCGGCCCGCGGGATCACCGAGGGCATTACGGACTTCTTGGAGCACTGACCGGAGCGCCGGCCGCATCCGCGAAACCCGCCCGATACCGGCTCCGATACCGCACGCCGATAGCGCGGCCGGCGAAGAGGACGGCCCACAGGATCCGGCGATAGGTTCCCCTTTACGATGGGTGGCCACCGCCGTGCCCCGCACTGCGCCACCGCGACAGCGACGACCGGACCCACGAAACCGACAAAGGACCCTTACGTGAACATCCGCTCCCTCACTCGAGGCGACGGCGTGGTGATCGGAGCAGCGGTGTTGCTGTTCATCGCCTCGTTCCTCGATCTCGCCAGTTTCTCCGCCGCCAACGCCTGGGACTCGCTGAACCTCCTCATGAGCGTGTACCTGGCCGGAGTGATCGGCGCGGCGATCATCGTCGTCGGCCGTGCGCTGCCGCAGTCGGCGCCGCGCAAGGTGGCCGGTCTCGACCTCGCCCAGTTCGGTGTCGCCCTCACCGTCTTCGCGGCGTGGACGGAACTGTGGACCCTCTTCTCCTTCCCCAGCGTCGGCGCGGGTCTGATCCTCGGTCTGATCGCCGCCCTGGTCCTGGCCGGCGGCGCCGTCGCCACGCCGCTCCTGCCGCCGCTCCAGGCCGCCCTGATCAGCGCCCCGAAGCCGCAGGCCGCCCCGTACGGCGCGGGCCCCAACCCGGGTTACGGCTACCCCGGCGCCCAGCAGCAGGCGAACCACGGCTACGGCTACCCGGGCGGCCAGCAGCAGCCGCAGGCCGGCCAGCCCTACGGCCAGCAGCAGGCCGGGGCCGACGCCACGGCCGGCGGCCAGGCGGCAGCCGGCCCCATGGGCGCCGCCCCGGCGGCCGGCGCCCCCGCGGAGTTCGCGCCGTTCTGGTTCGCGGTGCCCGTCGCGCGCCCGCTGTACGGCGAGGACGGTTCGCCGGCGCCGATCGCCGAACTGGCGCCCGGCACCTGGTACCTCGCGGTGGAGCAGCGCGGCCAGGCCCTGATCGCCCAGACCCAGGACGGCCGACGCGGCGTCCTGCAGGACACCACCGGTATCCAGCGCGGCTGACACCGGACGCCCGGCGGTCCGCTCCCGGCCCCTCGCCCTCACGGGCGGGGGGCCGTTGCCATGTCCGCGCCCCGCCCGTACAGTCACCGCACGCACCAGACCTGACGTACCGTCAGCACGTGAGCGGTCACCGCGTTCGGGAGGCGATCAGCATGCGACTCGGTCTGCACCTGGGCTACTGGGGACGCGGCCCGGACCCCCGGCACCTCGAACTCGCCCGCGAGGCCGAGCGGCTGGGCTACGACTCGGTGTGGACCGCGGAGTCCTGGGGCTCGGACGCCTTCACCGCGCTCACCTGGATCGCCGCCCACACCTCCCGCATCAAACTGGGCACCGGTATCGCGCAGATGGCGGCCCGCACCCCCACCGCCACCGCGATGCACGCCCTGACCCTCGACCACCTCAGCGGCGGGCGGCTGCTGCTGGGCCTGGGGCTGTCCGGGCCGCAGGTCGTCGAGGGGTGGTACGGGCGGCCGTTCCCCAAGAGCCCGCTCACGGCCACCCGCGAGTACGTGGACGTGATCCGCCAAGTCCTGCGCCGGGAGGGGCCGGTGGCCTCGGACGGGCTCTTCCACCCGCACCCCTACCGCGGCGCGGACGGCACCGGCCTCGGCAAACCCCTCAAGCCCATCACCCACCCGCTGCGGGCGGACCTCCCGCTCCTCCTGGGTGCCGAGGGCCCCAAGAACATCGCCCAGACCAGCCGGATCGCGGACGGCTGGCTGCCGCTGTACTGGTCACCGCAGCGCACCGACGTCTACCGGGCGTCGCTGGCGGACGCCCCGGACGGGTTCCTCGTCGCGCCGATGGCGCGCGCCGTGGTCTGCGACGACCTCGCCGAAGGGCTGGCGCCGGTCAAGGCGATGCTCGGCTTCTACATCGGCGGGATGGGGCACGCCGCCAGGAACTTCCACGCCGACCTGATGGCACGGATGGGCTTCGAGGAGGCGGCCCGGCGGGTGCAGCGGCTGTTCCTCGAAGGCCGCAGGGAGGAGGCCGTCCGCGCCGTGCCGGACGCCTTCGCCGACGAGATCTCCCTGGTCGGCCCGCGCGCCCGCATCGCCGAACGCCTGGAGCTGTGGCGCACCGGGCCGGTCACCGACCTGCTGGTCACCGCCCAGGACCCGCACACGCTGCGGGTCCTGGCCGAGCTCAACTCCTGACCGGGGCGGGTCCGTTCACCCGAAGGTCGCCCACTCCAGCCACCGGTCGAGCAGGGCGCGCTCGCCCAGCACCTCGACGCGGTCACTGTCGGCGGGCAGCCGGCGGTAGAGGACCTGGAGGACGTCGGTGAGGGGGCCGCGCAGCGCGACCGCGGCCTTTTCGTGGGTGCGGCGGTGGGTGGGCGCCTCGCCCGTGAGGTCGAGCAGCCACTCGGCGTTCAGGCCGGGCGGGGCGTCGGTGGCGTGGACGTGGATCGTCCGGCCCTCGCCGAGCAGGTTTCCGCCGCGCTCGGCGAAGCGGGCCACCACCATCGGCAGTTCGCCGATCTGCAGCCACTCCTCCAGACAGTCCGCGGCGACCGGCGCGGGGACCTCGAAGGGGACGCCGGCGGTGAGGGCGGCATCGGCCCGGTGGACGACGGTCTCATGGACCATCCGGCGGACCCAGAACCCCGTGTTCCGGGCCGTCGTCCAGCTCCAGACCTCCGCGTCGGGGCCGGCCTCGCGCAGCGCGGCCACGGTCTGCTCGACGCCCTCCGCCAGCCAGGCGTCGAGCGCCGCCGCGTCCTCGCCCTCGGGTCCGGCGCCCCCGGGGACGTCCGCGGGGTCGACGCTCTCCGACGCGCGGGTGGTGACGATCGCGCCGGTCCAGCGGTGCGCGCCGCCCACGTGCCGGGCGAGGTCGGCCAGCGTCCAGTCGGGGCAGGTCGGCACGGTCGCCGAGAGATCGGCCTTCCGCACGATCTCCCGGAACCTGTCGGTCTCGGCGAGGAGCGCGGCGCAGTATTCCTCGTGGGTGAGGGAGCCTTGGAGTGTCATGCGTCGCACAGTAGTGCGCCCGCCACGGCTCTTCCTCCCCTTCTGGCGCGTTCTCGCCGCCCCCTACCGGCAGCAGTCCGGGTCGAGTCCGGTCGGCAGCCGCTCGCCCCCGAAGACCGAGGTGGTGGCCTCGTCGCCGCCCAGGGCGGCCACCGCCAGCAGCAGCGAACCGGCCGTCCAGGAGGTGAGTTCACGTGGCCAGATCGCGTCGTCGTCGAAGACGTAGCCGGTCCAGTACATACCGTCCTCGGCGCGGAGGTGCTGGATCCACTTGAGGATCTGCACGGCCCGCTCGGACTCCCCCATCGCCCACAGCGCCAGCGCCAGTTCCGCGCTCTCCCCGCCGGTGACCCAGGGGTTGGGCAGCACACAGCGCACGCCCAGGCCGGGCACGACGAAGTTCTCCCACTCCGCGTCGATGCGCTCACGGGCCTGTGCGCCGCGGACCGCGCCGCCCAGGACCGGGTAGTACCAGTCCATGGAGTAGCGGGACTTGTCGAGGAACCGCTCGGGGTGGCTGCGTATCGCATGGCCGAGGCTGCCGACCGCCAGTTCCCAGTCGGGCTGCGGCTCCTCGCGCTGCTCGGCGAGGGCGAGCGCGCAGCGCAGCGCCTGGTAGACGGAGGACGAGCCGGTCAGCAGCGCCTCGGTGACGGGCGTGCCGTCGTCCTCGCGCTTCCAGCCGATCTCCCCGCCGGGCTGCTGGAGTTCCAGCACGAAGGTGACCGCGGCGTGCACCGCGGGCCACATGCGGTCGAGGAAGGTCTCGTCGCCGGTGGACAGGTAGTGGTGCCAGACGCCGACCGCGAGGTAGGCGCAGAAGTTGGTCTCCCGGCCGCGGTCGGTGGGGGCCTCGGCATCGCCGTCGGCGTAGGCCGCGTACCAGGAACCGTCCGGGTTCTGGTGGCGCACCAGCCAGTCGTACGCGGCCTCGGCACGCTCGTGTTCGCCGGCCGCGTCCAGGGCCATGGCGGCCTCGGTGTGGTCCCACGGGTCGAGGTGGTGGCCCCGGAACCAGGGGATCGCGCCGTCGGAGCGCTGCACCGCGAGGATGCCGGCGACCGTGCGGGCCGCCTGTTCGGCCGTGAGGACCCCCGGCAGAACGAGCCGTTCGGTACGCCCGGGACTTGTCACTTGGCGGCCCCGGCGGAGTTCTTGGCGGCGGACTTGGCGGCCGGCGTGGCGCCCGCGGCCTTCTTGGCACCGGTCCTGGCACCGGACTTGGCACCGGACGTGGCGCTCCGGGCGGGCTTGGCCGGGGCGGAGGAAGCGGGCGCCGGCTTCGCGGCCGCGGCGGCGGGCTCGGCGGGCTCGCTCTCCGCGGTGGCGGCCGGCTCTGCGGCGCCCGGCTCCGGAAGGTGCGGCTTGGTGGCGTAGACGACGAAGCTCTTGCCGATGACGGGGTTGAGGGCCCGCTCGGCGAGCCGGGTGGCCAGCGGCTTCTTCATGATGTCCCAGACCAGGAGCTTGTGGTACGCCTGCACCGGCAGCGCCTTGTCGTTGTCCACCCCGAAGGCGCATTTGAGCCACCAGTAGGGACTGTGCAGCCCGTGGGCGTGGTGGGTGCCGTACGGCTCCAGCCCGGCCTCCCGCATCTTGCCGAGGAGTTCGTCGCCGCGGTAGATGCGGATGTGGCCGCCCTCGACCTCGTGGTAGGCGTCGCTGAGCGCCCAGCAGACCTTCTCGGGGCCGTAGCGCGGGACCGTGACGGCGATCCGGCCGCCGGGACGCAGCACCCGGACCATCTCGGCGAGCACTCCCTTGTCGTCCGGGATGTGCTCCATGACCTCGGAGATGATCACGACGTCGAAGCTGTCGTCGGGGAACGGCAGGTTCAGCGCGTCGCCCTCCATGGCGGTGGCGGAGGCACCCGCCGGGGCCTCGCCCGCCTCCTCCATCGCGGCGAACCACTTGGCGACTTCGCGGATCTCGTCGCCGTTCTGGTCCAGGGCGACGACCTGCGCGCCGCGCCGGTAGCACTCGAAGGCGTGCCGGCCGGCGCCGCACCCCAGGTCGAGCACGCGGTCGCCCGGAGCGAGCGGGAAGCGGGAAAAGTCGACGGTCAGCACGGCGTTCTGCTTTCGTCCGGCGGTGGGTGGCGGTGGTGGCTGCGGAGGGAACTGCGGGCCGGGCGGCGGTATCAGACGTGCCCGGCGGTGGTCGGCGCGGGCGCGGCGCCGGCGGTCCCCGCGGACGCGGCCCGCGGGGAGGTCCGGGCGGCGGCCCGGCCGCCCTGGAGGGCGATGGCCTCGCGGTAGCGCTCGGCGGTGCCGATGGCGGCCTGGCGCCAGGTGAAGCGGGCCAGCACCCGTTCCCGGCCGGCCGCGCCGAGCCGCCGGCGCAGCGTCTCGTCGCCCAGGAGCCGCAGCAGTCCGGCCGCCAGCGCGCCGGCGTCGCCCGGCGGCACCGCGAGGCAGGTCTCGCCGTCCGGCCCGGCGACCTCGGGGATGGCGCCGCCGGTGGTGGCCAGCAGCGGGGTGCCGGTGGCCATCGCCTCGGCCGCGGGCAGCGAGAAGCCCTCGTAGAGGGAGGGGACGCAGGCGATCTGGGCGCTGCGCACCAGGTCGACGAGTTCGCCGTCGGTGATGCCCTTGACGAACTCGATGGCGCCGGACAGGCCGAGCCGTTCGATGGCGGCGGCCACCGGGCCGTCGTCGGCGCGCTTGCCGACGACCACCAGATGCGCGTCGGGGTTCTCGGTGCGCACCTTGGCGAGCGCCTCGACCAGGTGGATCAGTCCCTTGAGGGGCACGTCGGCGCTGGAGGTGGTGACGATCCGGCCCGGCACCTCGGCCACCGAGGCGTCCGGCGAGAACAGGTCGGTGTCGGCGCCGATATGGACGACGTGGATCCGTCCCGCGGACACCCCGAGGTCGTCGACGATCTCCTGGCGGGAGGAGCCGGAGACGGTCAGCACCGACGGCAGCCGCCGGGCGACGCGCTTCTGCATGCGGGTGAAGCCGTACCAGCGGCGCACCGAGGCGCGGCGCTTCCAGCCGTCGGCGGCCTCCAGATCGAGGCGCCGGTCGACGGTGATGGGGTGGTGGATGGTGGTGACCAGCGGGGCGCCGAGCGCGCCGGGGCCGCCGAGCAGGCCGTAGCCGAGGGTCTGGTTGTCGTGGACGACGTCGAACTGGCCGCGGCGGGCGGCGAGGTGACGCCGGGCCCGCAGGGAGAAGGTCAGCGGCTCGGGGAAGCCGCCGGTCCACATCGTGCCGACCTCAAGAGCGTCGATCCAGTCGCGGTACTCGCCGGGCTTCGGCGTGCGGAACGGGTCCGGCTGGCGGTAGAGGTCCAGGCTGGGCAGCTCGGTCAGGGTCACCCCGTCGTCGAGGACGGGGTAGGGCTGGGCGCCGATGACCTCGACGGTGTGGCCGAGGCGGGCCAGTTCGCGCGAGAGGTGGCGGACGTAGACGCCCTGTCCGCCGCAGAACGGGTTCCCCTTGTACGTGAGCATGGCTATCCGCAGGGGACCTTCGCCGTTCGGCGGGGCGGAGGCCGAGGTGGCCTCGGCGGGGCGGGGCGCGGCTGCCTGGACGGCCTCTGCGGTCACGCTCGGCCCCCTTCTCACTGGACTTTCGCCGGAGCGTAACCGCTGGCGGTAATCTAGAACAAGTTTCAGAACTGCTGGGCTACTCATCAGTTCACCGAGCTTCGAATCTACCGGCCGAGAACGATGCGAAAAGAGCCGCACCAGGTGATTCGCGCCACCACCCGCCCCCCTGCCATGCTGTGCCGATCACACCACCGGCACTCGCCGCATCGCGGACGGAGTGCCACGGAATGGGAAATATGACTACGGAATCCAAGGCGGCCAGGCCGACGCTTCCCGCGAGTCCTCCCCTGACCGAGCGTCAGGAGGCACGGCGCCGCCGCATTCTGCACACCAGCGCCAAGCTGGCGTCCCGTGGTGGCTTCGACGCCGTGCAGATGCGCGAGGTCGCCGAGTCCTCGGGCGTCGCGCTCGGCACCCTCTACCGGTACTTCCCCTCCAAGGTGCACCTGCTGGTCGCCACCATGCAGGACCAGCTCCAGCACATGCACGAAACCCTGCGCAAGCGCCCGCCGTCGGAGCAGGACCCGGGCGCCCGGGTCGCCCAGACCCTGATGCGGGCCTTCCGCGCGCTGCAGCGCGAGCCGCACCTCGCGGACGCGATGGTGCGCGCGCTGACCTTCGCCGACCGTTCCGTCAGCCCCGAGGTCGACACCGTCTCCCGGCTGACCACCGCGATCATCCTCGACGCGATGGCCCCGCCCGTCGCCCACCACCACCCTGCGCGGGAGCCGGCGCGCCCCTCCGTCTCGCCCACCCCCGAACAGCTCTCCGCGGTCCGGGTCATCGAGCACACCTGGCACTCCGCCCTGATCACCTGGCTGTCGGGCCGGGCCTCGATCGCCCAGGTGAAGATAGACATCGAGACGGTCTGCCGCCTGATCGACCTCACGGCCCGGGAAGGGAACGGGCGCGGCGGGAAGCGGTAGCGGCGGGGCGGGCGGGAGCCTGAGGCGTTCGTTCCGCCGTCGGCCGGGGTAGTTGGCCCGCAAGGGGCCCACCGACCCCCTACGGGACCACCGTCCCGCCCCCCTACGGGCCTCCCTCCACCCCGCCCCCGCCCCCTCACTCCTCCGGCGGGAACACCGCCTCGTCGCTGCCGGCCACGGTCACGGTGATCGCCTCCACGGGGCACCCCTCGGCGGCCGCCAGCACCGACTCGTCGGCGTCCGTCTCCGGCGCCACCGGATGCGACTGCCGGGCCGAGTCCAGCCGGAAGCCGTCCGGTGCCGTGCCCGCGCACATCCCGGAGCCGATGCAGATGCTCCGGTCCACCTCCACCCGCCAGCGGTCGCCCATCAGGCACCCGCCGGCAGGTGGATCATCTTGTGCTCCAGGTAGGCGCCGAAGCCCTCGCGCCCGAACTCCCGCCCGATGCCGGAGTTCTTGTAGCCGCCGAACGGCCCGAGCATGTCGATGCTGAAGGTGTTCACCGAGTACGTGCCGGTGCGCACCTGCCGGGCGAGGTCGACGCCGTGGTCGACGTCGGCCGTCCACACCGAGCCGGAGAGCCCGTAGTCGGAGTCGTTGGCGATCCGTACCGCCTCGGCCTCGTCGTCGTACGGGAGCAGGCAGATGACCGGGCCGAAGATCTCCTCGCGGGCGATCCGCATGGAGTTGTCGACCCGGCCGAAGAGGGTCGGCTCGACGTACCAGCCCGTCGGCTGCCCCTCGGGCCGGCCGCCGCCGGTGAGGACCTCGGCGCCCTCCTTGCGGCCGAGTTCGATGTAGTCCAGCGAGCGCTGCTGCTGGCGGCGGGCGACCAGCGGGCCGAGTTCGGTGGCCGGATCCAGCGGGTCGCCGACGGTGAGCGCGGACGCCGCCGCGGTGAACCGGTCGGCGATCTCGTCGTAGTGGCTGCGCGGCGCGAGGATCCGCGTCTGGGCCACGCACGCCTGACCGTTGATCATCCAGGCGAACGGGACGATGCCGGCCACCGCCGCGTCCAGGTCGGCGTCCGGCAGGATCACCGCGGCGGACTTGCCGCCCAGTTCCAGCGTGACCCGGCTGAGGTTGCGGGCCGCGACCTCCATGACCCGCTTGCCCGCCGCCACCGAGCCGGTGAACGACACCTTGTCCACGCCCGGATGCCCGACGAGGTACTCGCTCACCTCGCGGTCCGCCGGGAGGATCGACAGCACGCCTTGCGGCAGCCCGGCCTCCGTCGCGATCTCGGCGAGGAGGTACGCGTCCAACGGGGTCTCCGGCGACACTTTGAGCACCACCGAGCAGCCGGCCAGCAGCGCGGGCGCGAGCTTGGCGGCGGCGGTGAACTGCGGGACGTTCCACGGCACGACGGCCGCGACCACGCCGGCCGGCTCCCGCCGCACCAGCAGCGGCCCCAGCACGCCGTCCCGCCGCTCCTCGAACGGGAAGTCCCGGGCCACGGTCAGCGCCGCGTCCCACGCCAGCATCGCGGCCAGCGACTGCACCATCACGCCGGAGGTGAAGGGCGTGCCGTTCTCGGAGCTGATGACCCTGGCGATCTCCTCGCTGCGGGCGGCGAAGGCGTCCTTGATACGCGTCACCACCGCGATCCGGTCCGCCAGCGGGGCGTTCGCCCACACCCCGGAGTCGAACGACGTACGGGCCGCGGCCACCGCGCGGTCGACGTCGGCCCGCGAGGCGTGCGGCACCCGGCCGATGACCTGTTCGGTGTGCGGCGAGACGACCTCGATCACGTCCCGGCCGGCCGGATCGGCCCACTCACCGCCTATGTAGAGCCTGGTGTGCTCGACGAGGTCGCTCATCGCTGCCGCCTCCTGCGGGTTGGCCGCCTGTCCGGCGATCCCTGACGGTTCCTGACGCTCCATCACAAAGGTCGTTGCACCGGGAACTGATACCAGTTCCAGTGGGAGGAGTCCACAGCGCGCGGCCGAAACGCCGACCCCGGCCGGGCCGCCGCGCGAACCGCGCCCTCGCCGCACGAAGGGCGCCCTCGCCGCGCGAACCGGCGTGGACGGAAGGGTCACTTCACGCCGCATTGAAACCGGTTCTAGTTATAGTGAGGGCCGGCTGCCAGGTGTATGCCACACCGAGAGGGGACCGGGATGACGCCACAGGTGACCGACCACAAGGGCGGGGTGTGGAGCATCGCCGTCCCCATACCGGACAACCCGCTCGGCCACACCCTCGTCCACCTGCTGGAGACCGGACGCGGGCCCGTGCTCGTCGACACCGGCTGGGACGACCCGGATTCCTGGGACACCCTCGTCGCCGGCGTCGGCGCCTGCGGCTTCGCCGTCAACGATCTCCACGGCGTCCTGATCACCCACCACCACCCCG
Source organism: Streptomyces angustmyceticus (assembly GCF_019933235.1). Lineage (NCBI taxonomy): Bacteria > Bacillati > Actinomycetota > Actinomycetes > Kitasatosporales > Streptomycetaceae > Streptomyces > Streptomyces angustmyceticus. The sequence continues at coordinate 5,723,212 of NZ_CP082945.1, read as the reverse complement.
ATCACCACGGCCTCTCGGGCAGGGTGCGGGAGGTCTCGGGCGCCTGGATCGCGATGCACGCCGCGGACACCGCCGTGGTCCGCCGCACCCGCGAGGCCGCACCGGGCCAGTGGCTCGACCACCTCACCGCCCGGCTCGCGGCGGCGGGCGCACCGGACGCGCACCTGGCGCCGCTGCGCGAGGCGCGTGCCGGGGGACGCGGCGGGAGACCGCCCGGCCGGGGGGCCGCCCTGCCGGACCGCGACATCGCGCCCGGCGAGCTGCTCGACCTGCCGGGGCGCCGGGTGCGCGCCGTCTGGACACCGGGGCACACCCCCGGCCATGTGTGCCTGCACCTGGAGGAGGAGCACCCGTCGGGGCGGGCCGGCGGCTTCGGCCGGCTCTTCTCCGGCGACCATCTGCTCCCCGGCATCACCCCGCACATCGGCCTGTACGAGGACCCGGAGGGCGACGGGGGCGAGGCCCTCGACCCCCTGGGCGACTACCTCGCCTCCCTGGAACGCGTCGGCCGGCTCGCGCCCGCCGAGGTGCTGCCCGCCCACCAGCACGCCTTCACCGACGCCGGCGGCCGCGTCCGCGAGCTGCTCGCCCACCACGAGGCGCGGCTCTCCCAGCTGCGGGAGCTGCTCCGCGAGCCCCGCACCCCCTGGCAGCTCTCCACGGCCATGGAGTGGAACCGCCCCTGGGAGCAGATCCCCTACGCCTCCCGCACCATCGCCGTCACGGAGGCCGAGGCCCACCTGCGCCGGCTGGTGAAGCTGGGGCGGGCGGAGCGGGTGGCGGGGTCCGATCCGGTGCGGTACCAGGCGGTGTGAGGGGGCGGCGGCACCGGGCGTGGTGCGGTCCGGGGCACGGCTCCGCTGCTCGTACGGTGCGCGCCGCTGGGACCGCTCGTACCGCTGGGAGCGCTCGCGCTCGCCCGTACCGCTCGCACCTCTCATACCGCTCGCACGGTTCGTACGGGCGAGCGAGTGGCCCGCCGGGCGCCGGTTAAGGTATGCGGGACAACTTCATCCGTACCCGATCGGGGGAAGCCGGTGGAAATCCGGCGCTGACCCGCAACCGTGAGGACGGCCCGCCCGCACCGCGCCCCGGCCCGGAGCGGGGCCGTACGAGCCGGAGCACCCGAGGGGCACGACCAAGGCTCGCGCCACCACGGCCGCCCGCCCCCGCGGACGGCCGGTGCGCGGCACCGTCGAGGTATACGGAGCTGAGCCCGGTGCCACCGCGGCCGATCCCGGATCGGCGGGCGGGTGGCCGGCCGAGCGCGGCTGCGTAGCATCGCCGCGACCCGACCCGAGAGGCACCGACCCGATGGCCCCCATGGCTCACCAGGCCCCCTTGACGCACTCCGTCGCCTTCCTGGCGCGCCGCGCCGCCACGGCGCTGGCGGCCGTGGCGGTGCTGGGCGCGGCCGCTGCCCCCGCCGCGTACGCCGACTCCGCGTCCCCCGGGAAGCTGCCCGACGGGCTGTACGGCACCAACGACCCGCAGTTCGACGGGGTCTGGCGGCAGTCGCTCGCGCTGCTGGCCCAGGACACCGTGGGCATCCGCCCGGCCCCGTCCGCCGTGACGTGGCTGGCCGGCCAGCAGTGCGCCGACGGCGCGTTCACCGCCTACCGGGCCGAGCCGGGCACGCCCTGCGACGCCAAGACCCGGCGGGACACCAACCCGACGGCCGCCGCGGTGCAGGCGCTGGCCGCGCTGGGCGGGCACGGCGACGCCGTGCACAAGGCCGTGACGTGGCTGAAGTCGGTGCAGAACGACGACGGCGGCTGGAGCTCGGCGCCCGGCTCGGCCAGCGACGCCAACTCCACCTCCGTGGTCATCGGCGCGCTCACGGCGGCCGGTGAGAAGCCCCGGTCGGTGACGTCGAAGAAGGGCGGCAAGTCGCCGTACGACGCGCTGCTCACCTTCCGGCTGGGCTGTGAGGAGAAGGCGGAGGGGCGCGGCGCCTTCACCTTCCAGCTCAAGGGCGCGGCCCCGAACGCGGACGCCACCGCGGCCGCCGCGACCGCCGCGCTCGGCAAGGGTTTCGTCGTGGCACCGGCCGGCAAGAACGCCACCGCCCCCGTCAAGCCGCTGAGCTGCGAGGGCGACGAGGACAAGAAGGCGGGCGGCGACCCGGTGCGGGCCGCGGAGGGCGGCGACGGCTACCTCGTCGCCCAGCTCGACAAGAACGGGCAGCACCTGCTCTCCGCGATGCCGGGGGCGAAGAAGCAGCCCGACGTCGGCAACACCGCCGACGCCGTGGTGGCGCTGGCGGCCGGCGGGCACGGCGCCGCCGCGGCGAAGCCGCTGGCGTGGCTGGAGAAGAACGCGGCGGGCTGGGCGAAGCAGAGCGGCCCGGCCGCGTACGCCCAGCTGGTGCTGGCCGCGCACGCCACCGGCACCGACCCGCGGTCGTTCGGCGGCACCGACCTGGTGGCCGCGCTCAACGCCACCGGCCCCGCCCCGGCCGCCGCGGCGAAGAAGGACGCCGAGGACGGCGGCGACTCCGAGGGCGGCGGCATCGGTCTGCCCTGGATCATCGGCATCGGCCTCGCCATCGGCGCCGGCATCGGCTTCCTGCTGAGCAGCCGCAAGAAGAGCGGGCTCTGATGCGTCGCACCGGGATCGCCGGCGCGGCGCTGCTGGCCGGGGCGGTCACCGGCCTGGCCGCCGCACCCGCCCAGGCGCAGGAGTACCGCTACTGGTCCTTCTGGCACGGCAAGGGCGGCTCCTGGGCGTACGCCACCGAGGGGCCGGCCACGCTGCGCCCGGCCGACGGCGAGGTGGCGGGGTTCCGCTTCACCGTCAGCGCCGACTCCGCCGCGGCCGGCAAGCCGCGGGCGGCCGCCGGCTTCGACGCGATCTGCCACGGCACCCCGGCGAAGGACGGCCGCAAGCGGATCGGCGTCGTCGTCGACTTCGGCACCGCGGCGGACGCGCCCGGCGGCGAACGGCCGCCGAAGCCCCGGACGGAGTGTGCCCAGGTGCCCGAGGACGCCTCGGCGGGCGAGGCGCTGGCGGCGGTCGCCCGGCCGCTGCGCTACGACTCCAGCGCCCTGCTGTGCGCCATCGCCGGCTATCCGGCGTCGGGGTGCGCGGACCAGGTGAAGGGGCAGAAGGGCGCGAAGGAACCCGCGCCGTCGTCGGGCACGGCGGCGGACGGGCGCGCGGCGGACGGCGGGGGCGACGGCGGCCCGTCCGCCGGGCTGATCGGCGGCGGCGCGGCGGTGGTCGTGCTGGGCGCGGCGGCGGTGTGGCAGGCGCGCCGCCGGCGCGGATGAGCGCCCCGCGGGCGACCCGTACCACCGCGCTGCACGCCGGCGCCTGGTGGCTGTGGGCGCTCGGCCTGGCCACCGCGGCCTCGCGCACCACGAACCCGCTGCTGCTGGGGCTGCTGGTGGGGGTGGCCGGCTATGTGGTCGCGGCCCGCCGCACCGATGCGCCGTGGGCGCGTTCGTACGGGGCGTTCGTCAAGGTCGGGCTGTTCGTGATCGGCGTCCGGCTGCTCTTCGCGTTCGTCCTCGGCTCGCCGATCCCCGGCACGCACACCCTGGTCACGCTGCCCGAAGTGCCGCTGCCCGACTGGGCGAAGGGTGTCCGGCTCGGCGGCCGGGTCACCGCCGAGGGCATGGTCTTCGCGCTGTACGACGGCCTGAAGCTGGCCACCCTCCTCATCTGCGTGGGTGCCGCCAACGCGCTGGCGAACCCGGCGCGGCTGCTGAAGTCGCTGCCCGGCGCGCTCTACGAGGCGGGCGTCGCGGTGGTCGTCGCGATGACCTTCGCGCCGAATCTGGTCGCCGACGTCCAGCGGCTGCGTGCCGCGCGCCGGCTGCGCGGCCGCCCCGACCGCGGGTTCCGGGCGCTCCTGCAGGTCGGGCTGCCGGTCCTGGAGGGCGCGCTGGAGCGCTCGGTGGCGCTGGCCGCGGCGATGGACGCGCGCGGCTACGGCCGCAGCGCCGAAGTGCCGCCCGGCGTACGGCGCCTGACCTCCGTCCTCACGCTCGGCGGGCTGCTCGGCGTCTGCGCCGGGACGTACGGGCTGCTGGGCGAGGCCGGCGGCGGCTACGGGCTGCCGCTGCTGCTCGCCGGGCTGGCGGCGGCGCTCGCCGGGCTGTGGCTGGGCGGCCGCCGGTCGGTGCGCAGCCGCTACCGGCCCGACCGGTGGGGGGTGCGCGCCTGGCTGGTGGCGGGTTCCGGTATCGCCGTCGCCGCCCTGATGATCTGGGCGAACGGCTACGCGTCCGCCGCCCTGCACCCGCCCGCGGTGCCGCTCACCGCCCCCGTCCTCCCCCTCTGGCCGGCCGCCTCCGTCCTCGTGGGGCTGCTGCCCGCCCTCGCCGCCCCGCTCCCGCCGCGCACGGACCGGGCGGAGCGCGGGGACCGGCCGCCGCGGCCGGAGGGGGCGGACCGCACGGACCGGGCCGCGTCCGGTGGCCGTGCCCCCGCTGTCGATCCGCGCACGAAGGAGCCCACCCAGTGATCCGGTTCGAGCAGGTCTCGGTGACCTACGGCGACGCCGCGGCGCCCACCGTCCACGGCATCGACCTGACCGTCCCCGAGGGCGAACTGTGCCTGCTGGTCGGCCCGTCCGGCGTCGGCAAGTCCACCGTCCTGAACGCGGTCTGCGGCCTGGTCCCGCACTTCACCGGCGGGACCCTGCACGGCCGGGTCACCGTCGACGGCCGCGACACCCGCACCCACCGGCCGCGCGAACTCGCCGATGTCGTGGGCACCGTGGGCCAGGACCCGCGGGCGCACTTCGTCACCGACACCGTCGAGGACGAACTCGCCTACGGCATGGAGTCGCTCGGCCTCGCCCCCGACGTGATGCGGCGCCGGGTCGAGGAGACCCTGGACCTGCTGGGCCTGGCCGAGCTGCGCGACCGCGCCCTGTCCACCCTCTCGGGCGGCCAGATGCAGCGGGTGGCGATCGGCTCGGTCCTCACCGCCCACCCCAAGGTCCTGGTCCTCGACGAGCCGACGTCGGCCCTCGATCCCGCTGCCGCCGAGGAGGTCCTCTCCGTCCTCCAGCGCCTCGTCCACGACCTCGGCACCACGGTGCTGCTGGCCGAACACCGCCTGGAGCGGGTGGTCCAGTACGCCGACCAGGTCATCCTGCTCCCCTCCCCCGGCGCACCGCCGGTCGTCGGCGCCCCCGCCGAGGTCATGGCCGTCTCCCCGGTCCACCCCCCGGTGGTGGCCCTCGGCCGCCTCGCCCGCTGGTCACCGCTCCCGCTGTCGGTGCGCGACGCGCGACGCAAGGCCGCGCCCCTGCGCGAGCGGCTGGCGGGCGTCACCCCGCCGTCGCCCGGGACGGGCACGGACACCGGCGCCGGCTCCGGTGCCGGTGCCGGTGCCGGGACCGTACCGGCGCTGCCGGTGCCCGCACCCGCGGGCTCCCCGGACGACGCCGCCGCGGTCGTGCGCGGGCTCGGTGTGCGCCGGGGGCGGACCGAGGCGCTGCACCAGGTGGATCTGACCGTGCGGGGCGGCGAGATGGTGGCCCTGATGGGCCGCAACGGCGCGGGGAAGTCCACCCTCCTGGGCACCCTCGTCGGGATGCACACCCCGTCCTCCGGAACGGTGCGGGTCGGCGGCGCCGTCCCGCACCGCACCGGCCCCCGGGCCCTCCTGCGGCACGTCGGCCTGGTCCCCCAGGAACCGCGCGACCTGCTCTACGCGGACACCGTCGCGGCCGAGTGCACCGCGGCGGACCAGGACGCGGGGGCCGCCGCCGGCAGTTGCCGGGCCCTGGTCGGCCGGCTGCTGCCCGACGTCCCCGACTCCGTCCACCCCCGTGACCTCTCCGAGGGCCAGCGCCTCGCCCTGGCCCTGGCGGTCGTGCTGACCGCCCGGCCCCCGCTGCTCCTCCTCGACGAGCCCACCCGCGGCCTGGACTACGCCGCGAAGGCCCGTCTGGTCGAGGTGCTGCGCGCGCTGGCCGCCGAGGGCCACGCCCTCGTCCTGGCCACCCATGACGTGGAGCTCGCCGCCGAACTGGCCCACCGGGTGGTCATCCTCGCCGACGGCGAGATCGTCGCCGACGGTCCCACCGGCCAGGTCGTCGTCTCCTCCCCCTCGTTCGCGCCGCAGGTCACCAAGGTGCTCGCCCCGCTGCCCTGGCTGACCGTCCCGCAGGTGGCGCACGTCCTGGAGGCCGCCGGATGAGCGCGGCCCCCCACCCCCCGGAGGGCGGGCGGCCGGCCGCCGGACCCGGCCGCCGGACCCGTGCCGTGCGGCTCGGCCCCCGCTCCGTCGCCGCGCTGGTGCTCGTCTCGGCCGTCGGCGTGATGGCCTTCGGGTGGCCGCTCCTCGCCGACTCCGCCTCCGGGCTCGCCCATTCCCGGGACGCGCCCTGGCTGTTCACCGCGCTGCTGCCGATGCTGCTCGCCGTGGTCGTGGCGACCATCGCCGACACCGGCCTGGACGCGAAGGCCATCGCCATGCTCGGCGTGCTGGCCGCGGCCGGGGCCGCGATGCGCCCGCTGGGAGCGGGGACGGCCGGCATCGAGCCGATGTTCTTCCTGATGGTGCTGTCGGGGCGGGTGCTCGGGCCCGGATTCGGGTTCGTGCTGGGGTCCGTGGCGATGTTCGCGTCGGCGCTGCTGACCGGCGGGGTCGGCCCGTGGCTGCCGTTCCAGATGCTGTCGATGGGCTGGGTGGCGATGGGCGCCGGCCTGCTGCCGGGGCCCGACCGGCTGCGCGGCCGCCGTGAACTGGCCCTGCTCGCCGCCTACGGAGCCGTCGCGGCCGTCCTCTACGGCCTGGTCATGAACCTTCAGGGCTGGCCCTACATCGGCGGCATGGCCTCGGCGGTCTCCTTCGTCCCCGGGGACCCGCTCGCGCAGAACCTCGCCCGCTACCTGGCCTACTGCCTCGCCACCTCCCTCGGCTGGGACGTCCCCCGGGCCGTGGTCACCGTCCTGCTGACCTGCACCCTGGGCGGCACCGTCCTCAAGGCCCTGCGCCGCGCCACCCGCCGGGCGGCCTTCGACGCCCCCGTCGCCTTCCGCGCCGATCCGCCCCGGGGGTCCGCCGGCCCGTGACCCCCGGGGGCCGCCGCACGTGACCGGTGCGGTGCGGCTCCCCGGGGGAGCACCGCCGGCGGGGCCCGGCACCGTCCCGGGCGGTGTCAGCGGGCGACGGGCAGGGCGCGGGCGATGGACGGCTCCGAGCGCAGGAACGAGACGCCGTGGGAGGCGTCGGCGCCCTGGTCGACGACCGTGACCCGGGCGCCGCGGCGGGCCAGTTCCGTCGCGCAGCCCCGGGCGTTGGCCATCGGTACGTCGCGGTCGCCGGCGGCGGTGTAGAGGGTGGTCCGCGCGCCCCGGCCCGGCTTCCCGTCGCAGGTGCGGTCGTTGGCGCGGAGGACGTCGAGCAGGGCGCCGGAGGGGTGCCGGAGCTTCTCGTACCAGGTCCGCGTCAGCAGGTCCTCGATGCGGCCGGGGAGCTTTTCGATGATCTCCTTCTCCGAGTGGCCGCCGTCGAAGAGGTCCTCGACGCGGTGGGCGTACGGGGCGCGGAACACCTCGCCCGGATCGCGGTAGAGGGGGTGCAGGCGGTTCTGGGCGGTGAGGAAGTAGGAGAGGTAGTAGACGGCGGCCCTGGGGTCGACACGACCGTCGAACATGCCGGGCAGTTCGCTCCCTTCGAGGTCGTAGGGCCCGCCGACCGGCGCGAGCAGTCCGGCCCGGAACCGGGGATCGGCGCCGCGGGCGAGCGCACGGCCCAGTTCCATGGTGACCTGCCCGCCCTGCGAGAAGCCGGTCAGGGACACGGTGCGGCCGAGGGTGGCGCCGAGCCCGGGGCGGCGGAGCGTGCGGCCCGGAGCAGGTCGAGGGAGGCCGAGGCGCCGGACCGGGCGTCCATGTAGGGGTGGCGCCCGGGGCCGGCCCCGAGACCGAGGTAGTCGGGGGCGAGGGCGGCGCGGCCGGCCGAGGCGTACAGCACCGACACCGCGCGGTCGGGGCCTTTCGCCACCGACGGTGCGTCGCCGCGGCGGGCGAGGGTGCCGTGGCTGTGGACGACGGGCGGCAGCGGGCGGTGGCCCGTGCCGACGGGGAGCGCGAGCAGGCCGGAGGCGGTGGTGGGGCGGCCGTCGGGGGTGCGGGTGCGGTAGATCAGGCGGTACGCGGCGACGCCGTGCCGGGCGGTGCCGGCCGCCAGGCCCTGTTTCCGCGCCTCGGCGGCGACCTCGGCGCGGTTCTGCCGGCCGAGGGGGGTGACGGACAGCAGCGTGCCGCGCCGGTGGCCGGTGCTCCGTGCGGGGCCGGGGGCCGTCCGGGCACCGGTGGCGGCGTCCTGCGCGCGGTGCGCGGCGCCCGTGGTCCTGTGCGGCGGTGCCGCGAGCGCGGCCGGGGCCGCCGTGAGCGCGGCCAGCACGAGAGCGGCCCCCGCGGCCAGTGCCCGCGGCGCGCGTCGTCGTGCGCGGGCTCTCCCGGTCTCGTCCGGCGTGCCGGACTCGGATAACGGCGTACCGGACACGGGAGACGGTGGATGCTGGTGCGGTGAGGTGCTCTTCGTCATGCCGCCGACGCTACGGAGCGCGCGGGCCTCGCGGAATGCGGTTTCCCGCCCGGCCCGGTGGGGGTTTTCCCCAGGTCGGGACGGAGGCCCCCCGCGGCCCCGTGCCCGCCCGGCCCGGCGGCGGCCCCGGACGCCGCCGCCCCCCGCTACAGCCGCTACAGCCGCTACAGCCGCTACAGCCGCTGGATGATGGTCCCCGTCGCCAGCGCCCCGCCCGCGCACATGGTGATCAGCGCGAACTCCTTGTCCCGGCGTTCGAGTTCGTGGAGTGCGGTGGCCAGGAGCCGGGCGCCGGTGGCGCCGACCGGGTGGCCCAGGGCGATCGCCCCGCCGTTCACGTTCACCTTCTCCAGGTCCTGCTCGAAGACCTGCGCCCAGGAGAGCACGACGGAGGCGAAGGCTTCGTTGATCTCGACGAGGTCGATGTCCTTGAGGGACATGCCCGCCTTGCCCAGCACGGCCCGGGTGGCGTCGATGGGGCCGTCCAGGTGGAAGTGCGGATCGGAGCCGACCAGCGCCTGGGCCACGATGCGGGCCCGCGGCCGGAGCTTGAGGGCGCGGGCCATGCGCTTGGAGGCCCACATCACCGCGGCGGCGCCGTCGGAGATCTGCGAGGAGTTGCCCGCCGTGTGGACGGCGGTCGGCATCACGGCCTTGAGGCCGCCGAGGGCCGCCATGCTGGTGTCGCGCAGCCCCTCGTCGCGGTCGACCAGCCGCCACATGCCCTGGCCCGCGGCCTGTTCGTCCTCGGTGGTGGGGACCTGGACGGCGAACGTCTCCCGTTTGAAGCGTTCCTCGGCCCAGGCGGCGGCCGCCCGCTCCTGGGAGAGCAGGCCGAGGGAGTCGACGTTCTCGCGGGTCAGGCCGCGGTGGCGGGCGATCCGTTCGGCGGCCTCGAACTGATTGGGCAGGTCGACGTTCCACTCGTCGGGCCAGGGCTTGCCGGGCCCGTGCTTGGAGCCGCTGCCGAGCGGCACCCGGGACATCGCCTCGACGCCGCAGCCGATGCCGATGTCGATGACGCCGGCCGCGATCATGTTGGCCACCATGTGGTTGGCCTGCTGGGACGAGCCGCACTGGCAGTCCACGGTGGTCGCGGCGGTCTCGTACGGGAGGCCCATCGTCAGCCAGGCGTTGCGGGCCGGGTTCATGGACTGTTCACCGGCGTGGGTGACGGTGCCGCCGACGATCTGTTCGACGCAGTCGGGCTGGATGCGCGTACGGGCGAGGAGTTCGCGGTAGGTCTCACCAAGGAGGTAGGCGGGGTGCAGGTTGGCGAGCGCGCCCTGGCGCCTGCCTATCGGGGTGCGTACTGCTTCGACGATGACGGGTTCCGCGGCCATGACTGACTCGTCCTCTCCTCGCGTCCGCGGGCGTCCCGGCACCCACGGAAGAAGAACTAGTACGCGTTCTAGTTATGGAAACAGTCTTATGAGCCGCCCCCCGGGGCGCAAGGGGCATGCAACACCCTTGTCCGTAAAGGGACGCGCCCCGCCCCTTGCCACTTGTAGAACTCGTTACTACCTTCACCGCGACCCATACCTGATGAACCGTCAGACATCCGGATGGACCCAGGAGTCACCGATGCCATGCCCCGCGTTGCCCGAAGGGTTCGACTTCACCGACCCCGACGTCTACCAGTCCCGCGTTCCGCTCCCCGAGTTCGCGCGGCTGCGGCAGACCGCACCCGTGTGGTGGAACGCGCAGCCGCACGGCATCGCCGGCTTCGGCGACGACGGCTACTGGGTCGTCACCCGCCACCGGGACGTCAAGGAGGTGTCCACCAAGCCGGAGATCTTCTCCGCGAACCTCAACACCTCGATCATCCGCTTCCAGGCGTCCATGACCCGCGAACAGATCGACGTCCAGAAGCTGATCATGCTGAACATGGACCCGCCCGAGCACACCCGGGTCCGCCAGATCGTGCAGCGCGGCTTCACCCCGCGCGCCATCCGCGCGCTGGAGGGCGCACTGCGCGACCGGGCGGCGCACATCGTCGCCGAGGCGCGCCGCAAGGAGTCCGGGGACTTCGTCACCGACATCGCCTGCGAACTCCCTCTGCAGGCCATCGCGGAACTCATCGGCATCCCCCAGGACGACCGGGCCCGGATCTTCGACTGGTCGAACAAGATGGTCGCCTACGACGACCCCGAACTGGCCATCACCGAAGAGGTCGGCAGCAACGCGGCCATGGAACTGATCTCGTACGCGATGAACCTCGCCGCGGCCCGCAAGGAGTGCCCGGCCGACGACATCGTCAGCCGGCTGGTGGCGGCGGAGCACGAGGGCAACCTCGGCTCCGACGAGTTCGGCTTCTTCGTCCTGCTGCTGGCGGTGGCCGGCAACGAGACCACGCGCAACGCCATCACCCACGGGATGCACGCCTTCCTCACCCACCCCGACCAGTGGGAGCTCTACAAGCGCGAGCGCCCCCGGACGGCGGCCGAGGAGATCGTGCGGTGGGCGACCCCGGTGGTCTCCTTCCAGCGCACCGCCACCCGGGACACCGAGCTGGGCGGGGCGGAGATCAAAAAGGGGCAGCGGGTGGGGATCTTCTACTCCTCCGCCAACCACGACCCGGAGGTCTTCGACCGCCCCGAGGTCTTCGACATCACCCGCGACCCCAACCCCCACCTGGGGTTCGGCGGCGGCGGACCGCACTTCTGCCTCGGCAAGTCGCTCGCGGTCCTGGAGATCGACCTGATCTTCAACGCGCTCGCGGACGCCATGCCCGGCATCACCCTGGCGGGCGACCCGCGCCGGCTCCGCTCGGCCTGGCTCAACGGCGTCAAGGAGCTGCAGGTCCGCTACGGATGACGGGGGCGGCGCCCGACCCGGCCCCGGCGGAAGCCGGACCAGCGGTATGTCCGAAAACGGTTCCGCCGTCAACCTTGCCAGTCGTCACGGGCAGACTTACATTCAACTCGCCGGTAACACTTGGCAGTTCGGCATTTTCGCGCACCGTCCGGCACCGCGCACCCCCGAGCCGCACGTGCTCCCCCACGGAGGCACCCGCCGGCTCCCCGCGCGTCTCTTGCACCACGCGCTCCACGCGCACCCGCACTCCCCCACGTGTTTCGACAGTGCGCTCCACCGCTCTTCGAAGGGGACACACCACGATGAAGGACGCACACGGCAGACCTGTCACGGGACGCATCAGCTGGCGGAAGTTCGCCGTGCTGTCCGTCCCGGCCCTCGCCGGCACCGCCGCCCTGGGAATCGCCCTGGCCAACGGGGCACTGGCGGCGTCGTTCGCCGTCTCGGGACAGCAGTTCAAGGTCTCCGCGGACAGCCTCAAGGGCGAGGGCTTCGCCCAGTACGGCGGCGTGGACGCGAACGCCAGGGGAGATCTCCTGCCGGTCGCCGTCACCGCCATCAAGTCGGCCCGGATGAACCGTCTGTGCCAGTCGGTCGTCACCCACCTCCCGGTGATCGGCGACATCTCGCTCAACCTCAGCGCCGGTACGGGCGGCAAGCCCGTCGAGGCGGCCAATCTCTTCGTGGACGCCACCCAGCTCTCCGGCGACGCGTCCTTCCACCAGATCGAAATCGGCCGGGACGCCTCCACCCTCGACAAGGGACCGGAGAGCGCCCAGGGCATGCAGGACCTCTTCGCCCAGCAGGCCGACGACATCAACATCAGCAACCTCCGGCAGACCGCCTGGGCCACCAACGCGGGGACCTTCAAGCTGTCCGGCCTCAACATGAAGATCTCCAAGGGCAAGAAGGAATGCTTCTGACCTGGCGGCGCTGGCGGAAGGGGCGGCCCTTCTGGGGCGGCCTGGCGGCCGTCGTCGCCGGCGCCGAGATCTGCGCCATCCCGCTGGCACCGCTGAAGATCATGCTGCAACAGGGCATCGCCGGTATCCCGTCCGTGCTGATGGGGCTGGTGATGATCGTGATGGGGCTCTCGGCGTGGTTCGCGCCGCACTACCGGGGCCTCGCGGGCGTGCTCACCGTGCTGTGCGCGGCGGCCGCCCTGGTGATGTCCAACCTCGGCGGCTTCCTGATCGGCACCGTCATCGGGATCCTCGGCGGCTCGATGATCTTCGCCTGGCAGCCGGTCGCCGCCGAACCCGTACCGTCCGCCGCGCCCGGGGCCGCCCGCGAGCCCGGCGGCGGCACCCCCGCACCCAGCGAGCCGTAGCCCGCCCCCGGCCCGCGGCCCTCCCGTTCGCGTACCCCCACGCCTTCGTCCGCGGACGGGAACCGAGCGCTGCCCGCACCACCCGCCGCACCGCTCCCCCGGCACCCACCCCTCGAAGGAGACCCACGATGACCATGACGCATGCCGCCCGCCGGCCGGCCCGCCGGCGCGCCCTCCTCACCGCCGGCACCGGGGTCACCGCGGCCCTCGGCCTGTCGCTCGCCATGACGGGCCCGGCGACGGCACAGCCCGCGCCCGCGCCGTCCGCCGCGGCGGCGTCCACGACCGTGACCCCCGCGGGCCACGGCTTCACGGCCACGCTCAGCGGCAAGGCCACCTTCAAGGCCGGTTCGGTGACCGTCACCTGTACGGTCTCCTCCTCCAGCGGGCAGGTCCCGGCCGCGCCCGGCAACCACAACCCCGCGGGCCCGGTGAGCAGTTCCACCACCCCGGCGACCTACAGCTCCTGCACGACGAGCATGCCCGGCGTCAGCGCGAGCGTCACCACCTCCGGCACCTGGGGCGTGGCCATGCAGAACGGGGCGCCGGTGACCGCCGGACTGACCATCCCCACCGGCGGGTTCGTCCTCAAGACCAGCGGTCTGGCGTCGTGCACGGTGACCGCGGCGCCCACCTCGGCGGCCACGGTGAACGGCACCTGGACCAACGGCGCGCCCTCCACCCTCGCCTTCACCAACGCCCAGGTGCCGGTGAAGGTGACCGGCGGCTTCGGCTGCCCGACGAGCGCGACCAGCTCGACATTCAACGCCCTCTACAAGGTGGCCGACACCACCGCTCCCGCCTCGCAGATCACCGTCACCGGCTGACCCGGCCGACCGGCCGGCGGCGGCCGGCCGGTCGACCGTCCCGCACCGGGCGGGCCGCCGTCCGCTCAGCGCCCTGCCAGACCGACGGCCGCCACGGTGAGCAGCGCCGCCACCGCCACCGTGCCGCTCAGGACAGCGGTGAGCAGCCGTCGCCGCAGGGCCCGGTAGACGCCTTCGTATTCGGTCCGCAGGGCGGCGCTGCGGACCGCGATGCGCTCCAGGTACGCCCGGGAGGTGTCGCGCCGGTCCTGGCAGTAGCGCCGTTCCACCTCCCACCGCTGCGCATCGGTGAGCCAGGGCAGGCCGTCGCAGAAGGCCCGCGCACGGCTGCGCGCCCGGTCCTTCTCCGCCTCCCAGAGCAGGAATCCCTCGATCTCGTTGACGGCCCGTTCCCGGTCGAGCGGCATTTCCTCACACCGTCGTGTGCCCTCGTTCATATCCGTGCCCCGATTCCGGCCGCGGGCGCTTTTCCGGTGTCCGCGAGGGCACCGGCGTCCTGGGCGATCTCCGGGTGGTGCAGGTCGAATGCCGGGGATTCGGAGCGAATGCGCGGCAGGGTGCGGAAGTTGTGCCGCGGCGGCGGGCAGGACGTCGCCCACTCCAGCGAGCGGCCGTAGCCCCACGGGTCGTCGGCCTCGACCTTCTCGCCGTACTTCGCCGTCTTCCAGATGTTGTAGAAGAACGGCAGCAGGGAGAGTCCGAGGAGGAAGGAGAAAAGGGTGGAGACGGTGTTCAGCGCGGTGAATCCGTCGGCGGCGAGATAGTCGGGGATACGGCGGATCATGCCCTGGGCGCCGAGCCAGTGCTGGACGAGGAAGGTGCCGTGGAAGCCCACGAACAGCGTCCAGAACGTGATCTTGCCGAGCCGCTCGTCCAGCATCTTGCCGGTGAACTTCGGCCACCAGAAGTGGAAGCCCGCGAACATCGCGAACACGACCGTACCGAACACCACGTAGTGGAAGTGCGCCACCACGAAGTACGAGTCCGACACGTGGAAGTCCATCGGCGGCGACGCCAGGATCACACCGGTCAGACCACCGAACGTGAAGGTGATCAGGAACCCGATCGTCCACAGCATCGGCGTCTCGAAGGACAGCGAGCCCTTCCACATCGTGCCGATCCAGTTGAAGAACTTCACACCGGTCGGCACCGCGATCAGGAACGTCATGAACGAGAAGAACGGCAACAGCACACCGCCCGTCACATACATGTGGTGCGCCCACACCGTGACCGACAGACCCGCGATCGAAATCGTCGCCGCGATCAGACCGATGTAACCGAACATCGGCTTCCGCGAGAACACCGGAATGACCTCGGAAATGATCCCGAAGAACGGCAACGCGATGATGTACACCTCGGGATGCCCGAAGAACCAGAACAGGTGCTGCCACAGCAACGCCCCGCCATTGGCCGCGTCGAAGACACGCGCCCCGAACTCACGGTCCGCCTCCAGCGCGAACAGCGCCGCCGCCAGCACCGGGAACGCCAGCAGCACCAGCACACCGGTCAGCAGCACGTTCCACGTGAAAATCGGCATCCGGAACATCGTCATGCCGGGCGCCCGCATGCAGATGACCGTCGTGATGAAGTTGACCGAACCCAGGATCGTACCGAAACCGGAGAAGGCCAGACCCATGATCCACATGTCCGCGCCGATACCGGGGGAATGAACGGAATCGGAGAGCGGCGCATACGCGAACCACCCGAAATCCGCGGCTCCTTGGGGCGTCAGAAATCCCCCCACGGCGATCAGCGAACCGAAGAGGTAGAGCCAGTAGGCGAGCATGTTCAGGCGGGGAAAGGCGACATCCGGCGCGCCGATCTGCAGCGGCATGATCCAGTTGGCGAAACCGGCGAACAGCGGCGTCGCGAACATCAGCAGCATGATCGTGCCGTGCATCGTGAACGCCTGGTTGAACTGCTCGTTCGACATGATCTGGTGGCCGGGGCGGGCCAGTTCGGCGCGCATCAGCAGCGCCATCACCCCGCCGACGCAGAAGAACGCGAACGCGGTGACCAGGTAGAGCGTGCCGATCGTCTTGTGGTCGGTGGTCGTCAGCCACTTCACGGGGGATCTCATGCCCCGTAGGTGTCCGCCGCCGCCGCGCACGTCACACCCGGGGCGCGACGGCGGCCCCGGCGGCCGGTGGGAAGACTCACCCCACCGGGGTGTGAAGATCGGCGTCCTGCCGGACACCAAGGGTTCATGAGCACGGACGACGCCTTCGCCGAGGCCTATCGCGCGCACTACTGGGCGGTCAGCCGCTTTGTGGCGCGACGGCTGGACGGGCAGGCACACGAGGTCGAGGAAGTGGTGGCGGAGGTCTTCTCCACAGCCTGGAGACGGCGCGCCGAACTTCCCGAGACGCCGCTGCCCTGGCTGTACGGGGTGGCCCGCAACTGTCTGGCCAACACGGTGCGGGGGCTGGGCCGCTACCGGCGGCTGCTGCACCGGCTCGGCAACCACGAGGCGGCGCGGCGCGACCTGACCGTGCAGAGCCCGGACGCCGAGCGGCCCGGCTCCTGGGTGCACGAGGCGCTGGCCCGGCTCTCCCCGGCCGACCAGGAGGTGCTGCGCCTGACGGCCTGGGAGGAACTGGGCATCGACGAGCTGGCGGTGGCCCTCGGGTGCGGCCGCAGCGCGGCGGCCATGCGGCTGCACCGGGCGCGCGGGCGGCTCCGTACGCAGATCGAGCGGATGCGGCAGAAGGGCACCACCCGGCCCGAGGCGCCGCCGCGGTCCGAGTCGCCTCCGCCGCGGTCCGACGCACCGCCGCCGCGTGCCCCCTCCCCCGGACCCACCCGGCTCTCCCCCCACCCCGTACCGACCCGAGCGGGAGGCCGCCGCCATGTCTGAGGAACTGGAGCTGCTGCGGCAGGCCGACCCCGTCTCCGCCGGTGAGGGACCCTGGCGCGACCGCCCGCTGACCGCGCGGGCCGAGGCCGGTCTGCGGGCCCTGACCGCCGGCCCCGCGCCGCGCGGCCGCCCCCGTCCCGTGCGCCGCCGCCTGGTGATGGGCCTGACCGCCGTATCGGCGGCCGCCGTCGCCGCCGTGGCGCTGACCTTCTCCGGTGCCGGCAGCAGCCCCGCCGTCGCCGCGCCCGTCGCCCTCGCCCTGCACGCCGACGCCCCGTCCGTCCCGCTGGACGTCCTCGCCCGCAGGGCGGAGGCCAGGGCGCGGACGGCCGGCGCCGGGGACGGGCCGCGCCGGGGCAGTCATCTGCAGAGCTGGTACATGAGCATGGAGTCGGGGCCCGACGCCGATCCGCCCGTGACCGTGCCCGAGGAGAGCATCACCCGCTGGCACGCCGACGGCAGCGGCTCGGAGCTGGTGGTGGCCACCGACCCGCGGCATCCGGGCCGCCCGGTGATCCACGAGGCCGACGGCCGGTGGCGGACCGTGAGCGACGGCAAGGTGCTGCATCGCAAGACCTACCCCGCGGGCTCGGAGGCCCAGCACAGCGGCCTCGCCTCGCGCACCCGGCCGGCGACGGACGCCGCGGGCCTGCGGGACCAGCTGTCGTGGCTGTACGGCGGGGCCGGCGGCCTGCACACCACTCCCGAGCTCCTCTCGGCGCTCTCCTCCTTCCGCCGGGAGTGGACCCCGGGGCCGCGGGAGACGGCCGCCGTCGTCCGGGTGCTGGCCGACGCGGGCGGGCTCCGGCAGGCGGGCGCGGTCACCGACCGGCTGGGCCGGCGCGGGCTGGCCTATGTGTACGACGGTCGCGACGGCGCCGCGGACGCCACCCGCCAGATGGTGATCCTCGATCCGCGCACCGGCGACCTCCTCGGGCTGGAGATCACCTTCACCAGGGACGACCCGGACTCCAAGGTCAAGGCGGGGGAGGTCATGTCGTACGAGGCGTGGATGCCATGAGCCGGCGCCCGGCCGCCGGGCCCCGCCCGAGTGGCGGGGCCGGCGGTGATGGCCGATCCTTGAGAGAACGCGACGATCCACCTCGGCGCGGCGGGCAGCAGTGTGCCGCCGCGCCGTTCTCGTGTCCGTACGCGCCGGACTCGTGCCCCGAGCGGCGCGCTCCCGCCGCCGGCCCCGGACGCCTCCTCCCCGGCGGCCGGCCACCCGCCTCGTCCGTGACGCACCCCACAATCCGGCGAGGGTTGCAGCGGATCACCGCGATATGGATCACAGACATAAGCGCCGCCGATTGCTTCCCGACAGGGCGTTTACCCAGCAAGGAGCGGGTATACGGCCACCTGCGCGGTCGTCCGCGCACTGTCCGTGATGATCCGGTCTGCCCCTATGGTCGACCTTTGCCCGCCGGTCCATGGCGGGCCGTGGCCCGCCCCCGTGGCGGGTTGAACCATGTTGTCGTCCAAAGAGAGCGCAGGCGAGCGAGCACGTGCCGACGCAGTCCCCCGTCGCCCCCGGGCCCCGCGATCCCGTCGGCGGCCGCGCCGACACCGCGACCGATCCGCAGCCGGAACAGCCGTCCGATGCGGCGCGGCAGACGTCGGGCGAGGTGACCGTCGTCGACCCCGTGATGGTCAAGCGTGCCGTCTCGGCGGCCGCGCTCGGCAACGCGATGGAGTGGTTCGACTTCGGCGTGTACAGCTACATCGCGGTCACCCTCGGACACGTCTTCTTCCCGTCCGGGAATCCGACCGCGCAGTTGCTGTCGACGTTCGGGGCGTTCGCCGCGGCGTTCCTCGTCCGCCCCATCGGCGGCATGGTCTTCGGGCCGCTCGGTGACAAGATCGGCCGGCAGAAGATCCTCGCGATCACCATGATCATGATGGCCGCGGGCACCTTCGCCATCGGTCTGATCCCGTCCTACGCCTCCATCGGCGTCGGGGCACCGATCCTGCTGCTCGTCGCCCGCCTGGTGCAGGGCTTCTCCACCGGCGGCGAGTACGGCGGCGCCTCCACCTTCATCGCCGAGTACGCGCCCGACAAGAAGCGCGGATTCCTCGGCAGCTGGCTGGAGTTCGGCACCCTGGCCGGCTACGTCGGCGGCGCCGGCCTGGTCACCCTGATGACCGCGCTGCTGTCCACCGAGGACCTGACCTCCTGGGGCTGGCGCATCCCGTTCCTGATCGCCGGACCGATGGGCATCATCGGCCTCTACCTGCGGATGCGGCTCGAAGAGACCCCGGCCTTCGCCCAGTTGGAGAAGGAGGCGCGGACCAAGGAGAAGGCGCGCCGCGAGGCCGAGAAGCGGATCGGCGTCCGCGAGATGATCTTCGGTCAGTGGCGCTCGATGCTGCTGTGCATCGGCCTGGTCCTGGTCTTCAACGTCACCGACTACATGCTGCTGTCGTACATGCCGAGCTACCTGACCTCGGAGCTGAAGTACGACGAGACCCACGGCCTGCTGGTCGTGCTCGCGGTGATGGTCCTGATGATGTGCGTCCAGCCGTTCGCGGGCCGGCTCACCGACCGCTTCGGCCGCCGCCCGGTCATCGGCGCGGGCTGCGCCGGCTTCCTGGTGCTGTCCGTCCCCGCCCTGCTGCTGATCCGGCAGGGATCGCTGGCCGCCATCGCGATCGGCATGGCCGCCCTCGGCCTGCTGCTGGTCACCTTCACCGCGGCGATGCCCTCCACGCTGCCCGCGCTGTTCCCGACCAAGGTGCGCTACGGCTCGCTGTCGATCGGCTTCAACGTCTCGGTGTCGCTCTTCGGCGGTACGACGCCGCTGGTGGTCACCGCCCTGATCGGCGCGACCGGCAACAAGATGATGCCCGCCTACTACATGATGGCCGCGGCCGTGATCGGCGGCATCGCCGTCCTGCTGATGTCGGAGAGCGCCCGCAAGCCGCTGCCCGGCTCCCCGCCGGCCGTCGAGACCGAGGCGGAGGCCCGCGAGGTCCGCGCCCCGGCCACGGCCGACGCGGCGGCCTGACCGCCCGGCCGGACGCCCCCGGCCCCCGTCGCACCGCTCCGCCCCGCCGGCCCTCGCCGGCGGGGCGGAGTGCTGTTCCGGGCGGGGCCCGGCGCCGGCCTCCCCCAAGCCGGCCGGGGCGTCACGACCGGGCGCGACCCCGCCTCACCCCGCGCCGGCCCGGCGGAACGCCCCCGGGGTGATGCCGAAGCAGCGCACGAACCAGCGGTGGAAGTGCGCCTGGTCGGCGAAGCCCGCCTCGGTGGCGGCATCCGAGGTGGCGCGGCCCTCGACGAGGAGGGTGCGGGCGCGGCGCAGGCGCAGCAGCCGCTGGAAGTCGCTGGGCGCCATGCCGTACTCGGCGCGGAACGCCCGGTAGAGCGCGAAGCGGCTGCAGCCCGCGGCGTCGGCGAGTTCCTGGGCCGTCAGCGGCTGGTCGAAGGCCGCCACCAGCAGATCCCGCGCCCGCCGGGCCGCCGCGGCCTGGGCGCCCGCGGGGAGTTCGCGCGGTCCGGCCGCCGCGGCGCCGCCGGTGGCGTTGCGCCGCACCATGGCCTCGACGGCCGCGGTGAGCCGCTCCTCGCGTACGAGGGGATCGGCGCCGCCGACGAGCGCCGGATGCAGCCGCCGCAGCGCGCGGGCCAGCACCGGGTCGTCGACCACCGGCCGGTCGAACAGCGGCATGGCGCCCCGGCCGTCGGTCACGTCGTCGAGCACGGCGCGTACGACGTCCGGGCCGATGTGCATGATCCGGTAGGTGAAGCCGAGGTCGACGGCGGACTCCCCGTCGTGCGGGTCGTCCGGGTTGAACGCCATCACCATGCCGGCGGCGCTGGTGTGGCCCGCGCCGCGGCAGGTGAAGCGCTGGGCGCCGCTCTCGGTCACCGCGAACGAATAGGCGTCGTGGCTGTGCGGGTGGAAGACATGGCGGACGAAGTGCGCGTGCATCGCTTCCAGTGGCCGGTCCGGATCGCGCCAGTAGCGCGCCCAGTCCCCGTCCCCGTCGTGCTGCCTGCTCATCGCTCCAGTCTGCCGGGCCGCACCAGCGTTCAATACGGCGGTCCGGATGCCGGACGAGACTCTCCCCATGACGACCGCACCCACCGCAACCGAGTCCCCCCGTACGGCACCGGCCGCTCCCCGCTTCGAGACCAAGATCGCCGTGATCGTCCGGGACGACCTCGCCGGCTGGCAGAAGCTGAACGTCACCGCGTTCCTCGCCAGCGGCATCGCGCACGCCTCCGGCGACATCATGGGCAAGCCGTACCAGGACGCCTCCGGCCACGGCTATCTGGCGCTGCTGCGCGAGCCGGTGCTCTGCTACACCGCCGACGCCGCGGCCCTGACCCGCACCCACGCCCGCGCGCTCAGCCGGGCCGTGCCCACCGCGCTGTACACGGCCGACATGTTCGCCACGGGGAACGACGACGACAACCGGGCGGCGGTACGGGCGGTGGCCGCCGACGACCTGGACCTGGTCGGGCTCGGCGTGTACGGCCCCCGCGGCATCGTCGACAAGATCACCAAGGGTCTGAAGCTGCACGGCTGACCGGGCCGCGCCGACCGCCCTGGCCTGCGCCCGCCGCACACCATGCGGCACGATGGTCGCCATGAGCATCGTGAAGATCAATGCACTGACCGTGCCCGCCGAACAGCGCGAGGTCCTGGAGAAGCGCTTCGCCTCCCGCGCCGGCACGGTGGACTCCTCGGACGGCTTCGAGTGGTTCGAACTGCTGCGCCCCGTCGAGGGCACCGACCAGTACCTCGTCTACACCCGGTGGCGGGACGAGGAGTCGTTCCAGGCGTGGATGGAGGGGCCGATGAAGGCCGCGCACCAGCAGGGCGCCGGCACCGAGGGCGGCGAGCGGCCCAAGCCCGCCGCGACCGGGTCCACGCTGTGGTCCTTCGAGGTGGTGCAGCAGACCGGCCCGAAGCAGGGCTGAGCACCGGCGGCGTCGCTCGAAATCCGTTGCGCCGTGGGCCGCTCCGGTGGCCACAATGACGGCATGAGCGACGCCGCCACCCTCCGCCTCCCCTGGACCGTCGCGCCGGAGCCGGCCGGGTCGCCGGACGCCGCGGCGCTGTTGCGCGAGTACTACACCGAGGTGGCCGACCGGTACTTCGCGCTGCACGAGGGCCGCCGTTCGACGCCGGCGGAGATCGACGAGGGCCTCGCGGAGTACCCCAGTGCCGATCTGACGCCGCCGGACGGCGTGCTGCTGGTGGCCCGTCACGGCGGGGCGGTGGCGGGCTGCGCCGGCGTACGGCTGCTGGACGCGCGGACCGCGGAGCTCAAGCAGATGTTCGTACGGGCCGCCCGGCGCGGCCGCGGCGGGGCGGACGCGCTGCTCACGGCCGCCGAGCGGGCCGCGGTGCGGCTGGGCGCCGAGCGGATGCGGCTGGACACCCGGCTGGACCTGGTGGAGGCCGTCGCGCTCTACCGGCGGCACGGCTTCGCGGAGATCGATCCGTACCACGAGGACCCCTACGCGGAGATCTTCTTCGAGAAGCGGCTGGCAGGCGGGGCGGGCGGCGGGGCGCACTGACCGGCTCCGGCCGACGGGCGGCGCGAGACCCGGTCACCGCGTCACCATCGCCGAATCTCCCCCGCCAACTCCCCTCCCCTCCCCCTCACTTGGCCAGACCCGGCGGTCCCGGTGTGCGCGGAGGGACGCGGGGCAGCGGGCGGCGGGGGTCGCCGTGGTGGGGCTCCTCCTCGTCCGAGCCGCACAGTTCCGCGGTCAGTTCGCGGACGAGGGCGGTGAGGTCGGTGGGCCGGTCGTCGGTCCACCAGTCGCCGAGCATCTCCGCGAGCGACTGCTGCCGGGCCGCCGAGAGCCGCTCGGCGGTCTCCCGTCCGTCGTCGGTGAGCCGCAGCAACACCCCCTCGCGGGTGGCGAGTCCGCGCTCCTCGATCTGCCGGACGCTCTCGGCGATCACCCCGAGCGGGACGGTGCTGCGTTCGGCGAGCCGCGCCGGTTCCACCGCGCCGCAGCGGTGGATGCGCAGGATCAGCCAGCCGGCGGCGGGTCTGAGGTCCAGGCCGGCCCGTGCGGTGATCTTCTCGTAGATGTGCTTGCGGCCCTCCCTGCTGCCGAGTTTGGACAGCGCGCGGGCGCATTCGTCGCGCGAGGACCGCTCGACGGGGTTGGAGGAAAGCACCTCGCTGGTGTCGGGGGCGGTGACGCTGCCGCGCAGCGGCTCCTCCTTGACGAACCAGGCCAGGACGAACGCGACCAGGACGACGGGGACGGCGTAGAGGAAGACATCGGTGATCGAGTCGGCGTAGGCGTGCAGGACGCCGGCCGCCTGTCCGGACGGCAGCCGGGCGACGGTCCGCGGATCCTCGGCGATGGTGGCGGCGTCGACGCCCGGCGGCAGCGGCACCCCGGCGACGGCGTCGGCGATCCGCGGGCGGAGGTGGTTGGTGAAGACCGTGCCGAAGAGGGACACGCCGAAAGAGCCGCCGATGGAGCGGAAGAAGGTGGCGCCGGAGGTGGCGACGCCCAGGTCCTGGTAGGCGACGGAGTTCTGCGCGATGAGCACCAGCACCTGCATCACCAGGCCGAGCCCGAACCCGAAGACGAAGAAGTACGCGCTCATCTCGGCGACGCCGCTGGAGGGGTCGAGCCGGTGCAGCAACAGCAGTCCGACCGCGACGACGCCGGTGCCGGCTACGGGGAAGACCTTGTAGTGGCCGGTGCGGCTGACGAGCTGCCCGGACCCGGTGGAGGCCAGCAGCATGCCGCACACCATCGGCAGCATGTGCACCCCGGACAGCGTCGGCGTCACCCCCTGCACGACCTGCAGGAACGTCGGCAGATACGTCATCGATCCGAACATCGCGAAACCGACGACGAAGCCGATGACGGCGGTCAGCGTGAAGGAGCGGCTGCGGAACAGGCGCAGCGGCAGGACGGGTTCGGCCGCCCGGCGCTCGACGGCGAGGAACACCCCCAGCAGCACGACGCCGAGTGCCCCGCACCCCACGATCTGCCAGGAGGACCACGGGTAGCTCACGCCGCCGAGCGAGGTCATCAGGACGAAGCAGGCGGCGACCGCGGCGATCAGGGCGGTGCCCGGGTAGTCGATGCGGTGCGGGGTGCGGCGGCGCGGGATGTGCAGCACGGCGGCGATGACGGCGAGCGCGACGATGCCGACGGGCACGTTGATGTAGAACACCCAGCGCCAGCTGAGGTGGTCCACGAACAGCCCGCCGAGCAGCGGCCCCAGGACGCTGGCGCCGCCGAAGACGGCACCGAACAGGCCCTGGTACTTGCCGCGTTCGCGGGGCGGCACGATGTCACCGACGATCGCCATCGACAGCACGATCAGCCCGCCGCCGCCCAGCCCCTGGAGGGCCCGGAAGGCGATCAGCTCCCCGATGTTCTGCGCGATCCCGCACAGCACCGACCCGATCAGGAAGATCACGATGGCGGTCTGGAACAGCTTCTTGCGGCCGTACTGGTCACCGAGCTTGCCCCACAGCGGAGTCGCCGCCGTCGCGGCCAGGAGGTAGGCGGTGACCACCCAGGAGAGGTGGTCGAGGCCGCCGAGCTCGCTGACGATGGTGGGCAGCGCGGTGGCGACGATGGTCTGGTCGAGCGCCGCGATGAGCATGCCGAGCAGCAGCGCGCCGATCGCGACGAGGACCGTCCGCCGGGACCGGTCCGCGCCGGGGACGGCAGGAGCGCTGGTGTCCTGCGCCATGGGCGTCTCCCTCTGTTCGGCCGGGCCGCCCCTTCCGTCACGGACCGCCCTCGGGCCCCTTCCATCCTGGGCGGTTCGCCCGGATATGGCCCGCCGAACGGCGTTCGGTATCCGGGGCCGTTCAGGGGACACCCCGGGGATGCCGCACGGATGTCTTCGAGCGCCTGCGCGAACGGGTGCGTCCTCTGGATAATCGCTGCCGGTTCGATGCCTCCAGGGAGGGGACCGCTCGTGACGGCACCGCCATGCCCGCACTGCTCCGCCCCCGTACGCGGCGACGGCCGGCCGACCTGCCTGTGTGCGGCGGTCGATGCGGACGACTTTGACCCGCTGCGCGTTCGGCCGTACGTGTCACTGCCCGACGAGGGCGGGGGCGGGGACGAGGACGACGGCCAGGGCGCGGGCGGCCGCGCGGGCGACCCCGCGTACGGCGGCGCGCGGAACACCGACGGCGCAGCGGGCGGCGGCCTGCTGAGCCGGGGCGACCCGCTGGACGACTTACCCGGGGTGGACGCGGCGGTGCACCGGGCCGAAAGACCCTCACCCGCCGACGGCACCACCGACCGCTCCGCCGCCGGGCGACCGCTCTTGCCCGGTCCGCCGCAGGCCCCCGGCCCGGCCTCCGTCTCCACCGGCCCCGCCGCCCATGACCCCCTCGTCCCCCGGCCACGGCGCCGCCCCGGTCCGACGTCCCGGACGTTCAGCGCCGCGGAGGACGAGCCGCCCGCCGGCGCCGTGGCCTCCGCTCCCGCCCGCCGGCGCGCCGTGCCGGCCGCCCTCGCGGCCGCCGGGGCCGCGGTGGCCGCCGCCGCGGTCCTGATCAGCACCGATGCCCTGTCAGGCGGCACCCGGGACCGGGCCGCGCCGCCCGACCTCGGCACCGCCTCCCCCAGCGCCGGCCTCCCCACCGGCGAAGCCCCCGCCCCCACCCGCCGCGGCGCCGCCCCCTCCCGCTCCGCGACCCGCCCGCCGCCGACCGCCCCGACCGGCCTCCCCGGCCCCACGGTCGGCGTACGGCGCCACCGGACCGGGACGCCACCCGCCCCCGCTCCCACCCGGGCGTCCGGCAGCGTCACGCACTCCCCCGGAAGCCACCGCCCCAGTGCCCCGCCCACGGGACCGATCGTGCTGCGCGAGGGGGCCGCCGGCCCGGAAGTGGCCGAACTCCAGGGGCGGCTGCGGGAACTGTCCCTCTACCCGGGCCCGGACGACGGCCGCTACGGCGCGGCGGTGCGGGCCGCCGTGTCCCGCTACCAGCAGACCTACGGAGTGACCGGCGACCCGGACGGCGTCTACGGCGCGCAGACCCGGGCATCCCTGGAGTCCCGCACCCACGAGCCGTGAACCGGACGCCGTGAGCCGGAGAACCGTGAGCCGTAAGCCCCGACGCGCTCCGCCGGCGGGGCTTCGCGGCCGCCCCGATCACCTCCGATCGCCTCCGATCACCTCCGGCCGCGTCCCGCCGCGTCCGTTTCCGCCGCCCCCCCGCTCCAGGTCGTTGACCAGCCCGGTTGTCGATACGGGGGTATGCTTTGTATCGTGAAGAAACAAAGTGGTTCCGCCCGCACTCCCTGACCGGCGGGCGGAACCGCTCTGTTTTTCCTCGTGCGATCCGCACCGTCCGCATACGGCCGCAGCGCCCGTGTGCCCGTAGCGCCCAGGAGCCCGCCGATGCCGGCCACCACCACGCTCACCGCCCGAGCCCTGCTGCTGGACATGGACAGCACGATCGTGAACTCCGAGGCCGTCGTCGAGCGCTGCTGGCGACGCTGGGCCGCCGAGCAGGAGCTGGACGCGGACGAGGTCCTCAAGGTCGTCCACGGCCGGCAGGGCTGGGCCACCATGGCCGCGCTGCTGCCGGACCGCCCGAGGGAACTCAACCTGGCGGACAACCGCCGGATGCTGGCCCAGGAAACCGCCGACATGGACGGCGTGGTGCCGGTCCCCGGCGCGCCCGCCTTCATGGCCGCCCTCGCCACCGTTCCGCACGCCCTGGTGACCTCGGCCGATGTCCCGCTCTCCGACGCCCGGATGGGCGCCGCCGGACTGCCCATGCCCGCCGTACGGATCACGGCGGAGAGCGTGAGCGCCAGCAAGCCCGACCCGGAGGGCTTCCTCAAGGGCGCCGCCGAACTGGGCCACGCGCCCGAGGACTGCCTGGTCTTCGAGGACTCCGAGGCGGGCATCGAGGCGGGCCGGGCGGCCGGCATGCGGGTGGTCGGCGTGGGCGACCGGGCCGCCGCCTTCGGCCCCACCGCGCAGGTCCGCGACCTGACCCAGGTCCGGGTCGAGGTGCTGGCGGACGGCACGGTCGCGGTGCACCTCACGGCCTGAGGACCCCGCGCCGGGGGCCGCGAGCGGGAGGGCGCTCCCCAGGAGCCGGTCCCCGAGGAAACCCGTCCCCGAGACGCCCCCGAAGAGCCCGCCCTTCCCCCGACGGCCGTCCCGGCCCGCCGGCGTCTCAGCCGGCGATCGCCTCGTAGAGGCTGAAGCCCGCCAGCACCAGCATCACACCTGCGGCGATCTTGGTGATGAGGGTCAGCGGTACGTACTTCATGAGCGTGCGGCCGCCCAGGATGCCCAGGCCCGCCACCGCCCACAGGGCCAGCACGGCGCCCACGCCGACCGAGAGCGGGTCGTCGTAACGGGCCGCGAGGTTGGCGGTCATGATCTGGGTCAGATCACCGAACTCGGCGACCAGGATCATCATGAAGCCCGCCCCGGAGACCTTCCAGAAGCTCTGGTCGGCGGGCTTCTTCACCTCTTCCTCGTCGTCGCCCTTGCGGAACAGCAGCACGGCGGCGCCGGCCAGGAAGAGGACCCCGACCACGCCCTGCACCCAGCGGTGCGGGAGCAGGGTGAGCACGCTGCCCGCGGCGATGGCGAGCGCCACATGCACGAGGAAGGCCGCGGCGACGCCGGCGAAGACGTACGAGGCGCGGTAGCGGGTGCCGAGCATCAGGCCGGCGAGGGCGGTCTTGTCGGGAAGTTCGGCGAGGAAGACGACGCCGAAGACGACGGCGGCGACGGTAAGGCTGAACACGGGGTGGGATACCTCGATCGGTCGGGCCGCACCAAAGGGGCCCGGGAAAGGGGTCGCTTCGGCACGGCAGCGTCGAACACTGCGGCCGAAGGTCTCGCTGGCGCGGTACGGATGGGCACCGCGCTCCGGGCGCCGGCCCGCCACGCGGGCGGGCAGTATGTCGACGGTCCGGCAGAGAGCTACTCCCCTTCTGCTGCCGTCCAGGGTACGCGGTGCAGCCGTCCGCGGGCCACCAGCTCCAGCACCGTCGCGCAGGCCGCCGCCTGCACCGCCAGCAGGGCCACCAGCACGAACAGCTGGACGGCACCCGCCTGTACGGGGGAGGCGCCGCCCAGCAGCATCCCGACGAACGCGCCGGGCAGTGTGACCAATCCCACGGTCCGGGTCTGGTCGAGCCCCGGCAGCAGGGCGTCCGAGGCGGCCGGGCGGGCGACCTCCATCCGCGCCTCGCGGTCCGGCAGCCCCAGCGCCAGGCCCGCCTCGAACTCGCCGTGCCGCAGCTTCAGCTCGTCCAGCGCCCGCCGCCCGCCCAGGACGGTGGCGGTGAGCGCGCCGCCGATCAGGATGCCCGCGACGGGGATCAGGGTCAGGCCGCGCGGCGGCACCAGGCCGGTGAGCAGCAGCAGGGCCACCACCGGGACGACCCCGGCGGCGATCGGCGCGGCGGCCCACCACCAGGTGCGGTTCTGGGTGATCCGGCGGCCCGCGGTCCGCACCGCGACGGCGAACATCAGCAGGAGGAAGCCCAGCAGCCAGGGCAGCGCGTGCACCACCCAGCCGATGAGGTAGGAGACGGCGGCGAGTTGGGCGGCGGCGCGCAGTCCGGCGACGGCGATGGCGCGGGCATGGCCGAGGCGCGCCAGTGCGGCGACGGCCACGGCGGCGGCCAGCAGGACGGCGAGGACGACCCCGAGGGTGATGTTGACCGGCAGCAGCACGCGCTCACTGTAGGGCGGCGTCGGGGGCGCATGCGCGGGAGCGGCTCAACCGGAGTGCCGTGATGCATTTATGGCGCCTCGTCAGCTGCCCCTTGAACTGACGTGGGCATGTCGCCACTCTGTTACCTGGCGCCCATCTCGTGGAAACCCCACAACGCCACGATGGGCTCCGCATCGCACGGTAACTTCCCCCCACATTCCGGGAGTTTTCGATGAAAAAGGTCTACGCGCGTCGAGTCACTCTCGCCGCGGGCTCGGCCGCGGCGCTGGTCTGCACCCTGGCCCTCAGCGGCCAGTCCGCCCAGGCGGCACCGCCCAGCCCGCCGGACGCGGCCACCGCGCGGACGTACCTCGGCCAGATCAAGGAACAGGCCGAGGGCCCGCAGGACGGCTACAGCCGCGACAAGTTCCCGCACTGGATCGACCAGGGCAAGAACTGCAACACCCGCGAGGTCGTGCTCAAGCGCGACGGCACGGACGTGAAGCAGAACGACAGCTGCACCGCGACCAGCGGCAAGTGGGTCTCGGCCTACGACGGAAAGACCTGGACCGACCCGGCCGACCTCGACATCGACCACGTCGTACCGCTGTCGGAGGCCTGGAAGTCGGGCGCCGCGCAGTGGACCACCGCGCGCCGCCAGGAGCTGGCCAACGACCTGACCCACTCCCAGCTGATCGCCGTCACCGACAACCTCAACCAGGAGAAGGGCGACCAGGACCCGGCGAAGTGGCTGCCGCCGAAGACCTCGTACCGCTGCGAGTACGCCCGGATGTGGGTGTGGGTGAAGCATGAGTACGGCATGACCGCGGACTCCGCGGAGAAGGCCGCCCTGAAGAAGATCCTGGACGGCTGCTGAGCGACCCGGTTCCGCGGGCCCGCGGAACCGGCCTCGCGCGCCCGTCGGCCGAAACCACCGGCCGGCGGGCGCGCCGCCGCCCCGGCCCCCCACCGCGCCCCTCGTGCTCCTATCCTCTGACCACGACAAGTGGGGAGGCACGATGGCCGGACTGCGCTTGGGGCCGCTGCTGCGCTACGTCGACGCGCACAGCGCGACGGTGTGGGTGGAGACCGACGAGCCGTGCGTGGTGCGCGTCCGCTGCGACGACGGGGCGGCCGGCGCACAACGGACCTGGCAGGTGGCCGGGCACCACTACGCGCTGGTGCCGGTGACCGGCCTCGCCCCCGGCACCGAGACGCCCTACCGGGTCCTGCTGGACGCGCCGGACGCCGCTGCCGGCGACGGCGGGGAGCAGGTCTGGCCGCCGCCCCGCAGCCGCTTCCCGGCGAGCACGATCCGCACCCTGTCCGCCTCCGACGGCGAACCGCTGCGGTTCGCGTTCGGCTCCTGCCGCTGGTCGGCGACGCCCTCCGGCGCGGCGCACGACCCGGTCGGCCCCGACGCCCTGGACACCCTCGCCGCCGCGCTGGCCGCCGATCCCGGCCGGCCGCGCCCGGACGTGCTGCTCCTGCTGGGCGACCAGGTCTACGCCGACCAGACCTCCGAGGCGACCGCCCGCGTCCTGGCCGGCCGCCGCGACCTCGGCGAGCCGCCCTGGAAGCAGGTCGCCGACTACGAGGAATACACCCACCTCTACTACGAGTCCTGGCTCGACCCCGAGGTCCGCTGGCTGCTGTCCACCGTCCCCAGCTGCATGATCTTCGACGACCACGATGTGATCGACGACTGGAACACCTCGGCGGCCTGGCTGGCCCGGATGCGGGCGGCCCCCTGGTGGCGGGAGCGGATACTCGGCGGCCTGATGTCGTACTGGGTCCACCAGCACCTGGGCAATCTCTCGCCCGCCGAGCTGGCCGCCGACGAGCTGTACGCGCGGGTGCGGGAGCTGCCGGACGCGACGGACGCGGTGCGGGAGTTCGCGGCCGACGCGGACGCCGATCCGGCGTGCGCGCGCTGGAGCTACCGCCGCGACTTCGGCCGGGTCCGCCTGGTCATGATCGACACCCGGGCCACCCGGGTGCTGGACGAGTCCGGCCGCGCGATGCTCGACAAGGCCGAGGGGGAATGGCTGCGGCAGGCGGTGCTGGAGGGGCGCGGCGGCTACGACCATCTGCTGCTCGGCAGTTCGCTGCCCTGGCTGCTGCCGCATCTCATCCACGCCGCGGAGGGCTGGAACGCCGCGCTGTGCGCCGGTGAGCGCGGCCCCCGCTGGGCCCGCCGCAGCGAATTCCTGCGCCAGCGCGCCGACCTGGAGCACTGGGCGGCCTTCCCCGGTTCGTTCACCGCGCTCACCGAGCTGATCGCCGAGGCCGCCGCCGGTACGGACGCGCCGGCGACGGTCTGTGTGCTCTCCGGGGACGTGCACCACGCGTACGTGGCGGAGCCGCACTGGCGCGGCGCCGGCCCGCGCCCCACGAGCCGGGTGCTGCAGCTGACCTGCTCCCCCGTCCACAACAGCATCCCCGGCTCGCTGCAGGCCGGCTTCCGCTTCGGCTGGAGCCGGCCGGGCCGCTGGCTGGGCAAGCTGCTGGCCCGGCACGGGCGGCTGACCCGTCCTGCGGTGAAGTGGCGGCGCACGGGCGGCCCGTGGTTCGGCAACCAGCTGATGACGCTGACCCTGGCGGGCCGGACGGCGCGCCTCGCCCTGGACCAGGCCCGCCGGGAGAAGCGCGGCGGCGTCCGGCTCGTCACGGTCTGGCGGGCGGCGCTGTCCGATGCGCGCCTTGCCGGGAATTCGGGTGATGCGGGCGGGCGTGCGCCGGGAACCGAACGGCCGAAGACCGGATGATGCGGACGCTCCGGTTCCGCTAAGGGTCCGTCAGGGCTCCGACGGGCCCGGCGACGGCCCCGGACCCGAACGGATTTTTGCCCACCCCCGGGTGCCGCAACGGCGGATCGGGCGGTGATGATGGGGCGCACTCTTGCCCGTCGCCCGCACTCCCGGGCGGCCGCGCCCACGCGCGCCGGCCGTCCGCCGCCCCAGGGAGGGCCTCTCTTGGCCGCCGACCATCTCGCCGACCGCCAGCACCGGCCCGCCCTCGCCGTCGTCGGCGCGGGCCCGCGCGGGACGAGCGTTCTGGAGCGGATCTGCGCCTCGGCCGCCGAACTGGCCCCGGGCGCCCGCCTGACCGTCCATGTCATCGACCCCGCCCCGCCCGGCGCGGGCCAGGTGTGGCGCACCGCCCAGCCGCCGGAGCTGCTGATGAACACCGTGGCCTCGCAGGTCACGCTGTTCACCGACGACAGCGTCGAGTGCGCGGGACCGATACGCACCGGCCCGAGCCTGTACGACTGGGAGGGCTGCGACGTCGGCCCGGACGACTACCCGGGGCGCGCGCTGTACGGCCGCTATCTGGAGTGGGTCTTCCGCCGTACGGTGCGCACCGCCCCCGAGGAGGTGACGGTCGTGGTGCACCGGGCCCGCGCGGTGCGCCTGACGGAGGCCCCCGACGGCTCGCAGTCGCTCGTCCTCGACGACGGCCGCACGCTGCACGCTCTGGGCGCGGTGGTGCTCGCCCAGGGCCATCTGCCGGCCGTCGCCGACCCCGGGCAGCAGCACCTCGCCCACTACGCCGCCGGGCACGGCCTGCACTATTTCCCGCCCGCCAACCCGGCCGACCTCTCCGCCGGCCTGGCGGCGCTGGCCCCGGGCCGCCCCGTGCTGCTGCGCGGCCTGGGCCTCAACTTCTTCGACCACATGGCGCTGTTGACCACGGCCCGCGGCGGCCGCTTCGTCCGCGGTGCCGAAGGGGCGCTGACGTATCTGCCGTCCGGCCGTGAGCCCCGGCTGTACGCGGGCTCCCGGCGCGGCATCCCGTACCACGCCCGCGGCGACAACGCGAAGGGCGCGCACGGCCGTCATCTGCCGCTGCTGCTCACCCCGGACGTGATAGCGGCCTTCCGCAAGCGCGCGGACTCCGGTGACCTGCCCGACTTCCTGACGGAGGTGTGGCCGCTGGTGGCCAAGGAGGTGGAGGCGGTCCACTACGAGGCGCTGCTGCTGCGGCGCGGCGCGGGCGACGAGGTGCGCCACCGCTTCCGGGAGCGCTTCGTGAGCTGCGCCCACCGCGGCCCCGAGGAGGCCGCCGCCCTGGACGCCTTCGGGATCGCCCCGGAAGCACGCTGGGACTGGGACCGCCTCTCCCGGCCGTACGCGCAGCGGTCGTTCGCCGACCGCGCCGCCTTCCGGGAGTGGCTGCTGGGACATCTGCGCCAGGACGTGGCCCACGCCCGGCAGGACAACGTGTCCGGCCCGTTGAAGGCGGCCCTCGACGTGCTGCGGGACCTGCGCAACGAGCTGCGGCAGATAGTCGATCACGGCGGGCTGGCCGGCGTCTCCCGCCGCGACCACCTCGACCGCTGGTACACCCCGCTCAACGCCTTCTTGTCCATCGGCCCGCCGCGGCGCCGGATCGAGGAGATGACCGCGCTGATCGAGGCGGGGGTGCTGGAGGTGGTCGGCCCCCGGATGTCCGTCCGGCTCGGCACCGCCGACGGCGGCCCCGGTTTCACGGCACACTCACCGGAGGTCCCGGGCTCGGAGGTGACGGCGACGGCGCTGGTCGAGGCGCGGCTGCCGGAACCGGATCTGCGCCGCACCGCGGACCCGCTGCTGGCCCGCCTGCTGGCCGACGGCGGCTGCCGCCCGCACACCGTGGACGGCTACGAGACGGGCGGGCTCGATGTGACACCGAGCCCGTATCACCTGGTCGGGGCCGACGGCCGGCACCATCTGCGGCGCTTCGCGGTCGGCGTGCCGACCGAGGGCGTGCACTGGGTGACGGCGGCGGGGGCACGCCCCGGCGTCGGATCGGTCACCCTGGCGGACACGGACGCCGTGGCACGGGCGGCGCTGCGGGCGGCGGCGGGCGCGCGGGCGGGTGCGACGGGCGCGCGGGCCGCGACGGCGGGCCCGGGTGCGGGGGCGGATGCGGCGGTCGGCGGGAGTGCGGGCCGGGGCGGGG
This sequence comes from Streptomyces angustmyceticus, assembly GCF_019933235.1. NCBI lineage: Bacteria > Bacillati > Actinomycetota > Actinomycetes > Kitasatosporales > Streptomycetaceae > Streptomyces > Streptomyces angustmyceticus. The sequence continues at coordinate 5,690,265 of NZ_CP082945.1, read as the reverse complement.
GCGCGGTCGCGGTGACGGGGCGGGGCTCGGGGCCGGTGACGGGGCGGGGCTCGGGGCCGGCAAGGGGCGCGGAGGCGGGAGCCGGGGTGGTTCCGGCCGTGGTTCCGGTGGTCGGCGCGGCCAGTTCAGGCCAAAGGTGCCCTTTGACCAGAGGTTGAAGTTGCAAGTACTGATTAGGTTTCCCTAACCTCTGTCTCCGACGGTTACCTCGTCCCCAAAACCGTTAGGAGTCCCCACATGTCCACACCCCTCTCCCCGCTCCTCCAGAGATCGGCCCCGCACGTCCAGGCGCTCTTCCGCGTCGTCGTCGGGCTGCTCTTCGCCTGCCACGGCGCGTCCTCGCTCTTCGGCGTCCTCGGCGGCGCCATGGGCCAGGGCGGCACCGTCCCCGCCGGCGCCTGGCCGGGCTGGTACGCGGCCGTGATCCAGCTGGCCGGCGGCCTCCTCGTGCTGCTCGGCCTGGGCACCCGCCCCGCGGCGTTCATCAGCTCCGGCTCGATGGCGTACGCCTACTTCTCCGCCCATCAGGGCTCGGCGCTGTTCCCGATACAGAACGGCGGCGAGGCCTCCGCGATGTTCTGCTGGGCCTTCCTGCTGATCCTCTTCATCGGCCCCGGCGCGTGGGCCCTCGACCGGGTCTTCTTCGGCGAGGGCGAGCGGGCCCCGGCTCCGGCTCCGGCCGCTCACCAGGAGCCTTCCGCCGCCTGACGCACACCCGGGCGGGGACCCGGCCCCCGCGGCCCCGCCCTGACGCGGCCCGCACGGCATCCCCGCCGTGCGGGCCGCGCCGTGTCCTGGCGCCGTACGGACCTTGGGCGCACCCCTGCCGTACGGGCCACGGGCCATCCCCTCGCACGGGCCACGGGCCATGCCCACGGGCCGCGGGTCCTCCCCGCACCCCGTCCCGCGGCCCCGTGAATCCCAGGCGTACGCTGTATGGCTGAAGGGCCGCCCCTGCCGCACCGAGCGACGTCGCGGCGGGGTTCGGACCGGGAGCAGGACGTTGTTGGAAAGGCTGGGGGCCCTCAGCGGCACCCCGTGGATGTATCTGATCGTCAGTCTCTCGATCGTGCTCGACGTGTTCGTGCCGATCCTGCCCAGCGGGGTCCTGGTGATCGCCGCGGCCACCACGGCCGCCGGCACCGGCACCGCGGTGGACGCGGCCGGCGGCGTCGACGTCACCTCCGCCGCCCACACCCACCCCGCCGAGATGTTCGCCCTGATCCTGTGCGCGGCCACCGCCTCGGTGCTCGGCGACATGGTCGCCTACCGGCTCGCCTGGCGCGGCGGCGACCGCTTCGACCGCGCCATAGGCCGCTCCCGCCGTCTGACGGCGGCGCAGAAACGACTCGGCGCGGCGCTGACGCGAGGGGGCGGCGGCATCGTCGTCCTGGCCCGCTTCGCCCCCGCGGGACGCTCCGTGGTCAGCCTCGGCGCCGGCGTCGCGCACCGCACGGTCCGCGAGTTCCTCCCCTGGTCGGCGCTGGCCGGCCTGGCCTGGGCCGCCTACAGCGTCAGCCTCGGCTACTTCGGCGGCCACTGGCTCGGCACGTCCTGGGTGAGCACCGCCCTCTCCGTGATCGCCCTCTTCGCCGCCGGCTCCGCCGCCGCCTTCCTGATGCGCCGCCCGGACCGCCACACCGCCCACTGACCGGGCGGGGGCAGGGCGGGGACGGGGCCGGACGGACGGAAGGACGCCGGAGGGTCTCGGCAATCGCCCAGCACCGCCCCGGACGGCAGAGTCGGGGCTGCCCCGGACGGCAGAGTCAGAGCTGCCCCGGACGGCAGAGTCAAGGCTGCCCCTGACGGCCGCCCTTCCCCATCGACCCCGAAAACCCTTGGCCCTCATCCGTAGGCCCCGAAAAACCTTGGCCGTCCGCCGTCCCCCGGTGCGACGATGCCGCGCATGAGCAGCACCCACGACAACGACGGCGCACCGGCCACCGGAAGCGGTGCTCCCCGGGCCGGGGCCGCCGCCCACGGCGCCTGGCATCCCCGTCCCGAGACCGCCGAGGACGTACCGGTCGTCCGCCGGATCAACCTCGCCGCGTTCGAGACGGCGGGCGAGGCAGACCTCGTCGACGCGCTGCGCCGCGACCCGGCGGCCTGGCTGCCGCAGCTGTCCTACGTCGCCGGGCCACCGGACGGCGCCCCCGTCGCCCATGCGCTGCTGACGCGCTGCCACATCGACGACGTCCCGGCCGTGGCGCTCGCCCCGTGCGCGGTGCTGCCCGGGTACCAGAAGTGCGGTGCGGGCAGCACGGTGATCAGCGCGCTCCTGGAGGCGGCGCGGGAGGCCGGCGAGCGGACCGCGATCGTGCTCGGCCACCCGCCGTACTACCCGCGCTTCGGCTTCACCCCCGCCACCGGGTTCGGCATCCTGCCCCCGCAGCCCTGGCCGGACGAGGCATTCCTGGCACTCTCCCTGGACGGCTCCCCGCCCCCGCGCGGCACGGTGCGCTACGCCGCGGCCTTCGGCATCGCCTGACCCCGGCCCGGTGGACGGCTGACGGCCCGCTCCCGGCCTGCCCGGTTCCGCTGGCGCCACGGCCGCGACCGGCCCGACGCCGGGCCCGCGCCGCCGACCGCGGGGGCGGGGCGCGCGGCCGGCACAGAGTAAAGTCGACCTTCACCACCCCCGCCCACCGTCCCCGCGAGCGCCTCGCCGCTCCCCGGCGCCGGACCGGCGCCGCACCACAGCGGCACCCCTGGGACGGGCCCGAACCACACACAGAGGCACTTTTCGGTGAACCCACCGCCGGTCGTCGAATGGACCGAGGCCGACGAGCCCCGATCCGCCCGTTGGCGTTCCGAGAACGGCGCCCCGCCACCCCGCCGCATCGTCATCGCGGACGACCGGACGAAGGCCGACGACGCCTACCGGGCCGCCTGCGAGGGCACCGCGCTGCTGTGGCGCGGCGACTTCCACAACGCCCGCCAGCTGCTGACGGCACTGGCCCGCCGCATCGACCGCCGTCCCCGCAAGACGCCACCCGCCGATGTCACCCAGGCTTTCCATGTGCACCGGGCCGCGCAGAACCACCGCGCCCGCATCCTGGGCATGCTGCTGGTCCCGCTCGACGCGGATCTCGCCGTCCCGCTGCACCGCGCGCCCGATGTCCGCGAGGCCTGCGCCAGGGCGTACGGGCCCGGCGAGCCCGCCACCGGGGAGACGTCCGAGGAGACCGCGGGCGCCACCGGGGGCACGGCTCCGGCCGCCTCCCTCGTCTCGCTGCGCGAGCTCCTCGCCCTCATCGGCGCCAACGAGTGGCGCAAGAAGGGCGTCGAGATCCCGGCGCTCGGCGGCGACCGCATCCACCCGCACTACGGCGTCTTCTCCCCGGCCCGCGGCGAGTACGTCGACCTGGTGGCCGAGGCGCCGCTGCCCGGTGCGGAGCTGGCGTTCGACATCGGCACCGGCACCGGCGTACTGGCCTCGGTGCTCGCCCGGCGCGGCGTCCGCCGGGTCGTGGCCACCGACCAGGACCCGCGCGCGCTGGCCTGTGCCCGTGAGAACACCCAACGGCTGGGCGTCGCCGGGCAGGTGGACGTGGTCGAGGCCGATCTGTTCCCGGCCGGCCGCGCCCCGCTGATCGTCTGCAACCCCCCGTGGGTGCCCGCGAAGCCGACCTCGCCCGTGGAGTACGCGGTGTACGACCCGGGCAACCGGATGCTGTACGGCTTCCTGAGCGGCCTCGCGGACCATCTGACACCGGACGGCGAGGGCTGGCTGGTCCTCTCCGACCTGGCCGAACACCTCGGCCTGCGCTCGCACGCCGACCTCCTCGACGCCTTCGCCAAGGCCGGCCTCACGGTCCTGGGCCGGCTCGACATCTCCCCGCGCCACCCCCGGGCCCGCGACACCTCCGACCCGCTCCATGTGGCCCGCGCGGCCGAGGTCACCTCCTTGTGGCGCCTGGGTCTCGCGGGCCGGGACACGGTCGACGCCACCTAGCCGGGCGCGGAAGCCTGCCTCGCCCGACGAGGCGGTGCCTCGGCCGGCTCGGCCGCCTTGGTCGCCTCGGTCGCCTTGGTCGCCTCGGATGCCGTGGCCGGCCCGGCCGTGCGTCGGCCGGCTCGGCCGTGCGTCTGCCGAGCCGGCCGGGCCACGGTCAGCTGAGCCGCGCGTCCGCGTAGACGACCATCGCGTCGCGCTGGTAGTCGGCCAGCCCTTCGGCGATCTTGTCGTAGTTCGCGCGGAACTGCGGGTCGTCACTGTAGGTCCGGCCCAGCCCCTTGTACGCCTCCGCGTTCGGGGTCCAGAACCGGCAGATGCCCTGGTAGTGGACGTCCATCTCGGCCTGCACCGCGGGATCGGCGACCGGGGTGCCGGCCACCATGAACTCCGCCAGCCGGATCATCTGCGCCGTCACCTCGCGCTGCCACCGCTCCATGTCCTCGGCGGACATCGCGGCGACGACCTGCTGGGTCCGCTCCCACGCCGCCGGCCATCGCTCCCGCACCTCGGCCTCGGCGTCGGGGCGGGCGGACTCGAACCCCTCGAACAGGTTCTCCGGCCTGTTGATCTTCGTCATGCCACTGCCTTCCTCGTGCTCCTCCAGTTCGGCGAGGGTCCGTCCGACCGTGCGGACCAGCGTCTCCAGCCGGTCCCGCTCCGCTCTCAGCCGCCGGTGGTGCTCGCGCAGCACGGCAACCCGGTCGACCTGGCTGTCCAGGACCGCCTGGATCTCGCGCAGCCCCAGGTCCAACTCCCGCATCAGCAGGATCTGCTGCAGCCGCAGCAGATCGGCCTCCTCGTAGTAGCGGTGCCCGTTGCTGCCGGTCCGCGCGGGCGGTAGCAGACCGATCTCGTCGTAGTGCCGCAGTGTCCGGGACGTCACCCCGGACATCCGGGCCACCTCCGCAATCGACCAGGCCATCGCCGTGCCTCTCCTCGCGGGCTCACCCTCACCGAGCCGGTTTCTCCGGCTCACGAACGACCGTAGAAGTTGACGCGGCGGCAACCGCAAGTCCTATGGGGCACCCCGCCCCCTCAGGCACGATGGAGACACCATGGATCCCCGGCACCTCCTCTCCCGCGCCCGCCGGCTCGCGGCCACCGCGACCCCCGGCCGACGGCGGCTGCTCGGCATCACGGGCCCGCCCGGCGCCGGCAAGTCCACCCTCGCCGCCCACCTCGTGGCCGAGCTGGCGGGCAGCGCGGCGCTCGTCCCGATGGACGGCTTCCACCTCGCCGAGGCGGAGTTGCGCCGTCTGGGGCGTACGGACCGCAAGGGCGCCCCGGACACCTTCGACCCCGCCGGGTACGCGGCGCTGCTGGCGCGTCTGCGCTCCCCGGAGCCGGACACCGCCGTCTACGCCCCGGCCTTCGACCGCCGTATCGAGGAGCCGGTGGCCGGCAGCATCCCCGTGGCACCCCACATTCCGCTCATCGTCACCGAGGGCAACTACCTCCTCCTCGACTCCGCCCCGTGGCCGCGGGTCCGGGAACTGCTCGACGAGGTCTGGTACGTGGAGCTGGAGACCTCCGAACGCGTCCGGCGCCTGGTCGACCGGCACGAGCGGTTCGGGCGCCCGCGCGCCGACGCCGAGCGGTTCGTGCACACCTCGGACGAGGCCAACGCCCGCGTCGTCGCGGCCACTCGCGACCGCGCCGACCTCGTCGTCACCTTCGCACCCGAAGAGGCCCCGCCTCCACCGCGCCCATAATCCCGCTCCCCCGCCGCCCTCGGGCGAGCAGCCCGGCCACCGACAGCGCTCCCCACCCGACCGACACCGCCACGGCTTTCAGCCTCCGGTCTCGGCCCGGCAGCGTCACCCCGAGGAGCACGGCGTCCCCGAAGTCCGCCGCGATCCGCACGTACGCGGCGGTGCGCAGCGCCGGACCGTCCGGAGCCAGCGCCATCGCCAGCCCGCTCGCCGCGTCCCGCCAGGCCAGTGGGCGCAGCGAGGTCCGGGTCGCCGGCGCGGTCCGCCCTTGGCCGTCGACCAGACCCGAGGGCCGCGCCAGCAGATCGGGCAGCGCCGCCACCGCCACCCCGTACACGGCCGTGGCCACCCCGACCGCACGCAACAGACCGACCTTCATTCGCCTCCACCCTTCTCGTCGACGGCCCGCACGAGTCCCGTCGGACCCGTCCGCCTCCTCAACTCCTTTCCGCGGCACCCCCCTTCTCAAACGACATCAACGATGTCATCATGACATCACAAGTGTCGATGAAGGATAAGCCGCGACGAGGCGAGGGGCACGGAACCCATGAAAGACACGCACGACCCGGAAGGCACCGACGGCGATGGCCCCACACCCATCGGAAGCCTGACCACCACCGAAGCACTCACCGAAGAGGCAACCCCCGCCGAAGACCTGCTGTACGGCGTCATCCGGCGCCTGTGGCCCCTGCACCGCACGGTCGTCCGCGCCGTGGAGCGCGAGCTGGCGGGCACGGGCATGACCGCCGGCGAACACGCCCTGCTGGACGCCCTGCGCACCGAAGGCCCGCGCACCGTGCCGCAGTTGGCGCGCGGGATGGGCCTCGACCGGCAGCCGGTGCAGCGCTGGGTGAACCACGCCGCCGAACTGGGCCTGGTCGTGACGGCCCCGAACCCCGCACACCGCCGCTCGTCCCTGATCCGCCTCACCCCCCGGGGCACCGAGGCGATACGCGGCGTCCAGGAATTCGAAGTCACTCAGCTGCGCCGGCGTCTGGCCGACCTGCCCGCCGAGGACGTCCGCACCGCACTGCACGTACTGGACCGGCTCGGCGAGGAGTTCCGGCACCTCGCGAACGACCAAGGCCCGGCGCCGGAGGAAACCGACAGCACAGACAGCCCCGACAGTCACCGCAATCACCCCAACAGCGACAATGGCGGTGACAACGGCATCACACCCACTCCTCTGCATCCGGCGCACAAAGGACGGTCCAGAAGATGACCCGAGGCATCACCGCCTGGTCCGAGATCGACAACGGCATCGTGCCGGTCGACGACGGCGAGCTGTTCTACGAGACGGCCGGCTCGGGCCCCGCGGTGGTACTGCTCCACGGCGGGATGCTCGACCAGCACATGTGGGACGAGCAGTTCGCCTGGCTGGTGAACTCCGGCCTGCGCGCGATCCGTTACGACTTCCGCGGCCACGGCCTGTCCTCGACGGTGGCCGGTGACTACGCCAACCACGACGACCTCTGCACCCTGCTCGACGCCCTCGATGTCCCCGACGCCGTCCTCGTCGGCCTCTCCCACGGCGCGCGGGTCGCGCTCGACACCGCCATAGCCCGCCCGGAGCGGGTGACGGCCCTGGCGCTCGCCTCCCCCGGCATCAGCGGCCGCGCCTTCTCCGACCCCTTCATCCTGGAGCACATCAGGGCACAGGTGGCGGCGATCGGCACACCGGACGGCGCGGAACGGTATGTGGAGCACTTCCTGCGGATGTGGGTGGACGGACCGCATCGCGAACCGTCCGCGGTGCACCCGGGATTCCGCGAGCGGATGCGCGCCTCGGCCGAGGCCAATGTGGAGGTGCACGCCGACGGCGCGGGTGCCGGTATGCCGCTCGAGGTCGGCGCCGCCGACCGCCTGGCCGAGATCCGGGTGCCGACGGTCGTGTTCGACGGCGACCTCGACAGCAGCGACATCTCCGCCAACGCCCATGCGATAGCGCTGACCGTCCCCGGCGCCCGGAGAGTCCGGATACCGGGCGCGGCCCATATGGTCAATCTGGAGAACACCGCCCTTTTCGACCGCGAACTCCACGCCTTTCTCTCGTCCCTGGACTACGGCCACTGAACCGCCGCGGGCCACGGCCGCGGACCGCGGCCACCGGCGCTCTCGCTCACCTCGGGACGAACCCCGCCAACCCCGCCAACCCCACCCCTCCCCGGCGGCGGTTAGAGTGACCGGGCCGTGGTGTTCGGGAAGACCGGTGACGGACCTTGTGGTCCCAGACCGGAGCGGCCCTCGCCACTGTGATCGGGGAGTTTCCGTCCCTTCCGCAGGCGCACGCGCCTGCGGCGCCACTGACCGCAGCCCGCGGCCGGGAAGGCGGGGGCGGGCACGGGCACCCGTAAGCCAGGAGACCGGCCACGGCATCTCACGAACTGATCCACGAGGTGCTGGAGCGTGACCGCCGGATGGCCCTGTCCACCGATACCCGCCATACCCCTGCTGCCGCCGCGTTCCGCTGGCGCCGCCAGGACACCGTCCGCACCGCGGGCCTGATGGCCGTCATAGCCGGCCTGCACGTCGTCGCCTTCGGCGTGCTCTTCCTGCTCGTGGTGCCGCACCACTACGCCGTGGGCAGCCAGGTCTTCGGTGTCGGCCTCGGCGTCACCGCGTACACCCTCGGCATGCGGCACGCCTTCGACGCCGACCACATCGCCGCGATCGACAACACCACCCGCAAGCTGATGGCCGACGGCAAGCGGCCGGTCTCGGTCGGCTTCTGGTTCGCCCTCGGCCACTCCAGCGTGGTCGTCGCGATGGCGGCCCTGGTGGCGGGCGGCGCGCAGCTCGCGGGCACCCTGCTCAACGACCAGTCCCGTACCCACCAGATCCTGGGCACCATCGGCACCACGATCTCGGGGACCTTCCTCTACCTCATCGCCGCCCTCAACCTGATCGCACTGGCCGGCATCTGGCGGGTCTTCCGCGGTATGCGCAGCGGCCAGTACGACGAGGCCGAGCTGGAGCAGCGCCTCGACTCGCGCGGCTTCATGAACCGCTTCCTGGGCCGCTTCACCCGCTCCGTCTCCCGCCCCGGCCAGATGTTCCCGCTCGGCTTCCTCTTCGGTCTCGGCTTCGACACCGCGACCGAGGTGACCCTGATGGTGATGGCCGGCAGCGGCGCCGCGGCCGGCCTGCCCTGGTACGCCGTGCTGTGCCTGCCGCTGCTCTTCGCGGCCGGCATGAGCCTCTTCGACACGCTCGACGGCACCTTCATGAACTTCGCCTACCAGTGGGCGTTCTCCAACCCGGTGCGCAAGGTCTACTACAACCTCACCATCACCGGCCTGTCGATCGCCGTCGCCTTCTTCATCGGCACGATCGAGCTGGTGACCGTGCTCCACGAGAAGCTCGGCCTCGACGACCCGCTGACCGGCTGGATTTCCGGCCTCGACCTCGACAACGTCGGGTTCCTGATCGTCGGCCTGTTCGTGGTGGTGTGGGCCGCGGCGCTGTCGTACTGGCGCCTGTCCGGCGTCGAGAAGCGCTGGGCGGAACGCGCCAAGCGAACCGGCCCGACCGAGCAGCCGGCACCGGCGGAGCCGGCCACCTCGGCCACCCCGGACACCCCGGACGCCCCCTGAGCCGTATCGGCCCCATGAGCCCCGGGCCCGACACGTCGAGCCCTATGCGTCGAGTCCCATGCGTCCCCGGCGCCGCCGATGGGCGCCGGGGCGCAATCGCCTCGTCAGGTATGACGGGGCACGACAGCCCCATCAGGTGTGGCGAGGCCCGGTGCCCCGCCAGGCACGGCAGGGACCGGCGCCCCGCCGGCACGACGGGCCCGACTGACCTTCAGGTGGCCGACCCGGCGGCCGCGCCCGTCGTCTGGTCCGGCCCCCAGCGCTCCAGCGCCGCGGCCAGATCGAGCGGCCGCAGCCCGTCCGGCTGATCCGGACCCGGCCAGTCCGCCCTCGGGACCCGCCACATCACCTCGAACTCGATACCGTCCGGGTCCTTGCCGTACAGCGACAGCGCGACGAGGTGATCACTCGCCCCCACCAGCGCGCCCCGCTCCACGAGCCGCGCATGCGCCGCGACGAGTTCACCGAGGGTGCCGACCTCCCAGGCCAGGTGGTAGAGCCCGACCCGCCCGGCCTCGGGCCCCGGCGCGTCCGGCCCCACCGAGAACAGCGCCAGGTCATGATCGTTGAGCGACCCGGAAGCGCGAAGGAACGCCGCCCGCCCCGGCATCTCGGCCCTCACCCCCAGCCCGAGCACCTCGGTATAGAAGCCCACGGACCGGTGCACCTCACGGACGTAGAGCACCGCGTGATTCAGTCGTCGTACGGACATACAGCCTGCTCCCCAACTCTCCCACCGCAGCGCCGCCAAGCGACGCCGCGCCTCCCCTGCTCGGCGTCCGGCCCCCACACTCCGGGCGCCGGACCCCGAATCTCCGCACCGCGCCTTCCGGCGCGGGGCTCACTTCTTGATCAGTGACTCACTTCTTGATCAGCAGAACCGCGCCCGCCAGCACCACACCCAGCACCAGCGCCACCACGCCGTAGAGCAGCCGATGCGCGCGCAGGCCCGGCAGGAAGCGGTCGACGGCGTAGCGTCCGGGGCCGGTCAGCGCCAGCGCCGCCGCCCCCGCGGTCAGCAGCAGTTCGTACTCCACGCCCTTGGGCGCGAAGAAGCCCCCGCCCCACTTCACGGCAAGCGCATTGATCATCGTGCCCACGACCGCCGCGGCGGCGAGCGGCGTGAGCAGCCCGAACACCAGCCCCAGCCCGCCGAGCGTCTCGCTCAGACCGGCGACGACGGCCATCACGCGACCCGACGGATAGCCGCTCATCGTGAAGAACTGTCCGGTCCCGTCCAGCCCCGGACCACCGAACCAGCCCAGCAGCTTCTGGGCGCCATGGCCGGCCATGGTCAGACCGAGCGCCAGCCGCAGCAGAAGCAGCCCGGCGTCATAGCCGTGCAGGGAGGGGGCGGAGCGCGTCGAGGCACCGAGGTGCGAGGTCTCGACAGTGCTGAGGGAGGACGTCATAGGAGCGCTCTTTCGCAGGTCGGGGACGAGTCCGCGAGGCATCGCGGAAAACTACTTGAAACTTCAAGTCACCCTCCCGACGATACACAGCGCCCCCACAACGGACAACAAGGCACCGCGGAAGCCGGGGCGGCCGGACGGGCCACCCGGCACATGGGCGGCACGAGCCCCGCCCCGCGGGCATCGTCCGCAGGGGAAGAAATCAAGGCCCAGGTGATCCGCGTTCAGAGCGGATCACCTGGGCCTTCGCGGTTCTGCACAAGGAGCGGGCGCAGCAGAAGGCGAACCCCGTGACTTCTGCTGTGCGGGTGCGACCGAACCCGCTCCGGAGGTTGTCACGATCGGCCGTCCGGGCTCACTACCCGCTTCGACGGGCCCTGGGCATGCCGATTCGCGGCCGGCCGGTTCGGGGGCTCAGCCCACGGTGAAGAAGTAGTCGTAGGGCGCCAGTTGAATGCCGGAGCGGGTTGTCGCGTAGACCGTGAGGTCGTGCCAACCGTCCGAGGCCGGGGTCCAGTCGATGGTCGCGGTGTGGTCGGCGTCCGCGGGGACCGTGACCTCCGGGGCACCGTTGTGGAAGGTGTACGTGTAGCTCACGACATCCTTCACCTTCGGCGTGAACGTGAACGTTCCCGGGACGCCGGCGCCGCCGCGCGAACGGTTCTCCGGGTAGGCGTTTGAAGCGACGGTGGGAGTGGTGTCGTAGTCGATGCTCCACCAAGCCTGGTCGCTGACCCAGCCGTTCGCGCTCTTGCTGGTCACCTGGAGGTTCCCGCCGTAGATGCCGTCCAGCGCGAGATCCACGGTCGCCGTGCCGTCCGCCCCCGCCGCGACCTCGAAGGTCCTGTCGTTCTGAAGGCCGCCGGTCCGCACCGAGTAGCTGACGACCGGGCTTTTCGCCTGGAGCTCGGGGGCGGGACGGAGCGTGAACCCGGTCGGCTCACCGAACTCGGGTTTCGGGACGGCCGGGGTGACGGTGGGCGTCGTGGAGCTGACGCGGAAGGTGTAGCCGGCGATCGCCGACCTGTTGTGGGCCCGGTCCAGGCTGCGCACCCACAGCGTGTGCACACCGGAGCCGCCCGGCGGGACGAGGCTGAGCCCGGCCGAACCGCCGAGCGCGTCGGCGCGCTTGAAGTACGCCGTGTCGGAGTACGGGTCGACGGGCCGCGGAACGCCGTGGTCACCGATGCTCGTGCCGATGACCGGCATGTCCTGCTGCCAGGAGAACTCGAACCCCTCGACATCGTCGACACCGCTCGCGCCCAGGGTGAACTCGACCGGCTCGCCACCCTTGTTCCACCCGTCCTCGTCCGGACGGTAGTTCGGCGAGGTGACGGTGGGCGCGGCCGGGGCCGTCTTGTCGGGGGTGACATAGCAGGGAGCCGACCAGTCCGAGGCCGCGCCCCCGGCCACCGTCTGCGCCCGCCACGCGTAGGTCCGCCCTTCGTCGAGCGCACTGGCGGGCAGGGTGGCGGGGGCCTCGAAGCCAGGGGGGACGCGGTCGCGGGTGACCGTCGTGATCCGTGTGGGGTCGGTGACCGGCCAGGACTGATACCGCACGCCGACCCGGGGGTTGCCGGTGGCGTCGGTGACCCCGGGGATGCCCTCGACGACGAGGCCCTCGCGGGTCGACTGGTACGAGGGCCGGTTCGCGTCGGTCGAGCAGTGCCGGTATCCGTTGAACAGCTGAGTCGGTGCGGTGGGCGCCCCGTCGGCCGCGCTCGCGGGCGACGTCGCGGCGGCCAGTACCAGGCCGAGGGTTCCCAGAGAAGCGAGGACTGCACGGGGTCTCGCGCCGAAGGACATGGTCAAGTGATCCCTCCCGTAGGGCGCCCGCACGCGGTGCGCTGATGCGCACTGACGTACGAGCGGCGAGGGGATCGTACGCGCGCACCGCAGACCGACGCATGAGGATTTGACCGATCGATACCGATGGATACGGACGAATACCGACGGATGCGGATGAAGGAGTGCCGAGCGAGCGACGGCAAGACCCCTGACCGGCCGGACAGGGGCAGGGGGCGGAGGCGGGGCGCGCCATCGGTGCGGCTTCCACCGGTCGCGCCACCCACACGCCTCACCGCTGGACCGGCGGGAGGAATCCGGGAAACGGCACCGGGAGCCCAGACCGTTCGCGGAAGATCGAAGACCGTACGCGCAAGGAGAACGAAAGCGGAAAGCCCAGACCAGGAATCTTCCTGACCTGGGCTTTCTCCGCCATTCACACTGGCGGGAAGGGTGGGCACAACAGGATTTGAACCTGTGACATCTGCTTTGTAAGAGCAGCGCTCTACCGCTGAGCTATGCGCCCTGGCCGAGCCGACAGACTACCTTGCCTCCAGGGCTGAACGGCAAACCAGTGCGCGAAGGGCGAACTTACCGGCCGGTGTGTTCGTTTCCGGTGAGTGGGAGAATGACATTCGGTCCTGGGGCGATCCGATCGGGAGAGGGAAGTGACGGCGACAGACACGCAGCCGCATGAGCAGCGAGAACGCCGTCGCGGCCGTGGGGGTCCGCTCCGGGATGTGGTGGGGCTCGTGTTGCTGCCGTTGCCGTTGTTGGTGGCGATGCGGCCGATGTCGTTCGCGGGTGGGGGGACCCGGCGCTGGTTCGGGCGCGGGGAGAGTCAGCGGGCCGACGCGCAGGCGGCGAAGGACGCCGCGGCGGCCGCGTTCTACGAGCTGGACACCGCCCACCGTGACCTGCGGATCTCCATAGAGACGATCACCGCGGTGGATCATTCGCCGCCCGCGCGGAAGGCCGCGGAGGAGTACGAGGGCTTCGGCCGGCGGATCGACGAGGTCAGTCAGCGGTACATCACCGCGGTCGACTCCCACGATCTGGACCGTGACGATCTCGACGGCGCCGCGGTGGCGCGGGCGCGGGCCGATCTGACGCGGGCCAAGGAGGAGCTCGACCGGGTCAGGGGCGAGCTGGAGCGGTTCGCGCAGGGGCTCGGGCCCTTGCTGCGGACCGCCGAGACGCAGCTGGCGCGGCTCGCCCCGGCCGTGGAGCGGGCCCGGCAGGCGCTGCTGGGGGCGAGCAACGCGCTCGACGCGGTCCGTGCACAGGGCCTGCGGGCCGATGATCTCGCGACCCGGCTGGCGGCGCTGGGGCCCGAGCTGACCAAGCTCAATCAGGGCGCCGGGCAGCACGGCGTACCGGAGACGATCCAGCGCGCCGACGACGTGGTGCGCCGGGCCGAGGACGTCCGGGCCGAGGCCGAGCGGCTGCCGGGGCGAGCGGCGGAGATCGACAAGCGGCTGGTGTCGCTGCGGACCCGGGCGCAGGCGATCACGACGCGTGCGGGGAAGGTCGACCCGGTCCTCAGCGAGCTGCGCCGGCGCTACAGCGCGGCGTGCTGGCAGGACCTCCAGCAGGTGCCGGAGCAGGCCGCGCGGTCCGTCCGGCAGGCCGAGGTCAAGCTGCGGGAGGCGCAGCAGGCGCGTGACGAGCAGCGCTGGGCGGATGCCACCAGCCTGCTGGCGACCGTACGGGCGCTGCTGGACGGCACCGACGAGGCGGTCTCGGCGGCGAGCGACCGGCTGCAGCGGCTCGACGCGGTGTCGTTCGACCGGCAGAAGGAGGTCGAGCGGACGCGGTTCGCCGTCCGGGACGCGCAGCGGCTGGCGATGTCCGGGCGCAGCACCCCCGACCCGCGGCATGCCGGTCCCCTGGACGAGGCGGTGGCGCGGCTGGACCGTGCGGTCGCGGGCCTGGAGGGGCGGCATCCGGACTGGTGGCACTTCCTGACGGAGACCGAGGCGGTGCGGGAGACGGCGGCCCGGGTGGTGCAGGAGATCCGCGGGTCCAGGGGCGGCGCGGGGGCCGGCGGCGGCTGAGGGGCCCCGGGGCACCGTTCCCCGGCCCCGGAGGCGGCGTATGCGCCCGGTGCCGGGCGCGATGGCGTGATGTCCCGCGCTGTCGGATCCTGGAGAGAAGTACGGCCCAGGCGGCACACCTGCGCGAAGGAGGCCGGAGATGGCTACTGGGGCTACTGGCCAGACCCTCCACGGGCCCTCGAACCCGTTCCACCGGGCGAAGACGCACCACCACACCCGGCTCGACGAGCATCTGCCCGTGGACCACCGGCTCAGCAAGGTCTACCGCGTCGGTGCGGGCCTGATGGGCCTGGTGCTGATCGCGTTCGGCATCCTCGGACTGACCCACCACATCGGCTTCTTCGACACCGGCGGCGACACCGTTGCCGGGCTGAACACCAACGGCTCCCTGAGCATCCTGTCGATCGTCGTCGGCGCGATCCTCGTCGCCGGGATGGTGATCGGCGGAAACTTCGCCTCGACCCTCAACATCGTGTTCGGCGGCCTGTTCCTCCTGAGCGGGTTCGTGAACCTGGCCCTGCTGCAGACCGACGCGAACTTCCTCGCGTTCCGGCTCCAGAACGTCCTCTTCAGCTTCGTGGTCGGGCTGCTGCTGCTGGTCTTCGGGATGTACGGGCGGGTCAGCGGCGGCCTCTCGCACGACAATCCGTACTGGCGCGCCCGGCACCCGGAGGAGGCGGAGCGGTTCGACCGCGGTCAGCTGCACCCCGCCTCCGGCATGACGGCCGCACGGCAGGCGGCGCGGGTCAGGATGCAGGGCGCGTCGCACGCCGGACGCGGTTCGTTCGGCGCCGGCACCAGCGGGAGCAGGTCCCGCCTGAGTGCGGGGACCACCGCCTCCGGCACCCCCACGGAATCCGGAACGGGCCCCGGCACCAGCGCCGGAACGGACACCGGCACCAGCGCCGGCTCCGGCGGCACGAAGCGCTGAGCCGGGGCGAGGAGACGTCAGGGCGTACCGAGGTGGGATTGGGGTGCTCGGTACGCCCTGATGACCGATGGGGGGTGGGGAGGCGGACGACGGCGGATGGGCGTGCGGGGGTGTCCACGGCTCGCTCCCCGGAGCAGGCCGGCCCCGAGGAACGGGCAGCGGGCAGCGGGCAGCGGGGCGGGCAACGCGAAGCAGGGAGAGCCAGGGAGAGCAGGGAGCACACGATGAGCCGTCCGGGGCACGACTCCTCCCCCACCGGGCACGGTCCTCACCACGCGGCGGTCGAAGCGCTCGCCGAGCGGATCCTCAAGGGCACCTACGGTGAGGGCGACAGCCTGGTCATGCCGGAGGTGCAGGCGGAGCTGGACGTGTCCCAGACCGTGCTGCGCGAGGCGATCAAGGTACTGACCACCAAGGGCCTCCTCGACAGCGACGAGAGACGCGGCACCTTCGTCTGCCCCCGGGAGGACTGGAACCTCCTGGATCCGGACGTCCTGCACTGGAAGCTCGCGGCCGGCGTCTCCTCCGACTTCTTCGCCGACGTGCTCGAACTGCGCCGTTCCATCGAGCCCGCGGCGGCCGCGCTCGCCGCGGAGCGCCGTACGGACGAGGACCTCGCGGTGCTGGACGACGCGCTCCGTGCGATGGCCGCCACCGACCACAATCCGGAGCTGCTCGTGCGCGCCGACGCGTCGTTCCACCGGGCGATGCTGGTCGCGTCGAACAATCGCTTCTACGCGCAGATGCACCGGGTGATCGTGCCGGTGCTGGTCCAGCGGGGCCGGGCCGTGCCGACCGCGGACGACACCTCCGGGCAGCACCCGCACGCCGCCCATGCCGCCGTGGTGGAGGCCGTGCGGAACCGGGACGTGGACGGGGCGTACGTGGCCATGCTGGAACTGCTCGATCTGTCGGCGCGGGAGCATCCGTAGGCGCGGAGCGGGGCACCGGCGGAGGTACCTGCCCCGTTAGCGCGCCGCCCGGGGTGGGCAGGACCCCGCCCACGGCCCGGACGCCGGGCGCCGCGCGCCGCGTGGGCCGGCCGTACCGCCGCACGCCGAAAGGACGGACCGGTCCATGCAGATCAGCCGCATCGAGACGTTCCTCGCCCCGCCGCGCTGGATGTTCGTACGAGTGGAGACCGACGAGGGCGTCGTCGGCTGGGGCGAGCCGGTGGTGGAGGGGCGGGCCGAGCCGGTGCGGGCGGCGGTGGAGGTGCTGTCCGAGTACCTGCTGGGCCGGGATCCGGCGCGTATCGAGGACCACTGGCAGGTCATGACCAAGGGCGGCTTCTACCGCGGCGGTCCCGTCCTGTCGTCCGCCGTCGCCGGCCTGGACCAGGCGCTGTGGGACATCAAGGGCAAGCGGCACGGCGTGCCCGTCCACCAGCTGCTGGGCGGGCCGGTCCGCGAGCGGATCCGCGCCTACGCGTGGGTCGGCGGCGACGAGCCGCATGCCGTCCGCGACGCGGTCGCCGCGCAGGTGGAGGCCGGCTTCACCGCCGTCAAGATGAACGGCTGCGGCCGGATGGCGCCGGTGGCGACCCGCGCCGAGGTACGGGAGTGCCTGCGGCGCGCCGAGACCGCGCGCGAAGTGCTCGGCGAGGAACGGGACTTCGGCCTCGACTTCCACGGCCGGGTCTCGCCCGCCAACGCCCGCAGGCTCCTCCCCCTGCTGGCCGACTGCGCGCCGATGTTCGTCGAGGAACCGGTGCTCCCCGATCACCTCCAGGCCCTCCCCGATCTCGTCAACGCCTCCAACATCCCCCTCGCACTCGGTGAACGTCTCTTCACCCGGCGGGAGTTCCTGGCTCCGCTGCAGGCCGGCGTCGCGATCCTGCAGCCCGACATCTCGCACGCGGGCGGTATCTCCGAGCTGCGCCGGATCGCCGCCCTCGCGGAGGCGTACGGGGCCCAGCTCGCCCCGCACTGCCCGCTCGGCCCGGTCGCACTCGCCGCCAGCCTGCAAGTCGCCTTCACCACGCCGAACTTCCTGATCCAGGAGCAGTCCCTCGGCATCCACTACCACCGGGGCGCCGAGCTGCTGGACTACGTGGTGGACCCGGAGCCGTTCCGCTTCGACAAGGGGTCGCTGCTGCGGACCGACCGGCCCGGGTTGGGCGTGGAGGTGGACGAGGCCGCGGTGCGGGCGGCGGACGGGCGGGGCCATGCCTGGCGCAATCCCGTGTGGCGCCATGAGGACGGGGCGTTCGCCGAGTGGTGAGGAGCCGTACGCCGCCCCGGCGCCGGCGCGGGGCCGCCACCCCGTCCCCCGGTACCCGCCCCCGGTACCGTCCGCGAACCCGCAGGTCACCCCCACGACTCCAGGCCCGTTCCAGGCGGCACACCCGGCACGCCCGTCAGGCCGGACCGGAATAATCGAAGGCGTCACCCGCGTGCCCGAACGCCCCGGCAGCGCAGCACCTACGCGGCGGGGGCGCAGGAGAAAGCAGGAAACGCCATGGACCTCAGCACCGCACTCCGGACCGAGCGGCTGGTCGCCATCATCCGGGGCAGAGAGGCGGAGGCGTCCTTCCGCACGGTCATGGCGCTCGTGGAAGCAGGACTCCCGCTGATCGAGGTCTCGCTCAGCGGCAAGGACGCCCTCACCGTGATCCGACGCGCGCGCGCCGAACTGGGCGACGCGGCCTGGCTCGGCGCCGGCACCGTCCTGACCGCCGCCGACGCCCGGCGCGCCGCCGAGGCCGGGGCGAACCTCATCGTCACGCCCGGCCTGGGCGCCGGCCTGGAGGAGTCCGTACGCCAGGGGCTGCCGACGCTCGCCGGGGTGATGACGCCGTCGGAGGTGATCGCGGCCGACGCGCTGGGGGTCTCGGCCCTGAAGCTGTTCCCGGCGTCGGCCGGCGGGCCCGCGTATCTGCGGACGCTGCGCGCGCCTTTCCCCGAGCTGCCGTTCGTGCCGGTCGGCGGGGTGGACGCGGCGGCCGCCCAGGAGTACTTCGCCGCGGGGGCGGTGGCGGTGGGCGTCGGCTCGCCGCTGGTCGGGGACGCGGCGGACGGCGGCGACCTGGACGGGCTGCGCAAGCGCGCGGCGGAGTTCAGGGCGGTGTGCGCCCGATGACGGGACAGCCGTTCTCCGGGGGCGGGGAGGAACCGCAGGCCGGCGCCGCTCCCCTCCCCGGGACCGCCCCGGGCCGCCCTCGGGTCCCCCGCCAGCCGGGCCGCCCGGACGTCTTCACCTTCGGCGAGACCATGGTCGCGCTGCGCGGCAGCGGCCCGCTGAAGCTCGGTGGCACGATGCGGGTCTCCGTCGCCGGGGCGGAGAGCAATGTCGCCATCGGCCTGGCCCGGCTCGGGCACGACGTCCGCTGGGCGGGCGCGGTCGGCGAGGACGAGGCCGGCCAGTTGGTGCTGCGCACGCTGCGCGCCGAGGGCGTGGAGGTGTCCGGCGCCGCGACCGATCCGGACGCCCCGACCGGGCTGCTCCTCTTCGAGCCGCGGCTGCCCGAGGTCACACGGGTGCACTACTACCGGGCGGGATCGGCCGGCTCGCGGCTCGCCGCGGACACCGTCGGCCGTGCCTTCCACGCGGCCCCGCCCCGCGTGCTGCACCTGACGGGCATCACCCCGGCGCTGAGCCCAGCGGCCCGCTCGGCGGCCCTCCGCGCCCTCCGGCTGGCACGCGAACACGGCTCGCTGGTCTGCCTCGACGTCAACTTCCGCGCCCGCCTGTGGACCGCCGGGGAAGCCGCGGCGGTCCTCCGGGAATGGATGCCCTTCGTGGACGTCCTGATCGCCTCCGATGACGAACTCCCGCTGTGCCTGCCGGAAGACGGGGACGGACCGGACGGCACGGCGGCAGCCGCCGGGGCGGGACCCGCCGGCCCGGCCCCCGACTCCTCCGGCTCCTCCGACTCCCTCGCCTCCCCCGACTCCCTCGCCTCGCAGGCCCGGGCTCTGCTGGACCTGGGCGTCGGTGAGGTCGTGGTCAAGCTCGGTGCGGCCGGGGCCACGGCCTTCACCTGCGGCGGCTCCCTGCACCGGCCCGCCAGGGCCGTGCGGGCGGTGGACGCGGTGGGCGCCGGCGACGCCTTCGTGGCGGGCTATCTGTCGGCGCTGCTGGACGGCGAGGGCCCGGCCGGCTGCCTGGAGCGGGCCGTCACCACCGGAGCCTTCGCCGTCGCGTCCCCCGGCGACTGGGAGGGCGCGCCGACCCGCGCGGAGCTGGGCATGCTGGGCGCGCCACCCGGCACCGTCGTCCGCTGAGCGGGGGCCACGGCTAACCTGTGCCCATGCCTCGTTACGAATACCGGTGCCGCCCCTGCGACTCCACCTTCGAGCTGAACCGGCCGATGGCCGAGTCCTCCGCCCCGGCCGTGTGCCCCGAGGGGCACGAGGACACCGTGAAGCTCCTCTCCGCGGTCGCCGTCGGCGGCTCCGCCTCCGCTCCGGCCCCGAAGGGCGGCGGAGGCGGCGGCTGCTGCGGAGGCGGCTGCTGCGGCTAGGGCACGTCCCGGGCCGGGCCCCGAGCCCGGCCCCGCGGGCACCCATGGCCGGGCCGCGCGGCCCCGGTCCCTGCCACCGCGCCCGTGCGGGGCGGCCGTTACCTCTTGCGGGCCAGCGTCACCCCGTCCGCCACGGTGAGGATCACCGCCTCCATACGGGAGTCCGCCATGACGTGGTCGTTGAACGCCCTGATCGCCAGGGCCGAGCCGGTCGCCGCCGGGTCGGTGACCTGGCCGTGGTACAGGACGTTGTCCGCGACGATCAGGCCGCCCTGCCGCATCCGGGGCACCAGCTCCTCCCAGTAGGCGATATAGCCGCCCTTGTCCGCGTCGAGGTAGGCGAGATCGATGTGCGGTTCGGCCGGCATCGCCCGCAGCGTCTCCAGCGCGGGCGCGATCCGCAGCTCGACACGGTCGCCGACGCCGGCCTTCTCCCACGCCTCCCTGCCGTACGCCGTCCACTCCTCGGACACGTCGCAGGCGATCAGCGTGCCGTCCGCGGGCAGCGCCTGGGCCATGGACAGCGCCGAGAAGCCGGTGAACGTGCCCACCTCGACGACATGACGGGCCCCGATCAGCCGCACCAGGAACGCCAGCAGCGGCCCCTGTTCCTCGGCCGACTGCATGCCCGCGGCGTCCGGGAACTGCTGACGGGTGAGCTCGATGATGTCCCGCTGCGCGGCGTTCAGGGGTGGGTTGTGGGCGAGGACGTAGTCGTACATCTCCGCCGTGATCGGCGTGCTCTTGGACTCAGCCACAGCCTCTCCTCTTGATCAAGGATCGCGGTCCCGGCCGGTCACCGGACGATGCGGCCGGCCGCCCCGGCGAGACTAACCGAGCCCTCACCTCCGGCCACCGCTTTCCGCGCTTCCCCTCCCCCGCGCCCCGCCACCGCGTCCGCGGCGGCGGTCCTCGTCGTCGCCCGGGTCAGCCGGCGTGGCCCGGGGGCACCACGCCACCGAGGAAGGCCCGCACGATCTCCTCGCCCGCGGCGACGCCCCGCTCGTCGAGCGCCGTGACGTGCGGGGCGTGCCAGCCGGAGTCCGCCAGCTCCCCGTGTCCGGGCCGCCAGCCGCGGTCCGCGGCCAGCAGCAGATCGGCGTCGAGGAGGGAATCGCCGGCCGCGAGGATCCCGGACGCCCCGGTGCGGCGGGCCACCTCCGCCACGGCCGCGCTCTTGGTCAGCGGCTTCGGCACGGCGTAGATCTTGCGGCCCTGGAGGGACACGGTCCAGCCGCGTTCGTCCGCCCAGCCGGCGAGGTCCTTCACCCAGGTGTCCGGCAGCAGCGGCCGCTCCACGACGAGATAGGCGAAGAGGTCCTCCGCGACACGCTCCTTGAGCAGCCAGGCCGGGTCGGCGGCGCGGACGAGATGCGCGCGGACCTCGTCCAGGGGCGCACACCGCGCGGCGAGCCGCCCGGCGACGGTGCGCTGCCAGTCCGGGTCCGGCTCACCGTGCACCAGCAGATGGCCGCCGTTGGCGCAGACGGCGAACTCCGGCGCCGGGCCCGGCAGGTGGATGCGCCCGTACTGCTCGCGCGTACGGGTGGTGGCCGGGACGAACGTGGTGGCGCCGGCCAGTTCGGCGAGCAGGGCCGCGGCCGTCTCCGTCATGTAGGACAGCGGCTTGTGCTCGTAGGTCTCGACGCACAGCAGCCGGGGGGCTTCGGCGTCGGGCATGGTCAGGCCCAGGGCGGGGGCCGAATAGATCAGGGTGCGGTCGAGGTCGCTGGCGACCAGAAGAGGGGCAGCGCGCAGCGCTTCCGGGGAAGGGTGGTGGTGGGCGAGGGGCCGGCCGTCCATCAGGAGGCCACCGCCTTGCCGTCGGCGCCCGTGGCCCCGCGGGTGAAGCGGGGGTGGATCAACCCGACGCAGGTGTAGGGCAGTTCGCCGACCTCTTCGACGGGCACGCCCCGCTGTTCCGCCAGGAGGCGCACATGGTCGAGGTCGGCCCCGGCGCCCTGCCGGGCCAGGATCTTCCAGGGCACCCGGCGCAGCAGCACCCGCGTGGTCTCGCCGACCCCGGGCTTCACGAGGTTCACGTCGTCGATGCCGTACTCCTCGCTGATCCGCTCGACGGCCGCCCAGCCCTCCCAGGTGGGTGCCCGGTCGGCGGCGGCCAGCTCCTTCACGTCCGAGGCGACCTGGTCGGCCACCTCGTCGAAGCGGGCGCTCACCGCGTCCAGGAACACCCGCGACAGGTCGTCCCCGGCCAGCTCGCGGTAGAACTTCGCGCCGTGGAAGTCGTCCGGTCCCACGAGGTCGTCGCGCAGGACGGTGCGGGATATCAGGCCGGAGACGGTGGAGTTGAGGCAGGCGGACGGGATGAGGAAGTCGTCCCGGGTGCCGTAGGTCTCGACACAGCCACCGGGGTCGGCGAGCACGGCGATCCGCGGGTCGAAGCCCGGGAAGTCCTCCAGGGCCAGGGCGAGTTCGCGGGTGATGGCGCCCTTTCCGGTCCAGCCGTCCACGAAGACGACGTCCGCCGGATCGTGGTGCGCGGCCAGCCAGCGCAGCGCGGTGGTGTCGATGCCCCGGCCGCGGACGATCGAGGCCGCGTAGTGCGGCAGCTCCAGGCCGTGGGCGTGCAGCGCCCAGCGGCGCATCAGCACCCCGACGGGGGTGCCGGCGCGGGCCAGCGACACCAGTACGGGGCGCGGGCCGCGCTCGGCGAGCACGGTCTCGGTGACGGTCCCGACCGCCCGCGCGACACGGCCCGCGGAGGTCTCCAGCGCGCTGTGGAAGAGCGCCCGGTACTGCTCGCTCGGCTGGTATTCGACCGGCAGCGACTCGGCGTAGTGGGCGCCACCGCGCTGGATGGCCTCCTCGCGCTCCTCGGTCGGCGCCTCCAGGGTGATGTCGGAGAGGTCCTGCAGCAGCCAGCCGACCTCGTCGGCGGTGTAGGAGGAGAAGCCGGGGCCGCGCAGCGGCTCGGGGAGGGACGCGGACCGGGCCGGGGGCCGCGGGGCGTAGGAGGGGACGACGGCGAGCAGCAGCCGGCCGGCGTGCCCGGCGAGCCGGTCCAGCAGACCGCCGGCGGTGTGCAGCTCCGGGAGGTCGCCGCGGGAGTCCACGACGGCCACGACGGCGTCGAAGCCGCGCTCCGGGTCGGTGCCGGCCGCGACGTTGTAGGCGTACCGCTCCCCCGGCCCGTCGGCGGGCTGGTCGTGGGCGGGGAAGGACAGCCGGGTCCGTATCGCGTAGCCGGGGTCGTCGACGGCGAGCACCGGCGACCGGGTGGTGGTGGAGAAGAAGACGCCCGGACCCGCGGGCGTCGCGGACACCCGACCGTCCCGGGGCGCCGCCGCGGCACCCTCGGCGTCCGGCGCCGGCCCGGCGCCGCTCGCCTCCTCGGCCAGGAGGGTGTCCAGCGCCTCGGCCATCCGCAGCGGCGCGTACATCAACTCCTCGTTGCCGAGGACGAGGACGCGGCGGGCACCGTCCAGGTGCCGGGCGATCCGGGCGGCCATGCCCGGCAGAGCGGCCTCCAGGCGGGCGCGGTGCGCCGGTGCGAAGCCGTGCCGGCCGCCGTCCGGCAGCCCGGCGGGCCAGCCCAGATCGACCCGTACGACATCCGCCCCGCCGCCGGGCGCCGGGGCATCCCCGCCCCCGAGCCCCTCACCGGCCTCATGGGCGGCGACGAGTTCCTGCCCGCGGGTCAGGACGTCCTCCGGCAACTCCACGCCCCCCGCGGCGAGCGCCACGAGGTCCACGCGGGCGCCCAGGTCGGCCGCGAACTTCTCCAGACGGCCGCGGTCCGCGTCGGAGCGCATGTCGACCAGGGCGACGACCACGTACCGCTCACGCGGGAATTGCGCATGCAGCGCCTTGATCGTGTTCAGGACGGTCCTGCCGGTGGAGAACTCGTCGTCGACGAGCACCAGCGGTCCGTCGCCCGCGAGCAGGGCGCGGTCCTCGGGGAGCAGCAGATGCGAGGTGGCGTGGCTGTGCTCCTCCTCGAATCCGCCCACCTGCGCCACGCCCGCCACCGGGCGGCGGGTGGAGTGCAGGTACGGCGCGAGGGCCAGGCCGTCGGCCACCGAGTGCCCCAGGCCGGTGGCGGTCTCGGCGTAGCCCAGGACGACGGCGCGGGCGGCGGCCTCGTCACCCAGCAACTCGCGCACCCGGCGTCCCAGCCCGACGCCGGCGCCGTGGACCACGCCGGGGCGCTGGGGCACATGCTTGCCGAGCACGTTCGACACGAGCAGATGGGCCCGCTTGGGGTTGCGGCGCAGCGCGAGCCCCAGCAGTTCCGGCAGCTCGTCCCCGCCGCTCAGCGAGACCCCGAGCCGGCCGGCGACCCATTCTCCCGTCCAGACCACGCGTTCCGTCTCCTTCGTCGTACCGTTCATCCGTCTCACCGCGTCCGCCGCCGTTCAGCTCTGCGGCAGGCTCGCCGCCAGCAGCTCCACGAACCCGATGCCCTCGCGGGCCACGCCGAACGCCTCGGCGCGCAGCAGGGTCCGCTCGGCCCAGGCCCGGTGCGGCTTCACCTCGTTCATCTTGTTCGTATAGGCGGAGCGCAACACCCCGCCGTCGCCGCGTTCGGGCCGCAGGATGTCGACCGCGTCGCTGAACTCCTCATGGCTGACGACCGAGAGGGCGTGCACCGGCGCGACGTGCGAGGGGTGGATGCAGGTCTTGCCCTGCAGGCCGTTCGCGCGGTCGAGTTCGATCTCCCGCAGCAGGCCGTCCATGTCGTGCTCGATCAGGGCGGTGCGCAGCTCCTCGGCGCGGCCGAGGAACGGGCTGCGGCGCAGCTGCGGCTTGAACATCCTCTCCTGCAGCCGGAAGTACTCCCACACGGGGCCGGTGACCGTGAAGCCCGTGCCGTCGGCCCGGCCCAGTACGTTCACCACGTCGGCGATCACGGAGGCGACGATCTGCACGTCGTACGCCGTCATGTCAGGGGCCCGGCGCAGCCCGTAGGCGGAGCAGAAGTCCGTGACACCGAGCCGCAGGGCGAGCACCCGGTCCCGGAACTTGTCCACGGTCCTGGCGATGCCCCGGAGGGTCTCGGCGCGGCTCTCCAGATGCAGCAGCTCCGGCGACTCCAGCACCGGCATCGCGAAGAGCCGCCGGGCGCAGTCGGCCTCGGCGGCGGTCAGCGCTTCGAGGAACGGGACGCCGCGCTCCTCGGTGAACTTCGGAAGTACAAATCCGGACAGCCTGTGCACGGCGGCGCCCATCCGGCGCACCAGATCCGGTATCTGGCCGGGCGCGCGGACGCGGACGAACAGCAGCGGAAGGTCGGTGCCCGCGGCGGCCGCCTCGTCCAGCAGACCGAGCTGCCGCACGAGGTTCTCCTCGCCGGCCTCGACGTCCGCGTCGCTTATGGAGTCCTCCAGGCACAGCACCATGGACTTCACGCCGAGTGCGGCCTGTTTGACGACATCGGCGGCGAGCCGCGGGCGGGTGGCGGGGCTGTAGAGCGTCGCGCCCAGGGCGACCGCGAGGGTGCGGGCCGGGGAGTCCGCGGAGAACTCCACCGGCTCCTGGTGGAACAGCGTCTTGTGGATGTCGGGCGGAAGGTGCCCAAAGTGCCGCATACAACTCCCCGTATACATGCGGGACCCGGGCACCCCCGCTGCGTCTCGCTGTCTGGATCCAGCCGGTAATCGTACGTGTGTGGGGGCCTGGTTAGTTCCCGCGTGCGTGAAAATCACGTAACCCCCACGGGGCTCCCGGGTACCTGCCGTCGCACCCCGAAGGCGGCTCGTGGCCCCCCGCGTTGTCGCTGCGACCTCAGGGAAGGCAGGATTGCGGCATGACGCACGCGATGCTGAAAGGGTCGAACGTCCCCCTCGATGCCACGGCTGTCCGGGCCGTCCTGCGCTGGACCCCCGGCACAGGCGTCCCCGATGTCGACGCCTCGGCCCTGCTGGTGGGGCCCGAGGGGCGCGTGCACTCCGACGAGGACTTCGTCTTCTACAACCAACCGCGGCACCCCAGCGGCCTGGTGCGGCACCTGCCCAAGACCCGGCTCGACGAGAGCCTGACCGACACCATCGAGGCGGATCTGTCGGCGCTGGACGCGTCGGTGGACCGGGTGGTGCTGGCCGCGTCCTCGGACGGCGGCGTGTTCGCGGGGGTCCCGGATCTGCGGGTCCTGCTGTACGACGCGGCGGCGAGCGACGGCGAGCCGGTCGCGGTCTTCGACGTGGTGCCCGAGACGGGCGACGAGCGGGCCCTGATCTGCGGGGAGTTGTACCGGCGCGCGGACGGCTGGAAGTTCCGCGCCCTGGGGCAGGGGTACGAGACCGGCCTGGTGGGCCTGGCGACCGAGTTCGGGATCTCGGTGGAGGAGGGCGAGGCGGACGGCGACGGCCCGGCGACGCCGGACGAGGCGTCCGCACCGGCCTCGGCGGCACCGAGGCCGCAGGCACCCGCCTCGGAGGCTCCGGCATCGGAAGCGCCGGCGTCGGCGCCCTCCGGCCCCGAGCCCGCGGCGACGCCCGACCCGGCCCCGGCGGCGAGCGCCCCGGCCGCCTCCGCGACCCCGCCGCCCAGCACCTGGCCCGAGGAAGCCTCGGGCCCCCCGTCCGCGGCGGACGGGCAGGCGTCCTCGGCGTCGGACCCGGACGCGGTCACCCAGCACGTCCCGGACGCCATGCCGGAGCCCTTCTCGTCCGCACCGCTGCCGTCGCCCGCCGCGCCGTCCCAGGCGCCGGGGACGCCGCCCACCAGCGGCGGCTACGGCTACCCGCAGAACGTGCCCCCGCCGCCCACCCAGCCCCCGGCCCAGCCCGCCTACGGCTACCCGGGGCCGCCGCCGCAGTACCAGCCCCAGCAGCCGCCCCCGGCGCCGTACGGCGCTCCGCAGCCGCCGCAGCAGTCCCCCGCGACCTACGGCTACCCGCCGCAGCAGCCCTTCGTGCCGGACCCGTCGTTCGTCCTGCCGCCCCAGGGACCGCAGTTCCAGCGGCGTTAGCGATCTCCGGCAACGGTCCCTGCCGACGCGATGCGGGCAGGGACCGGGGCGGGCACGCCCGCCTCACGCGTTCGTCTTGTAGCCCCGCCCCCACTGCAGGCCCCAGCCGTACAGCCGGTCGAGCTCCGCCTGGAAGCCGTAGACGTACTTCACCTCGCGGCGCACCGTCAGCTCGCCCTTGACGTTCTCCAGCATGAAGATGGCGCAGGAACGGGCCTGCGGCGCCCGCTCGTCCAGCTTGACCTCGACCCGCGGCCCGCTGCTCGGATAGAGCGTCACGACCGCGTGCGTACGGTCGAACGCGGGCGTCCCGTCGTAGATGTAGACGAAGAGCAGCATGCGCTTGATCTCGTCGCGGTGATCGAGGTTGATGTAGAGCGTCTCGCCGGATCCCGAACCGAAGCGGTCGT
This sequence comes from Streptomyces angustmyceticus, assembly GCF_019933235.1. NCBI lineage: Bacteria > Bacillati > Actinomycetota > Actinomycetes > Kitasatosporales > Streptomycetaceae > Streptomyces > Streptomyces angustmyceticus. The sequence goes on along the minus strand of NZ_CP082945.1, from coordinate 5,663,011 downwards.
CGCCGCTGAGCTTCACGAAGGGCGGGGCGTTGAGGTCGCCGAGGAAGTTGCCCAGCGGCTGTACCACGCCCTTGGTGCCGTCCTGGAGCTCGTACAGGCAGGCCAGGTCCAGGTCGACATTGACCACGGCCGGCCCCTGCGCCTGCACTATCTCGGGCTTGAACAGCTTGCCCGGATTCCGCAGCAGCCCGCCCCTGCCCTGCCCGCCGCGCTCGTGCAGGTCCGAGGTCCGCATCTGCCAGTGCAGATTGACCCGCAGATGCCCGGAGGCCGCCCCCTGCTTGGTCAGCGAGACGACCGGACTCCGTTTCGTCAGCTCGACGACGTACGACGCCCCGCCGCTGTCGAAGTCGAACTTCGCGCCGCCACCACGCCACAGATTCCCCAGGAACGACACTCTGCCCACCCCATAGCTCGGCCCCACATCACTGCGGGGCGGCCCGAGGTCCGCACCTCGCAGCCGCCCCGCAAAGAGCGTTCCTCAATCAGCGTCGCGTCACACTCCGGAGGTGACTTCCGACGGTGTTCCCGAGGTGTCCCCGGGCCTGCCCTCGCGCCGGTTGCGGATCACGGACGACACGAAGGAGAGGCCGATCAGCGCGATGCCCACCAGGCCGGTGACGACCTCGGGGATCTCGTACTTGATCGTGGCCAGCAGGATCACGGCCAGCGCGCCGATCGCGTAGTGGGCGCCGTGCTCCAGGTAGACGTAGTCGTCCAGGGTCCCCTTGCGGACCAGGAAGACCGTCAGCGAACGGATGTACATCGCGCCGATGCCCAGACCCAGCGCCATCATGAAGATGTCGTTGGTGATCGCGAAGGCGCCGATGACACCGTCGAAGGAGAACGACGCGTCGATGACCTCCAGGTAGAGGAACATGAAGAACGCGGCCTTGCCGGCCAGGCCCACGGCCGCGCCGGTGCCCTTCGTCGCGGGGGCCGCGGCGGCCTCCTCGCCCTCGTCGTCCTCGTCGTCCTCCAGCTTGTCCTCGAAGTAGCCGGAGACGCCGCCGACGACGAGATACGTGATCATGCCCGCGACGCCGGCCAGCAGGACCGTGGCGCTCTTGTCACCGGCGCCGTGCGCGGCGTCGGTGGCCACCGTCATCGCGGTCACCAGCAGGACGACCAGCCCGATGATGACCGACAGCATGTCGAGCTTGCCCATCTTGGCCATGGGCTTCTCGATCCAGGACAGCCACTTGTAGTCGCGCTCCTCGAATATGAAGTCGAGGAAGATCATCAGCAGGAAGATTCCGCCGAAGGCCGCGATGGCCGGGTGCGCGCTGGTGACCAGTTCCTGGTATTGCGCCTTGTCGTTGATGGCGAGGTTGACCGCCTCGATCGGCCCCAGCTTCGCGGTGATCGCGACAATGACGACCGGGAACACCAGCCGCATGCCGAACACCGCGATGAGGATGCCGACGGTGAGGAAGATCTTCTGCCAGAAGGCGTTCATCTTGCGCAGGATGCCCGCGTTGATCACGGCGTTGTCGAACGAGAGCGAGATCTCCAGGATGGACAGGATCCCGACAATCGCCAGCCCCTGCCACCCCCAGAGCACGCCCGCCAAGGCGAGGCCTATCACCGTGATGGCGAACGACCAGCCAAAGGTTTTCAGGAGCACTGCCTACCCAATCCCTCGCTGTATGGGGTCCCCCGCGCGCAGCGCGCGGCGCTTTACGAAACGTTGACCCCGAAGTCTAGAGCGATGCCCCGCAGACCCGACGCGTACCCCTGCCCCACCGCACGGAACTTCCATTCGCCGTTGTGGCGGTACACCTCGCCGAAGATCATTGCGGTTTCGGCGGAGGCGTCCTCGCTGAGGTCGTAACGGGCGAGTTCGCTGCCGTCTGCCTGATTGACGATCCGGATAAAGGCATTGCTGACCTGGCCGAAGCTCTGGCCGCGCGCATCGGCCTCATGGATCGAGACCGGAAAAACGATCTTGTCGACCTGCTCGGGAACCTGCGAGAGATCGACGAGAACCGACTCGTCGTCGCCCTCTCCCTCGCCGGTGAGATTGTCCCCGGTGTGCTCGACGGAGCCCTCGGGGCTCTTGAGGTTGTTGTAGAAGACGAAGTACTCGTCCCCCAGCACCCGGCCCGACCGGCACAGCAGTGCGCTGGCGTCGAGGTCGAAGGGTGCTCCGGTCGTGGACCGCGCGTCCCAGCCGAGGCCGACCATGATCTGCGTGAGATCCGGCGCGGCCTTGGACAGGGAGACATTGCCCCCCTTGGCAAGCGTGACGCTCATCGTTCGCTTCCTCCCCTGCGTCCGTGCGGGCCGTGCCCGGCGCGGCCCGTGTCCTCGATGCGCGTCCGGCGCCGCACGTCCCCGGGCAGGGCGTACGGCGCCGGACGCCGTCGCTCCCGGGACCGGCCGGCCGCTGCGGCAGCCGCCCGGTCCCGGGACCGACGATCAGATGGCTGGATCCCCCGGGCCCTGACGAATCCCGTCGGATCCGTCAGGTCCCGCCGGATCAGACGTTGACGCCGAAGTCCTGCGCGATGCCGCGCAGCCCCGAGGCGTAGCCCTGGCCGATGGCCCGGAACTTCCACTCGGCGCCGTTGCGGTACAGCTCGCCGAAGACCATGGCGGTCTCGGTCGAGGCGTCCTCGCTCAGGTCGTAGCGCGCCAGCTCGTTGTTGTCGGCCTGGTTGACCACGCGGATGAAGGCGTTGCGGACCTGGCCGAAGCTCTGCTGGCGGGTCTCGGCGTCGTAGATCGACACCGGGAAGACGATCTTGGAGACGTCGGCCGGCACCGCGGCCAGGTTCACCTTGATCTGCTCGTCGTCGCCTTCGCCCTCACCGGTGATGTTGTCGCCGGTGTGCTCGACCGAACCGTCCGGGCTCTTCAGGTTGTTGAAGAACACGAAGTTCTGGTCGTTGGCCACCTTGCCCTGGTCGTTCGTCAGCAGGGCGCTGGCGTCCAGGTCGAAGTCCGTACCGGTGGTCGTGCGCGCGTCCCAGCCCAGACCGACGACGACGGCGGTCAGATTGGGGGCTTCCTTCGTCAGCGAGACGTTGCCGCCCTTGCTGAGGCTGACTCCCACGAGTCCTCCCATAGATTCGAGGGGTACGTAAAGATTGCGCCCCCATCGTGCATGGCATCGGATCAACGAATTGATCCTAGTGACCGGTTCCCACCGATTGCAGATCCCGCACCTGGATCCGTGCGGATTCGGCCCGGTGGGCGCAGGAGGGCGCCGGCCGGGGCGGGCGCGCGCCCTCAGAGGGTGTCGAGCGCCTTGACGTACTCGTTCAGGTCGCGGGCGTCGGGCAGGCCGTTGACGACCGTCCAGCGCACCACGCCCTCCTTGTCGATGATGAACGTGCCGCGCACCGCGCAGCCCTTCTCCTCGTCGAAGACGCCGTACGCCCGCGAGACCTCGCCGTGCGGCCAGAAGTCCGACAGCAGCGGGTACTCCAGGCCCTCCTGCTCGGCGAAGACGCGCAGCGAGAACGGGGAGTCGTTGGAGACGGCCAGCAGCTGGACGTCGTCGTTGACGAACTTCGGCAGCTCGTCGCGGAGCGCGCAGAGCTCACCGGTGCAGACGCCGGTGAAGGCGAAGGGGTAGAAGAGGAGGACGACGGCCTTCTCGCCGCGGAAGGAGGAGAGCTTGACCAGCTCGCCGTGCTGGTTCTTCAGCTCGAAATCCGGAGCCTTCGTGCCGACCTCGATCGCCATGGGGTGCTTCCCTTCCGCTCACTCGCAACAGGACGCGACCAACCCTACGCGCCGGTGTGCACGTCCGGGGAACCTGTCCTGAACAGGGCCGAGCCCCCTCCGGAACAGGCGGAGGGGGCTCGGTGGCGCACGGTGGGACGGTGCGGCTCAGCGCTTGCCCGCCTTGGGCGTGACCAGGCGGCTTCCGGCCCAGTCCTTGCCCGCGTTGATGCTCTTGGTCTGGGACAGACCCGCGGTCTGCGCGGCCTCATTGATGTCGCTCGGTTCGACGTAACCGTCGCGGCCGGTCTTCGGGGTCAGCAGCCAGATCTGCCCGCCCTCGTCGATCAGCCCGATGGCGTCCACCAGCGCGTCCGTGAGGTCGCCGTCCTCGTCCCGGAACCACAGCAGGACGACGTCACACACGTCGTCGTAGTCCTCGTCGACGAGATCCTGGCCGATCACGGTCTCAATGCCTTCGCGGAGATCCTGATCGACGTCGTCGTCGTAGCCGATCTCCTGGACCACCTGTCCGGGCTCGAACCCCAGCCTGGCGGCAGGGTTGGTCCGCTCCTCCGCGTGGTCCGCGGTCGCGCTCACGGATTGCCTCCTGTCATGTTTCGGAAATGCTCGGGGACCCCGCGCGTGCGCGGAGCATTGGGCGTAGTCCACACGGGCCGGGCGGATCGCGCAAGTACCCGGCGGTCCAGACCGCCGAAACGGTGACGTTCCGAGGCGTCTCGCCGCAAGCACGACCCCCGCAGGCCAGGCTGAAGTGATTCACGCCACAGCTTTCTGTGAAGTTTATCGGGTACTCGCGCGGGACTGGTCCCTTCGGGGGGCGGCGGCCGCCCCCGGACCCGATTTCGGCGCCCGCACGTCCGTACGCGAAGCACTTTCGACATGGGCGTATGGTTGCGATTTGGCCGACGCGAGAAATCGGCCTTTTCAGCGCCATCTCTCTACGGATGGTTACCCATCGGTAGAGGTGACGTATCCCTGTGGCTCGGTACACGATGGAAGACGGCGCGACACCAAGGCAGCGACAGCATTCGTCCCGTGCACAGCATCAATAGCCTGCAGAGCACGAAACGAACCGAACACGAAGGAACAGCGTGGCTTCCGGATCCGATCGAAACCCGATCATCATTGGCGGCCTTCCCAGCCAGGTCCCGGACTTCGATCCCGAAGAGACCCAGGAGTGGCTCGACTCGCTCGACGCAGCCGTCGACGAGCGCGGCCGGGAACGTGCCCGCTACCTCATGCTCCGCCTGATCGAGCGCGCGCGAGAGAAGCGGGTGGCCGTGCCCGAGATGCGCAGCACGGACTACATCAACACCATCGCGACCAAGAACGAGCCGTTCTTCCCGGGCAACGAGGAGATCGAGCGCAAGATCCTCAACGCCACCCGGTGGAACGCCGCCGTCATGGTCTCGCGCGCCCAGCGTCCGGGCATCGGCGTCGGCGGCCACATCGCCACCTTCGCGTCCTCCGCCTCCCTGTACGACGTGGGCTTCAACCACTTCTTCCGGGGCAAGGACGAGGGCGACGGCGGCGACCAGATCTTCTTCCAGGGCCACGCCTCGCCCGGTGTCTACGCCCGTGCGTACCTCCTGGACCGACTCTCCGAGGCGCAGCTCGACGCCTTCCGCCAGGAGAAGTCCAAGGCCCCCGACGGCCTGTCCAGCTACCCGCACCCGCGGCTGATGCCGGACTTCTGGGAGTTCCCGACCGTCTCGATGGGCCTCGGCCCGCTCGGCGCGATCTACCAGGCGCGGATGAACCGCTACATGGAGGCGCGCGGCATCGCCGACACCTCCAAGTCGCACGTATGGGCCTACCTCGGCGACGGCGAGATGGACGAGCCCGAGTCGCTCGGCCAGCTGTCCATCGCCGCCCGTGAGGGCCTGGACAACCTGACCTTCGTCGTCAACTGCAACCTGCAGCGCCTCGACGGCCCGGTCCGCGGCAACGGCAAGATCATGCAGGAGCTGGAGTCGCAGTTCCGCGGCGCCGGCTGGAACGTCATCAAGCTGGTGTGGGACCGCAGCTGGGACCCGCTGCTCGCGCAGGACCGCGACGGCATCCTGGTCAACAAGCTCAACACCACCCCCGACGGCCAGTTCCAGACGTACGCCACCGAGACCGGCGCGTACATCCGCGAGCACTTCTTCGGCGACGACCACCGGCTGCGCGCCATGGTCGAGAACATGACCGACGACCAGATCCTGCACCTGGGCCGCGGCGGTCACGACCACAAGAAGATCTACGCGGCGTACGCGGCGGCCAAGGCCCACAAGGGCCAGCCGACGGTGATCCTCGCGCAGACCGTCAAGGGCTGGACGCTCGGCCCGAACTTCGAGGGCCGCAACGCGACCCACCAGATGAAGAAGCTGACGGTCGACGACCTCAAGGGCTTCCGCGACCGGCTGCACCTGCCGATCCCGGACAAGGACCTGGAGGACGGCCTGCCGCCGTACTACCACCCGGGCCGGGACTCCGAAGAGATCCAGTACATGCACGACCGCCGCAAGGGCCTGGGCGGGTACGTCCCCACCCGTGTCGTGCGCGCCGAGCCGCTGCCGCTGCCGGACGACAAGGCCTACGCGGGCGCCAAGAAGGGCTCGGGACAGCAGAAGATCGCCACGACCATGGCGTTCGTCCGCATCCTGAAGGACCTCATGCGGGACAAGGAGATCGGCAAGCGCTTCGTGCCGATCGCGCCCGACGAGTACCGCACCTTCGGCATGGACGCGTTCTTCCCGTCGGCCAAGATCTACAACCCGCTGGGCCAGCAGTACGAGTCGGTCGACCGCGAACTGCTCCTCGCGTACAAGGAGTCGCCGACCGGCCAGATGCTGCACGACGGCATCACCGAGGCGGGCTGCACGGCCTCGCTGATCGCGGCGGGCTCCGCCTATGCGACGCACGGCGAGCCGCTGATCCCGGTCTACGTCTTCTACTCGATGTTCGGCTTCCAGCGCACCGGCGACCAGTTCTGGCAGATGGCCGACCAGCTCGCGCGCGGCTTCGTGCTCGGTGCGACCGCGGGCCGGACGACGCTGACCGGTGAGGGCCTGCAGCACGCCGACGGCCACTCCCAGCTGCTGGCCTCGACCAACCCGGCCTGTGTCGCCTACGACCCGGCCTACGGCTACGAGATCGCGCACATCGTCAAGGACGGTCTGCGGAGGATGTACGGGGAGAACTCCGAGGACATCTTCTACTACCTGACCGTCTACAACGAGCCGATCCAGCACCCGGCGGAGCCGTCCGACACCGACGTCGAGGGCATCCTCAAGGGTCTGCACCGCATCAAGGCGGGCGAGAAGGGCGAGCACGCGGCCCAGATCCTCGCCTCGGGTGTCGCGGTGCCGTGGGCCGTCGAGGCCCAGCAGATCCTCGCGGACGAGTGGAACGTCAAGGCCGATGTCTGGTCGGCGACCTCCTGGAACGAGCTGCGCCGCGACGCGGTGGAGGTCGAGGAGCACAACCTTCTGCACCCGGAGGAGGAGCAGCGCGTCCCGTACGTGACGCAGAAGCTCCAGGGTGCCGAGGGCCCGACGGTCGCCGTCTCGGACTGGATGCGGGCGGTTCCCGACCAGATCGCGCGCTGGGTTCCCGGCACGTACCAGTCGCTGGGTGCCGACGGCTTCGGCTTCGCGGACACCCGTGGCGCGGCCCGTCGCTTCTTCCACATCGACGCGCAGTCCATCGTCCTGGGCGTGCTCACCGAGCTCGCCAAGGAGGGCAAGGTCGACCGGTCGCTGCTGAAGCAGGCGATCGACCGCTACCAGCTCCTTGACGTCACGGCCGCCGAGGCCGGGGAGGCCGGCGGCGACGCCTGACCTCTCCGCGGCCGACGGCCGCACCGCCTCATCCGCGCCCCCCGACCAGCGTTCTGCGCCGGTCGGGGGGCGCTGTGGTGCGGGTGCGGGTGCGGGGGCGGGGCCGGGTCAGCGTTCCCATACCTTGAACGCCCTTACTTGGTACGGGGATCGGGGCACCCAGCTGCCGCCGCCCGGATAGGTGTCGAACTCGGCGGTCTCGGCGCACTCCGCGCTCTGGTAGGTGGTGACCGGCCGTCCGGTCCGGTTGGCGAGCGCGACGGCGGTGGTCCCCTTGGGCAGCGGGGTGCAGCTCTCGATGTCGGTGTCCGACAGTTCGTAGGTCCGCCGGGTGCCGCCGAAGTCCGCCTTCGGCCAGAGGCACAGCGCTCCCGCCGCGCAGGGGCCCGAGGCGGCACCGGCCCGGCCGCCGGGGGCCGCGTGCGCGGCCGGGGTGCCGAGGGCGGGCGGGACGGTGAGGGCCGCGGTGAGCGCGGCGAGGCCGGTGAGGAGCGCGGTGGTGCGGGACGGGTGCGGACGCAGGCGCATAGGAATCTCTCCCCCGTGGAGTACGACGATGGCGTTCCGCCGCGGGCGGGTCGCCCGCGGCGGGTGCTGCGTGTCGAGCTTCGCGAGGGCGCGGCGCGGTTGCCAAGGCCGTGGTGGCACGGCCACCCGGATCAGGTATGTGGACAGGCGGAGCGGCCCGGATCGGGGCGCCGGTGCACGGCGTTGACGGGGGACGGGGCGGCGGGGCGTGGTGCGGAAACCGTTCGCCCCATGGGCTGCCGGGGTCCGGGAGGTGGCCGGCGCCCCGGAGAAGGCCGGTGCCCGGTTCGGTTCCCCGGCCGGCTCATCCGGATGAGGGATTCGGCGCTCGGGCAGGGGCCAACTCCCGGCGGGCGTACGGCGGGAGGGCCAGGGCGGGGGCCGGGGAGGCCGGTTGACGCCCGCCGTTGACGTCAGCGCGCGGGCGGCGCGCACACATGCATCACAGCAACGGCGCGCGGCCGGGCGAGGTCGAGCCTCGGACCGGCCGCGCGCCGGGAGTCTGCGGCCAGGAGCCGGGGACCCGGGTCAGATGTGGCCGACGCCCGCGCCCGCTTCGGCGTTCGCGCCGCGCTTGGTGAAGACGGCGACGACGGCGGCGACGACCGCCACGCCGCAGGCGACGGTGAAGGCCAGGCCCATGCCGGACACGAAGGTGTCGTGCGCGACGGAAACGATCTTCTCGGCGAACGCCGGCGGGGTGCCCTTCGGGACCGGGGCGATACCGGCCGAGACCGCGTCGGACAGCTGGGACGCCTGCGCGGGCGGGACCGGCGGGAGGCCGGCCGACTTCCAGTTGCCCGGGAGATCGTGGTCCACGCGGGAGGCCATCACCGCGCCGAGCACGGCCGTGCCGAGGCTGCCGCCGACCTGCATCGCGGCCTGCTGGAGGCCGCCGGCGACGCCGGAGAGCTCCAGCGGGGCGTTGCCGACGATGACCTCGGTGGCGCCGACCATGACGGGCGCCAGGCCCAGGCCGAGCAGCGCGAACCACAGGGACATCGGGCCGGTGGTGCTGTCCGTGTCGAGACCGGACATGCCGTACATGGCGACGGCGGTGAGGACCATGCCGCCGACCAGCGGGATGCGCGGGCCGAGCTTGGTGATCAGGGCGCCGGCGAGCGGCGAGCCGACGATCATCATGCCCGTGAGCGGGAGGAGGTGCAGACCGCTGTCGACGGGGGTCATGCCGTGGACGTTCTGGAGGTAGAACGTCACGAAGAACAGGCCGCCCATGAAGGCGAAGGCCATCAGCACCATCAGGACCGTGCCGGCGGTCAGCGGCAGGGAGCGGAACATCCGCAGCGGGATGAGCGGTTCGCGGACCTTGGTCTCCAGGACGGCGAACAGCGCGAAGAGGACCACGGAGCCGATCAGGAAGCCCAGGGTCTTCTGGTCGCCCCAGCCCCAGGCCGACGCCTTGATCAGCGGCCAGATCAGGCAGAACATCGCGCCGGAGAGCAGCACGATGCCGGGGATGTCGAACGAGCGCGGGGCGTTCACCGCACGGTGGTCCTTGAGGATCACCAGGCCGAGGACCAGGGCCAGCACGCCGACCGGGACGTTGATGAAGAACACGGACTGCCAGTTGACGTGCTCCACCAGCAGTCCGCCGACTATCGGACCGCCGGCGGTGGAGGCGCCGATGACCATGCCCCAGATGCCGATCGCCATGTTGAGCTTCTCGGCCGGGAAGGTGGCGCGCAGCAGTCCCAGCGCGGCCGGCATCAGCAGCGCGCCGAACAGGCCCTGCAGCACACGGAAGGTGATGACCAGCGCGACCTCGTGGGAGAAGCCGATGGCGCCGGAGGCGGCGGCGAAGCCGAGGATGCCGATGAGGAAGGTCTGGCGGTGGCCGAAGCGGTCACCGAGCTTGCCGGCGGTGATCAGCGAGACGGCCAGCGCGAGCATGTAGCCGTTGGTGATCCACTGCACGTCGGCGAGCGAGGCGCCGAGGTCTTCCTTGATGGCCGGGTTGGCGATGGCGACGATCGTGCCGTCCAGGGCGACCATCATCACGCCGATGGCGACGGAGAAGAGGGTCAGCCACGGATGGCCGCGCAGCCCCTTGGAGGTCTCGGGTGCGGGAAGGTCCGGCGCTGCGACGGCAACCGGGGTCTGGGAACTCATACGACGAGGCTAATGTCAGCCACTGACAGTTGACAAAGCATTTCATGAGTCGGTAACTGTCATCTCGCTCACAGGTAACCTGAGCAGCGAGAACACCGGAGAAAGGCGGCTCAGGATGGCGACCCCGACGCCGCAGACGGCCCCCGCGGGCCTGCGGGAACGCAAGAAGCAGCGCACCCGCGACGCCCTGATCCGCGCGGCGCTCGAACTCTTCACCGAGCAGGGGTACGAGACGACGACGATCGATGAGATCGCCGAGGCGGTGGACGTCTCCCAGCGGACGTACTTCCGCTACTTCGCCAACAAGGAGGACGTCGCCTTCGCCGTCCAGACGATGGTCGAGGCCCGCTTCCTCGACGAGCTGCTCGCCCGGCCCGCGGCGGAGGCGCCGCTCACCGCCCTGCGCAGCGCCGTGATGGTGGCCTGGGACGACATCGGCAGCTCCATCGAGTCGGTGATCCCGGTGGAGCTGCACATGCGCTCGTACCAGATGATCGAGTCGACGCCCGCGCTGGTCGCCGCGCATCTGCGGCGCTCCTCCGAGCTGGAGGAGGAGATCGCGCGGCTGATCGCCCGGCGCGAGGGGCTGGACGTCGACGCCGATCCGCGGCCGCGGGTGCTCGTCGCCGCGTTCAGCGGGGTGATGCGGGTGGCCGGCAAGGTGTGGGGCGAGGGCCAGGACTGCAGCGTGGCCTCCATCCGGGAGCTGACCCGGTCCTACCTGGACCACATCGGTCCGGCGATGGACGACGACTGGCGGACGGACTGAGCGCGGCCCCCGGCGGCCGCCGCCATCCCCTACTCCCTGTAGCGGCCATCCATCTTTGCGCGAGGGTTCCGCTCCCCCTCCTGAGTTCACGTATGCACGACTGAGCACCGAAAACGGGCGACACGTGTCCGGTTTGGTCGAAATACCCACCCCGAAACGTGATCTCACTCACGGTCACAGCGAGCACGCCGCCGCGTCTCCTAGGGTGGCCCGCGGTGACTTCTTTCCCGGGCCTCGCCCCCTCCTCCGGTTTCCTGCAGTCCTCCGCCTGGCGCGCCGCGCTCGCCCTGGCGGTGGTGTTCGTGATGCTCGCGCTGACCGGCTGGACGGCCGTCAGAGGTACCAAGGAAGACGCCAATCCGCTGGCCACCGCCAGGACCGCCTGGCAGCACGCCACCTTCCACGGCCACCGGCTGCCCGACCCCAAGGGCCCGCCGGCCACCCTCCGGGCCTTCTTCGGCAAGCTCACCGGCGGCGAGAAGCAGCAGCTCGCCCGGCGCTACCCGCTGGTCGTGGGCAATATGAACGGCGCCCCCGTGCCGCTGCGCTACCGCGCCAACCGGATGGCGCTCGACGACGCCCGCGCGATCGAGAAGCAGCGGATGGGCGACCGCCGGCTCACCCCCGTCGGCCGCCAGGAGGCGGGCCGGCTGATGCACCGCTTCGCCTCGATGATGAGTCCCGGCCGGCAGATCCTCGCCTTCGACCCGGCCGGCGACGGCCGGGCCGCCGAGGTCTTCGGCAACCTGCCGGCGGCGCAGCGGGTCTCGGTCGTGGTGCCCGGTGTGGACACCAACCTGTCGACCTTCGAGCGCACCACGGCGGCCACCCGCGCCCCCGTCGGCATGGCGCGGTCCCTCTACGGCGCCGAGCGCGAGGCCCGCCCCGGCACCCGTACCGCCGTGATCGCCTGGGCCGACTACACCTCCCCGGCCGGGATGGGCGTCGAGGCGGCCACCGGGAAGCTCGCCGCGGACGGCGCGGTCCGGCTGCGCGCCCTGGTCGACGCGCTGCCCTCCTCCGACACCGTCTCGCTGTTCTGCCACAGCTACGGCTCCGTGGTGTGCGGGCTCGCGGCCCGCACCCTGCCGTCCAACGTCGAGGACATCGCGGTGGCCGGCAGCCCCGGCATGCGGGCCGGCAGCCTCGCCGGGCTGGGCACCCGCGCCCGCGTCTGGGCCATGCGGGACGCCGACGACTGGATCGCGGACGTGCCCTACCTGGAGGTCGGGGGGCTCGGCCACGGCGCCGACCCGGTCGATCCGTCCTTCGGCTCGCGCATCCTGTCGGCCGAGGGCGCCGTGGGGCACGCGGGCTACTTCGCGCCCGGCACCCGCAGCCTGCGCAACTTCGCGCTCGTCGGCGTCGGCGCGACCAGCACGGTCTCCTGCGCCTCCGACGACCCGCACTGCAGCTCGGACCTGGCCTGAGGGCCGCCGGGCCCCACGACCGGTGCCGCGGGCACGGCCCGGCGCCCGGGGACGGGCCGTGCCCGCGGGAACCGCACCCGGCGCCGGCGGCGTCCACCAGGCAGGAACACGGCGGGTGACCGGGGTGACGCGCGTAGCTCCGGCAGCCGCCCCCGAGGTGTCCGGAGGGGGGACGGGCGGGCAACCGCCCGCATACGATGAGCCGCATGGGTGATGTGCTGGCCGGTTTTCATGCCGTCTGGGAGTTCGACACGGACTCCGTACTCATCCGCTTCGAACGGGGGATCCGCAAGCCGAAGCTGTTCCAGGCGCTCGGCGAGCGACGCATTCCGTACGAGGCGCTGAGCTCCGTCGAGGTGAGCGGGGGCAGACGCGGCACGGTGGTGCTGCACGCCGTGCCCCGGCCCGGCGCCGACCCGCTGATGGAGGCGGCGGACGGACAGCTCAAGGAGGACGCCGATCCGTACCGGCTGGTGCTCCCGGCCGAGCGCGGGACGCTGGCCGAGTACTACGCCGACGAGCTGCGCACGGTGCTCGGCCCCGACGCGAAGGAGCCCGCCGACCGCCATCTCGTCGCCGCGCCGGAGCCTCCCCTGCACTTCAAGGCGTACGACGGGAAGGCGTCCTTCGACGGGCGAGCGGTCGTCTTCCGGTGGTTCTGGACGGGCGCGTCCTCGGCGAAGTGGAAGTGCGGCGACCAGACCTTCCCGGTCGGCGAGCTGGCCGGCGTCGAGTGGCGGTCCCCGGAGATCCTCAACGGCTATCTGCGGCTGCTGGCGCGCGGCGCCCGCGAGCCCGGGGCGGGCGAGGCGGACCAGGATCCGGCCGCGGTGGTCTTCGGGCTGGGGTACGGCCCGGTGCACGAGTCACTGCCGTTCGCGGCCGCCGTGCTGCAGGCCGTACGCGCCGCCGAGCCGGCGCAGGACCCGGAGGAGGGCGAACCGCGCCGCCGGACCGGGGACGCGCGCCGGGACCCCGCCGACATCGCGGACCGGATACGCCACCTCGGCGAGCTGCACGGGGCGGGCCTGCTGACCGACGACGAATTCAGCGCGAAGAAGGCCGAGTTGCTCGCGGAGCTGTAGCGTCTCGGGGTCCGGACCCCGAGACGGGATCCGGGGGCTCATACCGTGGTAGGGGGTGGAAGTCCGGCCCCTGGTATGACGTCACGGCCGCGGCGGTCCGCTTGGATGGAGTCGCGATGACCGGACCCTCTTCCCACCCCGCGGACGAACCGACCCGACGCCGGGTGCTGCGCGCCGTACGGCAGGCGCTGCGCCTCCTCGCCGTCGAGCTCGGCACACCGACCGAACCCGGCACCCCGCTGTTCAGCAGCGTCCGGAGCGCCTGGCTGCGCCGGCTGCCGTATCTGGTCGCGTTCGTGTTCACGGTGTCCCTGCTGCCGACGACCATCACCGTCCTCAGCCACGACTACGGCCTGGACGGCGGGCTGTCCGGCGCGCTGGGCACCGCGCAGGTCGCGCCGCTGCTGCTCGCGGTGACCCGGCCGCTGCAGGCCTGGTGGGTGATCTTCACGGCGGACATCGTCACCGCCCTGGCGCTCATCCACGCGGACGGCATCGAGGGCCGCGCCTGGCCCTGGACGCCCATGACGATCGTCGGCTATCTGGCGCTGATGGTGGCGCTGTCGCTGCGCGAGCGCGGCCGCACCCTGATCGCCGTCTGGCTGACGACCGGTCTGGCGGGCATCCTCTCCGAGGCGGTCGCCCCGGTCACCCCGGTCCCCCCGGTCACCTCGGACCGGATCAACAGCACCTGGGTGCTGCTGTTCGTGCTGACCGGAGTGGTGCTGATGATGGGCGCCACGCTGCGGGAACGCGGCGACGCCCGGCGGAAGTTGATCGAGCAGGAGACCATCAGCGAGGCCGAGCGGGCCCGTCGGACGCTGCTGGAGGAGCGCACCCGTATCGCTCGCGAGCTGCACGATGTCGTCGCCCACCACATGTCGGTGATCACGGTCCAGGCCGACAGCGCCCCGTACCGCATCAGCGGGATACCCCGGGAGGCCGAGGAGGAGTTCGGGTCGATCGCGGCGACCGCACGGGAGTCGCTGGCGGAGATGCGCCGACTGCTCGGTGTGCTGCGCAGCGAGGAGGCGGAGCGGCACGGCGGCCCGGAGAAGACCCCGCAGCCCGGTATCGGCATGCTGCCGAAGCTGGTCGAGGGGACCGTACGGGCGGGTGTGCCGGTGGAGTTGTCGCTGCCCGGGGAACGGATACCGCTCGAACCGGCGGTGGATCTGTCGGCCTACCGCATCGTGCAGGAGGCGCTGGCCAATGTCGTACGGCACGCCCCGGGTGCACCGGCCCAGGTGTCGGTGACGACGACGGCGGACGGCTCACGGCTGACCGTTCTCGTCGTCAACTCCCCGCCGCCCGCGCCGTCCGCGCCCGCCGCGCCGCTGGAGACCAACGGCACCGGCCACGGCCTCATCGGCATGCGGGAGCGGGTGCGGCTGGTGGACGGTTCGCTCGACACCGGGCCGCTGCCCGACGGCGGGTTCCGGGTGGCCGCGCAGCTCCCCCTTTCGCCGCCGCCCGCCGCGGCGGTACCCCTTTCACCGAAGGATTCCGGCTCCCTATGACCACCCGCGTGATCATCGTCGACGACCAGGCCATGGTGCGTGCGGGCTTCGCCGCGCTGCTCGCCGCGCAGAACGGCATCGAGGTGGTGGGCGATGCGCCGGACGGTGTACAGGGAGTGGAGCTGAGCCGCCGGACGCACCCCGATGTGGTGCTGATGGATGTCCGGATGCCGGAGATGGACGGCCTGGAGGCGGCCCGGCAGCTGCTCGATCCGCCCCCCGGTGTGCTGCACCGCCCGAAGGTGCTGATGCTGACCACCTTCGATGTCGACGACTACGTCTACGAGGCGCT
This sequence comes from Streptomyces angustmyceticus, assembly GCF_019933235.1. Taxonomy (NCBI): domain Bacteria; kingdom Bacillati; phylum Actinomycetota; class Actinomycetes; order Kitasatosporales; family Streptomycetaceae; genus Streptomyces; species Streptomyces angustmyceticus. Next base: position 5,647,737 of record NZ_CP082945.1, on the reverse strand, counting down.
GCGGGCGGGGGCGTCCGGGTTCCTGCTCAAGGACGCGCCGCCGGGTGATCTGATCTCCGCGGTCCGGGTCGTGGCGGCGGGCGAGGCGCTGCTCGCCCCGTCCGTGACCCGGCGGCTGATAGCCGATTTCGCCCGCCGGCGGCCCGCGCCGCGCAAGGGCCGGGCGGCACTGCGGCTGAAGGGCCTCACCCCGCGCGAGACGGAGGTCCTGGAGCTGATCGCCCGCGGTCTGTCGAACCAGGAGATCGCCGCCGCGCTGATCGTCGCCGAGCAGACCGTGAAGACCCATGTCAGCCGGGTGCTCGCCAAGTTGGTGCTGCGGGACCGCGCCCAGGCCGTGATCTTCGCGTACGAGTCGGGGCTGGTCACGCCCGGGGAGCAGTAGCGGCCGGGAGCAGCAGCGGCCGGGGAGGGTTCCCGGGCGTGCCCTTCCGCCCTGCCCCTCCTTGAGGAGGAGGGAGGCGTCTCCCCCCTACCGGGGTATCACCCGGCAGTTGGCTCCGCGGTGTGACGCCGCGTCATAAGCCCTCTTCCTACGTTTCCCTCCGCCACACCACCGGGAGAGGGAGACACCACCATGACCAGGCTGCGAGCCGTCACTCGACGCGGCCGGCGCACACTCCTCGGCGCCGCGCTCGCGCTGGCCGTGGCCGCCGGCACCGGCGGCTGGGCGGCCGGCACCGCGCAGAGTGCCGTCACGGGCCCGCCGCCCGGCGCCGCCGCCTGGCGCGCCGACCACTCCCTCGGCGTCCGGCTGCCGGACCCGGCGACCGCCCGCCCCGCCGACGTCGCGCGCTTCTTCGCCGCGCTGACCGACGGGCAGCGGCGGGCGCTGGTGGCCCGGCATCCGCTCACCGTCGGCAACCTCGACGGCGTGCCCCCCGCCGTGCGGTACGCGGCCAACTCCCGTGCGCTGGCCGCCGAGCGGGACCGCCAGCGGGCCCGGGCCGCCGATCCGGCCGGCACCTCCGAGGACCGCCGGCAGGCCGGGAAGGCGGCCGCCCGCTGCGCCTCGCTCCTCTCCCCCGGTCGGCACATCCTCGCCTTCGACCCCCGCGGCCGCGGCCAAGTGGCCGAGGTGTACGGCGACTTGGCCACGGCCGAGCGCACCGCAGTGATCGTGCCCGGCTCGGACATCGACCTGGGCTCCTTCGACCGCGCGCGGGACCCGTACGGCACACCGGCCGGGATGGCCGGGTCGCTGCGGACCCGGCTGACCGCCGAGGCGCCCGGGACCCGTACCGCGGTCGTCGCCTGGGCCGGGTACACCACGCCGGTCGGTATCGGCCCGGATGCCATGACCGGGCGGCTCGCCGATGCCGGAGCCCCACGGCTGGCCCGCTTCCTGTCCGGCCTGGCCGCAGTCGGCGCCCCGGCACCGGCGGTGCTGTGCCACAGCTACGGCTCGGTGGTCTGCGGGCTGGCCGTGGCACGTGCGGACGGTGGCCGCGTCGCCGACCTGGTCCTCTTCGGCTCCCCCGGCATCCGCCGGGACAGCGTGGCGCAACTGCGCACCCCGGCCCGGGTCTGGGCGGCGCGGGACGCCTCCGACTGGATCGGCGACGTCCCGAACGTCGAGCTGTTCGGCCTGGGGCACGGCACCGACCCCACCGACCCCGCCTTCGGCGCCCGCCGGGTCCCCGCCGTGCGCGCCGTGGGCCACACCGGCTACCTCGCCCCCGGTACGGACTCCCTCCGCAACTTCGCGGCCATCGTGCTGGGCCGCTACGGCGCCGTGCGCTGACACCGGGGCTCCCGGACCGCCGGGGGACGCCGTCTCACCGGCCGCCCGGACGCCCGCGCTCCGCCGCTCCCGAGCTCTTCGGCCCTTCACTCAAGGACGCCTCATGACTCTCGCCCTCCCCGCGGCCCTCAAAGACGCCGCCCGCACCACGGTCCGCACCATCGAGGACCGCACGCCCGCGGACCGCGACCGCGCCCTCGACGGCCTGCGCGCGCTGGCGCTGCTCGCGGTGCCCGCCGGCCACTGGCTGGTCGGGGGCTTCACCCGCGACGCCGGCGGCGCGCTCCACAACAGCAGCGTGCTGAGCGCCGTCGGCGCGCTCGCGCCCGCCAGTTGGGTGCTGCAGATGCTCGGCATCTTCTTCCTGGTCGGCGGCCATGCGTCGGTCCGGTCGCTGCGGCGCGCCGGCGAGCGGGGCGAGCCCGTCCGGACCTGGCTGCGCGGCCGGATCGTCCGGCTGGGCCGCCCGGTGCTCGGGGTGACGGCCGTATGGGCGATGCTGCTCCCCGTGCTGTACGGCCTGGGGGTGCCGGAGGCGACGCTGCGGACCGGGGCGACGCTGGTGATCCAGCCGCTGTGGTTCGTCGGCGTGTACGCGGCGGTGACCGCGCTGACGCCGTACTGCCTGCGGGCCGCCCGGCGGTGGGGCGCCTGGGCCGCGGCGCCGCTGGCGGCGGCCGTGGCGGCGGTGGACTTCCTGCGCTACGGGCCGTTCGCCGACGCCGTACCGGCCTGGCTCGGCCTGCTCACCCTCCTGCCCGGCTGGCTGTTCGCCTATCAGCTCGGGGTGTCCTGGGGCGAGCGGCGGCTCGGCCGGCGCGCCGCCTGGACGCTGCTGCTCGGGGGCACCGCGCTGTTCGCGGCCCTGCTGCTGTTCTTCCACTACCCGGCGAGCATGGTCGGCGTCCCCGGGCAGGACCGGACGAACTCCCACCCGCCGTCGCTGCTGGTCGTGGCGCTTGCCGCGGCCCAGTCCGGCGCCGCCGTCCTGCTCCGGGACCGGCTCGCCCGGCTGCTGCGCCGGCCCGCCCTGTGGGCACCGGTCACCGTCGTCAACCTCTCGGCCATGACGGTCCTGTGCTGGCACCAGACGGCACTGCTCTCGGCGGCCGTGCCCGCGTCGTTCCTGGGCGAGGTGCCGGGCCTGACCTCGTCCCCCGACGGCGTCGGCTGGCTCCTCGCCCGGCTCGCCTGGCTGCCGTTGTTCGCCGCGGCGCTGCTCCTGATCGGCCGCACCACCCGCCGCTTCGAGGCGCCCTGGACCGGTGTCACCGGAGCCCGCCGGGCGGCCGCGGCGCTCCTGGCCGCCGGGTTCGCCGTCTTCGCGCTGCGGCTGGCGTGAGCACCCGGCCGGCGCGGCTCGGCCGGGGGCCGAGGGGGCGGGGCGTCACCTCGCCCCGCCCCCGCACGTCCTACGACCGGCCCTGCGAGGTGTGCGTCATGTCCGCGTACCGCGCCCCCGCGACCTGCCCGGCGATCGGCTCCAGCAGCACCAGGTCCTGCTCGCTCAGCCGGATCCGGGTGGCCGAGGTGTTCTCCTCGACGCGGCTGCGCTTACGGGTGCCGGGGATCGGCACGACGGCGGCCCCGTGGACCGCGGCCTGCTGCTGCACCCAGGCCAGCGCGATCTGGCCGGGCGTCGCGCCATGGGCCTCGGCGATCGTGCGGACCGGCTCCAGCAGCGCGGCGTTGGCGGTGGCGTTGTCGCCGGTGAAGCGGGGCTGGGTGCGCCGGAAGTCGTCCTGCGTCAGCTCCTTGTCGGCGCTGACGAACGCGCCGGTGAGGAAGCCCCGGCCGAGCGGCGAGTACGGGACGAGGCCGACGCCGAGCTCGGCCGCGGCCTGCACCACGCCGTCCTCGATGTCCCGGCTGAACAGCGACCACTCCGACTGCAGGGCGGCGATCGGGTGCACGGCGTGCGCCGCGCGCAGCTCGGCGGCGGTCACCTCGCTCAGCCCCAGGTGCTTGACCTTGCCCTCGGCCACCAGCTCGGCCATCGCGCCGACCGACTCCTCGATCGGGACGTTCACATCGCGCCGGTGCATGTAGTACAGGTCGATCTCGTCGACGCCCAGGCGCGTGAGGCTGCCCTCGACGGCCTGCCGGATGTAGGCCCGGTCGTTGCGGATGACGCGCTTGAACGGGTCGTCCGGGTGGTCCGGGTCGGGGGAGATCGCGAACTTGGTGGCCAGCACGACCTCGTCGCGGTGTGCCCGGACGAACGGGGCGATGAACTTCTCGTTCTCGCCCCTGCCGTACATGTCGGCGGTGTCGAAGAGCGTCACGCCCAGCTCCCGGGCCCGCTCCAGCGTGGCCCGCGCCTCGTCGGCGTCCGTCGGGCCGTACGCGAAGCTCATGCCCATGCAGCCGAGGCCCTGCACCCCGACCCGCGGCCCGCCGGTGCCCAGCTCGACCGTCTCGATCTTGTCGCTACCCATCAGACCTCAGAACCTCTCGGACGCCCGCCGGGCGTCGGCATAGATGTCGATCTTGTAGTCGAGTACGTCCAGCGTGCTCTGCAGCTCGGCGATCCGCTGCCGTACGTCCTCGCGGTGCGCGGTCAGCAGCTCCTCGCGCTCGGCGAAGGTGCGCTCGCCGTCCCGTACCAGCTCGGCGTAGCGGACCATGTCCGCGACCGGCATACCGGTCAGCCGCAGCTTGGTCACCAGGCTCAGCCAGTCCAGATCGCGGTTGGTGAAGCGCCGCTGGCCGGTGTGGGTGCGGTCCACGTGCGGCATCAGGCCGATGCGCTCGTACCAGCGCAGGGTGTGGGCGCTGAGCCCGGTGTGCTCCGCCACCTCGCCGATCGTGTACTGGTCCCGGCCGGCGGGCCGCGGGTGCGCGCGCTCGGTGCCGCAGCCGCGCGGCCGCTTCGGCAGCCTCCCGGCCGCGGCCGGGCTCGTGGCCTTCTCCTGCTGCGTGACCGTCATGCCCCGTGCTCCCCTGTATCGCCGGATGTCTCCCGGCCCTCGCGCCGGATGTCCTCGACGTGCTCAACGCTAGAGACTTCGAGTGCACTCCAGGCAAGTGCGGATCTTGGCCGGACTTGACCGGGATTTGAGAAGCCACGGACCTCCCGGCGGGGGCGGACCGGGCACCGCCTAGGCTCGTGGGCATGCAGAGCCTGCGGATGATCGAGAACTGGCCGGTGCCCACCGCTGCGGCCGCCGTCGTACGAGCCGACGGGTCGGTGGCCGGATCCTACGGCCCCCAGGACCACCGCTTCCCGCTGGCGTCCGTCACCAAGCCACTGGCCGCGTACGCCGCTCTGCTGGCCGTCGAGGAGGGGGCCGTCGAGCTGGACGAACCGGCCGGTCCCGAGGGGTCCACGGTCCGTCACCTCCTCGCCCACACGTCGGGGCTGGCCTTCGACGAGCAGCGCACGATGGCCGAGCCCGGCACCCGCAGGCTCTACTCCAACACCGGCTTCGAGGCGCTGGGCGATCACCTCGCCAAGGCGACGGACATCCCCTTCCCGCAGTACCTACACGAGGCGGTGCTCGCCCCGCTCGGGATGACCGCGACGGAGCTGACCGGCTCGCCCGCGAAGGACGGCGTGTCCACCGTCGCCGACCTGGCCCGGTTCGCCGCGGAGCTGCAGGCGCCGCGGCTGCTCGCCCCGGAGACCCTCGCGCAGGCCACCCAGGTGGCGTTCCCCGGTCTGACGGGTGTGCTGCCGGGCTACGGCCACCAGAAGCCCAACGACTGGGGGCTGGGCTTCGAGATCCGCGACGGCAAGGCACCGCACTGGACGGGCAGCGCGTCCTCGCCCCGCACGTTCGGGCACTTCGGGCAGTCCGGGACGTTCCTGTGGGTGGACCCGGACGCGGGCGCGGCGTGTGTGGCGCTGGCCGACCGGGCCTTCGGGCCGTGGGCGATCGAGGCCTGGCCGCCGCTGACCGACGCGGTGCTCGCCGAGCTGGCGCGGTCGGCCTGACGGCGCGGCACGGCCCGGACGGCGCTCACGGGACCCGGGGGCGCCGCCGCGGGCCCCGGGCCGGGCGCCGGCCTCACCCGTGCGCCGGCTCCGTCCCCATCTCCCACACCAGGCACTCCGACGCCGTCAGCCCCCGCAGCTCCAGCCCCGCCCCGTCGGTGATCCGCGCCTCGTCACCGGCCTCCAGGCGCTCCCCGCCGAGCCGTACGGCGCCGCGCACCACATGGACATACGCGCGGGCGGCGTCGGGGACCGCGGTGCGCTCGCCCTCGGCGAGGCGGCGCAGATGCAGCAGCGCCCCGGCCCGCGCGACCGCGTACGGGGTGCCGTCGGCGATGCCGCGCACCACCTCGTACGACGGCTCGCCGCCGAACGCGAGCGGCGCCAGCCACATCTGGACGAAGCGCAGCGGGCCCGTGCCGTCGTTGCGCTCCACGTGCCGGACGCCGCCGGCCGAGCTGAGCCGCTGGAGATCGCCGGCGCGCACCGTGGTCTCGTGGCCGGCCGAGTCGCGGTGGGTCAGCTCGCCCTCGACCACCCAGGTCACGATCTCCGTGTCGCGGTGCGGATGCTCGTCGAATCCGGCGCCGGCCGCCAGGCGCTCCTCGTTGCAGGCGATCAGCGCGCCGAAGCGCAGATTGTCCGGGTCGAAGTGGGGCCCGAAGGAGAACGCGTGCAGCGACGCGATCCCGGCTTCCGCGTCCCCGCCCGGATACCGTTCATGGCCTCTGCGCACCTGAATCATGGGCCCACCGTAGCCCCGCCCCCGCACCCTCCCGCCCCGATAGTGCAGGCTTGTCCCGTGTCTGAACCCGCATCGCGCGACGCGCACCCGCACTCCGCCACCCTCCGGCGCCTGGAGAACTCCTCCGGCAAACTGGCGGCCGCGGCCATCGCCCGCATGGACGCCACCCTGCCGTGGTACCGCGCGATGCCCCCGGAGAACCGCTCCTGGATCGGCCTGGTGGCGCAGGCCGGTATCGCCGCGTTCACCGAGTGGTTCCGGCACCCGGAGACCCCGCAAGCGATCAGTACCGACGTCTTCGGCACGGCGCCGCGCGAGCTGACCCGGGCGATCACCCTGCGCCAGACCGTGGAGATGGTCCGCACCACGATCGAGGTCATGGAGTCCGCGATCGACGAGGTCGCGGCCCCGGGCGACGAGTCGGTGCTGCGCGAGGCGCTGCTGGTCTACGCCCGGGAGATCGCCTTCGCCACCGCCCAGGTCTACGCCCAGGCCGCCGAGGCCCGCGGCGCGTGGGACGCCCGGCTGGAGTCGCTGGTGGTCAACGCGGTGCTGTCGGGCGAGGCGGACGAGGGCGCGGTCTCCCGCGCGGCGGCGCTGGGCTGGAACTCCCCCGAGCATGTGTGCGTGGTGCTGGGCACCGCCCCGGACGGGGACAGCGAACTGACCGTGGAGGCCATCCGGCGGGCCGCCCGGCACGCCAAGCTCCAGGTGCTGACCGGGGTGCTGGGCTCCCGCCTGGTGGTGATCGCGGGCGGCTCGGACAATCCGCTGAAGGCCGCGAAGGCGCTGATCGGGCCGTATGCCGCCGGTGCCGTGGTGGCCGGCCCGGTGGTCTCCGACCTGCTGGCCGCGACCCGCTCGGCACAGGCCGCCGCGGCCGGGCTGCGGGCGTGTGCCGCCTGGCCCGACGCGCCGCGCCCGGTGCTCGCCGACGATCTCCTGCCGGAGCGCGCGATGGCCTCGGACCCGGTCGCCCGCGAGCAGCTGGTGGAGGAGATCTACAGACCGCTGGAGGAAGCGGGATCGGCACTTCTGGAGACGCTGAGCGTTTACCTGGAACAGGCGAGCAGCCTGGAGGGTGCCGCGCGGATGCTGTTCGTGCACCCCAACACCGTGCGGTATCGGCTCCGACGTGTGACCGACGTCACCGGCTGGTCACCCTCCGACGTGCGCTCGGCGTTCACCCTCCGTATCGCGTTGATTCTGGGGCGTCTGGCTGACGGTGAGGCGCAACCCTAGACTTTTGTCGGACACCAACAATTCCCCCGATGGTTCTTGGTCCCTGTCCCCACGGGCGGGCGGAACCACCCACAAGAGAGAGTGTGAGGGTGCTCGTACTCGTCGCTCCCGGCCAAGGCGCTCAGACGCCCGGCTTCCTGACCCCCTGGCTCGACCTTCCCGGTGTCGAGGACCGGCTCCGTGCCTGGTCGGACGCCATCGACCTGGACCTGGTCCACTACGGCACCAAGGCGGACGAGGAGGAGATCCGCGACACGGCGGTGGCGCAGCCGCTGCTGGTGGCCTCCGCCCTCGTCTCCGCCCGGCAGCTGTTCCCCGCGGCCGGCGACGTCGCCGCCCAGGTCGGCGCGACGGCCGGCCACAGCGTCGGTGAGCTGGCCGCCGCCGCGCTGGCCGGCACGGTCTCCGACGAGGCCGCGATGAAGCTGGTGCGCATCCGCGGCCGGGCGATGGCCGAGGCCGCCGCGGTCACCGAGACCGGAATGGCCGCCCTCCTGGGCGGTGACGAGGCCGTCGTCATCCCGCATCTGGAGCAGTTGGGCCTGACCCCGGCCAATGTGAACGGCGCAGGCCAGATCGTCGCCGCCGGTACCGCCGAGCAGATTGCCGCTCTGGTCGAGAACAAGCCGGAGGGCACTCGCCGGGTCGTACCGCTGAAGGTGGCCGGCGCGTTCCATACTCACCACATGGCACCCGCTGTCTCGGCCCTGGACTCCGCGACCACCCAGCTGTCGGTCGCCGATCCGCACACCCGCTACGTCTCCAACAAGGACGGCCGGCCGGTCCCCTCCGGCCAGGAACTGGTGCAGCGGCTGGTCGGCCAGGTGGCCAACCCCGTGCGCTGGGACCTGTGCATGGAGACCTTCAAGGAGCTCGGTGTCACCGCGCTCATCGAGGCGGCTCCCGGTGGCACGCTCACCGGCCTGGCCAAGCGCGCCCTGCCCGGCGTGCGGACCCTCGCCCTCAAGACGCCCGACGACCTCGACGCGGCCCGCACGCTGATCGCCGAGCATTCTGCACCGGCCGAATAGGAGTCCGAAGCGCATGACCTCGAAGATCAAGCCCTCGAAGGGCGCCCCGTACGCGCGGATCATGGGGGTGGGCGGCTACCGCCCGACCCGTGTCGTGCCCAACGAGGAGATCCTCAAGCACATCGACTCGTCCGACGAGTGGATCCGCTCACGGTCCGGCATCGCGACCCGCCACTGGGCGAGCCCCGAGGAGACCGTCGCGACCATGTCGGTCGAGGCGTCGGGCAAGGCCATCGCCGACGCGGGCATCACGCCCGAGCAGATCGGCGCCGTGATCGTCTCCACCGTTTCGCACTTCAAGCAGACCCCGGCCATCGCGACCGAGATCGCGCACCGCATCGGTGCCGGCAAGCCGGCCGCGTTCGACATCTCGGCGGGCTGCGCGGGCTTCGGCTACGGCCTGACGCTGGCCAAGGGCCTGGTGACGGAGGGCTCGGCGGAGTACGTCCTGGTCCTCGGCGTCGAGCGGCTCTCGGACCTGACGGACCTGGAGGACCGCGCGACGGCCTTCCTCTTCGGCGACGGCGCCGGCGCCGTGATCGTCGGCCCGGCGAACGAGCCCGCGATCGGCCCGACCGTCTGGGGCTCGGAGGGCGACAAGTCCGAGACCATCAAGCAGACGCTCGGCTGGGACGTCTACCGCACCACCCCGCTCCCCGGAGGGGACGCCCCCGAGGGCCGCCCGGCTCCGGAGGAGATCCGGTACCCCGCCATCACCCAGGAGGGCCAGTCGGTCTTCCGGTGGGCGGTGTTCGAGATGGCGAAGGTCGCCCAGCAGGCGCTGGACGCGGCCGGCGTCAGCCCGGACGACCTGGACGTCTTCATCCCGCACCAGGCCAACATGCGGATCATCGACTCGATGGTGAAGACTCTGCAGCTGCCGGAGAGCGTGACGGTCGCCCGCGACGTGGAGACCACCGGCAACACCTCGGCAGCCTCCATTCCGCTCGCCATGGAGCGGCTGTTGGCGACCGGGCAGGCCAAGAGCGGCGACACCGCGCTGGTCATCGGCTTCGGGGCGGGTCTCGTCTACGCCGCGACGGTCGTTACCCTCCCCTAGGCAAGATCTGCGCAGGGCCGTACGTCCCCGGACGTGTCGGCCGTCGCACGGATCCTCACCGCAAGTAACGCAGTTTCCCCATAAAATGACCGAAGGAGCGCCATCATGGCCGCCACTCAGGAAGAGATCGTCGCCGGTCTCGCCGAGATCGTGAACGAGATCGCCGGGATCCCCACCGAGGACGTCCAGGTGGACAAGTCCTTCACCGACGACCTGGACGTCGACTCGCTGTCCATGGTCGAGGTCGTCGTCGCCGCCGAAGAGCGCTTCGACGTGAAGATCCCGGACGACGACGTCAAGAACCTCAAGACGGTCGGCGACGCGACCGACTACATCCTCAAGCACCAGAGCTGATCCAGCTCCCGCGCATGTCGCCACCCCGCGGTGGCGCCGTCGATTCAGACCCCTCTACCCGTGGAGTAAGAATTCCCGTGAACGCGACCAATCGCACCGTGGTCGTCACCGGTATCGGCGCAACCACACCGCTGGGTGGCGACAGCGCTTCGACCTGGGAGGCCATGCTCGCCGGACGTTCCGGTGTCGGCCCCCTCGAACAGGACTGGGCGGCCGAGCTGCCGGTCCGTATCGCCGGCCAGATCGCCGTGGAGCCCACCGAGATCCTGCCGCGCCCGCAGGCCCGCAAGCTGGACCGTTCGGCGCAGTTCGCGCTCGTCGCGGCCCAGGAGGCCTGGAAGGACGCCGGCTTCACCGCCAAGGCGGGCGAGGACGCCTCGGTCGACCCCGACCGGCTCGGCGCCGTCATCGCCTCCGGCATCGGCGGCGTGACGACCCTGCTCGACCAGTACGACGTGCTCAAGGAGAAGGGCGTACGCCGCGTCTCCCCGCACACCGTGCCGATGCTGATGCCCAACTCGCCGTCCGCCAACGTCGGCATCGAGTTCAACGCCCGCGCCGGTGTGCACACGCCGGTCTCGGCGTGCGCGTCGGGCGCGGAGGCCATCGGCTACGCGATCGAGATGATCCGCTCCGGCCGCGCCGACGTGGTCGTCGCGGGCGGCACCGAGGCCGCCATCCACCCGCTGCCGATCGTGGCGTTCGGCAACATGATGGCGATGTCCAAGAACAACGACGACCCGCAGGGCGCCTCCCGCCCCTGGGACGCCGACCGCAACGGCTTCGTGCTCGGCGAGGGCGCGGGCGTGATCGTCCTGGAGTCCGAGGAGCACGCCAGGGCCCGCGGCGCGGCGATCTACGCGGAGGCCGTCGGCCAGGGCATCTCCTCCGACGCCCACCACATCACCCAGCCCGAGCCGTCCGGCAACGGCATCGCGGCGGCGCTGCAGAACCTCCTCGACAACACCGACCTCAAGCCCGCCGAGATCGTGCACGTCAACGCGCACGCGACCTCGACGCCTGCCGGTGACGTCGGTGAGCTGCGGGCGCTGCGCAAGGCCTTCGGCGACGACGTCGACCACATGGCCGTCACCAGCACCAAGTCGATGACCGGTCACCTCCTCGGCGGCGCCGGCGGTATCGAGACGGTGGCCACGGTCCTCGCGCTCAAGAACCGCGTCGCCCCGCCGACGATCAACATCGACAACCTCGACCCCGAGGCGCAGGCGGACATCGTGCGCGGCGAGCCGCGTCCGCTGCCCGAGGGCCGGATCGCGGCCCTGAACGACTCGTTCGGCTTCGGCGGCCACAACGTGGTCCTGGCCTTCCGCACGGTCTGACCCACGGCGTACGAGGGGCCCGCCCGGTGACTGTCACCGGGCGGGCCCCTCGCGTGTCTCAGCTCTCGAAGGCGGCGAAGTACGCGGCGCTGGCGTCCTTTTCCCCGTGGCCCTGCCGCTCGGCCCGGCGCAGGCGCTCCGCTGCCGCCGCCGCCAGGTCCATCCGTACGCCGGCGTCCCCGGCGGCCTCCAGGATGAGCCGGGCGTCCTTGCGGGCCGCGGACACCGTGAAGCTCGGCGGGTAGTTCCCGGACAGGATCGTCTCGGACTTCAGCCGGAGATACGGCATGTCGAGCGCCCCGCCGGCGACCGCGTCGAGGAAGGTCCGCGGGTCCACGCCGAGCGCCCCGGCGAGCGCCAGGGACTCACCCGTACCGTTGATGACCGTCAGCACCCAGTTGTTGACGACGAGCTTGAGACGGCTGGCGGCCCCGCTCGCCGCGTCCTCGCCGGCCCACAGGGTCCGGCTGCCGACGATGCCGAAAACCCGCTCGGCGCGCTCCCTGACGTCCGGGGCCCCGGCCGCCAGGATCGTCAAGTCCCCCTTCTCCGCCGGGGCCTTGGTGCCCAGCACGGGGGCGTCCACGAACCGCAGGCGGTGCTCGTCGGCGAACCGGGCGAGCCGCGGCAGGGACGCGACGCCGACCGTGCTGGTCTGGAGCCACAGGGCGCCGGGCGGCAGGGCTTCCGCGGCCTGCCGCATCGCGTGCAGGACGGCCTCGCCGTCCAGGAGCATCGTGAGGACCACCTCGGCGCCCGCCACCGCCTCGGCGGGGGTGTCGGCCACCCGGACGCCGTCGGCGGCCAGCGGCTCGGCCCTGGCGCGCGTACGGTTCCAGGCGCGGACATCGAGCCCCGCCGCGGCGAGGTTGCGGGCCATCGCGGCACCCATGATTCCGGTGCCGAGCACGGCTACTGACGGGGCGTCGGAGGAATTGTTGTCGGCCATGACGGCACGCTAGGCCGTGGAGCGCGCTCCAGGGCAACCGCCACCGCGTGTCGGGAGGGCTCCCGGGACGCTAGACGACCTGGTGGAGCCAGCGGACCGGGGCGCCCTCGCCCGCGTAGCGGAACGGCTCCAGTTCGTCGTCCCAGGGCTTGCCGAGGAGCTTGTCGACCTCGGCGGCCAGCTCGGTCTCGCCGCGCGCGGCGCGGGCGGCGGCGGCGCGCAGCCGGTCCTCGGGGATGAGGATGTCGCCGTGGATGCCCGTGACGGCGTGGAAGATGCCCAGGTCGGGGGTGGAGCTGTAGCGCTCGCCCTCGGCGGTGGTGCAGGGCTCCGCGGTCACCTCGAAGCGCAGCAGGTGCCAGCCGCGCAGCGCGGAGGCCAGTTTGGAGGCGGTGCCCGCCTCCCCCTGCCACGAGAACTCGGCTCTCCAGGTGCCCGGGGACGCCGGCTGGCGGATCCAGTCGAGGTTGACGCGCACACCGAGGACGCCCGCGACGGCCCATTCGACGTGCGGGCACAGCGCGCGCGGAGCGGAGTGGACGTACAGAACTCCACGTGTCGTCACCGGGACCTCCAGTGCGGTTCGAGGTTCGCCTTCCCCAGCGGCCTCGTGCCCGTTCCGGTTGCGGCCGGGACAGTTGCCATTCTGCCCCAGTGATCACTTCGGCACCAGCATGCTGGTGACCTACAGTAAACACCATTAGGCGGAATTTGCCGCAAATGGGACAGGAAATGACGTGATGTAATTTGTCTGTGCCGACTGCACCAGCCACTTTGGGTCACCGCCCGGCAGGCACGGGGCAAAGCTACCGCGCGGTGCCGGTCGAGCGGGTGACGTACCGTCGGTACCCGAAGAGATATCACTCGCACGCCGGAGGGGACAGGGGATGACGCGGACCGATCGGCCTGTTCGCCCCCGGCGCATCCGCTTCGGCCCCCGCTCCTCACGCACCGTCGCCGTCGTGTCCGCCCTGGTCATCGCGCTCACTTCCTGTAGCGCCGACGGCGGATCGGGTCACCACCCCGGCAAGCCCGCCAAGCCGGCGCCCGTGTGGCACACCGACCCCGGTTCGATCGCGGCGCTCGGCGACTCCATCACCGCCGGCTTCGACGCCTGTACGCTCCTGTCCGACTGCCCGCAGGTCTCCTGGGCCACCGGCACCGACCCCAAGGTCGACAGCCTCGCCCGACGGCTGGTCGAGCGCCCCGCCACGCACAGCTGGAACTTCGCCCGTACCGGTGCCCTGATGAGCGACCTGCTGAGCCAGGTCACCTCCGCCGTCGCCCGCAGGCCCGAGCTGGTCACGGTCCTGATCGGCGCCAACGACGCCTGCCGGCGCGATGTCGGCGCGATGACGCCGAAGGCCGCCTTCCGCGCCGACTTCGCACGGTCCATGAAGCGCCTGCGCAAGGCCCTGCCGCACACCCAGGTGTATGTCGCGGCGGTCCCCGACCTGCTGCGGCTGTGGTCCGAGGGGCGCAAGAACCCGCTCGGCAAACAAGTGTGGAAGCTGGGCATCTGCGGGTCCATGCTGCGCGATCCGGACGACCTGACGAAGGCGGCGCGGGACCGCAGGGCGACGGTGCGCGAGCAGGTGATGGCCTACAACTCGGCGCTGGCGGAGGTCTGCGGCAAGGATCCGCTGTGCCGCTTCGACAAGTCGGTCTTCGACTACCGCTTCTCCGGCCGCGAGTTGAGCACCTGGGACTGGTTCCACCCGGGCACCCGCGGCCAGAAGGAGCTGGCGGAGCTGGCGTTCCGCACGGTCACCAGGCCGCGGCCGTAGGCCCGTCCGCCGCGTCGCCGGCCCCCGCGCGCGGGCTTCGCGCGCGGGCCCGGGACGACGACCGCCCCGCGGCGGGCATAGGCTCACGCGCATGACGACGCAGGTCAGCAGGGAACCCTTCGGCACGCTGGACGACGGCACCCGCGTCGACCGCTGGACCCTGGACGCGGGCCCGGACGCGCTGCGGGTGCGCGTCCTCACGTACGGCGGGATCGTCCAGACGGTGGAGGCGCCGGACCGGGACGGGGCGCGGGGGCAGCTGGCGCTGGGGTTCGCCGACCTCGCGTCGTACGTCGCACACGGCGGGTCGTACTTCGGCGCGCTGGTCGGGCGGTACGCGAACCGGATCGCCGGGGCGTCCTTCACGCTCGACGGCCGGACCCGCGCATTGACGCCGAACGACGGGCGCCACAGTCTGCACGGCGGGCCGGGCGGCTTCTCCCGGGTGGTGTGGGACGCCCGGGAGACCGACGGGGGTGTGGAGCTGCACCGGGTCAGCCCGGACGGCGAGGAGGGCTTTCCCGGCGCCCTGGACGTCCGCGTGACATACACCCTCACCGACGGGGGCGCGCTGCGGGTCGTCTCGTGCGCGACGGCCGACGCGCCGACCGTCGTCAACCTCACCCAGCACACCTACCTCAACCTGGGCGGCGACGGCAGCGGCGCCGCCGCCGGCCACGAACTGCGGCTGGCCGCCTCCCGGTACACGCCCGTCGACGACACCGGCATCCCGCTGCCCGGTGCGCCCGCCGAAGTCGCCGGCACCCGCTTCGACTTCCGGGCGCCGCGCGCGGTGGCGGGCGCCTACGACCACAACTTCGCGCTGGACGGCGGGGTGTGCGCGGCGCCGCGCACGGTCGCGGAGCTGTACGACCCGCGCTCGGGCCGCGCCCTGGAGCTGTCCACCACCGAGCCCGGCCTGCAGCTCTACACCGCGGAACACCTCGACGGCACCCTGACCGGCACCTCGGGCCTCCCCTACGGGCGCGCGGCCGGACTCGCCCTGGAAACCCAGCACTTCCCGGACTCCCCGAACCGGCCGGACTTCCCCACGACGGTGCTGCGGCCCGGCGAGCGCTACCGGTCCGAGACGGTGTACGCGTTCTCGGCGCGGCCGGGGAGTGCGGGACACCCCCTAAGGGCACGGGGCGGGCAACGTCATCCTGTGCGGCGACGCGCGGGAGCGGCGGAGAAGGAACGATGAGCGGTGACCGGAGCCCCGGTCCTTCGTCCGCCCTCTGATCCGGGAGACCCCACACCATGGCCCGCCGCCTCCGCGTTCCCCTTCTCCTGCTCTCCGGCGTCGCGCTGACCACCCTGACGGTCGGCTGCTCGCTGCCGGGATACGGCCCGCCGAAGCGGTCCGAGCGGACGTACTCCGTGCCCGACAAGGTCACCGCCCTGACCGCGACGACGCACGGCGGGAACATCGAGGTCGTGCCGGTGGACGCCGGCGGCTCGGTCAAGGTGACGGAGAAGTATGTGTACAACGAGAGGAAGCCCACCCCCGAGCACAGCGTCAAGGACGGCCGGCTGACGCTCAAGGCCGCGGACTGCGGCATGGGGCGCAGGTGCGAGGTGGGCTACCGCGTCCTGCTGCCGCGCAACGCCTCGGTCGAACTGCGCACCAGCGGCGGGGACATCACCGTCCACGGCGCCGCGGGCGGGATCACCGCGGAGACCAGCGGCGGCGACATCAACGTCGCGGACTCCCCGGCCCGCACGGCGAAGGCGCGGACCAGCGGCGGCGACGTGGACCTCGCGCTGTCCGCGGCACCCGACGAGGTGTCGGGCCGGACCAGCGGGGGCGATGTCACCATCCGCCTCCCGAAGGGCTCGTACGCGGTGGACGCCTCGACCAGCGGCGGCGACCGCGAGGTCTCCGTCCCGACGGACGAGGAATCCGCGCACAAGGTGATGGCGCGATCGAGTGGCGGTGATGTGTCGGTGGTTCGCTCATGAGGGGGCACCGGGGGCGTCCGCGCGCGGGAGCGCCCCCGTCCCCGGCCGCGTCAGCCGACGGTGACCTCCGCCGTCAGCCTGCGGTCCTCGACGCTGCGCGCCGCCTCGACGCGGTAGACCCCCTTGACCCGGCGCCAGCCGCCGCCCTCCGCCGCCCCGCCCTGCTCCTCGTCCCAGACCGCGAACGCCCGGTCCGGCAGCGGGATCTCGGCCTCGGCGCTCTCCCCCGGACCGGCCTCGACGACGGCGAAGCCGGCCAGCCAGCGGGCCGGGCGCTCCGGAGCGTCCGGGGCGGCGTCCGCGGTGGGCGCCAGGTAGATCTGCACGACCTCGCGGCCGGGCCGCTCCCCCGCGTTGCGGACCCGCACCCGCACCGAGTCGGGCGTGGTGTCCAGCGACTCGTACTCCCAGTCGGTGTAGCCGAGTCCGTGGCCGAAGGGGTAGGCGGGCGCGGTGGCGGACCGCTGCCAGGCGCGGTAGCCGATGTACACCCCTTCGGAGTAGGCGAGTTGACCGCCGACGGGGGTGACGTCGGTGACCGGGGCGTCGGCGAGCCGGGCCGGCCAGGTGGTGGGGAGCCGGCCGCCCGGCTCATGGGCACCGAGCAGGACGTCGGCGAGCGCCGCACCGGCCTCCTGCCCGGGGAACCAGCCCAGCAGCACGGCGGGGACCCGCGCGCGCCACGGAAGCTCCACCGGGGAACCGGAGTTGACGACCACGACCGTGTGCGGGTTGGCGGCCGCGACCCGGGTGACCAGCTCGTCCTGACGGCCGGGCAGCCGCAGGTCGCCGCGGTCGAAGCCCTCGGACTCCATCTCGTCGGTGGTGGCGACGACCACGACCGCGACATCGGCGCCGGCCGCGGCGCGGACCGCCTCCTCGATCTCCGCGTCGGCGTCGGGCCGCGGTTCGCCGTGGCCGAGGGCGAAGTTCAGCCCGGCGAGGCCGTCGCCCAGGTCCGGGCCGCCGGGCACGTACCGCAGGGTGACCGCCACGCTCTCGCCCGCCGTCAGCGGTGCCGTCACCCGCTGCTCGACGGGGTGCAGGAACGCCTCGAAGGGATCGCTGCCCCCGGGCGCGCAGCGGCCGTCGAAGAGGACCGCGCCGCCGACGGTCAGCCGCAGCTCGCCGGTGCCCTGGACCGCGAAGGCGTGGTCGCCGGTGAGCCGCGGGGTGAAGCTGCCGGTCAGCTCGACGGCGCCCAGGTTCTGCCGGGTGACGCCCTCGGGGAAGCGGCCCATCAGCCGCACCCTGCCGTCGGACCGCGGCTCCTCCGCGAGCACACGCCCGTCGGCGGCCAGGTAGCGGGCGCGCAGCGTGAAGCCCTCACGGGCGTGCGGGAGCCGGGTGCGCGGCTCAGCGCCCACCGTGAAGGTGACCTCGACGTCGTCGGGGAGCGCGGCGCGCAGCCCCTCCAGAGGAGAGACCACCGCGCCGGGGAAGACGGTCGCGGACCCGCCGCCGAGCACCCGCGCGTCGCGGGCGGCCGCCCCGATGACGGCGACCCTGCGGACGGCCGCGGGATCGACCGGCAGCGCCCGCCGCCCCCCGTCCACCGGCTCGTTGCGCAGCAGGACACACGCCCGCCGGGCGATCTCGCGGGCCACCGCCCGGCCGTCGAGCCCCTGCGGTACTGCGCCCTGCTCGACCGCGGCGGGCACCCCGTCCAGGCATCCGGTGCGGGCGGCGAGCAGCAGCACCCGGCGCACCGCGTCGTCCACCTCCGACTCGGCCACCTCACCCGCACGGACGACCTCGGCGAGCGGCGCGCCGTAGACCGTACGGGGCCCGGGCATCGCCACGTCCAGGCCGCCGCGCAGCGCCCGCACGGTGTCGCGGGCGGCCGTCCAGTCGGAGACGTTGACGCCGTCGAAGCCCCATTCGCCGCGGAGCACGCCCCGCACGAGAGCGCGGTGTTCGGTCATCGTCGAGCCGTTGACCCGGTTGTAGGCGGTCATCACGGCCCAGGGGCGGGCGTGTTCGACGATGTGCTCGAAGGGCGCGAGGTAGAGCTCGCGCAGCGGGCGCGGGGCGATGCGGTTGTCGACCGTGAACCGGTCGGTCTCCGCGTCGTTGCCGACGAAGTGCTTGACCGTCGTACCGACGCCGCCCTCCTGCACACCGCGCACATACCCGGCGCCGATCACGCCGGTGAGCAGCGGGTCCTCGGCGTAACACTCGAAGTGGCGGCCGCCCAGGGGCGAGCGGTGGAGGTTGACGGTCGGCGCGAGGAGGACGTGCACGCCCTTGCGGCGGGCCTCCTGGGCGAGGAGGTGACCGGCCCGGCGGGCGAGCGCGGGGTCCCAGGTGGCGGCCAGCGCGGTGGGGCTGGGCAGCGCGACCGAGGGGTCCTCGGCGTCCCATCCCCGGCCCCGTACCCCGACCGGGCCGTCCGACATCACCAGCGAGCGCAGCCCGATCGCGGGCACGGCCGGGAGCGTCCAGGTGTCCTGGCCGGACAGCAGCCGGGCCTTGGTGTCGAGGTCGAGCGCGGCGAGGGCCCGCTCCACCACTGCGGTGTAGTCGTGCGCGTCGCCGGGAGCGCGGTGGTGGGATGCGGCATCGGCGCGATCGTGGGGCTGGGCGTCGGTCATGTGGTTCTCCGGTGCTCCATGAGTGGTCGTGCGGGCCCCCTTCCGGGATTCTTGCCGCCCCACCTGCCAGGTGGTAGGCGTCGTTACCTTTCCGTTACTTCAGCCGTACGGGATCTCCACGGGAGGGTTACGCTCGGCCGGTGACTGCACCAGACCAGGACGGATCCCGCCACGACGGCGGGGCGGGCGGCCGGCGGGGCGGCGGCGGACGGGAGGCCCGGAGCGCGGAGCGGCGCGAGGCCATCCTGCAGGCCGCCATGGAACTCATCGCCGAACGCGGCTACCGCCGTACCTCACTCGCCGCCGTCGCCGAGCGCGCCGGCCTGACCCAGCAGGGGCTGCTGCACCACTTCCCGACGAAGGAACTGCTGCTGGTCGGGGTGCTGGAGGCGCGCGACCGCTGGGACCTGGCCTGGTCCGTCGCGGCGTCCGGCGCCTGGCGCACCGACGCCCTCGCCCAGATCGTCGACTACAACGCCACCCGCCCCGGCATCGTCCAGACCTACACGGTGCTCTCCGCCGACAGCGTCACCGAGGACCACCCCGCCCGCGCCTTCTTCGAAGCCCGCTTCCGCGCGGTACGGGCCGCGATGGCCGAGATCCTGCACGCCGAGTGCGGCGACACCCTGCCCGGCGGCCTGACCCCGCAACGGGCGGCGCCCCTGATGGCCGCCGTGATGGACGGCCTCCAACTCCAGTGGCTCCTGGACCCGGAGGCGGTCGACATGCCGGCCGCGTTCCGGGACTTCCTGGCGCTGCTGGGGCGAGCGGAGGGGCGGGACGCCGGAGCCGGATCCGGCGGGGAGCCGGGCGTGGGGTGAGCGTGGGGTGGTCCCCCGAGCGCCTCGCGGCGTCCTAGCGGGCGGGGGAAAGGCAGGAGATCGTCGCCTTGTCCGGGCTGTATTCGGGACCGGCGAGCATGTCGCCGCCGGCGCAGTGGCCCTCCGAGGTGTCGAGCCTGCGGGTCACCTTGTACTCCGCGTCGGCCGAACCGCAGTCCACGACCTCCCAGTCCTCGTCCTGCCCGTCCCCGTCGTCGCGGACGCAGTCACCGACGGCGAGGGTGGGTGCCTTCCCGAGACCGGTCCCGTCGACGAACGCGCCGAAGACGACCAGGGCCGGGATCGCCACCGCCACGAGGGCCATCGGCACCAGGAACAGCAACGCCTCCGGCCGGCGCAGCAGGGACTTGCCCGGGTCGAGCGAGGGCCGGAAGCCGCCTACGGGGGCGGCCAGTTTCCGGAAGCGGCCCCGGGGGCCGAGGTTCATCAGCAGGGTGAGCGGGGTGATGGCCACGGACAGCGGGCTCCACCAGCCCTGCCACAGCGTCTTCGCGGACATCTCGCGGTAGGTGGCCAGCCCGCAGGAGCGGCAGAACATGCCGCCGCGGCTGAGGAAGCGCATCAGGAAGAGCAGGCCCTGATGCCCGCGCACGGTGGCCTGCACGGCGGGCTGCGCACCGCACAACTGGCAGCCCGGGGCACCGGCGAACGACTGCGGGTGCGGGTGCGGGTACTGCTGGGCGAACTGCTGCGGGTGTGGGTGCTGCTGTGGGTGTGGGTGCGGGTACTGCTGGGCGTTCGGGTGCGGGTGTGGAGCCGGGGCCGGGTATCCCGGCGGTGGGGCGTACGGGCCGGCGGGCGGGTGCGGGTGGGTGCCCGGCGGCTGGTGCGGGGCGGCACCGGCGGGCTGCTGCGGGCAGGGCCCCGTCGGCTGGTAGGGCGCCGCCGCCGGGTATGGCCCCGCGGGCGGGTGGGCGTGCGGGTGCGGGCCGTGCGGTGGTGGCGGGGTGGCCACAGAGAATCCCCCTGAGTCTCGTGGAGTGCGCCGGACGCGGTGGCGGACCGGGCCCGGCCGAACCAGGAACCCTATCCGCGGCTGATCGGCGGGCGCGGGGCAGGGCGGACCAGGGCGCCGCGGCAAGGCCGAGGACCTCTACCGCCCCGCCGCGCGCACCGCTTTACTCGCCCCCATGAGACGCATACGTACCAGGATGGGCGCGCTCGGCGCCGCGCTGCTGGCCGTCGCCCCGCTGTCCCTGACGGCACCGCCCGCCGCGGCCGCCCCGGCGGAGGCGACGGTGGAGGAGGGCCGCCTGACGCAGGCCGCGCCGCAGGAGATCCTGCGACGCAGTGGATTCGACGCGTCGGAGCGGGAGTTCGGGCGCGGCCTGGCACGGGTCGCCACCTACGGAGAGGCCCGGCGCTACGTCGCGGACCAGGGGCGGGCGCTGTGGCGGCGGGCCGTGGACCGGGTGCAGGGACGCGGGCCCGACGGCGGCGACCTCAGCCGGGACGACGACCGTCCCCTGTACTGGGCACGACTGGCCATGACCAGGCAACTACGGCAATGGCAGCCGGACTTCGGACTGACGGAGTCCGAGCGCGGCGCCCTCCTCGGTTCGCTGGAGCGCGGCTCGCGCGGCCAGGACTCGGTCGAACTGCCCGCGGACAAGGGTGTCCTGCGGATCGTGGTGACCGGGTTCGACCCGTTCCAGCTGGACGCCGATCCGCGGCGCAGCAACCCGTCGGGGGCGGCGGCCCTCGCGCTGGACGGGACGACGGTGCGCACCGCCTCCGGACGTCCGGCCCGGATCGAGACCGCGGTCTTCCCCGTACGGTGGGCCGATTTCGCCGACGGCACGGTGGAGCGCACCCTGCTGCCGCACTTCCGGCGCGGCCCGCGGCAGGCCGACCTGTTCACGACGATCAGCCAGGGACGGCCCGGCCGGTTCGATGTCGAGCGGACCAACGGGGCCTGGCGGGGCGGCTATCCGGACAATGCGCGGGAGTCGCGTACGGAGACCGTGCCGATTCCGGCCGGCGTACCGACCGTGCGACCGCAGCCGCAGTGGACGAC
This sequence comes from Streptomyces angustmyceticus, assembly GCF_019933235.1. Taxonomy (NCBI): domain Bacteria; kingdom Bacillati; phylum Actinomycetota; class Actinomycetes; order Kitasatosporales; family Streptomycetaceae; genus Streptomyces; species Streptomyces angustmyceticus. The sequence goes on along the minus strand of NZ_CP082945.1, from coordinate 5,626,133 downwards.
CACCAGCCTGCCGTACGCCCGGATCGTGGCGGCCGGGACCGGCCCCTTCCCCGTCGTCGACCACACCGAGGTCACGGAGATCCCGGCGGGCGGCACCGCTCCGGTCGACCGCCCGGACGGCCCCACTCCGGGATCGACGGCCCGCGCCGGGGGCGGCGGCGACTACCTCTCCAACGAGATCGCCTACCGCGCGACCCTGCTGAGGGACGCGGTCCGCCCGGCCCTCCCGGGCGGCCATCTCCACACCCCGGTACTGGAGTTCGGCCCCGGCAACACCGACCCCGCACACGGCCGGATCACCGACCCGGACTTCGTGCACCACCGGGTCACGATCACCGAACAGGTACGGACGATCCTGACGGTGGCGGCCTCGGAGGCCACGCCGGCCGGGGACGGCCGGGGCTAGCACTCCCGTCGGCCGTCGTTGCCCGAACGGCGGGACGGTCCTAGTCGCCGCTCACGCCCGGCGACGCAGGGGGCCGCCAGTCCGGTGACCGGCCGAGGGCGGCGAGGATCTGCTCCAGGGTGCCCGCGTGGTGGTCCGTGGACAGTCCCGGCCGGAAGGCGCTGCCCGGGGCCAGCCGGGAGTCGTCGTCCGGGACGGCGCGGGCGATCGGCAGTGCGGCCCGGAGGAGTTCGGGCGTGGGTGCGTACGGGAGGCCCAGGGTGCGGGCGACGTCCCAGCTGTGCACCAGGTAGTCGATGAGGTGGAAGCCGAGGGCACGGGCGGCGGGGAAGGTCCGCGTGCGGCTGAACTCGGGGAGGGCCAACGGGCGGTCGGGGCGGTCCACGGTCGCGAAGGCGGCGATGACGTGTTCGGCCGCATCGCGGTACTGCACGACGGGGTCCGCGTCGAGCGGCCCGACCGTCCAGTGCGCCAGGTCCCGTCCGCGCCCGAGCGCCGCCGCCGCGAACCCGTGGTGCTGGGCCGTCATATGGGCGAGCAGATCGGTCAGCGTCCACGCCGCGCAGGGGGTCGGCCTGAGCAGATCGTCGGGGGTGATCCGGCGAACCAGCGCCACGCTGTCCCGGACCGCGCGGGCATGGAGGCACCGGAGCCGCGCGAAATCCGCGGACGGCGGGGTCGGGCTCTCGATATCCGTATTCGTAGGCATGTGCTTACGATCTGCGCGAGCACATGATGTGTCAACAGGTATTTTCTTGGCCATGGCCGAGAACGCAGCCGACAGCGGCACACCCCAAGGGCGGCCGAACCGCCCCGATCTGGCGGCGATGATCGTGCCCCTGGGGCGTGCGCTCATGGCGGCCGAACAGCCGGTTCTCGACGCGCACGGCCTGACGATGTGGGCGTACTCGGTGCTGCTGCACCTCGACGAGACACCGATCCGCACCCAAGCGGCACTGGCCGAGGCCATCCGGGCGGACAAGACCCGCATCATCACCGTCCTCGACGACCTGGAGTCCCGGAAGCTGATCCGCCGCCGGCCTGACCCCGCGGACCGGCGGGTGCGTCTGCTGTCGCTCACCGCCGAGGGCCGGCGGCTGCGGGACGCGACGCAGACCGCGATCCAGCAGGGCGAGGAACGGCTGCTCGCCCACCTGCCGGCCGCCGACCGGGCCGGCTTCCTCAAGGGGCTGCGGGCCTTGTCCGCACTGCCGGAACTGCGGGGGTGACGAGGGACTTGGCGTCGCGACGCCTTGGTGCCGCGCCTTGCGGTCCGGACTCGCTGCGGACCTGGCTCCCTTGCGGTCCGGACGCGCTGTGGTCCTGTCTTCCTTGCGGGCCTGCCCCCTCGCGGCCCTGACTCCCTGCGGTCCTGGCTCCTCGCCGTCCTGGCGTGTCGGGGCGTGCCGGCCTGTTGACGTCCTCGTCCGGGCCGGCGTCGGACGGTCCCGGGCATGATGGGTGAATGATCATTGCTGCCGCACAGTTCCTCCCGGTACCGGGCGATATCGAGGCCAATGCCGCGCGGATGGCCGCGCTCCTCACCGAGGCCGCGACGCGCGGTGCGGGGCTGGTGGTCTTCTCCGAACTCGCGCTGACGCACTACGACCTGGACCGGATAGCCGCCGACCCGACGGGCATGACGGTCACGGACGACGACGCCCGACTGGCCCCCGTCCGCGAGGCGTGCCGGGCCTCGGGGGTCGCGGCGGTGGTGAACGCGGCGGGCCGCGGTGCCGGCGGGGGCCGTCCGACGGACTGCAGGTGCTGCTCGCCAACGGCGCGGGGACCGGAAGCCCCGCTTCGGGGTGCGGTCTCAGCGGCGCCTGGCTGCCGTCCGGCGAGCGGGTGGCGTCGGCCGCCGAGTGGACCGGGACGGCGGCGGGTGACGGTGCGGAACTGGTGCTGAGCGATGTCCGCGACCGGATCACGC